>NZ_JBPDIM010000001.1:0-1860000 GCF_056821725.1 Sphingomonas sp. BLHR8 | reverse complement strand
GCCGATGAAGCCGTCTGGTAATGGACGGTGGAGGTATCGGAAGTGCGAATGCTGACATGAGTAGCGATAAACAGGGTGAGATGCCCTGTCGCCGAAATCCCAAGGGTTCCTGCTTAAAGCTAATCTGAGCAGGGTGAGTCGGAGCCTAAGACGAGGCCGAAGGGCGTAGTCGATGGTAACACGGTTAATATTCCGTGACCCGGAGGTGTGTGACGGATTGCGTAAGTTGTTCGACCTGATCGGATTGGATCGGGCAGCGAAGCAGTTCCAGGAAATAGCCCCTCCTTATGGACCGTACCCTAAACCGACACAGGTGGGATGGTAGAGTATACCAAGGCGCTTGAGAGAAGTCTCCTGAAGGAACTCGGCAAATTGCCTCCGTACCTTCGGAAGAAGGAGGCCCTGCATTGAGGCAACTCTTTGCAGGGGGCACAGGCCAGGGGGTAGCGACTGTTTAGCAAAAACACAGGACTCTGCTAAGTCGGCTTCAAGACGACGTATAGGGTCTGACGCCTGCCCGGTGCTGGAAGGTTAAGAGGAGGAGTGCAAGCTCCGAATTGAAGCCCCAGTAAACGGCGGCCGTAACTATAACGGTCCTAAGGTAGCGAAATTCCTTGTCGGGTAAGTTCCGACCTGCACGAATGGCGTAACGACTTCCCCACTGTCTCCAGGAGATGCTCAGCGAAATTGAATTCTCCGTGAAGATGCGGAGTACCCGCGGTTAGACGGAAAGACCCCGTGCACCTTTACTGCAGCTTCAGAGTGGCATTAGGAAAGAATTGTGTAGGATAGGTGGGAGGCTTTGAAGCCGGGGCGCCAGCCCTGGTGGAGCCGTTGGTGAAATACCACCCTGTTGTTTTCTGATGTCTAACCTCGCACCGTTAGCCGGTGCAGGGACCCTCTGTGGCGGGTAGTTTGACTGGGGCGGTCGCCTCCCAAAGAGTAACGGAGGCGCGCGATGGTAGGCTCAGGACGGTTGGAAACCGTCTGCAAGAGTGCAATGGCATAAGCCTGCCTGACTGCGAGACTGACAAGTCGAGCAGAGACGAAAGTCGGTCATAGTGATCCGGTGGTCCCGAGTGGAAGGGCCATCGCTCAACGGATAAAAGGTACGCCGGGGATAACAGGCTGATGATTCCCAAGAGCTCATATCGACGGAATCGTTTGGCACCTCGATGTCGGCTCATCACATCCTGGGGCTGGAGCAGGTCCCAAGGGTTTGGCTGTTCGCCAATTAAAGTGGTACGTGAGCTGGGTTCAGAACGTCGCGAGACAGTTTGGTCCCTATCTGCCGTGGGCGTCGAAGATTGAGAGGAGTTGCCCCTAGTACGAGAGGACCGGGGTGAACATGCCTCTGGTGTACCTGTCGTGGCGCCAGCCGCGCAGCAGGGTAGCTATGCATGGACGGGATAACCGCTGAAAGCATCTAAGCGGGAAGCCTCCCTCAAGATAAGTCTTCATCGAGCCGTGATAGACCATCACGTTGATAGGCCGGATGTGGAAGCGCAGTAATGCGTGGAGCTAACCGGTCCTAATTGCTCTTTCATGCTATGAGAGTCCCGCCATCAACGTCGGCGCTGCAAAGCAGCCGGCCGGTGGATGACTCAGCCAGAAACATCGATTGCGACAATCCAGACCGTGTCGGGCATTACGCCCGGCCATGCGCCTGCTTCATTGCTTGGTGACCATAGCGTCGGTGACCCACCCGATCCCATCTCGAACTCGGACGTGAAACCCGACAGCGCCGATGGTACTACCGCTTAAGCGTTGGAAGAGTAGGTCGTCGCCAGGCATTGCAGCCGGCGCATGGGTGTCACGATTGTCGTTGCTACCATTCGCAAGTCGAGCCCCGGCGCATCCGCGTTCGGGGCTTTTCCGTTTCCGGCGCGCGTTGCGTCCGAAGGGTGACCTTTGGTCACCGCATGTTGGCGCGGGGTGGAGCAGCCCGGTAGCTCGTCAGGCTCATAACCTGAAGGTCGCAGGTTCAAATCCTGCCCCCGCAACCAACTCATGCCATGATCCGGAACGCGCTTAGGCCGGCGCGTCGGCTCATTGTCTGACAATTGTGACTGATTTTGTCGGTACCCGGTCCGTCGGAGCTAACCGCACGTGCCAGCAGCGCCCTAGTCCCGCCGGTTTGCGATCGTCGCGCTGACGAAAATGCCGTCGACGCCTCGATTGCGGTCGCGCCGTCCGCCTATGTGGCCAGTTCCGACTGTTGATCCGCCCGGCTGGTGCAGAGGTTGACGTCGCGGTTGAACATAAAGCCTGTTGCGCACGCCGAGCCGCGATAGGTCGGGAGACAGGGTTCGCAGGCTGCGGCGGTGCTTGCCTTGTCGGATATCACCGTCGAGCGGCGCCATGTCGATGACGAGCTTTACCCATCAGCCACGCGCGGGCTGCGTCGACCATGGTCATGTGCGAGACGCGCGCGAAGCGCTCGGGTTCGGGCAATTTGTCCGGCTGAAATCGGGGAACCGGCGCACGCGAGGTTGACCAGCCACGCGACGTGCGCTCATCGACCCGCCAGGTTGCGCAGTAGCCTGGTCAGCGAGTTTTCGCCCGGGCACCAGCCTGGGTCCTCGCCCCACCGGTTGCGACGCGCTAGCCCCTCGCGCACCATCGCCTCCGTCACGTCCCGCCTGTCGCGGCGCACGTCGGCCAGCGCTCGACCGTAGCGATCGCGGGCGCCCCTTCCCGCGGGAATGAGGTCGAACGGTGCGGCGGACAGGAGCATAACGAGACGCTCGCTCGCCGCTTCGCCGCGGCGGCGCTCCTCCGCGCAAGCCGCATCGCGCACCTCCGGCGCGTCGAGACCTGCAATGCGCCAGCTTTCCCCGCGGTATCGCAAGGTGTCGCCATCAATCACGCAATCGTCCCATCGGACCCCGCAGCGCACGAAGCGTTGGTCGACGCGCATGGGTCGCCCCGCGACCGGTGCCTGCCACCAGTGGAGCAGTTCGCGCCCGCCTTCGATCAGCGCGGTTGCCACCAAGGTCCCCGCAAGCGCCGCAAGCGATAGCAGGAATGCGCGCCACCGGCGCCGGGCCGGAGGCGGGCTGGAATGACGAGACGCCGAACGCCAGCTCACACGCTGCTTCCGCCAAGGCCGCGATCATCTCGCCGCGCGCTGCTGAGAGGATCACGCATCGGCCGTCCTTTCAACCGAGCCGGACAACGCCGCAAGAGCGCGGTCGCCGCTGGCACGCCGCGATCAGTGACCATCCCGCCCGATTGCTATGAACGAGAAACTGCGATTCCAGTTTTACGGCGCGCCCCCCATATGGGTGCCAGCACAACAGGAGGCTCTCACATCATGCCGATCATTGGTTCGAAACTTCAGCCGTTCAACTCGACCGCCTACCATCAGGGCAAGTTCGTCCCCGTCACGCATGACGATGTCGCGGGCAAGTGGGCGGTGTTTTTCTTCTACCCCGCCGACTTCACCTTCGTCTGCCCGACCGAGCTGGAAGACCTCGCCGGTCACTATCCCGATCTGCAGAAGATGGGCGTCGAGGTGTATGGCGTTTCGACCGACACGCATTTCAGCCACAAGGCGTGGCACGACAGCTCGCCGGCGATCGGCAAGATCAACTTCCCGATGCTGGGTGACCAGTCGGGGCAGATCACCAACAACTTCGGCGTGATGCGCGAAGGCGCGGGCATGGCCGACCGTGCGACCTTCGTCGTCGATCCCGAGGGCGTGATCCAATATGTCGAGATCACGTCGGAAGGCGTCGGCCGCAACGCCAGTGAGCTCGTCCGCAAGATCAAGGCGGCGCAATATGTCGCCGCGCACCCGGGCGAAGTGTGCCCGGCGAAGTGGGAAGAGGGCGACACGACGCTCGCCCCGAGCCTCGACCTCGTCGGTAAGATCTAAGACCTTCTCTCGCCGCCTCGCTACAACGGCGGGGCGGCACCCCCTGACATTGCGAATTCAAGGAAGCGGCCGATGCTCGACGACGCGCTGCGCGGACAACTGCGCCAATATCTCACCAACCTTCGGGTGCCGGTGACGCTGGTCGCTAGCCTCGACGACAGCGCCAAGGCGGCTGAGATGCGTGCGCTGATCGAGGACATTGCTGCGCTGTCGGACAAGGTCGACGCGCGCTTCGACGGCATCGCCGACCGCCGCCCGAGCTTTGCCATCACCGACGCGGAGGACGCGCGGCGGGTCGAGTTCGCCGCGATCCCGCTGGGGCATGAATTCACCTCGCTGGTCCTCGCGCTGCTGCACGTCGGCGGTCATCCGCCGCGCGAGGACGAGGGGTTGCTCGACACGGTGCGCGGGCTCGATGCGGGTGCGCTGCACTTCGAAACCTTCATGTCGCTCACCTGTCAGAACTGCCCCGACGTGGTGCAGGCGCTCAACATCATGGCGGCGCTCAACCCGCGCGTGCGGCACACGACGATTGACGGCGCGCTGTTCCAGGACGAGGTCGAGCGCCGCCAGGTGATGGCCGTGCCGAGCGTGTTCCTGAATGGCGAGCCGTTCGGGCAGGGGCGCATGGACCTCGCGCAGATCGTCGCCAAGCTCGACACGGGCGCGGCACAGGCGGCGACCGCCAAGCTCAACGACGAGGCCCCGTTCGAAGTGCTGATCGTCGGCGGCGGCCCGGCAGGCGCGGCGGCGGCGGTCTATGCCGCGCGCAAGGGCATTCGCACCGGCGTGATCGCCGAGCGTATGGGCGGCCAGCTCAACGACACGCTCGGGATCGAGAACTACCCGTCGATCGAGCACACCGAGGGGCCAAAGCTCGCACGCGATCTCGAGATGCACGTGCGCGCCAACGACGTGCCCGTGTTCGTCAATCAGACCGCGACGGGATTTGAGCCCGCCGACCTCGACGGGCTGCATCGGGTCAAGGTCGGTGACGCGAGCCTCGCGGCGAAAACCGTCATCCTCGCCACCGGGGCGCGCTGGCGGCAGCTGGGGGTGCCGGGCGAGGAGGAGTATCGCAATCGTGGCGTCGCCTACTGCCCGCACTGCGACGGCCCGCTCTACAAGGGCAAGCGCGTGGCGGTGGTTGGCGGCGGCAACTCGGGCGTCGAAGCCGCGATCGACCTCGCCGGCATCGCCGCTGAGGTGACGCTGTTCGAATTCGACGCGACGCTGCGCGCAGATGCGGTGCTGCAGAAGAAGCTCGCCAGCCTCCCCAACGCGACGGTGCATACGAGCGCGCTCACCACCGAGGTGAAGGGCGACGGCAGCAAGGTCGTTGGGCTGACGTGGCGCGACCGCGAGAGCGGCGAGGTGCATGAGCTGCCGCTGGAGGGCGTGTTCGTGCAGATCGGGCTGGTGCCGAATAGCGAATGGCTCGGCGACACTCTCGAACGGACGCAGCGCGGGGAGATCGTCATCGACGACCACGGCGCGACCAGCGTTCCCGGGGTCTATGCCGCGGGCGATGTGACCACGGTGCCGTACAAGCAGATCATCGTCGCCGCTGGCGAAGGGTCGAAGGCGGCACTGGGGGCGTTCGACCATCTGATCAGGTCTTGAGGCGAGGGGAATAGCGCAAGCTATTCCCCGTCCGCCACGAGGACGCCGAAAGCCGGCCGGCGGGCGCAGCCCGTCCGACGTGACCGGATTTACTCCGGTCACGGCTGCATCGCGCGAAGTCGGGGCTCCGCCGCCCCCCGGTTACGCCGGGCTGGTTCGGGTGACGTGTGCCACAGGTCGTCATGCTGAACTCGTTTCAGCATCCACCGCTGCATCTCGCGGCATGGACCCTGAAACAAGTTCAGGGTGACGCGCTGATGCCAGTTTTGCGCCCTCTCCCCTCCGGTCACGGCGCCGCCGCCCAACACCCCCCACTTCCCGCCCCCGGCAAAGGTTGGTAGCGGCGCGCATCCCATGCCGCATTCCGACACCCTCCTGCCGCTCTTGAAGCGGCATTTCGGATTCGACGGGTTCCGCGGCAGCCAGGCGGCGGTGCTCGACCGGGTGATGGCGGGGGAGCGGACGCTGGCGGTGATGCCGACCGGCGCCGGCAAATCGCTCACCTATCAGCTGCCCGCGCTCGCGCTCGAAGGCACAGTGGTGGTGATCTCGCCGCTGATCGCGCTGATGCACGACCAGCTGCGCAGCGCGGAGGCCGTCGGCATTCGCGCAGCGACGCTGACCAGCGCTGACAGCAATCGCGCCGAGACGCTGGCGCGGCTGCAGGACGGCGCGCTCGACCTCCTCTACGTCGCACCCGAGCGCGCCTCGCAGCCGGGGTTTGCCGCGCTGCTCGAGCGCGTGCGGATCGCGCTGTTCGCGATCGACGAGGCGCATTGCGTCAGCGAATGGGGGCATGATTTCCGCCCCGATTATCGCCTGATGGGGGCGCTGCTCGATCGTTTCGGCGATGTGCCGCGCCTGGCGCTGACCGCCACGGCCGATGCGGCAACGCGCGCCGACATCGCCGCGCAGCTTGGCATCCCGGCCGACGGCATCATCGTCGCCGGCTTCGATCGCCCCAACATCCGCTATGCAATCAGCCCGCGCCTCCGCCTGTCGGACCAGCTTGCCGACCTGGTGCAGGGGGAGAGCGGGCCGGGCATCGTCTATGCGCCGACGCGCGATGCGACCGAACGGATCGCCGCGAGCCTGGCGCGCACCGGCCGCGCGGTGCGCATCTACCACGCCGGCCTCGCGCCCGAGACGCGCGCCGCGCATCAGGCGGCGTTCGTCGCCAGTGAGGACATGGTGATGGTCGCGACCATCGCCTTCGGCATGGGCATCGACAAACCCGACGTCCGCTTCGTTGCCCACGCCGCGCTGCCCAAATCGATCGAGGCCTATTATCAGGAAACCGGCCGCGCCGGGCGCGACGGCGACCCGGCGTGCGCGCACCTGTTCTGGGCCGCGGACGATTTCGCCAAGGCGCGGCGGCGCCTCTCCGAGATCCCCGAAGCGCGCCGCGCAGGCGAACGCGCGCGGCTCGACGCCATGGCCGGGCTGGTTGAGGCGACGTCGTGCCGCCGCGCGATCCTTCTGCGGTATTTCGGCGAAGACCCGCCGGAACGATGCGACAATTGCGACGTCTGCCTCGACGGCGTCGCGACACAGGACGCGACCGAACTCGCGCGCAAGCTGCTCTCGGCGGTGTATCGCACCGGTCAGAGCTACGGCATGGGCCACCTCAGCCGCGTCCTGACCGGGGTGGAGGACGAACGCGTCCGCACGCGCGGACACGATCAGCTGAGCGTGTTCGGCATCGTCGAGGCGAGCGAGGCCGCGCTGCTGCCGCGCGTGGCGCAGGCACTGATCGCGCGCGACGCGCTGGGACAGACCGATCATGGCGGCCTCGCGCTCGGCCCGGCCGCACGCGCCATCCTCAAGGGCGAGGTCGCGGTCGAGGTGACCCCCGCGCCGCAAAGTCGCCGTCGCCGCGACCGTGCGGGTGGCGCGGCGGGCAGCGGGGTCAATCCGGTTGGCGACCCGCTGTTCGATGCGCTGCGCGCCCGCCGCCGCGAGCTTGCCAGCGACGCCGGCGTGCCCCCTTATGTCATCTTTCACGACAGCGTGCTGCGCGACATGGCGTCCTTTCGTCCCGGCACGCGCAGCGCATTGGGCGAGCTTCCCGGCGTCGGTGCGCGCAAGCTCGACCAATGGGGTGACGCCTTTCTGGAGGTCATTCACGCCTTCGCCTGATCGAGGTGATGGCGCGCGAGGGAGTGCTCGCCTAAAGACGGGGCATGACCAACCCAACCTCTCCCGCCGGCGCGACCGGCCGTAACGCAAGCGATCCGCGGCAGATTCCGTGGCGCGGCTGGTGGCAGGTAGCGCGGCGGGCCTTCACCGAAGCCTCCCGCGACAACCTGGACCTTCTGGCGGCGGGCGTCGCCTTTTACGCGTTTCTGGCGTTCGTGCCGCTGCTGGCGTCGATCGTGCTGATCTACGGCCTCGTCGCCAATGCGGAGAGCGTGGCGGCGCACCTCCTCGTGCTGGTGCGCAACCTGCCCGCCGACATCGCGGGCATCATCAGCGACCAGCTCGTCGCGATCACGAGCGAAGCGCCGACAAGGCAGGGGGTCGGGCTGCTGACCGCCACCGCGCTTTCGATCTACGGCGCGACCAAGGGCGCGAAGGCGATCATCGGCGCGCTCAATGTCACCTATGAGGAGGAGGAGCGGCGCGGCTTCATCAAGCTGACGCTGCTCGCGCTCGGCATGACGCTGGGCGCGGTTGCGGTGGGCATCGCGGTGACCGCGGCGATCGCCGCGATGAGCCTGCTCGGCAACGTCATTCCCGCCGCCGCGCCGCTGCCGCTGGTCGGCACGATTGTCGCGTGGAGCGTCGCGGCGCTGATCCTGGCTGCGCTGATCGCCGCCATCTATCGCTACGGTCCCGACCGCGACAATGCGCGCTGGTCGTGGCTGTCGCCGGGTGCGGTGCTGGCGAGTATCGGCATTTTCGTCGGCACGCTGGCCTTCGGTTTCTACGTCAGCCGCTTTGGCAGCTACAATGCGACTTACGGTGCGCTGGGCGCAGTCGTGTCGTTCCTGATGTGGCTTTACCTCAGCGCATACATCCTGCTGTTCGGGGCGGAGTTCAACGCGGAGCTCGAGCGCCAGACCGCGCGCGACACCACCGAAGGCGCGGAGCGGCCGATGGGCGCCCGCGGCGCGGCCATGGCGGACACGGTGGCGGCGCCCGATGGCTCGCCAGCACCCGACAACACGCGCGGCGAGCCTGCCCCGCTTGACCCCGACCGAGGCTAATGACACGCATGTCAGCATGGACATGCACGCGCTTACGCCGACCTTTGCCGTCAGCCCCCAGCTGACGCTCGCCGATCTTGCCGAGGCAAAGGCGTTTGGGGTGACGCTGGTCGTCAACAATCGCCCGGACGGTGAAGACTTGGCCGCGCCGAGCGCCGCCGACATGGAGACGGAGGCGAGGCGATTGGGCCTTGCCTACATCCACTTGCCGGTCGCGCCGGGGCAGTTCGACGCGGGGCAACTGCCCGCGCTCAACGACGCGCTCGCGGCGCATCCTGGGAAGGCGCTCGCCTTCTGCCGGTCGGGCACGCGCTCGACGCATCTGTGGGCGCTGGCGCGCGCGCAGGCGGGCGACGATCCGGGCGAGCTGATCGCCGCGGCAGCGCGGGGCGGCTATGACCTCGCCCCCCTCGCCGCCACGCTCAACATATTCGCCACTCAGCGGGCGCCGGGCGGGCGGTGAGCGAGGCGCTCGCCGTGATGCTGCCGCTTGCGGCGAGCCTCGCGGCGGTGCTGGTGATCGCCTGGCTGACGGGCCGCATGGGGTTGGGCCCGACCGGTCCTGCGATTCGTGACGAAGCGCACGCGCTGGCGCTCGCCGAAGAGGCGGAGTGCGGCTTCGTCGGGGTCGAGGCCTGGGTCGACGCCGACGGTCGCGCCGCGATCGTGCGCGACCGTGCGGGCGATGCGATGCTGGTCCGCGCCCACGGGGTCGCGCATGCGGCGCGGCGGATCGGTCGCGGCACCGACATCCGGCTGGAGAATGACCGGTTGATTGTCACGCCGGCGGATCGCCGGTTCGGTCCGGTCACGCTCACACTGGGCGCAGGCGCAACAAGGGTCGCCGATGTGCTGCGGAGGGTTTCGGCGTGAATGTGCCCCAGCTTCCCGACGTCGTCCAATGGGCGGTGCCCGGCTTCGTTGCGCTGGTGCTGCTCGAAATGTGGCTCGTGAAGCGGCGCGACCCGACCCGTTACGAGCCCAACGACACGCGCACGTCGCTGCTGCTCGGCTTCGGCAGCACGGTCGCGGGCGCGCTGACCGGCGGCATAGTCTTTGCGCTGGCGATGGCGCTGTATCAGTATCGCGCCTTCGACATCGGCTTTGTCTGGTGGGCGTGGCCGCTGTGCTTCGTGCTCGACGACCTCGCCTACTACGCCTTCCACCGCACCGCGCATCGCGTGCGCTGGTTCTGGGCGAGCCACGTCATCCACCACAGCTCGCAGCATTATAACCTGACGACCGCGCTGCGGCAGACCTGGACGGGCTTTTTCAGCCTCGCCTTCATCTTTCGGATGCCGCTCTTCCTGATCGGCTTTCATCCGGTGATGGTGTTCTTCTGCGCGGGGCTGAACCTCGTCTATCAGTTCTGGATTCATACCGAAGCGATCGGGCGGATGCCGCGCTGGTTCGAAAGCGTGATGAACACGCCGTCGCACCACCGCGTCCACCACGCCACCAACCCCGACTATCTCGACGCCAATTATGCGGGGGTGTTCATCGTTTGGGACCGCCTGTTCGGCAGCTATGTGCCCGAGCGCGACGCGGAGCGCCCGCGCTACGGCCTCGTCCATCAACTCGGCAGCTTCAACCTGTTGTGGGCAGCGTTTCACGAGTGGGTCGGTATCGCACGCGACGTGAACGCGGCGCCGTGGCGCGCGAAGCTCGGCTATGCCTTCGGCCCGCCCGGATGGAGCCACGACGGCAGCCGCCGCACCAGCGAAGAGATCAAGGCGCTATGGCGAAAACGCCAGGCGGAAAAGGAGAGAGACGCGGGCCATGGCGAGCTATGACATCATCGTGATCGGCGGCGGGTCGGCCGGCAGCGCCATCGCCGGCCGGCTGTCGGAGGACGGAACCCGCCGCGTGTGCCTACTCGAAGCGGGCGGCACCAACGACAATTTCCAGGTGAAGACGCCGGGGATGATGCCGTTCATCAAGGACGCGTCCAACTATCGCTACGAAACGGTGCCGCAACGGGGGCTCAACGGCCGCACCGGTTATCAGCCGCGCGGGCGCGGGCTGGGCGGCAGCTCGGCCATCAACGCCATGCTCTACGTGCGCGGGCACAAGTGGGACTATGACCATTGGGCCGAGCTTGGCTGCACCGGCTGGGCCTATGACGACGTGCTGCCCTATTTCAAACGTGCCGAGAACAACGAGCGCGGGGCGGACGAATATCATGGCGCCGGTGGACCGCTCAACGTCATGGATCAGGCGTGGGTCAACCCCGGCAGCCGCGCCTTTGTCGAAGGCGCGGCGATGCTGCAGCTGCCGCGCAACGACGATTTCAACGGCGCGCGACAGGAGGGGTTCGGCGCCTATCAGGTGACGCAGAAGGGGGGCGAGCGCTGGTCGGCGGCGCGCGCCTATCTCGAAAGCGCGCGCGGACGCGCGAACCTCGACGTGCGGACCGGGGTGATCGTCGAGGGGCTCGCGATCCGCGATGGCCGGGCGCACGGGGTGCGCATCAGGACGCCGGGTGGCAGCGAGACCCTCGAAGCAAACGGCGCGGTGGTGCTGAGCGCGGGCGCTTTCAACAGCCCGCAGCTGCTGATGCTTTCGGGCATCGGGCCGGGCGAGCATCTGCGCGAGATGGGGATCGACGTGGTCGCCGACGTGGCGGCGGTGGGCGGCGATCTGCAGGACCACATCGACTATGTCGCGAGCTATCAGACCGCGTCCAAGGACTTCATTGGCTCGAGCCTTGCGGGGACGTGGAAGATGGCGCTGGCCATCCTCGAACATCGGCGCCGCAAATCGGGGGTGATGACGACGCCCTATGCGGAGACGGGCGGCTTCTGGAAATCGGAAGGCCACCTTCCCGCGCCCGATGTGCAATATCATTTCGTGCCCGCCATGCTCGAGGATCATGGCCGCACGAAGGTGAAGGGCCACGGCTTTTCCTGCCACGCCTGCGTGCTGCGCCCGGAAAGCCGCGGGACGGTGCGGCTGCGGAACCGCGACGCGGCGTCGGCGCCGCTGATCGACCCCGCCTTCCTCACCGACGAGCGTGACATCGCGGTGCTGCGGCGCGGGGTGCGGATGATGCACCGCATCCTCAACACGCCGCCGCTTGGCGATTACAAGGGCGTCGATCGCCACCCGGTCGACTATGACGATGACGAAGCGCTCGATCATCAGATCCGTGCCCGCGCCGACACCGTCTATCACCCGGTCGGCACCTGCCGCATGGGCGGCGACGACGGCGCGGTGGTCGACCCGACGCTGAAATCGCGCCACGTCGACGGGCTGTGGGTGGCCGACGCCAGCATCATGCCCCGCCTCGTCAGCGGCAATACCAACGCACCGTCCATCATGATCGGCGAACGCGCCGCGGACTTTATCGCGGCGGCGCTGCGATAAAGGGGAGTGGGTGCGGCGCGGGGGTGGTGGTAAAGCCCTCGCCGTGCCTGCGACCCTCCAACAGATCCTGGCGGACAGCGCCGCGCGGCATGGCTTTGCCGCATGGGGCGTCGCGCCCGCCGATGCCGCGCCGCGTGCGGGGGAGCGGCTGCGCGCATGGCTGGCGGAGGGATGCCACGGCTCGATGCTGTGGATGGAGGCCCGCGCCGACGAACGCGCGTCGCCGGCGGGGCTGTGGCCCGACGTGCGCAGCGTCATCATGCTGGGGATGAGCTACGCGCCCGGCCGCGACCCGCTGGCGCTCGCGGCGCATCCCGACCGCGGCCGCATCTCCGTTTACGCGCAGGGCGCGGACTATCACGACATCGTCAAGCGCGCGCTGAAGGCGGTGGCGCGGGACCTCCTCGCCGCCGCACCCATGGGGGAGGCGGTGAAGGTCTTCGTCGACACCGCGCCGGTGATGGAAAAACCGCTCGCCGCCGCTGCGGGGCTGGGCTGGCAGGGGAAGCACACCAACCTCCTCAGCCGCGAGCATGGCAGCTGGCTGTTCCTCGGCGCGATCATGACCACGCTCGACATTACGCCCACGCCGCTCGCGCGCGGGTCGTGCGGGTCGTGCGACGCCTGCCAGCGCGCCTGCCCGACCGACGCATTCCCCGCGCCCTATCGCCTCGATGCGCGGCGCTGCGTCTCCTATCTCACGATCGAACATCAAGGGCCGATCCCGCATGACCTGCGGCGCGGCATCGGCAATCGCGTTTACGGCTGCGATGATTGCCTGGCGGTATGCCCGTGGAACAAGTTCGCCGACGCAGCGCACCGCCACCGCGCGTTCCTGCCGCGCGCGGAACTCGTCGCCCCGCGCATCGCGGACCTGCTCGCGCTCGACGATGCGGGCTTTCGCGCCCTCTTTGCAGGCTCGCCGATCAAGCGCATCGGCCGATCGCGCATGGTGCGCAACGCGGCGATCGCCGCCGGCAACAGCGGCGATGCGCGGTTGCGGCCGGCGCTCGCGGCGCTCAGGACGGATACCGACGAGGTCGTCGCCGAAGCCGCGCAATGGGCGCTGGCGCAGCTGGACGGCGCACCCGCAGGCGCGCCGCCCGGCTGACCGCTATGGCGCGGATCACAGCGTCCGCGCGCGTTCCTCGACCTCGAACACCTCGAGCATGTCGCCCGGCTTGATGTCGTTGGTGTCCGCCAGCAGCACGCCGCATTCGAGGCCTGCGCGCACCTCCGCCACGTCGTCCTTGAACCGCCGCAGCGAGGCGATGGTGGTTTTGGAGACGATGACGTCGTTCCGCGTGAGGCGCGCGTGGAGCCCCTTGCGGATCGCGCCTTCGAGCACGAGCAGACCCGCCGCCTTGTCCTTCTTGCCGGCGGGGAAGACCTCCTTCACCTCGGCGCGGCCCATGACGTTCTCGATGATCTCCGGCGACAGGTTGCCGGCCATTTCCTCGGCAATCTGCTCGGTCAGGTGATAGATCACGTCGTAATATTTGAACTCGACCTTGCGGCTGTTCGCGATCTCGCGCGCCTTGGCGTTGGGACGCACGTTGAAGCCGACGATCGGCGCGTTGGATGCAGCGGCGAGCGTCACGTCGCTTTCCGTGATCGCGCCCACGCCCGAATGCAGCACGCGCACCTTGATCTCGTCATTGGAGAGCTTGTTGAGCGCGTTGACGATCGCTTCGACCGACCCCTGCACGTCCGCCTTGATAATCAGCGGATATTCGATGACGTTGGCCTTGTCGGCGAGCGCGGAGAACATGTTCTCAAGGCTCGCCGGCGCCGAGGCGGTGCGGCGCGCGAGCGCCTGTTCAGCGCGATAACCCGCAACCTCGCGCGCACGCGCTTCGCTTTCGACGACGGTCAGCGTGTCGCCCGCCTGCGGCACCCCGCCGAGGCCGAGCACCTCGACCGGCACCGAGGGGCCGGCGGCTTTGATCTGCTTGCCCGCATCGTCGACCATTGCGCGCACACGGCCCGACTCCGACCCGACGACGAAGATATCGCCGGTCTTGAGCGTGCCGCGACGCACCAGCACCGTCGCCACCGGCCCGCGACCCTTGTCGAGCTTCGCCTCGACCACCGTCGCTTCCGCCGCGCGGTCGGGGTTGGCCTTCAGCTCCATGATCTCCGACTGGAGCGCAATCGCGTCGATCAGCTTGTCGAGGTTGGTGCCCTTCAGCGCCGACACTTCGACATCCTGCACGTCGCCGCCCATCGCCTCGACCACGATCTCGTGCTCGAGCAGGCGTTCGCGGATGCGTTGCGGGTTGGCTTCGGGCTTGTCGACCTTGTTGATCGCGACGATCATCGGCACGCCCGCAGCCTTGGTGTGATTGATCGCCTCGATCGTCTGCGGCATCAGCCCGTCGTCGGCGGCAACCACCAGGATGACGATGTCGGTGACGTTCGCCCCGCGCGCACGCATCTCGGTAAAGGCCGCGTGGCCCGGCGTGTCGAGGAAGGTGATGACCTCCCCGTTCGACGCCTTCACCTGATAGGCGCCGATGTGCTGGGTGATCCCGCCCGCTTCGCCCGACACGACCTTGGTGCCGCGCAGTGCGTCGAGCAGGCTGGTCTTGCCGTGGTCGACGTGGCCCATGATGGTCACCACCGGCGGCCGCGCCTTCAGCGTCTCCGCCGCATCGACGTCCGCATCGGTGTCGATGTCGACGTCGGCTTCGCTGACGCGGGTCAGGTTGTGGCCGAATTCGGTGACGAGCAGTTCAGCGGTGTCCTGGTCGATCGTCTGGTTGACGGTCACCACCATGCCCATCTTGAACAGCGCCTTCACGAGGTCGGCGCCCTTCTCGGCCATGCGGTTGGCGAGTTCCTGGACGGTGATCGCGTCGGGCACGACCACGTCGCGCACCTGCTTTTCGCGCGGCTGCGAAGGGCCACCGCCGAACGCACGGCGATGCTCCTTCTCGCGCGCCCGCTTCAGCGCGGCGAGGCTGCGCGCACGCGCACCTTCATCGTCGCCCAGCGCGCGGGTGACGGTGAGCTTGCCCGACTGGCGGCGGTTGTCGCCGGTCGCCTTCTTGTCGGCCGCGGGAGCGGGGCGCTTGGGTTCGGGGCGCTTGGGGCTCTCGACCGGGGTGAAGCGGCGCGGCGGCGGGAATTTGGCTTCCGTGGTCGCCAGAGCCGACTCGCCGTTGGCGGCCTCGGGGGTCGCATCGGCCGGTTCGGCCGGCGTCGGCGCAGGCGCCGCGGTGGCGGCGGCCTCCTCGGCGGCGCGAGCGGCGGCTTCCGCCTCGGCCCGCGCAGCTTCCTCCGCGGCGCGGCGGTTCTCCTCGGCACGGCGACGCTCGTCCTCGCTCGCCTGCTGCTTCTCGTTTTCTTCGCGGCGACGGGCGTCCTCGAGCGCCTGCAGCCGTGCCTCTTCGGCTTCGCGCAGCAAGCGGGCCTGGCGCTCCTGGCGCGTTTCAAGGCTGTCCGCTGGCGGACGCGGGGCGGCGGGCTTGGGCGCCGGGGCCTTGGCCACCGGGGCGGGGGCCGGCGCCGGTGCGGGCGCAGCAACCTCAGGCGTCGGCGTCGCTTCCGCAGCCTCGCCGGGCTTGCCGAGCATGCGGCGCCGCTTCACCTCGACCACCACGGTGTTCTTGCGCCCGTGGCTGAACTGCTGCTGCACCTGGCCCGCCTCGACCGTCCGCTTGAGCCCCAGGGGCTTGCGGGTCAGGGTCGGCTTGTCGTTCGTATCACTCATCGAGGGTCAACTCGTCCTTCAAACAGCAGCAGCCTCGCCACCGGCGCTTTCCGGTGACGAAGAAACTTCGAGCGGCTCGGTGGAGCCCAAAATCTGTTGCTCGGCGTCGCCGCCCGTAGCGCATCCACGGAACGCGCGCCAGCGGGCGAACATCCGCGCCGCACGTTCCGCCCAGCCACGATCGGTGAGCGCGAGGTGCACGGCATTTTCCCGCCCAAGCGCGATCGACAAGGCGTCGCGCCCAAGCGGCAGCACGTCGCCGTGGCGGCCCGAACCTTCCTCATCGAGCCCGACCCGCCAGCTCTGGTCGCGCTTGCGGCGACCGTCTTCGGCGGCGTCAGCGGCGTGCGCGAGCCAGTGCACCTCGCCCCCGCGCGCGGCGGTGTCGATGCGGTCCGCGCCGAGCAGCAACACCCCCGACCGCGCCGCCATCCCCAGCAGCGCCAGCGCCTCGCGTGCGAAGGCGGCGTCGATGCGGGCGGGGAGGTCGTCGGGGATGGAGAGCGGCGCGCCCTTGAACGCGCGCGCCAACGCTCCCTTTAGCTTGCCCTTGACGAGCGCGCTTTCAAGAGTCGCACGATCGACGTTGAGCCATGCCCCGCGGCCCGGCGCCGCCGCGCGCACGTCGGGCAGCACCGCGCCGTCGGGCGCGATGGCAAGGCGCAGCATGTCCTCGCGCGCGCCCGTCACGCCGCTCACCACGCAACGCCGTTCAGGGCTGCGTGGCTCGCGTTCCGTGGTGTCCGGGATCAGGCGATCGTCATTGGGTGGAGTCCGCATCGGCGGCCTCCGTGCTGGCGTCCGCGCCCGCATCCGCACCGTCGCTCTCGGACGCTTCGTCCTCGAACCAGTGCGCGCGCGCGGCCATGATGATCTCGTTGCCCTGCTCTTCGGTGAGGCCGTAGCTGCCGAGCACGCCGCCCTTGTCCTCCGGGCGCTCCTTGCCGCCACGGCGCGGTTCCTGCCGCTTCTTGGCGATGAGCTCGTCGGTGGCGAGGTCGGCGACATCGTCGAGCGTCTTGAGGCCGGCCTTGCCCAGCGTCACCAGCATCGCTTCGGTGAGGTGCGGCAGCTCGGCGAGCGCGTCCTCGACGCCAAGCCCACGGCGTTCCTCACGCGCGGCGGCCTCGCGCTTCTCCAGCGCTTCCAATGCGCGCTGCTGCAGCTCTTCGGCGAGCTCCTCGTCGAAGCCTTCGATCGCCGCCAGCTCGTCGATCCCAACGTAGGCGACTTCCTCCATCTCGGTGAAGCCTTCGGCGACGAGAAGCTGTGCGAGCGTTTCGTCGACGTCCAGCTCCTCCTGGAACATGGTCGAGCGTTCGACGAATTCACGCTGGCGCTTCTCGCTCGAATCGGCCTCGGTCATGATGTCGATGGCGCGGCCGGTGAGCTGGCTGGCGAGGCGGACGTTCTGCCCGCGGCGCCCGATGGCGAGGCTCAGCATATCGTCGGGGACGACGACTTCGATGCGGCTTTCCTCCTCGTCGATCAGCACGCGGCTCACCGTGGCGGGCTGGAGCGCATTGACGACGAAGGTCGCGGTGTCCTCCGACCAGGGGATGATGTCGATCTTTTCACCCTGCATTTCCTGGACAACCGCCTGCACGCGGCTGCCCTTCATGCCGACGCACGCACCGACCGGGTCGATCGAGCTGTCGTAGCTGATGACGCCGATCTTGGCGCGGCTGCCCGGATCGCGCGCGGCGGCCTTGATCTCGATGATGCCGTCGTAGATTTCGGGCACTTCCTGCGCGAACAGCTTCTTCATGAACTCCGGGTGCGCGCGGGAGAGGAAGATCTGCGGCCCGCGCGTCTCGCGCACGACCTTGAGGATCACCGCGCGGATGCGGTCGCCGATGCGCGGGATTTCGCGCGGGATCTGCTGGTCGCGGCGAATGACGCCCTCGGCGCGGCCGAGGTTGACGATGATGTGGCCGAACTCGACCGACTTGACGACGCCGGTGATGATCTCACCCGTGCGGTCCTTATACTCTTCGAACTGCCGCTCGCGGTCGGCGTCGCGCACGCGCTGGAAGATGACCTGCTTCGCCGACTGCGCGTCGATGCGGCCGAGGTCGATCGCGGGCAGCGGGTCGACGATGAAGTCGCCCACGCTCGCGCCGGGCTCCAGCTGCTGCGCCCGGTCGAGATCGACCTGCTTGAAATGATCGTCGACCGCCTCGACCACCTCGACCACGCGCCACAGGCGGAGGTCGCCGGTCAGCGGGTCGAGCCGCGCGCGGATGTCGTTTTCCTGGCCGAAGCGGGCACGGGCGGCGCGCTCGATCGCTTCCTCGATCGCCTCGATGACGATGCCCTTGTCGATCAGCTTTTCGGTCGCAACCGAGTTGGCGATCGCGAGCAGTTCGGCGCGGTTGGCGGAAATGGCGTTGCTGGCCATGGTCAGTCCTCTGTGGAATCGATTTCGAGCGTCTCGTCCGCCCCGGTCGCATCGAGCGGCGCAGTGGCGGCGAGCAATTTGTCGGTGAGCGTCAGCTTAGCCTCGGCGACGTCGGCCAGCGCAAAGCTGAGCCGCCCCGCCTTGCGGTCGTCAAAGGCGATCGCATCGCCCTCGACGCCGGCGAGCGTACCGGCGAGGTTCTTGCGCGCCGATCCATCGGCGGCGTCCGCGGCGTTGGCGAGCGTCACCCGCGCCTCGTGCCCCGCCCAATCGGCGAAGTCCTTGAGCCGGGTCAGCGGCCGGTCGATGCCGGGCGAGCTTACCTCGAGCCGATAAGCGCCGGGCACCGGATCGCGCCCCTCCGCCTCGAGCGCGTCGAACGCATCGGAGATCGCGTGCGACAACGCGGTGCAGTCGGGAATGGTGAGCTGCCCGGTGTCGGGACGCTCGGCCATGATCTGCAGCGTGCGCTCCTCGCCCTCGAACAGCCGCACGCGTACCAGCTCGAGCCCCATCTCGTCGAGATGCGGCTGGATCAGCGTGGCGATGGTGTCGAGGTCGGCCATGGGGCTCCGGTTGAGGATGTGCCGGACATGCGGGCCCGGCCGCCGAAGCGGGCGCCCCGGCGCTGCCGAACCTCTCGCGATGTCAGGAAGCGATCGCTGCCTAGCGCAGCGCGGTCACCCGCGCAAGCGTTCGACGCTGCCCCCCTCTTAATGCCCCATCGCGCTGTGGTCGGCCGGCGTCGCGGCCTTGTTCGCAGCCGCAGGCGCGGCGGTGGGAGCGGTGGCGGCGCCTTTTTCGCGCATCCAGCGGCGCATGTCGGCGATCTCCGCCTCCTGCGTCTCGATGACGCGCTGCGCGAGCGCGCGAACCTCCCGGTCCTTGCCATAGACCAGCGCCACGCGCGCCATGTCGACCGCGCCCTGATGGTGCGGGATCATGCCCTGCATGAAGGCGACGTCCGGGTCGGCCGGCACTTCGCCCATGGCGCGGTGCATGCGGTTGTTGGCATCGGTGTAGGCGAGCTGCGCCGGCGTCATCGCCTGCATCGCCTCGTCCGCGCCTGTCGTCACCCGCGCGGCGTCGGGGGTGGGGCTGGCGGCGGTCGGGTCGGTCGAGCCGGCTGCCGCGGTGGTCGTGCCCTCGGCGGGCGTCGCCGAACTCGTCGTGGTGGTCGTCTCGCTCGTCGTCTCGGCGCCGCGCTTGATGTCGCAGCCGGTGAGCGCGAGGCCGGCGACGCCGGCCAGGATCAGGGTGCGGATGGTCATGCTGTCTCTCCCTCGGCATGGTCCACGGTCGCCGAACGCAAATCGGGCGGCGTCGCTTCATCGTGCAGCAGCGCGACCGCTTCGTCGAGCGTCATCACCCGCTGCCCCTCGCGCCCCAGCGTGCGCAGCGCGACGGTGCCCTCTTCGGCCTCGCGCTTGCCGACCACCAACAGGTGCGGAACCTTGGCGAGGCTGTGTTCGCGCACCTTGTAGTTGATCTTTTCGTTACGCAGGTCGGTGTCGACGCGGATGCCCGCCGCGCGCAGCCTCCCGTCCACCTCGCGCGCGTAATCGTCGGCGTCGCTGACGATCGTCGCCACCACCGCCTGGGTCGGCGCCAGCCACGTCGGCAGGCGCCCCGCGAAATGCTCGATCAATATGCCGATGAAGCGTTCGTAGCTGCCAAAGATCGCGCGGTGCAGCATCACCGGGCGGTGCCGCTCGCCATCTTCGCCGACATAGCTCGCATCGAGTCGTTCGGGCAGCACCCGGTCGGACTGGATGGTACCGACCTGCCAGGTCCGGCCGATCGCGTCGGTGAGGTGCCATTCGAGCTTGGGCGCATAAAAGGCGCCTTCGCCCGGCAGCTCCTCCCAGCCATATTCTGCCGTCGCGAGGCCAGCGCGATGCACCGCGTCACGCAGTTCGCTCTCCGCCTTGTCCCAGTCGGCGTCGGAGCCGAAGCGCTTCTCCGGCCGCAGCGCGAGCTTGATCGAATAGGTGAAGCCGAAGTCGCGGTAGATGCGGTCGGCGAGCGCGCAGAACGCCTGCACCTCCTCGACGATCTGATCCTCACGGCAGAAGATGTGGGCATCGTCCTGCGTGAACTGGCGCACACGCATCAGCCCGTGCAGCGCGCCGTGCGGTTCGTTGCGGTGGCAGCAGCCGTTTTCGTAAAGCCGAAGTGGCAGGTCGCGATAGCTTTTGATGCCTTGCCGGAAGATCAGGACGTGCGCCGGGCAGTTCATCGGCTTCAGCGCCATCCAGTCGGCGTCGTGGCCGACGATGGGGCCTTCATCGGCGATGTTCGGCACCTCGTCGGGGATGACGAACATATTCTCGCGATATTTGCCCCAGTGGCCCGACTGTTCCCACTGGCGCGCGTCCATCACCTGCGGGGTTTTCACCTCGTGATAGCCCGCGGCGTCGATCGCGCGGCGCATATAGGCTTCGAGCGCGCGCCAGATGGTGTAGCCGTTGGGGTGCCAGAACACCGACCCGTGCGCCTCCTGCTGGAGGTGGAACAGGTCCATTTCCGCGCCCAGCTTGCGGTGGTCGCGCTTTGCCGCTTCCTCCAGCCGATGAAGGTGCGCGTCGAGCTGCTTCTTGTTGAGCCATCCGGTGCCGTAGATGCGGCTCAGCATCGCGTTGTTCTGGTCGCCCCGCCAGTAGGCGCCCGATACGCGGGTCAGCCTGAAGGCGGCGGGGTCGAGCTTGCCGGTCGAGGCCATGTGCGGCCCGCGGCACAGGTCGTACCAGCCATCGCCCGAGTGATAGACGGTGATCTCCGCATCCTGCGGCAGCTCCGCGACCCACTCCGCCTTGAAGGTTTCGCCCTGCGCGCGCCACTTGGCGATCAGGTCTTCGCGGTCCCACACCTCGCGGCGGAGTGGTTTGTCCTCGGCGATGATGCGCCGCATCTCCGCCTCGATTGCGGGAAGGTCGTCTTCGGTGAACATGCCGCGCTCGGGGGCGGGGGCAAAGTCGTAGTAAAATCCGTCCTCGGTCGCCGGGCCGAAGGTGATCTGTGTGCCGGGGTGGAGGTGCTGCACCGCCTCCGCCAGCACATGCGCGAAGTCGTGCCGCGCGAGCTCGAGCGCGTCCGCTTCGTCGCGCATCGTGACCAGCGCGAGAGACGCGTCGCTTTCGAACGGCCGGGTGATGTCGCGCAGCTCGCCATCGACGCGCGCGGCGATCGCCGCTTTAGCAAGGCCGGGGCCGATCGCGGCGGCGACGTCGGCGGGGGTCGACCCTTCCGGCATCTCGCGCACGGACCCGTCGGGAAGGCTGATTTTGAACATCACACTCATGCGCGAGCGCATGGCGAGAGGGGCCTTGCGAAGTCAAGCGCGCACAGGATCGGTTTGCTTGCGGAGCGAAGGCCGCGTCGCTAAGGGCGGTGCCGTCCCGCGCCCGTTCGCGCGCGGGCGAATCCCGTGGGCTTTACGGAACGACGAAGCGCGATGGACGACCGCAACAATATGATCCTGGGCTGGGTGCTGGGCGCCGGCATCGTCGCTCTGGGCATGGGCAGCCTGACCTCCCACCTGTGGAAGGCGCATACGCCGGAAAAGGCGGGCTTTGCCGTTGAAGGCGCGGCGGCCGCGGGCGGCGGCGGGGGCGGCCCGGCAATCGAAACCCTCCTCCAGACCGCGGACGCGGCGAAGGGTGAGGCGGTATTCGCGAAATGCACCGCATGCCACACGATCAACGCGGGCGGTGCCAACGGCATCGGTCCGAACCTGCATGGTGTGATGGGCGGCGCGATCGGCGGCCACGCGCCCGGCTTCGCCTATTCCGACGCGCTGAAATCCAAGGGCGGCAGCTGGACCTGGCAGGCGATGAACGAATGGCTAACCAGCCCGCGTCGCTTCGCCAACGGCACCAAGATGAGCTTTGCCGGCCTGTCGAGTGCCGAAGATCGCGCCAACATCATGGCGTATCTGAACGCGCAAGGGTCGAACCTGCCGCTGCCCGCCGCTCCGGCGGAAGGGGCGCCGGCAGAAGGCGCTGACCCGGCGGCTGGCGGTACGGCGGCCGCTCCGGCGGGTGCAGGCGCGGCTCCGGCGACGGGCGGCCCGGCGACCCCGGCCCCTGCGGCAGCGCCTGCGGGATCGGCGGCCGGCGGATCGGTCGGCGCGCCGGTTGCAGGGGCAGCGGCGCCCACCCCGGCGGCTCCGACGCAGAGCGCGCCCAAGGCGACCGCGAACAAGGGCGTGAACCCGACCTGACCTTACGCCGCGCACTTCGGGGCGCGGCGTGGGTCACTGCGCGCTTTCAGAAGCGCGCCGCGATCAGGCGGCGAGCGCGACCTGATCGCGTCCGTCGCGCTTGGCTCGGTAGAGGGCGCGGTCCACGGCATCCATGACGTCCGCGGCGGTGCCGTCCGTCGGGAGGGCGGCGACGCCCGCGCTCACCGTCGCGCGAATGACCTGCGACCCGTTGCGGATCGTTGCCGCCGACAGCGCTTCCCGCAAACGGTTGCAGACCAGGCGCGCCTGCTCCAGCCCCGCCCCGGGGAGCAGCACGGCAAATTCCTCACCGCCCAATCGCGCGACCATATCATTGTCGCGCACGGTCGACCGCGCGAGGCTCGCGAAACAGCGCAGCACGGCGTCGCCACCGGCGTGCCCGAACCGGTCGTTGATGCCCTTGAACCGGTCGAGGTCGAACAGCGCGACGCAGCCGCCGCTCCCATCGCGGCCGAGCCGCTCCTCGAGCGCGGCTTCGAACGCGCGACGATTGGCGAGCCCGGTGAGGGGGTCGGTCAGGGCTGCGTCGGCCAGCCGCTGCTCGCGCGCTTTACGGTGCGTCACGTCGCGTACGGCAGCGGTGACACCGCCGATCGTTCCGTCCTCGTCCACCACCGCGCGGGAATGCGTCTCGAACCAGCGCAGCTGTCCCTGTGCGGTGCGGGCCTGATATTCGACAATGAAGGTTCGGGACGGATCTTCGAGCGCGGCCCGGTGCGATTCGATGACCGGCTTGGCGAACTCCGCCTCGACCAGCGCCAAGGCAGAGGTGCCGATCATCTCCGCTGGGCTGTAGCCGCCGAGCTGGTGGATCGACGGCGAGGCATATTCGATCACGCCATCGGCGGTGAGCGTCAGGACGATGTCCGTCGACTGGTCGGCCAGCAGGCGATAGCGCGCCTCGCTCTCGCGCAGGCGGCGCAGGGTGTCACGCTTGTCGGCCAGTGCGGTCGAAATCGGCAAGATGGTCAGCACCGTCGCCGCGAGGAAGAACTGAAGGAATTGAACGCGTGACGATACGGGCGCGTCGATCAGCGCGATCGGACCGTAACCGGCGAGAGTGAAAGCGCCCGCGATCAGGGTCAGCGCGACAATGCCCAGGGCCGCCGCCGGCCGCCCGCCTTCGAAGGTGACGAGGATCAACGGCGGCAGGGTCAGGAACAGCAGGGGAAAACGCGTCTGCGTGAAGACAGGCAGACACACCGCCACCATCAATGCCACCAGCATCGCCTGATAAGCGAGCTCCGATCGGTCGGCAGAGCGCATCGCCCGCAGCGGTGTCGAAACAAGATACATCGCGAGCGGGGTAAAGGTTACGACCCCCAGGCCATGCCCCGCGAGCCACGCAACATAATTGTCCTGATAGCTCGACGCGCCGAAATAGGTGGCGATCGCCGCTCCCGCCAGACCGAAGGTGGCAGGCGAAACGATCGCCGGTCCGAGCACGAAATTGCGAAGGTCGGTGAAGGGCGTTCGTCGCGCCTTTCCGCGAAACCAGCCGATCAGGCGCACGCCGAACCAGGCTTCGGCGACGTTGACGATTGCCATCGGGACCGCGGCCAGCGCGCCGAGGCCCAGAGTCGCGGTCGCCAGAGCGCCGCTTAAAAAGGAAACCGCGATCGGTGCACGCCACTCGCGCCGCGGCGTCGTCATCAGCACCGCGATCAAAGCGGCGTTGGCCAGCCAGACGAGGCTGACGCCTCCGCGGAAGCGCGTGGTGGCGATCGTCGCCGCAGCCAGCACAAAATAGACGAAAAACAGCAGCAGGAGCCGGGGCGCGGTCCAATAGGGCCGGTCGCCGTCGACTGTCTGTCTCAGATTCCCGCGCCGCCTTGACATGCGAACGGAGTAGGCGGCGATGGTTTCGCAGTCATTAAGAAACAATCGAAGCTGAGCGGTCGGCGACGGGGAGGTTGCCCCCGGCCGACCGCTCGGCGACGTCGATCACGTCTTGGGGGCGATCACCATCAGCATCTGACGGCCCTCGGTGCGGGGGTGCGCTTCGATCTTGGAGATATCCGCGACCTGGTCCGCCGCGCGCTTCAGGACGTCGAGTCCGAGCTGCATGTGGCTCATCTCACGCCCGCGAAAGCGCATGGTGAGCTTCACCTTGTCGCCCTCTTCGAGGAAATCGACGACCTTCTTCATCTTGGTATCGAAATCATGGTCGTCGATGTTCGGACGCATTTTGATCTCCTTGATCTCCTGCGTCTTCTGAGTCTTCCGGGCGATGTTGGCTTTCTTCTGCGCCTCGTACTTGAACTTGCCCACGTCGAGGAACTTGCACACCGGCGGGTCCGCATTGGGGGACACTTCGACCAGGTCGAGCCCCACTTCCGCCGCCTGCTCGATGGCTTCGGCGGTCAGCAAAACGCCCAGATTTTCCCCATTCTCATCGATCACGCGCACCTTGGGCACGGTGATGAACTGATTGAATCGCGGGCCGCTCCGGGGGGGCGGGGGCATCATGCCACGGCGCATCATCGGCGGACGTATAACACTGTCTCCTGGTCGTTCATCGGCGGCGGGCCAGCTGGCCGCGCGCGAGATATAGTCGCGCACGCCCGTCAGGCAAACACCCCCATGGCACGAAAGCCGCGCACCTGTGGCGCGAACGCCTCATGGCGATCCTTCGCGACGGGGCACGGGGAAATTATTGACCGCGGCTGTGACATCACGATGACCGATGGCCAGCCCGGTCCAGAAGATCATGTCGTCACCCCAGCCGCAGACCGCGCGCACCGTCTCGCCATACATCGCCCACGCCTCCTGCGGGCAGCTGTCGAGGCCGACTTCGCGCAACAGCAGCATGACGGTGCCGAGCCAGATGCCCATGTCGCCCCACTGCGGCGGCCCCATGAAGCGCGGCGTTGCGAGCATGAGCAGCACCGGCGCGCCAAACCCTTCGAAATTGGCCCGCATCGCGGTATCGCGCGCTTCCCGGTCTTCGCGACGAATGCCCATCGCGTCGTAGAGCGCCTTGCCGACACCGCGCCGTCGCCCCTCCCACGGGTCGGGCAGGTCGGGGGGGTAGATCGGATATTCGGGTTGCATGCCGACGAGGCCCATGGCGATACGTTCGGCCACCGCGTCGATCAGCGCCTGCCGTCGATCGCCGGTCAGCACGACATATTCCCACGGCTGAAGATTGCCGCCCGACGCCGCCCGCCGCGCCTTGGCGAGGATCGCGTCGAGCGTCGCCGGGTCGACCGCCTCTGCCGTAAACGCGCGGATCGACCGGCGCGTGGCGACCGCGTCGCTGACGGTTGCGGATGGGCGAAATGTCATCGGGCGGCTCCGCTCTGCGTAGCTATGCGATCATGCTTGTCGCGGCGGGACTGACCGAACAGCAGCTCGCGTTCCATGTGCGCTCGCGCCGCGTGATAATAGGCTTCGAGGAAAATGCGGTCGTCGCCGATCAGCTCGCGCCCCAGGCGGTGGCGGATGGCGTCCGCGGTTTCGCGCTGTTCGTTGCGCTGACCTCGCCGCAAGACCTGTTCGAGCACCTGCAGTTCATAGACGCCGTAGGTGGCGAGCTCCGCCGGCGAAAATGCGAAGCTCGTCGCGTCGCGCGCGCTTTGTTCGTCGATCAGACTGCGCGCCAGGCGACGGCGTTGGTCGACCACCACCCACGTCCCGGCGACGATGTCGCCGATCCGCATCCGGTCGCGATTGAACAGCAGCGCGGCGGAAAGCAGCGCGCTCATCGCCAGCGCCGCCAGCCAGCGCACGCTGTCCACCCCGCCGACATCGGACATTGCGGGCTCGAACAGGATCAGCAGCGGCAGCGACCATTCGAGGTCGCGGATGAGGTTGCGGGCGACGACCGCCCCGAAATCGAGCGTCCCGCCGTCGCGAGCGACCACCCGCAATCCCAGCGCCCGTTTCCCGGGCGTCGCCGCGCGCGGACTCGATTCAAAAGCGATAAACCAGAAATACCGGAGCGCGAAAAAAGCCAGCAGATAGCCAATGAGAATATAATCCAGATCGGCAAAGTCGAAGAGCTGGGTCAACCCGATCGCCAACGCCACGAGCATCATCGCAATCATCGTGAGGTCGATGACGAGCGCGAACAGGCGTGCGGTGGCGGGCGCGATCTCTACATCGATCGCCAGTCCCTCGGGCGTGACCAGCCGGCGGCTCGGCGCCTTGGCCTGTCCCTTGAAGGTGCCCCCGCGCTGTCGTGCGAACAACGCGACGAGGGCGGCCACCGCGATGATGGTGAGGAGGATGGTCACCGTACGCCCGCAGCGGCGCGGCGCGGCCGCCCGGCCCAGACGAAATAGGCCAGCCACAGCGCGAGCATCGTCCCGCCGATCAGCAATCGGGCGCCGGTGTCGGCGATCAGCTGGCGGGCGAACCCCTCCAGCAGACCGGCAAACAGCAGCATGATCATGACGCCGATGATCGCCGCGCCGGTGGACCGTCCGGCATCGCGGGCGGCATCGAGCCGGCTGCGCTCCCCCGGAAACACCGCCGCCATGCCGATCCGAAACCCGCACGCGCCGGCGATGAAGATCGCCAGCAACTCCGTCGTGCCGTGCACCGCGATCCAGCCGATCAAATCGATGCCAAGCCCGTGGCGATCGTACAGCCAGTAGAGCGCGCCGAGCGGAAAGCCCTGATACCCCACGAGCAAGGCGGTGGGCGCGCCGAACAGCACGCCGATCGCATAGGCGAGGAACGCGACCCGCGTGTTGTGGGTGAACAAAAAGGTCGCGAAGACATTGAGCCCGCGCGTCTCGCGCTCGAAGATCGTTTCGCGCAGCGCCGCCTGGGAGGCATCGGGCGTGCGGCCCCCGGCCAGCCCTTCGGGGATGAAGCTCGCATACCAGCTCGGGTCGATGCGCAGCACGAGATAGGCGATGAACGCGGCGGCGAAGAACAGCGCCGCCATCAGCCATGTCTCCCGCCACAGCGAGCGCACCGCGCACGGCCATTCGCTGCGAAAGAATTGCACGATCCGGGCGAGCCGCTTTTCGCGCACCCCGTAAAGGACGAAATAGCCCCGCTTGGCGAGATCCTCGAGATAGGCGTTGAGCGCGCCATCGAGGCTGATGAGGCGCGCCAGGCTGAGCGAGGAGAGGGTTTCGCGGTAGAGCCGCGGCACCGCCAGCAGTTCGTCGTCGGACAGGCCCGAGATGCGACCGCGTTCGATGCGTCCGATCAGCCGCTCGAATTCGGCCCAGCTTTCGCCATGTTCGGCGCGCAGCATCTGCGCATCGTAGCGGATGGCTTCGCGCGCCGCGGTCACAGCCGACCCTTTCGCTTGATGTCGATCCACTGCTGGATCAGCGCATCGGTGAGCCCGTCGACTCCGGCCTCGACGACGATCGCTCCGAGCTGGCGCAGGCGCACGATGACCTGACGCCGATCGCGCAGCAGGTCGGCGGCAATCGTCGCCGCCGCGACATCGTGCAGGCTGTGTGGCGCGGCCGCCGCGACGCTTTCGACCGACGGGTCCGCAAGCAGCACGAACATGACGAGATGATCACGCGTCATCCGCTGCACGCCCTTCAGCATCAGCGCCGCTCCCGCGGCATCGGTGATTTCGGTGAACAGCAGGATCAGCGTCCGCCGGCGCAGCAGCGACGATGCGGCAGCGAGCCCGAGCGTCACATTGCTTTCGACCGCGCCATATTCGACCTCGGCCGCGGCGCGGCGGAGCGCGTCGAGTTCGCCCGGACGCGTGAACTGGCGCGGGTCGATGCGCGGACGCTCGGCATAATGACCAAAGCTGATGCGGTCGCCGGCGCGCAGCGCGACATAGGCAAAGCCGAGCGCCGCCGAGATCACCGCATCCAGCCGCGTGCCGATGCGGCCGTCGGGCAGCGGCAGGGGATCGGTCATCGTCCGCCCGGCATCGATCAGCAGCAGGATGCGGGCGTCGCGCTCGGTCTCGAATTGGCGCACCAGCAGTTCGGTGTGGCGCGCCGACTGTTTCCAGTCGATCCGCCGCGCCTCCAGCCCCTGTTGGTAGCGGTCGAGGCTCTCAAACTCGCTCCCTTCGCCGATCCGCGCGACCAGCCGCTGGCCCAGCATCGCTTCGGCATCGAACCAGCGGCGTGCGACCTCATGCGCTCGCCGGACCGAAGGCAGCACGGCGACGACGGCGTTCAGCGGCCACACCGCCCCCCGACGCGCCAGTCCAGCCGGGCCGAGCCAGCTCAGCCAGGCGGAATCGATGGCGAAGCGTCCGCGCCGGAGCGGATGGAGGTCGGCTGCGAAGTGGCGGTCGCGTGCGATCATTGCCGCACGCCCGCCGTCCGCCAGCGCGCCGTCGAGCGCCAGCGTTGCCGACAGGCGGCGCAACCGGGAAGCCGCTTCGATACGGAGGGTGACGGCCATCGGGTCGCCGACGCCGACCTCCCGCGCCGAGGTCAGGATGACCTCACTCGGCTGTCCGGCGCGGCCGGCATCGACCAGCACCGCGCCCAGCACCAGCAGGCACCACAGCGGCGCCACCCACCACATCGCCGGCGCCCATATGAGGAATACGACGGCAATCGGCAGCGCCGCCGCGAACAGCCACAGGGCGCGCCGGGTGGGTGCCAGCAACTGGGATGGCCGGGGGGTCACCGACGGTCAGCGTGGCGCCGGCACGGCGGCGATCACATCGGCGACGACCGCATCGCTCACCCGCCCGTCGATCTCCGCCGCCGCGGACAGCATCAGGCGGTGTCGGAACAGGTCGGGCGCCAGCGCCTGCACATCGTCGGGAATGACATAGTCGCGGCCGTCGAGCGCGGCATGGGCTGCCGCGGCACGTGCGAGCATCGCCCCCGCTCGCGGTGAGACGCCACTGACGATTTCGGGCGATTCGCGCGTTGCCCGCACCAATGCGACGACATAGTCGGCGACGTCGGGCGCGACCGTCACCGCCTCCACGCCGCGCCGCAGCGCCGCGAGCGTCGTGGCGTCCCCAATCGGGGCGATGCCAAAGCTTTCCGGGGTGGGGAGGTCCTCACCGCGGCTGTGCGCCATGACGATCTGCGCCTCTTCCTCTGCGGTCGGGTAGGGGACGGCGAGCTTGAACAGAAACCGGTCGAGCTGCGCCTCGGGCAGCGGATAGACGCCCTGACTTTCCACCGGGTTCTGCGTCGCGATCACGGTGAAGAATGGCGACAGCGCATGCGTCTGCCCGTCGAGCGTCACCTGCCGTTCCTGCATCGCCTGCAGCAGCGCCGCCTGCGTCTTGGGCGGGGTGCGGTTGATTTCGTCGGCAAGCAGCAATTCGGTGAAGACCGGCCCCCGGGTGAGCGAGAATTGGGACGTCTGGAAATTGAACAGGTTGCCGCCGAGAATATCGCCGGGCAGCAGGTCAGGGGTGAACTGGATGCGCCCGAAGTCGAGGCCGAGACAGCGCGCAAAGCTGCGCGCGAGCAATGTCTTGGCGGTGCCCGGCGGGCCTTCCAGCAGCACGTGACCGGACGCCAGCACGGCGACGGCGAGCCGGGCGACATTGCGCTGCTGGCCGACGATGCCGCGGCCGATCTCCGCCGACAGCTTCTGGCCCCAGGCGGATATTTCGGCAGGCGTCACGCAATAATCTCCTGTCTCCAGCGGGCGAGATCGCTCGCGGCGTCGATCATTTCGACCGGTCGGCGCGCGTGGTCGAGCCGCGTCGCGAGGTCGCTGAACCTTTGTCCCCGCGCATCGCTGAAGCGGTCAAGCCACTGATCGAGCGCGGCAGGGTCGAGCCCCGGCGGCGCGTGACGCGCCCGTGCGACGCTTTCGCGGACCCAGCCGGTGTACCGCGGCGCGAGCATCCGCCAGCGACCCGTCTTGCTCACCAATCGCGCGCCGGAGGCGATCAGTGCAGCCTTGCCCTGTGCGAACGGCACGGGCGCGATGCGCGGCGGCGCGGTGCGTTGAAAACCCGCCCACAGCAGCGCGACGAGCGCGGTCAAGCCGGCCAGCGTCAGGCCGAGCCAGGGCGGTGCCAGCGCCCGCTGCAACAGCGATCGGGCGTCGCTCGCAAGCCCGTTCAGCGCGACGTCGAAGCGCACCGCATCCCCCTTCGACAGCGCGAACAGCAGCGCCAGCCCTCCGCGTGTCGCATCGGCATCGCCCAGCGCGAGATTGGAGATGAGGTCGGGCTCGCTCAGAATGAGGACATCGCGCCCACCGACGGGCTTGCGCACGAGCAAGGCATGACCATCGACGCTCAGCACGGGGGTCGCATTCGCCGCCGACCAGCTCTGCACCTGGCGCGGGAGCGGCACGGTGTCGGCGACGCCGATCGGTGCGAGATCGAGCCTCGCGTCGGCGGCCACGATCCGGAGGGCGACCCCCCGCGGCATGTCGCGGCGCCCCGCCGAACGCCGCACGAAACCCCTGCGCTGATCCGATGCCGGTTCGGTCCAGTGTTTGCCGAGCACGACCAGGACCGGCCCGCGCAAGCGTTTCACTCGCTCCGCCAGATCGCTGTCATCCTCATTGATGTCGTCAAATGCGCCGAGCGTGATCACGGTGAGCCCGCGCGGGGTGTCGGCGGCGATGCGGCGGTCGACGGCGATGTCGAGCCCCGCGCGCCGGCCGACGTCGATGATGCCGGCATAGCCTGTCGCCCCCACGGACAGCCCATGTTCGCGCCCATCGCGGCCGCTGCCCCCGCCTTCGCCAAAAGCACTTCCCAGCGCGAAGAGGAGCGCCGCCAGCAGGAACGCCGCAAAGGCCGCGGGCGCGATCCGCCGCTCGAAAAATCCCGTGTCGGGGGCGCGTCGGTGCGGCGAGAGCGCGCTCCCCATCATGCGGCCGCGGCCCGCCAACCGGCGCGGTCGACGACCTCGGCCCATGCGGCGCGCGCCTCTTCCCAGTCACGTGCATCGGCGTCGGCGCGCGCCCAGCGAACGCGCTCCACGATCGCCGCGAGGCGCGCGAAGGCGGAACGCGGGCGTGGCGGGACGTGCGAGAAGGTGGCGATGACGCGAGCGGTGTCGGCGGGTGCGAGCTCCCCCGGCCGCCAACGCGCGATTTCCTCGACGCTGCGCGTCAGCAACAGCTGCGATGCCTCGCCGAACCGCCCCGCCGCGGCCAGCGCCTCGGCTTCGGCGAGAAGGTCGCGCGCGGCTTCGATCTCGAACGGCGTGACCTCCTGCGGTCTCGAATCTCTCCGCCGCCGCAACCAGCGATCCACCGCATGGCGGATGTCCGGCACGAGTACGTAAAGGAGCAGGGCGCCAAGGATCACTCCGGCGATCCACAGGCCGGGCTTGAGCACCCCCTGGAGCAACCGGGCAAACGTGCGGAACACGGCCTGCAGCCATTGCGGAAGTTCGCGCGAAGGTTCGGGCGCGCGCGGGGCGAGCATGCGCGACTGAAACCGGTCGCTGTCGATCGCGGCCTTGCGGGCGCCTTCAATCGTTTCGGCGCGCACTTCGAACTTCGTCGGCACCTCGCGGTCGCGATCGACCGCCGTGATGGACGCACGTTCGGCGGAGGCGGGTTGCGCGATGACCAGCAGCGGCGCAATCGCCCAAGCTCGCCAGCGCCCCGAACCGTCACCCCACATCGCCGCCACCGTGGCGGTGCGTGGCGCTGCGGGCAATGGGAAAAGTCGCCGGGGTGGCTGGCATCACCGCGAACGCAATCGCGATCCACCGACAGCGCGACACAGCCTGCCGCATCGTCGCCTAGCTGAACGGCGCCGCTGGCTCCCGTTCAGCTTTGGAGCGTGATGAGAGGGCGACCCAAAGAGGCGAAGGATATTTTCGATGACTGCTCGTCCGCTGCTGGCGCTCGCCGCTGCCGCTTCCGTTCTGACCGCCGCCGCACCGGCGATGGCCCATCCGGGCCGCGGCCATGCCTATGGCCACCGGCATGCGCCGGGACAGCAGGCGCGCTACGCCCGGTCGCAGCAGGCGACACGCTACTGGCAGGGTGACGACGGCCGCTACTATTGCCGACGCAGCAACGGGACGACCGGGCTGGTCGTCGGCGCGGCGGGCGGAGCGCTCGCCGGTCGTGCGATCGACGGCGGGCGCGATCGTACGGTGGGCACGATCCTTGGTGCCGCCGGCGGCGCACTGCTCGGACGGGAGGTCGACCGCCGCATCAGCTGCCGCTGATCGAGCGCAATGAAAAAGCGGGCGGAGGCGTTGGCCGCCGCCCGCTTTCTTGTGCCCGGTCGCTCCGTCAGCGGCAGTCCATCAGCCCCTTGGCCTGCCCGCCCAGTTGCGCGAGCATTGCCGCCGACGGTTGCGTCTGCCGCTGCGCGCGCGAAACGAAGTTGCGCAGCCGCTCCACCCGCGCCGCATTGCGCGCCAGCCATGCATCCGCTTCGGCCAGGGGGTCGCCCCCGAGCCGCTTGAGGAGATCGAGGCGCATCTCCGCAAAGTCGCGCGACAGGCCGGCCACCAGCAGCCGCTCCCATGGATCCGACGGGCTCGCCGCCATCGCCGCGCCCTGCGCCCAGTCGAGACCGGTCGCCTGACCGAGCCGACCGAAGGCTTCGGTCAGCGCGCGGACGTCCGCCCCGCTCTCGCGCGACAGCGCGACGAGGCCCATCGCCCCGTCGATTTCCGCCAGCCGCACGATGCGGTTGGCGAGCTCGGGATCGACGCTCGCCGCGACCAGGCGCGCGCGGAAGCTCGCCGCCGCCTCGCGTCCGTGCCGTTGCAGCAACTGGTCGCTCGCGGTTTCGATCGCGTCGACGCCCCCCTCGAGCTGCGCCACACAGTCCGCGATGCTGCGATCGGGGTCGGCATGACGGAGGAGGTCGGCCATGTGCGCGCGCACCTCCGTCGCGACATCGCGATACAGGCTGAGCCGGGTGGTTTCGGGCAGCGTCGCGGCGTCGATATCCGCCCACAGCCGCGGCAGTTCGAGCAGCCGTTCGGCCGCGACGAACGCCTCGGCGACCTCGCCCGGGCTCACCCCCTCTTCCTCCGCGAGTTCGAACGGATGGACGAAGCCCAGCCGGTTGACGATGCGGTTGGCGACCTTGGTCGCGACGATTTCCCGGCGGAGCTGATGCGCCAAGATCGCGTCGGCCTCCTTCTCCTGCATCTCGCGCGGGAAGGCGGCGAGGAGTTCTGCGTCCATCAGCAGATCGTCGCCCAGCCGGCCTTCCTCCGCGCTTTCCTGCAACGCGAGCTTGGCGGTCGCCATGACCACCGCCAGTTCGGGCCGGGTGAGCCCGCGCCCGTCCTGCGCACGGCGAAGATACTCATCGTCGCGTGCCAGCCCTTCGACGCTGCGGTCGAGCCGGCCTTCTTCCTCGAACCGACCGATCAGTCGGACGACGGCGGGCGCTGCCGCCGCGCTCTCGCCTTCGGCGATCGACAGCGCCAAGGCCTGCGCGCGATTGTCGTTGAGCACCAGTTCGGCGACGTCGTCGGTCATCCGCTCGAGCAACGCGTTGCGTTCGTCGAGGCCCAACCGCCCGCCCCGCATCTCGGCATTCAGCGCGATCTTGATGTTGACCTCATTATCTGAGCAATCGACCCCGGCGCTGTTGTCGATGAAGTCGGCGTTGATGCGGCCCCCGGCGCTCGCAAAGGCGATGCGAGCGGCCTGCGTGACGCCCAGGTTGGCGCCTTCGCCCACCACGCGCGTGCGCAGATCCTCCGCGTCGACGCGGTGCCGGTCGTTGGCGGGGTCGCCGACCGCTGCGTTATTCTCCGCCGCCGCCTTCACATAAGTGCCGATGCCGCCGAACCAGAGCAGGTCGACGCGCGCCTTGAGGATCGCACTCATCAGCGACGACGGGTCGATCTCCTCGACCTCGAGATCGAGCATGGCGCGGACTTCGGGCGACAGCGGGATCGACTTCTGCGAGCGTGGGAACACGCCTCCGCCTGCGGAAATCAGCGTCGCGTCATAGTCCGCCCAGCTCGACCGCGGCAGTTCGAACAGCCGCTTGCGCTCGGCCCAGCTCTTGGCCGGGTCGGGCGTCGGATCGAGGAAGATGTGGCGATGGTCGAATGCCGCGACCAGCTGCGTCGCCTGGCTCAGCAGCATGCCGTTGCCGAACACGTCACCCGACATGTCGCCGACGCCGGCGACGCGGACCGTCTCGGTCTGCACGTCGATGCCCATTTCGCGGAAGTGCCGCTGGACGGAAATCCACGCGCCCTTGGCGGTGATGCCCATCGCCTTGTGGTCATAGCCGTTCGAGCCGCCACTCGCGAAGGCGTCGCCCAGCCAGAAGTCGCGCTCGAGCGCGATGGCGTTGGCGACGTCGGAGAAGCTCGCCGTGCCCTTGTCCGCGGCGACCACGAAATAGGGATCGTCGCTGTCGCGGCGCACCACAGCTTGCGGCGGCACCACCACCCCGTCGATGCGGTTATCGGTGATCGACAGCAGCGAACGGATGAAGATGCGGTAGCATTCGGTCCCTTCCGCCAGCCACGCATCGCGGTCGGTGGCGGGGTCAGGCAGCCGCTTGGGGTAGAAGCCGCCCTTGGCGCCGGTCGGCACGATGACCGCGTTCTTGACGCGCTGTGCCTTCATCAGGCCGAGGATTTCGGTGCGGAAATCGTCGCGCCGGTCGGACCAGCGCAGCCCGCCACGCGCGACCGGGCCGGCGCGCAGGTGAATGCCCTCGACGCGCGGTGAATAGACCCAGATTTCGCGCCACGGCAGCGGGCGGGGGAGGCCCGGCACCTTGCTGCTGTCGATCTTGAACGCGAGCGCTTCGGCGCTGGCGGGAACGAAGGCGTTGGTGCGCAGCGTCGCTTCGATGAGCGCGCTCATCTGCCTGAGGATGCGGTCCTCATCGATCGCCGCGACCTGGGCAAGGCCATCCGCGATCGCCTGCCGCGCCGCGCACGCGCCCGCCTCGGACAGCGCCGCCGGGTCATGCAGCGCGCGGAACAGGTCGACGAGCCCGCGGGTAACGCCGGGTGCGTTGCGCAGCGCCTGAACCACCGTGGGCAGCGAATAGGGAAGCCCCCCCTGCCGCAGGTAACGGAACCAGGCGCGCAGCCAGACCACCGCAACCGGGTCTAGCCCGGCGGCGACGATCAGCTGGTTGAACCCGTCGTTCTCCGCTCGCTCCTCCAGCACTTCGGCGATGGCGGCCTCGACGATGCCTACGCGCCCCTCGGGCACGGCGCGCCCGCCGCTGACGATGATGTCATGGATGTAGCTGCCCGCCTCGTCGGTGAGCCGGGTCGGCACTTCGGTTTCGACGGTGTAGCCGAAATTCTCGAGCGCTGGCACGAGCCGCGACAGCGCCAGCACGCCGCCCTGATGGTACACCTTGAGCCGCGTCGAATCGCCGGTGCCGAGCAAGCGCACGTCTGCCATCCGCGAAGGCCCGAGCTCGCGCAGTCGCATCACGTCGGCGGCCGCGTCGTCGGGGGTGTGGCTGATGCGATAGGTTTGCGGGAAAAGCCCGGCGAAACGGTGCGTGAGAGCGGCGGCGCGCTGCTCCTCGCCCATGCGCGCGATGCCCGCCTCGATGCCCGGCTCCCAGCCGCGCACCATCGTTTCGAGCGCGTCGTTGACCCGCTCGACATCGGGCACGCGCCCGCCCCCGCGCAGGTCGAAGGTGTAGCGGATCAGCGCGACGCCGCTTTCCTCCATCGAAATGCTCCACGACAGGAGCTTGCCGTTGGCTTCGTCGCCGAGCATCCGCGCGATCTGTTGGCGGCGCGCGGTCGACAGCTCGTCGCGCGGCAGCCAGACGAAGGCGGACAGGTGCCGGTCGAGGGGCGAGCCGATGAACGCCGCTTTCGGCCGCGGGCGATCCTCGATCGACATCGCCGCCAGCGCCAGCGCTTCCACCTGGCTGTCGTTGCTGGCGACCATCAGGTCGTGCGGCAGGCGGGTCAGCACATGCGCCAGCGCCTTGCCGGCGTGGCCCGCGGGATCGAAGCCGAACTTTTCCGCCATCGTCGCAAGGCGCTGGCGCAGCACCGGCACCTTGTCGGGCGAGGTGTTGAGCGCGGCGCTGGTCCACAGCCCGGCGTGGATCGACAGCGCGGCGACGCGCCCGCCCTCGCGCACCGGAACGAGGATGAGGTCGAGGAGGACGCGGCGGTGGACCGTGGCGACGCGGTTCGATTTGACCAGCAGCATCGGCGCACCCGCATCGAACCGCACAAAGGCGGCCTCGCACGTCGCGGGCGCTAGCAGCGGCTCGCCCTCGCCCTTGCTGCGGCAAATGCCGAGCGCGGCGACCTGCGCCCCGTCGCGCCCGCGCAATTCGTGGCCGAGCTGCGTCAGGTTGCGGTCGAGGAACCAGGCGAGCAGCGCGGCTTCCTCGCCGTCGCCGAGGCGGTCGATGTCCGCGCGCAGCGCCTGCTGCATCGCGCGCCAGTCGGTCACGGCCGCGCGCACGTCGGCCAGCACCGTTTCGACGCTGGTGACAAGCTGCCGCCGCTCGCGCGCATCGACGCGGGCGAGCTCGACATAGATCATCGATTCGCGCGCGTGCGCGCCACCGTTGGCGCGCGAGAGGGTGGTGAGGCGCCCCGCCGCGTCGCGTTCGACCGCGACGACGGGGTGCATCACCCCCATCACCGCGATTCCCGCATCGGTAATCGCACCGGCAACGGAATCGACGAGGAAGGGCATGTCGTCGTTGACGATGGCGAACCGCATATGCCGCGCGCCGGCCTGGCCGGGCGAACTTTCGAGCCGAAGCGCGGGCGTGCCCGGTGCGCGCTGCATCGCGGTCGCGGCGATGAACGCGGCAGCGTCTTCCCACTCCGCCGGGTCGAGCTCGCTCGCCTCGTCGGGGAGCGCGCTCGCCTCCAGCGCGTCGCGCAGCGCGGCAACGATCCCGGGCGGCGGCGCCGGCTCCGCAGGGGCGGGGGGCGTCGCGCTCGTCAATTCGTCAGCCATGCTACTCGCTCTGGAAGCTTGCGGCGGGAAACGGGGCCGCGGGCGCGCCATGCACCCGCGCCGTCGCCGGCTCAACCCCGAAGCGGCCTTGCCGCAGGGTCGCTCCGCCCGCTAGGCGCGCCGACCTGGGCTTGGCGACGAGGGGGAATGGCACGGGTGGACGAAGGGAAAGCGGCGCCGCTCAGTGCTTTACGCAGCATCGTCGTCATCTCCGACCGGATGGAGGGCTGGCCCCCGCGGGAGGGAATGCTGCCGTTCGAGCATCACGCGCAACGCTGGGCGGCGCTTGCCGAGGCGGACCAGCCGTGGCGCGAACTGGCTGATGCAGAGTGTTCCGCGCCGGTGGCCGTCGCTGGCGGTTATCTCGAACGCCTCCCCCTCAGCCTGATCGCTGCGGGGGCCTATGACCGGGCGGAGGTGTGGCATCATTATGGCGCCGCCGACGGGGAGGCGCCCTTTCGCCGTGCTAATCCTCGGCTTGCCTATCGCGCATTCCACGCCGACACGCGCGAAGCGCCGATCGCGAGCGCCGACATGCGCGCTTTCGTCGAAGCGTTCGGCGCGCCGCACTTGCTGCTGGTTTACGGCCTCGGGGTCGACGAGGCGCTGCTCGAGCTCTGCGCCAACAGCGTCATCATCTACAATTCGATCGACGCACCGCCGCTGCGCGTGCCCGCGGAGGTGTCGCGCCACTTCGATCTCGTCATCACCGGCGAGGAATGGCAGTCGCGCGAGGTCGCCTGTCGTCACCCCGACATGCCGACGCTGGTGCTGCCGGTCGGGCCGGAGTTTGCGTGCGGCGAACAATTCCGTCCGCTCGACATCGAGAAGAGCTACGACCTCGTCTATGTTGCGGCGGCGCAGCCCTACAAGCGGCACGACCTGCTGTTCGACGCGATCGAGCGCTCACCCCGCCCGCTGCGTGCGCTGTGCGTGTTCGGCTATGGCGAACTCGCCGATCATTACCGCGAGGACGTGGCCCGGCGCGGGCTCGACATCGACTTCGTCGGCCCGCCGGGGGTGCCGTTCGAGGAGGTCAATCGCCTCGTCAATCATGCGCGAATTGGCGTGATTGCGGGCTATGACGATGGCGCCCCGGCAATCATCACCGAATATATGCTCGCCGGGCTGCCGGTGCTGGCCAATGCCGGGCTGGTGTGCGGGCGGCAATATGTGACGCCGCGCAGCGGGCGCTGCGCCGTTCCCGCGGACTGGCCGCGCGTGATCGCGGAGATGCTCGACGATCTCGATCGCTTCGACCCGCGTGCGGAAGCGCTGGCACGCTGTCATTGGCGGCGTTCCGCCGGGATGCTGCTTGACCGGATCGCCAAATTCACGAAGAACGCTTAACCATTGTCGGACGGCGGCACCTTTCTCGAGTATGAACGTTCGATGGGGTCGGATGGGCGCGTTTTGTGCTCCCTGAACGCAGGAGCGCGCGCGTGGACGACGGATATTCGAGCTTGGCCGCGGGAGAGGGTGCGGCGGAACGCTCGGATCGATTTGCAGCCTCGGGTGCAGGTCCTGCCCCCGAGCCGCAGGTTGCCCCGCCGATGGTCGTCTTCTCCCACCTGCGTTGGGATTTCGTTCGCCAGCGTCCGCAGCATCTGCTGAGCCGGTTCGCGCGCGAGCGCGACGTGTGGGTGTGGGAAGAGCACATCCCGTGCGACCACCCGCGTCCTTACCTCGAACATCATCATTTCCCCGAAGATCGCGTAACCTCGCTGCGCCCGCGCCTGCCGCACTGGTGGTCGCGTGAAGAGCTCGAAGCCGGGCTGGCGGCGCTGTACGATCATTTCGCCGAGACCGCGCTCGATACGGCGCCGGTGCACTGGTTCTACACGCCGATGTTGTTGCCGGTGGTCGGCGGTGCCGGGCCGAAGCCGGCGGCGGTGGTGTACGACTGCATGGACGAACTATCGGCCTTTGCGCACGCCGACCCGCTTCTGCTGCAACGCGAACAGATGTTGCTGGATCGGGCCGATCTCGTGCTCACCGGCGGGCGCAGCCTTTATGAGGCGAAGCGGCACCGGCATGGCAATGTGCACGCCTTCCCGAGCGCGGTGGACGCCGATCATTTCGCCCAGGCGCGTTCGCTGGCGGCCGCGAACGACGGGGTGACGCTCGGCTGGTTCGGGGTGATCGACGAACGCTTCGACGTCGACCTGATCGCCGCCGTTGCCAAGGCGCGGCCGCAGTGGCGCTTCGAAATGCTGGGGCCGGTGGTCAAGATTGACCCCGCGACGCTGCCGCGGCTCGACAATCTTCGTTGGGCGGGACCGGCGAGCTACGATCAGCTCCCGGCTGCCCTCGCGCGCTGGGACGTGGCGCTGATGCCGTTTGCGCGCAACGATGCGACGCGGTTCATCAGTCCGACCAAGACGCCCGAGTATCTCGCGGGCGGGGTGCCGGTCGTCTCTACATCGATCACCGATGTGGTCGCGGATTACGGCCATCTCGAGGCGGTGTGGATTGCCGATACGCCTGATGCTTTCATTGCGGCGATCGAACTTGCGCTCAAACTGCCGCGTGGCGGGAAGCCGGGTTGGCTCGCGGAGGCGGATGACAAGCTCGCAGAGATCAGCTGGGATCGCACGCACGCCGCGATGCGCGCGCTGATGGCCCGGGCGGTGCGGGAGCGCGCCGCGCCGGGGGCGCCCTCCACGCCGACGCTGATCCCGACCCGCCGTGCCGAATATGATACGCTCGTGGTCGGCGCGGGCTTTGCCGGCAGCGTCATGGCGGAGCGGATCGCCGCCGACGCCGGGCAGCGCGTGCTGGTCATCGACCGCCGCGATCATGTCGGCGGCAACGCCTACGATCATCTCGACGATGCCGGCGTGCTGGTGCACCGCTATGGCCCGCACATCTTTCACACCAACAGCGACGACGTGTTCGCTTATCTCTCGCGCTTCACGTCCTGGCGCGCGTACGAACACCGCGTGCTGGCGGAAGTCGGCGGACAGCTGGTGCCGATGCCGATCAACCGCACCACGCTCGAGAAGCTCTACGGCGTGTCGCTCGACAGCGACGATGCGGCGGCGGCGTTTCTCGCCGCCCGCGCCGAACCGCGCGACCCGATCGAAACGTCGGAGGACGTCGTCGTCAACGCGATCGGGCGCGAACTCTACGAAACCTTTTTCCGCGGCTACACGCGCAAGCAGTGGGCGCTCGACCCGTCGCAGCTCGACAAGAGCGTCACCGCGCGCGTGCCGACGCGGACCAGCCGCGACGACCGCTATTTTCAGGACAAGCATCAGGCGATGCCGGCGGAGGGTTACACGCGGATGTTCGAACGGATGCTGGATCATCCGAACATCACGGTCAAAACCTCGACCGATTTCGCCGATGTGGCCGACGTGGCGCGCAAGCACACCGTCTATACCGGCCCGATCGATGCCTATTTCGGGCATCGCTTTGGCAAGCTGCCCTATCGCTCGCTGCGCTTCGTCAACGAAACCCGCGATGTCGAACAGGTGCAGGCGGTTGGCACGGTCAATTTCCCGGCCGAGGACGTGCCCTACACCCGGGTGACGGAATACAAGCACCTCACCGGCCAGCAGCACCCGAAGACCAGCCTGACCTGGGAGTATCCGACGGCGGAAGGCGACCCCTATTACCCGATTCCGCGGCCCGAAAATCAGGCGCTGTTCCGCCAGTATGACGCGCTCGCCAATGCCACCCCGGACGTGACCTTCGTCGGGCGGCTCGCCAATTATCGCTACTATAATATGGACCAGGTGGTGGGGCAGGCCCTTGCTACTTACCGCCGCTTGCGCGAACGGCTGCCGCTCGCGGGGTGAAGGGGGCGTTCTTGCGGCTGTGTTTGATGACCGAGAGTGCTGCGCCATCGGGGATGGGGCAGCATATGCTCGACCTGCTCGCGATGGACGCCGATGGCGTGGCGATGACCTTGGTCGCGCCACGCGATACCGCGCTGTTTCGCGAGGCAGTCGCCCGCGGCATCCGCGTGCGCGCGCTCGATGGTGACATCGACAGGCTGACGGGCTGGCTGACCGCCGCCGCGTTCGACGTGGTCCACGTGCACGCCGGCATCGGCTGGGAGGGGCACGCGCTCACCGCCGCCGCGCGCGCGTCGGGAGCGCAGGTGCTGCGCACCGAACATCTGCCGTGGCTGCTGACCGAGGCCGACGACGTCGCCGCCTATCAGCGAGCGAGCGAGACCGTCGATCGCGTCATCGCCGTGTCGCCCAGCGTCGCCGAGAGCTACCGTTTAGCCGAGATGTCGGAAGACGTCATCGTCACCGTGGCCAACGGGGTCGGAGCGCCGAAGGTGACGCGCGACCCCGCGGCGCTGCGCCGCGAACTTGGCCTCGGCGATGCGCCAATGCTGCTCCACATCGGTCGCTTCAGCGCGCAGAAGAATCATGCGGTGCTGCTCGACGCGATGCGCCGGCTCGGCGGCGACGCGCAGCTGCTGCTGGTCGGCGACGGCGATCTGCGGAGCGAGATCGTGCGCGCAATCGCCAATGGACTCGCGGGTCGCGTGCGCATCCTCGGTCAGCGCGACGACTGCGCGGCGTTGATTGCCGCAGCCGACCTGCTGCTGCTGCCCTCGAAGTTCGAAGGCCTTCCGCTGGTGGCGCTGGAGGCGATGGCGCTCGGCACCCCGATCATCGCCACCGACGCCCCGGGCATCCGCGACGCGCTCGACGATCGATCGGGCTGGCTGGTGCCGGTCGACGACGCGCAGGCGCTCGCCGACACCATTGCCGCCGCGCTTGACGATGCGCCCGCCCGCACCGCCCGCGCCGAGGCGGCCAGGCAGCGTCATGCCGATCACTTCACCGCCGACCGCATGCGTCAGGAAACACGCGCCGTCTGGACCGGTCTTGCCAAGGAGCCTCGTCGTATGACTGCAACCCGTGTCGGCTTCATCGGCGCCGGCGGTATTGCCCGCCGCCATCTCGGCGTTCTGCAGACGATGGACGATGTGCTCGTTACTGCCGTCACCGACGTCGACGCCGACGGTGCGCGCCGCTTCGCCGAAGACACGGGCGCGCGGACCTTCGCCAGCGCCGAAGAACTTTGCGCCAGCGGCGAGGTCGACGCGCTGTGGATTTGCGTTCCCCCCTTCGCGCACGGCGCACCCGAAGACGCTGCGATCGCGCACCGCATCCCCTTCTTCGTCGAAAAGCCGGTCGCCATCGACCTCCCAACCGCCGAGCGCATCGCCGCGGCGGTGGAGGCCAAGGGGCTGATCACCGGGGTCGGCTATCATTGGCGCTATCTCGACGTGCTCGACGACGTCGCGCACGCGATGGGGGCGCGAAAACCGCGCCTCGCGTCGGGCTACTGGCTCGACTCGACCCCGCCGCCGCGCTGGTGGTGGCGGCGCGAGCAGTCGGGCGGGCAGATGGCCGAACAGGCGACGCACCTCCTCGACCTCGCGCGCTATCTGATGGGCGATGTGACGCGCGTCTATGCGCTCGAGGAACACACGCACCGCGATGCCTTCCCCGACCTCGACGTCGCCACCGCGTCGACCGCGAGCCTGCTCTTTGCCGATGGCGCCATCGCCAATCTCGCCGCGACCTGCCTCCTCGGCTGGAACCACCGCGTCGGCCTCCACCTGTTCGGCGAAGGCTTTGCCGCGGAAATCACCGACCGCGACGCGATGATCGACGTCGGCCACGGCCGCCCGGTCACCCCCAACCGCTCCGACCCCGTTATGCGCGAAGATCGCGATTTTATCGACGCCGTACGCGGCGGCGAAAACCGCATCCGCTGCCCCTATCATGAGGCGCTGGCGACGTTGCGCGTGGCCGATGCGCTCGACCGCTCGGCGCGCGAGGGCCGCGCGATCGAGCTTGCGTCCGCGGCATCGACGACTATCGCAGCCGCCGCATGAACGAGCATCGACACATCCGCAGCCTCGGCTTCGAACGCCCGGGCGAACCCTTTTTCGCCGGCTACGACGAAGGCCCGTCCGAACCGTGGCAGGTGCGGATCGAAACGCTTTATTCGGGCTTCTCGGCCGGCACCGAACTGACGTTCATGAAGGGGACCAACCCCTATCTCCACAGCCGCTGGGACGATTGGCGCCAGCGCTTTGTCGCGGGCGAAGCGGGGATGCACTACCCCGTGCCCTTCGTCGGCTACATGGAAGTCGGACGGGTCATCCACGACGGCGCTGGCTATCGCGAAGGCGAGCTCGTCGGCGGCATGTGGGGGCATAAATCGGGCCACACCGCGGATCCCAATCACGACCTCATCGTGCCGCTGCCCGCCGGCCTCGACCCGCGGCTCGGCATCTACGTCGGGCAGATGGGTCCGATCGCCGCCAACGGCATCCTCCACGCCGACGCCGAACTCATCGGGCGCGACGTCTCGACCCTCGGCGCCAGTCTCGAAGGGCGGCCGGTGCTGGTGTTCGGCGCGGGCATCGTCGGGTTCCTCGTCGCGCTGTTCGCGCAAGCCGCCGGGGCGAGCGAGGTGGTCATCGCCGACCCCAACCCGTTCCGCCGGATGCGCGCCCAATGCCTCGGCTTCCTCGCCATGACCGAAGAGCAGGCGGTCGACCATGCCAAGCACCGCTGGCACGGTGGCTCCGCGCATGGCCGCGGCGCGGATCTCGTTTTCCAGACGCGCGCGGATGCGGCATCGCTTCACCGCGCGATGCAGGCGCTGCGCGCGCAAGGGACGGTCATCGACCTCGCCTTCTATCAGGGTGGCGCCGAACCGCTGCGTTTAGGGGAGGAGTTCCACCACAACGGCCTCGGCCTCCGCTGTGCGCAGATCGGCCGCGTGCCGCGCGGCATGGAGCGGCTGTGGGACCGCGCGCGCCTGTCGCGTGAGACGGTGAAGCTGCTCGAACGGCGCGGCAGCGACATCGCGACGCAGCTCATCACGCACGTCGTGCCCTTCGACGAAGCGCCCGACTTCCTGCGCCGCCTCGTTGCCGAACGGCCGGACTTCATTCAGATCGTCTTTGACTATCAGCGCGGCTGACGGTCGTGGGGAGGGGGGAACAATCGATCGGCGCGGTCGGCGCGGCCGTGGACCCGCGCGTCGCTGAATTACTGGCGGAACACGCCAGCGCGATAACCGCAGGTCGCCTGCTGCAACGACCGCTTCGCATCCTCTTTGTCTTCGCTTGGCTGGTGGTGGGCGGAGAGGAGACCGAGGTGCGGCTGCTCGCCGAACATCTTCCGCGTGATCGCTACCGCATCGACGTGGTCGCCTGCTTCCGGCGCGACAACATGCCGGAGCAGACTCACGATCAGCTGCGCGCGGCCGGGGTCGATCTCGACACGACGCCCTACCACCTCAATTTCGACGACACGATCACCTATCTGACGGGCAAGATGGCGGGCTACGACATTGTCGTGTCGTGCCAGGACGTGGCGGATGTGTACCCGGCGCTCGAACGGATGCATCGGCGCCCGGCGCTGATCGAACATGGCGGTCTCGTGTCGGAGGCGCTGTCGGGGCCCAAGCATTTCACGCACCGGTACGTCGGCGTATGCGCGACCATCCGCGATGCGGCTGCATCGAAGATGCCCGACCGGCCCGGCCATGCCCTCGAAATTCCGTCGATGGTGGACCTGGCGCCGTTCGACCGCGCGGATCGAAGCGCGGCGCGCAGAGCGCTCAACATCGGCGACGGGCGCCTGGTGGCGGGTTGGCTCGGACGGCTCGATCGCAAGAAGCGGGTCGAGGATTTCATCGAGGCGGCGGCGATCGTGGCGCGGGCGCGTCCCGACATCGACTTCCTCGTCATCGGCGGGCCCGATGCCTTCATGCCCGAATATGCCGATCATCTGCGTGCGCTGGCGACCGAACGCGGCCTCAGCCACCGCTTGCGCTTTCTCGGCGATCGCGCGGACGTGCCGGAGCTGCTGAGCGCGCTCGACATGTTCGTGTGGCTGTCGCGGGGGGAGGGGATGCCGCACGTCATCGCCGAAGCGGGCGCGGCGCGGCTGCCAGTGATCGCCACTCCCGACAATGGCGCGCTCGAACAGATCAGCGATGGCGAATCCGGATTGTTCGTGCCGCACGAAAGTCCAGCCGACGTGGCGCGTGCGATGCTCGCGCTCGCCGCGAACCCGGCGAAGCGGGAGCGGCTCGGCCGCGCGCTGCGGGCTCATGTCGAGGCGAGCTACAGCATTGCCGCCGTCATACCGCAGTGGCGCGCCCTGTTCGACATGGCTGCGGCGACGACCAACCCGCCGGCCCCGCCGCCGACCCTCTTCCCAAGCTTCTTCCTCGGCGGGTTCGAATGTTCGTCGCACCGCCGCCATGTCGATCGCGCGCGCCGTGACATGATCGAACTGACCGAACATGATGTGCGCGCCGACGAAGACTTTGCGCTCTTGCGCAAGCACGGCATCGCGGCCGTTCGCGACGGCGTGCGCTGGCATCGCATCGAAACCGAGCCCGGGCGCTACGACTTCGCCAGCGTCGATGCGCAGCTAGCGGCAGCGAGCCGGCACGGCGTGACCGTGTTGTGGGATCTACTCCACTACGGCTGGCCTGATGACTTCGATCCGCTCGGCCCAGCGTTCGTGCCGCGCTTTGTGGACTTTGCTCTCGAAACCGCCAGCTACATCGCGGAACGCACCGACGGCGCACCCTTTTTCTGCCCCGTCAACGAAATCAGCTTCCTGAGCTGGGGCGGCGGCGACGCGGGCTACCTCAATCCTTTCGCGCGCGGGCGCGGGCATGAATTCAAGGTGCAGCTCGCCCGCGCCGCGATCGAATCAACGCGCGCCATCCGTGGCGCCATCCCGAACGCGCGTTTCGTCACGTGCGAGCCCGCGATTGTCGTGCAGCATGACCCTGGCCGCCCGCGGGACGCGCATTACGCGCAGGGCCATCATCAGGCGCAATATCAGGCGGTCGACATGATCGCAGGGCGCCAGTGGCAGCAGCTCGGCGGGGCTGAAGAGTTGCTCGATATCGTCGGCATCAACTTCTACCACAACAACCAGTGGATCCATGCCGGCCCGCCAATCGACTGGCGCGACCCCCATCGCCGCCTGTTCCGTGATGTCCTGGCCGAAGTCTATGCGCGATACGGGCGGCCCATCTTCGTCAGCGAAACCGGCATCGAAGCCACCCCTCGACCGGATTGGCTGCGCTACATCGGCGACGAGGTCGCGGCGGCGCGCGATTTAGGCGTGCCGGTCGAGGGGGTCTGCCTCTATCCGGTGCTTGGGCATCTCGGCTGGGACGATGATCGTTACTGCGCCAACGGCCTGATCGAATGGCGCCCGGGCGAACGTGAACGGACCGTCGATGGGCCGCTTGCCGCGGAGCTCGCGCAACAGCAGCGGCGCTTTCGCGCTTAGCTGGCGCGTACGCGTCGACTCAGGCTGCGCAGCAGGGGCCCGGTCGCGGGTCCGCTCCCATCCGCATGCACCAGCGTCAGCGTCCCATCCGCCTCGCGCCGGGCGAGCAGCGCGATGAGCGGCGTGTCGGGCAGCCCGTCGATGGCACGCAACCGGGCCAGCGGAGCGGCCTCGGCGGCCTTCAATCGAGCCTGGTCGAGCGGGTCGGCCGCCGGACGCTCGCCGCGTTTGGCCGCACGAATGTCGCGCAGCAACCCCTTCACGCCGCCCGGCGCCTTGCCGAGCCGAGTTTCGAGGGCTTGCGGCGCCAATCCCTCGTCCTCCGCCCAACCGAGCACCGCGGAATATTCGGCCAGCCGCGTCTTGTCCGCATCGGCGCCGAAGACCAGCTTCACCACCGCGGTCATCGGCGATCGCGGCGACGCCTTAATCCCGCTGTCTTCGAGCAGTTCGGCATAGTCATCCGGCGCAGCGCGAGTTGCGCCGGCAAAGGCCGAGGCCAGCGCCAGCGCGCGGTACAGCGCTGCATGACCGCGCGCGCTGACGGACGCGGCGCGCTGCGCTGCCTGGCGTGCGGACGCGAGCGCATCGCCGATCGCGACGTCTTCGTCGGGCGTGTTGGGCAGTGCTGTCTCGGCTTCCGCGACGGTGTCCGCGTCGTCCTCGATATGCTCGGACGGGCCATCGCCCCACACCGGCATAGTTGGCCCGGGCGGCGGGGCAGATTCTTGCGCGGCGACCATTTCGGCGGCGATCGATGCCTCCAGCGCCGGCGGCGCCGCCTCCTTCCAGTTGATCACGCCGAGGATGTAATCAATCGTGTCATTGTCCGACGAAAAGGGCAGCAGCACCCCGCGGTAGAGGATGGTAACACCGCTGGCGTTCACGAATTCCGCCTCGAATCCGATCGGGGCGCGGTTGGCGATGATCTGCAGATAATGGTCGGTCAGCCGGCTCAGCAGCGACCGGCGCGGCACGTCGGAGATGGTAGCGATAGGTCCGGTCGCCTCGCATTCCTCGGCAATCGCAGCGCCGAGATGCCCCACCGCCGGGTCGTCGAGGCCACCCCGAAAATCGAGCAGCACGGCATGGTCGCCGAAATCGCCAAGGTTCTGCACGTCGAGCGTATCGATCGCGGGGAAGCTTCGACCATCGAGCAGTTTCGCCCAGTGATTATAGGCGCGCACGTGCATGCGCCGCTCGTCCTGGCCGATCGCAGGAGGCGCTTCGATGCCGGGTGAGTCGCTGCTGCCAGAGGAGCCGCCGTCATCCGGCGGCGGCGCGTCACGTCCGAGCCGCCGCGCCAGCAGCGCAGGCGTATCGGGCGCTTGGCGCACGTCGCCGGCAAACATCTGTTCGATCCCCATGGCAGGTCCCTAAGCCTTACTCTGCCAAGGCTATCGCCTTACGGTAAAGGGGGGGTTAAACGCCGCGCACCTGGCTACGAAGAGCCGCTTGCCCCCCGCAATGTCCCCTGCTAACCGCCCGCCAACGCCGCTTTAGCTCAGTTGGTAGAGCATCGCATTCGTAATGCGGGGGTCACAGGTTCGAGTCCTGTAAGCGGCACCATCGGCCCTCAAGGCGGCCTAAATGGCGGGAAATCTAGGCTGGGCGCGCACCGTGGCACGTAAGACTGTCACTAGTGAGGCCGCTCAGATGCCCTCCCGCCAGTATCTCATTCGCCGCGGCCGCGTCTGGCATTACAATCGCGCGCTACCTGGCGACGTGGCACGGACGCGCGGTGAAATGTTCCGCCGCTCGCTCCGCACGGAGACGCTCGCGGAGGCCGAACGGGGCCGGGTCGAAGCGGAGCGCGCCTACTTCGCTGAGGTGGATGGACGGCGGGCGAAGGCCGGGGCGGCGGGCACGGTGCTATCGCGGGCGCAGGCGTTTAGCGTCGCGGCGGAGTGGCTTCGGGCGCGGGTCGCCGCTGATGAGGATGCGCTGAGCGCGACCCTCTCGATTGACGGCGCGGTGGCGGATGCCGAGCAAGAGGTGGCGGACCTACGGGAGCGGATTGCCTGTCTAGGGCACGCGGGCGTTAGGCGCGCCGCCTTGAAGGAGGCCGAGGCCGTTGCGCGGGCGCAGGGCTTCGACGGCGACCCTTCGGAGCTGATCCGCTGTCGGCGAGCGGCAGCGCGTCGAGGTCCTCGATCCCCGTCTCGGACTGGGAGCGGATGCTGCCATCCGCGATGGTCGACGCCCACGCCACCAGATGTGCCATCGCGTCAGGCGAGGGCTCGGTTGCGGCGGCGAGATGACGGTCGATGGTCTTGCGGTTAAACAGGGCGGTGGTGACGAGCGCGGGCATAACGTGGACTGGCGGCGTAGCGAAAGGATTTCGCACCGCCGGAGACAAGCGCCATCAGCTCCCTGTCTGCTACCGCGTGGAGGCGGACGGACCGCCATCGGCGAGCGAAACTGATTCCACCGTCACATTGCTAATGCTGCCGCTCGATGGTTCGAAGCAGCCATACGTGGGGTGATTCCAACGCACCCACCGTTGAAGTCGCAAAGACGCAATTGAAAATCGATTGCAATAAACTCTCCTCTTTGCGAATGCGTCGCAACAAATGTTGCGACTGATTCGCAAGGGGTGGTTTTCGATGAGCGTCAAGCCTTGGGCAGCAGCGGTTGCTGGTCCACAATTGTTGTCCGGGAGCGTCGCGTTCGCGGCCGACGGCGCTGCGGCCCTGCCGGCAAAGCTGTCCGTGGGCGCTATGTTCCTGCAGGCCGACTGGGTCGTAAAGCTGGTGATGATCGGCTTGGTGATTGCCTCCATCATCACCTGGACGGTCTTCGTCGCCAAGCACCGACAGCTGAAGCGCGAACGGGCCGGCGTCTCGCGAGCCCTCGAGGCGCTGACAGGGGCTCGCTCGCTCGGCGATCTGTCGCCCGAGTTGTCAAACGGCGACCTAGTGCGCGAAGCCAAGGCCGAGCTCGCCTTGTCGGTCGATGCCCTGCAGGACAAGGAGGGCGTCAAGGAGCGCATCGTGTCACGCCTCGACCGGTACGAAGCCAGAGTAGCGCGGCGGATGACACGCGGCGTCACCATCCTCGGCACGATCGGCGCGACAGCGCCCTTCGTCGGCCTGTTCGGGACAGTCTGGGGCATCATGAACAGCTTCATCGGCATCGCCGAGATGCAAACCACAAATCTGGCGGTGGTGGCCCCCGGTATCGCGGAAGCGCTGCTGGCGACCGCGCTGGGGCTAGTCGCCGCGATCCCCGCTGTCGTCATATATAACCACTTCGCCCGTCAGATCGCGGCCCATCGCGCGCTGATCTCCGACAGCGCGGCCGCCGTACTGCGGCTCGTCAGCCGCGACCTGTCGCGCGGGAGCGTCCCGGCGCTGGCCCCAACCAAGGTGGCCTGAGTCATGGGACTGAAGCTCGCTTCAGACAGCGAAGACCTGGCGGTAGCGCACGAAATCAACGTCACCCCTTTCATCGACGTGATGCTGGTGCTGCTGATCATCTTCATGGTCGCGGCCCCGCTGGCGACCGTGGACGTGAAGGTGGAGCTGCCGGTGTCGACCGCGCGACCCGCCGCACGCCCCGATGCGCCGGTCTATCTGACCTTGCAGTCGGGTGGGGAGATGCGCGTCAACCAGACCGAGGTGACGCTGGCGACGCTGGGGCAGACCGTCACGCGCGTCGCCGGTGAGGACCGGGAGCAGCGCATCTACTTGCGGGCCGACAAGTCGGTCACGTACGACGAGATCATGCAGGCGATGAACGCCCTGCGTTCCGCCGGCTACGTGCAGGTCGCACTGATGGGTGCCGAAGCGGCGAAGGCCGACTGATGGGCCGGCTCGAGGCCGCTGACGACAGGGTCACCTGGCTGGGGTCGGGCGCGGCCGTGCTGGCGGTTCATATCGCGCTGTTGGCGGCGATGGGACTGGCTACTGTCAAAAACACAGCGCCGCGGCCGGAAGAGCCGGTGGTGCTGGTGGAACTCCCGCCGCCGTCCGCCATGCCCCCGCCGGCGGTCATATCTTCGCCACGGCCCGCCCCCCAACAGACTATTGTGCCAAGCCAAGCTCTGCCGACGAGTTCATCACCCGAGCCGCAGGTCGAGGCGCCCGCGGTAAACGCGCCCCTGCCGCGCGAAGTGGTCGCCGCCGCGCCCCCCACACCGCCGCAACCTGTGCGCAGCGAACGACCGGTTCCTGCGGCACCTGTCAGCGCTCCTACGACCGCGCCCGCCGAGATGGTCCCCGCGAGCTCGGCCCCGTCGACGACAGGCGGCATCGACCCGCGTACCCGGCAGCAGGAGGCGGACTACTACAGCTTGGTGAACTCGCATCTGGCACGCAACAAGCGCTACCCACGCGAGGCGCGTCAGGCTCGCCAGCAGGGTGTCGTGACCGTGCGCTTCACCGTCAGCCGCGACGGCGCGGTCAGTAACGCGTCCATCCGCAACTCCAGCGGCCACCAGCTGCTCGACCAGGCAACGCTGGATCTCTTGCAGCGCGTCTCGCCGCTGCCGCGCTTTCCGCGCTCGCTTACGCGGGACAGCGTCACGCTGACGCTGCCGATCGAATATTCACTGCGAACCAACTGACCGAAGGGGAAACCGATGACTGCCTCCTCCACCCGCGGAGCGATCCGGCCGATGAGCCTGCGCCAGCCCATCACGCTGGCCGCCGTTGGTCTCTCGGCCGCGCTCGCGACGCCGGCGCTCGCGCAGCAGGCCCCGCCGGAGGGTGGCGAGGTGGTGCTCGACACGCTGAGGATCGAGGATGCTACCGCCGACGTTAATCCGAACGCCACGCCGGGCGTGCCTTATCGCGCTGAACGTTCGGGGGACGTTCGCCGCACCCAGCCGTTGCGCGAAACGCCGCAAACCATTCAGGTGCTCACCGAACGTCAAATCGAGGAGCAGGGTGCCAACGATCTGCGCGACGTTATCGATAATGTGCCGGGTGTAACGGTGGGAACGGGCGAGAACGGCAACGCCTTTGGCGACCGCTACATCATCCGCGGCCACGAGGCCCGTTCCGACGTGTTCGTCGACGGCCTGCGCGATCCGGGTATGACCACCCGCGAAACCTTTGCCGTCGACCAGATCGAGATCACCAAGGGCCCCAGCTCGTCCTTTGCCGGGCGCGGCGCGATCGGCGGCGCAGTCAATTCGATCACCAAGCGAGCGAGCACCGACTACATGTTCGTGCGTGGTGATCTGGGGCTGGGCACCGACAACTATTACCGCGGCACCATCGACGCCAACGTGCCGCTGACCGGCAACCTCGCCGTTCGTGCCAACCTGCTGTACGGCACGGAAGAGATTCCCAACCGCAACTTCTCCGACCGCGAGCGTTTCGGTGCGGCGATCTCGCTCGCTTGGCAACCGACCGACGCTGTCGAATGGGTGCTGGACTATTACCACCTAACCGCCAACGATACGCCCGACCTCGGTGGCTACCTCCCCACGCCGACCGGCACCGGACCGTCCGACGTGAAGATTCACGCACCTTGGGACGATGTGCCCAACTATGCTCAAGTTGGCGATTTTCTCGAGACAGACGTCGATACGGTCACCAGTCGTGTAACCTTGCGGGTCGGTGAGGGCGTCCGGATCGTCAATTCGACCCGCTATGGCGAGACAGAAAACGGATACGTGCTGACCGGGTTGCGCGGAGGCGCCTATCGCCCGGCCACCGACGATTACGCCCCGCTTACCCTGTCATCGCACCAGGGCAGTCAGGATGTCTCGTACTTCGTCAACCAGACGAACCTCATTGCCTCCTTCGCCACCGGACGGATCGAACACGACGCGATCATCGGCGCGGAGTATTCGGATCTCCACGTTGCCAACGGCACTTATGCCCTGACCAACGGCGGCACCCCCAACTGTCGTACCAGCGGCACGGGCGCCAACAATGCCTTCTGCATCACCGACAACCGGCGCAATGTGCTGTTCGACGACACCGCGATCCACAGTGTCCTGCAACGGACCATCACCCCGGGCATCACGGACAGCACATGGAAAGTCCGCACGCTCGGCCTCTACGCGATGGATACCGTGCGTGTCAGCGATCTGGTCCGCCTGCACGGCGGCCTGAGGGTGGACTTCTTCGACTATTCCAACCTCGTCGTTCAGGGCCCGAATACCACTGACTATGCCTACAACGACACGCTCTGGAACTTCCAGGCCGGGATCAGTCTGCACCCGGTCGAAGAGGTCATGGTCTATTTGAACTATGGCACGGGCAAGGAAATCAATGGCGGGGAGAGCGATCTTGGTGGCAGTTGCGGCTATGGCGGCATCTGCGTAGCCACCGGCACCGATATCGGCGCCGGCCGGCCCGAAAGCGTCGAGAGCGTCGAGCTGGGGTTGAAAGCGGATCTGTTCGATGACCGCTTCCTCGTCACCGCAGCGGCCTTTCAGATCGTCAAGGATGACGTGTTCGAAAGTGCGGGCACCGGCTATGAACCCGGCGGCTCTCTCAACACCGGCCGGAACCGGGTGCGCGGCGTGGAATTCGGCGTGGTCGGCAACGTGACCGACCAGTTGATGATGCAGGCCGCCCTCACCCTAATGGACAGTGAGGTGCGCCAATCCAACGTGCCTGCCAATGTTGGCCTAAAGCTCAGCAATTTTGCCAACACACAGTTCAGTGGGCAGGTGCGCTATCAGGCGTCCGACCGCTTGGCCTTCGGCGGCACCGCGACCTACAAAGGCGAAATGTCGGCAGGGCAACCGGATACGGCGGCCTCGTACAATACGGCGCTTGGGGTGTATTCGTACACAATCCCTTCCTACTGGACGTTTGATGGCTTCGTGACTTACGACTTCTCGCCAAACGTCAGCGCGCGTCTCAACGTCACCAATATCGGCAACGCCGATTATTATCTGGCAGGTTATCGCAGCGGACATTTCCTCTACAAGGGCGATGAACGCCGCGCCGTGTTGACCCTGACGGGCCGCTTCTGAGGCTGAGGACCTGCCGATGCTGATCGTTATCGAGAATGTCCTGTCGGCCGAGGAAGTCGTCGCGTTCCGCCAACGCCTGGCTTCCGCTGGCTGGCAGGACGGGGCGGCGACGGCAGGTACGCGCTCGGTCGCGGTCAAGCAGAACCTCCAGCTCCCGCGCACCGATCCGGTCGCGCAGGAGCTGGGTCAGGCGATCCTGCGCAAGCTCGGCCACCATCCCGAGTTCGTCTCGGCCAGCCTGGCCGAGAAGATTTGGCCGCCCACGTTCAATTGCTACCGCAACGGCGGCCATTACGGCACTCATTCGGACGCGGCGTTGATGCGCCTGCCCGAAGCCGGACTGACGTTGCGCAGCGACCTGTCGGCGACGCTCTTCCTGTCCGATCCGGACAGCTACGCCGGGGGAGAGCTTCTAGCCGAAACGCCGTTCGGCGCGCAGGCGGTCAAGCTGCCCGCCGGGGACATGGTGCTCTACCCGAGTTCCAGCCTGCATCAGGTGACGCCGGTGACGCATGGAGAGAGGGTCTGCGCCATCACCTGGCTGCAGAGCGCGGTGGCCGACAGCCACCAGCGCGCGCTGCTGTATGATTTGGACTGCTCGATCCGCGCGCTTTCGCCGGGCAGGGCCAAGGACGATCCCGAAATCGATCGGCTGATCCACGTCTACCACAACCTGCTGCGGCAGTGGGCCCAGGTGTGACCGGCTGGCGACGCTGGCTGCTGTGGGCCCTGTTGGCCATGCCCGCTGTGCTTATGGTGCAGCGGCTGGCTTCGGGCGCCGCGTCGGCGATGGACCTCTACCACCCGAGCGGCGAGATGAGCGTGCGGCTGATGCTGCTCGCCTTGCTGCCCGGACCATTGACGGAGTTTTTCGGACGCAACCGCTTCCTGCGGGGCTGGCTGTCGATCCGGCGTTATCTGGGCGTCGCCGCCTTCTGCTACGCGCTGCTCCACCTCGTCTTCTACGTGATCGACATGCGGCTCGTATCGGCCATGCTCGACGAACTGGGACTGCCCGCGATCTGGACCGGGTGGCTGTCGCTGGCCGCGTTGGCGGTGCCGGCTGCGATCAGCTTCGATACTGCGATGCGACGCCTTGGCCGTCGCTGGCAGCATTTGCAGTGGCTGGTATATCCTGCGTTCACGCTCGCGCTGATACATTGGCTGCTGCTCGGATGGTCGTGGGCGGCCGCTCTCGCGCATCTCGCGCCGCTCGCTGTTGCCTGGCTGCTCCGTTTGTTCGCTCGCCAGGGCCTTCGTTTCTCGAGGAGTTGAGGATGATGATGCGTCGTTTCATCGCTGTCGCGGCGGCTGCTGCCTCGTTGGCGATCGCTGCACCTGCCGTGGCGGACGGCAATGTGGTCTGCGCAGCCGGTCCCCGGGACAGCTGGCAACCTCTCAGCGAGGTACGTAAGAAGGCTTGGCTGGAAAGGTGGACCGTCCAGGAAGCGCGCGTGCAAGGCGATTGCTACGAGGTCTACGCTCGGACCGAAAGCGGTCAGGCGATCGAAGCCTTCTTCCACCCCGTCACGTTGGAAAAGCTGGTCGTGTTTCGACGGGGCCGAGAGATTTACAGGAAGGCTGGCTTCACCGGTTAGTCTCAATACCTCGAAGTCGCAGCTGAACATGTTTTGCTGTTCAGAATACCGGCGGAGGGGCTGCACGTCCGGAATCGGGGCGCAACGCGGACGTCAGCGAGGCAGAGTGACGGAAATTCTCCAATGATCTGAGTGTTCATCTTTGTCGTCTATAGGGCACCAGACTCCATTCCTTGTTGTGCGCGACCGGGGGGCCGCACGACCTGACGGCGGCCCTGTGCTCACGCCTCCCGGAAGATCATAATTCGGAATTTCCGTCGAGGCTGCAGCCTCTTGGGCGCTGGACTGGACTATGGGCATGCCGGCCAGATGGATGTCGAACAGATCGTCGGCGGTGCGCCTTATGGCGCCACGACGATCGCCGGCGGCGACGGCAGCCGCCAGCCGACTGCCATCGACCTCGACGGCGCGCGCTACCAGGGCCGCCGCATCGCGGAGGTCGCGGCCAAGCTGTTCGGGTGAGCGTTCGGGCGGGACGCTGCACCTCGCGGCGTTCCGCATCCGCGCGGAGGGGCAGCTTCAATAGTAGGATAAGTCTGGCGCACCCGACAGGATTCGAACCTGTGACCTTTGCCTTCGGAGGGCAACGCTCTATCCAGCTGAGCTACGGGTGCGTGGGGAGGGGCCTTAGCAACGGTCGTTACCCCTCGCCAGTGGCTCGGCGTGCTTTTTTGGCGAGCGCTGCCTGGAGCGCGAGCGCGGCGGCGGGGGCGCGTTCCTTGGCGCCGTTGATCATGAACACGAACACCTCGCGCCCGCCCGTCGCCCAGCCGCGCGCCCGGTCCGCCCAAGCGTCGATCTCCGCCGCATCGTAGCCGGCAGGTTCCTCGCTGCGGGCATTCTGGAGCCGCGCGTAAATGAAGGGCGCGCCGTCGCTATGGTCGATGCACGGGTAGTCGAGGCTGTTGGCGAACACGGTGCCGACCCCGCGTGCGTGGCAGAGCTCGGCGAAGCGCGGGTCGGTGAAGCTCTCATGCCGCGCTTCGATCACGTGACGCAACGCGACGCCGTCCTGCACGTCCGGCAACAGCGCGATAAAGGCGGCGATGTCGTCGGGGTCGAACACACGGCTCTCGCGCAGCTGCCACAGGATCGGACCGAGGTTGGGCCCGAGCGCAGTGAACCCCTGCGCTACGAACTGCGCGATGCCCTCGCCCCCGTCGGCCAGCGCCTTGCGGCTGGCGACGTAGCGCGAGCCTTTCAGCGAGAAACGGAACTCGGGCGGCAGGTCTTTCGTCCAAGCGGCCCAGCTGCCGGGCTTTTGCCGGCCGTAGAAAGTCGCGTTGATCTCGATCGCGCCCATCTGCGCGATGGCGTACGAACGCTCGTCCGCCTGACGCAGACCTTGCGGGTAAAAGGTCTCGCGCCACGGGGCGTAGGTCCAGCCGCCGATGCCGACGCGGATCGGGCCGAGAGAGGTGTCGTCCATCGCCGCGATGCTACCCGCCGCCGATGACAAGCGCGAGGGGCTGTGCGATGGCGGGCGCATGACGACGATCACGGTAGCCGCGCTGCAATGCGCGCTCGGCGGCTCGGCCGAAGAGAATATCGCCAGGGTCAGCGCCCTGGTGCGCGAAGCGGCGGGGCAGGGGGCGACGCTCATCCTGCCGCCCGAGCTGTTCGACGGCCCCTACTTCTGCAAGGTCGAGGACGAGACGCTGTTCGAGCGCGCGCAGCCGATCAACCGTCACCCGACGGTGCAGGCCATGCGCGACCTTGCCCGTGAGCTCAGCGTTACCATCCCCACCAGCGTGTTCGAGCGAGACGGCCCGCACCATTACAACACGCTGGCGATGGTTGGTCCCGATGGCGAGGTCGCCGGCACTTATCGCAAAAGCCACATCCCCGACGGCCCGGGCTATGAAGAGAAATTCTACTTCCGCCCCGGCAACAGCGGCTTTCGCGTGTGGCCGCACGAGGGCGCCACGGTCGGCGTCGGCGTGTGCTGGGACCAATGGTATCCCGAAGCGGCGCGAGTCATGGCGCTGATGGGAGCAGAGCTGCTGCTCTACCCCACCGCGATCGGCAGCGAGCCGCACGACCCGAGCCTCGACACGCGCCGGCTGTGGCGGCGGGCGATGATCGGGCACGCGGTCAGCAACATCGTGCCCGTCGTCGCCGCCAACCGCATCGGCGACGAGGACGGCCAGCATTTCTACGGCACCAGCTTCATCTGCGATGAATGGGGCGACATCGTCGCCGAGCTGGGCGATGCCGACGAAGGCGCGATCGTTGCGACGCTCGACCTTACCCGCGCCGCCCGCAACCGCGCCGGCATGGGCTTCTTCCGCGACCGGCGGCCCGAACTATATGCGCGGATTGCCGAAGATCGCTAGCAACCAAAGTGCTCAGGCTTTCTCCAGCGTGCACTGCAACGGGTGCTGGTTGGCGCGGGCGCAGTCAAGCACCTGATTGACCTTCGTCTCCGCGACCTCGAGGCTGTAGATCCCGCATACCCCCACGCCGCGCTGGTGGACGTGGAGCATGACCCGCGTCGCCTGTTCGATGTCCATGCGAAAGAAGCGCTGCAGCACCATCACGACGAACTCCATCGGGGTGTAGTCGTCGTTGAGCATCAGCACTTTGTAGAGCGACGGTTTCTTGGTCCGCGTGCGCGTCTTGGTGGCGATGCCGGTGGTCGCGTCATCGCCGGGCGGCGTGATGCCGCCACCATCCTCGTCGCCTGCACAGGTGATGCGCGTGGGCGCGAGGGTCGTTTCGCGGGTTGAAGCCATAGCGCTCAGATAGGAAGCCGGGCGCCGCTTTGACAAGCCTTTCGCGCCAGCCGCGCGCGCCGCAGCAGAGGCGATGACGCCCGCCGCTGCGGTGTGCGACGGCGGGCGCCATAGCGTCAAACTTCGCGCCGAAGCGCAGCCGATCAGGCTGCGACCTTCAGCCGGTCGAGGGTGATCGCCATCCGGTTGGACAGCGGCGCCACCGTTTCGTTGGCGAGCTTCAGCGCCAGTTCGGTCGACTTGCTCGACTGCTGGACCATCGCGTCGACACCGGCCTGAGTCGCTTCGCGGCTGAGTTCGACGAATTCCGTCGGGCTCTTGATCGCGGCATAGCGCTTGGACCAGTTGCTCGCCTCTTCGACCTGCGCGCGCATGAACTGCGCCCACTCACCGCTGAGCGTCTGAAAGCCTTCGAGCGCGACCCTCGTGGCTTCGGCAAAGGCGTCGGCGTTGCCGCGCGCAAGCTCCGCCATCTCGCGCATGGCGTCCTGCGTGCGCTCGGCGGCGGCGGCGAACTGCGCCTGGCCTTCGCGAGCCATGTCCGCGGCCTGACCCTGCATCGCGTCGGCGGTGGCGCGGGCGGTTTCGGCCTGTTGCTGCGTGGTATCGTTCATGACCTGTCCTTTCGTGGCGGGGAGAGCCGCGTTCATTGTTGCCCGGTTGTGGTCCGCGGACGGTGCCGCGACCTTGGCCGCGGGAGACCGTCGCCGCCGGGGCGTTTTGCCATCAGCTTTCATGCCCCGTCGTGTCCTGATTGTGCTTCGGATAACGACCGCAGCCGCGTTATGTTGCACTGCACAATAAAGTAAGAGCCCGAATTTTTCAAGTCGCAGCGCCTTGCCCTTGCACGGCTCCCTATGAGGGCTATCTCGCGGGAATGCTCAACGTCGTTTCGATCGTGATCGGTGTGGTCGCTCTGCTGTTCGCGATGTTCTTCGCGCTGCCGTTGCTGGGTGGTCTCAACTGGCTGGTGCTGCCGTTCGCGCTGCTCGGCGCTAGCGTCGGTCAGTTGTCTGGACGCAAAAGCGGCCGCAACCTCAACCTTATTGTTTTCGTGCTGGCCGCGATCCGCCTATCGCTTGGCGGCGGGATCCTCTGAGCGAGCCCACCGCCCTATCGAAACGCGACGGAGGGCTGGCGTCGGCGATCGGCGCCTACGCGATTTGGGGCGTCCTTCCGTTGTACTTCCACCTGCTGCAGGCGGTGCCTGCTTGGCAGGTCGTCGCGCATCGCGTCGCCTGGTCGGCCGTGCTGCTGGGCGCGCTGATTATCGTGCTCGGCAAGCGCGACGCACTGGTCGCGGCCTTTACGCGACGCCGGGTTGCGCTCGCGCTCGCGGCATCGGCAGTGCTGATCGCTATCAACTGGTTGCTCTACATCTGGGCGGTGCACGAAGGCCGGGTGATCGCCGCGAGCCTGGGCTATTTTTTGAACCCCATGCTCAACGTGCTGATCGGCTGGGCGGTGCTGCGCGAGCGGCTGACGCGCGTGCAGTGGCTGGCAATCGCGGTCGTCGCCGCCGGGGTTGGCGTGCTTGCCGTGAGCGCATTCGACGACCTGTGGATCGCGCTGACGCTGGCGGGAAGCTTCGCGCTGTATGGGCTGGTGCGCAAACTGACCCCGGTCGCGCCGATGGTCGGGCTGACGGTCGAGACGCTGGTTTTGTTGCCGGTGGCGCTTCTCGCGCTGGGCTGGTGGGCGTCACGCGGCGAGCTCGCCTTTGGCGGGAGCTTTGGACTGCGGGAAGCGCTGCTGATCGCAAGCGGGGCGGTCACCGCGCTGCCGCTGGTGCTGTTCGCCCGCGCGGCGCAACGCCTGCCGCTGTCGACGTTGGGCCTCGTCCAGTATCTTTCGCCGACGATGCAGCTACTGTCGGGTGTGTTCCTGCTCGGCGAGGCTGTGACCCCGGCACACCGCATCGCGTTTCCGCTGATCTGGGCGGGGCTGGCGATCTATAGCTGGGCGCTGTGGCGCTCAGAGCGGCAGCGCCGCGGTGAAGCGGACCGGCTCGCCGATGGCGGGAGCGTCGGTCAGCGCACGGTCGCGCACGACGCTGTGCCCGCGCACGATGGTGTGGATCGGCTGCCCGGTGAGCGTCTCCCCCTCGAACGGTGACCAGCCGCAGCGCGACGCCAGCCAGTCGCGCTCCACCGTCCAACGCGCCTTCAGGTCGACGATCGAGAAGTCTGCGTCGTAGCCGACGGCGATGCGTCCCTTGCCGGCGATGCCGAACACCCGCTGCGGCCCCGCGCTGGTCAGCTCGATCACCCGCTGCAGCGTCATGCGCCCGTTGGCAGCATGGTCGAGCAGCAGCGGCAGCAGCGTCTGCACCCCCGGCATGCCTGACGGTGATGCGGGGTAGGGCTTGGCCTTCTCCTCGAGCGTGTGCGGCGCGTGATCCGACCCGATTACGTCGGCGACGCCCTGATTCAGCCAGAACATCAGCCCGTCGCGATGCGCGCCCGAACGGATCGGCGGGTTCATCTGCGCCAGCGTCCCCAGCCGCGCATAGGCCTCCTCACCGGCCAGGGTGATATGCTGCGGCGTCACCTCGCAGGTGACGAGGTCCTTGTGCGAGGAAAGATACTCGAGCTCGGCGGGGGTGGTGATGTGCAGGACGTGGATGGGCCGACGGGCCGCACGGGCGAGCGCCACGATCCGCCGCGTCGCCGCCAGCGCGCTTTCATCGTCGCGCCAGACGGGGTGGCTGGCGGGGTCGCCCTCGATGCGCTCGCCGAGCCGCGCCTGCATGCGATCCTCATCCTCCGCGTGAATGGCGACGCGGCGCGTGCCGGCGGCGAGCACGCGCGCGATCGCATCGTCGTCGCTGACGAGGAGGTTGCCGGTCGACGCGCCCATGAACAGCTTTACCCCCGCGCAGCCCGGCATCGCCTCCATCGCGATCAGCGCTTCGGCATTCTGCCCGGTGGCACCGGCGTAAAAGGCGTGGTCGCACCACATGCGATGGCGCGCGCGGTCGAGCTTGTCCTGCAGCGCCTCGGGCGTGTCGGTGTTGGGGTTGGTGTTCGGCATTTCGAACACCGCGGTCACCCCGCCGAGCACCGCCGCGCGTGCGCCGCTCTCGAGATCCTCCTTGTGGACGAGGCCCGGCTCACGGAAATGCACCTGGCTGTCGATCACGCCCGGCAGGAGGTCGAGCCCGGCGCAATCGATCACCTCGCCGGCGTCGCCGTCGACGCCGATCGCCGCGATACGCCCGTCCCGAACGCCCACGCTCGCGCGCTGCGGCCCTCCCGGCGTGTGCACGGTGCCGTTGGCGAGCAGCAGGTCGTAGGTTGGCATGGAGGCTCCGGGTGGTTGCGCTGGATGGCACGCACCCTAGCTTCCCCCCATGACCACCTCCACCCACTTTGGCGCCACCCGCCTCGCCGACCGGTCCGTCGTTCGCGTGTCGGGGGAGGGCGCTGCGGAGTTCCTGCAAGGGCTGCTCACCAACGATGTCGTGGCGGGGCCGCTCCCCGCCTACGCTGCACTGCTCACTCCGCAGGGCAAGGTCATCGCCGACATGCTGGTGTGGGCCGAAGGCGAGGACCGGCTGCTCGACGTCGAGACATCACGGGCCGCAGCCATCGTCCAGCGTCTCACCATGTATCGCCTGCGTCGCCCGCTCACCATCGCGGTCGATGATAGGCTGGCCGTGCACTGGGCGGCGGAGGGGTCGGATGGCGTCCCCGACCCTCGCCTCCCAGCACTCGGCCGGCGCTGGCTCGCTTCGCCTTCGGGCACGGATGCGAGTGACGCCTGGCGCGCCCACCGCCTCGCGCTCGGCGTGACCGAAGGGGTCGCCGAACTCGGCGACGCGACGACATTGTGGCTGGAGGCCAACGCCGTGGACCTCAACGGCGTCAGTTTCACCAAGGGCTGCTACGTCGGCCAGGAGAACACCGCGCGGATGAACTGGCGGCAAAAGGTGAACCGGCGGCTGGTGGTCGTCCCGCTGGCGGAGGCCGACCCCGCCCGTCAGCGCGCCGCCCACCCCGCGCTCGGCTGGTCGGTCGAGCATCGCCGCGTCGACGACATCGACGCGCAGCACCGACCCGCCTGGTGGAGCGTGGACGCGCCCTAGTCGCGCTGCGCGCGGGCGGCCGCGACGGCGCTTTTGAGCTGCTCGAACGGCACTGCGCCTGAAATCAGCTGATCCCCGACCACCCAGGCGGGCGTCCCGTCCACGCCGATGGCGCGAGCCAGGTCGATGTTCTGCTGAAGCTCCGCGGTGATCGACGGGTCAGAGAGGGCCGTCGCATCGTTCGGCACCTCGGAGGCAATGGCGACGCGGCGGCGCCCCTCGGCGTCGGCACTGGTGAACAGCGCGCGGTGGACCATCATGTATCGCCCGCGCTTGGCGGCTGCGAGCGCCAGCCGCGCCGCAGCTTCGCTGTCCGCCGACAGGATCGGAAGTTCGCGGAACACGACCTTTAGCCGGCCATCCTCACGCAGCAACCGCTCCACGATCGGCAGGCTCGCGCGGCAGTATCCGCAGCGATAATCGGTGAACATCACCAGTGTTACGTCACCGTCGGCGGCGCCCGCCCAAGCGCCGGAGAAGGGAGTGACGAGACGTGCGCGATTGTCGGCGATGGCCGCCGCGTGCTGGCGGGTGCGGCCGGCCGTCAACGCCTCGGCGATCACCTCGGGATGCGCGATGAGATATTCGCGCACCACCCGCTCGGTCGCGACCCGGTCCGCACCCGGCAGCTGCCGCCCGAGCGCCAGTCCGCCGGTGAACAGCAGCGCGCCGCCGAGCAACCATGTCGCGGGGTGCCGCCACCAGTCGCCTCTTCCGCCCATAGTCGGGGGCGGGGGCGGGGGAACGGGCGGTCGGGGCGGGGTCGGCTCGCGCGGCGAGGTGGTGCCGCGCGATGACGGCGGCTCAGTCCGGACGTTCGCGTCCCGCGGAGCATCGGCGCTGCCGTCGGAGGAGGGCGTGTCCGACGAGGCGCCGGCGACTCCCGCCACATTGGGGCTGTCGCGCTCGCCGTCGCGATCTTCCCCAGCCACGGCTTGCGCGAACAGCGGCATCGACAGCGCGGCGGGGCTGGGGTCATGCACCCGCTGCTCATCCTCGGCCAGCAACCTTGCGAGCTGGCTTTCGGGCGGGGTGATCGGCTCGGTCCCGCTAACGCGCCGCACCTGTTCGACCGCCTCGCGCGACATCTGGCCAAGGCCCTCGCCCGCGCGGTGGCCGATGGCGCGAGCACGCTCTCCCATGGCGCTCACCAAGGGGCCGGCAGCGACGCCCGACGCTTTCAGTCCGTCGCGGGCGGTGCGGACCAGCCGGCCGGACAGATCGACCGTTGCCGCTGCGCTCGCCCCGATCTTGCCGGGAATATCGAGCGCCGCGACGCGCGTGGGCACGTCGGCGCGGGTCGAAATGGCGATGGTCGCATCCGCGAACCGTTCAAGGCCCTGCCGCAACTGCGTCGCCGCTCCGCGCATGAGCGCCGCAGCCTGCTCCCGCCCGTCATTGGCGGCGCCTGCCGACCGATCGTTGCGAAGAAACAGCGGGTCGGCGGGGCTGTGGCTGATCACTCGCCCATGACTGGCCGAGGGTTCGCCGTCACTGGGGCTGGTCGCCCGGGTCTCGCGGGTCGGGAGCGGCTTTGGACGCCAGTCATCGCCCGACGCCGTTGCCGCGCTCCAGCCCAGATCTTCGCCCGCCATTACCGATTGACCCCGCCTCACCCCCGACGGGATGCCCGTCACACGCCGTTGCGGCTTTGCCTAGACCGACGCCGCTCGCGTTCCAAGCGGCTGCGCGCGATGAGCGCGATATCCTGAGCGCGCAACGCGTCGGGTGAGGCGACGGGGAGAGCGACGCCTGCCCGTTCGGCACTGACCAGCGCCAGCCGTGTCTCACCGGTCAGCATGGCGCGCTCAGCGGTGGCGAGCGCGGCGCGCGCTTCGTCACCGCGGGCCGCGTAGATGATGCCGAGCTGGTACCAGGCGAACGGGTTATCATTGTCGCGCGCCACCGCCGCGCGCAGAACGCGCTCCGCCTCGGCATGATTGGCGGGGTTTTCGGTGGCGATCAGCGCGTGGCCGAACAGCGCCGCGATCAACGGCTGCGCCTGGGTCGCGTCGACCGCTGCGCGCAGCGGGGGCAGAGCGTCTGCCGGGCGTCCGCTTTCGAGCAGGATCTGCCCCTCGATCTCCGCGAGATAGGGATCGCGCGGCGCATCGCGGCGTAACGCGCGCACCTCCGCAAGCGCTTCGGCAACGTGCGCTGTGCGGTGCAGCGCGTAGGCGCGGGCATAACGCGCCGAATCGCTGGTGTCGCTCGACGGGTAGCGTTGCAGCACGCGGGCCGGTTCGGTGACGAATCCGAACAGCTTCGCCTTCACGCGCTGGAAGCGCGCCTCGAGCGCAGGGTCGGACGGGCGGCTCCAGGCGGGATCGACGCTGTAACTGTCGCGCAGGAATCGGATGCGATCGCCGGACAGCGGATGGGTGCGGCCATAGGCGCTGTCCTCGCCCTGCGGGACGGCGTAACGAAGTTCCCGGTTCTGAAGCTTCTGGAAAAACTCGACGCTGCCGCGCCCGCTGATCCCCGCGGCGGCAAGATACTGCATGCCCGCGGCATCGGCGGTCGCCTCCTGGCCGCGCGAGAAGGAGAGGTAGCTTCCCAGCGCAGCCTGCTGCCCCGCCGCCATGACGCCCATGCCTGCTTCACCACCGCCCGCTGCGCCGGCGGCGAGCCCCGCGAGCAGCGACAGCAGCGCGATGGTGCTGGCGCGCTCGGCGCCGGCATTGTGGACCGCATGACCACCCGCGACGTGGCCGAGTTCGTGCGCGATCACGCCCTGCACCTGGTTGGCGCTGTCGGCGGCGGTGATCAGCCCGCTGTGAATATAGACGACCTGCCCGCCGGCGACGAAGGCGTTGATCGACGGATCGCCGATCAGCACCAACCGCACATCGGAGGGGTTCATGCCCGCGGCGCGCACCAGCGGTGCAGCCATGTCACGGAACAACGCTTCGGTTTCCGCGTCGCGCAGCACCGACTGCGCCTTCGCCGGCGCCGCCATCAGGGCGAGCGTCACGCCGATACCGGCGACAATCCTGCGGGAGAGTGAAGGTCGGGTCACCGGCCCGGATAAGCCCTGCGCGGCTGAACCGCTGGTGAAGCTGCCGGCGTCGACGCCGTTGCGTCGACGGCGCCGGACGGCAGCGTCTGCCGGCAGCGCGCGTCGCCGGCACCGCTGTTGGTGATCGTGCAGCGCGCCGAGCCATAGACTTGCGCCCCCGCTTCGCCCGACAGCGTCAGCGCCGCGGTTCGCCGCGCCTGCAGCCGGTGCGCCCCGCTGCCCGCGGCGACCAAGGTGGCCTCGTCGCTGGTCAGCTGCGCGAGATCGAGCGTGCCGGAGCCCGTCGAGCGTGCATTGAGCGCGATCGTTCGCCCGGCGACGTGAAGCTCGCCCGCGCCGCGCTGAACGATGGTCGCGACCCGGCTCGTGAGCGATGCGATGTTCACGCTCGCGGGGCCGTCGACGCCGACCCGCGCCGTATCCCCGACGATCCGCGCCACACGCACTCGTCCGCCGCCGCGCACGTCGACCTCGCGCAGCCCGGCGGCGCTGATCCGCACGGTCAACGTGCCCGACGATGGCGCAACCGGTCCGTAGGGGCCGTCGCGCGACTGGCTGAGGATCAGCGTGTCGCCCGCCTGTTCCACCCGCAGCGCGAGCAGCGCATCGCGTGGCCCCTCCGCCCGCCCGCTGAGCCTGGGGTTGTCGGTCACCTCGACAATCATGTCCCCACGCACGACGAGCCGCGCATAGCTGGTGATGCCGAACGATCGCGTCTCGGCAGCTGCGGGCACAGCCGCGAGCACAAGCGCGAACGCCGCGATCAGCGGCCCGCTCAGCCGCACGACACGTTGCCGGTCCCGCTGTTGCGCACCGTGCACGTCTGCGCGCCCTTAATCTGCACATTACCTGCACCGCTGGCGTTGACGGTCGCCCTGTTCACCGCATTGAGCTCCGCATCGCCCGCTCCGCTGCTGTCGAGTTCGAGCGCGTCGCTGACGCGGAAGTCGTCGCCGTCGAGGTCCCCGGTGCCCGAAAGTTGCACGCGCGCACGGCGGGCGGACCCCTGAATGTCGAGGTCGCCGGTGCCCGACAGGCTGATGTCGAAATGGTCCGCGTTCAGGCCGCTCACCGTCATGTCGCCGGTCCCGGACAGCGTGAGCGCGGTGAGCTGCGGCACGGTCACCACGAAACGCCCGCTTCGCACGCGCTCCCCATCACGCTGCGTCAACAGGATCCGGCGCCCGGTCTGCCGCATCACGAGCCTCGCGCGATCCGGGCCGAGCGCCGTGACGCTGGCGACATCGCCCACACGCACGTCGGCGTCGACCGCGCCGACGAGGTCGATGGAATCGAAATCGGTGACGGTGAAGCGGTGCGCCTCGTCGGTGTCCGCCCCGGCTGGCGTCTCGGCGCCCGACACCGCGTCCGAAGTAGCGGCTTCATCCCGACCGTTCTGACAGCCCGTTAGAGCCAGCGCGCCCACCGCCGCCCAGATTGCCAAGGTTCGCGTCATCCCGCCCCCCCCCTCTCGAAGCTCCGGCGAAAGCATAGGATCGCGCCCTCGGGGGTCAACACGCGCCCTTGCGATGCCGCTCCACCGCCTCGATCGCGGCCGCGATGGCCGCGTCGATGGGGAGCGTCGAGGTGTCGATATTCACCGCGTCCGGGGCAGCCACAAGCGGCGCGCTCGCGCGGCCTCTATCGCGTGCGTCGCGTGCCGCAAGGTCGGCCGCGACGCTGGCAAGGTCGGGCGCGGCGGGGCCGGACCGTTGCTGCATCTCTCGCCAGCGCCGCTGCGCGCGCGCTTCGACGCTGGCGGTGACGAACAGCTTGGCGTCGGCATCCGGAGCGATGACCGTGCCGATATCGCGCCCGTCGAGCACCGCGCCCCCCGGCTGCGTCGCGAAATCGCGCTGCCGCTCGAACAGCGCGGCGCGGACGGCGGGATGGACCGACACGCGGCTCGCCAGCGCGCCGGTCGCCTCCTCGCGCAGGCCGGACTCACGCAGCAGCTCGTCGGCAAAGTCGCAGGCGTGCAGTGCATCGGCCGCATCGTCGGGGTCGCCCCCAGCCGCGCGAACGCTCCACCCGACCGCACGGTAGAGAAGCCCCGTGTCGAGGTGCGGCAGCCCATAATGCCGAGCGAGCGCCGCGGCGATGGTGCCCTTGCCACTCGCCGTTGGCCCGTCGACGGCAACGATCATACGCGCTCGGCCGGTTCGGGAGCACCTTTACGCAGCGCGGCGATCAGCCCGACCAGCGCGATGCCGCCCCAGACGATCTCGAGCACGAAGGCAGCGAGGTTGAACTTGTACCACAGCGACCACAGCAGCAGCACTGCGCCGACTAGGTTGAGGGCGTTGAACCAGCGCTTGTCGAGCACCTTGGCTCGGTTGGCGTAGAGGAAGGCGATGACGAACAGCGTGCTGCCGGCGAGGCCGACTAGGTCGTAGATGTCGAGGTTCATGCCCGCAGTCCTTCCAGCACGGTGACGAAATCAGGAAAGCTTGTCGCCACCGGGGTCATGTCATCGATGGCCGTCCCAGCGCGGCTGTGGAGGCCGGCGATGGCCATGCTCATCGCAATGCGATGATCGAAGTGGGTGACGATCGGCTCGTCGCTCCCGGGGAGGGGATCGCCGCCGCTGCCGGTGATGGTGAGGCCATCGGCCTGTTCCTCGACCGCGGCGCCGATGGTGCGCAGCGCGCGCGCCATCGTGGCGAGGCGGTCGCTCTCCTTGACCCGCAATTCCTCGAGCCCCCGCGTGGTCGTGCGGCCCGATGCAAAGGCAGCGGCGACGAACAGCGCGGGGAATTCGTCGATCATCGTCGGTGCGAGCGCTGGATCGACCACCACGCCGCTCAGCGGTGCATGGCGAACGAGGAGGTCGGCGACCGGCTCGCCGCCTACCTCGCGCGGGTCGAGTTCGACGATGTCCGCGCCCATCGCGCGCAGCACGGTGACCAGCCCGCTCCGGGTCGGGTTCATTCCCACGTTGCGTAAGGTGAGGGCACTGCCGGGCACGATGGAGGCCGCGATCAGAAAGAAGGCAGCGCTGGACGGGTCGCCGGGAACGTCGATGGACATCGGCCGCAGGTCCGCCTCGCCGGTGATGCGGATGTTGCGGGTAGGCCCGTCGGTCTCGACCGCGATCTGCGCCCCCGCGGCGGCCAGCATGCGTTCGCTGTGGTCGCGCGTCGGCCAGCGTTCGACGACCTCGGTCGTGCCGAGCGTATTAAGCGCGGCGAGCAGGATCGCGGATTTGACCTGCGCCGATGCGACCGGCAGCTCGTAGCGGATCGGGACGGAGCGCAGCGCGCCGCGCACCGTCAGCGGCAGCCGCTCCCCGGGCGAGGCGAGAAACTCCGCGCCCATGCGAGCGAGCGGCTCCATCACCCGCGCCATCGGTCGCCGCGACAGACTGGCGTCGCCGGTCAGCACGGCCTGTAGCGGATGCGTCGCGATCAGTCCCATCAGCAGCCGCGCCGAGGTGCCGCTGTTGCCAAGGTCAAGGGCCGCACGCGGCTGCAACAAGCCGCCCACGCCGACGCCATGGACGCGCCAATGCCCTTCGGCGACGGGTTCTATCTGCGCGCCCAAGCCGCGCAAAGCTTCGGCGGTGGCGAGCACATCCTCGCCCTCGAGCAGGCCGCGAATATCGCTCTGCCCCACAGCCAGCGCCGCGAGCATGAGCGCGCGATGGCTGATCGATTTGTCGCCCGGGACCATGACTGTCCCCTTAAGCGGCCCGGTCGGCGCAAATCGCGCGGGCGCGGGGGGCGGCGGGGCAGGCATCGTCGGCGGCTTTGACACCGCGCCCTTGCTCTGGCAAGGCGCGCGCCGTTCGGGCGACGGCGCGTTCTTCCGCGACGTCAGGCCCTTGTCGCATCTCCAGCGAGTATCCGATTCGATGATCAAGCCTGAATGGGGCCACAAGCGTAGCTGCCCCAAATGCGCCACCCGCTTCTACGACCTGGAAAAGGTCGATCCGGTTACCTGCATCGAATGTGGCTATGCGTGGAACCCGGAACCGGCGCTGAAATCCAAGCAGCCCATGCCGTTCGAGCAGGTTAAGCAGGGCGCCGCGCCCGCGGCTGAGCCGGACACGCCCGCCGACGTGGATCTGGACGTGGATGTCGAGGATGATGACAACGTCTCGCCCGACAATGACGTCGATCTTGGCGGCGACGACGACCTCGGCGTCGACGCGCCCGGCGACGGTGACGAAGAGGTCTGATCGGCTGCAATAGCGGCTTGCCAAACGGGGCGCGCGTCCGCTAGAGGCGCGCCTCGCATATCCGGCGTCAGATCGCGCGCCGGCACGGTGACGGGGCCTTAGCTCAGTTGGTAGAGCGCCTGCATGGCATGCAGGAGGTCAGCGGTTCGACCCCGCTAGGCTCCACCACCTCACCACCTGCAGCAATAGTAGAGCCCGATGGCTGCCCAAGGGCGGCGCGTTTCGGTGCTGCGCCGGTCTCCGGGTTGTGCCCGACCCCTTGCGTCGCATGGGCCGGGCCCAGATTCGTCAGCCGTTGAGCAGCTTCAAAATCCCCATCGACTGTTCGCTGCCGCTCTGCGGCACGCTGTCGTCCGTACGGTCCATGATCTCGGCAAAGCGCTTGGCGACACCTTCCGGGCTGCGCTCGTCCTCGCCGAGCTTGACGCCGCGGGTCATCGTCACCTGCGCGGCGTGCACCGCGCCCGCGCCCGCGCCAAGCACGGTCGAGGTGGGCGCATCGTCGCTCACCAGAAACAGCGACGCGGGCACCACCAGCTCCGGCGCGAACATCGCCTGCATCGCTTCGGGGAAGATGTCCTCGGTCATCCGCGTCGCGGCGACGGGGGAGATCGAGTTGACCTTGATGTTGTGCTTGGCGCCCTCGATCGCGAGCGTCTTCATGAGCCCCACGAGGCCGAGCTTCGCCGCGCCATAATTGGCCTGGCCGAAGTTGCCGTAGAGCCCGGTCGAGCTCGAGGTCATCAGGATGCGGCCGTAGTTCGCCTCGCGCATCGTCTCCCACACCGCCTTGGTGGCGTAGGCGGAGCCGATCAGGTGGACCTTCACCACTAGCTCGAAGTCGGCGGGCTCCATCTTGGCGAAGCTCTTGTCGCGCAGGATGCCGGCGTTGTTGATCAGCACGTCGATGCGGCCCCAACGCTCCTTCGCCTGCGCGACCATCGCTTCCATCTGATCATATTCGGTAACGCTATGGCCGTTGGCGATCGCTTCGCCCCCCGCCGCCTCAATCTCCGCCACCACCTGCGCCGCGGCGTCGGACGTCCCCGTCCCATCACGCGCCCCGCCGAGGTCGTTGACCACCACCTTCGCCCCCCGCCGCGCGAGCTCGAGCGCATAAGCCCGCCCGATGCCCCCACCGGCCCCGGTGACAATGGCAACGCGGTTGGTGAAATCGATGGTCATTGGGCGGGTCCTTCGAAAATGTTTCGCCCCGCCTTACCGCCATCGCGGCGCGGCGGGAACCGCGTGGTCACGCCGGGTCAAACTTAGCGATCATCGCGCCTATGCGACACGGGTTTCGCGCTCAAGAACAGCCAGGCCGCGGCCTGACGCCATCCTTTCGGGGGCGGCTTCGCGGCGAGGGCGGCGCGTAGGACAGGGCGCAGACATCATCGAAGCTCGGCAATCACGCGCAGGCGGCGTGGGACGTAGGGGACGGCGATCAGCCCCGCCCCATCCGCCACCCCAGACTTGATCCGGGGTCCCGCGACACGGCAGCGAATAGCTCGACCCCGGGTCGAGCCCGAGGTGACGAAGAAGTTGAGTCTCGTCAGCGCGGACCGCTCGTCGGCGATCGAACGGCTTCGAGCCGGGCGTAGCGAAATTGTAGCGCGGCGAAGGCGATGCCAACCACAATCGCGAGGGACATCTCGGCAAACTTGCCCTCAACCGCCAGATAAACCGCGAAGGCGGCGACGCCGGCGGCGAAACCCCATGCAAAGTTCCCGCCCAGGCGTAGGGTGGCGGCGCAGCGGGGACAGGTGAGGTCGTTCGTCAGCCGTGGCCGGAGCAGCGCCGCGATCCCGAGCTCGGCGCGACAGATCGGACAGCTTCGCATCATACGGTCTCCGGATGGACGAACAGGCGGGTGAGCAACAGGATGATACATCCCAGTACCGTAATGAGCAGCAAGTGGCCGGTGATGGACGCGAAGTTTGAACGAAGCGCGAAATAGGCCATCATCGCGCTCGGCGCGATCCAGAAGTTTTGCGGGACGATCAGGCGTGTCCCGCAACCCTTGCAGGTGAAAGGTCGTCCGAGCCCCCACAGCGTTTGCTTGAACGGGATCGCTGTCCGACAGGCGGGGCAGGGTGGTGCAATGATCGCCAATTCACCGAGCTCACGCATCAACATCCAAGCGATTCGAGCTGATGTTCCACCGGATGACGTCGATGTCGAGAAGAGTGTGACGACGCGCATCGCAGCAGATCGATCGGGCGGGCGCGCGCGCCTTTTTCCGTCACCCCGGGGCGTGGCCCGGGGATCCGCTGCACCTTCGCCGTTTTAGCTGGACCCCGGATCGAGTCCGGGGTGACGGGGTGGGGCGCGGTGTCGGGTTCCGGGCGAATGGTGGAGCGCGTGGGTGACACGCGCCACCCGAGGGGGCGAGCCTACCCCGCCCCGTCCTTGTCCAGCGCGTAGCCGGCGCTGCGCACGGTGCGGATGAGGTCGGGGGCGTCGCCTTCGTTGATGGCTTTGCGGAGGCGGCGGATGTGGACGTCGACGGTGCGCAATTCGATGTCGCTGTCCTGGCCCCACACGCTGTCGAGCAGGCGTTCGCGGCTGAAGACCCAGCCGGGGTGTTCGAGGAAGTGGCGCAGCAGGCGGAACTCGGTGGGCCCCAGCGCAATCGCGCGGCCGCCGCGGCGGACCTTGTGCGCGACGGTGTCCATTTCGATGTCTGCGTAGGCGAGCGTTTCGCCCGCCAGCGCCGGGCGCACGCGGCGCAGCACCGCGCTGACCCGCGCCACCAGCTCGCGCGGGGAGAAGGGCTTGGTCACATAATCGTCGGCGCCGGTTTCGAGCCCGCGCACGCGGTCCGCCTCCTCGCCGCGCGCGGTGATCATGATGATCGGCACGTTCTGCGTCGCCATGTCGCGCCGCAGGCGGCGGCAGAGCTCGATCCCCGACGGGCCTTCGATCATCCAGTCGAGCAGGATGACATCGGGCGCGCGTTCGGCAGCGAGCAGCAGCGCCTCATCGCCATTGGGCGTCTGCCGCACGGCATAGCCCGCGCGTTCGAAATGCCATTGCACCAGCTCGGCGATGGCTGGGTCGTCCTCGACCAGCAGGAGGTCGGCGGCGGCCATGGCAAGTTCCTCCGTCGATCGGGATCAGCCCGCCTCGTCCGGCGCGCGGTCGGGGTGATGGTGCCGCCGGTCGGGGAAGGCGGTGGGGTCCTTGCCCTTCTCGCGCTCCTCCATGCGTTCGCCGGTCACCGAATAGACCACCATCTCGGCGACGTTAGTGGCGTGATCGCCAGCGCGTTCAAGGTTCTTCGCGACGAACAGCAAATGCGCCGCCTCCGAAATCACCCGCGGGTTTTCCATCATGTAGGTGATCAGTGCGCGGAAGATCGAGTTATAGAAATCGTCGACATTCTTGTCGCGCGAGCACACCGCCGCGGCGAGCTCGGCATCCCCCGAAGCATAGGCGGTGAGCACGTCTTCGAGCATTTCGACAACCATCTCGCCCATGGTGCGGAGAAGGGGGATGGCGTCGACGGCGCGGTCGCCGCTGAGCAGTGGCACGCGCTTGGCGATGCTCTTGCCGTAATCGCCCACGCGTTCGAGCACCGCGGCGATCTTGAGCGCGGCGATCATCGCGCGCAGGTCGTCGGCGAGCGGGGCGCGCAGCGCGATGGTCTGGACGACCGAGCGTTCGACCTCCGCTTCGAGCTCGTCGACGCGGCGGTCGTCGGCGACGATTTGCGCCGCGGTGTCGCGCTCGCGGTGATCGAGTGCTTCGACGGCGCGGGCGATCGAGTTCGACGCACGCGCGCCCATTTCGGAGACGAGGCCGCGGATGCGGGTCAGTTCCTCGTCGAAGGCTTTGATGGTGTGTTCGCTCATGATGCGGGCCTTCACGTCAGCCATAGCGGCCGGTGATGTAATCCTTGGTCTTTTCCTCGCGCGGGTTGGTGAAGATGTCGCTGGTCGCGCCATATTCGACGATCCGGCCGAGGTGGAAGAACGCGGTCCGCTGCGACACGCGCGCGGCCTGCTGCATATTGTGGGTGACGATCACGATCGCGTAGCGCCCGCGCAATTCGTGGATCAATTCCTCGATCTTGGCGGTAGCGATGGGGTCGAGCGCGGAGCAGGGCTCGTCCATCAGGATCGCTTCGGGATCGACGGCGATGGCGCGGGCGATGCACAGCCGCTGCTGCTGCCCGCCCGAGAGCGCGGTGCCGCTGTCGGAGAGGCGATCCTTGACCTCGCTCCACAGGCCGGCGCGGGTGAGCGATTTCTCGACGATCGCGTCCATGTCCGCCTTGGACGTGGCGAGGCCGTGGATTTTGGGACCGTAGGCGACATTGTCGTAGATCGATTTGGGAAAGGGGTTGGGTTTCTGGAACACCATCCCCACCCGCGCGCGCAGCTGCACCACGTCCATGCTGGGCGCGTAGATGTCTTCGCCGTCGAGGCGGATGTCGCCCTCCACCCGCGCGCCGGCGACGGTGTCGTTCATCCGGTTCAAGGTGCGAAGAAAGGTCGACTTGCCGCAACCCGACGGGCCGATGAACGCGGTGACATGGTCGCGATAAACGTCGATCGATACGCCGTCGATCGCCTGTTTCACGCCGTAGAAAACGTTGACGTCGCGCGCGGCCATCTTGGGCGCGGAAGTCGCCTCCTCTGCCGCAACGGCGAATGAACTCGGGGTCGGTGCGGGGGTCGTCACCATGTCTTTTCGAACCTGTTCCTGAGCACGATGGCGATGGCATTCATCGACAATAGCACGACCAGCAGCACGATGATCGCCGCGCTGGTATTGGTGACGAAGCCCGGATCGACCTGATCCGACCAGAGGAAAACCTGCATTGGTAACACCGTCGAACCGGCGCAGAGGCCATCGGGCGCGCCGGTGACGAACGCGCGCATGCCGATCAGCAGCAGCGGCGCGGTCTCGCCCAACGCACGGGCGATGCCGATGATCGTGCCGGTGAGGATGCCCGGCAGCGCCAGGGGGAGGACGTGGTGGAACACCACCTGCACCTTGGACGCGCCGACGCCCAGTGCGGCATCGCGGATTGAGGGCGGCACCGCCTTGATCGCGTTGCGGCCCGAGATGACGATCACCGGCATGGTCATCAGCGCGAGCGTGAGGCCACCCACCAGCGGGCTCCCTGCGCACAGCCCCATGGTGTTGATGAAGAGAGCGAGCGCGAGCAGGCCAAAGATGATCGACGGCACCGCGGCAAGGTTATTGATCGACACCTCAATGAAGTCGGTGATCCGGTTCCGCGGCGCATATTCCTCGAGGTAGAGCGAGGCTAGCACGCCGACCGGGAAGGCGATCGCCAGCGTCACCAGCATGGTGAGCAGGCTGCCGATCAGCGCGCCCTTGATCCCCGCCATGGTCGGATCGGTGGCGTCGGAGAGGGTCAGGAAGTTCCAGTTGAAGCCGGTCGAGAGCTTCCCCTCGCCACGCAGCCGCTCGGCAGTGCGGATCAATTCGGCTGGCCCATGTCCACGCGCGGCGGCGGTCAGCGCCGATGATGCGGGGAGGTCGAGCGTCACGTTACCGCGCTGGAGCAGCGCCGGGTCGGCAATGATCGCCTGGATCGCGGCGCGGGTCGCAGCGGGGCCGAACCATGCCTCCGCTTGGGGGCCATAGGCGGCGGTGGCGGAGAGGCTGACGATATCGGCGATGCCGCCGCTCGTCAGCGCGGCGGTCGCCTGCGCCTCGTCGACATCGCCCGCGGGGAGGGTGAGGCCACTCCCAGCCAACTGCATCGGCACCTCGACGCGCGGCTGGGTAAAGCCGGGGAGGCCGGACCACAGCATCGACCCCAGCAGCAGCACCAGCGCGGCGACGCTGGTCAGCACCGCGAACAGGCCGAGCCCCCGAAACAGCCGTTCGGAGCGGTAGCGTTTCGCGACGCGCGCACGCATCTCCGCGCTCTGCCAGCGCGATGCGGCGGCGCTCGGCGCCGGGATCGGGGCGGCGGCGTCACTCATACGCTTCGCGGTACCGTTTGACGATGCGCAGCGCGACGATGTTGAGCGCCAGCGTCACGAGGAACAGGGTGAGCCCGAGCGCAAAGGCGGCGAGCGTCTTGGCGCTGTTGAACTCCTGATCGCCGGTCATCAGCTTCACGATCTGGACGGTGACGGTGGTCACGCTCTCGAATGGATTGGCGGTGAGGTTGGCGGACTGGCCCGCGGCCATCACCACGATCATCGTTTCGCCGATGGCGCGGCTGACCGCGAGCAGCGCGCCGCCCATCACGCCGGGGAGCGCGGCGGGGATCAGCACCTTGCGGATCGTCTCCGCCGGGGTGGCGCCCAGCGCCAGGCTGCCGTCGCGCATCGACCCCGGCACCGCGGTGATGCTGTCGTCGGCGATCGAGGAGACCAGCGGGATGATCATCACCCCCATGACCAGCCCCGCCGCAAGCGCGTTGTCGCTGCTCGCGCCGCTGATGCCGATGGCGGCGGCGAAGTCGCGCAGCACCGGCCCCACCGCCAGCGCGGCGAAATAACCGTAAACCACCGTGGGAATACCCGCGAGCACCTCGATCGCCGGCTTCAGCCATTTGCGCAACCGCGCGGGCGCATATTGGGTAAGGTAGATGGCGGTCATCAGCCCGAGCGGGATCGCCACCAGCATGGCGATGATCGCACCGATCAGGATGGTGCCCCAGAACAGCGGGATCGCGCCGAATTGCGCAGGGTTCTCCGACCCGCTGACCGGCGCCCAGTTGAACCCGGTGAGGAAGTCGATGATCGGAACGCGCGCGAAAAAGCGCGAGCTTTCGAACAACAACGAGACGAGGATGCCGAGCGTGGTCAGCGTAGCAACCAGGCTCGCGGCCAGCAGCGCGATCATCACCGCGCGCTCGACCCGGGTGCGGGCACGGAAGTCGCGGCGGACCCGGGTGAAGCCGAAAGCGAAGCCGGCGAAGGCGAGCAGCGCTGCCGCTGCGGCGCCGATCCACTGAAAGCGCCCGATCGCGGCTCGGTACGGTTCGACCAGCCCCGCGGAGAGCGGATTGAAGCCGCGCTCGATTTTGCCCGTCGCGAGCTGGCGCGCTTCGGCGAGGATCGCGGTGCGCTGGAAATCGGTCGGCGGCAGGCTCGCCGCGGCCGGGCTGTCGAGCACCGCCTGCTGCGCGAATCCGGGGGCGATCCCGCTCCACACGGCGAGGAACAGAAGCGCGGGCACCGCCGTCCACATCGCCACATACCAGCCGTGATAGCTGGGCAGCGAATGCGGACGCGCCGCGCGCACCGTCGCCTTGTCGCTGCCCGCCGGAACCCGCGCGAACGCCGCGGCGCGTGCTCGGGCAACGAGCCAGCCGACGAGCGCGAACCCGGCGACGAGAAAGGCGAGAGCGGCGGGGGTCACGGCAGCAGCAGCGTGGGAGCGTTCGGCGGGACCGTTATTTCAGCGCGTCGCGGCTGAGTGGGGTCATTCCGGTCAATGCCGCCTGGGCCTGCGCCGCTTCGTTGCTGTGCAACGGCACCAGCCCCCGCTGCGCGAGCAGCCCGCCGGCGCCGGCATTGTCGAGGAACGCCTTTAGATATTCCGTGATGCCCGGGATCACCCCCACGTGCGCCTTTTTGACGTAAAGATAGAGGATCCGAGAGCCCGGATATTGGCCCGAGGTGACCGTCGCGACCGTCGCTTCGGTGCCGTTGATCGGCACATCGCGCACGGTCTGACGGTTGGCGTCGAGGTAAGAGAAGCCGAAGATGCCAATCGCATTCGGATTGCGGCTCAGCTTCTGGATGATGAGGTTGTCGTTCTCACCCTGCTCGACATATTCGGGGCTGCCGCGCAGCGTCCCGCAAACCTCGTCGTGGCGCGCCTTGTCGCTGTCCTTGAGCGCCTTCATCGCCGGATCGCTCTCGCAACCCTTGGTCATGAACAGCTCCTTGAAGCTGTCGAAGGTGCCCGAGGTCGACGGGGGGCCAAACACCACGATCGGCGTCGCGGGCAGCGCCGGGTTCACGTCGCGCCAGGTGCGGGCGGTATTCGGCCGGCCGAAGGGGTTGGCGGCCAGCGCCTTGTAGATGTCGGTTTCCGACAGGGAGATGCGCGGACCGTTCGCCGCCTGGCCGAGCGCGAGGCCGTCGATGCCGACGGGAATCTCGACGATGTCGGTGACGCCGTTGCGCGCGCAGGTCTCGAACTCGCTTGCCTTCATGCGGCGCGATGCGGTGGCGATGTCGGGGGTGCCCGCGCCCACGCCCGAGCAGAAGCGTTCGATGCCGCCGCCGGTGCCGATCGATTCGACCCGCGGGTTCTTCATGCCCGGGTTGGTGGCGACGAACCGCTCCGCCGCAACGCTGGCGAAGGGGAACACCGTCGACGAGCCGACCGCAGAAACATAGTCGCGCGTGCCGCTACCCGCGCTCGAACCGCCACCGCATGCGGCGAGGGTCAGGGGGAGCGTTACCAGCGCCAGCGCACCGAGCAGCTTCTTCGTCATCGACCGTGTCCTCCAGCGGGTGAGCGGCCGGTGGCCGATTCGCCCGGATTCGCCGGCGTTTTGCAACGCCCAGCCTTCGTCCGCGCTGCCCATGTGACAAGCGCGTGTCACTTTTGTGACAGCGTCGTCAGTCCTGGTCTTCATCGGCAGCGGCGGGGAGGCGGATGCGGACCTGCGTCCCGACGCCCTGCTCGCTTTCGATGTCGAGCCGGCCACGATGTCGTTCGACGATATGCTTGACGATCGCGAGCCCGAGCCCAGTTCCGCCGAGCTTGCGGCTGCGGGCGCTGTCGACGCGGTAGAAGCGTTCGGTCAGGCGCGGGAGCGCGTGGCGCGGGATTCCGTCCCCCTGGTCGGCGACGGTGAGTTCGATCATCGATCCTGCGGCTGCTCCCACGCGCACCGTTACCGGCGTTCCCGCGCGCCCATATTTCAGCGCGTTGGCGACGATGTTGTCGATCATCTGCAGCAATTGCGCGCGGTCACCCTGCACCCGCGTCGGCGGATCGCAGCTGAGCGCGAGGTCGCGCGCACGCACCGAGCGTGTCGACCGACGCTGTTGCGCCACCACCTCCTCCACCAGCTCGCACAGGTCGAGCGTGTCGCCGGGGACCGACCCCTTGCTTGCTTCGATGCGGGAGATCGACAGCAGATCGTCGACCAGCCGGGTCATACGCCGCGCTTCGGTGTCGATGACGCCCAGAAAGCGTTCGCGGGTCGCGGGGTCGCCCCCCGCGTCTTCGTCGCTCAGCGTTTCGACGAAGCCCAAGATCGCGGCCAGAGGCGTGCGCAGTTCGTGGCTGGCGTTGGCGACGAAATCGGCGCGCATGCGCTCGACCGCGTCACGCTGACTTTCGTCGGTAAGCTGCACCAGCCGCCCGTCGCCGACTTCGCTCACCGCCATGCGCCAGCGCCGTCCCGCGCCGCCGAGGCCGACCAGCTCCATGGAACGCGCTGCGTTCTGATGCCGCTGCGCGAGCAAATCCGCGGCTGCCGGATGGCGGATGGCGGCGCGGACATCGGTGCCGACGATGAATCCGCCCAAAAGCGCACGTGCGGCGCGGTTGGCGACCGCCACGCGGTTTTCGCCGTCGATCAGCAAAACCGGCACGGGCAGCGCGTCGAGCGTGGCCGCGAAGCGATCGTCCTCCCACAGCGGCCCTGGCCCCTTCATCGCCGCTGTGGCCCCCGTTACCGGCGAAGGCGCCGGACGTTCCGGTGCCGGCACCTCGTCGCGATTGAGCGCGCTGAGCGCGATCAGGACGACAATCGCCACCCCCGCGCCGAGCAACGCCGACCGATCGACCCCGACCGCGGTCAGAAAGCCGAAGCCGATCACCAGCAGGAGGATGGCCGGAGCTGAAAGGCGGAGGTGAAGGGTCACGCTCCCTTCCTAGCGTCGCGACCGGGTGTGCCAACCTGCCCGAAAACGAAACGCTGCGCACATCGCGGCGCTTTCTCGCATGTCGCGGCTGTGGTAGCGGCGACAGCGATGGACGATCCTCGACCTCAAGCGGCCGACCCTGACGCCACGCCACCGGCGTCGCCGATGGTGGAGCGGCGCACGTTGATGCTCGGCGCGGTCGGGGTGGCGGCCTCGCTGACGGTGCGCCCGGCCTTCGCACAGACCGCGGTGTCGATCATGAACTGCCAGATCCCCGTGCCCGATGCCGCCCATGCGGGGCGCGCGATCGCGCTCGACGGGCGGGTGGTGCCGGCGGGAACGCGCGGCAGCGTCCCCGCGGCGATGCGGCCGTTTACGGGCGAAGAGGTGAAGGCCGCGCTCAGCGGACGCAGCCTCCCCGGTACGACGTACGAACAGAATACCGCTTACCTCAATTACATCCGGCGGCTGCGGAGCGGGCAGCAGGGGTTCACCTGCTATGCCTCCATCCAGATGCGCAAACGCTGATTCGCTGACCGGGACGGCGGCGATGCCCGAGCCGGCGCGGCGCTGGCGTCTGCGCCCGGAACGTCAGGCGTTGGTGCAGCGCGACCTCGACGGTATCGTCGCCCTGTATGACGAAAGTTCGGGACAGACGCACCTGCTCGGCGCGCCGCTGCCGCAGCTGCTTGAGGCACTGGGGGAGGGGCCGGCGGACGTGAAGACGCTGCTCGCCCGGCTCAACCGCGCGTACCGGCTGGGCGATGGCGCGGCGGACGCGATCGCGCAGCGCTGCGACGAGCTGGTCGCGCTCGGGCTTGCAGAGGCGGGGTGAGCTTCATCTGGCGCCGTCAGGTCGGGGCGGTGCCGATGCGCCTCGCCAGCGCGTGGCGCCAGCCGGTGCGCGCGCTCGAGCGGCTCTACGCCGAATATCCTGCGCCCGACGATGGGTTTGCCGCGGCCACCGCGCGGCTCGAGCCGGCGGGCCCGCTACGCCGCTGGCTGCGGCCGAGCGTCGCCATCGCCGGCGACTTCGCCATCCCCGACGCCGCACCCTTGCCGTTGGCGCAGGCGCTGCTCGCGGCGGAGATGGCGCTCAACCTGCAGCTGGCGCTGGGCTGGTCGCAGCATCTGTTGCTTCATGCCGCCAGCGTCGAGCGCGACGGTGAGGCGTTGCTGCTGGTAGGGGAGTCGGGTTCGGGCAAATCGACGCTCGCCGCATTGCTGGGCGAGCGCGGCTGGCGGCTGATGGGCGATGAATTCGTGTTGCTGCGGCTCGATGGGTCGGGCCTTGCCGACGCGCACCCGCGCGCGGTGAGCCTCAAGAACCAGAGCATCGCCGCGATGCGGGCGGTCGTCCCGGACGAGCGGCGCTGGGGCCCGATGCTTGAGGGCACGCCCAAGGGCACCGTGCGTCACCTCATCCCCAACGCGCGAGCCATCGCCCGCCAGCGCGAAGCGGCGCGCCCGGCGATGATCCTCTTCCCGCGATTTGGCGACAGCGCCGCGCTTGCGCCCGTCGGCAAAGCGGATGCATTCGTGCGGCTGACCGAAGGGTCGACCAATTATCTCGCACTGGGACGGTCCGCCTTTGCGACGCTGACTGCGCTGGTGACGGCGGCGCCCGCGGTCGAGCTGCACTATGCCGACAGCGAACAGGGTGTCGCGGCGGTCGAGCAATTGTGGGCTGCGCGATGAGCCTTGCACGAACCCTCGCGACGATCCTCACCGACCCGGCGCGGGCGGCGGCGCTGTCGCCCTCGCGGTGGAGCGACCTCCTCAGCCTCGCCCGCGCCGAGCGGCTGTCGGCAACGCTGGCGGAGCGAGTCGCCGGGCAACCCATGCCGCGCCCCGTGGCAGCGACCCTCACCGCGGAAGCGAATCGCGCGCACCACGCGCAGCGGCAAATGCTGTGGGAGGCGGACGAGGTGGCGCGGGTGCTGGCGCCGCTCGGGCTGACGCCCATCCTGCTCAAGGGCAGCGCCTACGCCGCGGCAGGGCTGGCGGCGGCGGCGGGGCGCAACATCGGTGACACGGACATTCTGCTGCCGCGCGATATGCTGCCGCAAGCGGAGGCGGCGTTGCTTTCGGGCGGCTGGGAGTGGGTCAAGACCGATCCCTACGACCACGCCTATTACCGCCGCTGGATGCACGAGCTGCCGCCGCTGATCCACGCGAGCCGCGACCGGATGCTGGATGTGCACCACACGATCCTGCCGCTGACCGCGCGGCCCAAGGTCGATGCCGGGGCGCTGATCGCGGGCGCGGTGCCGTGCGGGGCGCGGCTCAAGCGGCTGGGGGATGCCGACCTCGTGCTGCACGCAGCGGCGCATTGTCTCGCCGATGGCGAAATGGACGGGGCGATGCGCAACCTGTGGGACATCGACCGACTGCTGCGCGAACTGAGCGAGCGCGCGGACTTCTGGGCGGAGCTTCGCGCCCGCGCGGAGCTTCACCAGCTGTGGCCGGCGATGGCGCGGGCGGGGCGGCTGGCGCGGGCGCTCTACGCGACGCCGCTGCCCGACGATTGGCCGGCCGAGCAGCGCAGCGACGCCCTCTTCCTGCGCCGCATCCTCGCCCGTGACGGGTGGGGGCGGGGGACAACGAAGCCGCTGCGCGCCGCCTTTTACCTGCGCGGGCATCTCCTGCGGATGCCGCTGCGGCTGCTGGTCCCGCATCTGGCGCGCAAGGCGTTCGCGCGGTCTTCCCCCTGACGCATCGCGGTGGCAGGGGGCGTGCATGACCGATGCGACCCCCGCCTCCGACCGCCCCCGCCGCCCGCTGGCCGCGATCATCCTCGCCGCGGGGAGCGGCACGCGCATGGCCTCGGCCAAGCACAAGGTGCTGCACCCGATCGCGGGCAAGGCGATGCTCGACCACCTGCTCGACGCGGTGGCGGAGCTCGGCGCGGAGCGCACCGTCGTCGTGGTCGGCGCGAACGGCGAGCAGGTCGAGACGCATCTGCACAAACGCGCCGACGCGGCGCGACTGAGCGTCGCCTGGCAGCGCGAACAGCTCGGCACCGGCCACGCCGTGGCGCAGGCCAAGGACGCGCTCGACGGGTTCGCGGGCGATGTGCTGATCCTCTACGGCGACGTGCCGCTCGTCCGCCCGGAGACGATGCACCGCATGATCGAGCGGCTCAATTTCGGCATCGAACCGCGCGCGGTGGTGCTCGGCTTTCGCCCCGAGGACGCGGGCGCCTATGGCCGGATCGTCGCGCAGGGCGACGGCACCATCGACCGGATGGTCGAATATAAGGACGCGAGCGCGGAGGAGCGCGCGGTCGATCTGTGCAATTCCGGGCTGATGGCGGTGCGCAGCGCGGAGCTGTTCGTGTTGCTCGACCGCATCGGCAACGACAATGCCGCCGGCGAATATTACCTCCCCGACATCGTCATGCTGCCCGGTGCGAAGAGCGCGGTGATCGAGGTCGGCGATCCGGTCGAGGTCGCTGGCGTCAACAGCCGCGCCGAACTCGCCAGCCTGGAGGGCGAATGGCAGCGTATGGCGCGGGCGAAGGCGATGGCCGGCGGCGCGACGCTGCTGGCGCCGGAGACGGTGTTCTTCAGCGCCGACACGCAGCTCGGCCGTGACGTGACGGTGGAGCCGAATGTGGTGTTCGGCCCCGGCGTGAGCGTTGCGGAAGGCGCGCGCATCCGGGCGTTCTCGCACCTGGAGGGCGCGCGCGTGGGCGAGGGGGTCGAGGTCGGCCCCTATGCCCGGCTGCGGCCCGGCGCGGTGCTGGAGAAGGGCGCCAAGGTCGGCAATTTCGTCGAGGTCAAATCGGCGCGGCTGGGGGAGGGGGCGAAGGCCAATCACCTCAGCTACATCGGCGATGCCGACGTCGGCGCGGGGGCGAACATCGGCGCGGGGACGATCACCTGCAACTACGACGGCTATTTCAAGCACCGCACCGAAATCGGCGAGCGCGCCTTCATCGGCTCGAACAGCGCGCTGGTGGCGCCGGTGAAGATCGGCCGCGACGCGATCGTCGCCGCGGGGAGCGCGGTCAGCCGCGACGTTGCCGACGGCGAGCTGCGGCTGGTGCGCGCCGAGCAGCTGGTGAAGCCCGGCTGGGCCGACCGCTTCCACGACGCCATGCGCCGCAAGAAGGCGGAGGCGGCGGCCAAAAAAAGCGGCTGAGCGGACGCGGAGCCTGCCCGTCGAGCGACAAGCGCACAAAGTTCGCACATAAGAGGGACGGCTTTGCGACGCGCCTGCGCCGAGCCTCGGGCGGAGCTATGCCGACGGCGAGGCGTGTAGGACAGCGGGCGCTCGCGCCCCCCCTCCCCGTTACCCGCCCCACCGTCACCCTGAACTAGTTTCAGGGTCCATGCCGCGCCGTCGGCGGTGGATGCTGAAACGAGTTCAGCATGACGGGGGGCGCGTCAGGCGGCGTAGCGGCCGTCGGGGAGGCGGCGGGCGAGACCGACGTTGGTGAGCGCGTCGAGCACCGGGCGCACGCTCGCCGCGCGCTTGCCGCGGAAGGCGCGGGCGATGTCGTTGGCGGCGAGCGGGGCGGGCGCGCTGGTCAGCACCGCGCGCACGGCGCTGACCTGTTCGGGAAGCGCGGTCGGCCACGCGATGACATTGTCCTCCGCCACGCCCGCGCCGCCAGGGAGGGCGAGTTCGTCCGCCGCTTCGACGGGCGGCCGATAGTCGGGTGCCTGAAATTCGGGCCGCAGCCAGCGAATCAGCCCCTTCGCCTCCTCCGCCGCGCGTTCCGCGTTGAGCGCGACGACGCGGGCGAGGATGGTTTCGTCATCGAGCCGCCCGGCGCGCCAGTCGTCGCCCCAGCCATAGGCGTCGGCGACCAGTTCATCGATCGCATCATGATGCTGGCGGAGGATGGTGACGAGACCGCGATCGTGAATGTCGCGTTCGACGTCGGTCAACGCCCGCCCGCGCCCATCATTGGCGCGCAACGCTTCGAGCACATTGTAGAGTTTGGTGAGCGTCAGATCGGCATGCTGCGCCAATACCCGTTTGCGCAACGCATCGAGCGCCTCCGCCTCCGCTCGAATGCGCTGCTGGAGCGGTTCGGGCACATCGGCGGGGAAGGGGAATGGGTCGAAGCAGCGTGATTTCGAGTAACGCGGATCGTCACCTACTCCCAGCCTTGCCCCGGCCGCCAGCGCCCATATGACATGATGCCTGCTAGTCAGCACTCCAAGTGCGTAAGCGTCGTCAGATGCCGTACAAACGAGCATGTTGTCGGGTCGAGTGTCGATCGGCAGAAATTGAAATACGCGGTGTTTCGCCGTCTCGACGGTGGCGATAAAGCGTACGCAGTTGACCAAGGCCTTACGCAGCTCTGGCCGCGTCTTCCCGAATAGCCACCAGTCCTTGGCGTATTGCCGAGAGTCCGCTGTCTGACTTTTGGCCAGCTGGCCTTCGCGCGCTGGTTTCACGGTTGCGAGGAGGTGCTGGTAGATCGCCGGATGCCGTTCGCGCACCTCGTTTTCGGTGAGGCCGTAGAGGTCGATGACCATCACGTCGCGCGCGTGGCCGGCGAGGTCGCGGCCATTGCGATAGTCGAAGATGACGGGCTGTTCGGTAGGTTCGCGAGGCGCTGCCAGTGCTGACGGTTCGCGCCCAGCGAACGCCATTGGCCGCGATGCCACCCCGCGCGGTCGACGTGACACGGCGCCGACCGGATCGAGCAGCACCGCCTGCTCGCGGGTGACGATGAAGCCGTCGCCGTGGAGCTTTACGCCGGGCGAGCAAAGCCGGTCGTTTGCTTTCAACGGTTTCACCGACGTGACATCCGCGCCGACCCGCAGGTCGCTGCGTATGTCGCCCGCCTGCTGCGCGAATTCGATGGTTTCCGGCGCGCCGCTTTCGTCGGTGACGGTGAGGAGGCGGCCGTCGTGGCGGCCCTTGGCGGCGACGGTCATGGCGATGCGCACCGCTGCGCCGTTGCGTTCGTCGACCCACGGGTGATTGGGAATGGCGAACAGCAGACTGAGGCGGTCCTTCGCCTCCATATGACGCGCGATGACACGGCGGCTGAAGGTCTGGGTGATCGAATTGGTGGTGACGAAGCCGAAGCGGCGGATGCTGCTGCGGCGTACCAGCGTTGCCGCCTTGTCCCACCAGTGCATCACGAAATCGGCGCTTTCGGGCACTTTGGTGGTCTTGAAAAGCGCCTTGAAATAACCGTCGCCCAGCCGGTCGCGCACGTCTTTGCCGCCGATGAAGGGCGGGTTGCCGACGATGATGTCGGCGCGCGGCCAGCTGGCGGGACGCGGATTGACGTAACGCCAGACTTCGACGCGCGCGTCCTCGTCGGGGACCGGTTTGCCGGTGACGGGGTGCGGCTTCATTGTCTCGCCGTCCCAGCGGCTGACCGGGCGCCCCGCCTCGTCCCGCTCCAGCACGCGATCGTCATAAGCGATCAGCGCGTCGCGGTTTTCGATGGTGCGGATGTCGCGCAGGATCGGCTCGGCAGGCATCTTCTCCGCGCCGTTGACGCGGAAATGCCACTGCAGATAGCCGATCCACAGCACCAGCTGCGCGATCTCCGCCGCGCGCGGGTTGATTTCGATGCCGAGGAAATTTTCGGGGGTGATGGTGTGCCCCGACAGTTCGGCGACATATTGATCGTCGCCGAGTTCGAGGAGGAGGTCGAGCACCTCTCCCTCCAGCTCCTTCATTCGCGCCATGGCGACGTAAAGAAAGTTGCCGGTGCCGCACGCCGGATCGAGCACGCGCGTGCGAGCAAGCTGGCCGTGAAACTTCTCGACCAGCTCACGCGCCGCCTCGGGCTCGTTCTCGTCGATCAGTTTGGCGGCGCTGGCGCGTACGCCGTCCCAATCGGCGCGCAGCGGTTCGATGATGGTCGGACCGATCAGTCGTTCGACATAGGCGCGCGGGGTATAGTGCGCGCCGAGCTTCGAGCGCTCCTTCGGGTCAAGCGCGCGTTCGAGCAGCGTGCCGAAGATCGCCGGTTCGACTTCGGTCCAGACGTGGGTTGCCGCCGCGATCAGCACGTCGAGCTCCTCCGCTTCGAGCGGGAGCGCCTGCCGGTCCTTGAACAGATAGCCGTTGAACCGGCGCAGCGGGATGCCGAGCGCGGGGGCGAACTCACCCTTGTCCATCGCCGCCCACAGCGCGGACAGCTGGTGGTGAAGATGTTCCGGATGGCCGCGCTGATCCTTCAGCAACTGCGTGAAGCTGCCCGGTGGAATGAGCGCACTGTCCTCCGCGAACATGGTGAACAGCAGCCGCATAAGAAAGCCGCTGACCTGCTCCGCGCCATGCCCCCGTCGTTCGAGACGGCGTGCGAGCGTTGCCAGCAAATCGGCGATCTCCCGCGTGACCCGCGCCGCGCGCGCGGTCGGGTCGAGCGAGGCGGGCTCGGTCCAGATCGCACGCAGCCGCTCGCGAACCGCAGCATCGCGCAGGTCGGCGAGCATGATGCGATAGCGCGACCGGTCGGGAAACTGGGCGTAGGCTTTGCCGGTGCCGGTGAAGTCGGCATAGACTTCGATGCAATAGCCGATGTCGGCGACGAGCAGGAACGGTGGCCAGCCGTGGTCGACGGGCAGCGCCTTGGCATAGCGTTCGGCCTGCACCTTGGCGCTGACCATCGCCCGCGCCCATGCCGGGGTGCCGCGACGCGCGGTGCCGCGCTTCATGCGGTCGGTGGCGGTGTGCCCGAACAGGTCGAGGTCGGCCTCCCCCGCGGCGGCGGATCGGCGGTCGAGATCGCTTCCTTGCTTGGCTTCGAGGATGAAGCAGCCGCGGCGGTAGCAATCGATCCGCCCGAAGCTGGTCGTGCCGTCGCCATTGTCCTGAAACACGCGGCGTTCGAAGACATAATCGTTGCGCGCGTCGTCGGCGTGGCTGCCCCCCGGCGGATCGACCCCGATCAGGCGGCACAGGTCGCCGATGAAACTTTGCGTGTTGGCGAGCTCGGACCCGCCGGTGGCCTCCCACGCTGCGATGAAGCGTTCGATGTCGGCGTCGGTGGCGTCCCCCATCACGGCGATAGAGCATAGTCATCGCGCCCGCTCAACGCCCGTTGGCAATCGAGCCATGGCGCGCCGCGCGCTCGCACGCTAAAGCCCCGCGCCATGTGTGGTATCATCGGAATCGTCGGCAAGGCCGAGGTCGCGGATCGTTTGGTCGATGGGCTCAGGCGGATGGAGTATCGCGGGTATGACTCCGCGGGGGTGTGTACCGTCGACGATGGCGCGCTGGTGCGGCGGCGGGCGGAGGGGAAGCTCAATAACCTCGTCGCCGAACTGGCGCAGAACCCTGCGCCCGGCACGATCGGCATCGCGCACACGCGCTGGGCGACGCACGGCGCCCCGACCACCAGCAACGCGCACCCGCACGCGACGGGCGAGGTGGCGCTGGTCCACAACGGCATCATCGAAAACTACAAGCCGCTGCGCGAGGAGCTGATCGCGCGCGGGCGGGTGTTCGAGAGCGAGACCGACACCGAAGTCGTCGCGCACCTCGTCTCCGAACAAGTTGAGGCAGGGAAGTCGCCGCAGGACGCGGTGCAGGCGGTGCTGCCGCAACTGCGCGGGGCCTTCGCGCTGGCGATCGCCTTTCGCCAGCACCCCGACCTGCTGATCGGCGCGCGGCTGGGGTCGCCGCTGGTGCTCGGCTATGGCGAGGGGGAAACCTACCTCGGCTCCGACGCGCTGGCGCTGGCGCCGCTGACGCAACGCATCGCCTATCTCGACGAGGGCGACTGGGTGGTGGTGCGCCGGCAGGGTGCGGAGATCTACAACGCCGCGGGCGAACCCGTCGAGCGCGAGGTGACGACAAGCGGGCTCACTGCCGCGGCGGTCGAGAAGGGGCCGTATCGCCACTATATGCTCAAGGAGATTTTCGAGCAGCCGACGGTGGTGGCGCAGACGCTCTCCTCCTACGTCCGCCCGGTCGAAAGCCAGGTCGCGCTGCCGCAGATGGACTTCGACCTCGCGAGCGTGAAGCGGGTGACGATCGTTGCCTGCGGGACGAGCTATTATGCGGGGCTGGTCGCGCGCTACTGGTTCGAACAGTTCGCGCGGGTGCCGGTCGACATCGATGTGGCGAGCGAATTCCGCTACCGCGACCCGGTGCTGGAGCCGGGCGGGCTGGCGCTGTTCATCTCGCAATCGGGGGAGACGGCGGACACGCTGGCGGCGTTGCGCCACGCCAAGGCGGCGGGGCAGACCATCGCGGTGGTGGTCAACGTGCCGACGTCGAGCATGGCGCGCGAGGCGGACCTCCTCCTCCCCACGCACGCCGGGCCGGAGATCGGCGTTGCGTCGACCAAGGCGTTCACCTGCCAGCTCGCGGTGCTGGCGGCGTTGGCGGCGAAGCTGGCGGTGGCCAAGGGGCGGATGGACCGCGCCGAAGAGGCGGAGGTGGTGCGCCACCTGATCGAAGCGCCGGGCGCACTCAACGCCGCGCTCGACCATGACGCGGACATCGCAGGCATGGCGCCGCTGATCGCGCCGGCGCGCGACGTGCTCTATCTGGGGCGCGGGCCGGACTTCGCGCTGGCGCTGGAGGGGGCGCTGAAGCTCAAGGAGATCAGCTACATCCACGCCGAGGGCTATGCCAGCGGCGAGATGAAGCACGGCCCGATCGCGCTGATCGACGAAAGCGTGCCGGTGATCGTGCTCGCGCCGTCGGGGCCGCTGTTCGAGAAGACCGTCTCCAATATGCAGGAGGTGCGCGCGCGGGGCGGCAAGGTGGTGCTGATTTCCGACGCAAAGGGCATTGCCGAGGCGGGCGACGGGTGCCTCGCCACGATCGAGATGCCGCAGGTGCACCCGCTAATCGCGCCGCTGGTTTACGCGGTGCCGGTGCAGCTGCTCGCCTATCACGTCGCCGTTGCCAAGGGCACCGACGTCGACCAGCCGCGGAATTTGGCGAAGAGCGTGACGGTCGAATAGGCGAGCGAAATAGCGAGAGCTATTTCGCGGTCGGCGGAGCCGACGCCTATTCCCGGCCGGCGGGTGGCCGGCAGGCCAACCCGACCGACGTCATGGGACTTGCTCCCATGACGGCCCGCCACCGATAGCCAAGGCGAATAGCGGGGCTATTCGCCGGTCCGCGGAGCGGATGGCTACGGCCGGCCGGCGGGTGGCCGGCAGGCCAACCCGACCGACGTCATGGGACTTGCTCCCATGACGGCCCGCCAACGCGACAAGCTGGACCCCGGATCAAGTCCGGGGTGACGGGCGCTGCGGGGGCCGCGCCTCGCCCCCCAAGGCTACAGCAATACCGCGCGGATGGCGTAGGCGACCGCGCCGACCACCGCGACGCTCCCCGCCCAAAGCACGATAAACCAGCTCAGCCGTTCATCAAAGGGCCGCTCGGGCTCGCTGTTCATGCGCCCAAGCGGGCGTTCGGGCTTAGTGGTCATGCGTGTGGTAGCCGCCACTCGCGTCGACCTTGCCGCGGAACACCCAGTAGGACCAGGCGGTGTAGCCGAGGATCAGGGGCAGCAGGATGACGACGCCGATCAGCATGAAGATTTGTGCGTCGGGCGGCGCGGCGGCGTCCCAGATGCTGATCCGCCCCGGGACGACATCGGGCCAGATCGAGATGCCGAGCCCGATCATCGACAGCGCGAACAGCGCCAGCGTCCAGCCGAACGCGCTCGCGTCGGCGAAGGTCGCGAGCGTGCCGCCTTCGGGCGCGACCGCTTCGTCGCGCTTCAGTGCCGCCCACAGCTTCCACGTTGCCAGCGCCACCAGCAGCGGCATCGGAATGGTGACGAGGAGGCCGGGGAAGGCGAACCAGCGGCGCCAATACTGCCCCTCGAGGAAGGGGGTGTAGAGGCTCACCGCCGCGACCAGCAGCGCGAAGACGGGCAGCAGCCAACGCGCGTAGCGGCGCGCATCAGCGTGCACGGGCCCGGCGGTCTTCCAGATCAGCCAGGTCGCTCCGAGCAGCGCATAGCCGACGACGATCGCCACGCCGGTCAGCAGCGAGAAGGGGGTGAGCCAGTCGAACCAGCCGCCGGCATAGGCGCGGCCCTCGACCGGGATGCCCTGCACCAGCGCGCCCAGCGTCACGCCTTGGGCGAAGGCCGCGACGATCGAGCCGAAGGTGAAGCCTGCGTCCCACGCGCGGCGATGGCGCGGGTCGCGCCAGCGGAACTCGAACGCGACGCCGCGAAAGACGAGGCCGAGCAGCATCGCGATCAGCGGCGCATAAAGCGCGGGCAGCACGACGGCATAGGCCAGCGGGAACGCCGCCAGAAGCCCGCCGCCGCCCAGCACCAGCCAGGTTTCGTTGCCGTCCCACACCGGCGCGATCGAGTTCATCGCCGCATCGCGCTCTTCGCCGACCTTGAAGCCGGGGAACAGCACGCCGATGCCGAGGTCGAAGCCGTCCATGAAGACGTACATCGCCACCGCCACGGCAATGATCACCGCCCAGATGACCGGCAGCGCGGGGGTAAGAGCCTCGAACATCAACCCGCCTCCCCTGTCGGCACGACGGCTGGGCGAGGCGCCCCGTCGCCGCCGGTCGCAGCGATCGGCGTGGTGCCCGCCGAACGCGTCGGCGTCGCGGCGAGCGGGGTCTCACCCGCGTGCGGCGGCTGGCTCATCAGCTTGAGGATATACCAGACGCCGAAGCCGAACACCGCGGTGTAAACGACGATGAAGGCGAGCAGCGACGCCGCCACCCCGGGCACGCCGATCGGGGCGACAGAGTCCGCGGTGCGTAGCGCGCCATAGACGGTCCACGGCTGGCGCCCGACCTCGGTCGTCACCCAGCCGGCGATCACCGCGACGAACCCCGCCGGGCCGAGCAGCACCGCCGCGCGATGCAGCCAGCCGGGCGCGTAGAGGCGTCCGCGCAGCCGCGCCCACAGGCTCCACAGCCCGAGGCCGATCATCGCGAGGCCGATGCCGACCATGATGCGGAACGACCAGAAGACGATCGCCACCGGCGGCTGTTCGTCGCGCGGCACGCGCTTCAGCCCTTCGAGGGGGGCGTTCGGATCATGCTTCAGGATCAGCGAGCCGACCTTGGGGATGGCGAGCTGGTAGCGCGTCGTCTGCGCGTCCTGATCGGGCACGCCGAACAGGATCAGCGGGGCGCCGTTGGGGTGATCCTCGAAATGCCCTTCCATCGCCAGCACCTTGGCCGGCTGATGCTCGAGCGTGTTGATGCCGTGCATGTCCCCCGCGACGAGCTGGATCGGCGCCACCAGCGCCGCCATCCACATCGCCATCGAGAAAGCGGTGCGCACCTGCGGCGTGTCGTGCCGTTTGAGGAGGTGCCACGCCGCCACCCCGCCGACCACGAACGCGGTGGTGAGATAGGCGGCGATGACGGTGTGGACGAGGCGATAGGGAAAGCTCGGGTTCCAGATGATGTCCCACCACGTCCCCGCCTTCACGAACTGGCCGACGTCGTTGACGGTGAAGGCGACCGGGGTCTGCATCCAGCTGTTGACGCTGAGGATCCAGAAGGCGGAGACGAAGGTGCCGATGGCGACCATCAGCGTCGCGACGAAGTGGAGTTTCTTGCCCACCCGCTCGAGCCCGAACAGCATCACGCCGAGGAAGCCCGCTTCGAGGAAGAAGGCGGTCAGCACCTCATAGGCCATCAGCGGGCCGATGATCGGCCCCGCCTTGTCGGAGAACACCGACCAGTTGGTGCCGAACTGGTAGGACATGACGATGCCGCTGACGACGCCCATCGCAAAGGCGACCGCGAAAATGCGCAGCCAGTAGCGGAACAGGTCGAGATATTTCTGCTCGCCGGTCATCAACCAGCGCGCTTCGAGCACCGCGAGAAAGCTCGCCAGCCCGATCGAGAAGGCGGGGAAGATGAAGTGAAAGCTGACCGTGAACGCGAACTGCGCGCGGGCCAGTAACAGGGCGAGCTCCGATTCAACCACGGCTTACCTCTCAGTCGTCTGCCTTTACCCGGTCAGAGCGGATCATCCCATTGCTTTGACGAGCATGTAGATTGCGGTCACCACAATCAGCGACGCAAACAGCCTTTTGAGCAGGAGTTCGCGGCCCGCGAGGCGCGTCATCGCGCGCACGCCGAGCAAGCTTCCGGCGAAGCCGCCTGCGACGAACGCTGCGGCGAGCGCCCAGTCGACGAGGCCCGACAGCGCATAGTTGACCGCCGTGGTGGCGCCGAAGGCGGTGATGGCGACGAGCGAGCTGCCGATCGCATTGGCCATCGCCATCCCCGTCGCCGCGACCAGTGCGGGCACCACCAGAAAGCCTCCGCCGATGCCGAAGAAGCCCGAGAACAGCCCGGTCGCCGCGCCGAATCCGAGCGTGCGACCGCCTGCGCCGGCGCGCAGCGGCGCGTCAGCCGGGAGCGGCGGCTTGCCTTTGCGGAACATCAGCGCCGCGACGCCGAGCATCACCAGCGCGAACAGCCCGAGCAGCCCCTCCCCGTCGAACGCTTTCCCGAGCGTCGACCCGATCGCGGCGCCGGCGATCCCCGCAGCAGCGAAGCGCAACGCGACCCCCCAGCGGATCGTCCCGGCGCGGGCGTGATTGACCACGCCCATCGCCGCGTTCGCCGCCACCGCCAGCGCGCTCGTGCCGAGGGCGACGTGGGGATTGGTCACGCCGACGAGGTGGACGATCAACGGGACGGCAAGGATCGACCCGCCCCCGCCGACCATCCCGAGCACAAAGCCCACCAGCCCGCCCGAAAGCGCGCCCAAGAGATATTGGAGGAGGGTCACCCCCGGTGCGATCAGGACGGGCGCGGGGGGTGGCCGAGGGCGTTGATTGGCAGCTTGAGGTAGCTGACGCCGTTCGCCTCGGGCTCGGGCAGGCGGCCGCCGCGCATGTTGACCTGGATCGACGGCAGGATCAGCTTGGGCATCGGCAGCGTCTTGTCCCGCGCCTCGCGCATGGCGACAAACTCGTCCTCGCTCGTGCCCTCGCGCAGATGGACGTTGCCGGTGCGCTCGGCGCCGATGGTCGTCTCCCAGGCGAAGCTGTCGCGGCCGGGCGCCTTGTAATCATGGCACAGGAACACCCGCGTTTCGTCGGGGAGCGCCATCAACCGCTGCACCGACCGGAACAGCGTGCGCGCGTCGCCGCCTGGGAAATCGGCGCGGGCCGAGCCATAGTCGGGCATGAAAATGGTGTCGCCCGGAAACAGCGCATCGCCGATCAGATAGGCCATGTCCGCCGGCGTGTGGCCGGGGACGTGCATGACTTCGATGGTGAGGTCGCCCAGCGGCAGGCGGTCGCCGTCGCCGACCAGCCGATCGAACTGCGAGGCATCGCGCGCGAATTCGGTGCCTTCATTGAAGATCTTGCCGAAGGTCTGCTGGACGGTGAGGATGTCCCGCCCGATGATGATTTCCCCGCCGAGGCGTTCCTGCAGATAGGGGGCGGCGGACAGGTGATCGGCGTGGGCGTGCGTCTCCATCTGGTAGTGCACGTCGAGTCCATGTTCGCCGACATAGGCGATGATCGCGTCGGCGCTCTCCGTCCGAGTGGCGCCCGAGGCGGCGTCGAAATCGAGCACGCTGTCGATGATCGCTGCCGCGCGGGTGGCCGGATCGTGGACGACATGCGTCGCGGTGAAGGTCGCGTCGTCGAAGAACGTCTTGACGATGGGAGTGGCGGTCATGTGGCCTCCTTCGACCCCAGCGCGGGGGCGCAGAACAGATCGTAGAGCGTGCGCATCAGGTCGGTGACGCGCGGATCGGCGATGCGGTAGAAGATGCTCTGTGCATCGCGCCGAGTGGCGACGATGCCTTCTTCGCGCAGCTTGGCGAGATGCTGCGAGGTGGCGGACTGGCCCAGCCCCACCGTCTCGACCAGCGCGCCGACCGACATCTCCTCATGCTGCGCGAGCAGGCACAGCAGCTGCAATCGATTGGCGTTGGCGAGCGCGCGCAGAATGTCCGACACCTCCGCCGCCTGGTCGGCGAGGGCGGGAGCGACATTGGCGAGTCGTGTGTCATCCATGATCAGTACATAAGAACTTGCTTATCTACCTTCAAGGCCCGCAGCATGGGATGGCGCCGCGTCACATGCCGGTGCGCGCAACCATCCACAGCGCCATGCCGATCATCCCGAGGTTCTCGGTCAGGGAAACGAAGCCGAGCGGCACGTTCGACGATCCGCCGACGCAAGCGCATTTGAGTTCGCGCCGGTCGAGATAGACCGCCTTGAACACCGACACCGCGCCGATCGTCCCGATGAACAGCGCGATCGGCACCGACAGCCACGTCAGCGCGCCGGCGATCATCAGGATGCCCGCGGTCGCTTCGGCAAAGGGATAGACATAGCCATAGCGGACCCAGCGCTGGGCCAGCAGGTCGTAGTTCAGGAACATGGTCGCGAACTTGTCGACGTCCTGCAGCTTCAACAGCGCGAGCACCGCCATGCTGAAGCCGACGAACCATTCCGCCGCGCGCATGGTGAAGGGGGTGCCGTGAACGGCATGGCTCGCCGCCATCGCCATCAGCGCGGTGATCGCGAACAGCGCGATGACCGGGCGATAGCTGGTCGCTCCAGCCTCCGCGACGGCGAGGCCGAAGTGGCGGCGGAGGTCATCATAGCCGCCGACCCGGGCGCCATCGATGAACACTTGCGGCGTCGTTTTCACGCCATGCTGCGCCTTGAAAGCGTCGGTTTCGGCGCGGGTGGTAAGGTGGCGATCCTCGACCGCAAAGCCTCGGCGCCGCAGCAGATCGAGCGCCTTCAGCCCGTAGGGGCAGGTGTGCGACGGCATGACCATGCGGTAGAGCGTGGCGGTGGGGCGGGCGGACATGATGCGGAGCCTCCGGGGTGATCGTGAACCTTGCATATGGGGTCGCGTACGGCGCGTTGCAGCCATTGGTCCTCGCGCTTGCGATGACTGGCGCACGCGACCATGAAGACACCTCCCGCGACCGGAGCTTCGTCCATGCCCACCTATGCCATCGATGACGCCTCGCCGACGCTGGGGGAGGGGGTGTGGATCGCGCCGGACGCGCATGTCATCGGCGACGCGCGGCTCGGCGAGCGCGCCAATGTCTGGTTCGGGGCGGTAATTCGCGCGGATAATACCCCGATCATCGTCGGCGCGCGCAGCAATGTGCAGGAGGGGGCGATGCTGCACAGCGACCCCGGCGCGCCGCTGACGATGGGCGACGACGTGACCGTCGGCCACCACGCCATCCTTCACGGCTGCACCGTCGGGCACGGCGCGCTGATCGGGATGGGCGCGATCATCCTCAACGGCGCGGTGATCGGCGATGGCTGCATCGTCGGCGCGGGGGCGCTGGTGACCGAGGGCAAGAGCTTCGCGCCCGGCACGCTGATCGTCGGGTCGCCCGCGCGCGCGGTGCGCGACCTCGGCGAGGACTCCGCCAGCGCGCTCAAGTTGTCGGCGGCGCATTATGTCGAGCGCGCCGCGCGCTTTCGCAGCGGGCTGCGGCGGCTCGACTAGCGAAGGGTCGCGATCAGAACGGCACTTCGTCGTCGAGATCGTCGAACGGCGCGCCGCCGCCCGAGCTGCCCCGGCTCGCGCCCGAGCTGAAGTCCGAGCCGCCCCCGCCGTAGCCGCCGCCACCGCCGGAGCCGTAATCGCTGCCGCCGCGCGAACCGCCGCCACCACCGCTCCCGCCGCCGCTCGCGCCGTCGAGCATGGTCAGCACGCCGCCCATGCCGCCGACGCTGACTTCGGTGGTGTAACGGTCGTTACCGTCGCGATCCTGCCATTTGCGGGTGCGCAGCGACCCTTCGACGTAGATTTTGCTGCCCTTGCGCAGATAGCGTTCGACGACGCCGACGAGGCCGTCCGACTGGATCACGACATTGTGCCATTCGGTGCGCTCCTTGCGCTCGCCGGTGGCGCGGTCCTTCCAGTTTTCGGAAGTGGCAATGCGCAGGTTGGCGATGCGGCCGCCGTTCTGGAAACTCTTCACCTCCGGATCGGCGCCGAGGTTGCCGACCAGAATGACCTTGTTGACGCTGCCTGCCATGTCGCGTGACGCTCCCCTGTTCAGCCCAAGCCGAAGGCGACCGCGACCCAATATGTCAACCCTGCGGCGAGGTAAGCGAGCCCGAAGAGATAGCCAACCATGAAGGCCGGCCATTTCCAGCCGTTGGTTTCGCGGCGCACGACGGCAATGGTCGACACGCACTGCGGCGCGAACACGAACCAGGCGAGGAAGGCGAGCGCGGTGGCGAGGCTCCAGTTCTTGGCGAGCTGGCTGCCGAGCGCGCGTTCGGTCGCGCTCTCGTCGTCGCTGTCGATCGCGTAGGCGGTGGCGAGTGCGGACACCGCGACCTCGCGCGCGGCCATCGCCGGGATCAGCGCGATGGCGATGTCGTGGTTGAACCCGATCGGGCGCACCAGCGGCTCGAGCCCGCTCGCGATGCGACCGCCGATTGAATATTCGGTGGTCGGAATGTCCGACCCCGCCGGCGGCTTGGGATAGGCGAGGAGCAGCCAGAGGACGACCGTCGAGGCGAAGATGATCGTGCCCGCGCGCTTGAGGAACAGCCACGCGCGCTGCCACAGCGCCAGCGCGATGTCGCCGATGCGCGGCAGCTGGTAGCGGGGCAGCTCCATCAGGAAGCCGCCGGCCGAGCCTTTTGTGACGCTCCGCCGCAGCACCCACGCAACGGCCAGCGCGCCCGCGACTCCCGCCAGATAAAGGCAGAACAGCACCAGCCCCTGCAGGCCGATCCCGCCTGCGATCGTGCGCGCGGGGATGAACGCGCCGATGATCACGGCATAGACGGGCAACCGCGCCGAACAGGTCATCATCGGCGCGATGAGGATGGTGGTCAGCCGGTCGCGCGTCTCCGGGATGGCGCGGGTGGCCATGATCCCCGGCACGGCGCAGGCAAAGCTCGACAGCAGCGGAATGAACCCGCGCCCCGACAGCCCGACGCGCGCCATCAGCCCGTCCATCAGGAACGCGGCGCGCGCCATGTAGCCGGTCGCTTCAAGCAACAGAATGAAGAAGAACAGGATCACGATCTGCGGCAGGAAGACGATCACCGCGCCCACCCCGGCGATCACCCCGTCGACGATCAGGTCGTGGACGAACCCGGGCGGGAGAGCGCCGGAAATGGTGTCGGCAAGCGTGGCGATCGCGCCCTCGATCCGCGCAATCGGCGTCTCGGCGAGGCTGAACACCGCCTGGAACAGCGCGAACAGGATGCCGAGCAGGATCGCGAACCCCGCCACCGGGTGCAGCAGCACGTTGTCGAGCCGGCGGGTCCAGTTGCGCTCCCAACTTTCGGACAAGGTCGCGGTCCGGGCGATGTCGCGCGCCTGTTCGCGGCGTCCGGCGTCGTCGTCGGCGATGGCGAGCGCGCTGGGAGCGCCCCCGAGCACTTCGCCCAGCGCGCCGGTCAGCGCGACGAGCCCGCGTTTGCGCACGGCGACGGTCGGGATGACCGGCACCCCCAGCGCCTTCGACAGCGCATCGGCGTCGAGCACCAGCCCGTCGCGCTCCGCCATGTCGACCATGTTGAGCGCGACGACGGTGGGAAGGCCGAGGCCGATCAGCTCGAGCGCGAAGCGCAAGTGATTGTCGAGCTGGCCAGCGTCGACCACGACGATCAGCGCATCGGGGCGTCGCTCGCCAAGCTGCTCGCCCATCAGCACCGCGCGCGTCACCGCTTCGTCGGGACTGGCGGGATCGAGACTATAGGCGCCGGGCAGGTCGACCAGCTCGATCGGGCGCCCATCGCTGAGCGCGGCGCGGCCCGAATGGCGCTCAACGGTCACGCCCGGATAGTTGGCGATCTTTTGCCGCGCGCCGGTGAGCGCGTTGAACAGCGAGCTTTTGCCGGCATTGGGGTTGCCGGCAAGCGCGACCAGAGGCGGGTGAGTGGTCATCGTGGCGGCGGGTTCAATCCGGTTCCGGGACCACCGTCACCGCGCGCGCATGCTTGCCGCGCAGGATGACCGACAGCCGCCCCAGCCGCACCGCCAGCGGGTCGCGAAAGAACAGCGCGCCGCGATGCAGCGGCTCGACCTCGGCGCCCTCGTACAGGCCAAGGTCTTTCAGCCGCCGCGCCTCCTGCGCCGGCAGCGCGTCCCAGTCGACGCGCGACACGCGCGCGACTCGCCCGAGAGCAACACGGTCCAGGGTCAAGGGAGAGCGGGGCATTGTTGCGAACGATTATCAGTTACAACGGTCGGGGGCAAGCGCCATCGCAGCGTGGCATGGCGACGTGCCGGTTCAGCGCATCGTCAGGCCGATATGGGCATGCGCAGCGCCATTTGCACCACCGCGCCCGCCACGGTAGGGCGGCGCCATCATTGCCCAGAGGTTTTCCGATCGATGCGCGTTTCCGTCCGTAACAGCCTGATCCTCGGCCTCACCCTGGCGCTCGCGGCGCCGACGCTTGCCGGGTGCACGCGGCTGCGGGGGCAGCAGGGCTATATCTTCGACCAGACGCTCGCCGATTCGATCGCGGTCGGCATCGATAACAAGGCGTCCGTCGAGCGCACGCTCGGCCGTCCGACCTTTGCCAGCCAGTTCGGCCAGGGGCAGATGACCACGCCCGAGCAGGCCAACGACTGGTATTATCTCTCCCGCCAGACGCGCCAGCTCGCCTTCGGTCGTCCGCAGGCGTCGGATCAGCTGGTCCTCCACGTGCAGTTCGACCCGGCGGGCAATGTCGCGGCGGTCAACCGTACCGGCGTCGACCGCGTCGTGCGGCTGTCGCCCAACGGCGACAAGACGCCGACGCTCGGCCGCGACCGCAGCTTCTTTGAGGAGCTGTTCGGCAACATCGGCGCGGTCGGCGCGCCGGGTGCGGGCGGCGGCGCGCGGGGGAGCTCGGGCGGCTAAGCGCCCCCTCAGCTCCCCCGCACCCGCGCGATCCACGCATCGACCTGGGCGTCCATGACGTCCAGCGGCACCGGACCCTGCTCCAGCATGGCGGCGTGGAAGTCGCGCAGGTCGAACCGGTCGCCGAGCGCCGCTTCGGCGCGAGTGCGTGCGGCGCGAATGGCGATCTCGCCGATCTTGTAGCCGAGCGCCTGTCCCGGCCAGCTGATGTAGCGATTGACCTCCGCCTCGATATTGGCGTCGGTCAGCGCGCTGTTGTCGCGCATGAAGGCGATCGCCTGGTCCTTGGACCAGCCCTTGGCGTGGATGCCCGTGTCGACGACCAGCCGGCAGGCGCGCCACATTTCGTAGGAGAGGCGGCCCATGTCCGCTTCGGGCGTATCGTAGAGGCCCATCGGGATGCCGAGCCGTTCGGCATAGAGCCCCCAGCCTTCGACGAAGGCGGTGAAGCCGGTGAAATCGCGCCGCCAGCGCGGCAGATCGAGCTCCTGCTGCAGCGCGATCTGGAGGTGATGGCCGGGCACCGCCTCATGCAGCGACAGCGACGGAATCTCCCACAGCGGTCGCTGATCGAGCTTGCTGGTGTTGACGTAATAGATCCCCGCCGTCCCCGCCGCGCTTGAGCCGGGGTTGTAGTAGGCGGTGGTCGTCCCCTCCGCCGTTTCCGCCGGAATTTCGCGGATGGTGTAGGGGAGGCGGGGCAGCGTGCGGAAATATTTGGGGAGCTCGCCGTCGATGCGGCGGGTGATGCGCGCGGTGCGCTGCATCAACTCCTCCGGCGTGCGCGCGAAGAAACGCGGGTCGGTGCGCATCGCCTGGATCATCGCTTCGCGCGAGGGGTGGCCGGCGCGCCGCGCGACCTCGGTCATCTCGGCACGGATGCGGGCGACCTCGCTAAGGCCGATCTGGTGGATCTCCTCCGGCGTCTTGTCGGTGGTGGTCTCCTGCCGCGCGCGAAACGCGTAATAGGCCGCGCCGCCGGGCTGCGCCGACACGCCGACCGCGTTCGCGCAGTTCGGGCGATAGTCGCGCTCATAAAAGGCGAGGTGGCGGTCGAGCGCGGGGTAGATGTGCTGCGTGATCGCGGCGCGCGCCTGCGCCTGCAGTCCGCTCCACTGCGCTTCAGAGATGCTGGCCGGACGCGGGCGGGTGAAGGGCGCGTAGTAGCGCGACTGGGTGACGTCCGCCGGTTTCAGCCCGCTGATCGTGCGCGGATGGCCGTCGAGCACGGCGCAGGGGAGGGTGTAGCGCCCGCGCACCGCCTGGCGCACCACCCCGATCGCCGCGTCGCTTTGCGCGGGATAAAGCTCCATGCGCCGGATCCAGCCTTCGTAGTCGGCGGCGCGGCGAAACGGCAGGCCGTCGGCGAGGCTGGCAAATCCCTGGTGCCAGCCGGCGTAGGTGGTGAACAGCTGGGTGCGCTGGCCGAAGCGGTTGGCCTCCACCGTCTCGCTCAACTGGCGGCGGAGGATGCGTGCGGCGGTCGCCTGCGAGGCGGGAAGTTGCGCGAGCGGCACGCGCTCGAGCCGGGCGAGCAGCGCTCCGGCGGCGGCGGCGCGCGCGTCCATCGCGGCGATGCTGGGGTCGGTCAGCCGGATCGTGCCGTCACCCAGCCCGAGCGTCGCAGCGTAATCGGGATTGTCGCGCACCAACTGCGCATCCCAGTCGCGTTCGATCGCGGCGAAATCCTCGACCGGCCCCGCGAACACGGGGGTCGACAGCGCCAGCACGGCGGCGGCGATCGGCAGGCGGCAACGCATCGTTCAGTCTCTCCCCAGCTTCGTGCAAAGGCATAGCGCGCCTGTCGATGGGGGCAATCGTCATGCGGATCGACGAAGCGATGATGAGAGGCGACGAAACGCAGGCGGCCGTAACGGCAGGTGGTTGACCGTTAACCATTGTGTGCGAAAGCTGCGGCGATGGCATAGCAAACCGCGGGAGAGAGCGGCATGGCGGGACAGGCAATCGCAGGACGGCGGCGGATGATGACGCCGACCGCGCCGCGACTTGCCCAGTCGATGAGCCGCCATGCGTCCGCCACCGTCCTGATGTTCGCGACGCTGCAGACGATCGGCGTCATCGCCCTCGCCGATCAGCCCTATGCGCAGTTGCTGCCCTATGTGGCGATGGCGCTGCTGCTGCTCGTCGCGCTCCCCTACGCCCGCCGCGTCGAGCGGCGCTGGCGGGCGATCGGCGACGTGGCGCTGCCCGGCCCGGGGCTCGACGTGCGTTATCGCGTCGAACGCGCACGGCTGTGGCGCGGCGCGTTCCTGCTGCCGACGCTGTGGATCGGCGCGGTGGCGCTGCTCAACATCCTCGTCCGTTAAGTCTTCGATCGCCTGCCCAAGGCGGCGAGTGCCCGCTCGCCCCTTGCGCTGCCGCGCGCGGGCGGCAAAGGGCGCGCGATGCTCGCCGCCCTGCGCTTCGCTCCCGGTATCGGCCTGGCCCTCGCGGTCAGCGCCATCGCCGCGTGGCTCGCGTCGTGGAGCGGCCTCGCCGCCATCCTCCTCGGACTGCTGATCGGCCTGGCCGTGGGGCGAGTGCTGGTCTGGCCGAGCGCGAAACCCGGCCTGTCCTTTGCCGGACGTGAGCTGCTGCGGATCGGGATCGTGCTGCTGGGGGTGCAGGTGACGCTGTCGGAGGTCGGCGCGCTGGGCGTCCTGCCGTTCATCGCGCTAATGCTGGTGATGGCCGCGGCGTTCGGCGGCGGGGTGCTGGGGGCGCGGCTCGGGGGGCAAAGCACGAGCGTCGGCGTGCTCGCCGGCGGCGCCACCGCGATCTGCGGCGCGTCGGCGAGCCTCGCGCTGTACGGCGTGCTCGGCCGCGAGCGCATTCGCGAAGGGGAGTTCGCGCTGACGCTGGTCGGGGTCAGCCTCGCCTCGGCGCTGGCGATGAGCTTCTATCCTTTCCTCGCGCGCGCGGTCGGTCTCGACGATGGGCAGGCGGGGTTCCTGATCGGCGCCAGCGTGCATGACGTGGCGCAGGCGATCGGCGGGGGCTTTGCCTATTCCGACGCGGCGGGCACACGCGCGACGATCGTGAAGCTGGCGCGAGTCGCGACGCTGGCGCCGCTGGTGGCGATGATCGGCATCGTCCTCGCGCGGCGGGGGGAGCGCACGGCCGGGGCGCCGGGCGGCTGGCGCGCGCTGCTGCCGCCGTGGTTCATCAGCGGCTTCGTCGCGCTCCTGGTGCTCGGCAGCGTGGTGCCCATCGGTCAGGACGCGCGCGACGCGGTGTTATGGCTGTCGAAGACGCTGCTGCTGATCGCAGTGACGGCGACCGCGCTCAACACCCGCCTCGGCGATCTTGTCGCCGAGGGCTGGCGCGCGCTGCTGCCGGTCGCACTGGCGAGCGTCGCCAGCTTTGCTATGGCGCTGGTCGTCGTCTTGCTGATGCCGATGTCTTGAGAGATAACCCCGTGAACGCTCCCGCCCGCACGCTCGCTCCCACCGCCGTCGCCGGCCCCCCGCGCGACGCCATGCGCGCCATCGCGCGGCAGGATGAAGGCGCGGTGGTGGCGTCGCTGCGCGCGCGGCTGGCTGACAGCGATCCGCACCCCATCGAAGTGACCGCGCTCGGCCGGCGCATCATCGCCAAAGCCAAGCAGGCCGCGAGCCGCGACAGCCTCGTCGGTGCGCTGATGAACCGCTACCGCCTGTCGACCGAAGAGGGCGTGGTGCTGATGTGCCTCGCCGAAGCGCTGCTGCGCGTGCCCGACAGCGAAACCGCCAACGCGCTGATCCGCGACAAGATCGCCGGGCGGCACTGGACCGGGGAGGGCGCGTCGGGGTCGTGGCTGGTCGACCTGTCCGCCTATGGCTTGAGCCTCGGGTCGGCGACGCTGCTGCTCGATGCGATTGGCAGCACCTCGTCGCCCACCTCGATCCTCAAGCGCATGATCCGTCGTTCGGGCGAGCCGGTCATCCGCCAGGCGGCCTACGCGGCGATGAAGCTGCTCGGCCAGCAGTTCGTGATGGGCGAATCGATCAAGGCCGCGATCCGCCGCGCCAATCGCGAAACGGGCGAATTGGCGAGCTTCGACATGCTCGGCGAAGCGGCGCGGACGGCAGAGGACGCGGCGCGTTACGCGCGCAGCTACGCCGACGCCATCGCCGCGCTGGGGCGCGAGGCGACGGCGGGCGATCCGCACGCCAACCACGGCATTTCGATCAAATTGAGCGCGCTCCACCCGCGCTACGAATATCTCCAGCCCGAGCGCCGCCGCGACGAGCTGACGCCGGTGGTGCTCGAACTCGCCCAGGCGGCGCGCGCGGCGAACGTGCCGCTGATGATCGATGCCGAGGAGAGCGAGCGGCTCGAACCGCATCTCGACATTCTGGAAGCGCTGGTCGACGCCGGGGTAGCGGACGGCTGGCCGGGGCTGGGCATCGTCGTCCAGGCCTATCAGAAGCGCGGCCTCACCGTGGTCGAGTGGGTCGGTGCGCTGGCGCGGGCGCGCGGGGTCAAGCTCGCGCTGCGCCTGGTGAAGGGCGCCTATTGGGACAGCGAGATCAAGCGCGCGCAGGTGCTGGGGCTGTCGGGCTTTCCGGTGTTTACCGAAAAGCTTCACACCGACCTCAGCTACATGGCGTGCGCGCAGGCGCTGCGGGGGATGAACGACGTCGTCTATCCCGCCTTCGCGACCCACAACGCGATGACCATCGCCTACATCGCCGAGCTGTTCGGTGAGGGGGCCGATTACGAGCTGCAGCGGCTGCACGGCATGGGCGAAGGCGCGCACGACGCGCTCGCCGAGATCGCTCCGCCGAAGCGACCGGTGCGCGTCTATGCGCCGGTCGGTACACACCGCGACCTTCTCGCCTATCTCGTGCGGCGGCTGCTCGAGAACGGCGCGAACTCGAGCTTCGTCCATCAGTTCTCCGACCCCGACGTGACCGTCGACATGCTCGCCATCGACCCGCGCGAGGCGGCCTCGCCCGCGGGACAGCCGCTGGCGACCGGGCTCAACCTGTACGGCGACCGCCGCAACAGCCGTGGGCATGACCTGGGTGAGCCGGGCGTGCCCGAAGCGCTCGCGGCGGCGATGGAAGCGGCGCGCGCCAAGCCGCGCATCGCCCAGCCGGTCATCGCCGGCGAGCGGCGCGACGGCCTGCGCGAAGCGGTGCTCAACCCCGCGACGGGAGAAAAGGTCGGCGATGTCATCGCCGCCGACGCCGACGCCGTCGACGCAGCGGTGCGCGCGAGCCTCGTCGCGCAACCCGACTGGAGCCTCGCCGGGGGGGACTATCGCGCCGACCGGCTCGATCGCGCGGCGGACATGCTGGAGGCGGAGGAGGCGACCTTCCTCGCGCTCTGCACCGACGAGGCGGGCAAGACGCTGCCCGACGCCATCGCCGAAGTGCGCGAAGCGGTCGATTTCCTGCGCTATTATGCGCGCGAGGCGCGGCGCCACTTCGCGCGCCCCGACCTCCTCCCCGGACCGACGGGGGAACGCAACACGCTGTTGCTGGAAGGCAAGGGCCTGTTCGTGTGCATCTCGCCGTGGAATTTTCCGCTGGCGATCTTCCTCGGGCAGGTGTCGGCGGCGCTGGCGGCGGGGAATGCCGTGCTCGCCAAGCCGGCCGAGCAAACCCCGCTGATCGCCGCCGCGGCGGTCGACCTGCTGCACCGCGCGGGCATTCCGCGTGAACTCCTCCACCTCCTCCCCGGCGACGGCGAGCAGGTCGGCGCGCCGCTGGTGGCGCGCGAGGAAATTGCGGGCGTCGCCTTCACCGGATCGACCGCGGTGGCGCAGTCGATCAACCGCACGCTCGCCGCGCGCAACGGCCCGATCGCGACGCTGATTGCGGAAACGGGCGGCATCAACGCGATGATCGTCGATTCGACCGCGCTCCCCGAACAGGTCGCGCGCGACGCGGTCGCCTCCGCCTTCCAGAGCGCGGGCCAACGCTGTTCGGCGCTGCGGCTGCTGCTGGTGCAGGAGGATGTTGCCGAGGGCATGATCGAGATGATCGCCGGGGCGATGGCCGAGCTGAACCTCGGCGACCCGGCGGACCTCGCCACCGACGTCGGGCCGATCATCGACGACGAAGCGCGGGGCGCGATCGCCGAATATGTCGAGGAGGCGCGGGCCGAGGGCCGCGTGCTCACGCAGGCGACGCGGGGGGACGCGGTCGAGGGCGGTTATTTCGTGCCGCCGACGCTGATCCGCCTCAAGACCATCGCCGATCTGAAGCGCGAAATTTTCGGCCCGGTGCTGCACGTCGCGACGTGGAAGGCGGACGAGCTCGACGCGGTGATCGATGCGCTCAACGCGTCCGGTTACGGCCTGACGCTTGGCGTGCACAGCCGCATCGACACGGTCGCGGCGCACATTGCGGCGCGGGTGCGGGTGGGCAATGTCTACGTCAACCGCAACCAGATCGGCGCGGTCGTCGGCGTGCAGCCCTTTGGCGGACGCGGCCTGTCGGGGACCGGTCCCAAGGCGGGCGGGCCGCACTATCTGCCCCGGTTCGGGGATGAAAAGACGGTGTCGATCGACATCACCGCGGCGGGGGGCAACGCCGCGCTGATGACGCGCTGACCTGTCGGGAGTTTTTACAACTGGCCGCGCGGCCGCGCCCTAAGATCGTCGCGCAATCGCGAAACTCCGCCGATAATGCGATCTGGCACGGGCGTTGCGTCATGTGTCGATGAGCCCGCAATGGGCGCTCACCCCACCCGAAGCGGGCTGGCTCTGGTCCCTGTCGCCAGCCCGCTTCACCCGGGGTCGCAGCTGCCGCCGATCAGGCGGCGGGCTTTAGCAGCGGGCCGAGCTCCCCGGCCTGCTCCATCTCCATCATGATGTCCGAGCCACCGACGAATTCGCCGTCGACATAAAGCTGCGGCACCGTTGGCCAGTCGCTGTACTGCTTCACGCCCTGGCGGATTTCGGCGTCCTGCAACACGTCGACGCTGCCATATTCGACGCCGTGGCGGTCGAGGATGGCGACGGCGCGGCTCGAAAAGCCGCACTGCGGGAACAGCGGCGTCCCCTTCATGAACAGCAGCACGCGGTTGTCGCGCACCAGTTCGGCGATGCGCGTTTGAACGTCGGTGGTCGGGTCGGTCATGGGGTTGGCTCCGGGAGAAAAGGGGAAGGGTCAGGTCGCGGGAACGGCGGTGGTCAATTGCAGCGCGTGCAGCTCGCCGCCCATGCGCCCGCCGAGCGCCGCATAGACCGCGCGCTGCTGGGCGACGCGCGACATGCCGCGAAACTGCTCCGCCACGACATGCGCCGCATAATGATCGCCATCACCGGCGAGGTCGGTGATCGTCACCGCCGCACCGGGCAGCGCGGCCTCGATCAGCGCGGCGATATCGTTGGCGTGCATCGGCATGGCCGGGGGGTCAGCCTTCGGCCATGAGCTGGCGGCGGGCATCGACCGAGCAGCGCTCGAGCGCCTCGCGCACCTGCGCTTCGTCGGTCTCGACCCCCGCAGCGGTGAGGTCGCCGACCAGCTTGCGGATCACGTCCTCGTCGCCCGCTTCCTCGAAATCGGCGCGAATGACGGCCTTGGCGTAGGCGTCCGACTCCTCGGGTGTCAGCTTCATGCGCTCTGCGGCCCAGGCGCCGAGCAGCTTGTTGCGGCGCGCCACCACGCGGAACTGCATTTCCTCGTCCCGGGCGAATTTGGTTTCGAACGCACGCTCGCGGTCGCTGAAGTCGGTCATGTCATGGCTCTCTTCTTCGGGGCTTGGCGTTGGATGTAAGCGGGTGCACGCAGCGCCGCAACGGCGTTGACGCTACGCCGCGCGCGGTTAGGGCGTCGGCAATGACCCCAGAGCTCCACCTGTTCGACAGCCTGACGCGCAGCATGCGGCGGTTCGAGCCGCTGCGGGAGGGTGAGGCGCGCGTCTACAGCTGCGGGCCGACGGTCTATGCGCACCAGCATGTCGGCAACATGCGCGCCTATCTGTTCGCGGACACGCTGGGGCGGGCGCTGACCCATTTCGGCTATCGGCTGCGGCATGTGGTCAACATCACCGATGTCGGCCACCTCACCAGCGATGCCGACGCGGGCGCCGACAAGATGGAGCGCGCCGCCGCGGCGACCGGCCAGTCGGCATGGGACATCGCCGCGCACTATACCGCGCTGTTCGAGGCGGACCTCGCGCGGCTCAACATCCGCCCGCTCGAACATCCGCGTGCGACCGATCACGTCGAGGGGATGATCGCGTGGGCGCAGGGCATGGAGCAGGGGGGCTACGCCTACCGCCTGCCGGGCGGGCTCTATTTCGACACGGCGCGCGTGCCCGACTACGGCCGCCTCGCCCGCGCCGGCACAAGCGAGCTCGATGGCGAAGGGCGGATCGAGGAGGTGGCGGGCAAACGCCACGCGGCGGACTTCGCGCTGTGGCGCACGACGCCACCGGGCGAATCGCGACAGATGGAATGGGATTCGCCCTGGGGCCGCGGCGCGCCGGGCTGGCACATCGAATGCAGCGTGATGAGCGCGGCGCTGCTCGGCCATCCGTTCGACATCCACACCGGGGGGATCGATCACCGCGAGATCCACCACCCCAACGAAATCGCGCAGAACCAGGCGCACGCTGGTTGCGCGGACAGCGGCGCGACGCTGTGGATGCACAATAATTTCCTCGTCGACCGGCGCGGCAAGATGTCGAAATCGAGCGGCGAGTTTCTGACGCTGCAGACGCTGGTCGACCGCGGCTACCACCCGCTCGCCTACCGCATGCTGTGCCTGCATGCGCACTACCGCAGCGAGCTCGAATTCACGTGGGAGGGGCTCGGCGCGGCGCTGACCCGGCTGAAGCGGCTGGTGATGGCGGTGGAGAAACTGCGCGGTGCCCAGGCGCAGGGCAGCGACGATCATCCGCGCCTCGCGCAACTGTCGGCGGAGTTCGACGCGGCGATTGCCGACGACCTCAATAGCGCGGTGGCGCTGACGCTGCTCGAACAGGCGCTGGGCGTGAAGGGCACGAGCCCCGCCGCGCGCCTGGCGCTGGCGGCGCGGTTCGACGCGGTGCTCGGGCTCGACCTCGACAAGCTCACCCGCGCCGACCTGCGCGTGCGTCCGGTCGCGGCGACGATCGACAGGCCGGCCATCGACGCAGCGCTCGCCCGCCGCCGCGACGCGCGCGCAGCGAAGGACTTTGCGACGTCGGACGCGGTGCGCGACGAGCTCGCCGCGGCGGGGGTGGAGGTGATGGACGGCGACCCGCTCGGCTGGGATTGGCGGCTCGACTGAAGCCCGCGATGCCTTGACGTTGCGCGCGCATGCGGGCAAGGGGCGCTCCGCTTTGCCGATATCCCCGGCCCGTCCGGGAATCACGGCCCCTTCGTCTAGCGGTTAGGACGCGGCCCTTTCACGGCTGAAACACGGGTTCGATTCCCGTAGGGGTCACCATCGGCAGCGATGCTACAGCGCCACGCGTCGACGCTTCGGTTCGCCGGGCGCGGCTCACGGCCCCTTCGTCTAGCGGTCAGGACGCGGCCCTCTCACGGCTGAAACACGGGTTCGATTCCCGTAGGGGTCACCAGTCGAACACGGCGCGAAATCCGCAACATGGCAGCGGGGAATCGTTGACAATGAAACGCGGGCGGCTTAACGGGCCGGGCTTTCCGGCGTCGGGAGTCGATCCCGCGACCGCCGGTCTTGTGCCCTTGAAGGAAGATTACGCCATGTTCGCCATCGTGCGCACGGGCGGCAAGCAGTATCGCGTTGCCCCCGGAGACCGGATTGTCGTGGAAAAGCTCAGCGGAGCCGTGGGCGACCGCATCGAGCTCGGCGACGTCCTGCTCGCGGGCGACGGCAGCGATCTGAAGCCGACCGACGGCCTCAAGGTCGCGGCGGAGATCGTCGGCCAGGGCCGCGGTGAGAAGATCATCGTCTTCAAGAAGAAGCGCCGCCACAACTATCGTCGCCGCAACGGCCACCGCCAGTACCACACCCAGCTTCAGATCCTGAGCGTGGGTGACGTGCAGGCGCAGCCGCGCCAGAAGGCGGCTCAGACCGCTTCGCCGACGCAGACGGCTCCGGTCACCGCCGAAGCCCAGACCGCAACCACCGAAGCCTGACCGCTTCGCGCATCTGTTAGGAGACAGCAGCCATGGCACATAAAAAGGCAGGCGGTTCGTCGCGCAACGGTCGCGATTCTGCCGGCAAGCGCCTCGGCGTGAAGAAGTTCGGCGGCCAGGAAGTGGTCGGCGGCAACATCATCGTGCGGCAGCGCGGCACCAAATTCTACCCGGGCACCAACGTCGGCATCGGCAAGGATCACACCTTGTTTGCGACCACCGACGGCCGCGTGCGATTCCACGACGGCAAGCTCGGCCGCAAGTTCGTATCGGTCGACGCGCAGATTATGCCGTTGGAAGCGGCAGAATAAGGCGGGCGATTTCGAAGGGTCGCACCGCTAGGGCGACCCCCCGCTGGACCCCAAGGGTCCACATCGAAGGAGGGAGACGGGTCGCCCCGGCTCCCTTTTTTGTTGGGCGAAACATGACGCCCCAGGAGCTGCAACACCGTCTCCCTCCAGCAATGGGGGCTGTCGCAGACACGTCATATCGACGTGCCACCGGGCCGCGGAGGAGAGACACATGTACGCACGGACCGAACGGCTGCTGCTGCGGCCGGGCTATCTGGAGGATGCGGCGGCGCTGGCGCAGGCGATCGGCGACCCGCTGGTCGCACGCCATCTCGGGCGGGTGCCGCTGCCCTATGGTGAGGCGGACGCGCGCGACTGGCTGAGCCAAGCCGGCGATCCGACCGACATGCGCTTCGTCATCATGGCGCGCACGCGGGGGTCGCTGCGGCTGGTCGGCGGGATCGGCGTCCACTGGCGCGACGATGATGGCGGCTTCGGCGACGGGCGCGGCCATCATGAGCTCGGCTACTGGATCGCGCGACCCTATTGGGGACTGGGCTTTGCCACCGAAGCCGGGCGCGCCGTGCTGGAGATCGCGCGCGCGGTGGGGCTGCCGCCGCTGCGCGCGGGGCATTTCGTGGACAACGCCGCGTCGGGCGCGGTGCTGCGCAAGCTCGGTTTCCGCGCCACTGGTCGCACCGCGCCGCGCGTCAGCGTCGCGCGCGGCGAAACGGTGGCTTGCGCGCTGTACGAGGAGAGCGACGTAGCGGAGCTCATGCCAAGCGGCGTAGTGCGACCGCGGTTTCAACCAGACCTTCGCGAGGAGTGGCGGCTGCAAGCGGCGTAGCGCGACGCCTGCCCTACGATCCCGTCACCCTGAACTCGTTCCAGGGTCCATGTCGCCAGCGCTGCGATGGATGCCGAAAAGAGTTCAGCAAGACGGGGGCGGGGTTGCGCGGGCGCAGGCGTTGATGGGCGGTCAGCCGCCCCTCTGCCGCCGCCACAGCGTCGTCGTGTCCTCGCCGAACGCCACGTCGCCGAGGCGCGCATAGCCCAGCCGCTCGGCGACGCGCATCGATGCGGCGTTGCCGTGGTCGATGATGCAGCGCGTTTCGGTGGCGTCGAGCGACGCGTCCGCCCATCCGAGCGCCGCGGCCATGACCTCGCTCGCGGCGCCCTTGCCCCACCAGTCGGGCGCGATCGCCCAGCCGGCTTCGGGCACGCCGTCGAGCTCGGCGATGCCGCGCTCCCAAGAGGCGAAGCCGCCGCAGCCGACCAGCCCGTCGCTCGCGCGCTCGGCGAACACCCAATAGCCATAGCTGAGCGTCGCCCACAGCCCTGGCTGGCCGAGGAAGCGATACCATGCCTCCTGCCGTGTGCGCCCGCGCCCACCGCCAATGAAGGCGGTGGTGCGATCGTCCGCCCACATGGCGGCATAGGAGTCGAAGTCGCGCAGTTCCGCTCCGCGCAGGCGGAAGCGTTCGGTCTCGATGACCGGCGCGGCGCTCACACGCGCTGGAACAGCGCCGCGCAGCCCTGTCCGCCGCCGATGCACATGGTCTCGAGTGCGTAGCGTCCGTCGCGGTGCTTCAGCTCCGCCATCATCGAGGCGAGAATGCGCCCGCCGGTCGCGGCAATCGGGTGGCCGAGCGAAATGCCCGAACCGTTGACGTTGAGCCGCTCCGGATCGTGCCAGCCCCAGCCCTTGAGCACGCCCAGCACCTGAGTCGCGAACGCTTCGTTGAGCTCGACGAGGTCGATGTCGCCCCAGCCCTTGCCGGTCCGCGCGAACAGCTTTTCGACCGCGGGCACCGGGCCGAGTCCCATCGTCGCCGGGTGGCACCCCGCCGCCGCGAAGCCCACCAGTCGCGCCACCGGATCGACTTTGAGCGCCCGCGCGCCCGCTTCGCTGACGACGAGACAGGCCGCGGCGGCGTCGTTCTGTTGGCTGGCGTTGCCCGCGGTGACGGTCCCGTCCTTCATGATCGGGCGCAGCGCGGCGAGGCTTTCGGCGGTGACATCGCCGCGCACGCCTTCGTCGCGGTCGACGGTGACGCTGCCTTTGCGCGTCTCGATCGTCACCGGCACCAGTTCGTCGGCGAAGGCACCGCGCGCCCAGGCGGCCGCGGCGCGTTCGTGGCTGGTGAGGGCATAGGCGTCGGCGTCGGCGCGCGAGATGCCGGCGTCCCGCCCGACATTCTCCGCCGTTTCGATCATGCCCGAAATGCGGCCGAAGCGCGCTTCGGGCTGCGAACGCTCGCGCCCGCGCAGCAGCCGGTCATGCAGCACCGGCGAGCCCGCCTTGACGCCCTTGCGCAAGCCCAGCGCGTAATGTTCGGCATTGGACATGCTCTCCGCCCCGCCGGCGATGACGATGTCCGCCTGCCCCGCCTGCACCATCGCCGCGGCGAGGCCGATGGCGGTGAGTCCGCCCCCGCAGCGCCGGTCGACCTGCATCCCCGGCACCGACAGCGGCAGGTCCGCGGCCAGCGCGGCCCACCGCCCGATCGCGGGGGCTTCGCCGGTGGGATAGGCCTGCGCGAAGATGACGTCCTCGATCCGCTCGGGGTCGACGCCGGAGCGTTCGACCAGCGCACGCAGCACGGTTTCGGCGAGCTTTTCCGCAGGCACGTCGGCGAGCGAGCCGAGGTAGCGGCCGACCGGCGTTCGCAGCGGCAGGGCGATGAAGGCGTCGGCCATGTCAGTCTCCGTCAGGCGAGTGCGGCGCGCAGCCGCTCGAGCGCGCGGTCGCGTCCGATCAGCGGTAAGAGGCTCGCCATGTCGGGCCCCGCGTCGACGCCCGTCAAGGCCCGTCGCAGCGGCAGGAACAGCGCGCGGCCCTTGGCGCCGGTGGCCACCCCGACAGCGGCGGTGAGCGGTTTCCAGTCGGCGAACGCTTCGCGTTCCAGCGCCGCCGCCGCCGCGGCGATGACCGCCCGCTCTTCGTCGTTCAGCTCAGGCGCGGCGACCGGGCCGTCGACGCTCGTCCACAGGGCGGGCGCATCGTCGATGCGGGTGAGGTTGCCGCGCAGCGCCTTCCAGGCGGCGGCGTCCATGCCATCGGGCAGCTGCTCCGCAACCCGGTCGTAGTCGAGCTGGTGGACGATGCGCGCGTTGAGGCCGGTCAACTCCTCCGCCACGACCGGCGCCGGCGCGCGACCGAAGCGGCCGAGGTCGAACCCCGCCGCCAGGTCCACGAGGTCCGCCTGCGGTTCGATCGGGTCGCGCGTGCCGAGCCGCGCGAGATAGGCGCGCACCGTCTCGGGCTCGATCCCCGCCTCAACCAGTGCGTCGCGGTCTGCGGCGCCGTCGCGTTTGGAAAGCTTGCCTTCCGCGCCGGTCAGAAGTGCGACGTGGCCGAACTGTGGCCGCTCGGCGCCGAGCGCATCGAACATCTGCGCCTGCGCCGCGGTGTTGCTGACATGATCCTCGCCACGAATGACGTGCGTGATGCCCATGTCGATGTCGTCGATGACCGAGGGGAGGAGGTAGAGCCAGCTCCCGTCCGCGCGGCGCACGACGGGATCGGAGAGGTGCGCGGGGTCGAAGCGCTGCTCGCCGCGCACCGCGTCCTGCCACATGATTGGCGCGGCGTGGTCGAGCGTGAAGCGCCAGTGCGGCCGCTCCCCTGCCGCCAGCTTCGCCTCGATGTCCACCGACGTGAGCGCCAGCGCGGTGCGTTCATAGACCGGCGGCATCCCGCGCGCGCGCAGCACCTTGCGGCGCAGGTCGAGCTCCTCCGCGCTTTCGAAACAGGGGTAAACGCGCCCGGCGGCGCGCAGCTCATCGAAGCGGGCTTCGTATAGCGCGAGCCGCTGCGACTGGCGCACCTCCCCCGCCGGGGTCAGCCCCAGCCATGCGAGGTCTTCGCGGATCGCGTCGACGAAGCGCTCCTCGCTGCGCGCGGCGTCGGTGTCGTCGATACGGAGCCAGAACTCGCCGCCGTCGCGCAACGCAGCAAGCGCGTTCAGCACCGCGACGCGGAGGTTGCCGAGATGCATGCGCCCGGTGGGGGAGGGGGCGAAACGGGTGCGGGTCATGCGGTGCGGAAACCTTGGGTGATGGGGTAGCGGCGGTCGCGGCCGAAGTTGCGGGTGCCGAGCTTCACCCCCGGCGCGGCCTGCCGGCGCTTATATTCGGCGAGGGCCACGAGCCGTTCGATCCGCGCCACTTCCGCGCGGTCGAATCGATGTTCGGCGACGATGTCGTCGACCGACTGTTCGCGTTCGATCAGCCCCATCAGCATCGCGTCGAGCTGGTCGTAGGGCGGCAGGCTGTCCTGATCGGTCTGGTTGGGGCGAAGCTCCGCGCTCGGCGGCTTGTCGATGATCGCGCGGGGGATGACCTCCCCCGCAGGGCCGAGCCCCAGCCTCGGCACGTGCGCGTTGCGCCAGCGCGCGACGCGGAACACGGTCGTTTTGTAGGCGTCCTTGAGCGGGTTGTAGCCCCCCGCCATGTCGCCGTAGATGGTCGCGTAGCCGACGCTCATCTCGCTCTTGTTGCCGGTGGTTAGCAGCATCTCGCCGAATTTATTGCTGAGCGCCATCAGCGTGACTCCGCGGATGCGCGACTGGATATTCTCTTCGGTCAGGTCGACTTCGGTATCGGCGAAGCTGCCCGCGAGCATGGCGTCGAACGCCTCCACCGCGGGGGCGATGGAAATCGTCTCGTAACGGCAGCCGAGCGCCTTCGCGCAAGCCTCGGCATCGGCGAGGCTCGCGGCGCTGGTGTAGCGGGAGGGCAGCATGACGCAGCGCACGCGCTCCGGCCCCAGCGCATCGACCGCGATGGCGGCGACCAGCGCGCTGTCGATCCCGCCCGACAGCCCGAGCAGCACGCCCGGAAAGCGGTTGCGCTCCACATAATCGCGCGTGGCGACCAGCATCGCGTGATAGATGTCGGCGGGATGGTCGTCCCACGTCGCGACCTCTCCGCCCGCGCAATCCCAACGACCGTCGGCACCGCGCGTCCAGCACGTGATGCGCTCCGCCGGCTCCCAGTCGGGCAGGCGGTGGCGCGTTTCGCCATCGCCGCTGAGCACGAAAGAGCAGCCGTCGAACACCAGCTCGTCCTGCCCGCCGATGCGGTTGAGGAAGATCAGCGGCAGGCGGGTATCGCGCACCCGCGCGGCAAACACCTGCGTCAGGCGCCGCTCGTCCTTGTCGATCTCGTAGGGGCTGCCGTTGATCGAGATCAGCAGTTCCGCGCCGGACGCGGCGAGGTGCTGGCAGACCGTCGGCAGCCAGCCGTCCTCGCAGACGGGGAGGCCGAGGCGGATGCCGCGAAAGTCGACCGGGTCGGGCAGCGGGCCGGGCACGAACACCCGCTTTTCATCGAAGGTGCCATAGTTGGGCAGCTCATGCTTCAGGCGCAGCGCGGCGACCCGGCCGCAATCGAGCAGCGCGACGGCGTTGTGGAGGCCCGCCTCGGAGCGGTGCACGGTGCCGACCAGCATCGCTGGCCCCCCATCGGCGGTCACCGCGGCAAGCTCCGCCAGCTTGGCGTCCGCACGGGCCCACAGCGCGGGCTTCAGCACCAGATCCTCGGGCGGGTAGCCGATCAGCTGCAGTTCGGGATAGCAGATCAGGTCGGCGTGCGGATGCGCCACGCGGATGGCGCGCATCGCGTCGGCATTGGCGTCGATGTCGCCCACGCTCTGGCTGCATTGCGCGAGGACGATCGTCAGCGTTGGTTCGGCCATGCGCCGCCGCCTAGCACATCGCGGCTGCGCGGGAAGAGCGCCGTGGCGTGGCGCGGCCTGATGGAGGGGTCAGGCGACGATCAGGCGACCCGCAGTTCGCTCACCCCACCGTCGCTGCCGGCGGGAGTGTCCTCGTCGACGGGCTCATTCTGGTCGCGCAGCACATAACCGCGGCCCCACACCGTCTCGATATAATTCTCGCCGCCGCAGGCGAGGCTCAATTTCTTGCGCAGCTTGCAGATGAAGACGTCGATGATCTTCAATTCGGGCTCGTCCATCCCGCCGTAGAGGTGGTTGAGGAACATTTCCTTGGTGAGCGTCGTGCCCTTGCGGAGCGAAAGCAGCTCCAGCATCTGATATTCCTTGCCGGTCAGATGCACGCGCGCGCCGTCCACTTCGACCGTCTTCGCATCGAGGTTCACCGCGAGCTTGCCGGTGCGGATGATCGACTGCGAATGGCCCTTGGAGCGGCGCACGACCGCCTGGATGCGCGCCACCAGTTCCTCGCGGTGGAAGGGTTTGGTGACATAATCGTCGGCGCCGAAGCCGAAGCTCCGGACCTTCGACTCCATCTCGCTGACGCCCGACAGGATCAGCACCGGCGTCTGCACCCGCGCCACGCGCAGTTTCTTGAGCACGTCATAGCCGTGCATGTCCGGCAGGTTCAGGTCGAGGAGGATGATGTCGTAGTCATACAGCTTGCCGAGATCGAGGCCCTCTTCCCCGAGATCGGTGGTGTAGACGTTGAACCCTTCGACGGTGAGCATCGTCTCGATCGCCTTGGCGGTCGTCGGCTCGTCCTCGATCAGCAGTACCCGCATGCCCGTCCCCCGTCATCCAGCGGGTGCCTGGTTGCAGCGGTTGCCTGATCCCCATGGATCGCTCCCCTTGCAGCACCCACATCTCAATGCGACGTTAACCTTACCGCTTGTGACCGCAAATGGTTAATTTAACCCTAAGCTTGCTTGCGGGGCGCGAAAGCTTTCCTGACGAAGGGTAAAGCCGCCATCGCAAGGATCGTCGCCATCGCCGCAGCCCCGCCAGACGCCATCGCGATCCTAGCCACGGGCGAGGATGCGTGGATCGTGGACAAGCCCGCGGGCGTGCCCGTCGACCGACCGCGCGCCGGCGGGGAGACCATTGCCGACCGGCTGGCGCAGCAGGGGCTCGCGCGGGTGGAGCGGTTACTGCCCGTGCACCGGCTCGACCGCGATACGTCGGGCTGCCTGCTGATCGCGCGCACCCGCGGCGCGCTCAAGCGCTACGCCGCGGCGTTCGAGGCGGGAACGGTGGAGAAGACCTACCTCGCGATCGTCGAAGGCGTGCCGCGCGCGGCGGAGGGCGTCATCGACCTGGCCCTCGGCAAACGCTCCAGCGCGACCGCCGGCTGGCGCATGGTGCCCGACCTTGCGGGCGCGGCGGCGATCACCCGCTGGCGCGTGCTGGCGACGCACGAACGCCGCGCGCTTCTCGAACTCAAGCCCCAAACCGGCCGAACCCACCAACTCCGCGTCCACTGCGCCGGCGGCCTCGGCTGCCCGATCGTGGGCGACCCCGTTTACGGTGAGGCGCACCCCCTCGGCCTGATGCTCCACGCCGCGTCGCTCGAAGTCCAGGACGGGAACGGACGAACTGAAATTAGCGCGTCTGTCCCGCAGCCGGCCCGCTTTCGCCACTTTCAGTGCGCAATCGGTCCATCGGCAAGCTGACTCGGTCGACTTTCCAGGCAAAAAAACCTTCACGCCGCATGATGAACCGAATTCGCTCGCGCTCTGGGCTGCTTTTCGGACCCGCCAACTCAAACCGGTTCAAATCGCGATACCGCATGTTGTAATTAGTAGGACCTTTTTGTTCCTCGCCGCTTCCAGTTTCTCGAGTAATCAGGCGTGTAAGACCCTGCGGGGTGACGTGACCATCGACCATCGTATTGACGATTTGCGGTACCATGACCAAGCCAAGCGCTGCGAATGGGTTGTTTCGCAATTCCGGATCATTCTGCATCCGTTGTGTGAGCGCGGACGTCATCTGAGATTTTAGATCCGCCCGCACGCTTGGAAAGTCGATCATTTCCTCTAAAGTATATGCATCACCGCTCAGGAAAGCCTGTCTTAGAGACCTTGCTGCCCACCAGGGCGAAGCGACGTACAAGGCGAGAAGGGAAAGGCCAACTGCAGCCGCCCAGATTAGCGGCCGTCGCCATCTGCTTTTTTCCGAGTCGAGATATAAACGCCTTGTCATCATTACTCCCCCTATGGACTGACGTTCGACAAGAGCGTCAAAACTTCACCTCGTCAATCGCGTGACAATTCGAGTTCCTCTCCCGGAACACGCTCTTAGAGAGCGCTTCATCGCCTCCTCGGGCCCCGGCGGGCAGAACGTCAACAAAGTCGCGAGTGCGTGTCAGTTGTTTGTCGACGCAACCGCGCTCGGGCTGGCGCCGGCGGTGTATGCGCGGCTCAGGGTGTTGGCGGGGCGGCGGATGCGGGGGGATGGGGTGATCGTCATCCTCGCCCAGCGATTTCGCACGCAGGAGGCGAACCGCGCCGACGGGCGCGCTCGGGTCGAGGCGTTGCTCGCGGCGGCGCACGAACGGCCCGAGCGGCGCATCGCCACCCGTCCGTCGCGCGCGGCCAAAGCGCGCCGCGTCGACAGCAAGAAAGCGCGCGGCGGGATCAAGGCCAGCCGCGCTCCCGTCCGGCTCGACTGACCTGGCTCAGGCGGCGGCGTTCATCCGCCGCAGCGTGCGCAGCGCCGCGGCGAGCGCAGGATCGTTGAGCAGCGCGGCTTCCTCGGCATCGGCGGGTTCGTCGTCCGCGGACGGGGCGGGCTCGGCGGTGCCCGCCAGCGCCGCCTCCCGCCGCGCGGCGCCCGCTTCGAGCCGCGCCACGAGGGAATCGAGGCGCTCCACCGACAGGTCGATCGGCGGACGCGGGGCGCGGCGTGGCGCATCGACCACCGCCTCTGGCGCAGCCGCCACCGGCTCGGGCGTCACCGGCTCAGCCGCCAGCGGTTCCGGTGTGAGCGTGGGCGGCGTCAGGTCCATCGCCGGCGCGCTATCTGGCGTTTCGACCACCGGTGCCTCATCGGACCCGTCAAACCATGTTTCGTTCGTCGCCATGACCGGAGCAATCGGCTCGGCCTGCGGCACGCCGATGGGCGCGGGCGTGTCGAGCAGCAGCTCGTCGGCGTCGAAGGCGTCCGCATCGCGCGAGGGAACGAGGTCGCGTAGCGGCGACAGCGGTCGGCGGGCGGGGGCGTCGGGGTGGCGGTCGAGTGGATTGAGCCGCGGCGCGTCCACCTCATCCGCGGTGGCGCTGATGCCGCGCAGCCGCTCGAGCAGCCTCGCCCAGCCTTCGCCATCGTCGGCGACGCGAAAGGCGCGTGCGAGCGCGGCGCCTAGCAGCGCGCCGAGCAGCCCCAGCGGAATGGCGAACAGCAGCCGTTCGGTGAAGTCGAACGGCGGCACGGCGTCGGGCATCCACGTCGACAGGCCGATCTGCGCGCCGATCCGCTCGAGCCAGGCGATCGGCACCAGCAATGCCGTTGCCGCCAGCGCGAGCGCCATCAGCGTTGCGACGGTCATCGCACCGCCGGGCACGAACAGCGCTCCGGCGTGGCGACGGATGCGGAAATTCTCGTCCATCATCGGATCCATAACCTATCGGCTCCCGCCGTGCATCCCGGTGGGTCGGGAGCCGCCGTGCTGCGCCACAAGCCGTTCATAGACCGGTTCGTAGCGGCGAATGTTTGACGCCCAGTTACGCTCGCGCTCGACGAAGCGGCGCGCGCGCGCCCGCATCTGCGGCCACTGCGCCCGCCGCGCGAAGACGGAGGCGATGGCGGCGGCGATCGCGGCGGGGTCGTCGGGCGCGAACAGCGTGCCGGTGTCGCCATCGGCGATCAGCTCGCGGTGACCGCCGATGTCGGACGCGGCGACGAGCTTGCCCTGCGCCATCGCTTCGAGCGGCTTCAATGGCGTCACCAGCTCGGTCAGCCGCATCGCCTTGCGCGGATAGAGGGTGAGGTCGACCAGCGCATAATAGCGCTCGACCTCCGCATGCGGCACGCGGCCGACGAAACGGATGCGACCCGCCGCCGGGCTGGCCTCGGCCTGGGCGCGCAAGGCCGTCTCCATCGGCCCGCCGCCGACCAGCAGCAGCGCGGCGCGCGGGTTCTCGGCAACGATCTGCGGCATGGCGGCGATGGCGAGGTCGATTCCTTCATAATCGTAGAAGCTGCCGACGAAGCCGATCACGTCCGCATCCTCGAGTCCCAACTCGCGCCGCAGCGCGGGGTCGGGGGCGGCGGGCGTGCCGAACATCGCCATGTCGACGCCGTTGGGGGAGACGAGGATTTTCTCCGCCGCGACGCCGCGCGCGACGAGGTCGCGCCGCAGCCCGTCGCAGATCACCGCCACCGCGTCCGCCGCATGGACTGCGCGCGTTTCGAGCCAGCGGGTCGCGCGATAGCGGGCGTCGCCCTCGCGGCCCGTGCCGTTGCCGACCGCGGCATCCTCCCAAAAGGCGCGAATCTCGTAGAGCCATGGCAGGCGATGGCGCCGCGCCACCGGCCAGGTCGCGAGCGCGTCCAGCACCGGCGAATGCGCGTGAAGGATGTGGGGCCGCGCCTCCCGCACCAGCGCGTCGAGCCGGCGGGACAGGGCGGCGATTTCGTCCGCCTCGCCCAGCGGCGCGGGAAAGGGCGCGCGATCGATGCGCGGCGTGCGAACGAATTCGATCCCGTCGATCACTTCGCGCTCGGGCCCCTTGCGCGGGTGGCGGCGCCCGGTCAGCGCGGTGACGTGCCAGCCAAGCGCCTGCTGCGCCTTGAGGATAGCGCGGGTGCGAAAGGTGTAGCCCGATTGCGCCGGCAGCGAATGGTCGAGGATGTGGATGACGCGGATCACGGTGTCGCACTAGGCCGGCAATGTTTAAGCCCGCGTCAACCGAATTTGCGCTAGAGCCATCGCCATGATCGATACGATCGCCATCCTCGTCACCCATGTTCTGCTCGGCATCACCTTTTGGCGGCTGTCGGCGCGGCCCGATCTCGACACCGATGACCTTGCCGCCGATGCGCAGCCGGGCTTTGCCTGGCCGCGGTCGAACTGACGCGCCGGTTCGAGCCCGAGCCAGCGTGCGGCGCATAACATGCTGAAGGAAGCGTTCCTCATCGGCTTTCTGCTGGTGATTCTTGCCGCAGCGGTGCGCCGGCCGTTCCTGTTCACGCTCGCCTTTTGCTACGTCGACATCGTCGCGCCGCAGCGGCTCGCGTTTCTCATCCTGCCCAAAATTCAGCTGTCGCTGGTGCTGTTCGCGCTGGCGGTTGGAACGTGGCTGATCTTCGACAAGAAACGCGGCACACGCTTCGATCTGGCGCAGGGGCTGCTGCTGGCGCTGTTCCTCTACTGCCTCGCCACCACCATCAACGCGCATGTGCCGGAAGCGGCGGGGGAGAAGTGGTCGTGGGTGTGGAAGGCGCTGCTATGGTCGATCTTTCTGCCGCTGACGCTGACGACGCGATTGCGGATCGAGGCATTGCTGCTGACCATGGTGCTGGCGGCGGGCACGCTGGCGCTGTCGGGCGGGTTGAAGACGCTGGGCGGGGGGTCGGGCTACGGATCGCTCCGCATCCTCATCTCCGACAACAGCGGCCTTTTTGAAGGGTCGATCTTTTCCACGGTCGCCATCGCCATCATTCCGGTCATCCTGTGGCTCGCCCGCTATGGCACGGTGTTCCGCCCCAGCCGGCTGGTGTGGGCGGCGGCGCTGTTCCTGGTGCTCAACTGCCTGCTGATCCCGATCGGCACCCAGGCGCGCACCGGCCTGTTGTGCATTGCTTTGCTGGTGCTGCTCGGCCTGCGCGAGACGCGGCGACGGGGCGCCTATCTCGCGGTGATCGCCGCGCTGGGGCTGCTGGGTGCGGCGCTCGCTCCGGCAGCCTTCTCCTCGCGCATGGGGACGATCGGCGACTATAAGAGCGATGAAAGCGCCTCCACCCGCGTTGCCGTGTGGAAATGGACCTGGAACTACGCGCTCGACCACCCGCTCGGGGGCGGCTTCAACGTCTATGTGAAGAACCGGCTGCAGGTGGACCGGGTCGAAACGACCGTCTCCGGCAACAGCGTCACGCGGCGCATTGTTCCCTACACCGACCAGTCGCGCGCGTTTCACAACAGCTATTTCGAGATGCTGGGCGAACAGGGTTTTCCGGGGCTGTTCCTGTGGCTGGCACTGCAGATCGTCTGTCTGACGCGGATCGAGCGGCTGCGGCGACGGTTCAAGGGCGTGGCCGGCGACGATGCGTGGGTGCGCCCGCTCGCCGGCGCGTTGCAGGGCGGACACCTCGTCTACCTGCTGGGCTGCATGTTCGTCGGCATCGCGTTCCAGCCGTTCATGTTCATGCTTATTGCAGCGCAGATCGGTCTGTGGAGCTATGCCCGTGGCAAATTCGCACAGCAGCCCTGGCAAGTCGTCGAAGGGTTCGGACCGGCGCGCGGCGCGGTCGGCTTTGCCCGGACCTGACGCGGACGGATCCCCGCCGGCCTGTGCGTTGCGTAGGAAGATTCCTAGCGGTATGATGCGCCGTTCTGATGGTATTGCGTGGCGACAGCGGTTCGCGGCGCGGGCGCCGACTGCGCTCGCCACCGCTCGACCTTTCCGCCGCAGCGCGGGGGGACCCTCGGCGCGCGCTTGAGGAGGCGGCTGCCGCGCGCGGGGTGGACTGGCGACGGTTGAGCCTCTCCATCGGCCGCAACGCCGCATATGTGCAGCAATATCTGCGCCGGGGAACACCCCGCCGACTGGATGAACGCGATCGCGCCGCGCTGGCGGCGTACCTGGAAATGGACGAGGCCTTGCTCCGTGAGCGGACCGGATCGGACGCGCCCTTGTCTTCCCCGCGGGTGGCTCGGCTCGACGTCGCGGTGTCGGCGGGGGCGGGCGCCTTCACCGGCAACGAACGCACGCTGGCCGACGTAGGGCTGAGCATCGGCGAACTGCGCAAAATGACCCGCTCGCCGCTCGATCTGCTCACCATTGTCAAGGTGACCGGCGATTCGATGGCGCCCACGCTCCTCGCCGGTGACGACATTTTGGTCGATGCGGGCGCGCGCGTGCCCGAGCGCCGGGACGCCGTCTATGTGCTGCGGCGTGACGACGCGCTCAGCGTCAAGCGGTTGTCGCGCAGCCAGTGTGCCGAGGGGCGGATCGCGGTGCTGTCGGACAACCCCGACTTCCCCGATGAAGCGGACGTGGCGCTTGACACGCTCGATATCGTCGGGCGGGTGCGCTGGGTTGGGCGCGCGCTTTGAGGGTTTAACGGCAGACGCAGCGCGGGCGCACGGAACGACGCACAGGCGCGGCTCGCTGTGCGCGGGCCGGTGCTACGCGCGCGCGCGTCGCGACCCGCGCGCGCGCGGCGACCGGCTGCGCGACCGTTTCATAGGTCGTTTCGATCTCCTCGACGACGATCGGCGCGCCAGGCGTCACGATCTCGCGATAGCCCCAGCCTTCGTGGCCGTATTCGCCGCCATAGTCGTAGCCGTTGCGACCGTCGCCGCGCCAGCCAAAGCCATCTTCGCGGCGGTCATAGACGCGCCCATAGGGGTCCTCCGCATAGACCCGACGACTGTCGTAGCGCGCACGTCCATCCCGAACATAGGTGCCGCGATATTCGCCCTCGAACACCCGGCCTTCGCGATCCCAGCCGCCGTTCCAATCGCCTTCGACCCAGCGGCCATCGCGCCAGACGCGACCGCCGCGCATGTCCGCCGGCGGCGGGGGAGGGGCGCTGGCATCGACGATTGGCGGGCTGACCGCATCATCGCGAATGACGCGCACCTGCCGCACGACCCGCGTTCCGTCGGGCCGCACCTCGCTGCTGATACCGGCGGTCGGGATAACGACGCGGGTGGGGGAAGCGGTCGCGGACGGGGCAGGGCGTGTCGGCTGCGCCTGCGCATCGGTGGCCAGTGCGGCGACGACGGCAACTCCAACGAAAAGCACCAATTGTTTCACGCGACGACTCCCCTCCTGCCCCGAAGGCTGGTTAACGCCTCGTTAGCATTTTGGCCGCATCCCCGCGACCGGGCGAGAGAGTTAAGATTCGTCCCGCTTTAGGGCAGCGGGACTCCGGCCAGCGCCGACGCGATGGCCGCGACGAGGCGCTCGGCGCCACGCGCGTCGACCTCGCCAAACCGTGCGGGGCTGGGGCTGTCGAGGTCCAGCACGCCGATCAGCCGTCCCTCGTGGACGATCGGCACGACCAGCTCCGACCGACTGGCGGCGTCGCAGGCGATGTGCCCCGGGAAAGCGTGCACATCATCGACCCGTTGCGTGGTGCGCGTACGCGCCGCAGCGCCGCACACCCCCCGGTCGAGCGCAATCCGGACACAGGCGGAGCGTCCCTGAAACGGTCCGAGCACCAGCTCGCGGCCGTCGAAGCGATAAAATCCAGCCCAGTTGAGGTCCGGTAACGCCTGCCACAGGAGCGCCGCGACATTGGCCATGTTGGCGATGGGGTCGGGTTCATCGGCGCACACCGCTTGGGCGGCGCTGGTCAGATCGTCCCACAGCGTTGTGGGATCGGCGGCATCAAAGTCGAAGGCGAACATCCCGGCCGGCTATGCCTTCAACGCCCGGCACGCAAGCGGCGGCGGCGGCGTGGTGATGGTACGATCAAGGCCGCTCGCGTGGCGCGGGCTCCGGCGGCGCGTTTGGACGAAGGCGGTGCCCCGGCGTGGGGTGCAGCACCCAGGGATCGAATCCGTCCATCGCCACGCGCCGGTCTGGGTCGGTGCGGCCCCCGGCGGGCGGCGGGGTCGGCGTCGTTGCGGATTCCTTTGCTTCGATGCGCTTCCAGAACCGCTCGTGAAAGTAGAATGCGACCGCATTCACCGCGGGCTCGATGAGGGCAATGCCGCTCGCGATCGCGACCGAACCGGTCAGCAGGTACGCCACGCTGAACCCGACCGCGAGGTGGACGGCGAGATAGGTGAACGTCTTGGTGAGGTCACGCGACCACCAGCGCCCAGGCCGGGGTAACTTGGGCGCCGGGTGGTCGTGACGGATCAAAATTCCACCGCCCCGTCGATGCGGCCCCAGGCGGTGACGCGGTTCGCCGTGACTTCGATCATCACCAGATCGGGCGTGTCGATTCCCTGTTCAAACCAGCGATCGAGATCGGGCACCCAATGTTCGGCAAACCGTTCACGGTCGCGCACCAGCGTTGTCGTGCCCTGCAGCGAAAGCCACTGACCCTCGCCCGAATAGTCGAGCATCACCGCCGGATCGGCTTCGACCTGCTGCGCGACGTTGGAACTGTCGCGGGTGAAGAACCGCGACGTGCCGTCGAAGTCGACGTCGCGATTATTGCTCATCGGCCGCGACGCCAGCGCCCCGTCGACGCGGGTCGCAAACATGGCGATGTCCATGTCACGCATCGCGCGCGCGATGTCGGCAGCGGCGATCGGCTTCGATGGTTCGTCCATCTCACACTCCAGATTGAAGGCCGGAAAGCCCTCCGAACGAGCGAGGCACCTATTGGGTGCACAGGAACCGCGCCGACAGCGAAACGTTTGTGCTGCATCCTGGTGACTTTGCCGGGTTGAATCGTGCCGAGTCGGTGCGACTGCTTTGGGGATGGCCGCGGGTCATTCGCGGCGGATGGGGAGAATAAGCCATGGTCGATATCGGCAGCATTCGCAAACATATGCAGGTCATCGGGTCCGATGGCACCCAAGTCGGTGTCGTCGACAACGTCGAAGACGGCCGCATCAAACTGACGCGGCGGGACTCGCCCGACGGGCAGCATCATTACCTCAACGTGTCGGACATCGACCGGGTCGACGACCATGTTCACCTGCGCGCCGGCGTGACTGGGTTGGGCCACGACACGCACGGGACGACCGGCGCCGGCTACGCCGCCGCTGCGGGCGCCGCCGGCGTTGGCGCCGGCATGGCCGCGGACGGTCGCACGCCGCTGACGCGTGACAGCGACCGCGACGGCACGCCGGACGCGTTCGACACCCGCGACGCGCGTGATCACACCACCACGACCCACACCACCCATGGGGCAACGCACACCACCCATGTCGATCGCGACCGTGGCTTCAACTGGGTGCCATGGGTTCTGGCCGGTGTTGGTGCCCTCGCGCTGCTGCTTCTGTTGCGCTCCTGTGCCGATGACACGAGCACCACGACCGTGACCACGGATAACGTGCCGGCGGCGACCAGCACGACGACCACCACGACGACGACCGAGCGGGTCAGCCTGCCGGGTGGGGGAACGATCGAGGTGCGGCCGAACACGCTGACCTACGATCTCAACCGCTTCCTGCAGGGGAATGAAGCTGCGCCGCGGACGTTCACCTTCGACAAGCTCAACTTCGACACCGGGTCGGCCAATATCCGCGCCGAGGACCGCGACACGATCGCGTCGCTGACCTCGATCCTGAAGGCCTATCCGAACGTGAAGGTCGACATCGTCGGCTTCACCGACGCGCAGGGTGACCGCGCAACCAACGAGCGTCTGAGCGTTCAGCGCGCGGCTGCGGTGAAAGCGGCGCTGCTTGAAGGCGGCATCGCCGCCAACCGCGTCAACAGCCGCGGTGGTGGCGTTGCGGACAATGCCGCCGGCGGTGCGCAGCAGTCGGCCCGTCGCACCGATCTGGTCGTGACCGCGCGTTAAGCGCCGCTCGACCGGCCGGGTTGGAAATCGCCCGCCTCGACTTCGGTCGGGGCGGGCGTTTCGCGTTGCGGGTGGCCGATGCGATAGGGACCGTCCGCGACCGTGCGGGGCTGGCCTTTCCAGCTCAGTCGAACCCGCCCCTCGATGGCCAGTTCCGCGACCGCGGCATGCACGTCCGGCATCAGCGAGCGCCACGCGTCGCCATCGATCGAGCGCGCCACTTCGCTCGGGCAGATGGTGGCACCGATGGCACGCTGCGCGAGTTTATCGAGCACGTGTCCGCGCACCTCGTCGCGCGATTGAAAGCAGGAGGAAGTGTCGCGTGTCACTGCGTCATCTGATCATCGCGTCCTGCGCGATCCCGCTCGCCGCCTGCGTGAGCGTGCCGCGCGTGGCCGCTGCGCCCAGCACCGCGCCGACGTTCGACGTCGTGCGCTTCTTTTCGGGGGTCAGCCATGGCAACGGCACATTGCGGGTGGCGACCAAGCAGCCGGTGCGGGTCGAGGTCGACAGCGATGGTCGCATGGGCGCCGACGGAACGCTCAACCTCGTCCAGCGCATCCGCGAAGGCGCCAAGCCTGAGCGGACGCGGAGCTGGGCGCTGCGCGAAATATCGCCCGGGCAATGGAGCGGCACGCTGACCGATGCCGACGGTCCTGTCAGTGCACGCGCGCTGCCGGGCACTCTGCTGATCGATTTCCCGATGGACGGCATGCGCGTCCATCAGCGGCTGACGCTCAGCAGTGACGGGCAGGTGGCGCGCAACATCCTGACCGTGCGCAAGTGGGGCTTCACCGTGGCCTCGCTCGACGAAACCATCACCAGGGGTCCGCGGGCAACACGTTAACCGGGCCGAGCGGCGGCGGCTCGCTCGCTTGCCAGCCGGTCGCTGGCGCAATGGCGGGGCCGATATGGTGCGCGCCATTGGATGCACCCCACAAACCGCGCTCCGCAACGGCGGGGTGTGCCAGCGCCTCTGCGAAGTCGAGGACGGGAGCGAAGGCGACGTCCTTGTCCTCAAACCACGCCTCCCATTCGGCGCGGCTGCGCTGGGCGAAGGTTTCGCGCAGGAACGCGACCAGCGGCGCCTGCGCCTCGTCCGACTCCTCGTCAGCGAGGGGGATGAGGTCGGCGCGCCCCAGTGCCTCGAGCAGCACGCGGGCGAATTTCGCCTCCCGCCCGCCCAGCACGACATATCGATCGTCGGCTGTGCGATAGACGTTGTAGAAGGCAGCGCCGCCGAGCGAGCGCTGCCAAGCGGATCGCGGCGCCGACCCGCCGGCGATGGCGCTTCCGGCGGTGTGGGCCATCCACGGGAGCAGGCTGTCGAACATGGCGATGTCGAGCACGGCGCCCTCGCCCGTCCTTTCCCGCGCGAAAAGCGCCATCGCAACCGCCGACAGTGCGGTGAGGCCGGCGGCGAGGTCGGCGCTCGCGACACCGGGCACCACCGGCGTGCCGTCCGCTGAGTCGTTGACCGCCAGAAACCCCGCAAGCGCCTGAACGACCATGTCGTGCGCCGGGTGATGGGCGCGCTCGCCGGTCTGTCCGAAGGCGGTGAGCGAGGCATAGATCAACCGCGGGTTGATGGCGTGCGCCTGCTCGGCATCAAAGCCGAGCCGCGTCATCGCGCCGGGGCGAAACCCCTCGACCAGCACATCGGCTTCGGCGATCAGCCGGGTCATGGCGGTGCGGCCCGCGTCGCTTTTGAGGTCGAGCGTCGCTTGGCGCTTGCCGCGGTTGAGCTGGCGGAACCAGATGCTGTGCCCGGCTTCGAACGGTCCCTGCGTGCGCGCCGGGTCGCCGGCGGGCGGCTCGACCTTCAGCACGCGAGCCCCCTGATCGGCCATGGCGAGGGTCATCATCGGGCCCGGCAGAAACTGCGTGAGGTCGAGCACGCGCACTCCGGCAAGCATCGGGGTGCCTCCCCCGCGTGACCGGGTCTGTGTCACCACGGGCCGCCTGCCCGGCTCATTCGCCATCCGTACCATCCGACATCTGCGCCGTTCATCGCACTGCCACGCGCTTTGTGGCAAGATGCGAGGCTGAAGCATCCCCGGTCCGCGCCTCGGCGCGGCGAGGGAAGAGGTAGAGACAGACAGGAAAGCGAACGACATGAGGATTGCGAAGAAGGCGCTGTGGGCCGCAGCGGCGGTCGCGGCGACGTTCGGCAGCGCCGCTATGGCGCAGTCGCAGCGCGGCGCGGACTTCAGCCCCTACGGCGATTGGCAGAACCCGAAGCGCACGGTCACGGTGCGGGCGACGCCCTGCGGCGACAACCGGCTGTGCGGCACGGTGATCTGGGCGAGCGAGAGCGCCAAGCAGGACGCGCGCGAAAACGGCACACCCAACCTCATCGGCACGTCACTCTTGCGCGACTATCGTCGCACGGGCGCGAACCGCTGGTCGGGGCGGGTGTTCGTGCCGGACAACGGCAATACCTACGGCAGTCACATCCGCCAGCGCAGCCCGGATCGGCTGACGATTGCCGGCTGCGTTCTCGGCGGGATCATCTGCCAGAGCCAGGAATGGACCCGGATCGCGCCGCCGCGCCCGTCTTGAGCGCGTGAATTCGCCATCAGAGCGTTGCCTTTTGCGCGCTCTCGCCTAGCGTTCTGCGCGACGCATGGGTGGAGGGGTTGCACAATGACGCGCTTGTTTCTGGTTGGGGTGAGTTCCGCCGCCTTGGCGCTTGGCGGCTGTGCCTATGCGCCGCAGGATGTCGCGAGCGCGCCGCCTCCGCCGACCGCCGTCGAGACATCGGCCAGCACCGCTACCGCTCCCGTCCCGCCGGTCGCCGCGCGTCGCGATCATGCGGTGACCGCGCCCTTCGGTGCGAGCCGCAACGATCCCTATTACTGGCTGCGTGACGATACGCGGCAGAGCGAGGAGGTGCTCGGCTATCTTCGCGCCGAGAACAGCTACACCGACGCGATGATGCAGCGCCTGACGCCGCTGCGCGACCGCCTGGTGCAGGAGTTCACCGCCCGCGTTCAGCCGGACGAGGCGTCGCTGCCGACGCTCGAGAACGGCTATTATTACTACAGCCGCTTTGCGCCTGGTGCCGACTATCCGATCCACGCCCGCCGCCGCGGCAGCCTCGATGCGCCCGAGCAGATCTTGCTGGACGTCGCCGCGATGGGCGCGGGCAAGGGCTATTACAGCGTCGGCGATTATGAGGTCGCGCCCAACGACCGCATCCTCGCCTATGCTGACGACAGCGTCGGGCGGCGGCAATATACGTTGCGGTTTCGCGATCTTTCGACCGGCCGCGATCTCGCCGAAACCGTCGAAAACGTCGAGCCGAACTTCGTCTGGTCAGGCGACAGCCGCACGATCTTCTACGTCGAGAAAGATCCGGTGACGCTGCTGTCCAAGCGCGTGAAGGCGCACGTGCTCGGCACCCCGGCGAGCGCCGATCGTCTCGTCTATGAGGAGCGCGACGAAACCTTTTACATGGGCATCGGCAAGACCATCGATGACCAGTATATCTGCATCGGCGTGCAGAGCACCGTGTCGGCGGAGAGCCGTTGCACCCCCGCCGCTAACCCCGGAACCTGGACCGTCGTCGCGCCGCGAACGCGCGACCACCTCTATGATGTCGACCACGCCGCCGGCCGCTGGGTGATCCGATCGAACCGCGGCGCGCCCAATTACAGGCTCTACACCACGACCGACATCGCCCGCGGGCCGTCCGCCTGGCGCGACCTCGTCGCGCCGAGCGAGACGGCCTTCATCGACAGCGTGCAGCCGTTCGATCGCTTCGTCGCCATCAACGAGCGCGTCGGCGGGGTGAAGCGGCTGCGCATCCTCAACAACGACGGGTCGAGCCGGGTCATCGACGCCAACGACAGCGCCTATGCCATGAGCATCGGCGACAACCGCGAGGCGGGCGCGAACACGCTGCGTTACGTCTATACGGCGATGAACACGCCGGCGACGATCTACGACGTGGATATTGCAACGGGCGAACGCCGGGTGATGCGGGTCCAACCGGTGCCCACGTACGACCCGGCCAACTATGCCTCCGAACGCGTGTGGGCGACCGCACGCGACGGGACGCGGGTTCCGGTGTCGCTGTTCTACCGCCGCGGGACGCCGCGCGACGGCACCGCGCCGATGCTGCAGGTCGCCTATGGCAGCTACGGCATGTCGAGCGACCCTGCGCTTTCGACCTATCAGATCAGCCTCGCCGATCGTGGGGTGGTGATCGCGCTGGCACATATCCGCGGCGGTCAAGAAATGGGTCGCGCCTGGTATGACCAGGGCAAGATGTTTAACAAAAAGAACAGCTTCACCGATTTCATCGACGTCACCCGCTGGCTGGTCGCCAACCGCTACGCCGCGCCCGATCGCGTGGCGGCGATGGGCGGTAGTGCGGGCGGGCTGCTGATGGGCGCGGTCGCGAATATGGCGCCGCAGGATTACAAGGCGATCGTCGCGCACGTGCCCTTCGTCGACGTCGTTTCGACCATGCTCGACGCGTCGATCCCGCTGACGACTGGCGAATATGATGAATGGGGCAACCCGGCCAACCGCGCTTCGTACGACTATATGCTGAGCTACAGTCCGTACGACAATGTCAGGGCGCAGGCCTATCCGGCGATGTTCGTGACCACCGGGCTGCACGACAGCCAGGTCCAGTATTTCGAACCGGCCAAGTGGGTGGCGGCGCTGCGCCATGTGAAGACCGACAGCAACCCGCTGCTGTTCCGGACCAACATGGAGGCGGGGCACGGCGGGCGGTCCGGTCGTTTGCGCCGCTTCGGTGAGCAGGCGGAATATATCACCTTCATGCTCGATCAGCTCGGCGCGAGCGACCGCGTCGCGCGTTGAACCGCGGGTCGGGCGGCGGCGCCCTGTTGCACCGCCGCCCGCCGGTTAACGGGAAGGTCCTGGTTACAGGGTTACGTCGGCCCGATCCTCGGGATTGGCGCGACCTCCGTCGCGGCCCATGACCTTGTATGCGATCGATTTGAGGAAACCGGAGGTGTCGGACCGCCACAAGCTGACGTCGCCGGCGTCGAGCCGAAGCAGCAGGAGATCGGGGTCTTCGCGGCCATCCTTGTAATAGATCGCGGCCATCGGCGACCATAGTTCGTCGATCGTCGCGCGATCCTCGACAATGTTCAGCGGCCCGTGAATCGACGCGAAAATGCCATGGTCCTTGGCGGAAAAGGCGGCGATGGCGCGCGCGCCCGCTGTGGCCAGCACATCGCTGCCGACGCCTTCGCTACGGCTCGCGAAGAAAAGATTTCAGGGTCGGTGTCCGCGCCATCGACCTCGCGCAATTGCGCCGTCATCGGCGGGCGCCCCGTTCTGCGCGCCGACCACGCCCAGCATCACCGTGCGGCTATTTTCGAGCGACTTCCAAAAAACCGCCACCAGTTCGCGATTGTCCTGGTCATCGACGATGGCACCCGTCCTCCCTCAGCCTGTCCGGCGCGATCAACGCACCGATGGCGAATGGGTTCAGACGCGTTCGAACGCTTGCGCGTATCCGGTCGCGGCGATTATCCGCGCTCGATCCATTCGGAGATGGAGCCGCCCTTGTCTTGGGCGCTGGCCAGCACCTGGTCGCGATGACTGCGCTTGAAGCCGGTCCTGCCGCCTTCCACGGGACGGATCTTCATCGGCACGAATTCCATCGATTCGTCGCGACTGCGAAGGTCGGTCGGTGACGCGGCGGCCCGAGTTTGCAGCGATGCCGGGTCGACCCGTTCATCAAGGGCCAGTCCGAACTTCCCGTTTCGCGCCCAGCGCACCGTCGCCGCCACATCGCGCCCGCCGGGCAGATGCACGGTCACGCGCTCGCACGGCAGCAGATCGATCTCGCCCCGGGCGCCAAGGCCGTGAGGGGACACGTTCCGCACCACGATGCGCGCGTGCTTTTCGCGCGATGTGGACAGCGCGAGCACGATCAGCTTCGACGTCCGCTGCTCGCGCTGGGGGGCATCGACGGGGGGAGAGGGCATGAAATTCATCAACCCGATCATGCCACGCCGGCCGTAAATAAAATCTTGCCCATCCCGCGGGGAGGGGGGCCGCGCGACAAAGTTCGCGCCTCGCACCAGGACCTCTCCGTCGATGCGATCTGGCGCGCCCGGCGGGATTCGAACCCACGGCCCTCAGATTAGGAATCTGATGCTCTATCCTGCTGAGCTACGGGCGCCCGCCGCGGCGGGTAGGGGCTGCGACGGCGGCGCGCAAGCCGCGGGGAGGCCCGTCAATGCGCGCGGTCGGGGGGCGTGAACGGCGCGAGAAGAGGCACGACGGCGTGCCCTTCCTCGATCAGTTCCGCGACCTCATCCGGGGTGGCGCGTCCGTGGATCGCGGGCATGGCGGCTGGCGCCGGTCGAGCAGGGGCAGGTGAGCTGGTATCGCCGGCCGGCGTGGCGTCGCCTGCCACGCCCCGCACCTCACGCGCGAAATCGTCGCCCACCCACCGCGATTGCGGCAGCATCATCGCCTGATGTTCGGCGATGCGTGCGGCAAGTTCGTGGAGGGTCTTGCGATCCGCCACCGTGGGCGGCGGGCGATTGCCGGCGTCCGCCCCCGCCGGTGCGGCGAGCGGGCGCTGCTCGGCGTAGGTGCCGTGCAGCGCGGGCGCCATCGCCGCCTTTTCCACGTCGCTCGTGCCGCAGACCGCGCAGCACAGCAGCCGGCGTTCGGCCTGCCGGTCGAAATCGGCCGAGGACCGGAACCACGCTTCAAACCGGTGACCCGCATCACATTGCAGGTCGTAAAGGATCATGCCCCGGACAACATCGCGTCCAGCTTGCCGTCGCGGTCGAGTGCGACCAGGTCGTCGCAGCCGCCGATATGCCGATCGTCGATGAAGATTTGCGGCACGGTGGTGCGACCATTGGCGCGCTGAAGCATCTCGTCGCGGCGCTCGGTCGACTGTTCGATGTCGAACTTTTCGAACGGAACGCCCTTCTCCGTCAGCAGGCGCAGCGCGCGCTGCGAATAGCCGCACCATGATTTGTAATAGATTTCGACCTTCGCCACGCTTGCTGCTCCCTGTTGTCGCCGGACTGATATGAGGGCGGGGGAAGGATCGTCAACGACCCGGTCACCGATCGCCGCGCCCGTCGAGCACGCGTGCGAACACCACCACCTCCACGCTCGCCGCGCCACCGCGCCGCAGCACGCGCGCCGCGGCCCGAGCAGTCGCGCCGCTGGTGAACACGTCGTCGACCAGCCAGACGCGGCGTCCGCGAAGCCGCTCACGCTGCCTGGGGTCGAGGTAGAACGCACCTTTCATGCGCTGCTCGCGCGCGGCGCGGGTCAGCCCGCGCTGCGATTCGCCGCCGCCTTTGCGACGCAACAGGTCGCGCGAGAGCTCTCCCTTGCGCAGCGTGGCGAGCCGTTCGGCGATCAGCAGCGCCTGATTGAAACCACGCCGCCACAGCCGGGCGCGCGACAGGGGGACGGGAACGATCAACGGGGCTGCGTCCGACGGATCGGCCGGCAGGCGGTTCGCGATCAGCCGCGCGAGGAGCCGCGCGATGCCGATGCGCCGCCCATATTTGAGCTTCAGCACCAGCGTGCGCGCTGCCGTGCCGTAGGCGATGGCCGCGTGCACCCGCGTGTAGGGCGGCGGCTGGGTCTGGCATCCGCCACAGGTCGCGTCGGCATTGACCGCCACCGGCAGGGGGATGCCGCAGCGCGAGCAGGCGGGTCCGTCGAGCCAGTCGATCACTCGCCAGCATTCGGTGCAAAAGCCGGGACCGTCGGCGATGGTCGCGGTGCAGCGCGCGCATCGGTGGGGCAGGACAAGGTCGAACAGGGCGATGACCGCGCCGCCAAGCCGGTCGAGCGGCACCAGCGCGCGGCTCATCCACGATGGCGTCGTTGGTGATATGGGCGCGGCGGTCACGCGCCGCTTGTGACCCGGCCGTCCGAACGCCACAAGCGCCGCGATGGAAGACCGACCCATGCTGTTCGACCCGCGACGCCGCGGTCAGGCGCGCACGCGGGCCACGCGGATGATCGCACGCGGCGGTGATACGTTCGCCATCCTGCCGCAGCTCGCCGATGATCTGCTCGATCGGCTCGCGGATCATCGCGTCACTTTTCGACGCGCCCTCCTGATTGGGGCGCTGTTGCCCGATCTGCGCAGCACGCTCGAGCGGCAGGGCATCGCCGTCGACGTGGTCGAACCCTCGCCCGACGTCGCCACGCAGCGCGCGGCGCTAAGCCAGCAGGAGGCAGCGCTGGACGTGGAGCCCGGTGCCTACGACCTGGTCATATGGCCGGGCGGGCTGGAGAGCGTCGATGACGTGCCGTCGGCACTGCTGCGGGCGCGGCTGGCACTCGCGCCCGAAGGGTTGCTGCTCGGGGCCTGCGTCGGCGACGGCAGTTTCCCGGCAATGCGCGAAGGGCTGGCGCGCGTCGAGCAGGGCCGGCGCGTCGCGCGCATGCATCCGCAGCTCGGTCTGGCTGCGATGTCCGATCTGATGTTGCGGGTCGGGTTTGGCTCGCCGGTGGTCGACGTCGACATGTTCGAGCTTGCGCCGGCCTCGCTCCGGACTCGGGCGGCGCAGCTGCGCGCCGCGGCGCTCGGCAATGTGATGGCGGAGATGCACCCCCTCTCGCGCAGCGCCGCGCAGGCGTTGTCGAGCGAGCTGGAGCAGCGTGTCGATCGCCTGCGGATCATTCACTTCGCCGGCATCGGCCCCACGCCTGGCGGCGGCCGGGGCGTGCGCCCCCCACCGGTGTCGCCCTACTGAACCGCCATATCGATGCGATCGTTCGCGTTTTTTAATCCATTTGCCGGATAGTGGACGCGGGTGAGCGTGGCATGACGGGGGTGGGGAATGGCGAAGAGAATGTCGATCGAACGCGTGGCGTCTGATCAGACGGGCGCGACGGCGGTCGAATATGGGCTGATCCTAGCGCTGATCGCGCTCGCGGCGATGAGCGCGATCCAGCTGTTCAGCGGCCGTGCGATCGAAATCTGGACCTTCATCAAGGACACGGTCGTCGCCAACATGAGCTAAGCGCATCAAAATCGGCAGAAGCCCCACCGCGCGTTAGCCATTTATCAACCGAGCGCTCCTAGTTCCGGCCATGTCGAGGCGGTGGTTCCATCCTTCGACCGGGTGAGTGAGTTACTTACAGGAGACAGGGATATGATCCGTTTCAAGCAGCTGCTTCGCGATTCGAAGGGTGCGACCGCCATTGAATATGGCCTCATCGCCGCTCTCATCGCGGTGGCCGGCGTGACCGCCTTCACGACCGTCGGCACCAACATCAAGACCACCTTCAACAAGGCGGCGGACAACATGAAGTAATTTCCCCTTTCGGGAAGTTACGTGAAGGGCGGCGCTCGCAGGAGCGCCGCCCTTCTCTGTTTGCGCGTCGCAGGCTGCCCTCTAGCGGGTGCCGTAGGTCACGACCTTGACGCGCGTTCCCGGGGCCAGCGTCGTAGCGTTCGCGGGGAGCCCGTTGAGCACGCGGAAACGCTCGGCGTGATAATCGCGATAGGCCATCCGCGCAGCATAGGTCTGCACATTGCCGCCGGTGCGCGGCACCGTCACCACCTCGATCCGACGCGGCCGGATTGCGGCGGCTTCGTTGGGCGACAGCCGCCGGACACTGTTGAACATCGTGTCGAACGTCGTCCCGCTACCGGCGCGGGTCAGTGCTTGGAAATGGTAGATCTGGTTGCCGAAGTCATAGGCGACAACCGTCACGTCCACCGGCCCGTTCTGCGTATTGGCACGAGTCATCGAATAGGCGGCAGGAAGGCCGTTGATCGTCGTGCGGCGCGGCTGTGGAATGTTGAGCTGGCTCTGCTGACCCTGCTGGCCCCCGGCGATCTGACGGAAAACCTGCGCGACATAAGTGTCGAGGTCGCGGCCCCCCTGGCTGCCGAGCGTGGTGAACTGCGCTTGGCCGGTATTCCCGCTCACGTTCACTGCAGCGGGCGAATTGCCGATGCCGAACCCCTGCGGCACCGTGAAGGCGAGGCGCATGTCGGGGTGCAGGAAATCGCGCCCTTCGATCACGCCCTGCGCGGGGTCATCGGCGTAGAGCGTTCCGTTGAGCGCGTTGAGGAACTCGTCGCGATTGGTCCGCCCGCCGACGCCGCCCATGCGCTGCGCCTGCTGCAGCGCGCGCTGTACGCGGGAGGCGGGATCCGGGTGCGTGCTCGCCCATTCGGGAACATCGCGCGCGTCGCGGCCCGACGAGCGGACATCGAGGACATTCTGCGCAGCGAGACTGGCGAGCATCGTCGACAGCGCGCGCGTATCGTAACCCGCCCGCGCCAGATACTGGATGCCAAGATCATCGGCCTGCGTTTCCTGGCTGCGCGAGAAGCCAAGCGTCGCGACCTGCGCCGCACGCATCGAATTCTGCTGCAACCCGCGCCCCAGCGCGCCGAGCAGCCCGCCATTGTTCCCCAGCAGTCCGCCGAGCACGGTGCCGGCAATGCCGAGCAGGCCGTTGCGCGTCGCCGCGCTCTGCCGCTGACGCGCGTGCCGGGCGGCGGTGTGCGCGACCTCGTGCCCCAGCACGCCCGCCAGCTCCGCCTCGTTGTTCATCAGCCCCATCAGCTGCCGCGTCACGTACACATAGCCGCCGGGAAGAGCGAAGGCGTTGTTGACCGCGGAGTCGAGCAGCGTGACGTTAAAGTCGCTGCGAGCGGTCGACAGACCGGACTGGACGGAGATGTTCTGCCCGACCTGGCGGGTGTAGTCTGCCGCACGACCGGTCATCGCGCCGCCCATCTCGGCGAGGATCTGCGAGTGCGCCTGCGCACCCTGCTGGCGCTCCGACTGCGTGAAGGGCTGGACCCCACCGCTCCGCGTCTGCGCCGCGGCGGGCACCACGACCACGCTCGCCATCGCCATCGCGCCGATCATTGCGCGCGCCTTGTACGACATCATCCCCAAATCTCCCTCGCCCCGCATTGGCGGCCCATTGCAGCGATAAAAGCGCAACAGGGATGAGCGGTTCCTGATCCGCCTGTTCACCCGACGTTGGGAGGGGCAAGGAGAGCGGGCTTCCCCCGGTGACGGCGAAGCGTCAGGCTGTGCCGACGGCGCGCCCCATGGCGAGAAATTTCTCGCCGCGCGCGGTGCGCAGGGCCTCACCCCGCATATCGCCGATATCATCGAAGGCGGTCGATACGGCCTGCGCGATCGAAGCGATCGTCGCGGCGGGGTCGCGATGCGCGCCGCCCACCGGCTCCGGGATGATCGCATCGATGACGCCGAGCGCTTTCAGGTCCTGCGCGGTGGTCTTCATCGCCGCCGCTGCGTCGGGCGCCTTGTCCGCGGTGCGCCACAGGATCGATGCGCAACCTTCCGGCGAGATCACCGCATAGACCGCATGTTCGAGCATCAACACGCGGTCCGCCGCTGCCAGCGCAATCGCGCCGCCCGAACCACCTTCACCGACGATGACCGATACGAACGGCACGCCCAGTTCGAGCCCGCGTTCGGTCGAACGGGCGATGGCCTCAGCCTGCCCGCGCTCTTCCGCCTCGACGCCGGGAAACGCGCCCGAGGTGTCGACCAGCGACAGCACCGGCAGGCCGAAACGGTCGGCGAGGTCCATCAGCCGGATCGCCTTGCGATAGCCTTCGGGCTTGCCCATGCCGAAATTGTGGTGCAGCCGGCTGGCGGTGTCGTGCCCCTTTTCGTGGCCCATTACCACCATGCGCCGGTCACCCATGCGCGCGAGCCCGCCGAGGATGGCGCGATCGTCGGCGAAATTGCGATCCCCCGCCAGCGGTAGGAAATCGTCGAACATCGCATCGACGATGCCCAGAAATCGGGGCCGTTGCGGATGGCGCGCCACCTGCGTCTTCTGCCAGGGGGTGAGGCGGGTGTAGGCGTCCCGCAGCGCGGTCTGCGCCTTCGCCTCCAGGCGCGCGACCTCCGCGTCGATGTCGACGCCATCGCTCGCCCCCGAAGCCTTGAGGGCCTCGATCTGCTGGATGAGCGTCAGATACGGCTTTTCGAATTCGAGCGGGCTCGCCATGCCGCGGGGGGTTAGGCGGGGGGTGCGGCAGCGTCAATCGCGCGCGGCGTCCTTTGCGGCGACCGCATCGGCGGGGTTGCCGTCGGCGAGCGGGTGCAAATCGTGCACCAGCTTCACCAATCGCGCGCGTTCGACATGGGTATAGATTTCGGTCGTCGCGATGTCGGCATGGCCGAGCAGCGTCTGCACCGCGCGAAGATCCGCTCCGCCTTCGAGCAGATGGGTCGCAAAGGCGTGGCGCCAGACGTGCGGGCTGACCTCCGCCGGGTCGACCCCCGCCGCCAGCGCGATCTCCCGCACCAGCTGAAAGACGCGCATGCGAGTGAGGTGGGTTCCCGGCGCGCGCCCGGGGAAAAGCCGCGTCTCAGCCTTGGGCAGCGTTGCCATCCACGCCTGAGCGGCAGCGACGGCGGTCGCCGAGAGGGGGACCATGCGCTCCTTCCCACCCTTGCCGCGCACAATGGCGTAGGGCCGGCCTGGCGCGATGGCGCTGCGGGGGAGGGTGATGAGCTCGCTCACCCGTAGCCCGGACCCGTAGAGCAGCTCGACGATGGCATGATCGCGGAGGCTGCGCGCGTCGCCCGCTGCGGTGCGGTCACGAGCGATGCGCAGCATGGCCTCGATCCGCGGCCGCTCCGGCAGACGGGGCAGGGGGCGCTGCGTGCGCGGGCGAACCAGCTCGACGCTCGGGTCTTCCCCGACCAGCGCCTCCTCCGTCGCGAAGCGGTAGAAACCGCGCACCGCCGAGAGCTTGCGCGCCTGGCTGGCAGCGGAAAGCCGCGCCCAGCGCGTCACGACCTCGCGAAAATCTTCCGCGCGCGCCCGCGCGAGCCCGCGTGAGCCGAGCAGCCGCGCGGCCTGCATCAAGTCGCTGCGATATGCGGACAGGCTGTTGACGGCGGCACCCCGCTCGACCGCCAGCATCTCCAGATAGCGGTCGATCAATGCCGCATCGTCATCGCCGATCGGCGTCGGCGCATCGGCCGGCGAACGGCTCACCCGCGCGTCACCGCCTCCACCGCGATCATGCGCGCATCGCCCTCGAGCCCGACCGCACGCAGCGCACGCGTGATGTGGTAAAAGTGGTAGGGCGGCACCCCGCTCCAGTCGCGGCCCTGCAACCCGGCCGCGACCAGCACGGCGACGACGCCGCGTTCGCCGCGCGAGGCGGCGTCGCTGATGGCGCGCGTCCAGCGGCTGTCGGTGCCGAGCGCAAGCCCATATTCCTCCGCGAGGTTGCGGGCGACGTCGCCGTTGACCCGCCCGAGCCCGGTAAGCGCTGCGGCGAGCAGCTTGGTGCGATGCTCGTCGCGGCTCGGATCGTCGCTCGCGAAACTACCGACCTGGCGAGCGGTGACATTGCTCAGCGGTCGGGGCGAGCCGACCGCGAGCATCGCCCAGCCCGCCGTGCCCACCCGCGTCTGCTCCGCCCAGGCCATCGCATTGCGATCGAGCCCGCCTGCGAACATCGCTCGGAGCAGCCGGTCGACGTCCTCCGTGGGGAGGGTCGCAGGAGGAATGCGCGCCGCTGCTTCGGCGGTCAGCACCGCGCCGGCATAATCATATTCGCCCTGCAACGTCGCGATGGCCGTCAGGCGGTCGCCGTAGGTGCGGCCGGCAAAGGCGACCCGCACGCGATTGGCCAAAGTCCGCTGCGCCTCTTCATCCAAAGCCAGCGGCACGGGGGCGGGATTGTCGCGGTCCGGCTCGCCGGGTTCGATCTGAACCCCGATCGGGCGCTGATCGACCGCCAGCGCGACCAGTTGCGGCCAGGCGGACGACGACAGCGTGCCCAACGTCGCGGCGACCGGCGCCAGCGCCAGCCGCTCACCGACCGACAGCATCGGCGACTGCACCGCCCACGCCTTGATCGCCGCGGGGGTGCGCTCCCACGTCGCGCCGGGAATGGGCGCGCCGGTCGTTGCCGCAAGGCCGAAGCGCCACGGGTTGAGGACGTCGACATTGTCCCAGCGCACGATCGCCGAGCGACGGCTGTTGGTCCCGGCGCCGATGACCTTTTCCGCGAGCTTCAGGTCGGCGCCGGCGATGCCCTGCCGACGACGGGCGCGCTCGACCGCGGCAGAGGCGGGGCCGTTCTCACCCTGCATCGCGCTGCACATGCCCGCGATCAGCCCCCATCGCCCGTTGCTCCCCGCGAGCGCTGCGGCCCACGGACAGGCGAGCGCGGGATCGGCGGTCGCGAGCGCGGTGTCGAGCGCCGCCGCCTTGAGGCGCGGGGTGGCGCGGTCGACATCCACCGACTGCACCAGCCAGCGGGCGCCGATCGCTTCGCCCTGACGCAGCAGGAGCTGTGCGCGCGCCGCGACGAAATCCGCGCCGTTGACGTTGGGCGGCGTGTCGGCCGCGGTCAGCAAAGCGCGGCGAAGCAGGATCACCCCCCAGCGTGACACCAGCGGCTGGTCGATCCCGTCGATCAGCCGGGTGAGATAATCGCCCCGCGATCCAAATGCGAACGGGTCGAGACCGCCGTTCGCTTCGTCGAGCACGCCGACGCGCGTCAGCAGGCGGCGCGAACCGGGCGGCAGATCGTAGCGCGGCGGGGGCGGCGGCAGCAGCGCGGCGGCCTCCTCCTCGGGGGTCAGGCTGTCGCTTTCGGAGACGCCCTCGTCGCTGCCGCGCGGACTGCCGCCGGTGTAGGCCGATGGCGGCGGCGGCAGCGTGCGGAAGCCACCTTCGCTGGACGGCGCCGCCGGTGCTTCGGGCTGCGGACTATAGTCGGGAATTTGCGGTGTCGGCGCGGGGGTCGGTGCCGGCGTGGGTGTCGGCGCGGGGCGCGGGGCGGGCGTCGGCCGCGGTGCAGGCGTTGGCGTCGATCGTGGCGCTGGCGTGGGACGCGGCGCGGGGGTCGGGCTGGGAGCGGGCGTCGCCTTCGGCTGGCCGAAGCCCGGCGGCAGAATCGATTCCTGGCCGTGAACGGGCAGCGCGAACAGCAGCGCGATACCGGCACTGCCCGCCATCAACCCCGTCAACAACCGTTTCGCCACGCGCGCGCACCTTCTGCCGATCGCGCTCGCTTAGCGCGTGGCAGCAGGGGATGGAAGCGCATGGGGTGACGGGGCGGGCCGCTGCGCGCTACAGCCGCTTGCGTCATGCTGCCGCCGCCCGCTCCCCTCCATCTGCGACCGATCGCGCTGGTCGGCATGATGGGTGCGGGAAAGAGCAGCGTCGGGCGCCGCCTCGCCCAGCGGCTCGGGCGCAGCTTCATCGATGCTGACGACGCGATCGAACTGGCGGCGGGGATGGGGATCGACACGATGTTCGCGCGGCATGGCGAAGGTCCGTTCCGCGACGGCGAACGGCGGGTCATCGCGCGTCTGCTCAACGAGGGCCACGGCGTGCTCGCGACCGGGGGCGGGGCGTTCGTGCAGCCCGACACCCGCGCGCTCCTCAACGAACAGTCGCTGACGGTATGGCTCGACGTGCCGCTCGACGTGCTGGTCGAACGCGTCTCGCGGCGCGATCATCGACCGCTGCTGCGTGGAAAGGATGCGCGCACCGTGCTGTCGGACCTGCTCGACAAGCGTCGCGACGCTTATGCGGAGGCGCATGTGCGCGTCGCCGCGGGGGAGGGGCCGCATGGTCACACGGTGGGGCTGATCGTCACAGCGCTGCGCCAATTGCGGGCGAATGCGGCGTGACGGCGGACACGCGCATCGCGGTCGCGCTGCACAGCGGCGCATATGATGTCGTCGTGGCGCCCGGCGGGCTCGACCGCGCCGACGAGTTGTTGCGACCCTGGCTCGGCCGCCGGGCGGTCGTGGTCACCGACGAACAGGTCGCGCCGCTGCAACTGCCCAGGCTGTCGCGCAGCCTCGCCCGCAGCGGCGTGGCGGTCGAACCCGTCATCCTCCCAGCGGGGGAGGGGGCCAAGAGCTGGCGCGGGCTCGAAACGCTGTGCGAAGCGCTGATCGACGCGCGGGTGGAGCGACGTGAGACCATCCTCGCGCTGGGCGGCGGCGTCGTCGGCGACCTCGCCGGGCTCGCTGCGGCGCTGGTGAAGCGCGGCGTCGGCATCGTGCAGATCCCGACCACGCTCCTCGCGCAGGTCGATTCGAGCGTTGGCGGAAAGACCGCGATCAACACCCGCGCCGGCAAGAATATGGTCGGCGCCTTTCACCAGCCGTCCGCCGTGCTGGTCGATCCGACCGCGCTCGACACCCTGCCAGATCGCGACCTTCGCGCCGGTTACGCGGAGATCGCGAAGATCGCACTGATCGGCGATGCAGTCCTGTTCGACTGGCTCGAACGGTCGGTCGCGGCGGTGCTCGCACGCGACCCGGACGCGCTCAGGCATGCCATCACTGCCGCCATTGCCGGGAAAGCGGAGATCGTCGCGCGCGATCCGCACGAGCGGACCGGCGAGCGCGCGCTGCTGAACCTCGGCCACACGTTCGGCCACGCGCTGGAGGCGGAGGCGGGGTTCGACCCCGAGCGCCTGCGCCATGGCGAGGCCGTCGCGGCGGGAACCGCCGTCGCCTTTGCGCTGTCGCAGGCGCTCGGCCTGTGCGCGGCCGCGGATGCGGATCGCGTGATCGCTCACCTTGCCGCGGCTGGCCTGCCCACCACGCCGCGTGCGACCGGCATCGACGCGAGCGGTGCAACGCTCGTCGCGCACATGGCGTACGACAAGAAAGCGAGCGGGGGACGGGTGCCGCTGATCCTCGCCCGGGGGATCGGCAACGCCTTCATGACCGACGCGGTCGGGCTCGACGTTGCGGCCGAGCTGCTCGACCGGCTCCGCTGATGCCCAACGGCGTCGCCAAATCGAACCTGCCGACGAAAATCTGCCCGGCCTGCGCGCGCCCCTTCGCCTGGCGCAAGAAATGGGCGCGCGACTGGGAGCGCGTCGTCTATTGCTCCGAACGCTGCCGTCGCGGCGCTGCGACGCGCACGTAGGCGATCGCCAGCCAGCCAACGATCATCGCCACCCCGCCGATCGGCGTGAGCGCGCCAAGCCAGCGCGGCCCGCCCAGCGCCAGCACCACGAGCGTCGCCGCGAACCATGCGGCCCCGACCAGCAGCAGCATCGTCGCGCGCGGGTGACGCTCGGCAAGCGCTGTCCCCGCCGCGCCATGCACAAGCGCATAGAGACCGGCGGTGCGGAGCCACTCCGCCGCCTGCGTATCGCGGGCGGCATGCGCGCCAAAGGCGCCAGCGGCGATCGCCACCGCCGCAAGCAGCGCGCCCGCCCCGGCCAGTCGTCGCGGTGATGGCATCACGACCGTTCCTCCACCGCACCCTCGCGGCCCCGACGGCCGAGGAGCTTGTCGAGAACCTCCTGCGGGCGGCCGCGACGTTCTTCGGTGAAGCGCAGATGCGATGCCGCGGCCAGATCGCCCGATCGCGCCTGTTCCTCGAACCGCGCCTTGTCGAGCTGGCGCACCGCCGCCTCGATATCGTCCACCTCGTCGTCGTTGAAGTCGAGCGTGGCAAGCGCCTTGCGGCCGAGCGTGATGGCGCTTTCGAACGTGTCGCGCACGCGGCCGGCGAGGTCCACTTCTGCCAGCGCCAATTGCTGCCGCCGGTCGTTCATGCGCATGAACAGGCGGGCCTGCGGAAAGGCGCGTCGGATCGCCAGCAGCTGCTCCGGCCCGATGTCGGGGTTGCGAATGCACAGGATGATTGCCGCCGCGCTGTCCGCCCCCGCATGGCGCAGCACGTCGAGCCGCAACCCGTCGCCGTAATAGACCTTGGTGTCGAAGCGCTGTGACAGTTCGATCTGTTCGGCTTTCGAATCGATCAGCGTCAGCGCGAGGTCGGCGGCGTGCAGCACCTGCGCCACGATCTGCCCGAAGCGACCATAGCCGACGAGAATGACTTCCGACGGCGCGGCGTTCTGCGGACCGGGGAGGTCGGCGCCGCTGCGCACCACGCGCGCTTCCAGCCGGCGACCGAGCATCATCAGGAAGGGGGTGGTCGCCATCGACAGGGTGACGACCGCGCTGAACAGGCTCACCGCCTCCGGCGCGAGCAGCAGCGCATCCCCCGCCTGAGCGAACAGGACAAAGGCGAACTCGCCGCCCTGGCTCAGCAGCAGCGCCATGCCGAGCGCGGCATAGGGGCGCATCCCGAACGCGCGTGCGACCACCCACAGCGCGAGCGTCTTGATTGCGACGAGGCCGATCGCGAGCCCGATGACCTCAAATGGCCGCGCCGCGACGACGTCGAGGTCGAGCACCATCCCGACGGCGAGGAAAAACAGGCCAAGCAGCAGCGAGCGGAACGGTTCGACGTCTGCCTCCAGCTCGTGCCGATAGGGCGAGTCGGCGAGCATCACCCCGGCGATGAACGCGCCGAGCGCGGTCGACAGGTGCAGCGCGTGCATCAGCGCCGAAGCGGCAAGCACAGTCGCCAGCCCGACCAGCACGAACAGCTCGCGCTCGCCGATGCGCCCGACGATCCGGAGCAGCGGGTTGAGGAGGAAGCGCCCTGCGAGCACCAGACCCATCACCGCAGCGACGGTCAGCGCCAATTGCTGCCACATTGGCGTTCCGGGGCCGACGCCCGGATCACGGGTCATCGCGCCAATGATCGCGATCATCGGGATCAGGGACAGATCCTGCATCAGCAGGATCGAAAAGGCTCGCTCGCCGTCGGGGGTGTTGATGCGCCCGCTTTCGCGCAGACCAGGGAGGACCTGCGCGGTGGATGACAGCGCCAGCGCCAGCGCGAGTGCGACGATGGCCGACGTGGTAAAGCCCGTCACCAGCCACAGACCCACCGCGAGCGCCGCGGCGGTGACCACCAACTGCGCCAGCCCCAGTCCGAAAATCTCACGCTTGAGACGGAGCAGCCGCGTCGGGTTGAGTTCGAGCCCGACGAGGAACAGCAGCATGGCGATGCCGATCTCGGCGACCTGCATCTTTTCCTCGCCGCCGCCGACGAGGCCCAGCCCAAACGGGCCGACGACCGCTCCGGCAATGAGGTAGCCGAGCACGGCGCCGAGTCCGAGCCTGCGAAAGATCATGACGAACAGCACCGACGCGCCAAGCAGGACGGTCAGTTCGAGGACACCCGCGGTCATGGTGCGACGCTCGCGTCGTCGGTGGCGGCCGCCGGGTCGGCCAGCGCGTCGACCGCGGCATCGAACGGGAGTGTGACGGCCCCGTGACGCCCGGGGAGCGCGCGAGCCGCCGCCGCGAGTTCGCCGATTTCTGGCCACTCGGGGGGAGCGCCGTCCCCCGCCAGCCAGCGCTTCAATTCGTCGCGCGCGGCGGTGATCTCCGCGGCCGAACGACCGCGGGCACCGCGCGCGAACAGGGCCGACGAAGCCTGGCCGAAGGCGCAGGCGTGGAGGTCGTAGCCGACGTCGCGCACGCGCCCGTCATCGTCGAGCATCAAATCAAGCGCGATCCTGCTGCCGCAACTGACCGTCCGCCGCGTTGCGCGATGGGTCGCGCCCGACAGCGGCAGATGTGCGGCGCCCTCGGCCGCCAGTCTGAGCAGCGCGCGCGTATACGGCGCGCTCACCGGGCGGCGTCGCCGGGTGGGCCGGTGCGAGTCGGCGCATCGCCCGCGCGGTCGCCGGTCTCCTCGCTTCGGTCGATGTGGAGACGGCGGTCGAAACGGTCACCCAGCACCACCGACACCTCGTCACCGATGGCACGAAGAAGGGGGTAGGTGCGGCTGACGGTGAGCCAACCGGGCTGCGCCGCGCGTCGATCGCCCCCCGCAACGACCGCCAGCAGCAGCCCCAACGCGAGCACGCCCATGGCGGCGATCAGGAGCGCCTTGAGCGCGCCGAAGCCGGCTCCGAGCAACCGGTCGAATGGCCCGATGACGCTGCTTCGCGAGCGTTGCCCGATCCGCCGGGCCACCATCTTGCCGCCGCCCCACACGACGCCGACGATCAGCAGCAGCGCGAGCAGCATCGCTGAAAAATCGTTGCCGGTGACTTCGGTCAGAAATCGCGTGACGGGTTCGTGGAGGAAGCGCAGCGCTGCGAGCGCGGCGATCAGCGCCACCAGCGACAGCGCCTCCTGCACGATGCCGCGCAGCGCGCCGTTGATGACGCCCGCGACCAGCAGGATGATGACAATGATGTCGATAAAGCTGAGGCCGGCCATGGGGCCCGGCTAAGCCCTCCCCAACAGCCGGTCAACGACAGCGATCAGGCGCGCATGGCTCTCCAGCGTCAGCGACGGGTCGGCGGCCGTGGCGGCCGGCACGATCGCCCGGCCAAAGCCGAGCTTGGCGGCTTCCCGCAGTCGCAGCGGAGCGTGCGCCACCGGGCGCAGCTCGCCCGACAGCGCGACCTCCCCGAACAGCACCGCGTCGGCGGGGAGCGGACGTTCCGCAAAGGCGGAAACGATCGCTCCCGCCACGGCGAGGTCGGCGGCGGGGTCCGACAGGCGGTAGCCACCCGCGACGTTGAGATAGACCTCCGCCCCCGACAGCGAAAGCCCGCAGCGCGCCTCCAGCACGGCGAGGATCATGGCGAGGCGGCCCGAATCCCAGCCGACCACCGCCCGGCGCGGGGTGGCGCCGCTGGCGAGCCGCAGGGTGAGTGCCTGCACCTCCACCAGCACCGGGCGCGTCCCCTCCATCGCCGGGAACACCGCGGTCCCCGCCGGCCCTTCGCCGCTGCGGTCGGTGAGGAACAGCGCGGAGGGGTTGGCGACCTCCTCCAGCCCGCCGCCGCCCATCGCGAACACGCCGATTTCGTCGGTACCGCCGAAGCGGTTCTTGACCGCGCGCAGGATGCGATACTGGTGGCTGCGCTCGCCCTCGAAGCTCAGCACCGTGTCGACCATATGTTCGAGCACGCGTGGGCCCGCGAGGCTGCCGTCCTTGGTGACGTGCCCGACCAGCACCAGCGCGACGCCCATGTCCTTGGCGAAGCGCACCAGCTCATGCGCGCCGGCGCGGACCTGGCTGACGGTGCCGGGCGCGCTGTCGATGGTGTCGACGTGCATCGTCTGGATTGAATCGATGACGAGAAGGTCGAGCGGCTCGCCGCCCGCAAAGCTGGTGAGGATGTCGCGCACCGACGTCGCCGCGGCGAGCATGACCGGTGCGCCGCCGAAGCCCAGCCGCTGCGCACGCAGTCGCACCTGCCCCGCTGCTTCTTCGCCCGAGACGTAGGCGACACGCTTGCCCGCCATCGCCAGCCGCGCGGCGACCTGGAGCAAAAGCGTTGATTTGCCGATGCCCGGATCGCCCCCGATCAGCGTCGCCGAGCCCGCGACCAGCCCGCCGCCGATCGCGGCGTCGAATTCGGCGATGCCGGTGACGAGCCGGGGGGGCAGCGTCTCCTCCGCCGACAGGCTCTCGGTCTCCAGCGCGCGACCGCCGCGGGTCAGGCTACCCGGCGCGCTCGACACCGCGCCCCCGCCGACGCTGACGCCAGCGGGTACGACCTCCTCGACCAGGCTGTTCCATTCGCCGCAGTCGCCGCACTGGCCCTGCCAGCGATGCGTCGGCGACCCGCAGGCCTGGCAGACATAGGTGCGACGCGCTTTCGCCATGGTCCGCCCCTAGCGGGAACACATAGCGAACGACAAGCCCCCCGTTCCCGGGTGAGTCCTAGAAGCTCACCGCCAGCGAGACATAGCCAGCGTTGCCGATGCGATCGGCGGCATTTCGGCGAACGTCCTGCTGGCGGAGATAGCCGACGCCGACCGTCAGCGTATCGCTGAACTTGCGCTGCAATGCGGCGATCGAGCGCATGCTGGTGAGGCCGGTGGCGTCACCGGGGCGCCCCTCGTTGAGGGTGAAGAACAGTTCGTGATTGGCCACCGCGGTCAGGTCGGCGACGCCGAGCGGCACCGCCACCCCGGCGCGCGGGCGCGCGCGCAGCACGATGTCGCGGCCGGCGCGGATGCGCGCCTCCATCCGCCCGCGCAGCGACAGGACGCCGCGACGATAGTCGAGCTGGGTCATCAGCCGTCCTTCGTCGTCGCCGCCGGTGTTGACGTAGCTGACCCCCGCCCCGGCGCGCAGCCCTTCGGCAATCGGGCGCGAGAACAGCATCGTCGCCTGATATTGATCGCCACCGAAGCGCTCGCTGCGGAACCGTTCGTTGAGTTCGATCAGCATGCGGTCGCCATCGTCGCCGAGGTCGGTGGTCGCGGTCTGCTGGAGCCACAGCTGGCCCTCCTGCTCGGCGCAGGCAGGCGTGGCAGCGGCAAGCAAGAGCAGCGGCAGCAGCGATCGAAACCGGCGGGACATCGGCGAAGCTTTCCCTAGGACGCGGCTGGCAGAGGACCGGCGAGCCAGCTATATAGTTCATAGACAGGCGCGCGGCGTTTGTGACAGTTTTTTGACAGGATTGTGACGCTTCGATGAAATTCTTTGCCGATACCGCCGATACCGCCGCGATCCGCGAGCTTGCCGAGGCGGGGCTGGTGGACGGGGTGACCACCAACCCGTCGCTGATCGCCAAGGCGGGGCGCGATTTCGTCGAAGTGACGCGCGAAATCGCGGCGCTGGTCGACGGACCGGTGTCGGCGGAGGTGGTCGCGCTCGACCACGACGAAATGATGCGCGAGGCCGAGGTGCTGCGCCGTATCGCCGACAATGTCTGCATCAAGGTGCCGCTGACCATCGATGGCCTGAAGACCTGCCGCGCGCTCACCGCCGACGGTACGATGGTCAACGTGACGCTGTGTTTCTCGGCCAACCAGGCGTTGCTCGCGGCGAAGGCGGGCGCGACGTTCGTGTCGCCGTTCGTCGGGCGCCACGACGACAATGGCTTCGACGGCATGGCGCTGATCGCCGACATCCGGCTGATTTACGACAATTACGACTTCGCGACCGAGATCCTCGTCGCCAGCGTGCGCCACGCGGTCCACGTCCTCGAAGCCGCCAAGATCGGCGCCGACGTCGCCACCATGCCGCCCGCGGTGATCAAGGCGCTCGCCAACCACCACCTCACCGACAAGGGCATCGAGGGGTTTTTGAGCGACTGGGCGAAAACGGGGCAAAGCATCGGCTGAGGCGAGCGCGGCGACGCCCGCGCGTGCGCGGCGCACGCCGCGACGCCGCAAGCCGGCCGGCGGGTCGCGCCAGCGAACCCGTCCGACGTCGTGGGATTTACTCCCATGACGGCTGCCCACCGCGATCGTTGCGATGGATGCTGAAACAAGTTCAGCATGACGGGATCTTGATGACGCCGACGGCACTGCTTCGCCGGCAGAACCTCGAACTATGCGCCGGTCGAGGTCGCGGGAGAAGCGGATCGCGGGGCTAAACCGCCCCCCCCCCTCACCACGCCGTCGGTGCAGGATCGATCACCACCGGCCCGTTTGCCCGAACCTCGCTCACCTCGAGCGCGCGGATGGCGAGGCCGCGGTTGTCGAAACGGAAGATGCCGTCGATGCCGCCGAAACCATCGCTCGCGAGCAGGCGGTTTTGCGGGAAGACGCTGCCCACCCGCCAATCGCGCGCGGCGCGCACGGTCAACAGCACCGCATCGTAACCAAGGCTGGCGATGCGGTAGGGCGTGCGGCCGTAGCGCTGGCGGTAGCTTGAGGCCATCTGCGTGAACATCGCGTCGGAGACGCTTGCAAAGCGCGCTCCGCGCAAGGGCAACTGGGCGGCGATGGAGCTGTCATTGTTCCACAGCTCGGTGCCGAGGACGAGCGGCGATCCACCCATGCCGGCGTTTCGGAGCAGCGGCAGCGCGCGCGCCGCGGTGCTGCTCGCATCGGCCAGCAGCAGCGCATCGAGCGTGCCCGCCGCACCCAGCCGCCGCGCCGCGCCGGAAAGGCCCGCGGCGGAGCGGTCATAAACCTCGCTCGCCACCAGCGTGCCCCCTGCGGCCGTGACCGCACTGCGCAGCGCGGCGGCAGAGCGGTCGCCGTAGGTGGAGCGCGGCAGCAGCGCGCCAAAACGACTTTTCCCCTCGCGCCGCGCATGACTGACGATCCGCGCCACCGACTGACCCGGTTCGAAGCCCATCAGGAACACGCCATTCCCCGCGACGCTGCTGTCGTTGGAAAAGCTGATGAGGGGCACGTTGGCGGCGCGCGCGATCGGCGCAACCGCGCGCACGTCATCGGCGAGCAGCGGGCCGAGGATCAGCTTGTTGCCCTCCGCGATCGCCGCCTGTGCAGCAGCGGCAGCGCCGGTGCCGGTGTCATAGGTGGTAATGCGCACCCGCTCGCTGCGGGAATCGACCAGCGCCATCATCACCGCATTTTGAAGGCTGGTGCCGACGGCGGCATCGGGGCCACTTTGCGGCACGAGCAGCGCCACGCGGTGACGCTGCGTATCGGTGGGGAGACCGGGGGAAACGACGGGTGCGGTCGGCCCGGTCGGCGGAGTGCTCGCCACCGGGGGCGCAGGCTGGCTCGACGGCGCGCCGCGCGGGATGATCGACTGGCATCCGGCGAGCAGCAGGGCGAACAATGCGGCCAGCAATAGCCGCAACGACAGATGAAGGGCCGACTCTGGACGGCCACGGACGGGCAAGGCAATGGTGGCGGTCATGGGATCGGTCCCCCCGAAAATATCCCCCGGCCTCTACATCGTCGCGACGCCGATCGGCAACCTCGGCGACCTCAGCGATCGGGCACGGCAGACGCTGGCCGCGGCGGACGTCGTCGCGTGCGAGGACACGCGCGTCACCGGCAAGCTCCTCCACCTCGTCGGCATCAAACGCCCGCTCGTGCGGCACGACGACCACAGCGACGATGCCGCCCGCGCCGCGCTGATCGCGCGCATGAAGAGCGAGGCGGTGGTGCTGGTGAGCGATGCGGGGACGCCGCTCGTCTCCGACCCCGGCTATCGGCTGGTGCGCGACGCGCGCGCGGCTGGGGTGGGGGTGCATGGCGTGCCCGGTCCGGCAGCGCCGATCCTCGCGCTCGTGCTGTCGGGCTTGCCGAGCGACCGCTTTCTCTTCGCAGGGTTCCTCCCCGCCAAGGCGAAAGCGCGCGACGAGGCGATTGCCGAACTCGCGTCGGTGCGGGCGACGCTGATCCTGTTCGAGAGCGGACAGCGGCTCGAGCGCACGCTGGCGGCGCTGGCGCAGGGGCTGGGCCCGCGCGAAGCAGCAGTCGCGCGCGAACTCACCAAGCTTCACGAGGAGGTGGTGACCGGCGATCTCGCGGCGCTGGCGGAACGCTACGCCGATGCGCCGCCCAGAGGGGAGGTGACGCTGGTCATCGGCCCGCCGATCGCGGTGGAAGCGGGGGAGGTCGACGATGCAGCGCTCGACGACGCGCTGCGCGCCGCGCTTGCGGAGGGCAGCGCCGCCCGTGCGGCGAAGGCCGTTGCGAGTGCGCTCGGCGTGCCGCGCGCCCGCGCCTACGCCCGCGCCGTTGAACTTGCGCGCGAATGACGCGCGACCGCGCCGCAGCGGAGCGTCGCGGGCGGCGGGGCGAAACGATGGCCTGCTGGTGGCTGCGCCTGCACGGCTGGCACATCCTTGCGCAGCGGGTGCGGGTGCGTGGCGGCGAGATCGATATCGTCGCCCGGCGCGGCAACACGCTCGCCTGTGTCGAAGTGAAGTGGCGCGCTACGGCCGCCGAGCGAGACTTTGCCCTCGACGCCTGGCGGCTGCGGCGGGTTGCGCGCGCGGCGGAGGTGGTGGCGCACCGCTACGCGCGCGACGGAGAAAATCTTCGTCTCGACGCGATCCTGCTTGCGCCGGGGCAGTGGCCACGGCACCTCAAGGGTCTGATTGCCGACTGAAGTTCCGCCATCGCGGAGCCGCATCCCCGAAGGATCGTTGAGCCGCCATGCCCCCCGCCCCCTTGCGCGTCGCATTTCAAATGGACCCGATGGAGGGGATCGGCATCGCGGGCGATAGCAGCTTTGCGCTGATGCTCGAGGCGCGGGCGCGCGGCCACATGATCTGGCACTATACCGCCGACATGCTGAGCTGGGAGCAGGACGCGAACGGCGGCACCCTGTCGGCGCAGGCGACGCGCATCGATCATGTCGAACGGAGCCAAGGCGTGCATTTTCGCGGGGGAGAGCGCCGCTCGCTCGACCTCGGCGCGGACGTCGACGTCATCTGGATGCGGCAGGATCCGCCGTTCGACCTCGGCTACATCACCGCCACGCACCTGCTCGAACGGGTCGCTGAACGGACGCTGGTGGTCAATGATCCCGTGAGCGTGCGCAACGCGCCGGAAAAGCTGTGGGTGCTCGATTTCGCGCAGTTCATGCCGCCGACGCTCATCACGCGCGACCTGACGAAGGTGCGCGAATTTCACGCGCAGCACGGCGCGATCGTGGTGAAACCGCTGCATGGCAACGCCGGTGCGGCGGTGTTCCGCATAGGCGAAGACGGCGCCAACATGGGCGCGCTCACCGAATTGTTCGGCCACGTCTGGCGCGAGCCGTTCATGGTGCAACCCTTCCTCCCCGAGGTCAGGGACGGCGACAAACGCATCGTGCTGGTGGACGGCGAGGTCGCCGGCGCGATCAATCGCGTGCCGGGCAAGGGCGAAATCCGCTCCAACCTCGCCGCGGGCGGGTCCGCCCACGCGACCAGGCTGACCGAGCGCGAGGCGGAGATTTGCGCGACGCTCGGCCCGGAGCTCAAGCGGCGCGGGCTCCTGTTCGTCGGGATCGATGTGATCGGTGGCCGCTGGCTGACGGAGATCAACGTCACCTCGCCCACCGGCATCGTCTCCATGGATGCCTTCAATGGCAGCAACACCGCCGCGCTCATCTGGGACGCGGTGGAGGCGCGTGTGGCTGAGCGGTCAACGGTGCGCTGATGGACCTGACGCAACTCGTCCTCGATGGCATCGCGCGCGGCGGTTATTTCGGCATTTTCCTGCTGATGGCGCTCGAGAATATCTTCCCGCCCATCCCGTCCGAAGTGATCATGGGCGTCGGCGGGATCAATGTCGCCGATGGACGAATGCAGGTGCTGCCGCTGATGCTGGCGGGGACGCTCGGGTCGACATTTGGCAATTATGCCTGGTTTCTCGTCGGCCGGCGGCTGGGCATCGAACGGCTGCAGCCGTTCGTGGAGCGTTGGGGCCGATGGCTTACGCTCGACTGGAAAGCGGTCGAACAGCTCAATGCCTTTTTCCATCGGCACGGCCACTGGATCGTGTTCGGCGTCCGCTTTTCGCCGCTGTTCCGCACGATGATCTCGCTCCCCGCGGGTCTGGCGCGGATGGGGCATGCGCCGTTCCTGATCTATACCTTTGCCGGGTCGGCGGTGTGGAATGCGCTGCTGGTCTGGGCCGGCTGGCACCTCGGGACCAATTTCAAGGACCTCGCGAAATGGACCGGCCCGGTGGTGGTCGGGACGATCGTCATCGTCGCGATCCTCTACGCCTACCGCGTCGCGACCTGGCGCCCCGGCCCGCCGACCGCACCCTAGCCAACGCTGCCGTCGAGCGCTGTGGCGAGATGGGCGCAGGCCCGCGTCCGCGCGGTGACGACTTCGGACTCGCTGAGATCGAGCACCTCGGCGATGGTCGCATCCTCCTCGCCCTCGACAAAGCGAAGCTGAAGAATCGTCAGCGCGCAAGGGTCCAGCGCCAACAGCGCGTGGTGCAGCAGGCCGACGATCTGGGCACGCGCGGCGGCATTGGGTGATGGCGAGAGGCCGACGAGCTCCGCCGCAATCAGCGTCGGGTCGATCGGTCCGCCGTCGCGATACCGCGCGCGCACGGCCGAGCGTCGCCGCGCCGCGAGCTTTGGCGACAACGCTGGATCGGGCGATGCATCGGGGCAGAACAGGCGCGGTGGGAGAGCCATCATGTCATTCGCCTCGTCGACCGCGGACTGCGGCCCCACTCATGACAACGGCGCCGGCGCGCGAATCTTTACGGTGCGCCTGCGACCGACGTTGCCGTTGACGCTGCTGCCGACGCATGCCTAGCGAACGCGTATGACAAGGATCGGACAGCTCGCGGCAGCGCGTGAGCGGGCCTGCGGGTGGGGGCGATCGTGACGCGGAGCAGGCGGCGCACCCGGGGCAGCGTACCCGGATGGCTGGTCGCGCTGATCCTGCTCGCGCTGCTGGCGGGCGGGCTGTGGCTCGGCGATCGCTGGCTGAAGGCCAACCCGCAGCATGATCCGCGCGCGCCCTTTTCCATGAACGATCCGATCGGCTGGGCGACTGCGCGCAAGCTTGCCCGCCTGCGCGAAGATCCGGCGGCTTGCGTCGTTGCGCTCCGCGACGCCGGCATCCGCGTCAGCTCGCTCGCGCCGGAGGGACGGGGCCAGTGCCGCAAGATCGACCGGCTGCGGCTGCCCGACGGGCCGATCTACAACGTCCGGCTCGCACCGTCGCCGCCGGTCGCGCGCTGCGTCGTCAACGCGAGCCTGCTGATCTGGCTCGACCGCCGGGTCCAGGCGGCGGCATTTCGCCATTTCGGCAAGCCGGTGGCGCGGGTTGAGCATCTCGGCACCGAAAATTGCCGCACCATCGCCGGCACAGCGCAGCTGAGCGAACATGCCACGGGCGGCGCCATCGACATCGCCGGCTTTGTGCTGGAGGGCGGGCGGCGCGTGACGCTGCTGCGCGACTGGAACAGCGACGACCCCGCCACCCGCGCCTTTTTGCGCGAGGCACGTGATGGCGCGTGCGACCTGTTCGCGACGACGCTTTCCCCCGACTACAACCGCGCTCACGCCGATCACTTCCACCTCGATGTCGCAGCGCGGGGCGGCTACCGCGTCTGCCGTTGAGGGAGCGGCCCCCGCCCGCTATGGGCGCGGCCAACGTTCACGTCACGACAGGGGGGCAAGCGCCCGTGAAGCTCATTTCCGGCAATGCCAACCTGCCGCTCGCCCGCGCCATCGCCGATTATTGCGAAGTGCCGCTGACCGACGCCAGCGTGCGTCGCTTTGCGGATGAGGAAGTGTTCGTCGAAGTGCACGAAAATGTGCGCGGCGAAGACGTGTTCGTGATCCAGCCGACGCATTTTCCGGCGAACGACAATCTAATGGAGCTGCTGATCATCATCGACGCGCTGAAGCGTGCGTCGGCGAAGCGCATCACCGCGGTCGTCCCCTATTTCGGCTATGCGCGACAGGACCGGAAACCGGGCCCGCGCACGCCGATCTCGGCCAAGCTGGTCGCCAACCTCATCACCACCGCGGGCGCGGACCGGGTGTTGTCGGTCGACCTCCACGCCGGGCAGATCCAGGGCTTCTTCGATATTCCGACCGACAACCTCTACGGTGCGCCGGTGATGAGCGCGGACATACAGGCGCGCTTCGGCAATGCGCCGCTGATGGTCGTATCGCCGGACGTGGGCGGGGTGGTGCGCGCGCGCGCGCTCGCCAAGCGGCTCGACAACGCGCCGCTCGCGATCGTCGACAAACGCCGCGAGCGCGCTGGCGAATCGGAAGTGATGAACATCATCGGCGACGTGAAGGACCGCACCTGCATCCTGATCGACGACATCGTCGATTCCGCCGGCACGCTGTGCAATGCCGCGAAGGCGCTCAAGGACGCAGGCGCGGCGGAGGTCGCGGCCTATTGCACCCACGGCGTCCTGTCGGGCGGCGCGGTGGCGCGGGTCGACAGCAGCGCGCTCACGGAACTGGTCATCACCGATTCGATCCAGCCGACCGACGAGGTGCGGGCGTCGACGCGCATTCGGACGCTGCCGATCGCCCCGCTGCTCGGCGAAGCCATCCGCCGCATCGCCGATGAGTCGAGCGTTTCGAGCCTGTTCGACTGACGCGCCGGGCGGCGGCCTTGCGCGCACCGTATCAGCGACATAAAACACCGCCGACGTGAGCGCCGACGACCCCTTTGATTTGCCGCCAGGCTATGGCGGGGTCGAACCGCCGACGCCGCCCAGCCAGACGCCGCGCAACCCGACGGCTTCGCCGCAGGCGGACGCGGCCGGCACCGCCGGGTCGATCTGGGGCGGTGACGCGAGACCGCTCAACCGAACGCCCTGGGGCGGCGAAGGCGCTCCTGACGAGCCGCGCTCCCCCTACCGCGATCGGATCGAAGCCATCGAACGCAAGCTCGACGCGGTCGATGGCGATCCCGGCGAGCGCCGGCGATGGCGGTTCGGCCGTTCGCGCGCGGTGGATGCGGACCCCGCGGCTGCGGACGGCACGTTTGCAGCCGACCCGATGGACGGCCGGGATCGGCCCGACGGTCTTGCTCCGGACGCCAGCGGCGCCGTCACGGCCCCTTCGCCGTGGAAGCGACGGTGGCCGTGGATCCGGCGGGGGCTGTGGTTGTTCCTCGCGCTGTTCATGGTCGCGGTGGCGTGGCTCGCCTTCACCGCGCCGCTCTCCAAATCGCTCGAGCCGATCGCGCCGCCGCGCATGACGCTGCTATCGCGCGAGGGGCGTCCGATCGCCCGCGCAGGCGCCGAGGTCGCCGCGCCGGTCGAGGTGAAGAAACTGCCGCCGCATGTCGCCGAAGCCTTCCTCGCGATCGAGGACCGACGCTTTTATCGGCATTGGGGCGTCGATCCGATCGGCATCGGCCGCGCGCTGTGGAGCAACCTCACCAACGGCACCAGCCAGGGCGGCAGCACGATCACCCAGCAGCTCGCGAAGATCACCTTTCTCTCGGCCGACCAGACGCTCGGGCGCAAGGCGCGCGAATTGCTGATTGCGTGGTGGATGGAGGCGTGGCTGACGAAGGACGAGATTCTCTCGCGCTATCTCTCCAACGCCTATTTCGGCGACAATGTGTACGGGCTGCGCGCGGCGTCGCTGCACTATTTCTACCGCCAGCCCGAACGGTTGACGGTCAGCCAGGCGACGATGCTGGCCGGGCTGGTGAAGGCGCCATCGCGGCTCGCGCCGACGCGCAATCTGGCGCGGGCGCAGGCGCGGCAACGCCTCGTCATCAACGCCATGGCCGATGCGGGCTTCATGACCAAGGCGGAGGCGGCGCGGGTGCCGCTGGCGGTGCTCGACGTGCGCGCGCGGTCGTCGATCCCGACCGGCACCTACTTCGCCGACTGGGCGCAGCGAGAAGCGCGCGCATCGATCGACCCCAGCTATCGCGAGGCGCGGGTGACGACGACACTCGACGCGCGGCTGCAGGATATCGCGCGGCGGGTGACGGCGCAGGCACCGGCCGGCACGCAGGTCGCGCTGGTCGCGATGCGGCCTAACGGTGAGGTCGTGGCGATGATCGGGGGGCGCGACTATGCGCGATCGAGCTTCAATCGCGCCACTCAGGCGCGCCGCCAGCCGGGGTCGGTGTTCAAGCTCGCGGTCTATTACGCAGCGCTCAAATCGGGAATGCGTCCCGACGATATGGTCGATGACCGGCCGATCCGGGAAGGCGACTATCGCCCCGCCAATTACGGCGATCGTTACGGCGGGCGGATCACGCTGCGTGAGGCGTTCGCGAAGTCGAGCAACGTCGTTGCCGTCCGTCTGTATCAGGAGCTCGGCCATGACGCGGTCGCCGCGGCGGCGAGGGATCTCGGCATTGGCGGCGTCATCCCGCGCAATGCCAGTGCCGCGCTGGGGACCGGCAGCACGACGCTGATCGACCTCACCAGCGCCTTTGCCGCAGTCGCGGGCAATTATGCACCGGTCGAGCCGCACGCGCTGCGTCGGGCGGAGACGGGCTTTGTGGCGCGGCTGTTCGACGGACAGAGCCCGCTGCCGGGGCGGGTGCGGCGCGATCTGATGGAGCTGCTGCGCGCGGCAACCGCCGATGGGACCGGTCGCGCCGCGCGCCTCGCTATCCCCGCTTATGGCAAGACCGGCACGACGCAGAACGGGCGCGACGCGTTGTTCGTGGGCTTCGTCGACAATCTGGTCGTTGGAGTGTGGGTCGGGCGCGACGACAATCAGCCGGTGCGCGGCCTGACCGGGGGCGGGGTGCCCGCGCGCATCTGGCGCGATTTCGTCGTCGCGGCAGTGCCCGGGGCCGCCCCACGCCGACCGGCGCCGCCGCCCGAACCCGAGACGATCCGCCTGCCCGAAATCTTCGACGACGTGCGCATCCCGGAAGTGGAGGTGCCCGACATCGACATCAACCCCGACGGGATCGGTATCGACACGCAGATCGGCGGCGTCGGCGTGCGCGTCGATCGCGACGGCGTGCGGGTCAACGCTGAGGATGCCGCCCGCGCAGCCGAGGATCAGGCGCGCGCCGCGCAGCGCCGGATCGAGGCCGAGCTCCGCGACGCGCAACGCCGCGAGGCCGAAGCCGCAAGGCGTTGACGCGGCGTCAGGCGCCGCGGACGGCGACGATCGCGTCCACCTCCACCGCCGCTCCGCGCGGCAGGGCGGGGACGCCGACCGCAGCGCGCGCATGCTTGCCAGCATCTCCGAACACCGCGACCATCAGGTCCGACGCGCCGTTGATGACCGCGGGCTGATCGGTGGCGTCGGGCGTTGAGGTGACGAACCCGCCGAGCTTCACGATGCGCTCCACCCGATCGAGCGAGCCGAGCGCCGCCTGCATCTGCGCCAGCAGGGCGAGCCCGCACGCCTCCGCCGCCTTGCGCGCTGCGTCTACGTCGAGATCGTCGCCCAGCCGCCCCGTCAGCACTTCTCCATCGGCGAAGCTGATCTGACCGGAAATGTAGAGCATTCCGCCATGTTCGACGGTCGGCACATAGGAAGCGATCGGTGCCATGGCGGGCGGCAGGCCGAGGCCCAGTTCGGCCAATTTCGCCATCGGGTCGCTGCGGCTGGGTTCGGTCACGTCATATCCTCTCTTCAGGCGGGCAGGTCGATCCCGAGCCGCGCTGCGATCCAGTCGTGCGCGTCGGGCCAATGGTCGATGCGCGCGTGCGCGTGTGGCGCCGGGGGCACCTTGTCCGCGATCGCGGGCTCGCCGACCAGGTGCAGACGCCAGCAATCCGGCGCGTCCTTTGCGACCGAGCCGTGATGCTGGGGAAGGTCGTCGATGAACAGCGCAACGCTGGGCGAGCGCTGCGCTATCAGTGACGCGACGGGCGGACCCTTTGGCCCGCGGCTGCCGATCACCTCCGCGTCCAGTCCGAACGCCGCGAGCTGCGCGACGCGGCGCGGCTGATGTTCCGGACCGACATTGGTGAGGATGACGAGGTCGGCATGCGCGGTCAGCGACCGGATCGATTCCAGCGCGCGCGGGATCGGTGTCTGACGATGCATCTGGCCGGTGAAGAAGGCGTCGAGCAGCGGCCACACCTCCGCCGCTTCGAGCGGGGTGCCGCAGCTGCGCCGTTTCAGCGCATTGCCGAAGCTCGCGTCCTCCATGCGGAATTCGATGTCATGATCGTCCGCCAGCCACGCGCCGAAGGGCGTGACCATGTGCAGCAGCACCTCGTCGCAATCGGAGATGATGAGCGGCCGGCTCACGTCCGCGCCGCCTGCACCGCGGCGGCCAGCACGCCCGCCTCCAGCCCAAGCGCATGCGCGCAGGCGATGAGGTCGGCCTCATGCCCCTCGAGGAAACGAGCGACCGCCTCGTTGAGCGCGGGCGTTCCCATCATCACGCGCAATCGATCGGGGGACAGCCCGGTGAGGCCGAGAAAGCGGGAGGCCCGCGCCTCGTCGCTCAGCACCCAGGTGAGCGCGTCGATCATCAGCGTCGCATCGTCGCGACCGGGGGTGGGATGCGGATCGGCAATCATTGCAGGCGGCCGCCGCCTTGGCCTATGCGCGAAGGCGAGACAAGCCGTGCGTGCCCCGCCCTTCGGGGCACGACGCAGCCGACAGAAAGAGTTGCACGATGGGCGATGCGCGGCGCGTGCTGGTGGTCGAGGATAATGAGCTCAACCTGCGGCTGTTCTGTGACCTCTTGCGCGTCCACGGGTTCGAAACGCGCGCGGTCAACGACGGCCGCGACGCGCTCGAGGCGGCGCGCGATTTTCGCCCGGATCTGACGGTGATGGACGTGCAGTTGCCGCACGTCAGCGGGCTGGACCTGATCGTCGCGATGAAGGGCGATCCGACGCTGTCCGCCGCCCCGATTCTGGCGGTCACCGCCTACGCCGCCCGGGACGATGAACTGCGAATCCGCGCAGCCGGGGCGGAGGGCTATGTCTCCAAACCGATTTCGGTCATGCGCTTCGTCGAAGCGGTCGAGGGGCTGTTGCAGAGCGCAACGGCCTGACCGACGTCCGGAAAACGCAAAAAGGGGCAGCACAACGCCGCCCCATTCCATCAACGCAAATTCACTCGGAAACGCAGGCGCGCCGCCGAGCGGTGCGCGATTACTTGATCTTCGCTTCCTTGAACTCGACGTGCTTCCGCACGACGGGGTCGTATTTGCGAAAGCTCATCTTTTCCGTCTGATTGCGCGGATTTTTCTTGGTCACGTAGAAAAAGCCGGTGTCGGCAGTGCTGACGAGCTTGATCTTGACGGTGGTCGGCTTGGCCATGACCCGGTTCCTGAAAACGAATGAGACAATAAAAAAGGGCAGCGCCGGGCTGCCCGCTGGGCGCGCCGATAGTCGGGATTCGGGGCCGATGTCAAGGATGGGCCGGGCGACACAGGGTTGCACCAAATGCAACTCGACTTCGGTGCTTCGCACTTGCGGCGCACCGTGCTGCGGTGCACAACGCGCCTGCCTTTCGAGGCACTCTCTCCCAACTCCCTAAATGGACCGCCTCCCTCGTGGGGCGGTCCTTTTTTTATGCGCGCGGCGGGGCCTGTTCCGGTGCCAGCGGCTGAAATGCGCGCACATCGGCGACGAACAGCGCCGGGAGCGGCATTGACGCGCTGCGGTCGGCGGCGACGTGGGCGTAGGTGAGCGCCAGGTCGGTCAGCCGCTGCTCGCCCCGAAACAGCGCAATATGGATGACGAAACTCGTCCGACCGAAGCGCGCCACGCGCGCGGCGATGGTGATCACATCGTCGAGTTCGGCCGACGCATGATAATCGATGTCGGCGTTCACCACCACGATGTCGGTGCCATATTGGCCAAAGAAGGGGCCGGGCTGACCTTCCCCCAGTGCGCGAAACAGCTCGGTCACGCCAATGTCGGCGTAAATCAGGTAATTGCCGTTGAAGACGATGCCCTGGCCGTCGATTTCATTATAGCGCACGCGCACGTCATGAGTGACGGCGAAATGTTCGATTGGCACGTCCCACCAGCTGCGATCCATCAGGCGGCTCCTTCCAGCGGGGCGGTGGCCGTGTAGAGCCACGCTTGGGTTTCCGGATCGAGACGCTCGCCGAGCTTAGCGTATATTGTCGCGTGATAGTCATCGACCCACCGCCGCTCGTCCGCGCTGAGCATTGCGACATCGATCAGCCGCCGGTCGAGCGGAGCGAAGGTCAGATTCTCGAACCCCAGCATCGGCTGTTCGTCGCCCGACTGCGTCGCATCGCGTACCGCGATCAGATTTTCGATGCGGATCCCGAATGCACCGGGCTTGTAGTAACCCGGCTCGTTGGAGAGGATCATGCCGGCGAGCAGCGGCTCGTCGGTGCCCGGCTGCGCGCCGCCGGGTTTGGCGATGCGCTGTGGCCCTTCATGCACCGCCAGCGCGTGGCCGACGCCGTGTCCGGTGCCGTGGGCATAATCCGCGCCGTCCTGCCACAATGCATGACGCGCGAGGATGTCGAGCTGGCCGCCGCGCGTGCCGCGCGGAAAGCGCGCAGTGGAAAGCGCGATGTGTCCTTTGAGCACCTGCGTATAGCGCCGCCGCATCTCCGCGGTCGGCTGGCCCACTGCCATCGTGCGGGTGATGTCGGTAGTCCCCTCCGCATATTGCCCGCCCGAATCGAGCAGGAACAGCGAGCCGGTCTCGATCGGGCGGTTGGTCTCCTGCGACACCCGATAATGCATGATCGCGCCGTTGGGGCCGGCGCCGGCGATGGTGTCGAAGCTCGCGTCGAAGCAGCCCTCTTCCTCGCCGCGTAGCGCCGCGATCTCGGCCGCCGCGGCGAGCTCGTCGAGCTCCCCTTTGGGCGCTTCCGCATCGAACCACGCGAGGAAGCGGGTGATCGCGACCCCGTCCTTGACGTGCGCGGCGCGCATCCCGTCGAGCTCGGCCGCGTTCTTGACAGCCTTTGCCAACACCACCGGGTCGCGGGTTCGCACGACGGTCGCGCCGGCCGCTTCGAGCGCGTCGATGATCGCAACCACGGTGCGCTCCGGGTCGACCGCCACCCGCCGCCCGGCGAACCCCGCGAGGCTGGCGCCGAAGTCGGCGCGCGGCGCGATCTTCACCGCATTGCCGAGCGCCTGCGCGAGCTCCGGCGTCACCTTGACGGGGTCGATGTGCAGCGTTGCGGTGCCGTCGCTGCGCACGCTGGCGAAGGCGAGGGCGACCGGCGTGCCCGCGACGTCGCGGCCGCGCAGGTTGAACAGCCACGCGATCGAATCGAGCGCCGACACTATCACCGCATCATGCCCCTCGCGCCGCAGCCACTCGCCCAGCTCGGCACGCTTGTCGGCGGAGCTGCGGCCTGCGAGCTGTTCGGGATAGGGCGTCGCGGGCGCATTGCTCGGCTGCGGGCGGTCGGTCCAGATGGCGTCGATGGGGTTTGCTGCGACCGGGACGAGGCTCGCGCCCTTCGCGGAAAGCGCCTGCGCGAACGCCTTCACCCACGCCTCGCCATGCAGCCATGCGTCGTAGCCGATGCGGTCGCCCGCGCGCCCATGCTCGGCGACCCACAGGGCTAAGCTGTCGCGGGGAACGTCGAGCGGGGTGAAATTGGCGCCTGCGACCTGATCGCGCACCTGCAATTCGTAGCGCCCGTCGACCGCGATCGCCGCCCCGTCCCGCAGTACCGCCGCGGTCCCCGCCGACCCGCCAAAGCCCGTCAGCCACGCCAGGCGCTGCGCATAGGCACCGACATATTCGCTCATATGCTCATCGCTGATCGGGACGATGAATCCGTCCAGCTGCTGCCGGGCGAGTTCGCCTCGCAGTGCGGCGAGGCGGGAGGCGGTGGGTTCGAGAGGAGCCGTCATGCGCACGCGCTATAGGCAGCGCGCGCGGCGCGACCAAGGGGGCGCCGCTCTCCCCTCCCCTTGTGGGGAGGGGACGAAAGATGCGTGACCTCTTCCCGAGAGACGCTAATCCCCGCGCATGACCGACACCCCCATCGCTCCCCCGACCGCGCCGCGCCGTCCGTCGACCACCACGCACCACGGCCTCGACCGTCACGACGACTACGCCTGGCTGCGCGATCCCGGTTATCCGGAGGTCAAGGACGCCGAAATCCTCGCCCATCTCAACGCCGAGAATGCCTGGTTCGAGGCGCAGATGGCGCCGCATGCCCCGCTGATCGAAACGCTGTTTCAGGAGATGAAGGGGCGCATCAAGGAGGCGGACAAGAGTGTTCCTGTGCGCGACGGCGACTGGCTCTACTGGCGCGAGTTCGCCGAGGGCGCCCAGTATCGCACCTGGTGGCGCCGCCCCGCGGACGGCTCGGGCGAGCCGATGTGCATTCTCGACGAGCCCACGCTGGCTGACGGGCATGAATATTTCCGCCTCGGCGCGATGGACGTGTCCAAGGACCACGCGATGCTCGCCTATTCGACCGATACCGACGGGTCGGAGCGGTTCACCGTGCGCTTTCGCGACCTGTTGGGCGGGCACGAGATCGCGGACGAAATCCCCGGCACGCTCGGCAGCATCGTGTTCAGCGCGGATGCGACCATGCTGCTCTACGGCCTGGTCGACGACAATTGGCGCACGCGCACGATCAAGCTGCACCGGCTGGGCACGCCGGTCGCAGAGGATGTGACGCTTTACGAAGAGCCCGACGAAGGCTTCTCCGCCGGCGTCGGCATGACGCACAGCGAACGGTTCATCGTCATCTCGACCGGCGATCATGAAACGAGCGAAGTGCGCCTGCTCCCTGCCGACGATCCGCTCGCGGAGCCGCTGCTGGTGGCCGCGCGTCGGCCCGGCGTCGAATATGAGGTCGAGGAGCGCGGCGGCACGCTCTACATCGTCACCAACGACGACCACATCAACTTCCGTCTCGCCATTGCGCGGCTGGACGCGCCGGGCGAGTGGACGACGCTGATCCCGGGCAGCGACCATTTCTACCTGACCGATGTCACCTGTTTTGCGGATTTCTTCGTGGTCGAAGGGCGGGAGGACGGGCTCGATCAGCTCAGCTGGGCGAGCTACGACGCGCCGCAGGACCAGCACCGCATCGCCTTTCCGGAAGCGAGCTACAGCGCTGGGCTCGGCGAGAACCCCGAGTTCGCGACGCGCACGCTGCAGCTAGTCTATAATTCGATGGTCACCCCGGCGACGGTCTATGACTACAGCGTCGACAGCGGCGAGATGGTGGTGCGCAAGGTGCAGGAGGTGCCGTCGGGCTACGACGCCAGCCTCTACGCGACCGAACGGCTGATGATCCCCTCGCGCGACGGTACCGCCATTCCGGTGAGTCTCGTCTGGCGGCGCGACCTCAAGCGGGAGGATGGCGGCCAGCCGCTCTATCTCTACGGCTATGGCGCTTACGGCATAGCCATCCCGCCGGGCTTCTCCACCACGCGGATGAGCCTCACCGATCGCGGCTTTGTCTATGCCATCGCGCATATCCGTGGCGGCGACGATCTGGGCCGCGGCTGGTATCTCTCCGCCAAGAAGGCGCATCGCCAGCGCAGTTTCGACGACTTCATCGACGTCGCGCGCGGCCTCGTCGAGCGCGGCTGGACGCGCGAGGGGCGCATCGCCATCGCCGGTGGCAGCGCTGGGGGCGAGCTGGTCGGCGCGGTGCTCAACCAGGCGCCGGGGCTGTTCGGCGCGGCGGTGGCGCATGTGCCGTTCGTCGACGTGCTGGCGACGATGCTCGACGCGAGCTTGCCGCTCACCCCCGGCGAATGGCCCGAGTGGGGCAATCCGATCGAGGATGCGGAGGCTTACGGCCACATCGCCGCCTACTCGCCGTACGACAATGTCCGCGCGGGCGAATATCCGCCGCTGCTGGTGACCGCCGGCCTCAACGACCCGCGCGTTACCTATTGGGAGCCGGCCAAGTGGGTGGCGAGGCTGCGCGCGACCAAGACCGATGCGAACCCGCTGCTGCTCAAGGTCAACATGGGCGCGGGCCACGGCGGCAAGTCGGGCCGTTTCGAATCGCTGCGCGAGGATGCGGAGGAGCAGGCGTTTCTCTTGACCAGCATGGGGCTCGCCTGATCGCGGACGGCGGCGCGGGCTGACCCGGCCGCCGTTTGCCGCTATGCGCTGCGCGGCGAGGCGATGAAAGGACCATGATGACCAGCAGCGACGACAGGCCCGACTTCGGCGATCGGGAGGCGCTGCTATATCACGCTGCGGGCAGCAGCGGCGCGCGCGCGGGGAAGCTCGAGATTGTCGCGTCGAAGCCGATGGCGACGCAGCGCGACCTCAGCCTCGCCTACTCGCCCGGCGTCGCCGCCCCGGTGCGCGCGATTGCCGCGGACGCGGAGGCGGGGTGGGATTATACCGCGCGCGGCAACCTCGTCGCGGTGATCTCTAACGGCACCGCCATCCTCGGCCTCGGCAATCTGGGCGCGCTCGCCTCCAAGCCGGTGATGGAGGGGAAGGCGGTGCTGTTTAAACGCTTCGCCGACGTCGACGCGATCGACCTCGAGCTCGCGACCGAAGACCCCGACGCCTTCGTCAACGCGGTGGCGCTGCTCGAACCGTCGTTCGGGGGCATCAACCTCGAAGACATCGCCGCGCCCGACTGCTTCATCATCGAAGCTGCGCTGAAAGAGCGCATGGCGATCCCGGTGTTCCACGACGACCAGCACGGGACGGCGATCATCACCGCCGCCGGTCTCATCAACGCCTGCGCGCTCACCGGCCGCGCGCTCGCGGACATTCGGGTAGTGGTCAACGGCGCCGGCGCGGCGGCGATCGCCTGCACCGAACTCATCAAGGCGATGGGCGTCCCGGGCGACCAGGTCATCATGTGCGACCGGCAGGGGGTGATCTACCGCGGCCGCACCGACAATATGGACCAGTGGAAGAGCGCGCACGCCGCGCCGACGCAAGCGCGCGACCTCAGCGAGGCGCTGGTCGGCTCCGACGTCTTCCTCGGCCTCTCCGCCGCGGGCGCATTGAAGCCGGAGATGGTCGAGGCGATGGCGCCGCAGCCGATCATCTTCGCCATGGCCAACCCCGACCCGGAGATCAGCCCGCCCGACGCGCGCGCGGCGCGGCCCGATGCGATCATCGCCACCGGGCGCAGTGATTTCCCCAACCAGGTCAACAACGTCCTCGGCTTTCCGTTCATCTTTCGCGGTGCGCTCGACGTGCGCGCGACGACGATCAACGATGCGATGAAGATCGCCGCCGCGCACGCCATCGCGCACCTCGCGCGCGAGCCGGTGCCGGAGGAGGTGGCCGCGGCCTACGGCGGGCGCGCGGAGAGCTTTGGCCGCAACTACATCATCCCCGCCCCGTTCGATCCGCGCCTGCTCGAGGTCGTGCCGGCGGCGGTCGCGCAGGCGGCGATGGAGAGTGGGGTCGCGCGGCGTCCGATCGAGGACATGACGGCGTATCGCCAGCAGCTGCGCGCGCGGCTCAACCCGACGACGGCAGTGTTGACGCTCGCCTATGACGCGGCGCGGCGCGATCCGAAGCGCGTCGTGTTTGCCGAAGCGGAAGAGGAGGTGGTGCTGCGCGCCGCGATCCAGTTCCGCGACGGCGGCTACGGCATCCCGGTGCTGGTTGGGCGCGACGACGTGCGCGACCGGCTGCGCGCGCTCGGGGTTGAGGACCCCGACAGCTACGAGCTGCACAACAGCCGTCACTCGCCGCTGGTGCCGGAGATGGTCGAGCGGCTCTACGCGCGACTGCAGCGCAAGGGCTGGCTGCAGCGTGACGCGGAGCGCATGGTCAACCAGGACCGCAACATCTTCGGCTCGCTGCTGCTCGAGATGGGCGTCGCCGACGCGATGCTGACCGGCGTCACCCGCACCTACGCGCAGACGATGCGCGAGATCGGCCGCGTGCTCGACCCGGCGGAGGGGCGGACGCCGTTCGGCATCCACGTTCTCGTCGGCCAGCATCATACGGTGTTCATGGCCGACACCACCGTCAACGAGCGGCCGAGCGCGGAGCAGCTGGCGCAGATCGCGCGTGAGACCGCGACCGTCGCGCGGCGCATGGGCCACGACCCGCGCGTCGCGTTCCTAAGCTACTCGACCTTCGGCAATCCCGAGGGCAACTGGCTCGAAAATATTCGCGATGCGGTGCACCTGCTCGACGCGGAGGGCGCGGACTTCGAATATGAGGGCGAGATGGCGCCCGATGTCGCGCTCAACATGGGGATGATGGCGAAGTACCCGTTCGCGCGGCTTTCGGGGCCGGCCAACGTGCTAGTCATGCCGGGGCTGCAAAGCGCCAACCTCTCCGCCAAGCTGCTGCGCGAACTAGGCGGAGACAGCGTCATTGGCCCGATGCTGATCGGCATGAGCCGCCCGGTGCAGATCGCGCCGATGGCCGCCAGCGCCAGCGACCTCGTTACGCTGGCGGTGCTCGCCGCCGGTGGCATCGCGCGGTAGGTGCCAGCCCTGGAGTGAAGAGGCGAACCGTCGCCACGCCCGCCACCGGCCTCAATACTATCCGTCACCCCGGACTTGATCCGGGGTCCTCAACCGACGGTGCGTCATGGACCCTGAAACAAGTACAGGGCGACGGCGGAGCGGAGGCTCGCGGAGTTTGACCAGCGCCGAGCGGGACCCCGGATCTAGTCCGGGGTGACGGGGAGGTTTGCGAGCCTCAGTCGGCGATTACATGCGGGACGAACCTCGCCGTGTCACGGGTGATGGGTTGGTCGTCCTCGCGGATCGACATGGCGACGCAGTCGTCGCCGACGATCCAGCTGCCGACCACCGCATATTGCCCGTCGGCGTGGGCGAGTTTGGCTGCCGCCTGCACGACGTGCCCCTCCGCGCCATAGCCCTGGATCGGGCCGTGGTGCGTCTCGCCACCCACCTCGAGCCGCAGGTCCGCGCCCTCGCGTGAGAATAGCGGCTTCAACGCATGGTCGCTGGCGCGGATCTCGTCTGCATCCGCGCCGTCGAGGAACGCCGCAGGGAGCAGATTGCGGTGGCCGCGGTGGCGTTCCCACAGCAGCGGCAGCAGCCCCTTGTTGCTGAGCAGCGCCTTCCACGCGGGTTCGATGAACATCGTGCCCGACTTGGCGATATGCTCGGCGTAGGGTTCGCGCAGCATATCCTCCCACGGGTAGAGTTTGAACAGCGCCTGGAGGATGGTCTTGTCCTCATCGACGAAGCGCCCTTCGGCATCGAGCCCGATCTTGTCGATCGCCACGAACTCCGCCTCCAGCCCCGCCTGTTTGGCGAGATCCTCGAGGTAGCGCACCGTCGAGCGGTCCTCGACATGGTCCTCGACGCTGGAGAAATGGATCAGCGACCCCTGCGTCAGCAGCGCCTTGAAGCGGTTGATCAGCGCCTCGTGCAGGCGGTTGAACTGGTCGGTGCCATCGGGCAGCACATCGCGCGCGATCTGATCCTCCAGCCACTGCCACTGGAAGTACGCCGTCTCGTAGATGCTGGTCGGCGTGTCGGCGTTGAATTCGAGCAGCTTCGCCGCCCCGCTGCCGTCGTAGGCGAGGTCGAAGCGGCCGTAGAGCGAGGCATCGCCCTTGCGCCAGCTGTCGGCGACCACGTCGCGAAACGCCTCGGGGATGGCGAGCCGTTCCATCAGCTCCTGCGACCCCGCCGCCTCGTCGGCGATGGCGAGGCACATGGCGTAGAGCTCGGTCGAGGCGTCCTCGATCTCGCGCTCGACCTCGGCGAGGGAGAAGCGCCAGTAGGCGCTTTCGTCCCAGTAAAGCTCGCCGCCGATGTGGTGGAAGACGAACCCGGCCTGGTCCGCGGTCGCCTCCCAGTCGGGCCGCGGGTCGATCTTCACCCGTTCCATCGTGCGCTGCTCAGGCCTTGTCGTCGGTGTAGTCGGCGTCCTCGACGCGCTCGCGTTGCGAGGGGAGGCGGCCGCTCTGATCCGGGATGGCCGCAGGTTGCGCCGCCGGAGCAGACAGCCGCGCAAGGATCGAGTCCGCGCTCGACTGACCTTCGAGCAAGCCCGCGTTGCGCAGCTTCGCGTCGAGATCGGCGCCGCTGCGCATATCCTCGAGTTCGGCGGCGGCCTTGAACTTTTCGTCCTGAATCGCCTGCCGCTCGCGCAGCCGCTTGAGGCTGTCCGCCGCCGAACCGAGCGAGGAAACCGTGCCGTTATAGTTGGTGGCGACAGACGCCTGCGCCTTTTGCAGGCTGTCGTTGGCGCGGACGATCTCCACCTCGCGGCGGAGCGCCTCGATCTTGCCGTCGCCCTGACGGACGATTCCGCGGATGCGCTCTTCGGCGGTGCGCATCTCTTCGGCCTGCGGGGTCTTGGCATTGATGTCGGTTTCGATCTGCGCCATCCGCTCCGCCACTTCGCGGGCGAGGTCCATGTCGCCCTTGGCGATGGCGGCGCGCGCGCTCGCTTCGTAGCGGACCATTTGGTCGGTCAGCGTCTCGACCTCCTTCTCGATCATCCGCCGCCGCGCGGTGAGCGTCGCGAGATCGTCGCGCGCCTTCGACTGCGCGTTGGCGGCGTCGCGGATCTGCTGGTCGAGGATGGTCAGCGCCTTTGCATCGACGATCTTCTCACCGGTCTCGTGCGCTGTGCCGCGGATCAGGGTGACGAGCTGTTTCCACATGGGATGGGTCCTTCGGGGGGCGTTGGAGGGGAAACGTCAGCGAGCGGCGAAGGCTTCGCGCAGCTCGCCTGCGGCGGCCATCGCGTTTTCGGCGAGCACGGTCAGTTCCTGAACGATGGTGACGAGCCGCGATTCGGCGGACAGTTCGCCCATAAGTTCGTAATATTCGCGCCCATCGACCACGGTAATGGCGAAGTTGGAGAGCGGGATCAGCCGCTGGGCGCGCAGCAGGAAGCTGTTGAATTCGCTGGCATTATCCTGTTCGTCGACGGGCCAGAGCAGGGTCGCGACGACGATCTGCTCTTCGCCGGCGGTGATGAGGATGGGAAGGTCGCCATATTGCTTCATCCGCACGGCGAGCACTGGCTGCGCCCCGTCGATGCGCGAGACGTCGAGATCGTCCGCATAGTCGGGCGCGGCGAGCGCGCGATAAAGACTGGCGGTGGTCCAGGCAGCAGGGTTGGTGTCGGCCATCGCGTGTATCGCTCTCCCTTGACGTTGCGGGGCAACCTATTGCACCCCACGGGCGCAGCGCAAAGGGAGATTGGCCCGACTTGCGCCCGATCAAGTGCGACGAGGGAATGCGCCCATATACGCTGACCGCCTTCCTGCGCCGCCTCTATCTGGCGGCGAGCGACCTTCGGCCCGGCGTGCTGCTGGCGGCGGCGGTGGCGCATATGGCGCTGTCGTACCTGCTGCTGCAATGGGCGGGCGAGGAGAAGCTGCGGCCGCTGGCGGACTTCGCCTACTGGTATGCCGTGACCGCGTCGACGGTGGGCTATGGCGACGTCAGCCCGCAGGGGGCGGCAGGGCGGATCGCCACCATCGCGTTCGTGTTGCCGGGCGCGATCGCGCTGTTCACCACCGCCATCGCGCGTGCCTTTGCGGGGCTGGCCGCGGTGTGGAAGCGGCGCCGCATCGGCGTGGGTGACTTCGCTGAAATCCAGGGTGCGACGCTGCTGATCGGCTATGATCCCTCGCGCACGCCGCGCATGATCGACGAGCTGACCGCCGACGGCGAGCACGACATCATTGTCGTCGCGACGCAGGCGATGGAGGTCGACGACCCGCGCTACCGTTACGTCCACGCGAGCGCGCTCACCTCCGCCAGCGACCTTGCCCGCGCAGGCATTGCGGGGGCGGCGCGGGTGATCGTGAAAGCAGGGAGCGATGCGGAAACGCTCGCGGCAACGCTGGCGGTGACCGCCGCCAATCGATCCGCGCATGTCGTCGCCTACCTCACCGACCCGGACGCCGCCGCGCTGATCGGGGCGCACTGTCCGCGGGTCGAGGTCGTGCGCGCGCAAAGTGTCGAGCTGGTGGTGAAGGCGCTCGCCGACCCCGGCGCGAGCCGCGTGCTGGCGCAGCTCGCCAGCCACACCGACGATGGCGGGACGCTCTACGCGACGCCCGCGCGCTCGGGCGAGAGCATCGGCGCGGCAGCACAGCGGTTGCGGGGCGCGGGCGCGATCTTGCTCGCCCACGCCGCCTCGCGCGACGCGGCGATCGAACTGCCGCTCGACGACGCCGCCCCGGCGCTCGGCACGCTATTTTATGTCGCGCGCGGGCGGGTGCCGGCATGATCTGGGGCAAGCTGTTCGGATCGGGCGAACCCGACAAGCCCGCGGCCGAGCTGCCGGTGGTGCACCAGATCACCATCGGTCGCACGGTCGAGCTCGACACGCTGATCTGGCGGCGGCTCACTGGCGCCGCCTTCACGCTCGACCGCGGCACGCTCGAGATCGTCGCGCAGGGGCGCATCGAGCTCGACGATGCGGGCGGCTACGTCCACCGTTTCTACACCGAAGACGAGCTGATGTTGCAGGCGGTCAGCCAGTCGCCCGACGGCCATGATGCCGACGACCTCACGCTGTTCATGCCCTGGTCGAGCCATTACCCGCGGCCCGGTGAGGAAGCGGCGTTCGTGCAGACGATCTCGCAGCCGGTGTTCGACCTCCACGGCGTCGGCCCCTACCAGCGCTTCTGGTACGACGGCGACGAAGGCGTGCAGCCGCCGGTGACGCTGTGGGAAACGGTGTGGGACGACCGCACGATGGCGCGGCCACGGCATATCCAGCAGCGCTGTATGCTCTACGCCCGCGAACTGGGTGCGGATCGCGAGCTTCTGCTGGCGATTTCGACGCGGCCCGAGCGGGGCGACGCAACGCTCGACCTGATGGTCGGGGTGCCGGTCACGACGGCTGAATTCACAGTCTAACGGGGGAGACGGAAAAGTGGTGATGGCACCGATTGACGGACAGGCGGTGGCGAACGGGGCGGTCTGGTTCCTGCTGTCGATGGTACTCGGGATGGCGCTGCTGGTGCTGTTCCTGCGCCTCTACCAGGCGTCCACTCCTTATGATGAGCGCCGGCTGGTGGGCGAGGGCAACTCCGCTGCGGCGATCGCCGTCGGCGGCGCGCTGGTCGGTTTCGCGCTGCCGCTCGCCAGCGCCATCCGCGAAACGACCAGCCCGCTCGAATTCGCCATCTGGGGGGTGATCGCCGGGATCATCCAGATCGTCGCGCCGTTGGTGGTGCGCAGCCTTGTCATCCGTGACTTCGCTGCCAAGATCGAGGCAGGCAACGTCGCCACCGGCATCTTCATGGCGGCGCTGTCGATCGGCATCGGCCTGATCAACGCCGCGTCGATGACCTACTGATCGGAGTTGCGAGCATGACCAGCCTTCCAGCGCGACGGCGAACCAAGCGCTCGACGCGAGTCACGCTCACCAGCATGGGCGTCGCGGGCGCGACGCTGATGCTCGCGGGCTGCGACGATGGCGGCCCGCAGCAGCAGGTCGATGCATTTCCCGATGTCGCCGCCTGCGTTGCCAGCGGCCGCACCGAAGCGGACTGCAGCACCGCCTATAATCAGGCGCTCGCCAGCAACGCGACCGAAGCGCCGCGTTACGACGGGCAGCAGACTTGCGAGGAGCAACACGGCGTCGGTCGCTGCGTCCCGGCCAACTCCGGCGGGCAAAGCTTTTTCATGCCGATGATGACCGGCTTCCTGCTTGGCCAGGCGCTGAGCCCGCGACCCTATTATTACGGGCCGGGCGGGGGCTATTACCTCGGCAATGGCTATCGGCTTGGCTACGGCGGCGGTCCGGGCAAATTCTACGCGCAGAACCGCGCGCTGGAGGCGCCCAAGGCGACGCCACGCATCCAGAGCCGCAGTTCGGTCGTGTCGCGCGGCGGATTCGGCGGTCGCGCAAGCGGCGGCGGCTGGGGCGGCTGAGCGCCGTCACAAACACTGACAAGCCGACCGCGCTCCGCTAGGGGCGGGTGATGTCCGCCTGTTCGCAATGTTCGGTCCGCAACCGCGCGATCTGCGCCGCCCTCAGCGATGAGGAGCGCGCGCTGCTGAGCGGCATGGGTCACCAGCAGACCGTCCGCGCGGGCGAAGCGCTGCTGTGGGAAGGCGATGAATCGCTGCGCGTCGCCAACGTCATCGAAGGCGTGCTGAAGCTGTCGACCGGCACGCAGGACGGGCGCGAGCAGATCGTCGGCGTCGTCTATCCCGCGGACTTCATCGGTCGCCCGTTCGGCACACGCACGGCGCAAACGGTGACCGCCCTGACCGACGCGCGCGTCTGCACCTTCGCGCGAAGCGATTTCGACCGGTTCGCGCGGGAGCACCCGGCGCTCGAGCATCGGCTCCTGCAGACGACGCTGACCGAACTCGACCGGGCGCGCGAGTGGATGCTGCTGCTCGGGCGCAAATCGGCGGAGGGGCGGGTGGCGAGTTTCCTGCTCGATATGGCGGACCGGCTCGCCTGCGAGCGAACCCCGGCGGGCGCGAGCAAGATGGAGCCGGCGGGCGACGCCTTTACCTTGCCGTTCGGACGCCAACAGATCGCGGATATCCTCGGCCTCACCATCGAGACGGTCAGCCGGCAACTCACCCGGCTGCGCAGCGACGGGGTGATCGACCTGCCCGCGCGCCGCGACATCGTCATCCGCGATCGCGCCGCGCTGGAGGCGCTCGCGGCCTGAGGCGATTGTCGCAGGGTCAAAGTTTGACGCCGATCAAGGTGCGCCCCGGGGCGCGGTGGCAGGTCCAACGCCCATGTGGCCCTACCACCCCCAACTGCTCGAGCGCCCCGTGCCGCGCTACACGAGCTTTCCGACTGCCGCCGAGTTCACGCCAGGCGTCGGCGCGAGCCAGCAACAGAGCGCGATCGAGCAGGCACGGGGCGACGTCTCGCTCTATGTGCACATCCCCTATTGCCGCGAGATCTGCTGGTATTGCGGCTGCAACACCGGGGCCGCCGGCCGCGAGCAGCGACTCGCCGCCTACCTTGAGGCCCTGGAGGTCGAGATCGCGCTGGTTGCCCGCGCGCTGCCCGCCGATGCGCGCGTGCGGCGCATCGCCTTTGGCGGGGGCAGCCCCAACGCGCTGCATCCGATCGGCTTCCTGCGGCTGCTCGACCGGCTGCTGACGAGCTTTGCGGCGGCGCCCGACGTGCTGTCGGTGGAGCTCGACCCGCGCGGGCTCGATCCCGGCTGGGGCGAAGTGTTGTCGCGGGCGGGCATCACGCACGCCAGCCTCGGCGTCCAGACATTCGATCCGCAGGTGCAGGCGGCGATCGGTCGGGTGCAGCCCGAAGCGGAGATCGTGGCGGCGGTCGACATGCTGCGTACGGCGGGGGTGCCATCGCTCAATTTCGACCTGATGTACGGCTTGCCGCACCAGGATGATGCGGTGCTCGACGCGACGCTTGCCACCGCCATCGCGCTCGCGCCGGAGCGGATCGCGCTGTTCGGCTACGCGCACGTCCCGCACCTCATCCCGCGTCAGCGGCGCATCGATGCGACCGCGCTCCCGGGCACCGCGCAACGGTTCGCCATGGCGGCGCGCGGCGCGTCGCGACTGGTCGATGCGGGCTGGCAGGCGGTCGGCTTCGATCATTTCGCGCTGCCGCACGACGACCTAGCCGTTGCCGCGCGCGACGGCACGCTGCGGCGCAACTTCCAGGGCTTTACCGACGACACCGCCGAGCAGGTCATCGGCCTCGGCGCGAGTGCGATCTCAAGCTTTCCGGAGCTGCTGGTCCAGAACGAAAAGAACGCCGGCCGATACCGCATGCGGCTGTCGCAGGAACAGCTCACCGGCGCGGTGGGCGTCACCCGCACCCGCGAAGATCGCGAACGCGCGCTGCTGATCGAGGATTTGCTGTGCGGACGCGATGCCGATGCGTCGCTGTTTCTGCCCGACACGGCGCTTGAAAAAATGCTCGCGCCGTTCGAAAAGGCGGGTGTCATTCGGCAGGAGGGGGGCCTGTTGAAGCAGACTGCGGCGAGCGCGCCCTATGTGCGATCGATCGCGGCGCTGTTCGATCCTTACCGTGCTGCCCCGCCCAACCGGTTCAGCAGCGCCATCTGAAGTCTGGGGGATAACATGGGCCTTTCATCGCAGATGCTGGCGTTGGTGCTGGTCGCCTGTGCGGTCGTCTCGCTCGCCGCGGGGGTTTGGTTGATCGTGCATGGCGCGTCGGTCGCTGCCGCCTTCCGCAAGCAGCCCGAGATTGCCGCGCCGCGCCGTGGCACCCAGTCCAAAGGGCGCGTGTGGGCGGCGATCATCATCTTCAATCTGGGCTGGATCGCGGCCGCGGCGATCTGGACCTCGTCGATCATGCTGGTCAGCAATGCGGCGAAAGAAGGCGACGTCGCGACCCAACCCGTGACGAACATCCCCTGAATTTGACGCCGATCAATGTTGCGCGGCGGCGGCCCGCGCACGGCAGAGCCGACGACTGAGGAAGCTGTAACCATGATTTCCATCGTATCGAGGGCGGGGCTGTGGGCGGCGGTTGCGCTGACCGCGCTGATCGCGATCGCGACTGCCGCCGACTCCGGGTTCGCCGCGCACATGACCATCGTGGCCTTCGCCGCGCTTGTCGCGTTGTGGGCGAGCGTGACGCGGGTCGATTACGCCGCCGTCGCGCGCGGGGTGCTGCGCGTGCCGGGGGACCCGTCACGCTATGACGACGATGTCATCCGCTGGGGCGTGCTGGCGACGGTGTTCTGGGGCATCGTCGGGCTGACCGTGGGGCTGTTCATCGCGCTGCAGCTGGTCTTTCCCGAATGGAGCTTCGGCAGCGAATATCTGACCTTTGGCCGGTTGCGCCCGCTGCACACCTCGGGCGTGATTTTTGCGTTCGGCGGCAACGCGCTGATCGCGTCGAGCTTTTACGTCGTTCAGCGCACCTGCCGCGCGCGGCTCGCCTTTCCCGGCCTCGCGAAGTTCGTGTTCTGGGGTTACCAGCTGTTCATCGTGCTGGCGGCGACCGGCTACCTCCTCGGCATCACCCAGTCGAAGGAATATGCCGAGCCCGAATGGTATGTCGACCTGTGGCTGACGATTGTCTGGGTTGCCTATCTCGTCACCTTTGTCGGCACGATCCTCAAGCGGTCGGAACCGCACATCTATGTCGCCAACTGGTTCTACCTGAGCTTCATCGTGACCATCGCGATGCTGCACATCGTCAACAACCTGGCGCTGCCGGCGAGCCTGGTCGGTGCCAAGAGCTACGGCGTGTTCTCGGGCGTGCAGGATGCGCTGGTGCAATGGTGGTACGGCCACAACGCGGTCGGTTTCTTCCTGACCGCCGGCTTCCTTGCCATGATGTATTATTTCGTGCCCAAGCAGGCGGAGCGCCCGATCTACAGCTATCGCCTGTCGATCATCCACTTCTGGTCGCTGATCTTCCTCTACATCTGGGCGGGTCCGCACCACCTCCACTACACGGCGCTTCCCGACTGGGCGCAGACGCTGGGCATGGTGTTCTCGATCATGCTGTGGATGCCGAGCTGGGGCGGCATGATCAACGGGCTGATGACGCTCAACGGGGCGTGGGACAAGCTGCGCACCGACCCGATCATCCGCATGATGGTGCTGGCGCTCGCCTTTTACGGGATGAGCACGTTCGAAGGGCCGATGCTGTCGATCAAGGCGGTCAACAGCCTGTCGCACTACACCGAATGGACCATCGGCCACGTGCACTCGGGCGCGCTCGGCTGGAACGGGATGATCACCTTTGCGATGATCTACTACCTCGTGCCGCGCCTGTGGAACCGCGACCGGCTGTTCAGCTATCGCATGATCAACTGGCACTTCTGGCTCGCGACGCTGGGCATCGTCTTCTACGCCGCATCGATGTGGGTCGCGGGGCTGCAGCAGGGCTTCATGGCGCGCGAATATGGCGCCGACGGCTACCTCGTCTGGGCGTTCAGCGACATCGTGTCGACGATCAAGCCGATGTACGTGCTGCGGGCGTTCGGCGGGCTCCTGTACCTTGCGGGTGCGGTCATCATGGTCGTCAACGTGTGGCGGACCATCCTCGGCCATGTGCGCGATGAAAAGCCGATGACCGAAACCAAGCCCGATCCTGCGCGCGACCGCCCGGTCGTCCCCGCGCAGCTCCAGCCGGCCGAATGAGGGGGATGCTTTCGTGAGCCTGACGCAAAAACATAAGGCGATCGAGCGCAACGTGACCCTCCTCGGGGCGCTGGCGCTGTTCGTGGTGACCATCGGCGGCATCGTCGAAATCGCGCCGCTGTTCTGGATCGACAGCACGATCGAGAAGGTGGACGGGGTGCGCCCCTACACTCCGCTCGAACAGGCGGGGCGCAACATCTACGTGCGCGAAGGCTGCTATGTCTGCCACAGCCAGATGATCCGCCCGTTCCGGGACGAGGTCGAACGCTACGGTCATTACAGCCTCGCCGCGGAGAGCATGTACGACAAACCGTTCCAGTGGGGCTCGAAGCGGACCGGCCCGGATCTCGCGCGCGTGGGTATGCGCTATTCGGACGAATGGCACGTCCAGCACCTAAAGGCACCGCGCAGCGTCGTGCCGCAGTCGATCATGCCCAACTACGCCTTCCTCGCGGAGCGCGAGCTGGGGCCGGTCGACATGCGCGCGCAGCTGATGGCGCAGACCCGGCTTGGCGTCCCTTACACGCAGAGCCAGATCGACAACGCCCAGGCCGACCTCACCGCGCAGGCGAGTGCGGAAGGGGCGCCGGACCTCGCCAAGCGCTACAACCGCGTGCAGGCGCGCGACTTCGACGGCGATCCGACGCGGGTGACCGAGATGGACGCGCTCGTCGCCTATCTGCAGATGCTCGGCACGCTGGTCGACGTGAACGCCGCCGCCGCGCAGGAGCAGGCGCAATGACCCGCGCCGCGCTGCGAGAGGGATCGCGATGATCAGCGGCGACGAACATTCGCTCTATAACGCGCTGCGGCACCTCGCCGACAGCTGGGGGCTGCTCGGGCTGGGGATCGTGTTCCTCGTCTGCGTCGGTTTTGCCCTTCGCCCCGCCGCGCGCGATCACCATCACCGTGCCGCTACCAGCATTCTGGATGCCGACCATGACCGATAACAAACGCATCGACGACGCGACGGGCACGGAAACCGTCGGCCACGAATGGGACGGGATCGAGGAACTCGACACGCCCATGCCGCGCTGGTGGCTGTGGACCTTTTACGCGACGATCGTCTGGTCGCTGATCTATGTCATCCTGTTTCCGGCCTGGCCGCTGGTGGAGCGGGCGACGGCCGGCACGCTCGGTTGGACCAGCCGGGGCACCTATGAAAAGGACGTGGCCGAGGTCGAGCGCGAGCGTGCACCGATCTACGCCGCCATCGCGCAGACCCCGATCGAGCAGCTTCCCGGCAACCGCCAGCTGATGCGCGCGGCGGTGGCGGGCGGCGCGTCGGCGTTCCGCGTCTACTGCGTGCAATGCCACGGGTCGGGCGCGGCAGGGTCGAAGGGCTATCCCAACCTCAACGACGACGACTGGCTGTGGGGCGGCGATCTCAAGGCGATCGAATATACGCTGACCCACGGCATCCGGAACCCCGGCCACCCGCAGACGCGGATGAGCCAGATGCCCGCCTTCGGTCGCGACGGCATTCTTCAGCCCAACGAGGTGGAGGATGTTGTGAGCTATGTCCGCAGCCTGTCGGGCCTCGAAAAGGCGAGCGCCGCGTCGCAGCGCGGAGCGACGCTGTTCGCCGCCAACTGCACCGTCTGCCATGGCGCCAACGGCGAAGGCATGCGCAGCCAAGGCGCGCCGAGCCTGCGCGATGCGATCTGGCTTTACGGCAGCGACCGCGACGACGTGCGCAATTCGGTGCACAACAGTCGCCAAGGCGTGATGCCGCGCTTCGGTGACCGGCTCGATCCGGTAACGATCCGTATGCTGGCAACCTACGTCCACAGCCGCGGCGGTGGTGAAGCCACGTCGGCGGTCGCCGCGGCGAGTGCTGCGGCGGGAGCGGCGGCGGCTGCGCCGTCGGCCTCCGGCGCGCCCACCGCGGCAAATCAGGCGCCGGCGCCTGACGCCAGCCCGCAGCCCAACTCGGGTCCGCGGAGCGCGGAGCCGAAACCCACGCCCCCGCCCCGATCGGCGGCGCAGATCATCGGGAAATGAGCAACATCGACGACCTCACCGCTCGCGCCTTTCACGGTTACGAGAAACGCCGCGCCGTTTTCCCCAAAGCCGTCGACGGTCCGTTCCGTCGGCTGAAGTGGGCGGTGATGGTCGTCACGCTGGCGATCTATTACATCACGCCGTGGCTGCGCTGGGATCGCGGGCCGTACGCCCCCGATCAGGCGGTGCTGATCGATATGGCGAACCGGCGGTTCTACATGTTCTCGATCGAGATCTGGCCGCAGGAATTCTATTTCGTCGCCGGCCTGCTGATCATGGCGGGCATCGGGCTGTTTCTGGTGACCAGCGCGGTCGGGCGCGCGTGGTGCGGCTATGCCTGTCCCCAGACGGTGTGGACCGACCTTTACCAGCATGTCGAACGCTGGATCGACGGCGACCGCAACGCGCAGCTTCGCCTGCAGGCGGCGCCATGGGGTCCGCAAAAGGTCGCCAAGCGACTCTCGAAGTGGGCGATCTGGCTGATCATCGCCATTGCCACCGGCGGCGCCTGGATCTTCTACTTCGCCGACGCACCGACGCTGGCGCGCGAATTCGTCACGGGACAGGCGCCGTTCGTGGCCTATGCGACGGTGGGCGTGCTGACGGCGACGACCTTCATCCTCGGCGGGTTCATGCGCGAACAGGTGTGCATCTACATGTGCCCGTGGCCGCGCATCCAGTCGGCGATGCTCGACGAAAAATCCTTGCTCGTCACTTACAAGCACTGGCGCGGCGAACCGCGCGGAAGCCTCAAGGAAGCGAAGCGTTCGCCGACGCCGCTGGGCGACTGCGTCGATTGCAACCAGTGCGTCGCGGTGTGTCCGACCGGCATCGACATCCGCGAAGGGCCGCAGATCGGCTGCATCACTTGCGCGCTGTGCATCGACGCCTGCAACAATGTGATGGCGCAGGTCGGGCGCCCGCCGAACCTCATCGCCTACACGACGCTCGATGATGCCGCCGCCGAGCAGGCGGGGGAAGAGCCGCGGCCGGTGCTGAAGACGTTGTTCCGCCCGCGCACGCTGGTGTATCTCGGTGTGTGGAGCGCGATCGGGATTGGGATGCTGTTCGCGCTCGGCACGCGCGAGCGGCTGTCGATCGGTGCCATCCAGCAGCGCAACCCGCCCTATGTGCAGCTCGCCGACGGCACGGTGCGCAACAGCTTCACGGTGAAGCTCAGCAATATGGAAAGCCGTCCGCGCATGCTGACCGTGACGCTCCACGGGCTGCCCGGCGGGACGATGTGGCTGGCGGGCGAAAGCGATCGTTCGCATGGCACCCGCGCCATCACCGTGGAGGCCGCGCCCGATGCGGTCACGCAGCTGTCGCTGCTGGTCGCGGCGCCGCGCGGACAGAATGGCGAGGCGTTCGCGCTCAACGTCAGCGAAGCTGAATCCGCGGATCGGCCGCAGGTGACGGCGCGGGAGGAGCTGCGCTTCGAACGGCCCGCGACATGAGACGCGAGTTCACCGGGCGGCACATCACGCTGATCCTGGTCGCCTTTTTCGGCGTGGTGATCGCGGTCAACCTCTACATGGCGCGCATGGCAACGCGCGATTTCGGCGGGACCGTGGTCGACAACAGCTATGTCGCGAGCCAGCGCTTCAACGGCTGGCTCGCCGACGCGCGCGCGGCGGAGGTGCGCGGGTGGAGCGCGAGCGCCACGCGGCAGGCGGATGGCCGGCTGCTGCTGCGCATTCGCAACGCGAACGGCACCGATGAAGGCGGCCAGGTGCGCGCGACGGTCGAACATCCGCTCGGTCGCCAGCCCAGCCAGCCGACGCTGACGATGACCGGCGATGGCCCGTGGCAGTCGCGCGAGACGCTGCCCGGCGGGCGGCTGCGCGTGCGGGTCGAACAGCGCATCGACGGTGAACGATTCCGCTACCTGGTGGACGTCCTCTGAACGCGCCCGCCGCCTCGCTCGCGGCGACCGGGCCGCTCGCGCTCGACGAGACGCGGTTGATCGTGCCGGGCATCCGCTGCGCCGGCTGCGTTGCAGGGATCGAGCGTGCGACGCAGGCGGTGCCTGGCGTCGCCCACGCGCGGGTGAATGTCACCGCGCGCCGCGTCACCGTCCGTCACCTCCCCGAAGTCGAGGGCGAGGTGCTGATTGCCGCGCTCGCCAAGGCGGGGTTCGAAGCGCAGCGCGCGGACGCGGACCCGATCCCCGGCAGCGCCGCGGCGGCGGAGAAGGCGGAATTCGACCGGCTGGTCAAGGCGCTGGCGGTGGCGGGCTTTGGGTCGATGAACGTCATGCTGCTGTCGGTGGCGGTGTGGTCGGGGGCCGCTGGGGCGACGCGCGACCTGTTCCACTGGCTGTCGGCGCTGATCGCGCTGCCGGTGGTCGCCTATTCGGGGCGGCCCTTCTTCGTGTCCGCGTGGCGCGCGCTGCGGCAGGGGCGGACCAACATGGACGTGCCGATCGCGATCGGCGTCGCCCTGGTCACCGCGCTCAGCCTGTACGAGACGTCGCAGTCGGGGCGGCACGCCTATTTCGACGGCGCGACGATGCTGCTGTTCTTCCTCCTCGCCGGGCGGGTGCTCGACGCGATGATGCGGGCACGCGCGCGCGCCGGAGTGGAGGCGCTGCTGTCGCGGGCAGGACCCGGGGCGACTCTGGTCGAAGCGGGCGGCGCAACGCGCTGGGTGCCCGCCCACCAGATCGAAGTCGGCGACATGATGCGCGTCGCCGCGGGCGAAGCCTTCGCCGCCGACGGCATCGTGCGCGAGGGCGCGTCCCTCGTCGACCTGTCGCTGCTGACCGGCGAAAGCGCGCCCGAAGCGACCGGCGCGGGAGAGCGCGTACTGGCAGGGTCGATCAACCTCGACCGTCCGCTCACCGTCGAAGTCACCGCGGTCGGCGAGGAGCTGACCATCGCCGCCATCGCCCGGGCGATGGAGGACGCGCAGCAGAACCGTTCGCGCTACGTCCGCATCGCCGACCGCGCCGCGCGACTGTACGCGCCCGCCGTGCACACGCTGGCGGTGCTGGCGTTCGTCGGCTGGCTGGTGGCGGGGGCGGGGGTGCACACCGCGATCACCATCGCCGCGGCGGTGCTGATCATCACCTGCCCCTGCGCGCTCGGCCTCGCCGTGCCTGCCGCGCAGGTGGTGGCGTCGGGCGCGCTGATGAAGCGCGGGGTGCTGGTCAAGGACGGCAGCGCGCTCGAACGGCTGGCGGAGGTGGATCACGCGCTGTTCGACAAGACCGGCACGCTGACACTGGGTGCGCCGCAGCCGCTCGACCTGGCAGCGCTCGGCGATGACGAGCGCGCCGTCGCGCTGGCGCTGGCCCGCAGCAGCCGCCATCCGCTGAGCCGCGGGTTGGCGCAGGCGCTTGCGGCGGGAGGTGTCGCGGCGGCGGTGGTCGACGACATCGCCGAGATTGCCGGTGAAGGCCTCGCCGGGACCTGGCGCGAGCAGCGCGTCGCTCTCGTTCGCGCGGAAGGAAGCGCAACGCTCGCCAGCGACCTCGTGCTCGGCGACGAGCGGACGCGGATCGCCTTTGCCGATCCGCTTCGCCGTGATGCGGCGGAAGCGCTGGGCGCGCTCAGGCGGCTCGGCATCGCCAGCGAACTTCTGTCGGGCGACCAGCCGGCTCCGGTCGCGCAGGCGGCGGCGGCGGTCGGCATCCCGGTCGCGGGTGCCGCGGCCACCCCCGCCGACAAGCTCGCCATCATCAGCGAGCGCGAGGCGGCGGGGCGCAGGGTGTTGATGGTCGGCGACGGGATCAACGACGGTCCGGCGCTGGCCGCGGCGCACGCCAGCCTCGCCCCGGGATCGGCGAGCGATGTCAGCCGGGCCGCTGCGGACGCGGTGTTCACCTCCGATGCGCTGATGCCGGTCGTCGACGCGGTGCGCATCGCCCGCGCGACGATGCGCGTGGTGCGCCAGAATTTCATCCTCGCCATCGGCTACAACATCCTCGCGATTCCGTTGGCGCTGATGGGGCTCGTCACGCCGCTGATCGCCGCGCTGGCCATGTCGGGGTCGTCGATCATCGTCGTCGGCAACGCCCTGCGTCTCGCGCGGCTGGGACAGCGCGAATGACCGGTCGCGACGCATGACCAGCCTGGCGCTCCTCATTCCGGTTGCGATCGGGCTCGGGCTGTTGGGCCTCGGCGCGTTCTTCTGGTCGATGCGCAGCCACCAATTCGAAGATCTCGACGGCGCGGCGATGCGCATTCTCATCGACGATGAGGAAGAGGTCGCGCCGCTGCCGATTCCGCTGCCCGACGAGGGCCAGCCCGCACCCAAGTCCAAAGCCTGCCACGCCTGCCGCCGCGAGGACGGGCCGGAGGTCTAGGCAGGAATGCGCCGTGCGTCGACCAGCGCGCGATAATCGTCGAACAGCCGCGCGAAATGGTCGCGCATGGTGGTCACCGGCGTGCGTGGTGGCCGCAGCGGCTGCGCTATGAACCGCTCGATCGCGTCCGCGAGAGCGATCGCCGACGCCGCCTTGTAGGTGATGCCGGCGCCCCCCGCGGCGTGGTCGGCGGCGCCGCCTTCGTCGGGGACGATGACCGGCGTGCCGCTGGCGCGTGCCTCCGCTGCGGCCATGCAGAAAGTCTCCGCCTCGCAGCCGTGGACGAGCGCGTCGGCGCTGGCGAGGATGGCGGCGAAGCGCGCGCGGTCTTTTTCGGGCGCCATCAAGCGGACGTGCGGGTTGCCGCCGATCGCGCGCTCGATGCGCGAGCGGTGTCGGCCGGCGCCGAATATCGCCAGCCCCACCGGCAGCGCCGCCCCCGCAGCGACCGCCGCGTCGACGACCATTGGCCAGCGCTTCTCCGGCGAGAGACGGCCGACGCCGACCAGCAGCGTCGCGCTTTCGGGCAGTTCGAGGAGGTCGAGCATATGCGCGCGCAGCGCCGGGTCGCGCGCGTCGGGGGAGAATGTGTCGGCCTCCACCCCCATCGGGTGAAGCGCCACCTTGGCGACGCCGCCCTCGACCAGTCGCGCTTCGAGCTGGGCGTTGGCGACCACGACTCGGTCCATCGTCTGCCCGAGCTCGCGCAGATGCTGCCAATAGATTTCGAACCGGCGGTCGATCGTCTCACGCGCCAGCAGCGGCTCGAACCAGCGGTAGGCGTAGGCCGACAGTGGATCGGCGTGCATGATCAGCGCGCGCGGGGCGGCGCCGGGCCAGCGTGCGACCATCGCCGCCGAGCGCCACGGCGACGATGCCTCGACCATGTCCGGCGCCTCCGCATCGATCGCCGCGTGAAGCGCCGCTTCGTCGGCGAAATACCAATATTTGCGGTCGAGCGGAAAGCGGGGTGAGGGGAGGGTGATGATACGCGCGCGTGGGCCGCGTTCGATCACCTCGGCCCGGTCGCCGGGGGCGATGATCACGATGTCGTGGCCGAGTTCGGGGCCGATGCGCAGCTTCTGCTCGATATAGGTGCGCACCCCGCCGCCGTGGGGCGTGTAGAATGCGCAGACATCGACGATCTTCACGACCGCCCTGTTAGGCGCGGGGTGACCGATCCGCCAGCGTTTCGCTCGGGGGCGGCGAGAGGGTGGCGCCCTCCGGCGCGTCGAGATCGTCGTCGCTGTCGCGCAACAGGAATTCGGCAATGCCCGCGAGTGCGCCGACGACGATATGCGCGGCGAGGATGAGCCCCGCCATCAGGGTCATCAGCTCCGCCACCGGTGCGTTTTGGCCCAGCAGAACCGCCGCGAGCCCGGCGAAGACGATGTCCTTGTTGGGCAGCAGCGGCAGGCGCGACAGCAGCATGCGGATGGTGGCGAGCACCAGCCACCAGCCGACCGGCACCATCGGCAGGATCAGCGCCCACATCGCCGCGCTCAGCCCGAGATACACTATGATCCGCGCGAGGTGAACGGAACTCACCCACCATAGCTCGCGCCGCGGGAGCGTGAAGAGGCGCTGGCGAAACAGCAGGATGGCGAGGCTGGTGACCAGCACGACGGCGAGGCTGAGGATGACGGTACGCGTCTCCATCCCGACCTCGGTCGTGGAGATGAACGGCCACGCCGCCGCCAGCAGCGCGAGCGTGAACAGGTTGCCCACCAGCGCCGACAAGATCGTGACGTCCTTGATCGCGCCGAACGGGGCAGCCGTCATACGCGTCCGCGCGCGCGCCCACGCGTAGAATTGCACCTCACCCAGATAACCGAGCAGCAGTTCGTTGCTGACGAGCTTCCGCAGCAACGCCGCGATGCCGCGGACGGGCAAATTCCACAGGCGACGGTAGATGATCCATTCGCTGATCGGGGCGGCGAGATAGTAGAGCGCGAAAATAAACCAGAACAACGGGTTGGTCGGGATCAGTGCGCGCACGTCGCCGAGGTCGAGCTTGCGCAGTTCCAGCAGCACCGCGACCAGAATGGCGATGCTGATCGCCGCCGACAGCCACCGCGCCCAACGTCCGGGCCCCGCGCGGGCAATGCGCGGCAGCGCCTCATGCGCGGTGGAGGGCGACGGCTCGGTCATAGCGCGGGCCGCATGGTGGACGAGGCCGCACGGGCGCAAGCGGGTTGCCGGGCACGCAAGCGATCGAACAGGGCCAGCCATGGTGCGCTGGTCGCTTCGACCGTGAATGTCTGGGCCCGCGCGCGCATATGGAGAACATCAACCCGGCAGTCGCCGATGCGCTCCATCGCCGCCGCCAGCGCCGCGACGTCGCCGCGGGGCACGAGCAGCCCGGCGCCATCGACGAGCGAGGGCATGTTGACGCAGCAGTCGGTCGCGACGACCGGCACGCCCGCCGCCAACGCCTCGACCACCACGACCCCCAGCCCTTCGTAGCGCGACGACAGGACAAAGGCGTCGGCGAGCGCCAGATGTTCGGCGAGCGCGCGGCTGTGGCCGGGCAGCGCAACCTGTGTTTCCAGCCCGAGCCTTGCTCGAAACCCCTCGAGCCTCGCCCGCTCGGGCCCTTCGCCGACGATGGTCAGCCGGTCGTCGGGCCGCGCAATGCGGGCGAAGGCTTCGATCAGCAGCGTCTGGTGCTTCTGGTGGACGAGCCGCCCGATGCTGAGGAAGTGTCGGCCGGTGCGCGCGGCGCGCGTTTCCGCCGCCGCCTCGCGCGCGGCGGCGAACCGCGCGACATCCTCGCGCGTCAGCGATGCGTTGGGGATGACACTCAGCAGGTCGGGCCTAGGCGCCATGCGGCGCTCGATCTCCGCGAGCGCGGGGCGGGCCATGGCGACGATATGCGCGAACACGGGGGTCTGCACACGCAGCCACAGATGATAGGCGCGGCGCGCGATCCACGGCAGGTCGCGGCGTTCGAGGTCGTTCGAGACTTTGAGGACGATCGGCGGACAGGCTCGACCGAAGCGCAGCCGCATCGCCAGCGCCACGATCGAATAGGTGTTGCCCGCGCAGAGGATGACGTCCGGCCGCCACCGCCGGATCGCCTGCGGCAGACGGGCGATCATGAACAATGTCTCGAACCACGCGGTCGAGCGCGTGCCGCGCTGGAGAACGTCATAGGTGAGCGGCGGAGCTTCGTCGGCGAGCCGCCCTTCGCGCCGGCCGAGCACGACCACCACGTCGACGCCGTGGCGCTGCCAGTCCGCCGCAAGCCGCAGCGCGTCGCGCTCGACGCCCCCCGGCTCGAAACTGTGCAGAAAGACGAGGACTCGGGGCGGGGTCACGCGGGGCGGCTCGGCAGCAAATCGGCATAGCGCGAGACCGTCCGGCGCGCGGCAAAGCGGGCGAGCGTCGCGTCGATGCTGGCCATCAGTTCGGGGCGCGTGGTGTCGCCGGGGTGGACGGCGATGCGCAGCACGTCGAGCGGATGGAACGCCGCGCGCGCCACTCCGGCTACCATCCGCGAGGACAGGCGCCTTGGAGCGCTGCGGCTCGCCCAGGTCACCACCGGCCCCTTGGCGAGCACTGCGCCGTCGGCGGGGCGCCAGACCCGCCAATGATCCTCGGCGAGCGCGAAGCCGCTGTCGCGCAGCGCGGCGTGAGCGCCTTCACCGTAGAGCCAGGCGGGGGCGATAAATCCCGCGACGGGGCGTCCGATGATCCCTTCGATCAGTGCGCGGCCGTCGGCCATGCGCTGCGCCGCGTCGCGCTGCGAGAGGCCGAGAAATTCCCCTTCGCTGGCGGTCATGTGGCGTGCCTTCAGCGCCGCAACGCCGCGATGTTCCGACGTGTCGCGATGAAGCCAGCCGTGGACGAACATCTCGACGCCCGCATCCGCCCAGTCGCGCAGGCGGCGCTGAAAGGCAGGATTCGCCGCCAGCGGCGCTTCGCCCCAGTGATCGGGCACGACCAGCATTGCGAAGTTCGCCGTGCCAAGCCGGCGGGAAAGCGCGTCGGCGAGCTGATCGACCTCGCGTTCGAAGCGGGGGCCGACGTCGTGGATCGATGCGATCAGCCGTTTGAGGGCGCGCGCGGCGGGTGGCGTCGTCAATCTCCTGCCTCCCGTCTCCGACGCGTCGATTGGCTATCGGCATTTCCGCGCGCTTTGGCAAGGTCGCCCAAGCTGTGTCAGCCGGTCACGATGCGCCCGGCTTCGTCCACACGCACCGGCCAGGGCGTGAGGCTGGCGCCGACGCACGGGCCACCGACGCAGCGTCCGTCGCGTTCGAACAGCGCGCCGTGCCAGCCGCAGGCGATGCGGCTGCCGTCCGGGGTGAGATAGGCGTCGAGACTGCGCGCCAGCGGCAGCCCGAGGTGCGGGCAACGGTCAACGAACCCGCGCACGCTGTCGCCCTCCCGCAGGACGAACCCGTGAAAGCGCCCCGCCTTCATCTGCAGCACGAAATTGCGCGCCGCCCCGTCGGCGATCAGGTCGAGCGGGCCGAGCACCACCCCCGCAGGCGTTGCGGTGAGCCGCTCCGGCGGCGGGGGGGTGTCGCCCGGTTGGCTCACACCGTCGGCGCGGGAACGATCGTGCCGCGGCACTCGCCAAAGCCGATACGCGGATGGCCCGGCGCTTCCGCGTAGGCGGTCAAAATAACCGTATCGCCGTCTTCGAGGAAGCGCCGCTGCTCACCATTGGAAAGCGTGATCGGCTGCTGGCCGCCGCGGGTCAGCTCGAGCAGCGAGCCTAAGCCGCTGTCGTCGGGGGTGGAGATGGTGCCGCTGCCGAGAAGGTCGCCCGGCTGCATGTTACACCCGCCGACGCTGTGATGCGTGACGAGCTGTGCGAGCGTCCAGTAGGCATTGCTGGCCGGGCCGCGGCCGATGGTGACCGGCGCATCGCCCGCCGCCGCCATCTTGGCGGTCAGCAGGTGCGTTTCGAGCGTAAGCGCGAACGCACCGCCGGCCTGGTCCGCCTCGTCGTGAAGATAGGGCAGCGGCTGCGGATCGCCCTCGGCCCGCTTTGGCTGCGCGATGCGATAGGGGGCGAGCGCCTCCATCGTCACCACCCAGGGCGAGACGGTGGAGTGAAAGTTCTTGGCGAGGAAAGGCCCGAGCGGCTGATATTCCCAAGCCTGCAGATCGCGCGCCGACCAGTCGTTGAGGAGGCCGATGCCGGCGATATGCTGGGATGCCTCCCCGATCGGGATCGGCTCGCCGAGCGCGTTGCCCTCACCGATCCACACCGCCAGTTCGAGCTCATAGTCGAGCCGCTGCGACGGGCCGAGCACCGGCGCATCAGCGTCGGGCGCCTTGCGCTGTCCGTTGGGCCGACGCACGTCTTCGCCCGACACGCGCACGCTGCTGGCGCGGCCATGGTAGCCGATCGGCACCCATTTATAGTTGGGCAGCAGCGGATTGTCGGGGCGGAACTGCTTGCCGACATTGTTGGCGTGATGGATGCCAACGTAGAAGTCGGTGTAGTCGCCGATCTGCGCGGGAAGGCACATCTTGAGCCCGTCGCGCGGCCGCAACGCGCCGCGGATGCCGGCCGCCTGCGCTTCGTCGGTGAGCAGCCGCGACAGCGCCGCGCGAAGTCCCGCGCGCTCGCTCGCGGGAAGTGCGAACAGGGCGTTGAGCGTCGGCTCCGCCACCGCCGCGCGCACCCCTTCCGGCAGCAGCGCCGCGATCACGCCAAGGACGAGCGCATGGTCGCCGATGGCGGTGACGATGCGCCGTTCGCCGTCGATCAGCGCAACGCCCAGCGGCAGGTTCTGCACGGGGAAGTCGGCATGGCCGTCCGCCCCCTCCACCCAGCAGCGGAGGGCGGTGTCGTGCGTCGGATCGAGCGTCATCGGGGCAGCTGTGCTTTCGGAAAATTGGCCCACACGGCGTCATAGTCGGGCTGGGCGGAACGGCAGGCGTGCGGGGTCGGGCGATAGGGCCAGCAGCTTTCGAGCATGAAGGCCATCGTCCCTTCCTGTTTGTGCGGGGCGAGCGCGGCATCGGTCGCGGCGCGCCAGCTCGGCTCGTCGGGTCCGTGGCCGGCCATCATGTTGTGGAGCGATACGCCGCCCGGCTGGAAGCCCTCCGCCTTGGCGTCATAGGCGCCCTCGATCAGCCCCATCGCCTCCGACATGATGTTGCGGTGGAACCAGGGCGGGCGGAAGGTGTCCTCCGCCACCATCCAGCGCGGCGGGAAGATGACAAAATCCGCATTCGCGCGGCCGACGACGTCCGAGGGACTGGTCAGCACGGTGAAGATCGACGGATCCGGGTGATCGTAACTGACCGTGCCGATCGTGTTGAAGCGATGCAGGTCGTAGCGATAGGGCGCGAGGTTGCCGTGCCACGCGACCACGTCGAGCGGGGAGTGCGGCAGCGTCGTCGTCCACAGCCGACCGAGGAATTTCTGGATGACCTCGCACGGCGCGTCGCGGTCCTCGAACCATGCAACCGGCGTTTCGAAATCGCGCGGGTTGGCAAGGCCGTTGGCGCCGATCGGGCCAAGGTCCGGGATGCGGAACGGCACGCCGTAATTCTCAAGCGCATAACCGCGCGCGGCGCCGTCGGGCAGTTCCGCGCGAAAGCGCACGCCGCGCGGCACCACCGCGATATGCCCGGGCGCGATGTCGACGCGGCCGAATTCGGTGACGAGGCAGAGTCGCCCGTCGAACGGCGCGAACAGCAGCTCCCCGTCGGCGTTCATCATGACCCGGTCGGTCATCGACTTCGACGCGGCGTAGCGGTGGAAGGCGACACCGACGAGGCTCGCCGGATCGCCATTGACCAGCAGCGTCTCCAGCCCGTCGATAAGGTCGGTGCCCGCCATCGCCGCGGCTGGCGGATCCCAGCGCAGACGATTGGGCGACAGCGGTTCGCGACTGTCCTCGCCGCGCACGAAGTTGGACGCGTCGGGATAAGGGGTGAAGGGCGGATGCTCCGCGGTCGGGCGGAGGCGGTAGAGCCAGGAGCGCTTGTTCTCATGCCGCGGCATGGTGAACGCCGTGCCCGACAGCTGCTCGGCATAGAGCCCGAACGCCGGGCGCTGCGGCGAATTGCGGCCCTCCGGCAGCGCCCCCGGCACTGCTTCGGTAACGGCATGATTGCCGAAGCCGGGGAGGTAGCTCGCTTTCGCAGCAGCGGCCGTCGCGGCGGCGTCGATCTGTGCGGGGGCGCCCATCACTCGTCGACCGTGATGACGCCGCGGCGGATCTGGTCGAGTTCGATCGATTCGTAGAGCGCCTGGAAATTGCCGTTGCCGAAACCTTCGTTGCCCTTGCGCTGGATGATCTCGAAAAAGATCGGGCCGACCATGGTTTCGGTGAAGATCTGCAGCAGGATGCCTTCCTCACCGACGTTGCCGTCGATCAGGATACGGTTGCGCTTCAACCGCTCGAGGTCTTCGCCGTGGCCGGGCACACGCTTGTCGACCAGTTCGTAATAGGTCTCGATCGTATCCTGCAGCCGCACACCGCGAGCGCGCAGCTTCTCCACCGTGTCGAAGATGTCGTCGGTGGTCATGGCGAGGTGCTGGATGCCTTCGCCCTTATAGTCGCGAATGAATTCCTCGATCTGGCTCTTGTCATCCTGGCTTTCGTTGAGCGGGATGCGGATCGCGCGGTCGGGGGCGATCATCGCCTGGCTGAACAGCCCGGTGGCCTTGCCCTTGATGTCGAAATATTTCTGCTCTTCGAACCCGAAGATGCGGCCGTAAAATTCGCTCCACACCCGCATCTGGCCGCGGCGAACATTGTGGGTGAGGTGGTCGAGCACGTCGAGCCCGACGCTGTTGGCCGCCTCCGCCTCGGCCGCGCCCGGAATGTCGATCCAGTCGTCGTACAGGCTGCCCGCCGCGCCGTGCCGGTCGACGAGATAGAGCATCGAGCCGCCGATGCCTTCGAGCGCGTAGGCGTCGGCGCCGAGCGCGCCCAGCCCCGCGTCGGCGGGCTTGGCGCCGCGCGCGACGGCGTTGTCGAACGCCGCCTTGGCATCGCTCACGCGAAACGCCATCGCGCTCGCCGAGGGGCCGTGCTCGGCGCGGAACTGGGCGGCGTGGCTGCCTTCGCCCATGCGATTGACGAGGAGGTGCGTGCGCCCCTGACGATAGAGCAGCACGTCGTTGACCGGGTGCCGCTTGACCGCGGTGAAGCCGAGCGCCTGAAACTGCCGCTCCAGCACTTCGGGCTCGGGCGAGGTGAATTCGCAGAATTCGAAGCCGTTGAGCCCCATCGGGTTGACGTCGATATGATCGTCGGCGCCGACGGTCGGGGGCGGGACGGGAGCGTTCATGCGGGCGGCCTCCACAGGCGTAAATGGTTTCGAGTGCAACGATGTAGCAACGCCCGGTTTGCGAAGCAATCGCTCCTCAGAGCGGCCGGAAACTGAGTGCGGCGCCGTTGATCGCTAGATGCGGCCGCCCGGTCGCCGCCTCCTTCCCGTCATAGCGATGGCCGAGGTGCCCGCCGCAACCGCGGCAGTGCACCGTCGTGCGGACCAGCCCCTGCGCGCGGTCTTCGCGCGTCGCGACCCGGCCCGGCAGCGCGGCGTGGAAGCATGGCCATCCGGTCCCGACGTCGAACTTCGCGTGACTGGCGAACAGGTCGCTGCCGCACCCGGCGCAGGCGTAGCGCCCGGCGCGCGCCTCCGCCAGCAGGGGTGAGGTAAAGGGCCGCTCGGTCCCCTCCTGCCGCAGCACATAATAGGTCATCGGCGACAAGCGCTGGCGCCAGTCCGCATCGGTGAGCGAGGTTTTCGCGGTGGCCGTCGCTGCGGCGGCGCCCGCCGGAACGACGGCCGTCCCGGCCGCTGCGAGAGCGTACTGCATCAGCTTGCGGCGATCGAGGCGGGTGGTCATCCCCCGGTTGTGATCAGTAGCGTTGCGGGAGGCAAGCATCGTGCGCGCCTATCGACCCTCACCCTTCCGGCGCTGCGCGCCTCCCTCCCTCTCCCAGGGGGAGAGGGAATTAAAGCCCCTCTCCCCCTGGGAGAGGGAGGGGCCCGCGCGCAGCGTGGGAGGGTGAGGGTCGAACTACCCTCAGTATTTCTCGAGCCGCACCTGCATGTGGCGATAGCCGTGGACGAAGCAGGCGGGCACCCGCTCGGGTTCGCTTTCGACGTGGACCCGCAGGCGGCGCTTGGCCATTTCCTCGAGCAGCACCTGCAACTGCAGCTCGGCGACGCGCGCGCCGACGCAGCGGTGGATGCCGTAGCCGAAGGCGAGGTGGCGGCGGGCATTTTCGCGGGTGATGTCGATCGCGTCGCCGTTGGCGAACACGCTTTCGTCGCGATTGGCGCTCGCATACCACAGCGCGATCTTGTCGCCCGCGCGGATCTGGTGGCCGAACAGGTCGACATCCTGCAGCGCGGTTCGCCGCATGTGCGCGAGCGGCGTCTGCCAGCGCACCAGTTCCTGCACCGCATTCGGGATATGTTCGGGATGCTCCTCGAGCAGCGCGCGCTGGTCGGGGAACTGGTTCAGCCCATAGGCATAGGCGCTCATCGAATTGCGCGTTGTGTCGTTGCCGCCGACGATCAGAAGGATGAGGTTCCCCATGAACTCATAATGGTCCATGTCCTTCATCGCGTCGCTGTGAAGCATGATCGAGATGAGGTCGTTGGTCGCGGGCTGGCCGACCTTCGACTGCCACAGCGCGCCGAACGCCGCGCCCATCTGCATCGCCTGTTCGAGCCGCGCCTTGCGCTGTTCGGGCGTGTGAAAGGTTTCGACATCGCCCAATGCGTCGGACCAGTGGGTGAGCTTTGACCGCTCCTCCCACGGAAAGTCGAACAGTCGCGCCAGCATCTGCGTGGTGAGTTCGATCGACACGCGCTCGACCCAGTCGAAGCTCTCGCCGATCGGCAGCGAATCCAGCACCGCGGCGGTGCGCGCGACCGCGTCGGCCTTCATCTCCGCGACGGGGGAGGGGCCGAACGCGGGCGCCACGGTGCGCCGCTGCGCGGTGTGCTTGGGCGGGTCCATGGCGATGAACATCGGCGTCGGCACTTCGAATTCGAGCCGCGAATCCATGCCGTCGCCGGCGACGGTGATGCCGCCCAACTGCCCCGCCGAGCTGTAGATCTGCGGCAGCGCTTCGATGTGCACGATCGGTTTGTAGGTGCTGATCGCCCAATAGGGGCCGAACCGCGCGTCCTCGAAATAATGGATGCCGCCGTCGGCGCGCAATTGGCGGAAAGGCTCCTGCCAGCGGTCCTGCGCCCACAGGTCGGGATGGGTGACGTCCTCGAACCGATCCGCCACGCGGCCGGCCGCGGGCATGGGACGCGGGCTGGTGTCCTTCACGATGCGATAGCGATCCTCGACCGTCCAGTCGGGCGGGGGCGGAGCGGCGGTCTGGTCGGTGACAGTTGCAGTGCTGGCCATGGCTCTCTCTCAGGGTTCCGATGTCGGAGGGCGCGCGCCGAACTGTCCCGTCCGGTCGCGCGAATTACCTGTCGAGAATGCCATTACTGACACGCATGTCAACGGGCGACCGGCGTGTCCGGCTGGCTCCGGCGCAATCGGCTGAGCCAACCGCCGCCGCTGCTCGAGGATCGCAGGACGCCCGCGCGAAACACTCGCACGCCGAGCCAGATGGTGAGCGTCACCCACAGGAGCTGCCAGAGGATCGCGACGAGGTGCGGCGCGAGCGATGCGTCGGTCGCCGCTCGCGCCGACATGGCGAGCGGGGACGCCCACGGCACCCACTGCGCCACGGTGGCGATGCCGCTGCCGGGGGCATTCGCCGCCGCGCTCGCCAGCGCGAAGACGCCGACCTGGAGAAAGGTGAGCGGCAGCGAGAGCATCTGAATCTCGCGCACCGTCGACGCGAGCGCGCCCGCCGACAGGAACATCGCCCCGAGCAGGAGGAAGGCGAGGAAGAAGTAAATTCCGGTGAGCAGCACGAACATCGGCCAGCCGATCGCGGGCACCACGGACAGGCGCGCCGCCAGTTCGGGTGCAACGCCGGCCGCGGAGCTGAGCGCGCCCGCGCCCACCAGACCCCAGAAGGCGACGAACAGCATCGCCACCGCGAACATGCCGATCAGCTTGCCGAAGAACAGCGCCTCCAGCGGGATCGCCGCCGCGAGAATTTCGAGGACCTTGTTGCCCTTCTCCTCGGCCATGGTGCCGACGGTCTGCCCGGCAAGCAGCAGGAGCAGCATGAACAGCGCGAACACCGCGCCATATCCCAGCGCCTGCCGCGCGCTTCGCGAATTGCCCGCATCGCGCGCCAGCGGCACGAAGGTCGCACGGCTGGCGGTCGGCGCGGTCGCGCGCGCGCCTTCCCGCGCCACCGTCTCGGCGAGGAGCGCGAGATATCGGCCCGAGCTGCCGTCCTTGTTCCGCTCGGCGATCCGGGGCGCGGCGGCGGGGCCGGTCAGCACCGCCAGCACATCGGCCCCGGCAGTAAGCTCGCGCGCGACGCCGGCGTGCTCGGGCAGCTGCGGCACGACCGTGATCGGCGGCGTGCGCTCCCATGCGCGTCGGAGGCGCTGGTCGGCGGCGATGAAGCGGTCGCGCTCCGCTGCCGGAACATATGCGACGATGCGGTCGCTGTTCTCGGCACTCGCCGCCACCGCGCTCGCCGACGCGCCACCGAGCGCGCCGAAGCCCAGCATCAGCAACGGCGCCAGCAGGAATACGAGGAACGTCGGGGTCAGCACGAGCGCCGTTACGTCGCGCCGTGCGACGATCCAGACCGAACGCCAGAAATTCATGCCGCGGACTCCTCGCCGATTTCGGAGCGGAGCGGAGGCTCAGGCGGCACCCCGCGACGGTCGGGCGCGTCGCCGACGATATGAACGAAGGCCTCGTGCAGCCCGGGCCGCTCGATCGCCAGTTCCTGCACGCCGAAGCCCCCGGCAACGAGCGCGCCGATCAGCGGATCGACGCCGCCGTCGGGGATGGCGAAGTGCCATTCGCCCTGTGCATCGCGGGTCGCGCCGGACGGTAGCGCGTGTTTAAGCGCCGCCTCGTCCACACCGTCGCGCGGGCGATAACGTACCTGCTGCGGCAACAGCGCGCGGGCCTGCGCGACGCTCCCTTCGAAGCGGCGCTCACCGCCGGCGATGATGGCGAGGCCGTCGCACAGGCGCTGTGCGTGGGCCATAACGTGGGTCGACAGGATGACCGTGGTGCCGCGGTCGCGCGCTTCCAGGACCATCGCCTCCAGCCGCTCCTGATTGACCGGGTCGAGCCCGGAGAACGGCTCGTCGAGCACCGCAACCTCGGGATCGTGCACCAGCGCCCCCACCAGCTGCACCATCTGCGCCATGCCCTTGCTGAGTTTTCGCACCTTCAGCTTCTGCGCGCGTTCGAGGCCGAGCTGCGCCAGCCGTTCGTCGGCGCGGCGGCGCCCTTCGGCGAGGGGGAGGCCGCGCAGCGCACCCATGAAAGCGACCGCTTCGCGCGCGGTCATGGCAGGGTAAAGGCCGCGCTCCTCGGGCAGGTAGCCGACCCGCGGCGCGACCTCACGCGGGTGGTCGTGGCCGAGCAGCCGGCGTCTGCCGGTGTCGGGTTCGATCACGCCCAGCAGCATGCGGATGGTGGTCGTCTTGCCCGCGCCATTGGGCCCGAGCACGCCGTAGATGCTGCCGCGCGGGATGGTCAGCGACACGTCGCGCACCGCGTCGAACCCGCCGAAGCGTTTGCCCAAGCCCTCTGCCTCGACCACCCAGTCGCTCAAGATCGCGTTCCCCCGTCCAGGCCGTTCGAGCAAGGGATAGGCGGCGGCGCGGCGGTGGGGAAGGGGGCGTCAGCCTGCGAAGGCAAATTCCGGCACGCCCGGCACGTCGACGGGAAAGCTCAACACCGCGCCGGCCAGGGGCTGTTCCAACAGCGCCGCTTCGTCGAGCCCCTTGCGCGCGGTGGTGACATAGGCGGTGCGGTGGTCCGTTCCGCCGAATGCGATCATCGTCGGTCGCTGCACCGGCAGCGCGACCTCCGCAACGATCTCGCCCCCGGGCGAGAGGCGCACGACGCGCCAGCCGTCGAACAGCGCGCTCCAGTAGCAGCCTTCGCTATCGAAGCTGCCGCCGTCCGGGCGACCGAGGCCCGGCCCGACGCCGCCGCGCTCGAACTGGTGGAACAGCCGCTCGTTCGAGAGGCCCCCCGTGGTCGGGTCGACATCGTAGCGGCGCAGCGCATGGGTCGCGGTGTCGGCGTGCATGAAGCGCCGTCCGTCCGCGGTGAAGGCGGCGGCGTTGCAGGTGGTCATACCGCCCGCGGCGCGCGTGACCTCGCCCGCCGGCGTGACGCGGTAGAGCGCGGCGTCGTGGGTCAGCTTTGCCTCGTCCATGCTTCCGACCCAGAAGCGCCCGGCGGGGTCGGTGCGACCGTCGTTGAGGCGGTAGTCGTCGCGGCCTTTTAGCATCTGTTCGCCAAATGGCGTCAGGTCGCCGCGCCATTCGTCGGCGGCGAGCAAACCCGCCTTGCCGCCGATCAACAGACCTCCGCCCGCGCGGAAGGCGAGGCAGGCGGCGGGCTGAGCGATCGACCAGTGCTCCACCGCCTCGCCGGGGCGCGCGCGCAGGACTTCGCCCGCGTCGATGTCGACCCAGTAGAGGCGGCCTTCACCGGCGTGCCAGCGCGGGGATTCGCCGAGGGTGGCTGCGTGGTCGAAGGCTGGGGTGATGGGGGGCATGGGTTTCGGTTTAGGTCGCAGAGCTCGGCCCCGCCAGCCTCCGGTATTCGCAGCCTAGCTTCGTCATGCTGAACTTGTTTCAGCATCCAGCGCTGGGGCGTGACGGATGGACCCTGAAACAAGTTCAGGGTGACGGGGGGGCGAGACGCGGCGAGGCCGTCATGGGATTAAATCCCATGACGTCGATCAGGTCGGCTTCGCCGCCTGTCGGCCGGCCTTCGGCGTGCCGCTTCGCGGCACCGCGCGGGCGTGGCCGCGCTCGCCTTGGCACTTGACGCGAACGTAAACGTCAGCTTGTCTTTGCGGAACAGCGGACGTGAGAGCCGCCCCCCGGAGAGATTGCCGCCATGTCGCTCGATCAGCTGTCCCGCACCGCCTACACCGAAGATCACGAAGCCTTTCGCCACTCGGTCCGCGCCTTTCTCGAACGCGAGATCGCGCCGCACGCCGCCGAATGGCAGGAGGCGGGGATCGTCCCCAAATCGGTGTGGCCCAAAGCGGGCGCGGTGGGCATGCTGTGCCCGACGGTACCGGAGGAGTACGGCGGGCTCGGTCTGGACTTCGGCTATAACGCGATCGTCGATGAGGAGAGCGCCTACAACGGCCGCGTGACGACGGGCTTTTCGCTCCAGTCGGACATCGTCGTGAACTACCTCATCCAGTACGGCAGCGAGGAGCAGAAGCGGCACTGGCTCCCCAAGATGGTGTCGGGCGAGGTGGTGACCGCCATCGCCATGACCGAACCGGGCACCGGCTCCGACCTTCAGGGCATGCGCACGACCGCGAAGAAGGACGGCAATCACTACGTTATCAACGGGTCGAAAACCTACATCACCAACGGCCAGAACGCCGACCTCATCCTCGTCTGCGCCAAGACCGACACCGAGGTGCAACCGGCGTGGAAGGGCGTGTCGATCATCCTCGTCGAGGCGGACCGCGAAGGATTCGAGCGCGGCCGCAACCTCGACAAGATCGGCCAGGACGAGGCGGACACGTCCGAGCTGTTCTTCAACGACGTGCGCGTACCGATCACCAACTGCCTCGGCGAAGAGGGCAAGGGCTTCATCTATCTGATGAGCGAGCTGCCGCAGGAGCGCTTGTCGATCGCCGTCTCCGCGCAGGCGTCCGCCCAGCGCGCGTTCGACGACACCGTCGAGTTCACTCGCGACCGCAAGGCGTTCGGCAAGCCGATCCTCGATTTCCAGAATACGCGCTTCGTGCTCGCGGACCTCAAGGCCAAGCTGCAGGTCGGCTGGGCGCACCTCGACTGGGCGCTCGCGCGGCACCTCAAGCGCGAGTTGACCCCGGAGGAGGGCGCCGCGGCAAAGCTGTGGCACACCGACCTCCAGTGGGAGGTGATGGACAAATGCCTCCAGCTGCACGGCGGCGCGGGTTACATGAACGAATATCCCATCGCCCGCGCCTGGCGCGGCGCGCGCGTGACGCGCATCTTCGGCGGCACCAACGAGATCATGAAAGAACTGATCGGGCGCAAGCTCTGACCCTCCCCTCCCGCACGCGGGATGGAAATGACGCCCATCGCGCCGCATTTTTGAAAGGACCCCACCCATGCCCACCGCCTACATCGTCGACGCCGTCCGCACCGCGGGGGGAAAGCGTGGGGGCAGGCTCGCGGGCTGGCACCCGGTGGACATGGCGGCGGCGACGCTCGATTTCCTCGTCGAACGGACCGGGGTCGACGGGCAGCGCATCGATGACGTCATCATGGGCTGCGTCATCCAGGGCGGGCAGCAGTCGCTGCAGGTCGGCCGCAACGCGGTGCTCGCCTCCAAGCGGCTGGGCGAGAAAGTGCCCGCGGTAACCATCGACCGCCAGTGCGGCTCCTCCCAGCAGGCGATGCAGTTCGCGGCTCAGGCGGTGATGTCGGGCACGCAGGACATGGTCATCGCCGCCGGCGTCGAGAGCATGACCCGCGTGCCGATGGGCTCCACCGCGATGCTGTTCGCGAAGGAAGGGCTCGGCAGCTACAAATCGCCGGGGCTCGAGGAGAAATATCCGGGCGTCCAGTGGTCGCAGTTCATGGGCGCCGAGATGCTCGTGAAGAAGCACGGCTTCAGCAAGGAACAGCTCGACCAGTTCGCGCTCGAAAGTCATCAGAAGGCCAAGGCCGCGACCGAAAGCGGCGCGTTCGAGCGCGAGATTGTGCCGCTCGAGATCGAAACCCCCGACGGCCCGCAGAAGCACAAGGTCGACGAAGGCATCCGCTTCGACGCGACGCTAGAGGGCATCGCCAGCGTCAAGCTACTCGCGGAAGGGGGCGCAATTACCGCCGCCAACGCCAGCCAGATCTGCGATGGCGCGAGCGCGGTGCTGGTCGTGTCGGAACAGGCGCTCAAGGACCACGGCCTCACCCCGCTGGCGCGCATCCACAATGTCACCGTCACCGCAGGCGACCCGGTGATCATGCTCGAGGAACCGCTGTTCGCCACCGACCGCGCTCTCAGCCGCGCGGGCATGAAGATCGACGACATCGACCTTCATGAGGTGAACGAAGCGTTCGCGCCGGTCCCGCTTGCCTGGGCGAAGCATGTCGGCGCCGACCCGTCGCGGATGAACGTCCACGGCGGCGCGATCGCGCTCGGCCACCCGCTCGGCGCGAGCGGCACCAAGCTGATGGCGACGCTGCTCAACGCGCTGCGGGTGCAGGACAAGCGCTACGGCCTCCAGACGATGTGCGAGGGCGGCGGCGTCGCCAACGTGACCATCGTCGAGCGGTGCTGACTGTTTCTCCCCTCCCCTTCAGGGGAGGGGCCGGGGGTGGGGTCTCTGGACGAGGCGCCGAGCTAGGCCGCACCACCCCACCCCAACCCCTCCCCTGAAGGGGGGGTTGGGATATTCCCCGTCATGCTGAACTTGTTTCAGCATCCACGCGGCGGGCGCGAAACATCGACCCTGAAACAAGTTCAGGGTGACGAAGCTTTGAGAGGACAGGCATGAAACTCGACAACACTACCGCCGCGGTCGTGACCGGCGCGGCTTCCGGGCTCGGCGCGGCGACGGCGCGGGCGTTGGCGGCAAAGGGCGTCAAGGTTGCGATCTTCGACCTGCAGCAGGAAAAGGGTGAAGCGCTCGCGGCGGAGATCGGCGGCGTGTTCTGCGAGGTGAACGTCACCGACGACGCCAGCGTCGACGCGGGCTTTGCCAAGGCCCGCGCCGCGCACGGGCAGGAGCGTATCCTCGTCAACTGCGCCGGCACCGGCAACGCGATCAAAACCGCCAGCCGCTCCAAGACCGACGGCAGCATCAAGAGTTTCCCGCTCGACGCGTTCAACTGGATCATCCAGATCAACCTCGTCGGCACGTTCCGCTGCATCGCCAAGTCGGCGGCGGGGATGTTGACGCTCGACCCGATGGAGGACGGCGAACGCGGCGCGATCGTCAACACCGCCAGCGTCGCGGCGGAAGACGGGCAGATCGGCCAGGCGGCCTATTCGGCGTCGAAGGGCGGCGTCGTCGGCATGACCCTCCCCATCGCGCGCGACCTGATGAGCGAGGGCATCCGCGTCAACACGATCCTGCCGGGGATTTTCAACACCCCGCTGATGAACGCCGCTCCGCCCGCGGTGAAGGAAGCGCTGGCGCAGTCGGTGCCCTTCCCCAAGCGGCTCGGCCACCCCGAGGAATATGCGCAGCTCGCGCTCACCATGATCGAGTGCGGCTACTTCAACGGCGAGGACGTCCGCCTCGACGGGGCCATTCGCATGGCGCCGCGTTGATGCGTTCGGGCGGGGACGGGAGCGGTTCGAGCCGGCCCGACCCCGCCCGGCTCGACCCCGCGCGCTATGCGATCAACGAGACGATCGGCACGCGCTATCAGGATCTCGACACCAACCGCCACCTCAACAATGTCGCCTTCGCCGCGCTGTTCGAGAGCGCGCGGGTAAACATCAGCCGCCGCACGCGCCCACCCGGCGAACGCCCGAAGGGGGAGCGGTCGGTCGTCGTACAGGTGACCATCGACTATCTCGGCGAAGGCAGCTTCCCCGAACCGGTGGAGGTCCACTCCGCCGTGGGCCGGATCGGCGGGTCGAGCTTCACCATCGTTCAACTGATGACGCAGGCGGGGCGGCCGATCGCGACTTCGGCCACCGTCGTCGCGGTGCGCCGCGATGGCGCAGCGAGCCCGCTCAGGGACGATGTGCGCGCGGCGCTCGCCGCGCTCGCGTTCAGGGCGCCCGCGGCAGCGGACGGTGCGGCGGGTTCGGGCGCGTGAACAGCCGCCCGCGCTCCCCCCACAGCAACGCGGCGAGCGCGACGATCCCGGCGATCAGATAACCCACCGCGAGCGGCACCGTCGTCCCGTCATAGGCGCCGCCGATGATCGCGCCGACCGCGGCGGAGAGGAGCGTGCGCACGCTGTTCTGGAACGACGACGCACTGCCCGCCTCTCGCCCGAACGGCTCCATCGCGATCGAGCTGCTGTTGGCGCCGATGAAGCCCATCATCGCCATGTTGAGCGTGACGATGCCGACGAACAGCCACAGCGATTCGCCGACAATCGCGAACAACAGCTGCACGCACGAAAAGACAATGAAGGCGATGATCGCGGTATGGCTCACCCGCCGCGCGCCGAAGCGCATGACCAGCCGCGAGTTGGTGAAATTGGCGGCCGCGATGCCCGCCGCGACGATGGCGAAGACATAGGGAAAGATCGCCCCGGCGCCAAAGGTCCGCGCGATGATCTGCTGCGCGCTGTTGAGAAAGCCGAAGTTGGCGCCGATGGCGATGCTCGACGCGGCCATATAGGCGAGCGCGGTGCGATGCGTCGCCACCTGGCGCCAGACGCCGAGAAGTGGCCGCAGTGCGAGCGGGCGCTGGTCCTCGGGCTTCATCGTCTCGGGCAGGCGCAGGCCGATCCAGACCAGCATGACGCTGCCCATGATCGCGAGGAAGCCGAAGATTGCCGGCCAGGTGGCGATCGAGAGAATGCCCTGCCCGAGCGTGGGCGCGACGATGGGCACGACCATGAAGATGAGGAAGATGAGGCTCATCATCTTGGCCATCGCATCGCCCGAGCTGCGGTCGCGCACGACTGCGGTCGCGACCACGCCCATCGCCGCGGCCATCAGCCCGTGCAGGAAGCGCATGCCGAGCATCGTCTCCCACGTCGGCGCGAAGGCCGAGGCGAGGGCTGCGACGATATAGCCGACGAGGCTTACCAGAATGACCGGGCGGCGCCCGAAGCGGTCGGCGAGGGGGCCGTGGATCAGCGAGCCGATGCCGAGGCCGACGAAGTAGAGGGTGATGATGCGCTGCTGCGCATTGGCAGTCGGCGCGCCGAGTTCGCCCGCGATCTGCGGCAGCGCGGGCAGCATCGCGTCGATGGCGAGCGCGTTCAACGCCATCATCAACGCCATCATCGCCACGAACTCGCGCGGGCCGAGGCGGTCGGCTTGGGTCCGCGGGGCGGCAGGTGGCGCTGGAATCATTGCGAAGGCCCTGCCACAGCGGCCTCGCCGCGTCATGCGAGAAACGCCAGTGTGACGCCAAGCTCGCAGCGCTTTCACGCCGACCATGCTCGCACTATCGCAGGGCAGTGTTCGACGCGCCCCCACCCCCACCCCCGCCAGCCCCGCCGGCCATCATCGCCTCGGCCCCCGAACGGGTGGAGGATGTGCCGATCGTCGTCACCGCGCTGCCGACGCCGGTCGGGGCGGAAGGCTATGCCGTGCGCCGGGTGGACGGCGATGCGCTGCGTTCGGCACCGGGCGGGCGGATCGAGGAGGCGCTGGCGCGCGTCGCGGGCTTCGCCCAGTTTCGGCGCAGCGACGGGCGCTCGTCCAATCCGAGCGCGCAAGGCGTCACGCTGCGCGGGCTCGGCGGCAATGCCTCGAGCCGGGCGCTGGTCACGCTCGACGGGGTGCCGCTCGCGGACACTTTCTTTGGGGCCATCCCCTTTGCGGCGCTCGACCCGGAGACGCTGGCGAGTGTCGAGGTGACACGCGGCGGCGGGGCGGGGGCGTTCGGTGCGGGCGCGCTGACTGGGGTGATCGATGCCCGATCGACCCCGCTCGACCGGCGGAGCGGCGCACGTGCGTTCGCTGCCCTCTCGAGCCTCGGTGACCGACGTCTTTCCGCTGGCGCGGTGGCGGCGCTCGGCGCGGGGCGGGTCGCGCTCGACGTCGCGCATGAGAGCGGCGAGGGCTTTTTCACGACCCCGCCGGACGAGCGGGTCGCTGCGAGCGTGCGCGCGGCTTATGCCGCGACGCGGCTGGCGCTGACGGCCGAGGCGCCGCTCGGCGACGCGCTGACGCTGCAGGGGCGGCTGGCGGGGTTCGACGATGCGCGCACGCTGCGCTTTCGCGGTGCCGACAGTGGCATTCAGGGGCTCGACGCGAGCGTCCGCGCGACCGGTGGCACGCGCTGGCAGGTTGACGCGCTGGGCTGGCTGCAGGCGCGGGATTTCCGTTCGGTGGTCGTCAGTGCGACCAGTTTTCGGCCGACGCTCGACCAATATGCCACCCCGTCGAACGGCTGGGGCGCCAAGGTCGAGCTGCGTCCGCCGGTCCCGCGAGCGATGACGTTGCGGCTGGGCGCGGACATCCGCGGCGGCGAAGGCACGGCGCTCGAACGTGCGCTCGCCGCCGATGGGAGCATCACCCGGCGGCGGGCGAGTGGCGGGGCGCAAAGCGTCGCAGGCCTGTTCGGCGAGTTGGGAGCGGCCACCGGGCGTATGAGCGGCAGCATCGGCGTACGGCTCGACCGCTGGCGGCAGAGCAGCGGCTTCGCGCGCGAAAGCCTGGTCGATGGACGGCCGGTCGCCGATGCGCGCTTTGCCGATCGGGTCGGGATCGAGCCGAGCGTGCGCGCCGCCGTGCGATACGCGATGTCGCCGGCGATCGACCTGCGCGCGGCGGCCTACACCGGCTTCCGGCTGCCGACGCTCAACGAGCTTTACCGGGGGTTCACGGCGTTCCCGGTGGTGACCCGCGCCAACCCCGCGCTCGACCTCGAACGGCTGCGCGGCGTGCAGATCGGGCTCGACCTTCGCCCGGCAGAGGCGGTGCGGCTATCGCTGACCGGTTATCGCGATCGACTGGGGGGCGCGATCGGTAACGTCACCATCGGCCCCAATCTGCGCGAGCGGCGCAGCCTCGACGCCATTGTCTCAACCGGGGTCGAGGCGGAGGGCGAATGGCGTCGCGGGCCGTTTCTTGCGAGCGCCAGCCTCGCCTTTGCCGATGCACGGATCGAGGCGGGCGACGACCCCACGGCGCGCGCGCTCGACGGCCTCCGTCCGGCGCAGACCCCGCGGCTGCAGGCGTCCGCGCGTCTAATGTGGATCGGCGGGCTGTGGCGGGCCGAAGCCGGCGTGCGCCATGTGGGCGAAGCATTCGAGGACGATCGCAATGTCGACCGCCTGCCCGCTGCCACGCTGGTGGATGCGCGGCTTGGCTGGCAGCTGACGGATCGGCTGGAGCTTGCGCTCGCGGTCGAAAACCTCTTTGACGTGGACGTGGTGACGCGCAACGCGGGGGGCAGCATCGACCTCGGCGCGCCGCGGACGGGTTGGCTCACGCTGCGCTGGCGCGGCGCTGGCCGTTGAGCGAGGAGGGACCGGCAATGGCAACGCAGGCAGTGAGCACACCCTACGACCCCGCGCAGGTCGCGCGCTACCACAGCGTGTCGCGCGCGCTGCACTGGCTGATGGCCGCACTGATCCTCGGCAATGCGGCGGGCGGTATCCTGCACAATGCGGCACCCGCGCTGATCATGCCGATCCACAAATCGACCGGCATTCTCATCCTCACGCTGGCGGCGATCCGGCTCGGCTGGCGGCTGCTCTATCCGCCGCCGCCGCACCCGCCGCAGGTGACGCGCATGGAAAAGAGTCTCGCCGGGGTGATCCACACCATCCTCTACGCGCTGATGTTCCTCGTGCCGCTGAGCGGATGGATGTACGCGTCGAGCGGGCCGGCGCCGCTGACCTTCTACGGCCTGTTCGACATTCCGAAGTTCGCCATCTCGCGCGGCGATCCGCTCGCCAACATCGCCGGCGAAGGCCACGAGCTGATGGCGTTCCTGCTGCTCGGCCTCGCGGTCGGCCACGTCGGTGCGGCGATGTACCATCACTTTATCAAGAATGACCCGACGCTGGTCCGCATGACCGGGCGCGGGCTACGTCGCTAACCGCAGGAACCTCGCCCCGACCATGCCGCAGCTGATCCTCGTCCGCCATGGCCAGAGCGCCTGGAACCTCGAAAACCGCTTCACCGGGTGGTGGGACGTCACCCTGACGCCGCAGGGCGAAGCCGAGGCCAAGGCCGCGGGCGAACTCATCGCCGCGAAAGGCCTCGACGTCGATCGCGGGTTCACCAGCGTGCAGACGCGCGCGATCAAGACGCTCAACATCGCGCTGGAGGCGATGGGGCGGCTGTGGATCCCGGTCACCAAGCACTGGCGCCTCAACGAGCGGCACTATGGCGGGCTGACCGGCCTCGACAAGGCGCAGACCGCCGCCCGGCACGGCGACGACCAGGTCAAGATCTGGCGGCGGAGCTTCGATATTCCGCCGCCCAATCTCGACGTCGGATCGGAATATGACCTCGCTCAGGATCGGCGTTACGCCGGGGTGACCGTGCCGCGGAGCGAAAGCCTCAAAGACACGATCGCGCGGGTGCTGCCCTATTGGGAGAGCGACATCGCGCCCGCGCTGCGGCAGGGGGAGCGGGTGATCATCTCCGCCCACGGCAACAGCCTGCGCGCGCTGGTGAAGCATCTGTCGGGGATCAGCGATGCCGACATCGCCAGCCTCGAAATTCCGACCGGGCAGCCGATCGTCTACGACCTCGACGACGAACTCAACGCGCGCGACCGCTATTATCTGTCGGAACGTTAGAAGCTGCCGCTGACCGAAAGAAGCAGGAACGGCGAGATGCGGCGTTCCTGACGTTCGGTGAAGTCGAGCGCCACGTCGCGGCGCGGGGCGAACACGTCGCGGCTGATCGCCTCCCGAGCGCCCAGAAGGTTGCGCACCGTCGCGCGCACGGTGAGGCCCAGCACGTTCTTATGTTCGATGAAGCTGCTCCACACCGGACGCGTCAGGCGGGAGAGAAAGATCTGGTCCGGACGATACATCGCCGCGCGATCGTCGATCGTCAGTGACGTGCCCCACGCGAGCGGCGTGGCGGGAACGTCGTGGCGCAGGTCGATCGTCATGCGAGTGATGAGGTCATTGCTGATCGGACGCTGCTCCCCCAACAGCGGGTCGCGTACCGAACTGTCGCCCAGCTCCACGTCGGCGGTGAGCCGCGCCCCGGCGAACCCGAACCGGTCGAGGTTGAACGTACCGCGACCGATCACCGACGCGCGGTGGGCTGAGGGAAGATTGCCGACCGCCGCCAACGACGGCCCGACCGGGATATAATCGACGATGTCGCTGATCGCTTCGTAGCGAGCGCCGACGGTCAGCGAACCAGCCGCGCCCAGCGTGCGGGTCGCCAGCACCTCCCCGAACCAGCTTTGCGCGGGAACGAGGTCGGCGTTGCTGCCGAGCTGCGCGCCCTGCTGCAGGTTCACGCGGGCGGAAAAATCCCCGAACGACAGCTGGCCGACGCGGCGTTCGATGGCGGCGTTGACCGTCCAGCGGGGCGACGCCGTCCACGCGAGCGCCAGCGCTCCCTTGGGCCGCACGAAGTCACGGCGGGACTGACCCGCGAGGCGCAATCGGCTGAATTCGCCGCCGAGTGTCGCCTGCAGGGTAAGCCCCGGGCTGAAGGTGAAGCGTCGGCTCGCGCTCGCCTCCGCCCGCCATTCGTCGACATATACGGTGCCGCCGGGCAGCGAGCTGAAGGCGACCGGCCGATCGCCCCTTATCGCGCCGATCCGGCTGTCGAGGTCGAGGAAATTATAGGCGCCTTCGATCGCCAGCGTCCAACCGCGCGCGGTCGTCAGTTCGCCGCGCAGCACGCTTTCGCCGTAGCGTTCGTCGACGCTGAGCGCGGTGCCAGCGTCCTCCTCGCCCGGTCCGCGGTAGCGGTAACTGTATCGGTCGCGGGTTTCCCCGGCGCCAAGCCGCTGCAACCCGATGAGTTTGATGGTCGCACCGGCCGAGATGGGGAAGGCGTAATCGCCGCTCGCCTCGCTCGACCAGCCGTCATAATTGCCGAGATAGCTGTCGTCGAACGGCGGTTCGAAGCGTGGCAGATCGGCGGCGCCGTCGATACGGATGCGGTCGCGGCTGTATTGCGCGGACAGGGCGAGATTGAGCGCGCTGCCGTCGCCCCACGCCCGGCCGATCGAAGCGGCGAGCTTGGGTGCCTGAAAATCATATCGCGCCAATTCATCGCGTTCGTAGAGCAGCGCGCCGTCAGCCCGCGTCAGCGTCTGCAGGCCCGCCCCGCCGCGCAGCGCGCCGTCGTTGGAGAGGCTGAACGACACGTCGCTCGCGCCCAATCGCCCGCTGAGCGAAACGCGGCCCGAGAGGAGGTTGGCGCCCAGCACGGGGCGAAATTCGGGAACCCAGCGAAATTGCCCGGTCAGACCCGACGGGATGGTGACGACGTTGGCGACGCGGCCGGTAAGCCCGGGGATCGACAGCGTTGCGCCATCGACGACCTCGATGCGCGCGATGGCGCTGGCGGCTATGCGGGCGAGCACCGCTTCCGCGTCCTGATCCTTGCCGGCGATGCGCTGGCCGTTGATGAGGATGTTCTGGCTCGCCTGCCCGAGCCCGCGCGCGTCGCTGACCGCTGAGATGCGGAAGTCCGGAATCTGCCGTACCATGTCGAGCGCGCTGCGTGGCGCGAAGCGTGCGAAGTCGGCCGGGGTAAAGGTTTCGGTGGCGGACGTTCCCGCAGTCACGGCGGTCGCAGGTGTGTTGGATGTTGCGTCCGCGCTCGGCGGCGAAGCGACGGTGACCGCAGGCGATGACGCGCCATCCTGCGCCAGGGCGGCGCCCGAATAGCTCAGCGCGATCGCACTGGCGCCCAGGCGCAACAGTGACGGCTCGCGCCCCGCTCCCGACAACCCCTGTCCTCCCTCATCCGCGCAAGCTGTCGACCGCCCGCCTAAAGTCGAAGGCGTGCCACAATTCTCGACCAATGCAACCAGTCAGGTTCGCAGCAGATCGTTGATGGCGGTCTTGGCGCGCGTTTGCGCATCGACCCGCTTCACGATCACCGCGCAGGCGAGCGCCGGACCCGGCGAGCCGTCGCGCAGCGGGCGGCCGGGGAGGGTGCCGGGGACGACGACGCTGTAGGCGGGCACGCGGCCTACGAGCATCTCGCCGCTGTCGCGATCGACGATTTTGGTGGTGGAGGACAGGAACACGCCCATCGCGAGCACTGCGCCGCGTTCGACGTGAACGCCCTCGACCACTTCGGAGCGGGCGCCGATGAAGCAGTCGTCCTCGATGATCACCGGCGCCGCCTGCAGCGGTTCGAGCACCCCACCGATACCGACCCCGCCCGACAGATGGACGTTGGCGCCGATCTGCGCGCAGCTGCCGACGGTCGCCCAGGTGTCGACCATCGTGCCCGGCCCGACATGAGCGCCGATGTTGACGAAGCTCGGCATCAGCACCGTGTCGCGGCCGATGAAGGCGCCGCGGCGGGCATAGGCGCCGGGCACCACTCGCACCCCGGCGGCGGCGAAGCGATCCGCGTCCCAGTCGGCGAATTTCGACGGCACCTTATCGTACCACGGGCCGGGGCGCGCTTCGGAGCCGCGGTAAAGCGGGATCGATTCGATCAGCGCGTTGTCGCTGAGGCGGAACGACAGCAGCACCGCCTGCTTGGCCCATTGGTTGACCCGCCACTGATCGGGTCCGAGCCCGTCACCGACCGGCTCCGCTACCCGCAGCGTGCCCTGGTCGAGCGCATTGAGCGCGGTCTCGACAGCGTCGCGCACTTCACCCCGCGTCGCCGGGCCAATGCTCGCGCGCTCGTCCCAGGCGGCGGCGATGACCGCTTCCAGCTGTGCGAAATCGGTCATGTCAGCGGATCCTCTCGAGCGCAGGGACGACCCGCTCCAGCCAGGGGCGAAGGTCGGCGATAATGTGGTCGGTGTGCGCCGCCGAATGGCCGCGATCACCGCTTTCGGAGCCGTTCGCCAGCCACACCGTCGTCATGCCGAGCGCATGCGCCGGCGCGAGGTTGCGGCTCATGTCGTCGAACAGGCACGCGCGCGCCGGTTCCAGGCCATCGATCATCGTCGCGAGCGTTGCGTAGCTGCGTGGCTCCGGCTTGGGCACATAACCGCAGGCGGTGATGTCGACGATGATCTCGAACAGGCCCGTGAGGCCGCGTCGCTCCAGCACCTCTTCGGCGTAGGAACGGTTGGCGTTGGTGAAGATGTGCTTTCGGCCCGGCAGCCGCTCGATCAGCGCCCGCAGATGTGGGTCGGGCTGCAGCCGTGCCATGTCGACCCGGTGCACATCGGCGAGGAATTCCTCGGGGTCGATGGCATGGTGCCGCATCAGTCCGGCCAGCGTGGTGCCGTGATCGTGGAAATAGAGCTTCTGAACGCGCCGTGCCTCGACCGCATCGCAGCCCAGCAGGCGCATGATGTAGGCGCCCATGCGCTGGTCGACCTGTGCAAACAGACCGATGTCCGGCGAATACAGCGTGTTGTCGAGGTCGAACAGCCAGTCGTCGACCTGCGCGAGCGTCGCGCGGGCGCGCCCGTTGGGTGGCGATGGCGTGGGGGAGGGGAGGGATTCGCGCAGCACCGCCGCGCCTTTGCCGCCCGTCCGCGCCGACGCAAGCGCCGGATCGAAATTCAGTTTTCCGAAAGTCTTTGTGCCCAATCCCTGCACATTGCATCTCGCACAGGAGAAGCGGTCGCCCAGCGTGCCGCACAGACGAAGGGGGGCGGGCAGGATGGTGGGCGCGTGGATGAACGGACGGCTCCTGCGGTTGAGCGGGACCGCGCTGGCGGCGCTGTCGCTCGCCGGCTGCGGCGGGGGCAACGGTGGGATCGCGACCTTGCCGCCCCCTCCAACCAGCACCCCGTCGCCCGCGCCGGTTCCGGCCCCTGCTCCGGCACCTGCGCCTGCGCCTGCGCCCACCCCGACGCCCACGCCGGTCGCCTCGCCTTATGAGTTCACCAACACGGCCGAATATCGGCGGTCCGACGGACCCGCGTATCACAATGCCGTTTCTGCCTGGGTGGTCGGAGCGACCGGAAAAGGCGTGACGGTGGGCGTCATCGATTCGGGCTTCGACGCCGACAGCCCGGAATTCATCGGCCGCTTCCATCCGCTGTCGACCGACGTCACCGGCGCCGGGCGAGGCTATGACGAGGCCGGCGGCGACGGGCACGGAACCAACGTCGCCCAGGTGCTGCTCGGGGCTCGCAACAACCTCGGCACCATGGGCATCGCCTTTGATGCGACGCTGCTTGCGCTCCGGGCCGACCGTGCCGACAGCTGCACCGACACATCGACCACCACCGAAAGCAAGTGCCGCTTTCCCGACAGTGCGATCGCAGCGGGAATCGATCGCGCGATCAGCGCCAATGCGCGCGTCATCAACATCTCGCTCGGCGGAGGGACGGCGGGCAGCCAGGTGCTTTCCGCCATTCAGCGCGCGGCGGCGGCCGGGATTGTGGTGATCGTCGCGGCGGGCAACGACGGCGACGGATCGAATACGGCCGTCGACCCCAATCAGCCCGACCCGTTCGCCTCCAGCATCGCGTCCGCGGGGCAGGGGATGGTGATCATCGCCGGCGCGGTCGACAAGAATGGCGTGATAGGCGACTTCTCGAACCGCGCCGGGGCCTACGCCAATCAATATCTCAGCGCGTTGGGTGTGCGGGTCTGCTGCGATTACGAGAACGGCCAGATCCGCACGACCACCGATGCGACCGGGACCTATGTCTACCTGCTCAACGGAACGTCATTTGCGGCGCCGCAGATTTCGGGAGCCGCGGTGCTGCTCGCGCAGGCGTTTCCCAATCTCACCGGGCGGCAGATCGTCGAACTGCTGCTGACGAGCGCGCGCGAGGCAGGCAACCCCGGAACGGATGCGGTGTTCGGGCGCGGCATCCTCGATATCGCGCGGGCTTTCGCGCCACAGGGCAGCGCGACTCTGGCGGGAAGCAACGCCGCGCTGCCGCTCGATCAACTCGCCGGGATGGGCTCGGGCGCGACCGGCGACGCCACCACCAGCGGCGTCGCGCAGACGGTGGTGCTCGACAGCTATGGTCGCGCCTACGCGGTCGATCTTGCCAAGCTGCACCGCTCCGCGCCCGTCCGCCCGCGGCTGGCCGCTGCGCTGGCGGACCCGGTGCGGCAGGTGGGCGCTAGCGTCGGCGCGACGGCGGTGTCCGTGTCGCTGCGCCAAGGCGGGCTCGTCGACATTGCGCCGCTCGCGCTCGGCCCGCACCAGCGCCAGCAGGCACGGGCCATTGCAGCGGGGGTGGTGAGCCGGATTTCGCCCAATACGTCGGTCGCGTTCGGCATCGGTCGCGGCGGCGACAGCCTGTTTGCCCCGGCCAGCGCGGCCCACGCGGCCCCCTTCCTGCTGGCGAGCGGCGCGCAGTCGCTCGACCGAATCGGTGCGCGGGGAACGCTTGCCGGCGGGGCGCGTCGCCTCGCGTTCGGTGGAGCGGTCACCGCGACGCTGGAGGAAGGGCGCATCGACCCGCTGCTCAGCGGCGGACGGCAAGGCCGCTTCGATGCCTTCGACGGCGACTATCGCTATCACGTCGCCCGCGTACGCTACGACCGCGGGGTCGGACGGCTCGATCTGCATGGTGGCGCGTCGCTGATGACCGAACGCGATACGCTACTCGGCGCGCGGCTGCTCCCCGGACTGGCACCGGTCGGGGCGAGCACGTTGTTTTTCGATGCGGGGGCGGGGGTCGCGCTTTCGCCGTCCTGGCGGATCGATGGTGAATGGCGCGAAGGCTTCACGCGCGCCGGGCAGGGCGGCGTGGCGGCACGCGGCGCAACGGTCCGCTCGCAGGCATGGAGCATGACGCTCACTGGCAGCAACCTGGTGAGCCGTGGCGACCGTCTGGCGCTCCGTTATGCGCAGCCGTTGGCGGTGACCGGGGGCGCGCTGGCGCTCGAGGTGCCGGTTGCCTACGATTATGCGACGCTCGCGCCGACGATGGGCAACGTCAGCCTGTCGCTCGCGCCGAAACAGCGCGAACGCGTGGCCGAAGCGGTGTGGAGCGCGCCGCTGGCGGTCGGATCGCTCTCGCTCGGGGGTTACTGGCGCACCCACCCCGAGCATCGCAGCGACGCGCGCGACGATCTCGGCGCAGCGGTGCGGCTCGCGCTCGGCTTTTGACGGCGGCCGCCGATTGACCCGGCGGCCCCCTTCGCCTACAGGCGCGCTCGTCCGAGTCAGGGGGCGACAGCCTTCGGCCGGGCGCTACAGACGCCTGAACACTGTTCAAGCCGGGATCGACGTGGCTCCGGGGCGCCCTTCAGGGATGCCCGCCGGAGTCTTTGCGCTTGTCGGGGTGTGCCCCGTCTGCGCGATGCCGGTGACCGCGCTTGGGCAGAGTAACCAGACTCAAGGTGAAGACTTCATGCCTACGATCAACCAGCTCGTCCGTAAGGGTCGCGAGCTGCAGAAGACCAAGTCCAAGGTCCCCGCGATGGAGGCCAACCCGCAGAAGCGTGGCGTGTGCACCCGCGTGTACACGACGACCCCGAAGAAGCCGAACTCGGCGCTTCGCAAGGTCGCCAAGGTCCGCCTCACCAACAGCCGTGAGGTGATCACCTACATCCCCGGCGAGGGCCACAACCTGCAGGAGCACAGCGTGGTGCTGATCCGCGGCGGTCGTGTGCGCGACCTTCCGGGTGTGCGCTATCACGTGCTGCGCGGCGTGCTCGACACGCAGGGTGTGAAGGATCGCAAGCAGTCGCGTTCGAAGTACGGCGCCAAGCGTCCGAAGTGATTGCGTGCGGCGCGCGGTTTGTCCGGCGCGCCGCTGACATTGGTCTTACCGCTGCCCGCCGCCCGACATACCGAGCGTGGCGTCCCAGCGAACGAAGGAATTACCCATGGCCCGTCGTCGTCGTCCCGAACGCCGCGAAGTCCTGCCCGATCCCCGTTTCGGTGATGAGGTGCTGACCAAGTTCATGAACTCGATCATGTACGATGGTAAGAAGTCCGTCGCCGAAGCGATCGTCTATGGCGCGCTCGACACCGTCGAACAGCGTGCGAAGCGCGAACCGCTGGGCGTGTTCCACGACGCGCTCAACAACGTGAAGCCGGGAATTGAGGTCCGCAGCCGCCGCGTCGGCGGTGCGACCTACCAGGTGCCGGTCGAGGTGCGTCACGAGCGCGCCCAGGCGCTCGCCATCCGCTGGCTGATCGACGCCTCGCGCAAGCGCAGCGAACCGACGATGGCCGCGCGCCTGTCGGGCGAACTGATGGACGCCTCGAACAATCGCGGCAACGCCGTCAAGAAGCGCGAAGACACGCACCGCATGGCGGAAGCGAACCGCGCCTTCTCGCACTACCGCTGGTAACAGCATCGGCGGCGGGGCGACCCGCCGCCGGCCTTACTCCCCGCCTCCCTCCCTCGGAGACAGATCATGGCCCGCAGCCATCCGCTCGAGAAATACCGTAACTTCGGCATCATGGCGCACATCGACGCCGGCAAGACGACGACGACCGAGCGCATCCTCTACTACACCGGCAAGTCCTACAAGATCGGCGAAGTCCATGACGGGGCCGCGACGATGGACTGGATGGAGCAGGAGCAGGAGCGCGGGATCACGATCACGTCGGCCGCGACGACCTGCTTCTGGAACGACCACCGGCTGAACATCATCGACACCCCCGGCCACGTCGACTTCACCATCGAAGTCGAACGTTCGCTGCGCGTGCTCGACGGCGCAGTCGCCGCGTTCGACGGCGTTGCCGGCGTGGAGCCGCAGTCGGAAACGGTGTGGCGCCAGGCCGACAAGTACGGCGTGCCGCGGATGTGCTACATCAACAAGCTCGACCGCACCGGCGCCAATTTCTATTATTGCGTGCAGACGATCATCGACCGTCTCGGCGCGACCCCGGCGGTGCTGTATTTGCCGATCGGCGCCGAAGGTGACTTCGTCGGCCTCGTCGACCTCATCAACGAACGCGGCATCGTCTGGAAGGACGAGAGCCTTGGCGCCGAGTTCGAATATACCGACATCCCCGCCGACATGGCCGACAAGACCGCGGAGTATCGCGAGAAGCTGATCGAGCTGGCCGTCGAGCAGGACGATGCGGCGATGGAGGCCTATCTCGAAGGCACCATCCCGTCGGCCGACGAACTCAAGGCGCTGATCCGCAAGGGCACGCTGGCGCAGGCGTTCGTGCCGGTGCTGTGCGGCTCGTCGTTCAAGAACAAGGGCGTGCAGACGCTGCTCGACGCGGTCGTGGACTTCATGCCCTCGCCGCTCGACATTGCCGATGTGCAGGGCGTCAACCCCGACACGAACGAGCCCGACAGCCGCAAGACCGCGGACGACGCGCCCTTCTCGGCGCTGGCGTTCAAGATCATGAACGATCCCTTCGTGGGCTCGCTCACCTTCTGCCGCATCTACTCGGGCACGCTGACCAAGGGCAGCTACCTGAACTCGGTGAAGGACAAGAAGGAAAAGATCGGCCGCATGCTGCTGATGCATGCCAACAGCCGCGAGGACATCGAAGAAGCGTATGCGGGCGACATCGTCGCGCTCGCGGGCCTCAAGGAAACCACCACCGGGGACACGCTGTGCGCCGAACGTGCGCCGATCATCCTCGAGCGGATGGAATTCCCCGAGCCGGTGATCGAGCTGTCGGTGGAGCCGAAGACCAAGGCCGATCAGGAAAAGATGGGCATCGCGCTCAATCGCCTCGCCGCCGAAGATCCCTCGTTCCGCGTGTCGACCGACCATGAATCGGGCCAGACGATCATCAAGGGCATGGGCGAGCTTCACCTCGACATCCTCGTCGATCGCATGAAGCGCGAGTTCAAGGTCGAAGCGAACGTCGGTGCGCCGCAGGTGGCCTATCGTGAGAGCCTCGCGAAGCCGGTCGAGATCGACTACACCCACAAGAAGCAGTCGGGCGGCTCGGGCCAGTTCGGCCGCGTCAAGGTGCAGGTCGCGCCCGGCGAGCGTGGTTCGGGCATCACCTTCCTCGACGAGATCAAGGGCGGCAACATCCCGCGCGAGTATATTCCGTCGGTCGAGAAGGGCATGCGCGAGAGCGCCGAGAACGGCCATATGATCGGCTTCCCGATCATCGACTTCGAGATCAAGCTGGTCGACGGTGCGTACCACGACGTCGACTCGTCGGCGCTGGCGTTCGAAATCGCCGGCCGCGCGGCGATGCGCGAAGTCGCCGCCAAATCGGGCATCAAGCTGCTCGAGCCGGTGATGAAGGTCGAGGTGGTCACCCCTGAGGAATTCATGGGTGACGTCATCGGCGACCTCAACTCGCGTCGCGGGCAGATCCAGGGCACCGACAGCCGCGGCAACGCGCAGGTCGTCGAGGCGCAGGTCCCGCTCGCCAACATGTTCGGCTACGTGAACCAGCTGCGCTCCTTCACCCAGGGGCGTGCGCAGTACACGATGCAGTTCTCTCATTATGAGGAAGTGCCGCAGAACGTTGCCGACGAGGTGAAGGCGAAACTTGCCTGATCGGACCCAAGCGAGTAATGGCCGCGCCTGATTCCGGTCGCGTGCGGCGCTCGCTTCACTGGAACCCATCGAAAATCTGAGGAACCCCAATGGCCAAGGCTAAATTTGAGCGGAACAAGCCGCACGTCAACATCGGCACCATCGGTCACGTCGACCATGGCAAGACCTCGCTGACCGCGGCGATCACCAAGGTGCTGGCCGAAACCGGCGGCGCGACGTTCGTCGACTACGCCAACATCGACAAGGCGCCGGAAGAGCGCGAGCGCGGCATCACCATCTCGACCGCGCACGTCGAGTATGAGACCGAAAACCGCCACTATGCGCACGTCGACTGCCCGGGTCACGCCGACTATGTGAAGAACATGATCACCGGCGCGGCGCAGATGGACGGCGCGATCCTGGTCGTGTCGGCGACCGACGGCCCGATGCCGCAGACCAAGGAGCACATCCTGCTCGCCAAGCAGGTCGGCGTGCCGCAGATGGTCGTGTTCATGAACAAGGTCGACCAGGTCGACGACGAGGAAATCCTCGAGCTCGTCGAACTGGAAATCCGCGAAGAGCTCTCGAAGCGCGACTTCGACGGCGACAACATTCCGATCATCAAGGGTTCGGCGCTCGCCGCGCTCGAAGGCACCAACGACAAGATCGGTCGTGAAGCCATCCTCGAGCTGATGCGCGCCGTCGACAGCTGGATCCCGCAGCCGGATCGTCCGGTCGACCAGCCGTTCCTGATGCCGATCGAAGACGTGTTCTCGATCTCGGGTCGCGGCACCGTGGTGACCGGTCGCGTCGAGCAGGGCGTGGTCAACGTTGGCGACGAAATCGAAATCGTCGGCATCAAGGACACGGTGAAGACCACCTGCACCGGCGTCGAAATGTTCCGCAAGCTGCTCGATCGCGGCGAAGCGGGCGACAACATCGGCGCGCTGCTGCGCGGCACCAAGCGTGAAGACGTGGAGCGCGGCCAGGTCCTGGCGAAGCCGGGTTCGATCACCCCGCACACCGAATTCAACGCGGAAGTGTACGTGCTGTCGAAGGACGAAGGCGGCCGTCACACGCCGTTCTTCAACAACTATCGTCCGCAGTTCTACTTCCGCACCACCGACGTCACCGGTGAGGTCGTCCTCCCCGAGGGCACCGAGATGGTGATGCCGGGCGACAACATCACGATCGGCGTGAAGCTGATCGCGCCGATCGCCATGGACCAGGGCCTGCGTTTCGCGATCCGCGAAGGTGGCCGCACGGTCGGTGCCGGGGTTGTCAGCACCATCACGAAGTAATATAGGCCAGCCCGCACCGCCCGGATCGACAGATTCGGGCGGGCGGAAATTCAGCCGGTCTGAAGATTTGCGGGGGTGCCCCTAGTCGGGCGCCCTCCTCTTTTTGAGGCCGGCGGCGCTCTTTCGCATCGGTAAGACGGGATCGTACGGGTTTTTCCATGGACACGCAGAACATCCGCATTCGCCTCAAGGCCTTCGACCATCGTGTGCTCGACCAGGCCACCAATGAGATTGCGGAGACCGCGCGTCGCACCGGCGCGCTGCTGCGCGGCCCGATCCCTCTGCCGACGCGCATCGAACGCTTCACCGTCAACCGCGGACCGCACATCGACAAGAAGTCGCGTGAGCAGTTCGAGGTGCGCACGCACAAGCGGCTGCTGGACATCGTCCAGCCGACCGCCGCGACGGTGGAAGCGCTGATGAAGCTCGACCTCGCGTCGGGCGTGAACGTCGAAATCAAGCTGGCCTGATCGGCCGGCCGCCGGAGCAGCCGGGCGCTTCAGGGCGCCGCTCCGGGTCCCCCGCCTTCGGGCAGGGATGACGGAAATCAGGTGGATACCTCCGGGCAAGCGCCCGGGCATGCGTCCCCCGCCGTCGTCGGCTTCTAAACGGAGCGGGCGACACTGCAGCCCAGGCGGGGCGAGGCATCATTCGTGGGCTGTGCACGCCCCCTGACCGTGAGGGTTCGGGGGCCTCTGTAGGAGCAACGGATCATGCGTACCGGCGTGATCGCGAAGAAGGTCGGAATGACGCGGCTGTTCCAAGAGGACGGCCGCCACGTTCCCGTGACGGTTCTCGCGCTCGAAGGGTGCCAGGTGATCGGTCAGCGTGACGCGGACAAGGACGGCTACACCGCCGTCATGGTCGGCGCCGGGACCGCCAAGGCCAAGAATGTCAACAAGCCGCAGCGCGTCGCGTTCGGCAACGCCGAGATCGCGCCCAAGGCGAAGGTCGTGGAGTTCCGCGTGGCGGACGACGCGCTCGTCGAAGTCGGCATCGAAATCTCGGCGGACCATTTCGTCGCCGGCCAGATGGTCGACGTCTCCGGCGTCACGCAGGGCAAGGGCTTTGCCGGTCCGATGAAGCGCTGGGGCTTCGGCGGCATGCGTGCGACGCACGGCGTGTCGATCAGCCACCGTGCGCATGGTTCGACCGGTAACCGCCAGGATCCGGGCCGCGTCTTCAAGAACAAGAAGATGGCCGGCCACATGGGCGCGCGCAATCGCACCCAGCAGAACCTCGAGATCGTGCGCACCGACGCCGAACGTGGCCTGCTGTTCGTCAAGGGCTCGGTCCCGGGGCACAAGGGCGGCTGGCTGTTCGTCAAGGACGCGGTCAAGGTCGCCCGTCACGGCGAGGCGCCCTACCCGGTCGCCGCGCGTTCGGCGAAGAATGACGCTCCGGTCGTGGCCGACACGCCGGCGGAAGATACCGCCGCGGTGACCACCACCGACGAAGCGAGCGAGGGCTAACACGCCATGAAGCTTCCCATCCACAATCTCGACGGCTCGACCGGTTCGGGCGAGATCGAGCTCAACGACGCGATCTTCGGCGTCGAGCCGCGGACGGACATTCTCCACCGCGTCGTCACCTGGCAGCTCGAGAAGCGCCGTGCTCCGGCGCGCGCCACGCGCGAGCGGTCGGAGGTGTCGCGCACCGGCAAGAAGTTCGGCAAGCAGAAGGGCGGCGGCACGGCTCGTCACGGCGATCGCGCGGCCCCGATCTTCATCGGCGGCGGCAAGGCGCACGGCGCTCGCGCCCGCACCTTTGGCCACGACCTCAACAAGAAGGTTCGTGCGCTGGGGCTGAAGATGGCGCTGTCGGCCAAGGCGCAGGGCGGCGGTCTTCGCATCGTCGACAGTCTCGACGTTGCCGAGGGCAAGACCAAGTCGCTGGTCGGCCAGCTCGAAAAGAACGGCGCCAAGAGCGTGCTGTTCATCGACGGCGATGCGACCAACGTCAGCTTTGCGCGGGCGTCGGCGAACCTTGCGGGGGTCAACATGCTTCCGTCGATGGGTGCCAACGTCTACGACATTCTGAAGCACGACCAGCTGGTGCTCACGCGCGCCGCGGTCGAGGCCCTGGAGGCGCGGTTCAATGGCTAAGGCAAAGACCACGGCCGCGGTCGACACGCGTCACTATGACGTGGTGCTGAGCCCGGTCATCACCGAAAAGTCGACGCTGCTGTCGGAGCACAACGCGGTTGTGTTCCGGGTGGCGAAGGACGCGACCAAGCCGGCCATCAAGGCGGCGGTCGAGGCGCTGTTCAACGTCTCGGTCACCGGCGTCAACACGATGGTCGCCAAGGGCAAGACCAAGCGCTGGAAGGGTCGTCCCTACACGCGCTCGGACGTGAAGAAGGCGGTCGTGACGCTGGCCCAGGGCCAGTCGATCGACGTCACCTCGGGCATCTGAGGCGGACGGGAACCATGGCACTCAAGAACTACAACCCGACCAGCCCCGCACGGCGCGGCCTGATCCTCGTCGACAAGTCGGCGCTGTGGAAAGGCAAGCCCGTCAAGGCGCTGACCGAAGGCAAGCGCAAGACCGGCGGCCGCAACAACATGGGCCACGTCACCTCGCGCGGGATCGCCGGCGGCCACAAGCAGAAGTACCGCTACGTCGACTTCAAGCGGCGCAAGTGGGACATGCCGGCGACCGTCGAGCGGCTCGAGTACGATCCCAACCGGTCGGCATTCATCGCGCTGGTGAAGTATGAGGACGGCGAGCTCGCTTACATCCTCGCGCCGCAGCGTCTCGCCGCGGGCGACACCGTCGTCGCGGGTGCGAAGGTGGACGTGAAGCCCGGCAATGCGATGCTGCTGTCGCAGATGCCAGTCGGCACGATCATCCACAACATCGAGATGAAGCCGGGCAAGGGCGGGCAGATCGCTCGTTCGGCCGGCACCTATGCGCAGCTCGTCGGTCGCGATCGCGGCATGGTGATCGTGCGTCTGGGCTCGGGCGAGCAGCGCTACGTGCGCGGCGACTGCATGGGCACGGTGGGTGCGGTGTCGAACCCCGACAACGCCAACCAGAACCTTGCCAAGGCCGGTCGCAATCGCTGGCTCGGCAAGCGTCCGCTGACCCGCGGCGTCGCCAAGAACCCGGTCGATCACCCGCACGGCGGTGGTGAAGGCCGGACCTCGGGCGGTCGTCACCCGGTCACCCCGTGGGGCAAGCCGACCAAGGGCGCGCGCACGCGGCACAACAAGGCGACGGACAAGTTCATCATCCGCAGCCGTCACGCGAAGAAGAAGAGGTAAGCCATGGCCCGCTCGGTCTGGAAGGGTCCGTTCGTGGACCTGCATCTCCTGAAGAAGGCGGAAGCGGCTTCGGAAGGTGGCAATCGTGCGCCGATCAAGACCTGGTCGCGCCGCAGCACTATCCTCCCGCAGTTCGTGGGGCTGACCTTCAACGTCTATAACGGGCGCAAGCATGTGCCCGTCTCGGTCAACGAGGACATGGTCGGCATGAAGCTCGGCGAATTTGCGCCGACGCGCTTCTTCCCGGGTCACGCTGCCGACAAGAAGGGCAAGCGCTAATGGGCAAGGCAGCCGCTCCCCGTCGCGTGGGCGACAATCAGGCGCTCGCCGTGGGCACGCAGATCCGCGGCTCGGCGCAGAAGCTCGGCCTCGTCGCCGCGCTCATCCGTGGTCGCAAGGTCGAGGAAGCGCTGAACGTGCTCTCCTTCTCCAAGCGCGCGATGGCCGTCGACGTGAAGAAGGTGCTCCAGAGCGCCATCGCCAACGCCGAAAACAACCACAACCTCGACGTGGACGCGCTGGTCGTCAGCGAAGCGAGCGTCGGCAAGTCGATCACGATGAAGCGCTTCCATGCCCGCGGGCGTGGCAAGTCGACGCGGATCGAAAAGCCGTTCAGCCGCATCCGCATCGTCGTCGAACAGAGCGAAGAGGCGTAACGTCATGGGTCACAAGACCAACCCCGTCGGCCTCCGGCTGCAGGTCAACCGCACCTGGGACAGCCGCTGGTACGCGGAAGGCGCCGAGTACGGCCGCATGCTGCTCGAGGATCTGCGGATCCGCAGCCACATCATGAAGACGCTGCCGCAGGCGGCGATCTCCAAGGTGGTGATCGAGCGCCCGGCGAAGCTGTGCCGCATTAACGTCTATGCCGCGCGCCCCGGCGTGATCATCGGCAAGAAGGGTGCGGACATCGACAAGCTGAAGAAGGCGCTGGGTTCGATGACCCAGGCCGAGGTCAGCCTGAACATCGTCGAAATCCGCAAGCCGGAAGTCGACGCCCGCCTCGTCGCGCAGGGTATCGCCGATCAGCTGGAACGCCGCGTGGCGTTCCGCCGGGCGATGAAGCGCGCGGTGCAGTCGGCGATGCGCCTTGGTGCGGAAGGTATCCGGATCAACAGCGCGGGTCGCCTGGGTGGCGCGGAAATCGCACGGACCGAATGGTACCGCGAAGGCCGCGTGCCGCTCCACACGCTGCGCGCTAACGTCGACTATGCCGAAGCCGAAGCGCACACCGCCTATGGCGTGTGCGGGATCAAGGTGTGGATCTTCAAGGGCGAGATTTTTGCCCATGATCCGCTCGCGACCGATCGGCTGATGCTTGAATCGCAGACCTCGGGCGTCCGTCCGGCGCGCGAAGACCGCAGGAACTAAGTCGTCATGTTGCAACCGAAACGCACCAAGTTCCGCAAGGCGCACAAGGGCCGCATCCACGGCGAAGCGAAGGGCGGCACCGCGCTCAACTTCGGCGCCTACGGCCTCAAGGCGATGGAGCCGGAACGCATCACCGCCCGGCAGATCGAAGCGGCGCGCCGCGCGATCACGCGTCACATCCGCCGTCAGGGCCGGCTGTGGATCCGCGTCTTCCCCGATGTGCCGGTGAGCTCGAAGCCCGCCGAAGTCCGCATGGGCTCGGGCAAGGGCGCGCCTGAATATTGGGCGGCGCGCGTCAAGCCCGGCCGCATCCTGTTCGAGCTCGACGGCGTCCCCGGCCCGCTCGCAGCGGAAGCGTTCGAGCGTGCGGCGATGAAGCTGCCGATCAAGACCAAGGTTGTTGCTCGCCTGGGCGACACCAGCCACCTGGGAGGCGAATGATGGCCAAGCCGATCGAAGACCTGCGTCAGCAGAGCGACGACCAGCTGTCGGAGCGCCTGGGTGACCTGAAGCGCGAGGCCTTCAACCTGCGTTTCCAGTCGGCCACCGGGCAGCTCGAGCGCCCGGCCCGCGTGCGCGAGGTGCGTCGCACCATCGCGCAGATCAAGACGCTGCAGACGCAGCGCTCGGCGGAAGCCAAGCGCGCCGACGCCGCGCCGGCGAATTGAGGACGTAAGCGATGCCGAAGCGCATTCTGCAGGGCACCGTGGTGTCCGACAAGGGCGACAAGACGGTCGTGGTCAAGGTCGAGCGCCGGGTGAAGCACCCGCTGTACGGCAAGATCATCCGCCTTTCGAAGAAGTACCACGCGCACGACGAGGACAACGCGTTCTCGGAAGGTCAGGTGGTGCGGATCGAAGAAACCCGCCCGATCAGCAAGACCAAGACGTGGCGTGTGCTCGACAAGGTCGACACGCACTCGCGGCCCAAGGGTTCGGTCGATGCCGCTCCCGCCCCGGCCCCCGAAGACGCCGCGGCCTGAGGGTCACAGAGAAGTAACCGGAACCGCCGGGCACGCGCTCGGTAGGCCAGACGTGAGGATACGGATCGATGATCCAGATGCAGTCCAACCTCGACGTCGCCGACAACAGCGGCGCGAAGCGCGTCCAGTGCATCAAGGTGCTGGGCGGGTCGAAGCGTCGCTTTGCGGGCGTCGGCGACGTGATCGTCGTGTCGATCAAGGATGCGGCCCCGCGCGGTCGCGTCAAGAAGGGCGACGTTCACCGCGCGATCATCGTGCGCACGGCGAAGGACATCCGCCGCGCCGATGGCAGCGTGATCCGCTTCGACGGCAATGCCGCGGTGCTGATCAACAAGAACCAGGAGCCGATCGGCACCCGTATCTTTGGCCCGGTGGTGCGCGAATTGCGCAACCGCGGTGCAATGAAGATCATCAGCCTGGCGCCGGAGGTGCTCTGACCATGGCCGCGAAGATCAAGAAGGGTGACAGCGTCGTCGTCCTGTCCGGCAAGGACAAGGGCAAGACCGGCACCGTCGCCAGCGTCCACCCCAAGGACGGCAAGGTTGTCGTCGAAGGCGTCAACATGATCACCCGTCATGTGAAGCCGTCGCAGACCAATCCGCAGGGCGGGATCGAGCGTCGTGAAGCGCCGATGGCGCTGTGCAAGGTTGCGGTCGCCGATCCCAAGTCGGGCGCGGCCACCCGCGTTCGTTTCGAAACCCGCGACGGCAAGAAAGTGCGCGTCGCGGTGAAGTCCGGGGAGCTGATCAATGGCTGATCGCTACATCCCGCGCCTCAAGCGCGACTATGACGAGCGCATCGTTCAGGCGATGACCGAGAAGTTCAGCTACGCGAACCGTTTCGCGGTGCCGAAGCTCGACAAGATCGTCATCAACATGGGCGTCGGTGAGGCGGTCCAGGACAAGAAGAAGGTCGAGACCGCCGCGGCGGAACTCGAGCTGATCGCTGGTCAGAAGCCCGTCATCACCAAGGCGAAGAAGTCGATCGCCAGCTTCAAGCTGCGCGAAGGCATGCCGATCGGCGTCAAGGTGACGCTGCGTCGCGAGCGCATGTACGAATTCCTCGACCGCCTGGTGACGATCGCCATGCCGCGCATCCGCGACTTCCGTGGATTGAACCCGAAGAGCTTCGACGGGCGCGGCAACTACGCGATGGGTCTCAAGGAGCAGTTGATTTTTCCGGAAATCAGCTACGACAAGATCGAGAAGGTGCGGGGGATGGACATCATCATCGCCACCACCGCGACCACCGACGAAGAGGCGCGCGAGCTGCTGCGTCTGTTCAACTTCCCCTTCCCGAAGGACGAGACGGTCGCGCAGGCGGCCTGAACCCTTCCTTCGACGTGAAAGGCTAGAACTTAAGTCATGGCGAAACTGAGTTCGATCAACAAGAACGAGAAGCGCAAGGCAATGGTCGTCAAGTACGCCGGTCGCTATGCGCGGCTGAAGGCGACGGCGAACGACCAGAGCCTCGACGAGACGGAGCGGCTGATCGCCCGGCTCAAAATGGCGGAAATTCCGCGCAATGCGAACCCGACCCGCGTGCGCAACCGCTGCGCGCTGACCGGGCGTCCGCGCGCCTATTACCGCAAGTTCCAGCTGTGCCGCGTGCAGCTTCGCGATCTGGCCAACAAGGGCCTGATCCCGGGCGTCGTGAAGTCGAGCTGGTAAGGATCATCCGATGGCAATGACCGATCCCCTGGGTGATATGCTCACCCGCATCCGCAACGGCCAGCGCGCCAAGATGGACAGCGTGATCACGCCGGCGTCGAAGCTGCGCGCGCGCGTGCTCGATGTGCTGCAGCGCGAAGGCTATATCCGCGGATACACCGAAGTCCTGCTGGGCCGCATGGAGCAGCACAAGGGGCTGCGCATCGAGCTCAAGTATTTCGAAGGCGAGCCGGCGATCCGCCACGTGGCCCGCGTTTCGAAGCCGGGCCGCCGCATCTATTCGGGCAGCAAGGAGCTGCCGCGGGTGAAGTCGGGCCTCGGCATCACCATCGTCTCGACGCCGCGCGGCGTGCTTTCGGATGCGGAAGCGCGTGAGAGCAACGTCGGCGGCGAAGTGCTGGCGGAGGTGTTCTGATGAGCCGCATCGGCAAACGTCCGGTCGCCGTCCCCGGCGGCGTCACCGCGACCATCAACGACAACCAGCTGACGGTGAAGGGCGCCAAGGGCCAGCTCTCCATGCCGCTCAGCGACCATGTGCGCTACGATGTGGCCGACGGCCAGATCAGCGTGCAGCCGTCGAACGACACGAAGGACGCTCGCGCGGCCTGGGGGATGCAGCGCACGCTGGTGCAGAACCTCGTCACCGGCGTGACCGAGGGCTTCACCAAGGTACTCGAGATCTCGGGTGTCGGTTATCGTGCGACGGCGCAGGGCAAGAAGCTCAAGCTGCAGCTCGGCTACAGCCACGACGTCGACTATGCGGTGCCGGAGGGGATCGAGATCAAGACCCCCGACAACACCACCGTCGAGATCACCGGCATCGACAAGCAGAAGGTCGGCCAGGTCGCAGCGGAAATCCGCCGCTGGCGTAAGCCCGAGCCGTACAAGGGCAAGGGCATCAAGTATCGCGGCGAGTTCATCTTCCGCAAGGAAGGGAAGAAGAAGTAATGGGCATGGGCATGAAACGCACGCCGTTCGACAAGCGGCGTCAGCGGGTCCGCACCGCGATCCGTTCGCGCGCGGGCGACCGCAAGCGGCTGTCGGTCTATCGGTCGGGCCAGCACATCTATGCGCAGCTGATCGACGATGCGGCAGGCCGCACGCTCGCTTCGGCCTCGACGCTCGACAAGGACGTGCGCGGCCAGGCCGGCGCGACCTGCGACGCGGCGCGCGCCGTCGGGCAGCGCATTGCCGAGCGCGCCAAGGAAGCCGGCGTCACCCGCGTCGTCTTCGACCGTGGCGGCTACCTCTTCCACGGGCGGGTGAAGGCGCTGGCGGATGCCGCGCGTGAAGGCGGACTGGAGTTCTGACGATGGCTGACGATCCCACCCAGAACGAGGTCATCACCCCCGAGGTGACCGCGCAGGACGCGCAGGGCCTCGCCCCCGAGCAGCACCAGTCGCGCGGTCCGCGCGGCGGGCGTGGCGGCGGTCGCGACGGCAACCGCGGTCGCGGCGGCCGTGACGGCAACCGTGGTCGGCGCGACGATCGTCGCGGCGGCGGCGAAGAGGGCGGCGAAGAGCTGATCGAAAAGCTCGTCCACATCAACCGCGTCTCGAAGACGGTGAAGGGCGGCAAGCGCTTCGGCTTTGCGGCGCTGGTCGTGGTCGGCGACGGCAAGGGCCGCGTCGGTTTCGGTCACGGCAAGGCGCGCGAAGTGCCGGAAGCGATCTCGAAGGGCACCGCCGCTGCGAAGCGTGCAATGGTCCGCGTGCCGCTGAAGGATGGTCGCACACTGCACCATGACGGCGTCGGCCACTTCGGTGCGGGCCTCGTCAACGTGCGTTCGGCGCCGCAGGGGACCGGCATCATCGCCGGTGGTCCGATGCGTGCGGTGTTCGAAGCGCTCGGTGTTGCCGACGTCGTGACGAAGTCGAACGGCACGTCGAACCCCTATAACATGATCCGCGCGACCTTTGCCGCGCTCACCACGCAGACCAGCCCCAAGTCGGTGGCGCAGCGTCGCGGCAAGAAGATCGCCGATCTTCTCGGCCGTGGCGGTTCGCAGACCGCCGAGGCGGACGCGGCTGCGCTGACGGAGTAATCGGGCGATGGCCGACAAGAAGATGATGAAGGTGCGTCAGATCGGTTCGCCGATCCGCCGTCCCAAGGACCAGCGCAAGATCCTCACCGGCCTCGGCCTCGGCAAGCTGCATCGCGTTGTCGAGCTCGAGGACACCCCGTCCACCCGCGGCATGGTTCACGCCGTGCGGCACATGGTGGAAGTGGTCGAGGAATAAGCCTGACGGCTTGACCGGACCCGGCGCCCGCCCCAGTGGCGGGCGTCACCTTTTTCAGCGCGAACGAAGCGAAAGCGAGTGCAGACCATGAATCTCAACGACCTCCGCGACAATCCTGGTGCCCGCAAGCAGCGCATGCGCGTCGGCCGCGGCATCGGCTCGGGCAAGGGCAAGACCGCAGGGCGCGGCCAGAAAGGTGCCAAGGCGCGCTCGGGCGTCAGCGTCTACGGCTTCGAAGGCGGCCAGATGCCGCTGCACATGCGGCTGCCAAAGCGCGGCTTCAACAACGTCTTCGCCAAGGATTACGCCATCGTAAACCTCGGCATGATCCAGAAGCTGGTGGATGCCGGCAAGCTGGAGGCCGGCGCGACCGTCGACCAGGCCGCGCTGCAGGCGGCGGGCGTCGCGCGCGGCGGCAAGGACGGCGTGCGGCTGCTCGGCAAGGGCGAACTCACGACGAAGCTCGCCTTCTCCGTCGCCGGCGCGTCGAAGGGCGCAATCGAAGCGGTCGAGAAGCTCGGCGGTTCGGTAACGCTGCTCGCGCCGAAGGCCGACGCGACCGCAGAGACGACCGAAGCCTGAGGCTTCGACCGGGGGGCGCTCCATTCGCGGGGCGCCCCCTGTTGCTTCGGCACGGAAAGCCTGTGCCATCTCGCCCACACTTGCGTTTGGCGTAGCACGCTCGCAGATGGGCTTTTCATCGGCGCCGCGACGCACGCGGGCCCTCCTATCAGTCGAGTGAAGCGACATGGCGACCCGCGCCGACCAGATGGCGATGAGCCTAGATTTCAGCAAATTCGGCCAGGCCACCGAGCTCAAGAACCGGCTGTGGTTCACGCTCGGCGCGCTGGTCGTGTTTCGCGCGCTGTCGTTCGTGCCGATCCCCGGGGTCGACCCGGTGGCGATGAACCAGCTCTACAGCCAAGCGGCGTCGGGCGGCATCCTCGATCTGTTCAACACCTTCTCGGGCGGCAGCCTCGAGCGGATGAGCATCATCGCGCTCGGCGTGATGCCCTACATCACCGCGTCGATCGTGGTGCAGCTTGCCGCGGCGCTTTCGCCGACGCTGGGCGCGCTCAAGAAAGAGGGCGAGAGCGGGCGCAAGAAGCTCAACCAATATACCCGCTACGGCACGGTCGCGCTGACCGCGGTGCAGGGCTGGTTCATCGCCTCGGGCCTCGAAACGCTGGGCGCCAGCCAGGGCATCGCTGCGGTGGTCAACCCTGGCCTGCTGTTCAAGATCAGCGCGGTGGTGACGCTGATCGGCGGCACCATGTTCCTGATGTGGCTGGGTGAGCAGATCACGCAGCGCGGGATCGGCAATGGCGTCTCACTGATCATCATGGCGGGCATCGTCGCCAGCATGCCGCGCACCATCGCGCAGCTGTTCGAGCAGGGCCGGACCGGCGACAAGGGGCCGCTGCTGATAGCCGCGCTGCTGATCGGCGCCTTTGCGGTGATCTGGGCGATCAGCTTCATGGAGCGTGCGCAGCGGCGCGTGCTGGTGCAATATCCCAAGCGCATGACCGCGCAAGGCCGTGCGCAGCAGGAGCGCAGTCACCTGCCGCTCAAGGTCAACACCGCCGGCGTCATCCCGCCGATCTTTGCGAGCTCGCTGCTGCTGCTGCCGCTGACGATCACGCAGTTTCTCGGTCAGCGGGTGAACGAGGAAACAGTGTGGGGTTCGGCGCTGCTGAAGCTCAACCAGTGGTTCGCGCACGGCCAGCCGCTGTACATGGCGCTCTACGCCGCGGGCATCATCTTCTTCGCGTTCTTCTACGTGGCGGTGGTGTTCAACCCCGAAGAGACGGCGGACAATTTGAAGCGGCAGGGTGGGTTCATCCCCGGCTATCGCCCGGGGCAGGCGACCAGCAACTACCTCGATTATGTGCTGACGCGCATTACGGTGGTGGGCGCGATCTACCTCGCGGTGATCTGCCTCATTCCGGAGTGGGTCACGTCGGCGACGGGTGTAGGGCTTGCGCTGGGCGGCACGAGCCTGCTGATCCTCGTCAACGTCACGATCGACACGGTGGCACAGATTCAGAGCCATCTGCTCGCGCATCAGTATGCCGACCTGATCAAGAAAGCGAAGCTCAAGGGTCGGTTGCGCTGATCCTCCGGGCTCGGCACAACGGACGGCTTGAAGGCTGAAGGGGACGGCTGAATGGCGCTCGACATCATCCTGCTTGGACCACCGGGCGCCGGTAAGGGCACGCAGGCGGCGCGGCTCAAGGATCGTTACGGCATGGTGCAGCTGTCGACCGGCGACATGCTGCGCGCGGCGGTCAAGGCGGGGACGCCGATCGGGCTGCAGGCCAAGGCGGTGATGGAAGCCGGCGAACTCGTCTCGGACGAGATCGTCTCAGGGTTGATCGGCGAGCAGCTCGATGTGCTCGGGCACGATACGCCGGTGGCGTTCGACGGTTATCCGCGCACCGAACGCCAGGCCGAGGCGTTGGACCAGCTGCTCGCGTCGCGGAGTCGAACGCTCGATCATGTGATCGAGCTCGAGGTCGACGAGGACGCGCTGGTGCAGCGGATCAGCGGCCGTTTCTCCTGCGCAAATTGCGGCGCGCCGTACCACGACCTGTTCGAACGTCCGAAGGTCGAGGGCGTCTGCGACCATTGCGGCAGCACCGAATTCAAACGCCGCCCCGACGACAACGCGGAGACGGTTCGCACCCGGCTCGCGGAATATCGCGCGAAGACCGCGCCGATCCTGCCGGTCTATGAAGCGCGCGGGCTGGTGCGCTGCGTCGACGGGATGGCGGATATCGATGCGGTCACAGCGGCGATCGAGGCGATCCTCGACGCGGACCCGATCGACGACTGAGGCGCTCGGGGGGTCGCCTTGGCTCGCTAGCTTCGGCAGCGTTCGAGCAAGTGGATGAGTTCCGCGCGCACCGGCAGAATCAGCGGCGCAACCCCCGAACCTTCCAGCACGAACCGCCCGCGGCTGTAGCTGACCTCGTCCCACATCGGCGAGCGTGCACTGCTGGTGGCGGAAAGTGTCGGCGTCGTGCCAGTGTCGTGCACGGCCGGGAGGTGATGCTCGCCATAGCTGGTGCGGACGCGCAGATGATGGCGCGGCGTGACGCTCAACCCTTGCGCCAGGCGCACGAGCGTCAGCTGGCCTCGCTCGCACGACAGCGCCGCCTCGGCCCGGCCGCCGGCGACGCCGAACTGCGCCGAAGTGGCGCTGCCGTCCTGTCGCAGCCGCCATTCGCCCGGTGAGAGATTGGCGACGTCCCAATTGTCTGGCGCGCGTTCGCTGCTCACGACCGGTGGCACCGGCGACGGGACCGGGCGCTGGACCGGCGGCGGCGTGGGAGCTGGAGCACGCGGGGCCGCGCAAGCGGTGAGCGCGAGCGCAAAGCCGCTCGCGGCGAGAAGGGAAGCACGCATGGCGCCGCTATGCCCGGCGGGGTGCCGGGCGGCAAGCGTGGGCCTGCGAGTGGAAGTGCCCGGCCATTTCGACGCCGTTGCGTAAACAGGATGCTGGGCTGGGCTTTTCCCGGTTCGCCGCAAACACAGCCCGGCCCCGGATCAGGTCCGGGGCGACGTTGCCGGGTTGGGTTACGTCCTCTTCAATTCGACCGCCCCCAACTCTTGCGCTTGGTGCGATAGCGGTCCTTGCGCGTGCCGGGCTTGCCTTCGTTGCTGCGGCCGATGGCCGGCGCGACATGCTCCGATGAAGGGAGGCCAAGCTCGTCGTTCTCGAGCTTGCGGATCTCGTCGCGCAGCCGCGCCGCGGTCTCGAACTCGAGGTCGCCGGCGGCCTTGCGCATCTGCGCTTCGAGGTCCTGGATGTAGGCGCGGAGGTTGTGCCCCGCGCCGCCTTGCGCCGGGGCGGGGAGGGCGGGGGCGACCTCCTCGGGGCGAACGTGCGCGACGATGTCGGCCACTGCGCGGACGACCGTGGTCGGGGTGATGCCGTGCTCGGCATTATACTCGCGCTGCTTCTCGCGGCGGCGTTCGGTTTCCGCCATCGCCCGCTCCATCGAGCCGGTGATCCGGTCGGCGTAGAGGATGACCTTGCCCTCCGCGTTGCGCGCGGCGCGGCCGATGGTCTGGATGAGCGAAGTTTCGCTGCGCAGGAATCCTTCCTTGTCGGCGTCGAGGATCGCCACCAGCCCGCACTCGGGAATGTCGAGCCCTTCGCGCAGCAGGTTGATGCCGACCAGCACGTCATAGACGCCAAGCCGCAGGTCGCGGATTAGCTCGATGCGCTCGAGGGTCTCGACGTCGCTGTGCATGTAGCGGACCTTGAGCCCCGCCTCGTGCAGATATTCGGTGAGGTCCTCCGCCATGCGCTTGGTGAGCGTGGTGACGAGCGTGCGATAGCCCTTGGCCGCGGTCGCCTTGGCTTCCGCGATGAGGTCGTCGACCTGCTCCTCGATCGGGCGGATCTCGACTGGCGGGTCGATGAGGCCGGTGGGGCGGATGACCTGTTCGGAGAACACCCCCGCGGTGCGCTCCATCTCCCACGGGCCGGGGGTCGCCGAGACGAACGTCGTCTGCGGGCGCATCGCGTCCCATTCGTTGAAGCGCAGCGGGCGGTTGTCGATGCAGCTCGGCAGGCGAAAGCCATATTCGGCGAGCGTAATCTTTCGCCGGTGGTCGCCGCGCGCCATCGCGCCGATCTGCGGCACCGTCTGGTGGCTTTCGTCGACGAACAGCAGCGCGTTTTCGGGAAGATACTCGAACAGCGTCGGCGGCGGTTCGCCGGGGAGGCGGCCGGTGAGAAAGCGGCTGTAATTCTCAATCCCCGCGCAGCTCCCCGTCGCCGCGATCATCTCGAGGTCGAAGTTGGTGCGCTGTTCGAGCCGCTGCGCTTCGAGCAGGCGCCCTTCCGCGGTCAGCTCTTTTAGCCGCTCCTCGAGCTCATGCTTGATTGCTTCGCTCGCCTGCTTGAGCGTCGGCCCCGGCGTCACATAGTGCGAGTTGGCATAGACGCGGACGTGGTTGAGGCTCGCCGATTTCTTGCCGGTGAGCGGGTCGAACTCGTCGATCCCTTCGATCTCGTCGCCGAAGAAGGTGACGCGCCAGGCGCTGTCTTCATAGTGCGAGGGGAAGATTTCAAGGCTGTCGCCGCGCACGCGAAAGTTGCCGCGCGAGAAACCGGCGTCGTTGCGCTTATACTGCAGCGCGACCAGCTTTCTGATGATCTCCTGCCGGTCAACGCTCGTCCCCTTCTTGAGGTCGAAGATCATCGCCGAATAGGTTTCGACCGAGCCGATACCGTAAAGACAGCTGACCGATGCGACGATGAGCACGTCGTCGCGCTCGAGCAGCGATCGCGTCGCCGAATGGCGCATGCGGTCGATCGCCTCGTTGGTCGACGATTCCTTCTCGATGTACGTGTCGGTGCGCGGGACGTACGCCTCGGGCTGATAATAGTCGTAATAGCTGACGAAATATTCGACCGCATTGTCGGGGAAAAAGCTCTTGAACTCCCCGTAGAGCTGCGCGGCGAGGATCTTGTTGGGCGCGAGCACCAGCGCGGGACGCTGCAACGCTTCGACCACCTTGGCCATGGTGAAGGTCTTGCCCGAGCCGGTGACGCCGAGCAGGACCTGGTCGCGCTCGCCCTGCTGCGCGGCTTCGACCAGTTCGGCGATAGCGGTGGGCTGGTCGCCCGCGGCCTCATATTCGCTGTGTAGCACGAACCGCTTGCCGCCCTCGTTCTTCGGTGGGCGCGCGGGGCGGTGCGGCTGGAAATCCTCGCCGGTTTCCGGTTCGGCGAGGCTGGTGCGGATCTGAATGGCCATCGCACACCGATATGGGCGCGCGAGCGGGCCGCGGCAATCGCCGCCCCCCCTAAGCGATCAGCGGCGGCTGAGGCGGCTGATGGGCACGGTCAGCGAAACGACCAGCCCGTCGCGATCCCAATTGCGTTCGAGCTTACCGCCCAGCTGCTGCTTGACGGACAGGTCGGCTAGCCGCGTGCCAAAGCCGGCGTGCGTCGGCGTCTGTTCGATCTTGGGGCCGCCAACCTCCTTCCAGCAGATCAGCATATGATCGGCATCGACCCGCGAGAGGTCGAGCTCGACCCGCCCGTCCGCGGTGGACAGCGCGCCATATTTGGCCGCGTTGGTCGCAAGCTCGTGGTAGATGAGCGCGATCGGCGTTGCGGCCTGATCGTCGAGGTCGGTGTCGTCACCGCTCACGATCACGCGCGGATTGTCTTCTCCGCGATAGGGTTCGACCAGCCGTTCGAGCATGCCTTTGAGGGTAGGGTTGCCGGTGATCGGGGCGCTTTCCGGACTGTGCGGGCGGGCGAATTCGTGCGCCCGCGACAGCGACAGGATGCGCTCTTTCAAATCGTCCGCGAATGGCCCGCTGCCCGGAAACTGTCGCGAGCTCATCGAGATCAGCCCGACGATCACCGCGAAGATATTTTTGATGCGATGGGACAGCTCGCGGCTGAACAGTTCGCTTTGCTCGGCCGCCATCTTGGCGTCGTGGATGTCGGTGCAGGTGCCGATCCAGCGCGTGATCGTGCCCCCTTCATCGCGCACCGGATAGGCCCGGCCCAGCACCCAGCGCCATTCGCCATCGGCGCGGCGCAGCCGATATTCGATCTCATAAGGGTCGCCCGTCTCGAGCGAATGCGACCAGATTTCGTTGATCCGATCCTGGTCGTCGGCGTGGAAAAGGTCACGCCAGCCTTCGCCGTCGCTGTCGCCGCGCTGGGTGCCGGTGAATTCATACCAGCGTTCGTTGAAATAATCGTGATAGCCGTCGGCCCGCGTCGACCACACCATCTGCGGCATGGCTTCGGTCAGCGTCGCATAGCTGGAGCGCGATTCGGCCAGCTGCTGGATCACGTCGCCGTGGCTGCCGACATCGGTGTTGACGCCATACCAGCGCTTCACCGTTCCGGTTGCGTCACGCAGGGGGACGATGCGCGTCAGAAACGGCCGAAATTTGCCGTCCGCGCCGCGCAGGGGGAAGACCAGCTCCACCGGTTCGCCACTCTCGATCGCTGCGGTCCACCGCTCGACCACCGCGTCGAGGTGCTTGGGATCGTGGATTCCGCCCCAATCCCAGCCGCACAGCTTTTCGACAGGCACCCCGGCGTAGTCGACCAGGCGTTGGTTAACCCAGCACAGGTAACCGTCGCCGCGCGCCATCCAGCATGGCACGGGCAGCCCGTCGAGCATCAGCCGAAGTTCATCCTCCAACGGGTCGAGCGGATCGTCGCCGAGGTCGGGCAAAGGGCGGTCAATCTGGATCGGCTTGCGCCAGAAAGATTCGGCGAGATCGTCGCTGAATCGTCCACTGTTCGGCATAAAGTCCCCCTTCGTCCCGCGGTATCTAGGGGGTGGCGGGGTCAGGGGCAACGGCGCTACGGGCGAAGGACCGCGGCGAGACTCAGAGCGAGCGGGAAGGCAAGTGCCATCAACGTTCCGAACGGGAGCGGCGGATCGTCGACCGCGCGACCAGCCGCGCGGCGGACCAGCGCGACGCCGATCCCGGCAAGGCTCGCCAGCAGCAGCACGAACGGCAGCGGGGTCGCGCCGCCCCAGGCGCCCAGCGCCGCGAAAAAGGGCGGGTCGCCCCCGCCCATGCCCTCCACTCCGCGCGCGCGTCGGTAGGCAAAGGCGACGCCGGCGAGCGCAAAGCCGCCCAACGCCCCGCCCAGCATGCGCTGTTCGAACGGGACCGACACGCCGAGCGGCGCCAGCGCAACATCACCCAAGGCCAGCCCCAGGGCGAGGATTGCGAGGCTGAGCGCGCGCGGCAGGAACAGCGAACGTGCGTCCATCGCCGCGGCGAGGATCAACCCCAGCGCCAGCAGCGCCAGCGCGATAGCGGACTTGAGGGGCAGGGTGCCGAGCGCGACTGCGGCGGCGAGCATGGCGCCGACCGCCGCGCAGACGAACTCCACGACCGGATGGGTTCGGTCGATCGGGCCGCGACAGGCGCGGCACCGCCCGCCGAGCAGGAGGTAGCTCAGCAGCGGGATCAGCCGGGCCGCGCCGACCGGCACACCGCAATGATCGCAGCGGGATCGCCCTCCTATCGACAGTCCCTGCGGCCAGCGGATGGCGACCGTGGCGAGGAAGCTGCCGATGACCGCGCCGCCAAGCCCGCCCAGCACCGCGGCGAGCCACGGCGCGATCACAACCGCCCGCGGATCACCCGCACCCACGCGCCGTCGACCGCGCTGAACCCCGCGACGCCGAGCGCCGCAGCGACCAGCGGGTCGCTGGCACTGATACCGAGCCGCGCGACATAGCTGCCGTCGGGCGCGATGTTCAGCGTCAGCCGCTCGCCCCCGCCGCTGCTCGCGAGCGGCAGTTCGAGGTCGCGGCCGTTGCAGCGAATGGCTCCGCTGAACCCTTCGCTCACCGAGACCGGCCCGAGCGAGAGCACCGGCACGGCAGTGACCTGCCCCGACGCCGCGCGGCAACCGTCCGCACCCATGTCGAGCGCGACATTGGCGAACCGGACCTCGCGCAGCGGCACCGGCCCCAGCCGCCCCCGTCCGGCGAGGCCGTCGATCCCGCTGAGGATCGTGCGTCCCCCCGGGCGGCGTTCGATGCTGCCGCGCAGTCCCGGCGCGGCGATGGGCGCCGTGCCCTCCGCCGCCGCAGGTGCAAGGTTCAGCCGCGCACGGCCGAGCAGCAGCGGCAGCGGCGACAGATGTGCGTCCAATGTGCCCAGTTCGAAGCCGCCGACTTGGGCCTGTTCGAGCCGGCCGCCCCACACGCTACCCGAGACCGAGCGTGCGGCGAGCCCGGCGCGCTCCAGCCCCGCGACTTCCACCAGCCAGCGCAGCGGAAACAGCAGGACGAGCGTCAGCAGCGCGACGGGCAGGATCCAGCGGACCGCGGTGCGGATCATGCGCCCCTCCGCGCGACTAGCGTCGTGGCCACAGTGCCGTCGGGGTTGGGTCGCATCGTCACCTCCTCCAGCGTCAGGCCGGCGCGTTCGAGCGCGTCGAGCCACGGCAGCACCACGATCGCGCGCGCATTGGCGATTGCCACTCGGGTGCGCGCAGTGCCCGATGCTTCATTCTGGGCGAGCGTCAGCCCGGCGGCTGCCGCGCTCTGCGCGACGAGCTGCGCTACGTCGCCGGCCGCGGCGACCGCCGTGTTGCCGCGTGCGGCCTCGGCGGTGCGGATCGCCTCGACGCGGTCGAGGATCGCGGCGTGACGGTCGACCGCGACGCCGTGGTCCGCGCGCGCGGTCTCCACTACGCCCGCCAGCGGCAGCCACAGCGCGTAGATGAGGAACAGCGGCAGCGCGATCGCGCCGGCGACGCCAATCAGCACGCGCTCGCGCGAGGACAGTCCCTTCCACCAGCGGACGATGCTGCTCCTCATGCGAGCCTCCTCATCGCCGGCCTCGGATGGTGATGTCGCCCGTAGCGCGGCCGTCGGGGGCGGTGCGCGGCGTGGCGGTGACCGCCCAGCCATCGCCCTGCAGCGCGATCAGCACGGCGTTGATCTCCTCCACCCGCGGCGCGGCGAGATTGACGCTGAGCGTCCCGTCGCTGCGCCAGCCGAGCGTGGTCACGCTGACCCCGGGCGCGCGGTCAAGCGCGGCCACCAGCGCCGACGTCGGCGCGGAAAAGCGCCCGCTCCCGCGCCCGAGCGCGGCGAGGCGAGCGTCGAGCTGGGCCACGGCGACCTCCAGCGCGGGTGCGGGGCGAAGTACGCGGGCGGCGGCGGCCTCCGCCTCGGCGTCGAGACGCGCGGTGTCGCGGCGATATTGCACGATCTGCGCGATGGCGATGCCGATGCTCAGCAGCAGGATCAGCGCCGCCACCCGCACCGCGCGTGCAATCCACGCGGCGTCCCACGACCGCCGCGGTCGCCGCGCATAGTCGCCCGAGAGGAGGTCGAGGGGCGGCGCGGTCAGCGCGGCGATCAGCGCTGCATCGACGTCGACGGAGTCGGCTTCGACCGCGGGTTTCAGCGCCAGCGCGTCGAGCAGCGCGGGCTCCGCCGGGAGCGCGCCGTCGGCGGTGCGATACAGCGCATCGCCGAGCGGAGCGGCGGCGACCGGCCCTTCGATGGTGCCGCGCGGCACCAGCGCCCAGCTTGGGACGATGGCGGAAAACCGCACCCCCGCCGCCGCTGCGCCGCCCAGCCAGTGCTGCATCAGCGCGCGAGAGACGACCGCGATGTCGCGCCCGCCGTCCGCCTCCGCTGCGCCCACCGCGACGTGCAGCGTCGCGGGGTCCGACAGGCTGCGCTCTACGCCAAGCAACCGCGCCGCCGCCTCGGCCTGCCGCGGGGTGAGGTCGGGGAGGTTGGCGTGATGCGCGACCACTTCGCTTGCCGGGGCCACGCCCAACAGCTGCGGCGTTTCGGGCGGGAGGTCGGCGAGCGGGTCGGCGGGGGGCGGGGCGGGGGGCTCGTCGGTTAGCAGGATCGCGCCGTCGTCATCCACCCACCACCAGCCGATGATCGGGGGCTGATCGAGCGCGCCCAGCCGCGCGATCCAGCGCGGAGCGTTAGTGGCGGGGGGCGTCACAGCGCGCTCGGCCAGCGACGGCGGACCATGCGTGCGAAGGGCGGCAGCGGCGCGGGCGCGGCTGTGCCGGGGGCGGCGGCGACCGGTTGCAGCGGCGCGGTGTCGATCAGGGCTTCGCTCACGCGCACCGCATCGCCGATCCGCGCCTCGCTGCGCAAGCGATAGAAGCGTGTTTCGACCGCGAGGCCCTGCGGCACGAACCCGCCTGCGAGCGTCGGGCTCTGCCGCAGTTGCGCCAGCGTGGACCACCCGCCGACCGGGCGGCTGGCGATCAGCGACTGCGCCCGCGCCAGCGCGCCCTCGCCCCCCAGCCGCGCGGCGAGCAGCGCGGCTTGCGCCGGGGTCAGCGTGTTGACGTTGAGGGGCGCGGGTTTGCTGGTCGGCAGCGCGCAGACCTGTCCGGCCAGCCGCGCCGCCAGCGCGGCGCCGACACCCGGCAGCGCGGCGAGCTCGCCCACGTCGACCATCGGCGCGTTGGCGGCGAGGTAGGCGGCGTCGCCTCCGCCGCCGTCCTCCGCGCCATCGACGGAGGTCAGGCTGTCGCTGTCGATCGCGTCGGTGGCGCGCGCCATCAGCCGCTCCGCGTCGCCGCGCGGGATGCCGAGCGCAGTGGCGATGGCGACCAGCTGCGCGCCCGCCTCCGGGCTGGGCTGGCCGGTTTCGGTGGCGAGGCTGTTGAGATTAAAACAATTGCCCGCGTCGGTCAGCGTCACCTTCGCGCTGCCGCCGGGCAGCGGCACGTCGATCGGGCGGGCGAACCCCTCCACCGGCACGCGTTTGGCGGCGACGAAGGGCTGCAGCTGCGCCAGCGCCACTGCCTCCGCCGCCAGCGCCGCCTCGCGCGCTTGCGCTCCGGCGGCCGCGCTGGCGGAGAGGCGAGTCGCCAGCGTCAGCCGCTCGAGCGCGCCCGCGCTGACCACCGCCATGACGGCGACGATCAGCAGGATGGTGAGCAGCGCGGCGCCCTTGTCCTTCTGGGCGATCATGCTCCGCCCCCCGGCGGCAGCGCGTGGATGAGCGTCAGCGGCGCGGCACCATCGCGCTCGATCGTCAACCGAACTGCGCGGGGGAGGGCGGTGGCGGCCTCGGCCGGCCAGTCCGAGCGCCAACTTCCGTCGCGCGCTCGCGCCTCGATGCGAAGGCCGCGCACCTTGTCGAGCAGCGTGCCCGACGGCCCGGTCAGCGCACCGTCCGCGCGGCCCGAGCGGCGCATGAGCTTGCCGCCGTCGAGCCGCCACTCCACCCCGTTCAGCGCATCGCGGGCGGAGGTGAAGCGCATGCCGGTCGGCTCGATCACGAACGCCGGCCGGCGCTGTCCGCCCGCATCGCGCCACGGCCGCGGCTGCGCGGCGCCGAGGTCGGCGGCAAGCAGCGCGTCCAATCCCACCAGCGTCGACCCGTCGCTCAGGCGTCCCGCCGCTGCCTGCTGCGTGTCGACGCTGGTGCGCAGCAGCAGCACCCCCGCGCTCGCCACCATCGCGAAGATCGCCAGCGCAACCATCATCTCGACGAGGGTGAAGCCGCGATCCTTCAAAGCGGCGTGCCTTGCGCTGGCACCAGCAGCGACAGCGCCGCGCGCCCGCCGCCCTGACCGGCGACGCGAATGTCGACCCGTGCGGTGCCCGGCACCGGCCCCCCGCTGACCGCGCGCTGGACGAGAAAGCTCGCGCCGCCGTTGGTGACGCGCGATGAGCCTGCGGTGGGCGCACCGGGCGCGCTCGCTACCAGCGCGGCTTCGTTCTGCGCGACGATGCGGGCGAGCGTCGCCAGTTCGACCTCGCTCGCGCTGCGCACCGCAAAGGCGTCGAGCCGCACCAGCGCCAGACCCGCAATCGCCAGCACGGCCAGCGCGACGAGCATCTCGATCAACGTGAAGCCGTCGGCGGAGGGTGGCCGGTGGGTCACTGGACGGTCACGCTCCCCGCGCCGTCGATGCGGACGGTGACGCGCGTGTCGCCGCGCGCAATGGCGAGCTCGAGCGCTTGGTCGGGCAGGCCGAGCGCGTCGAACGTCACCCGCCCGCCGCCGTTCAGCGTGACGCCAGTGCCCTCGGCCCAGTCGTGCTGCTCGGCGGGGTCGAGGCGCCATTCGCCCTCCACCCGCCGTTCGACGCCATAGCCCGACGGCGCCACCCACAGCCGCTGCGGCGTGCCCGTGACGATGGCGCCATCGCGCACCGCGGCGGCGCGCGCGGCGAAGCGGCTCGCCTCGGTTGCGGGGCTGCCGCCGGCGGGGGGCAGTGACAGCACCACCGCCGCGGTCAGCAAGCCGAGCACGCCCAGCGCCACCATCAGCTCGACCAGCGAAAAGCCGGCGTCGCGGGGGTGCGGGCTATTTCGCCTCGGCATAAACGTCGGCGTTAAGCTCGCTGCCGCCCGGCGCGCCATCCGCGCCCAATGAGTAGATCGCGAACGGCTGTCCGCTCGGCCCCGGCGTCGCCAGCTGATACGGTCGACCCCAAGGATCGTTCGGGAGCGAGCGGACATAGCCGCCCGGGCGATAGCGCGACGGGTCGGCGAGGCCGGCGGGCGCGGTCTTGAGCGCGGCGATGCCGTCGGCGGCGCTCGGGTAGGTGAGGTTGTCGAGCCGATACTGCTCCATCGCGCTTTCGAGCGTGGCGATGTCGGCGCGCGCCTTGGTCACCATCGCACGGTCCTGGCTCGGCAGGACGTTGATCAGCACGACCACGCTCAGTAGCCCGATGATGAAGATCACCACCATCAGCTCGGTCAGCGTAAAGCCGCGATTGCGGCGTTTGTCATCTCGGGCGTGTTCATTGTCGTGGGTCATGGGCGTTGCGCCTTTAGCCGCCTGCGAGGCTTTGCAGCTGCAGGATGGGGAGGAGGATGGAGAGGATGATCAGCGCGACGGTGCCGCCCATCAGGATGATGATCGCGGGCTCGATCAGCGCCATCGTCGTCGTGGTGAAGCGGTCGAACTCCTGTTCGAGATAGTCCGCCGCGCGCGCGAGCATCAGTTCCAGCCGCCCCGCGCTCTCCCCGCTCGCGGCGAGGTAGGTGAGGAGCGGCGGGAACACGCCCGCGCCGCGCATCGCGGCGGAGAGCGACCCGCCGCCGCGTACCTGTTCGGCGATGTCGGCGGTGGCGCTGCGCAGCGCGTGGTTGCGGATGGTGGGGAGGGTGAGGGCGAGCCCCTCCACCAGCGGCAGGCGCGCGTCGACCATCGTCGCCAGCGTGCGCGCGAAGCGGGCGGCGTGGAGGTCGCGCAGCAGGCGCCCGACGAGCGGCAGGCGGATGATCGCGCGGTCAAACCCGAGCCTCGGCCCCGGCTGGCGCAGCAGCGCGGCCAGCGCGACGCCCGCCAGCGCCAGCGCGATCAGCACCGCCCACCACCAGCTCGCCGCGAAGGCGGACACGGCGATCACCGCCCGGGTGAGCCACGGGAGCTGCTGGCCGACATTGTCGAACTGTTCGACCACGCGCGGCACGACGAAGATCATCAGCGCCGCGACCACCGCCACCGCGACGATCGCCAGCACAATCGGGTAGGCGAGCGTCGAGAGCAGCTTGCCGCGCACCTCCGCCTGCCGCTCGAGCAGCGCCGACAGCCGCTCGAGGATTTCGGGGAGGCTGCCCGACGCCTCGCCCGCGGCGATCATCGCGCGGTAGAGCGGGGGGAAGCTCTTCGGCTCGCGCGCCATCGCATCGGCGAGGCGTCGGCCCTCGACGACGCCCGCGTGAACCGCGCCGATGACGCCCGCGACATTGGCGCGTTCGCTCTGCCGCATGGCGGTGCGCAGCGCCTCCTCGATCGGGCTGACCTGCGTCAGCGTCGCAAGCTGGCGGGTGAATAGCGCGAGGTCCTTGGCGCTGAGTTTCGCGGCGCGGGTGAGTAGCGCGGGGCCGCGCGGCTCCGCCTTACCCTCCGAGGGGCGTGCGCTGGTCGGCTCGACCTTGACGACATAGAGCCGCCGCGCGGTCAGCTGCGCCGACGCCGCTCCGCGGTCCGCCGCATCGAGCGTCCCCCGCTTCTCCCGCCCCGCCGGGTCGATCGCGATGTAGGCGAAGGCGGCCATTTACGGTGCCGGGGGACAGATGAGCCCCTCCCCTTCAGGGGAGGGGTTGGGGTGGGGGCTGTCGTGTGACGCTGTGTTGGGTTGAGAGCCCCCACCCCCGGCCCCTCCCCTGAGGGGGAGGGGGGAGGTTGGCGCCGTGCCGTCGTCGCTGCGCACCACGCGCAGCGCTTCTTCCGCGCTGGTGTCGCCGCGCGCCACCGCGGCGCGGGCGCTTTCCGCCAGCGTCGGCGCGTGCGCAAAGGCGTGCGCGGAGAGCGCCGCTTCGTCCGCGCCTTCGCCGATCAGGCGGCGCAGTTCTTCATCCACCCGCACCGCTTCGTAGAGCCCGACGCGGCCGCGGTAGCCTGATCCGCCGCACGCCTCGCACCCGACCGGGCGCCGGCCGGTCAGCGCTTCGGCGCCCAGCGCACGGGCGAAGGCCGGTTCGACCGTCGCCGGCTCGGCGCAGACTTCGCACAGCCGCCGCACCAGCCGCTGCGCGATGACGCAGCGCAGCGACGAGGCGATCAGGAAAGGCTCGACCTTCAGATCCTTCAGCCGGGTGATCGCGCCGATGGCGTCGTTGGTATGCACCGTCGACAGCACGAGGTGGCCGGTGAGCGAGGCCTGCACGGCGATGTCCGCGGTCTCGCGGTCGCGGATTTCGCCGACCATCACCACGTCGGGGTCCTGCCGCAAAATGGCGCGCAAGCCGGTCGCGAAGTCCAGCCCGACGCGCGCGTTGACCTGCGTCTGGCCGACCCCGTCGACGCTATATTCGACCGGATCCTCGATGGTCAGAATGTTGCGCTTGCCATCGTTCAGCCGAGCGAGCGCGGCATAGAGCGTGGTCGTCTTGCCCGAACCGGTCGGCCCGGTGACGAGGATGATGCCGTTAGGCTGCGCCAGTGCGGCCTTGAGGATCTCATACGCGTCGCCCGACAGGCCGAGCCGGTCGAAGGCGATGCCCGCGCTCTTGGTGTCGAGGAGGCGCATCACCACCCGCTCGCCGCCGCGCGCGGGGAGGGTGGAGACGCGCACGTCGAGCGCGCGTCCGCCGAGCGTCAGCGAAATGCGCCCGTCCTGCGGCACGCGCCGTTCGGCGATATCGAGCCGCGCCATCACCTTGACCCGGCTGACCAGCACCGCGGCGACGCGAGCGGGCATGCGCAGCACCTCACGCAAGATGCCGTCGATGCGCATCCGCACGACGAGTGCGCTCTCATAGGGTTCGATGTGAATGTCGCTGACACCTTGGCGAGCGGCATCGGCGATGATCGTGTTGATGAGGCGGATGGCGGGCGCATCGTCGGCGCTGTCGAGCAGGTCCTCCGCGCTCGGCAGGTCGTGGCCGAGCGCATCGAGCCCTTCGCTGCCCGCGATCGCCCCCGCCATCGCCGCTTGCGAATCGAGCGCATAGTGCTCCGACAGCAGCGCGTCGAAGCGTTCGGCGTCGACCGTTTCGACCGCGGCGATGGGTCGCCCCAAGTGCCGACGCAGTTCGATCAGCATGCTCGCCGCCGCGCCCTCGCGCAGAACCGCGGTCGGGGCGTGGGCGGTGCCGCCGATCAGGACACCGCCCTCGCGCGCGGCGGTGTAGGGAATGGCGGCGCTGATGATGTCGGGCGCGCTGGCCATGCTCGCCTTCCCGTCAGCGCGGCGGCGGGGGCGCGGCGGTCACCGGCGGGATCGGGCTCGGCGGCACCTGGCTCGCGGGAATGGGGATGACCACGGGGGCCGAGCTTTGCGGCCGCGCGTCGATGATCGCACTCGGCGCGATCAGCACGTCGTCGGGCCGCGGGGTTACCACCGGAGGAACCGTGCCGAGATAGTCGCGCACCAGATTGTCGATCTCCGGCTCCGCATCCGGATTGCGCAACCATTGCTCGCGCCGGATGTAGCCGTAGCGCTGCGCGGTCATCGCCGCATTATCCTCTCGATTGTTGAGGATCGTCGGGCGGATGAAGACCATCAGGTTGGTCTTCGACCGACTGCGCGAGCGGCTGCGGAACAGCTGGCCGATGATGGGAATGTCGCTGAGCAGCGGGATGCGCTCGATCGTGCGACGTTCGTCGTCGTTGAGGAGGCCGCCGATTGCGAGGATTTCGCCGTCATCGACGGTCAGCACCGTATCGAACGCGCGCTTGTTGATGATGAGGTCGGACGAGCGCGAGCTGACCGGCCCGGCGACGCTCGACACTTCCTGGCGGAGGTAGAGCTTGATCTCCCCGCTGGCGTTGATCTGCGGCGTGACCTCGAGCTTGATGCCGACCTCTTCGCGCTGGACGGTGCGGAAGGCGTTGTCGAAATTCTGGCTGAGGCGCTCGCCGGTGGTGATCGGCACGTCCTGCCCGACGAGGAAGCGCGCCGGCTGGTTGTCGAGCGTGACGATATGCGGCGTCGCGAGCAGGTTGGAGGCGGTGTCGCTCTGAACCGCGTTGATGATCGCGCCGAATATGGTGTTGCGGCCGATGTCGCCCGCGAAGCCCGCGAACCCGCCTGCCGCGTTGAGCAGCTGCTGGATCGCACCCTGCGCGACTTCCGGGCCGAACGGGTTGCTGTTGGTGGTGGTGACGATGTTGCCGTTGATGGTCGTCGTCTGCTGCGACAGCAGATAGCCGCCCACCGCCGCACCGACGCCGAGGATCGAAGGGTTCGCGTTCGAATAATTGGTGGCGAGGAACGGCGCATTGCGGCCACCGAGCAGGAATTGCACTCCCAACTGGCGGGCGGCGGCGTCGCCGATCTCCACCACGATCGCCTCGACCAGCACCTGCGGTCGGCGCACGTCGAGCTGGCGGATCAACTCGCCCAGCTGGCGCTGCACGTCGGGGTTGGCGGCGACGATAATCGCGTTGACCCCTTCGTAGCGGGTGACGATCGCCGGGCCGCGGCGGACGATGCTGTTACCCGCGCCACCGCCGGCGGTGGTCTGTGCAGGAACCGCGCGCTCGATCGGCTGGCTGGCGTTACCGTTGCCGCCTTCGGGGAGGTTGTAGGGGCTCGACGGGCCACGCTGCGAAGCGCCGGTCGCGGGCCCAGCAGGATCGCTGCCGCCGCCGATCAGCTGCTGCAGCGTCGGCAGCAGTCGCGCCGCGTCGGCATGCTGGAGCGTGTAAACGCGGATCTCCGCCGCGCTCGCCGCGCGCGTGTCGAGCTGCTGCGCGAGCGCGGCGAGCCGCTCCACCTCGCGCGCGTCGCCGCGGATGGCGACGCTGTTGGAGCCGTCGAAGGGCGCGATCGACACGCCCCCCGGCGCCCCCGGTGCCGCCGCGCCGCCGAGCTGGCGCAGGCTCTCGGCAATCTCCCGCGCGCCCGCGTTGCGCAGGTTGATGATCCGCTGCGTCGTCGTGTCGCGGTCGAGCGTCGCGGCGAGTGCGCGGATGCGGCGCACATTGTCGGCGTAGTCGGCGATGACCAGGCTGTTGGCGGCGCGATTGGCGGTCAGCGAACCCGCGCTGCTCACCAGCGGACGCAGCGTTTCGATCGCGCTCGCGGCATCGGCGCGCTGGAGGCGGATGACATCGGTGACGAGCGCGTTCGCGGGTGCACCGCGGCTGCCGAGCCGCGACGGCTGCGTCGCCGCGCCCTCTGCGGGCTGCACGCGATAGGCGCCATTGCCCATCGGAATGGCGACGAGGCCGTTGGCGCGCAGGGTCGAAAGCACGACCTCGAAATATTCGGCGCGCGAGAGTGGCCGGTCGGTCACCGCGGTCACCCGCGCCTGCACGCGGCCATCGACGACGAAGGTGCGCCCGGTAACGCGCGCCGCGTCGGTCAGAAACGCGCGCACATCGGCATCGCGCACATTGATCTGGTTCTGCGCAGCAAGCGGAGCGGGCACCGCCAGCGCGAGCGCCAGCGCGGCGGTGAGTCGGAATGCGGACCGCTTCATCGCGAAATGCCTGCCGGCGGCGGAGGTGGCGGCGGTGGCGCGACTTGCGGAGGCGGGGTGATGACGGTGTTTCTCACAGGCGCAGGTGGGGCGGGCGGCGGCGGGGCGGTGGGCGCGCTTTGTGACGGCGGTGTGACAGCGCCGGGCAGCGAGCCTGGCACGACAACGACGCCCGGCGGGGTCGAGGGCAACGCACCCTGAGCGCCAGCGGGAGGCTGCGGTGCATCGCTCTGGTCGATGTACAGCAGTTCGCGCGCGCCCGCATTGTCGATCTCGACATGATCGAAGTGCACCGCGACGAGCTTGACGCCGGATTGAATCTCCTCGCCGACGAGGATCGATTTCTGGATCTGATCCTGCCCGGCGATGATGGCGGAGCCGCCGCCGCTCGACCGGTCGACGCGGGTTCCGAACAGCTGCAGCGGCAGGCCGGTGACGCGGCTGGTTGGCTGCGCCGCGACCGGCTGCGTGCGGAAAAACGGGTCGACGCGCGCGAACAGGCCGGCGCGGGTCGCATCGTCGAGCTCGGGCGGGCCGGCGAGGCGCCAGTCGCCGAGCGGCGACACCGGCGTCAGCGCGGCAAGGGCGAGGCGCACCCCCTGCACGCTCGCCAGCGCGATCAGCGCGGTCATCGCCGCGCGCGCTGGCCAATCGACCGGCAGGCGGGCGATGCGGGCGCGACGCCGTTCGTGCAGCGAAATGATCATGCGGCCCCGCGTTATCCTTCCCGCAGCTTCCTCGCGCGGTCTAGCGGTCTATCCGACGCGCGGCAATCAATGGCTCCCGCCCGCCAGGCCCCAGCCGAGCAGCGCCACCCCAAAACTCGCGACGAGGAACACCGCGACCGCAACCAGCACCAGCATCCGTCCCGCCGCGCCGACCCGGCTGAGCCGGTATGCGCCCCGCAGCTGGCGATAGATGTGGACCGGCGGTATCAGTACCGCTGCCGCCGAGAGCAGCCCGCTCGGCACTCGCGCCGACCACGCCAGCGTCAACAATGTCGCCAGCAAGAGCATGAACGCTAGCGAATAGGTGATGAACACCGCATGGTCGTAGAGGCCGTAGCGGCGCGAAAACGGAAACAGCAGCCACAGGAACGGCAGCGACAACGGCACCAGCAGCGGGGCGAATTTGTAGCTGTTGTTCTGGAGCTTGTAGAGTGCGAGGTTCGGGTTCTCGCGGAATTTGCGGATTGCATTGCTGATCACCGTCAGGGAGCGGCGGTCGGCTTCGATCGTCACTCGCCCCTTGGCGGCCTCCGCCTGACGTTCGACCGACAGTTCGGTCGACGGATCGAAATCGCCGAGCTCTCCACGCAACAGCCGCCGCGCGGTGCGCGCTTCGTTGAGCTGGGCCTGCGCTCGGACGCGCTCGCGCGAGCCGGGGGGCAGGGCATTAACCGAGGTTTCGAGCCGCGCAACGTCGCTGTCGATGACGCGGGCGTTTTCGATCTGGCGGACCAGCCCATCGCCTTCGCCTGCGATGCTGTGCCCGGTGAGGCCCATGGTAGCGAAGGTCGCGAACAGCGCGAACAGGAACAGCCCGAACGGCGCGACGAAATGGCGGCGCTCCCCGTCGATGTAGCGCCGCGTCAGTTCGCCCGGACGCCAAGCGAGCATCGGCAGCGTCGACCGGATGCGCCCCTCGACATGGAGGACACCGTGCAGCGCCTCGTGCCACCACGCGCCGAGCGTGCGATGCGGATGCGCCTCCTGCCCGCAGCCCGAGCAGTAGGCGCCCGTGCCCAGCGCATTGCCGCAATTGAGGCAGGTCTCCGACGCCGCCATGCCATTCCCCCCGTCGCGTCCCTCAAGGCCGCGTCGGTGGCGTAGAGGCTTGCCCCGCCGCCTGGCAAGCTGCTCGGGCGGCGCGGCGAGCGAGTTGATGCCGTGGTGCGTGGACTACGCGGGCGCGTGCATTATAGGTGCGGCGTGGATGCAATCGTCGCTGACAGGATGGGGCCGTGATCCGAACCGGCCTGCTCGGCGGCAGTTTCAATCCGGCCCACGGCGGTCACCGGGGAATCAGCCTGGCAGCGCTGGCGGCGCTCGGGCTGGACGAGGTCTGGTGGCTCGTGTCCCCCGGCAATCCGCTCAAGCCGAAGGCCGGGATGGCGCCGCTCGCGGCGCGCCTCAACGCCGCGGCGCGCGTCGCAAACGGAACGCGCATTCGTCCGACCGCGATCGAGACGGAGCTCGGCACGCGCTACACCATCGATACGCTGCGGGCGATCAAGGCGCGCTACCTCAGACGGCGCTTTATCTGGCTGATGGGCGCGGACAATCTCGCTCAACTGCATCTGTGGCGCGACTGGCGCGGGATCGCGCGGGAGATGCCGATTGCGGTCATCGCCCGGCCGGGGTATGACGGTCAGGCCCGCGCGGCGGTCGCGATGGGCTGGCTGCGGCGCTTTGAACGTCCAGCCGATCGCGCGTTGGAGTGGACCGACTGGACCCTGCCTGCCATTGTTCTGCTGCGCTTTCCCGCGGACCCGCGCTCGGCGAGCGCGATCCGGCGGGGCCGGCCCGACTGGGCCGCGCATGAACCGCTGCAACTGGCTCACGATCCGGTGACCCACCGACCGCTGCCCTTTGCGGGATCCCCCGCGCTACCCACGGAGACGATGTGACGCCTGCTGCGCCCGCGAACCCGCTCGCCAGCGATCCGCTGCACCAATTGATCCTCAACCAGCTGGACGAGGACCAGGCGATCGAGGTGGTGTCCATCCCGCTCGCCGGGGTGAGCGCGATCGCCGATCATATGGTGATCGCCTCGGGCCGCTCGACCCGGCACGTCGCGGCGATGGCGGACAAGATTGCCCGTCGCATGAAGGACGAAGGCTTCGGCAACGCGCGCATCGAAGGATTGCCCGCCGCCGACTGGGTGCTGATCGACGCCAATGACGTGATCGTTCACATCTTTCGGCCCGAGGTGCGCAGCTTCTACAATTTGGAGCGGATGTGGGGCGATGCGGCGAACGCGTCGTCGGCGCCGCGCCGCGTGGCGGTCGGCCCCGCCTGACGCACCGATCCGGGAGGGACCGGCCGCCGTGCGCATCATCATTCTCGCGCACGGGCGGATCGGCCGCGACCCCGAAGCGGCGATCGTCGATCGTTATATTGCCCGCCTTCCCTGGCCGGTGGAGGTCGTCGAGCTTCCCATGTCGGCGAAATCGCTTCCGCCTGCGCCGCCCCGCAGCCGCACGGTGCTGCTCGATGAGCGCGGCGAGGTTGCCGACAGTCCCGCGCTGGCCGCGCGCATCGGCCGATGGCGGGACGACGGTATCGCAACCCTGCGTTTCGCGCTTGGACCGGACGCCGGGTTCAGTGCGACGGACCGCGCCGAAGCCGACTGGCTGCTGTCGATGGGCCGGCTGACCTGGCCGCACATGCTCGCGCGGGCGATGCTGGCGGAGCAGCTGTGGCGCAGTGCGGCGATCCTGTCCGGCCACCCCTACCATCGCGCATGACCATCGCGCAGCGCCTGGGGTTGATCGCGCTGATCTCGCTGCTGCTCGGGGCGGCGGGGTGGGCGTGGTGGAGCGCCGGGCAGCCAAGCCCCGCTGCGCCGGTTGTCCTGCCACGCCCCCCTCTGTCGGACGCGGTGGCCGCTGAACTTGCCGCACAACGCGACGCGCGTGAGGCAGCCGAGCGCCAGGCGCGCGCGGCGGACGAAGCGGCGCGCAGGCTCGAACGCGAAGCCGCAGCAGCCGCTCAAGCCGCCGATGCGGATCGCTCCCGCCTGGCATCGCTGGCGCAGGCGATCCAGGCGGCGGAAGCGCGTCTGCTCGCCGCGGGCGCGGACCTGGCGCGGGCGCGGACCGAAGTCGCGGAAAGCGAGCGGCAGATCGCCCGCGTCCGCGCGCCGCTGGTGGAACTGACGGGGGCGCTGCAGCTCATGTCGCGCCGCCCGCCCGCGACGCTGTTGTTCGCGCCGGATACGCTCGACGAGGTCATCCACGCGCGCGCCCTCATCGATGCGATGATGCCGCAGATCCGGGCGCGAACCGCCGTGCTGGAGGGCGCGCTTGCCGAGCGGCGGCGGCTCGTCGCAGGGGAGCAGGCTGCGCTCGCGGCCACCAGGGCACGCGCGCGCGAACTCGACGCGCGGCGCGCGGCGCTGGCACAGTCGGAGGCCGCCGCGCGCGCACGCTCACATCGGCTGCGCGCCAGCGCCGGGCTGGAGGCGGACCGGGCGACCGCGGTCGGGGAGGGGGCGGCGGACCTCGACCGGTTGCTCGGCACGCTGGCCGAGGCGGCACGGATCCGCGACGACCTGGCCACGTTGCCGCCGCCACGCCCTCGCCCCGGCCAGGCCGATTTCGCGGCCGGAGCGGCATCATTGGCGCAGCAGCCGGTCGAGGACCTGCCGGGTGCCGCTGTTCCGGTCGGCGCCCCGCGATTGCGGTTGCCGGCGGTGGGCCGGGTCGTGCGCGGCTTCGGGGCGGGGGAGGGCACGTTGCAGTCGCGCGGTGTCACGCTGGCGGTCGCTCCGGGCGCGCTCGCGGTCGCTGCGGCGAGCGGTCGGGTCGCCTACGCCGGGCCCTTTCGCACCTATCAGCGGATCGTCATCATCGACCACGGCGGCGGATGGTCGACGCTGATCACCGATCTGCTGACGCTGGAGGTCGATGTCGGTCAGCAGCTTGCCGCCGGGGAGCCGATCGGCCGCGCCGGGCCGGGCAGCCCGACGGTCGGGTTCGAGCTTCGCCACGACGGCACCGCGGTCGATGTGACGCCGCACCTGCGCTGAGGGACAGCCCGTGAACAGTGCGCTATGCAAGGCGAGCCGATCACAGTAAAACGGCGCTCATGACACTCTCCCGTCCAGCCGCGCACTCGCGACGCGGCGTCGCCTCGGTGGTTGCTGCGAGCCTTGCGTTGGTCGCGATCCCGGCATCGACGGCGGCGATGGCTGCGGTCGAGAGCGATACCCGCGCGGAACTGGCCCGCTTCATGACCGTGCTGCGGGAGGTGAAGGCCAACTACGTCGAGCCGGTCGATGATGCCAAGCTGATCGACGGCGCGATCGAGGGGATGCTGTCCTCGCTCGATCCGCATTCGGGTTATCTCAATGCGTCGGATTTCACCCAGCTGCGGACGCAGACCGACGGCGAATATCCGGGGCTTGGCCTGTCGGTCACGCAGGAGGACGGCGCGGTCAAGGTGATCGCACCGCAAGCGGGCACGCCAGCCGACCGCGCCGGGATCAAGGCGGGCGATTACATCACCCATATCGATGGCGAATATCTCGGCGGCTACTCGCTCGACGAGGCGGTCGCCAAGATGCGCGGGCCGGCGGGCACGACGGTGCGGTTGACCGTCATCCGCCTCGGACGCGACGAGCCGCTCGACATCAGCGTCCGGCGCGAACGGATCGTGCTGCGGCCGGTGACCTGGGAGGTCAAGAACGGCGTCGGCGTGGTCAAGCTGGCGAGCTTTTCGGCGGGCGCGGCGCGGGAGATCACCGCGGCGATGAACGCGGTGCAGCGTCAGCTCGGCCGCGCGCCGGCGGGCTGGGTACTCGATCTGCGCGGCAACGCGGGCGGGCTGCTCGACGAGGCGGTGGAGGTCAGCGACCTGTTCCTCGAGCGCGGCACGATCGTGTCGCAGCGCGGGCGCGTGTCGGCGGAGAATGAAAGCTGGGCGGCGCAGGCGGGCGACATCAGCCGCGGCCAGCCGATAGTCGTATTGATCGACGCCGGCTCCGCCAGCGCGAGTGAGATCGTCGCCGGTGCGCTGCAGGACAATCGCCGCGCGGTGGTGATGGGGCAGACCAGTTTTGGCAAGGGATCGGTGCAGACCGTCGTGCCGCTGACCGCGACCACGGGGCTCCGGCTGACGACCGCGCGCTATTACACGCCATCGGGCCGGTCGGTGCAGGAGGGCGGGATCGCCCCCGATATCCGCGTGCCGCAGTTGACCGACCCCGACTATCGCCGCCGCCCGGTCATCCGCGAGGCGGACCTGCGCCGCCACCTCGTCAATCAGGCGCGGGTGGACGATCGCCTGGTCGAGGACGACGCCGCGACCGATCCGCGCTTCAGCAAGACGCCCGAACAGCTGCGGGCGGCCGGCATCACCGACTTCCAGCTCGACTATGCCACGCGCGCGGTCGCACGCCTGGCGCAGGGCCCGGCCCCGGCCGCCACCGCAGCGGCGACGCCCCGCAGCGGCACGTCGGGCGGCCGCTGAGCGACAGTCGGTGCGCCGCATCGGACGCCGTAGCGAAGATCCGCTCGTCGGCGGGGCTGCCACGCCGGCGCCATCGGAGCCGCGCGCCCTCCCGCCCCGCGACGCGCTGCGCCTCGCGCACCTGCTCGCGCTGGCGGTGCCGACTGCGCTGCTGTCGGGGGCGTTGCTGTCGCAATATGTCGGCGACCTCGCTCCGTGCGAGATGTGCCTGTGGCAGCGCTGGCCGCATTTCGCGGCGCTGGCGCTGGGCCTCGTCGCGCTGACGACGCGGGGAAGTCCGCGCATCGCGCTGCTGACGCTGGCGGCGCTGGCGATTGCGGTCAGCGGGGTGATTGGCGTCTATCACGCCGGGGTCGAGGCGCGGATGTGGAGCGGGGTGACCGCCTGCACCGCCGGCGGGTCGGCGCGCAGCTTCGAGGAGATCATGGCCGCGCCGCTGGTTCGCTGCGACGAAGTGCAGTGGCGCTTTCTCGGACTGTCGATGGCCGCCTGGAACGCGATTTTGTCGCTGGCGAGCGCTGCGGTGATCGGCTGGCTCCTGGCGCGAGTAAGGAAGCACTCGGCATGACGACGACCGTTCCCAATAGTTCACCGGTTCGCAGCCGCATCCCGCCGTCGCGTCGCACCAAGGCGGCGATGATGCGGGTCGATCATGCCGGCGAATATGGTGCGACGCGCATCTATGAAGGCCAGCTCGCGGTGCTGGGGTCGGGCGGGCCCGGTGCGCGCGACATTGCGCACATGGCGGAGCAGGAGGTCGCGCACCTCGCGTGGTTCGACGCGGCACTGACGCGTCATCGGGTCCGCCCGACGCTGCTGCATCCGATCTGGAATCGCGGCGGCTTTGCCCTGGGCGCGGTCACGGCCGCGATCTCTCCCGAAGCGGCGATGGCCTGCACGGCGGCAGTTGAGACCGAAATCGACCGGCATTATGACCAGCAGCGCAACGCACTCGTCGGGCATGATCCCGAACTCGAAGGCGTGATCGCGCAGTTTCAGGCGGAGGAGCTGGAGCATCGCGACCACGCGCTGTCGGCGGGCGCCGAGCGCGCACCCGCCTATGCGCTGATGAGTTTCGGGATCCGCGCGATCTGCCGCATCGCCATCCGGCTCTCGGAGCGAATTTGAGCGTTCAGTCCACGTCAATCCGCTCGCACGCTAAAGGTATGACCATGTCCGCGACCCGTTATCTCCTCCCGCTCGCCGCCCTCGTCATCGCGTCGCCGGCCCTTGCGCAAAGCGAAACGACGACCGTTCGCGGGGAGCGCGTCAACACGGTGTTCGTGTTCGGCGACGACCCCTGCCCGGAGGCGGAAGGCGAGGACATCGTCGTGTGCGGCCGACTCGATGAAGGTGAACGCTACCGCATCCCCGAGGCGCTGCGTGGCGACCCCAACAGCCCGCGCCGTGAAAGCTGGACGCAGCGAGTCCGCGCGCTCGAACGCGTTGGCCGGACGGGAACGCTGAGCTGCTCGCCGGTCGGGCTGGGGGGCTTCACGGGCTGCCTCAACGACCTCGTCACCGAAGCGCAGGAGGAGCGACGTCAGGCGGCCAATGTCGACTGGACGACCACCGTGTCAGCCGAGCGTCGCCGCCGGCTCGAAAGCTTCGATGCTGCCGCGCGTGCGCAGGAGGAGGCGATTGCGCGGGATGAAGCGGCGCGTCGCGCGCGCACCGGGGAGACCTCCCCGCAAACCGACGCCGACAGCGCGCCGCTGCCCGACCCGCGCGCGACGCGACCGCCGCGCTGACCGCGAGCGGCCTGGCGCATGTGAGCTACCGCGTGAGGAACACGACGTAGCCACGAAAGCGCGGGTTCGAGCTGAGCTCCGGAGGCTCGCGCCAGCGTCCGCCTTCGACCAGTCCGACGCGAAAGGGGATCGGCACGCGTGTTAGGGCCGCGCCGTAGCGGTCGGCGTTCCCGACCGTCGCGCGGCCCTGATAGGTCTGGATGACGAGCTCCTCCACCCTCGCGCCGATGGCGCGAAGTGCTTGCGGGTCGCCCTGCGCCGCCCAGTCGTAGAGGCCGGTGACCGACAGCTCGACGTCCGGCCCCAGCGCGCGATCAAGTTCGGCGAGGAACGCGGCGTAGCGGTCGAGCCCGCGGGTGGCGCTGTCGAAGTCGATCTGGATCCCCGCGACGTCGGGCGACAGCCGCCGCCAGCTCGCCAGCTCGCTACGCATTTGCGGCACCACGCGCGGTCCGAGCGCGAGTGTTTCGAGACGATAGGTGAGGTAAAGCCTGGCTCGCACCCCGCGCGGCGGTGCGGCACGGCGCGGTTCGATGCGGTCGGGCGCACGCGCCAGCACTTCGCCTGCGAGGATATAGACGCGCGTTGCCCTGGCCGCGGTGGCCGGATCGGGGCTGACCCCCGGCCAGAGCCAGAAAGCATCGTAGTCCCCCCGCGCAACGACCTGCTCGGGCGCCTGCCGATCGCCGCAGCTCGTCAGCGTGGCGATCAGCGCCAGCAGCCATGCGCGCCGGCGAAGTCTCACCAATAGACGGTCGCCGCGCGAGCCCAGCGAGTCTGCGGATACTGCCGCTTCAATTCGTTGAACCACGCCCGCCGCTGCGCAAGCGGGTCCTCGCTCGCATCGCACGTGTTGTTGCCCGACGGCGCATAGCAATGAAATGCGCGATAGAGCGCGTAGGCGCGCGCGTCGGCGGGGCTCGCCGGGTCGGCGATGATGCGGCGATAGGCGGCGAGGCGACTGAACCAGGTCGGCGCGGCCGGTCGCGCCCAGTGATCGCCAGCGCCGCCCAGTTCGTCGGGTTCGGGTCGCTCGGTAATCAACCCGCGCGGCCCCCAGGACGAATCGCCACCCGTCAGCCGCAGGAATTCGCCGAGGCAGATCAGCGCTGCCGGATCGCGGGGCCGCGCCGTCAAAGTTGCCGCGACCTGCTTCAGCGAGGGGCAGTCGTAGCCCGCACTGCCGGCGCGCGTGCCGGTCCAGGCAAACGCCTCGGGATCGATCGCGAGGGGTGTATAGTGCGGCGAGCGGTTGTCGCGCACCGGCCAGGGCGCCGCGTAGCGGTCGATCTTGGCGGCAAGCTCGCCATAGCGGCCCGCGAACAGCGACTTGTAGAGCCACACCCCCCGCGCCAGCGCGCGCTCCTCACCGTTAGCGCGATTGTCGGCAGCGATTGCCTCCAGCAGCGCGGGGCCGGCGCTGTAGGCGATGAGTTGTGCGCGCACCCCGGGGTCGCGCACGGGCGAACCGGCGGCGAAGACCCGCGCGATGTCGCCACGCCGCTCCTCGTGCAAGGCGAGCCCAAGCTCGGCGCTGCCGCGCTGATAGGGGGTGGCGCCCGCGTCGATCGCGCCGACCCACTGCGCTCGAGCGTCGGCGGCGTTGCCCGCGTCGGCGGCCAGGGCGCGGAGCAGCTTGCGCGAGAAGCCGAGATGCCCGCCCGCGCCCGTCAGCGCTCGCCGGGATCAGCGCCGCCACCCGCTGCGGCGCGCGCTCGACGTAAAGCGCATGCGCCGCACGCAGATAAGCGAACAGTGGCTCGGCGCGACGAAAGCGCGCGGCCTGTGCTTCGAGCGCGGCGCGGCTGATCGGCGGCGGCGTGCCCAGCTCGGCATCGGGGTCGAGCCGACGCATCGCCTCGAGGTCGGCGATCGCGAGCAGCAGCGGCGTTGGTGCATTGGCGGGGGTGAGCACCGGCGCACCCTTGCTGTCGAACTCCTCGATCAGCGCGGCGAGGCTGGCATCGCCGGGGTCGCGCCCCTCCGCGAAGACTTGCGCATATCGGCCGAGCAGCGCCTCGTTGCGCTTCGCGACCCAGTCAACCCGCCGCAGCAGCGCCTGCGCGGAGCCCGCGTATCGCCCGCCGGGGTGCGCCGCGAGATAGGCGGCGAAGGCCTGGTCGACGGCAGCCTGCTGAGCGGGGGTGACCTTTGTCCAGTCGGGGCTGCCCCACTCGTCATAGGCGTTGGCGACCGCGGCGTTCAAAGCGGTGCGCGCGCGCATGTAGCCCGCCGCTTCGGCGAGCCAGCCGTTGCTGGTGGCACCCACCCCGGCGAAGCTCCGCTCCGCTGCGCCCCAGTCGCCGACGTAGAAGGCGCGCGCACCGCGCAGATAATCGGCGAACCGCTGCGCTTCGCCCGCGGCCACGGCGATCGGCGCAACCGGCGGGGCCGGCTCGTCGGTGCAGGTCGGAACGAGCGTCTCGCGCGCGGCAATGAGCGTGGCGCGATCAGCGGCGCTGACGCCCCCCGCTGCGCGCACCGCGGCGATGAAGGCGGCGCGCCCGCTGGCGTTGCTCTGACAGCGCGTGCCGACGAGGTCGTCGTCGGCGCTGCGGACGGCGGTCGTGTTCTCCGCCGGGTCGGGCGGCATCGTCGCCACCGTTGCCAAAAAGCTCGGCCAGTCGAAGCCGCCAGCCGGGGAGCGCTCCATCGGCTCGACATAGACCGGTCGGATCGCCACTCCGAGCGGCCCGAACCGATCGCCGAGCAGCATGGCGAGGTTGATGCGACTGTCATTGCCGGGGCTCAGCAAGGCGCGGCCGCTGCAGCTGCCGAACTGCGTTTCGTACAGCGTCCAGCCGGAGCGGCAGAGCATATCTGCGCTCGCCTGCGCGGGCGATGCCGTGACCGCAAGCCATGCGCTTGCGGCCATCGCGACCATCGCCGCCGGCGTAGAAAACCCTCGTGCCCGGAGTCGCTTGCCCTTCGCCGTCATGTCGCTGCCGCCTCCCCACCGGCCGCACGACCATGCGTCCGGCCGGCGACGCAGACAAGCGGGACCGCTCGCACAAGCGAACCCCCCAAATGGGGGCGGGAACAAATTTTTTCGTTACCGCAATGTTCAGCTTGCCAGTCGGGGAAAGCCCGCTGCGTCCACGCGTCGCACCCGATCGTTGCGGTCGCGACGAGCGGAGCCGTCTTCACGTCTCGTCGCAGGGGGCTTGATCAACCCACGGTCTTTCCACAAGCTGTAGGGGTTGAAGCGAGGCGGGCCCCCTACAGGTTGTGGTTTAGGGTTGCGGACCGTGCTTCCCCCGCCGGCGTGTCGGCGCGAACGAACATAGAACAAAAGGACTGGCGACTCATGCGAGCGCCTGTCACAGGGGGGTAGGGATGGATTTCAGGGACTCGACCGCGGAGCGCGGTTCGGACTCGCATGGCGCGGGCACCACGACGGAGGGAATGACGATGGCAACGCAGCTCGAGGAGCGTCCGGCGACCACCGGCGGCGACAGCGATGCGGCGCTGGCGGCAATGAACGCCTCGCTGCTCGCGGCCGCTGCGTCGGCGAAGGCAGCACCCGAAGCGCTGGGTTCCAGCAGTATCGCCGCGCGCCGCTTCGACGTGGTCACCGACGCCAGTCGCGACGCGCTGCTCACCGCGTTCGGGAAGGACACGCTCGAGGACCGCTACCTTCTCCCGGGCGAGTCCTATCAGGACCTGTTCGCGCGCGTCGCCGCGGCCTACGCCGACGACCAGGGCCACGCGCAGCGCGTTTATGATTATATCAGCCGGCTGTGGTTCATGCCGGCAACGCCGGTACTGTCGAACGGCGGGACGGGGCGCGGCCTTCCCATCAGCTGCTACCTCAATTCGGTGAGCGACAGCCTCGAAGGGATCGTCAACACCTGGAACGAGAATGTATGGCTCGCCTCGCGGGGCGGCGGGATCGGCACCTACTGGGGCCACGTCCGCGGCATCGGCGAGCCCGTCGGCCTCAACGGCAAGACCAGCGGCATCATCCCGTTTGTGCGCGTGATGGACAGCCTGACGCTGGCGATCAGTCAGGGCTCGCTGCGGCGCGGGTCGGCGGCCTGCTACCTCGACGTCAGCCACCCGGAGATCGAGGAATTTCTCGAAATCCGCAAACCGTCGGGCGACTTCAACCGGAAGGCGCTGAACCTCCACCACGGGGTGCTGATCACCGACGCCTTCATGGAGGCGGTGCGCGACGGCACCGACTTTGCGCTCACGTCACCCCGCGACGGGTCGGAGCGCGGCCGCGTCGATGCGCGCTCGCTGTTCCAGAAGCTCGTCGAAACGCGCCTCGCGACGGGTGAGCCCTACATCATCTTCATCGACCAGGTGAACCGGACGATGCCCAAGCATCACCGCGATCTGGGGCTGAAGGTCACCACCTCCAACCTGTGCAGCGAAATCACGCTGCCGACCGGGGTCGACCATCTCGGGCAGGATCGCACCGCGGTGTGCTGTCTCTCCTCGCTCAACCTCGAAACCTGGGACGAATGGTCGCAGGACAAGCAGTTCATTGAGGACGTGATGCGCTTCCTCGACAATGTGCTGCAGGATTACATCGACCGCGCGCCGCCGGAGATGGCGCGGGCGAAGTACAGCGCGTCGCGCGAACGCTCGGTGGGTCTCGGCGTGATGGGTTTCCACAGCTTCCTCCAGGCGCGCGGGCTGCCGTTCGAGGGGGCCATGGCCAAGAGCTGGAACCTCCGCATCTTCCGCCACGTGCGGGCGCAGGTGGACGAAGCCTCGATGCTGCTCGCCAACGAACGCGGGCCGTGCCCCGACGCCGCCGACCAGGGGGTGATGGAACGCTTCAGCTGCAAGATGGCGATCGCGCCGACCGCATCGATCTCGATCATCGCCGGTGGCACCAGCGCCTGCATCGAACCGATCCCGGCCAATATCTACACTCACAAGACGCTGTCGGGCAGCTTCGCCATCCGCAATCCGCACCTTGAAAAGCTGCTGATCGCCAAGGCCAAGAACAGCGACGCGGTGTGGAACTCGATCCTCGAAAAGGGCGGCAGCGTCGCGCACCTCGACTTTCTCGAGCCCGAAGAAAAGGACGTGTTCAAGACGAGCTTCGAGATCGACCAGCGCTGGCTGCTCGAACTCGCCGCCGACCGCACGCCCTACATCGACCAGGCGCAGTCGCTGAACCTGTTCATCCCCGCCGACGTCGAGAAATGGGACCTGATGATGCTCCACTTCCGCGCGTGGGAGCTGGGCATCAAGTCGCTCTATTACCTGCGCTCGAAGTCGGTGCAGCGCGCCGGTTTCGCCGGCGGGGTGGAGGCGGACAATACCGCCGAGGCCCCGGTGATCCAGGTCGAGGTCACCAACTACGACGAATGCCTGGCGTGTCAGTGATCGCTCCCTATCCCCCCTCCCCCCTGTGGGGAGGGGTAGGGGTGGGGGCCCGCTCGCGTCTGCGAGCGGAAGAGACCCCCGGCAACGCAAGCGCCACAGTCCTGATTGGGCCGCAGACGCGGCCCGGCCCCCACCCCAGCCCTCCCCACAAGGGGGAGGGAGTGATCGGAGCGCAGAGGTCGTGATCATCCTCCTCTTCATCATCGCCGCGCTGGCGGTGTGGCAGCTCCTCGCCGGCCTCGCCAAGCTGCGCGCGGCGGGCGCGGTCGGACGCGACGATCCGCGCGGCGCCGCGCTGCGCAACGTGGGGCTGATCCAGGTCGGCGTCAGCATCGCGATGCTGGTGCTCAACATCGCCCTCAACTGGCCGCTCATCGCGTCCTATATCTGACCTTAAAGCGACTCACCCGAACCGAAGGCCGAACCCCATGTCCCTCCTCGAAGCCCGCAAGACCTACAAGCCGTTCGAATATCCGTGGGCGTACGACTTCTGGAAGCGCCAGCAGCAGATCCACTGGATGCCCGAAGAGGTGCCGCTGGGGGAGGATTGCCGCGACTGGGCGCAAAAAATCAGCGAGCATGAGCGCAACCTGCTGACTCAGATCTTTCGCTTCTTCACCCAGGCCGACGTCGAGGTGCAGGACTGCTACCACGAGAAATATGGCCGCGTGTTCAAGCCGACCGAGATCAAGATGATGCTGACCGCCTTCTCCAACATGGAGACGGTGCACATCGCGGCCTATTCGCACCTGCTCGACACCATCGGCATGCCCGAAAGCGAATATGGCGCCTTCCTCGAATATGCCGAGATGAAGGACAAGCACGATTATCTGCAGAACTTCGGCGTCGACACCGACGAGGACATTGCGAAGACTCTGGCGATGTTCGGCGGCTTCACCGAAGGGCTGCAACTGTTCGCGTCGTTCGCGATGCTGATGAACTTCCCGCGCTTCAACAAGATGAAGGGCATGGGGCAGATCGTCAGCTGGTCGGTGCGCGATGAGAGCCTGCACTGCGAAGGCATCATCAAGCTGTTCCACGCATTCTGCGCGGAGCGGCAGTGCATGACCAAATCGGTCCGCGACGACATCATGGACATGTGCCAGACGACGGTGCGGCTGGAGGACGCGTTCATCGACCTCGCCTTCGAGATGGGCCCGGTCCCCGGCATGACGCCCAAGGAGATCAAGAAGTATATCCGCTACATCGCCGACTGGCGTCTGAGCCAGCTCGGCCTGCCGGCGATCTACATGGTCGACGAACACCCGCTGCCGTGGCTGACGCCGCTATTGAACGGGGTGGAGCACGCCAACTTCTTCGAAACCCGCGCCACCGAATACAGCAAAGCCGCCACCCGCGGCGACTGGAACCAGGTCTGGTCGAGCTTCGACTCCCGACTGAAGGCGCGGGGGAGCGATAGCGCCAACGATGTCGGCGAAGGTGACGGCAGTGAGCCGGACATGTTCGCGGCGTAAGATGAGTCCTGACCTCCCCCAGGATCCTCGTGCGGTCGCCAATGCAGTCCTCCGAGTCGCTGATCGAGAGGGTCAGACGCTAACGCATCTATCTCTTCAGAAGATCGTCTACTTCCTTCATGGCAGGTATCTCGTTGAGCGAAATGTCGCCCTGGTGACAGGCTTTTTCGAAGCCTGGAAGTATGGACCGGTTCATCCCGTTCTCTTCTCTGCACTTAAGGAAACTCGGGGTCGCCCAATCCAAGGATTGCTTCGACAGGTTGATCCGTTCACGCAGTGCTTAGGCAATGCGTATGAAATATCAGACACTCGAATTCACGCCTACGTAGAGACGTATGCTCCGTCGCTGACAAGACTCTCGGCAGGACTGTTGGTCGACCTATCTCACGCACGTGGTAGCCCATGGGACGTCGCGACGTCACTTGGCGTTCCAAGTCGAGCCTACGGAGACAGAATGCACAACGATCTCATACGAAATCGTTTCGTAGCTCATAAACGAGATTTGTCTAAAGTAAATGCCTACGAGGAGCCGTTGGATGAGTGTCCGCCTACCTGAAACTGATCTCGCTAATTGGTCATTCCTAAGTGCGCGAGAAAAGCGCGCTAATGCAGCGCGTTTTCTCGCGGCTAAAAATCTCTCTGGTCTGTCGTACGAACCATTTCGTGCAGCGCTGCCCAGCTGCATAGACAGCAGTCTATCGCTATTTCCTGATGAAACACTTCCGGCTGCGCCGTGGGGAGCGATCGATCGGCTGCTAGCGAAGAGTTGTGCTCGTAGTCCTGACCTACTTAAAATGAATCGCCAAGTTGCGAATTCGACTAAGGAGTATGCCGAGAAAAGCGGTCTTGTCGCCGCTCCGTATCCCTTCACGAGGATCACGTTAGGCGCACCGTTCCGATATGATTTTGGTTTGCCAACACTCTTCCGGGATGCGGCGGGCCAAACTTCGGCCGCGTTCTTGGATCTGCGTCGTTCGGGACTAACGTCTCGTGGACGCCTGTTCGTCGTCTCGGCGATGCACCAGCGTTTCCGTGTTACACATCCCGATTTCGAACATATCGGACTAGAGATCTGGGATTATAAGGGGGGCAGCGAGCGACCCCTGGTAGCTTTGAAGGACGAGTTGGTTTACTTCACTTACGATCAACTTGTTCTGGACGTCCAAGAGACTTACGCGATTTTGGCCGAGGAAGTTTCTTCGCGGCGGTATGATCGGAGAGATACTGCGGGTCGCGGGTCGCTCCTATAGCACCAACTCCATCACATCCACCACGCTCTCGAACGCCGGCCTCGGCTGCACCACGCGCCAGCGGCCTTCGCCCACGCGTTCGACCCAGCCGGCGATGTCGCGGGTGGGGTCTCGGCCGTAGGGGAGGTGGGTGGTTTCATCGCCCAGCGCAAGCGTGCCGAGGAAGCGGGCGCGGGTGCCTTCGGGCGGGGCGATCTCCCCCGCCAGGCGCTGTGAGCCGGTCAGCTTGACGAGGCGGGTGATGCCCCCCTCGACGCTCACCCGGCAGCGAAACCAGGGATAGGCGATGTAGGGGAGCAGCCCCGGCCGCTTCGCGCCCAGCTTGATCGTGCGGCAGCGATAGTCGCCCGGCGGCGGCACCGGGCGCGTCTGCGCGGCGAGCGGTTGCAAGAGCGCGCCCTCCGCCTCGATCGCCGCGCCATGCCCCGCGGCGCGCGCTGCGCGCAGCGCCTCTACCCAAGCGCCATACCAGTCGCGCAGCCGCGCCCGGTCCGCATCGGTTGGGGAGAGCGTGGTGCGCGCCCTTTCGGGTCCTGCGGGGGCGGCGGCGCGGTTGCCGGCCACCTTCGTCGGGGTGCAGCCAGCCAAGGCCAGCGCCGCGGTGGCGGCGGTCAGAGCGATGGTCGGGCGGCGGGGTCGAGTGCGGTCGCGGGTCATGCGGCGTATCGTGGCGTGGGTCCGCTCCGGGTGCAACTGCGGGGCGTGGCGCCCCGCTTGTCGTTGCGGGCGTAGCGGGGCGGTCCGCCTCGGCGGTGGGCGGGTGGCCCTCACCCCCGCCCCTCTCCCGGGGGGAGAGGGGGTTGAGCGGCGGGCCGTCATGGGAGTAAATCCCATGACGTCGATCAGGTCGGCTTCGCCGCCTGTCGGCCGGGCCTAGGCGTGCTTGCAGCACCGCGATGTAGCTTCGCTACATCGCTCGCCTATGCGGCTGTCCACCCCCCGTCCATGCTGAGGTTCGCCCCGGTGATCGACGCGGCGCCTTCGCTGCAGAGGTAGAGCGCGAGGCTGGCGACCTCCTCGACGCTCACGAACCGCTTGGTCGGCTGCGCGGCGAGGAGGACGTCGTTCATCACCTCCTCGCGCGTCAGCCCACGCGCGGCCATCGTGTCGGGGATCTGCGCCTCGACCAACGGCGTCCAGACATAGCCCGGGCTGATGGTGTTGACCGTCACCCCGCTCTGCGCCGCCTCCAGCGCGACGGTTTTGGTGAGGCCCGCGATGCCGTGCTTGGCGGCGACATAGGCGCTCTTGTTGGGGCTGGCGACGAGGCTGTGGGCGCTGCCGGTGTTGACGATCCGCCCCCACCCGCGCGCCTTCATCCCCGGCAGCGCGAGCCGGATGGTGTGGAACGCGGCGGTGAGGTTGAGCGCGATGATGCGGTCCCACTGCTCGACCGGAAAGCTCTCCACCGGCGAGACATGCTGCATCCCCGCATTGTTGACGAGGATGTCGATTGGCCCCGCGCTCGCCATCATTGCCTCGATCTGCGCTGCCTGGGTGAGGTCGCTTGCATCATGCCGCGCGCCTTCGCCGAGCTCGCCGAGCAGCGCGTTGATCGCCGCTTCCTCGCCGAAGCCGTTGACGATCACCGCCGCGCCCGCCCCCGCCAGCGCCCGTGCGATGCCGGCGCCGATGCCGCTGGTCCCCCCGGTGACGAGCGCGCGGCGACCGTGGAGCGGATGGGTGGGGGTGGCGGTCATGTAGGCGGATCTCCTGTGGGGGCGAGCGCGGGATAGAAAGCTTCCCTCGGGGGTTCAATCGGCTATGCTCGCGGGCCGAGCGATCGACGACAGGGGGAATGGCCGGATGCGGCTCGACGAATTTGATCCGAGTGCCAACACGCGCGACCTCGGCAGCGGGGGCGGTGGCGGCTTTGGCCTCGGCGGTGGCGGCGGCGGCGGCGCGGGTCTGTTCGGGCTGCTGTTCAATTTTCTCCCGCTGCTGCTCGGGCGGCGGTTGGGCTGCGGGGCGATGCTGCTGATCGGCGTCGTCGGCTTTTTTCTCCTCAACAGCGGCCTGTTCTCGAGCGGCCTCAGCGGCCCGTCGAGTGGCGTTCCGGCAACGCAGGCTGGCGGGCGCACCGCGGGCGGCGGCAATGTCGTCGGCGACACCCCCGAAGAGCTGTTCGGCGCGCGCGTGCTCGCCTCGACCGAGCAGGTGTGGGGCCAAATCTTTCAGCAGCAGGGTTCGCGCTACCAGCCGACGACGCTCAACTTCTATTCGCGCAGCACGCAGTCGGGCTGCGGCGCGGCGCAGTCGGCGATGGGTCCGTTTTACTGCCCGAGCGATCAGGGCGTGTATCTCGACACCGATTTCTTCCGCGAGCTGTCGCAGCGCTTCGGCGCGGCGGGCGACGCCGCGCAGGCCTATGTCATCTCGCACGAGGTCGGGCATCATATCCAGACGATCACCGGCGTGTCCGACCAGGTGCGTCGCGCGCAATCGCGCGCAAGCCAGACGCAGGGCAACCAGCTGCAAGTGCGGATGGAGCTTCAGGCGGACTGCTACGCCGGGGTGTGGGCGAGCCGCGCGCGCACCCCGCGCACCAACCAGCCGGTGATGGAGCAGGGCGACCTTGAAGAGGCCATGCGCGCCGCGCAAGCGATCGGCGACGACACGCTGATGCAGAACGCCGGCCGCCGCGTACAGCCCGAAAGCTTCACGCACGGCACCAGTGCGCAGCGCATGCGTTGGCTGCAGCGTGGGTATCAGACCGGCGATCCGCGCCAGTGCGATACCTTCCAGGCGGCGAGCCTGTAACGCCAAGGAGAGCGACGGTGGGTGGGATGAGCGGCGGTGGCGCGGAAGGCGTCAATCTCGAAGGGCTGAGCAAGGGCATGGGCGGCGCCAGCCCCGAACAGCAGGCAAAGCAGGACGCGATCGGCGCGGCCGAGGGCTCGAGCGACAAGCAGATGTCGCAGGAAGAGCAGGACGCGATCCGCGCCAAGAAGCAGGCGCACGACGACGCCGTCGCGGCCAAGGAGCAAGCGGCGGGGCTGAACAAGCCTGCCTGACCCTCCGAACGCGGATGAAGGGGGCCTCGCTTGGAAGCGGGGCCCTTTTTCGTTGCTCAACCCGGCAACCCGGCGCGGGGTGGATGGTTGATCCGGACGAACGGCTGCGTTGCGCGGCCGCACCGGAGAGAGCGTCATGCAAAATCCTGAACCGAACACCGCCAACAGCCCGCAAGGCCCGTCGGGCACGATGCCGACCGACGCCACCGCGCAGCCGCAAGGCCAGCAGGGCGGCTCACAGCAGCAGCAGGGCTCTCAGCAGCCGGGCTCGCAGCAACAGGGTTCGCAGCAGCAGCAGGGCGGGGGCACGCCCCCGCAGGGCGCGCGGCCGTCCGACTCCCCCACCACCCGCTACGAAGGACCGATTGCGGGGCCGGATGGTGAACAAGGCGTCAGCCTGACCGGCAACGACGCGAGCGCGGAAGGTTCGCCTGAGCAGCAGCGCAGCGAAACCGCCGGGATCGCCAGCCAGCAGAGCGGCGGCGCGCAGGCGCAACAGGCGCCGCTGGGCGAGCAGAACCCGGACAATTGGGAGGAAAAGCAGGGGCTGGATCACACCCGCGCCGGCAGCAACCCGAACTGATCGACAAAAAAGGGCGGCGCGATCGATCTCGCGCCGCCCTCTTTCGCGTCAGCTGAACGCTATCTGGATCGCCGGTTACGAGCTTGCGGCGCTCCCCGCCGCTTCCTCGTCCGAGACGATCGTCAGACCATCCTGCTCCGCCGCCTCGGCTGCCGCGGCCGCCTCCGCGGCGCGGGCGTTGGCCTCCCGCTCCGCCTTCAGCTCTTCGATCAGCGCGGCGCGATCACCGGCGTAGCGGGTGTCGACCGGGGCTTCGATGCCCGCCTTTTTCGCGGCTTTCGCCACCAGGGCGTCGAGTTCGCGCTGTGAGCACAGCCCGAGCGCGACCGGGTCCTTCGGCACGATATTGGCGATGTTCCAGTGCGTGCGCTCGCGGATCGCTTCGATCGTGTTGCGCGTGGTGCCGATCAGGTTGCCGATCGCCGCGTCGCTGATCTCCGGGTGATGCTTGACCAACCAGGCGATGCCGTCGGGCTTGTCCTGGCGCTTGCTGACGGGGGTGTAGCGCGGCCCTTTGGTGCGGCGCACCGGCTCCGGCCCGGCGAGCATCTGCAGCTTATAGCTGGGGTCGGCCTGGCCCTTCTCGATCTCCTCGTGCGTCAGTTCGTGCGCGCGGATCGGGTCGCGGCCGGTGAGCTTGGTGCCCGCGGTATCGTCGGCAATCGCCTGCACTTCGAGGATGTGCAGCCCGCAGAAATCGGCGATCTGCTGAAAAGTGAGCGAGCTGTTGTCGACCAGCCAGGCGGCGGTCGCGTGGGGCATGAGCGGCTGGGCCATCGAAGGCGGCTCCCGGAGCTAGAAACAATAAGGGCCGCCCCTTCCCGGAGCGGCCAGCTTGTTCGCGGCTCTATCGCGGAGTGCGCTTGCTGTCACTAGCTCAACGAACCGGGGCCGGAAGGCGTCGCGCCCCCCGGCCCCGATCGAGCGCTGCTGGGAAGATCAGACGTCGTCGCCCAGCGCGCCCTTCACAGTGCCCTTGGCGTGCTGGACATCGGCCTTCGCCTGCTGCGCTTCGCCCTTGGCTTCGAGCTTTTCGTTGCCGATCGCCGCGCCTGCGGCTTCCTTGGCCTTGCCGGCGATGTCGTTACCCGCGGCCTTCGCCTTGTCGACGAATTCACCCATGAGATATCTCCCGATTTCAATGCCGCAACATGACTTGCGCGGCCGTGGCATGGAAACGTGGCGGCGGCCGAGAGGTTCCGGCTGACCGCGCCTACGACGGGCCATCTTCCTCCCAGACTACGAGGTCGCCGGGCTGGCAACTCAGCGCGCGGCAAATGGCGTCGAGCGTCGAGAAACGGATCGCGCGCGCCTTGCCAGTCTTGAGAATCGACAGGTTGGCGAGGGTGATGTCGACGCGCTCGCTGAGTTCGGTCAGCGTCATGCGCCGCTGGTGCAGGAGCTCGTCGAGTTGGATACGGATCGCCATCAGACCGTCCCCTCCGCGTCTTCCTGCAACGCCACGCCGTGCGCGAACACCTCGGCGAGGGCGAAGCACAGGAGCGCCGCCAGGAGGCCCGACAGGCTGTACTGGAACACGCCGTCCAGGAGTCCTTTCCCCTCCATGCGCATCGCGATCCACTGCTGGGCGACAATCACCGGCTGATAGGCGATGACCAGCCAGGCGAGAGTCCGCAGCCGGCGCACGTTCCGGTCGGTGAAGATCGCTCCCGCGCGGGCATCCCGCAGCATGCGATCGAGCTGCCACAAAGTGAGGGCGGAGACGGCAAGCACCAATGTAGCGATCGCCATCATCGGGACCACCAGCGCGGAGTTGAGCCCGGCGTCCGTTGGGAGCGGGCTCAACCCTACCACGAGCGCGAAAGTGATGCCCGCCGTCACCAGCGTCAAAATGCCCAGAAGGATCAGCCCGACGCGGGTCACCACGAAGCTGATGTTGAGGAAGGGACCAGGACTACGCATATCGAGCTCCGATGTATGACTCATCGAAAGTCGATATGTTTAAGCGGCTTCTTATTGTCAATCGATATTATCGGTTTTCGATATGACGGTCGGTTAGGCGGTTTGACAGTCATCGTCCGACCCGGTAATGCAGCCCTACCCGATCGGTCGGGACGGAAGGCGCCGTCGCGCAGTGCTTTCCACGGATGGACCGGCGGGGATCAGGACGCTTGGACACCGCCGCCACCGGATTTTCCGGAGGTCGTGCGGTGCTTTGCGTGTCTCATGCGCCCGTGATTTCTACGGCAAAGGCAGATTTTCCGACATGGCGAAAAAGGCTCCGGCGACCACCGCTGCGACCGCGAACGAGGCTGCGACTCGCGCCCCCACGCGCGGTCTTGCGACTTCGACCAAGCGTATCCGCAAGCTGTTCGGGAACATCCACGAAGCGATCGAGATGCCGAACCTGATCGAGGTTCAGCGCGAAAGCTACGAACAGTTCCTGCGTTCGGATGCGGCGACGGGTTATGTCTCGGGGCTCGAGAAGACGCTGCGCGGCGTGTTCCCCATCCGCGATTTTGCCGGCACGGCCGAACTCGACTTCGTGCATTATGAGCTCGAGCCGCCGAAGTACGACATTGAGGAATGCCGCCAGCGCGGGCTGACTTACGCCGCGCCGATGAAGGTGACGCTGCGTCTGATCGTGTTCGAAGTGGACTCGGAAACCGAGACCCGCTCCGTGCTCGATATCAAGGAGCAGGACGTGTACATGGGCGACATGCCGCTCATGACCGAGAACGGCACCTTCATCATCAACGGCACCGAACGCGTCATCGTCAGCCAGATGCACCGTTCGCCGGGTGTGCTGTTCGATCATGACCGCGGCAAGACCCACGCCAGCGGCAAGTTCCTGTTTGCTGCGCGCGTCATCCCCTACCGCGGCTCGTGGCTCGATTTCGAGTTCGACGCCAAGGACATCGTCAACGTCCGCATCGACCGTAAGCGCAAGTTGCCGGTCACCAGCCTGCTCTACGGGCTTGGCCTCAATGGCGAGGAAATCCTCAACCATTTCTATACGACTGCGCGCTTCGAACGGGCTAGCGACGGCTGGAAGATCCCGTTCAGCGCGGACGCATGGCGCGGGGTAAAGCCGGCGTTCGACGTGGTCGACGCCAGCACCGGCGAAGTTGTCTTTGCCAACGGCCAGAAGATCAGCCCGCGCCTCGCCAACAAGGCGGCGAAGGACGGTCTCACCACGCTGATGATCCCGACCGAGGAGATCTTCGGGCGTTATTCGGCCTACGACCTCATCAATGAAGCGACCGGCGAGATTTACATCGAGGCCGGCGACGAGGTGACCGCCGAGAATCTCGAGAAGCTCGACAAGGCGGGGATCGACGCGATCGACCTGCTCGACATCGACCACGTCACGACGGGTCCGTGGATGCGCAACACGTTGCGCGTCGACAAGGCGGAGGACCGCGACCAGGCACTGGCCGACATCTACCGCGTCATGCGCCCTGGCGAGCCGCCGACCCGCGAGACGGCGGAGGCGCTGTTCCAGGGCCTGTTCTTCGATAGCGACCGCTATGACCTCAGCGCGGTGGGCCGCGTCAAGCTCAACATGCGCCTCGACCTCGACGCGCCCGACGACCTCACCACGCTGCGCCGTGAAGACATCCTCGCGGTGGTCAAGGAGCTTGTCGACCTCAAGGACGGCAAGGGCGAGATCGACGACATCGACAACCTCGGCAACCGCCGCGTGCGTTCGGTCGGCGAGCTGCTCGAGAACCAATACCGCGTCGGGCTGCTGCGCATGGAGCGTGCGGTCAAGGAGCGCATGTCGAGCGTCGACGTGTCGACGGTCATGCCCAACGACCTCATCAACGCGAAGCCGGCGGTGGCCGCGGTGCGTGAATTCTTCGGCAGCTCGCAGCTGTCGCAGTTCATGGACCAGACCAACCCGCTCAGCGAAGTGACGCACAAGCGTCGCGTGTCCGCGCTTGGGCCGGGCGGTCTCACCCGCGAGCGTGCGGGCTTCGAGGTGCGCGACGTGCACCCGACGCATTATGGCCGCATCTGCCCGATCGAGACGCCCGAAGGGCCGAACATTGGTCTCATCAACTCGCTGTCGACCTTTGCGCGGGTCAACAAATATGGCTTCATCGAAACGCCGTACCGCAAGGTGATCGACTCCAAGGTGACCGACGAGGTGGTCTATCTCTCCGCGATGGAGGAGCAGAAGCACACCGTCGCGCAGGCGTCGGCAGAGACCGATGCCGACGGCCGCCTGGTCGACGATCTGGTGAGTGCGCGTGAGGCGGGCGAGTTCGTCATGGCGCCGCGCGACACGGTGACGCTGATGGACGTGTCTCCGAAGCAGCTTGTTTCGGTCGCCGCGTCGCTGATCCCGTTCCTCGAGAACGACGACGCCAACCGCGCGCTGATGGGCTCGAACATGCAGCGTCAGGCGGTGCCGTTGCTCCGCGCCGAAGCGCCGTTCGTCGGCACCGGCATGGAAGCGACGGTGGCGCGTGACTCCGGGGCGGCGATCGCCGCGCGCCGGGGCGGCATCGTCGATCAGGTCGATGCGACCCGAATCGTCGTGCGCGCAACGGGCGATGTCGAAGCCGGCCAGTCGGGCGTTGACATCTACCGCCTGCAGAAGTTCCAGCGTTCGAACCAGGACACGTGCATCAACCAGCGCCCGCTGGTTAAGGTCGGTGACCGCGTCGAGGACGGGCAGATCATCGCCGACGGTCCGTCGACCGAGTTTGGTGAGCTCGCGCTCGGCCGCAACGCGCTCGTCGCGTTCATGCCGTGGAACGGGTACAATTACGAGGACTCGATCCTCATCTCCGAACGCATCGTGAAGGACGACGTGTTCACCTCGATCCACATCGAGGAGTTCGAGGTGATGGCCCGCGACACCAAGCTCGGGCCGGAGGACATCACCCGCGACATTCCCAACGTCGGCGAGGAAGCGCTGCGCAACCTCGACGAGGCGGGCATCGTCTACATCGGTGCCGAGGTCGAGCCGGGCGATATCCTCGTCGGCAAGATCACACCCAAGGGTGAATCGCCGATGACTCCGGAGGAAAAGCTCCTCCGCGCGATCTTTGGCGAAAAGGCGAGCGACGTGCGCGACACTTCGCTCAAGCTGCCGCCGGGCGTGACCGGGACCGTCGTCGAGGTGCGCGTGTTTAACCGCCACGGCATCGACAAGGACGAGCGCGCGATGGCGATCGAGCGCGAGGAGATCGAGCGGCTGAAGAAGGACGCGGACGACGAACGCGGCATCCTCAACCGTGCGAGCTATGCCCGCCTCAAAGAGATGCTCGTCGGACAGACCGCGACCGCGACGCCCAAGAGCGTCAAGAAGGGCAGCGCGCTCGACGAGGGGATGCTTGAAGGCGTCGACAAGGCCGACTGGTGGAAGTTCGCGGTGGCGGACGACAAGGTCCAGTCGAACCTTGAGGCCATCCGCGCGCAGTATGACGAGGCGGTGAAGGTCATCCAGGACCGCTTCGAAGACCGCGTCGAAAAGCTGCAGCGTGGCGACGAGCTCGCCCCGGGCGTGCTCAAGATGGTCAAGGTGTTCGTCGCGGTGAAGCGCAAGCTGCAGCCGGGCGACAAGATGGCCGGCCGTCACGGCAACAAGGGCGTCATTAGCCGCATCCTGCCGATTGAGGACATGCCGTTCCTCGAAGACGGGACGCACGTCGACATTGTTCTGAACCCGCTGGGCGTGCCGAGCCGCATGAACGTCGGGCAGATCTTTGAAACGCACCTTGGTTGGGCGGCCCGCGGGCTTGGCCAGCAGATCGGGCAGGCGCTCGATGAGTGGCGCGAGGCGAACCCCGACGCGAGCGGCGGGCAGGCGCCGGCGGCGGTCGTCGAAACGCTGCAGCGCGTCTACGGCGAGAACTATGCCGACGACATCGCCAGCCGCGATGGGGACGACCTCGTCGAGATGGCGGAGCTGCTGCGCGGCGGCGTGCCGATGGCGACCCCGGTGTTCGACGGCGCCCGCGAGGCGGACGTCGCCGAAATGCTGGAGCGCGCCGGGCTCGATCCGTCGGGTCAGGTGACGCTCTACGACGGCCGCACGGGCGATGCCTTCGACCGCAAGGTGACCGTCGGCTACATCTACATGCTGAAGCTGCACCACCTGGTCGACGACAAGATCCACGCGCGTTCGATCGGGCCGTACAGCCTCGTCACCCAGCAGCCGCTGGGCGGCAAGGCTCAGTTCGGCGGCCAGCGCTTCGGCGAGATGGAGGTGTGGGCGCTGCAAGCCTACGGCGCCGCCTACACGCTCCAGGAAATGCTGACGGTGAAGTCCGACGACGTGGTCGGCCGCACCAAGGTCTATGAGGCGATCGTCAAGGGCGACGACACCTTCGAGGCCGGCATTCCCGAGAGCTTTAACGTGCTCGTCAAGGAAATGCGCAGCCTCGGCCTCAACGTCGACCTCAAGAGCCATGAAGAGCTCGGCGAGGACGGCGAAGGCCCGGAAGCACTACCGGAAGCGGCGGAGTAAGGCGTGGCATCAGCAGGGATGCCGAAGGAGAATAGAGGGCTATCTTGTGCGCTCTTGCTTGTTTTCTTCTTCGGCATCCCGCTGGCCCATGAGGCGGTCATCAGTGCTTACGGCAGAAGCACGTTTGTCGGCTTAATATTCCTCCTGCTTTCGATCGGCGTATTTGTTTGGGGTTGGCGGATTTCAGCCCCGCGCATTTCGAATGACACCCTTCAAGGGACGGACAAATGAACCAGCTCACCAACTTCATGAACCCGGTCGCGAAGCCGGAGACGTTCGACCAGATCAAGATCGGCATCGCTTCCCCCGAGCGCATCCGCAGCTGGTCGTTCGGTGAGATCAAGAAGCCCGAAACGATCAACTATCGCACGTTCAAGCCCGAACGCGACGGCCTGTTCTGCGCGCGCATCTTCGGTCCGATCAAGGATTACGAATGCCTGTGCGGCAAGTACAAGCGGATGAAGTACAAGGGCATCGTCTGCGAAAAGTGCGGCGTCGAGGTGACGGTCACCAAGGTGCGCCGCGAGCGGATGGGCCACATCGAACTCGCCGCGCCGGTTGCCCACATCTGGTTCCTGAAGTCGCTGCCGAGCCGCATCGGCCTGCTGCTCGACATGCAGCTCAAGCAGCTCGAGCGCGTGCTGTATTTCGAGCAGTATATCGTCCTCGAACCGGGTCTGACCCCGCTCGAGAAGTTCCAGCTGCTGACCGAAGACGAGCTGCTCGACGCGCAGGACGAATATGGCGAGGACGCCTTCTCGGCCGGCATCGGCGCGGAGGCGATCCGCAAGCTGCTCGAGGAGCTCGACCTCGAGGGCGAGCGTGAGGCGCTGCTCGAGGAGCTGCGCACGACCAAGTCGGAGCTCAAGCCCAAGAAGATCATCAAGCGGCTGAAGGTCGTCGAGAGCTTCATTGACTCCGGCAACCGCCCGGAGTGGATGATCCTTCAGGTCGTCCCCGTGATCCCGCCCGAGCTGCGCCCGCTGGTGCCGCTCGACGGTGGCCGCTTCGCGACTTCGGACCTCAACGACCTTTACCGCCGCGTCATCAACCGCAACAACCGCTTGAAGCGGCTGATGGAGCTGCGCGCGCCGGACATCATCGTCCGCAACGAAAAGCGCATGCTGCAGGAAGCCGTCGACGCGCTGTTCGACAACGGCCGCCGAGGCCGCGTCATCACCGGTGCCAACAAGCGTCCGCTGAAGTCGCTCAGCGACATGCTCAAGGGTAAGCAGGGGCGCTTCCGTCAGAACCTGCTCGGCAAGCGCGTCGACTATTCGGGTCGTTCGGTGATCGTGACCGGTCCCGAATTGAAGTTGCACCAGTGCGGTCTGCCGAAGAAGATGGCGCTCGAGCTGTTCAAGCCGTTCATCTACGCGCGCCTCGACGCCAAGGGTCTGTCGATGACCCTCAAGCAAGCGAAGAAGTGGGTTGAAAAGGAACGCCGCGAGGTGTGGGACATCCTCGATGAGGTGATCCGCGAGCACCCCGTGCTCCTCAACCGCGCGCCGACGCTCCACCGCCTCGGCATCCAGGCGTTCGAGCCGGTGCTGATCGAGGGCAAGGCGATCCAGCTGCACCCGCTGGTCTGCTCGGCGTTCAACGCGGACTTCGACGGCGACCAGATGGCGGTGCACGTGCCGCTTTCACTCGAAGCGCAGCTCGAAGCGCGCGTGCTGATGATGTCGACCAACAACATCCTCAGCCCCGCCAACGGCAAGCCGATCATCGTGCCGTCGCAGGACATGGTCCTCGGCCTCTACTACCTCAGCCTCGAGCGTGAGGGGGAGCCGGGTGAGGGCATGCTGCTCGCCGACATGGCGGAGGTGCACCACGCGCTGGCGATGGGTGCGGTGACGCTGCATTCGAAGATCACCGCGCGCGTGCCGCAGACCAACGAGGCGGGCGAGGAGCGGATGGTCCGCTTCGAAACCACGCCGGGCCGCATGCTCATCGGCGAATGCCTGCCCAAGAGCCACACGGTCCCGTTCGACGTCGTCAACCGTCTCCTCACCAAGAAGGAGATCGGGGACGTCATCGACCAGGTCTATCGTCACACCGGCCAGAAGGAGACGGTGCTGTTCGCCGACGCGATCATGGCGCTCGGTTTCCGCAACGCGTTCAAGGCGGGCATTTCCTTCGGCAAGGATGACATGATCATCCCAGAATCGAAGGACGAGCTGGTCGACGAAACGCGCGCTCAGGTGAAGGACTATGAGCAGCAGTATCAGGACGGGCTGATCACCCAGCAGGAAAAGTACAACAAGGTGATCGACGCCTGGTCGCAGTGCGGCGACAAGGTCGCCAACGCCATGATGGACGAGATCAAGGCGACGCCGAAGACCGACAGCGGTCGTCTGGCGCCGATCAACTCGATCTACATGATGGCCAACTCCGGCGCGCGTGGTTCGCAGACGCAGATGAAGCAGCTCGCCGGCATGCGCGGCCTGATGGCCAAGCCGTCGGGTGAAATTATCGAGACCCCGATCATCTCCAACTTCAAGGAGGGGCTGACGGTTCTCGAGTACTTCAACTCGACCCACGGCGCGCGCAAGGGCCTCGCGGATACGGCGCTCAAGACGGCGAACTCGGGTTACCTGACCCGCCGTCTGGTCGACGTGTCGCAGGACGCGACCATCGTCGAGGAGGATTGCGGCACCGAACGCTTCCTCGAAATGCGATCGATCGTGCAGGGCGGTTCGACCATCGCGTCCTTGGGCGAACGTATCCTCGGGCGTACGCTCGCGGAGGACCTGGTCGATTCCAAGACCGGCGACGTCGTCGTGACCGCGGGCACGCTGCTCGACGAAGCGCACATCGCGCAGATCGAGGCGCTGGGCATCCAGACCGCTTACATTCGCTCGCCCTTGGTGTGCGAAGCGAAGACGGGCGTCTGCGGCACCTGCTACGGGCGCGACCTCGCGCGCGGGACGCCGGTCAACATCGGTGAAGCGGTGGGTGTCATCGCGGCGCAGTCGATCGGCGAACCGGGCACGCAGCTGACCATGCGAACCTTCCACATCGGTGGTGCGGCGCAGCTCAACGAAGTGTCGAACCTCGAAGCGATGGTCGACGGCACGGTCGCCTATCGCGACATGCCGACGATCACCGACGCGCGCGGTCGCCGCCTCAGCCTCGCCCGCGGTGGTGAGCTAGTGCTGACCGACACCGACGGCCACGAACGCGCGGTGCACAAGCTGCCTTACGGTTCGAACATCCTCGTCAAGGATGGCGCGACCGTGGCGCAGGGCGAACGCCTCGCCGAGTGGGATCCGTTCACCATGCCGGTGATTACGGAACAGCCGGGGATCGTTCGCTTCCAGGATCTGGTCGACGGCAAGACCATGACCGAGCAGGTCGACGAAGCGACCGGCATCGCGCAGCGCGTGGTGATCGAATATCGCGCCATCGGTCGCGGCAAGAAGGAAGACCTGCAGCCGCGCCTGACCCTGCTCGACGAAGAGTCGGGTGAGGCCGCGCGCTACCTGCTCGCGCCGGGCACGACCATTTCGGTCGAGGACGGGGCGACGGTGGCGGCGGGCGACGTGCTCGCGCGTGCCAGCCGCGAAGCCGCCAAGACCCGCGACATCACCGGCGGTCTGCCGCGCGTCGCGGAGCTGTTCGAGGCGCGCAAGCCCAAGGACAACGCGATCATCGCCAAGGTTTCGGGCAAGATCGAATTCCTCAAGGACTATAAGGCCAAGCGGAAGTTCGCGATCCACACCGAAGACGGCGAAACCGTCGAGTATTTGGTGCCGAAGTCCAAGGTGATCGAGGTCCAGGAAGGCGATAACGTCAAGAAGGGCGACACCATCGTCTCTGGCAGCCCCGATCCGCACGACATCCTTGAGGTGTTGGGAATCGAGGAACTGGCGGCCTACCTCGTGTCGGAGATCCAGGAGGTCTATCGACTGCAGGGCGTGAAGATCAACGACAAGCACATCGAGGTGATCGTTCGCCAGATGCTGCAAAAGGTCGAGATCACCAAGGGTGGCGACACCACGCTGCTGCCGGGCGAGCAGGTCGACCGGGTCGAGATGGACGAGGTGAACTCGCGCCTGAGCAAGGGCCAGGTGCCCGCGGAAGGGAAGCCGGTGCTGCTCGGCATCACCAAGGCGTCGCTGCAGACCCGCAGCTTCATCTCCGCCGCGTCGTTCCAGGAAACCACCCGCGTGCTCACCGAAGCGTCGGTGCAGGGCAAGGTGGATACGCTCGACGGCCTCAAGGAGAACGTCATCGTCGGCCGGCTCATCCCGGCGGGCACGGGGGCGGCGATGAACCGCATCCGCGTCACCGCCTCGTCGCGCGATGCGGCGCTGCGGGCGTCGATGCGCGCCGCCACCGAAGCCGCGCTGATCGCGCCGGAGTCGGCTGAGGAGGAGCATGCCGCGGAACTCGCGCAGGGGCCGGAAGCGGCGATGGGCGACGATCCGCTGGGCATGGTCACCGGTGAAACCCACGGCACCGACGCGGACGCCGGCGACTATCTCAACCCCGAAGCCGCCGACGGCGACGATGCAGAAATGCCGTCGGTCGAAGATGACGAGGGCGCGGATAGCGAGGGCGACGACGCCTAAGCCATTGCTCGCATGAGCCAAACAAAAGCCCCGCCGGTGTCACCGGCGGGGCTTTTCGTTGTTGCCGAGGCGGGCGGGCGGCGTTCAATCCGCCACCAGAGCAAACGCGGGGTAGAGCAGCAGCGGAAAGCCCAGCGCCAGCGTCGCGGCGATGAACCCGATCCGCACCCACAGCACGTCGATGTCGAAATAGTTGGCGATGCCGCCACACACCCCGAGCAGCCTGCGCCGGCTGCGGTCGAGCGTGAAGCGCCGCGGCTCCGAACCGATCGGATGGATCATGCGACCACTCCCGACGCGGGGACGGCGAGGCTGGACAGCATGATGGCGGCCAGCGTCAGCGTCGAGGTGAGGGCGATCGTCGCCGCCGCAGCGTAGCTGGCGAGTTCGGTGCGGTGGATGGTGCGGAACATGGGAGACCCCTTCATTGATGAAACATCCGGCGTGGTGCCGACGTTCATCATTCCGCAAGGCGCGTGCCAGTCGCCAAAGACCGGGGTTGAGCCGCAAACTGGCAGATCGGCGTATCTTAGACAACGTTAGTTGGGGAATTTCACCAACTTGTCGCATCGAAATCGGACATTTCGCCTGAATGATCGCTGTCAGCGAAGTTCAGCGTTGCGCCACCGCGAATCCGATAACTCCATACCAGGCTCGGCGGAGATGGCTTCGTACGGCAGGAGGATTGAGACGATGGCGACCTTGGCGAAGACTTGGAAGGGCGCGACCGGCGCGCTGCTGGCCGGCGCGATGCTGGCGGGTTCGGTCCCCGCCAGTGCGCAGATTCGTTATGACGACTACCGCCGCGACCGCGGTATCGGCGTGGGTGAGATTATCGCCGGCGCGGTCGTGCTCGGCGGGCTTGCGGCCATCCTCGGCGGCACCGGCAACCGCAACCGCACCTATGGCTACGGCTATGACGATCGCTATGGCAATGGCTACGACAATGGCCGTCAGGCGGTAGAGCAGTGCGTGTATGCGGTCGAGCGTCAGGGCTACCGCGGTCAGCGCATCGATGTGACGCAGATCCGCGACATCGACCGCATCAACAACGGCTTCCGTATCGAGGGCGATGCGCGCACCGACGGCTACGGTTACAATCAGGGTTATAACCAGGGCTACAACCAGGGCTACGATCCCCGGTACGACCCGCGGTATGACCCGCGGTACGGCAACCGCGGTTATTACGACAATTACAACCGCAGCCGCGACGCCGACAACGGGCGCTTCACCTGCACGGTGCGCCATGGCCGGGTCGAGGACGTCCGCCTGCGCGGCTTCTGATCGACAACATAGGTGAGACGAAAAGAGGGGCCGGCGCGGAAACGCTCCGGCCCTTCTGCGTGGCGGGGGGCCTAGCCGCGCTGGCGCCGCATCGCTATCCGCGCGCCCATGACCGCGCAGACCGACCCCGCCGCCGACTCCATCCTCATCGTCGATTTTGGCAGCCAGGTAACCCAGCTCATCGCGCGCCGCGTGCGTGAGGCGGGCGTTTATTCGGAGATCGCGCCCTTCCCGAAAGCCGCTGAGGCGCTCGCGCGCATGAAGCCAAGGGGGATCATCCTGTCGGGCGGCCCCGCCTCCACGCTCGATGACGGGGCGCCGCATCTCGCGCCGGAAATTCTCGCCAGCGGTCTTCCCATTCTCGGCATCTGCTACGGCCAGCAGCTGATGAGCCGTGCGCTCGGTGGCGCGGTCGAGCGCGGTGAAGGCGGCGAATTCGGCCGCGCCAACATTACCGTGACCGAACCCTGCGCGCTGTTCGACGGGCTGTGGGCGCCGGGTGAAGAGCATCTCGTGTGGATGAGCCACGGCGACAAGGTGACGCAGCTTGCGTCCGGCTTTCGCATCGTCGCTACCAGCGCGGGCGCGCCCTTCGCGGTCATCGCCGACGATGCCGCGAAACGCTACGGCATTCAATTCCACCCGGAGGTCGTCCACACCCCCGACGGCGCGCGGCTGATCGAACGTTTTGTTCGCCACGTCTGCGGCTGCGCTGGCGACTGGTCGATGGCCGAGTTCCGCGCCACCAAGATCGCGGAGATTCGCGCGCAGGTCGGCGACGCACGCGTCATCTGCGGGTTGTCAGGCGGCGTCGACAGCGCGGTCGCGGCGGTGCTCATTCACGAAGCGATCGGCGACCAGCTGACCTGCGTGTTCGTCGACCACGGCCTTTTGCGCTCCGGCGAGCGCACGCAGGTCGAGACGTTGTTCCGCGAACATTACCACATCCCGCTCGTGGTAGTTGACGCGGAGGAACGCTTCCTCTCCGGCCTCGCAGGCGTCACCGACCCCGAGGCCAAGCGCAAATTCATCGGCAAGACGTTCATCGACGTGTTCGAGGAGGAGGCGACCAAGCTCGGCGGCGCGGATTTCCTGGCGCAGGGCACGCTCTACCCCGACGTGATCGAAAGCGTCAGCTTCACCGGCGGGCCGAGCGTCACCATCAAGAGCCACCACAATGTCGGCGGCCTCCCCGAACGTATGAACATGGCGCTGGTCGAACCGCTGCGAGAGCTGTTCAAGGACGAGGTGCGCGCGCTCGGCCGCGAACTCGGCCTCCCCGACGTCTTCGTCGGCCGCCACCCGTTCCCCGGCCCCGGCCTCGCCATCCGGATTCCGGGGGAGGTCACCAAGGAGCGCTGCGACATCCTGCGCCGCGCCGATGCCATCTACCTCGAGGAGATCCGCGCCGCCGGGCTCTACGACGCGATCTGGCAGGCGTTCGCGGTGCTGCTCCCGGTGCGGACGGTCGGCGTGATGGGCGACGCGCGCACCTACGACAGCGTGTGCGCGCTGCGAGCGGTCACCTCGACTGACGGCATGACCGCCGACGTCTACCCCTACGAAGCGGCCTTCCTGACGAGGGTAGCCACGCGGATCGTCAACGAAGTTCGCGGGATCAACCGGGTGGTGTACGACTACACCTCAAAGCCACCGGGCACGATCGAGTGGGAATGACGACGCGAGCGAAATAGCGGGGCTATCTGCGACCCGCAAAGCGGACGCCGCATTCCGGCCGGGGGGCTGGCGCTAGCATCTGTGACGCTGCGGGACGCCGTTGCGCCCGATATAGCCGGGCAGCCACGCCACGAACGCGCTCTGGAGCGCCGGCACCGTCGTTGGCAGCCGCTTGGCCGCTCCGTTGGCGGCGAGCCATGCCTCGAACGTGCCGCCGCTTGCGATCGCCTGCGCGATGCTTGCGAGAGCGCGTTCGGTCGCCGCCGCGGCGGCCTCGACCAGCCGCGGCGCCTGCGCAGCGTCTGCTTCCTCTGTGAGCACCAATCCCCCGGCGGTCGCGGTGCAGCGCGCGTCGGGCGCGACAGCGCGGACACTCTCACATGTGAGTGAAGCTTGCGCAGCGAGCGCGGCGATCAAAGCGAGCATGGTGAACCTCCCCCTGGAGATATCGATCCCCAGACTGGCCCGATCGGCTGAACCGCCGCTGAAGCGCGTCGTGGCTATGCCGGGCGCTTGAGGCCTGCCCGGAACCCCACCCCGCTCCGCCGGTTCTTGCCCCGGGGAGAGCTCGCCTTCGCGAGCGTGGATCTTCGAGGGAGATATTCATGAACATCCGTCTGTTCGCGGCGACTTCGCTCGCCGCCGCGTCGCTTGGCCTGGCAGGCTGCGCAACGCTTGAGGAAGCGGCGGTTGAGGCCGTATCGGAGACGAGCCGCGCGACGCTGACCGCCGCGCAGCTGGTTGGCACGCGGGGCGATCCCGACGGATCGGCGCGCGCCGAACTGTCGGTCGCGAACGAACTCGACAGCATCTGCTACGACCTCAACGACGTGCAGGGTCTGAGCCAGATCACCGCTGTCACGATCCATCGCGGCACCGTTGGCCGAACGGGCCCGGTCGTGCTGCGCGCGCAAGCGGCGAATGAAGGCGGTTGGCGCCGCTGCGTGCAGCGCGCGGAGTGGCTGGAGGCGGGCTTCGAACGCTCGCCGGGCGCCTACTATATCCAGGTCGCGACGACCGAATATCCCAACGGCGCGATCCGCGGTCAGTTCGTCCGCAACTGATCGGACGGAGTTCCGCAAGAAGGGGCCGGGGAGCGATCTCCGGCCCTTTTTTGCGTCCGCGTCCCATCTTTACCCGCCGCCTCCGGTACGACGAATGCGCCATGGCGATCATCCTCCATGGCATCTCCAATTGCGAGCAATCCGTAACACTTGTAGATGGAAAAGCGTGCTAACCAGCCGCTGTTGGCGAACTTCGGTGGCAGGACGAATGTCCGATTTTGAGTGGAAAGCGGACATTGACTAGGCGCGGTCGAGCGCCGATCCCACATCGGCGCTTCGCGTGCTCCTGCCTTTGCCCCTCCTTTTCTCGCTTGGTAAGGACCCCGAGCGATCACGTCGATTCCGAGAGTCTCTCATGCCAGCGATCAAGGACGGGTGGTCAGAAACGAGCTCGCTTCCCATCATGCCGAATGGCGCTATCTCGCTTACTTCGGATTTGGTTCGAATGCCGCAGGGCTACATCGTGAAGCCCGGTTCGGCCGCAAAATACGACGCTCCAGCCGGTAGCGAAGGCCTGCTGTGGGGTCGTCAGCTGAACGGCAGCTTTTTCCCAAATTGACGGAATTGCTTCCGTAATTCCGTTGCACACCCAAGCGAACTCAGAACAGTCCGAAAATGAAGCAAAGAAAGTCAGTGTCCAAAATCTATCTATACGGTCTTGCAAATTGCGACACGGTGAAGAAGGCCCGCGCTTGGCTTGGCGCGCGGGACATCGGCTACGCCTTCCATGACTATAAGAAGTCCGGGGTCGATGTGGCCGCACTTCGCCGTTGGGTGGGGGAGGTGGGGTGGGAGGCGCTGCTCAATCGTCGCGGGACGACCTTTCGCAAACTGGCATCCGCGTTGACGGCGGACTTGGACGAACTCCGCGCCATGGACCTCATGGTGTCACACCCATCGGCCATCCGCCGCCCCGTGGTGGAGGGTGCGGGTGCGCTGCTCGTCGGGTTCGATGAGGCCGCGTGGACGCAGGCGTTCGAAGGATGAGGGGAGCGACATGCTGCACAATGCTCTGGCTTGGCTGGCAGTGGCGATGAGCAGTACGGCGGTCACTCCGGCTTCCGCTGTATCGCAGCCCATCGTGATCGCGCATCGCGGGGCCAGCGGGGAGCGGCCGGAGCATACGCTCGCCGCCTATGACCGTGCGATCGATCAGGGCGCGGACGTCATCGAACCCGACCTCGTCCTCACCAAGGATGGCGTGCTGGTGGCGCGGCACGAGAACGAGATTTCGGGCACGACCGACGTCGCCGACCACCCGGAGTTCGCCGCGCGGCGAGCGACCAAGACGATCGACGGCGCGACCGTCACCGGCTGGTTCACCGAGGATTTCACGCTCGCCGAACTGCGCACGTTGCGGGCGCGGGAACGCCTCCCGCAGCTGCGTCCCGCCAATGCGCGTTTCGACGGCCTCCACCCGATCCCGACGTTCGACGAGATCCTGCAGCTCGCTGCGGCGCGCTCGGTGGAAACGGGGCGCAGCGTCGGCGTCTATCCCGAAACCAAGCATCCCAGCTATTTCGCGAGCATCGGTCTTAGCCACGATGCGCCGCTGATCGCCGCGCTCGAGCGCCACGGCCTCAACCGCGCGGGCGCGCCGGTGTATGTGCAGAGCTTCGAGGTGGGTAACCTCCAGCGACTGCGCCCCCGCCTCCACGTCACGCTGATCCAGCTGATCGCCGCCGAGGGCGGCCCTGCCGACCGCCCCGGCATGGCCTATGCGGACATGCTGACGCCCACTGGACTGCGCGCGATTGCGAGCTACGCCGACGGCATCGGCCCGGACAAACGGCTTGTGCTGGCGCCGGATACGCTCGCTTCGACCAGCGTCGTCGCCGCCGCGCATGGCGCAGGGCTGAAGGTGCATCCCTGGACGTTGCGCGCGGAGAATTATTTCCTGCCACCGCGTTTCCGACGCGGGGACGACCCACGCCAGCATGGCGATCTTGCCGGCGAGATCGACGCGCTGCTGGCGGAGGGAGTCGACGGAATGTTCAGCGACTTCCCGGCGGTCGCGGTCGAGCGGGTGCGCGCGCGGCGTCGCTGACCCTTCCAGCCGGGACGCCATTGCGCTCCGGTGCGGCGGAGTTACACCCGCTCCCCATGTCCACGACTTTCACGCTCGACACCTCGACCAGCCGCGCCAACCCGACCCCGGCGCCGATGAAGCGGCTGACCGTGCCCGCCATCCAGCGGCGCAAGGTCGACGGCGCGACGGCGGAGCCGCTGGTGATGCTGACCGCCTACACCGCGCGCATGGCGCAGCTGCTCGACCCGCACTGCGACCTGCTGCTGGTCGGCGATTCGCTGGGGCAGGTGATCTACGGCCTCCCGTCGACGGTGCCGGTCACGATCGAGATGATGTGCGCCCACGGCGCGGCGGTCGTGCGCGGCAGCTATCACAGCGTCGTCGTCATCGACATGCCGTTCGGCGCCTATGAAGCCTCGCCCGAGCGCGCGTTCGAGAGCGCGGCGCGCATCCTCAAGGAAACCGGCGCGGCGGCGGTGAAGCTCGAAGGGGGCGAGGCGATGGCTGACACGGTCGCGTTTCTCACCCGGCGGGGCATCCCGGTGATGGGCCATGTCGGTCTGACGCCGCAGGCAGTCAATGCGCTCGGCGGCTATGGCGCGCGCGGCAAGAGCCAGGCCGAGCATGACAAGATCCTGCGCGATGCCCGCGCGGTGGCGGATGCGGGCGCGTTCGCGGTGGTGGCGGAGGGGGTGCTCGAACCGATCGCGGAGGCGATGACGGACGCGCTCACCGTGCCGGTGATCGGCATCGGCGCATCGGCACGCTGCGACGGACAGGTGCTGGTCACGGAAGACATGCTCGGCCTGTTCGAGCGCGTGCCGCGCTTCGTCAAACGCTATGGCGATCTGGCGGTGACCGTGTCGGATACCGCCGCGCGCTATGCCGAGGAGGTGCGCGCACGCAGCTTTCCGACCGCGGATCAGGTCTATCCGGCGCCAGCCAGCGGCGGTTCAGCCTGATCGCGACAGGGCGGGCCGGGGCGGCGGGCTTTCCCCCCGGCGCGCGCGCGGCTAAGGGACCGCGGCGCGGTGGCGGACGATCGATCGGCACCTGACGACGAGGTTTGAAGAACATGGCTTTGCCCCCTGCCGAGAACAGCGCGATCTTGCGTGAGGTGGACGAAGCCGTCCGCGCCGATGTCGCGCGCGACGTTGCTCAGCGCCATGGCCGCACCATCGTCGCGGTCGCGCTGGCCGGATTGCTCGCGTTCGGCGGCTGGATGCTATGGGACCACCGGCAGGAGACGCGCGCCGCGGAGCAGGGTGCCGCCTTCAATGCGGCGCTCGACAAGGCGCCGGGCGGGCGGGCGGCGCTCGATAAGGCGATGGCGCCGATCGCTCGCGACGGCACGCCGGCCTACCGTGCGCTGGCGCGCATGACGCAGGGCAGCGCGGCCGCAGGCGCGGGCGACCAGGCGGCGGCGGCGCGGACCTTTGCCGCGATCGCTGGCGACACGGCACTGCCCGACGATCTGCGCAGCGTCGCGTTGCTGCGGCAGACGATCGCCGATTTCGACACGACTCCGCCGGATGCGATCATCGCGCGGCTCGCGCCGATGGTGGCCGCAGAGGGGCCGGGCTGGGCCACTGCTGCTGAACTGACCGCCATTGCCGAGCTGAAGCGCGGCAAGCGCGACGCTGCGGCGGCGCTGTTCCGTCGTATCGCCGCCTCACCGCAGGCGAGCGAGGCGCTGAAGACTCGCGCCAACCAGATGGCAAGCTCGCTCGCCGCAACGGCGGTCCCTGGCGCGCCGGCTGCGACGGCGGCCCGGCCTGCCACCCCCGCGCCTCCCACCTCCACCCCATCTACCCCCGCGGCGTCCCCGGCCACGACCAGCAGCAGGACCAAGTGACGATGGCTCGAGCCAAGATTTCGCAGCTTCCTCTCGTCGCCCTCGTTGGCGCGGCGCTGGCGCTGGGCGGGTGCAATGTTTTCAAGGGGCGCGGCGCCCCGACGACGCCGACCGTCGGCACGCGCGTGCCGATCCTTTCCAACCGCAGCGCGCTCGAGGTCGACGCGGCAACCGCGGCGCAGGCGATGATCCTGCCCCCCGCCACCGTCAACGCCGACTGGGCGCAGTCGGGCGGTAGCGCCACCAAATCGGGCGGCCACCTCGCGCTCGGTGAACAGCTGGGCCAGGCATGGACCGCGCAGATTGCGGGCGGCACCAACCGCGCGCGGCTTGCGGCGCCGCCGGTTGTCGCGGGCGGCACGCTCTACGTCGTCGACACCAACGCCCGCGTCGTCGCCTTCGACGCGGCGACCGGCGCGCGTCGCTGGGAGGTGGAAATCAGTCCCGAGGCTGGGCGCAACGCCGCGGCGCGCTTTGGCGGGGGCGTCAGCGTCGATGGCACGACGGTCTATGCCGTGTCCGGCCTGGGCGATGTGGTGGCGCTCGATGCCGCGAGCGGCGGCAAGCGCTGGTCGAAGCGGCCCGCCGGACCTTTGCGCGGCGCGCCCACGGTGGCGTTCGGCTCGGTCTATGTCATCACGCAGGACAATCAGCTGGTCGCGCTGTCGCAGACTGATGGCGCGACGCAGTGGCAGGTGGCGGGCGCCGTCACCCCCGGCACGGTGTTCGGTGCGGCGTCGCCGGCCGCGGGGCAGGGGACTGTCGTCGCCGGCTACAGCTCGGGCGAGCTCAACGCCTATCGCTACGAAAACGGTCGCCCGCTGTGGGCCGATGCGCTGGCGCTGACCGCGATCGCGGTGTCGGTGTCGACACTGTCCGACGTCGATGCCGACCCGGTGATCGACAATGGTCGCGTATTTGCGATCGGCCAGGGCGGGCGCATGGCGAGCTACGAGCTCGTCACCGGCCAGCGCATCTGGGAGCTTTCGATCGGCGGCATTTCGACGCCGTGGGTGGCGGGCGACTGGATCTGGGCGGTGACCGGCGATGCCAAGCTTTACGCCGTGTCGCGCGCGACCGGACGCGTGCGCTGGGTGTCGGAATTGCCGCGCTGGCGCGATGCGGAGGACCGCAAGGGCGCGATCCGCTGGACCGGACCGGTGCTCGCGGGCAACCGCCTGATCCTCGTGTCGACCGACGGCCGCATGGCGCAGGTCGATCCCGCCAGCGGTGCGGTCAGTTCGATGACGCCGGTCGGCGGCGGTTCGCGACTGACCCCCGTGGTGGCGAATTCGACGCTGTATTTGCTGGACGAGGCGGGCCGCCTGACGGCCTGGCGCTGATGGCGGCGGCGCGCCGACGGCGGCGTTCCGCGAGCGACGCGGAACGGCCGCGGCGCACCGTCGCCATCGTCGGCCGACCCAATGTCGGCAAATCCACACTGTTCAACCGGCTGGTCGGCAAACGGCTGGCGCTGGTCGACGACCGCCCCGGCGTCACCCGCGATCGCCGCGAAGGCGACGCGCATCTGCTCGGGCTCGACTTCAAGGTGATCGACACTGCGGGGTTCGAGGATGAAGATCCCGACACCCTCCCCGGTCGCATGCGCGCCCAGACCGCCGCGGCGGTGGAGGAGGCGGACGTCGCGCTGTTTCTGGTCGATGCGCGCGCGGGGATCACGCCGCTCGATGCCGAAATCGCCCGCTGGCTGCGCGACAGCGACACGCCGATCATCATCGTCGCCAACAAGGCGGAGGGCCGCGAGGGCGCGGCCGGCGTGAGCGAAGCCTGGTCGCTCGGCCTCGGCGAGCCGTTCGGAATCAGCGCCGAACATGGCGAGGGCGTGGTCGACCTGTTCGACGCGCTGCGCCCGCATATCGAGGTGGAGGAGGACCTCGACGAGCCGGAATCCGAGGTCGAGACCGCGGACGACGCCGACACGACGGACGCGGCAATGGTCGACGGTGACGAGGAAGCGGTCGAGGACGAACCCGACGACGGCATCCTCAAACTCGCCGTCGTGGGTCGCCCGAACGCCGGCAAATCGACGCTGATCAACCGGCTGCTGGGCCAGGACCGGCTGATCACCGGGCCCGAAGCGGGGATTACGCGCGATTCGATTGCGATCGACTGGCAGTGGCAGGACCGCGACGGCGCCGCGCGACCGGTGCGGCTGATCGACACCGCGGGCATGCGCAAGAAGGCGAAGGTGCAGGACAAGCTCGAGAAGCTGTCCGTGGCCGACGCGCTGCATTCCGTCGCCTTTGCCGAAGTGGTCGTGCTGTTGCTCGACGCGACGCTAGGGCTGGAGGCGCAGGACCTGCGAATCGCCGACCGCGTGTTGGAAGAAGGGCGCGCGCTGGTGATCGCGCTCAACAAATGGGACATGGTGGAGGAGGGCTCGTCGCTTTACCAGGGCGTGCGCGGCGCGCTCGACGACGGCCTCGCGCAGGCGAAGGGTGTGCCGCTGCTGACCGTGTCGGCGGAAACAGGGAAGGGGCTCGACGCGCTGATCGGCGCGGCCTTCCAGACCCGCGCGCTGTGGTCGAAGCGCGTCTCTACCGGCGAGCTCAACCGCTGGTTCGCGCGCGCGGTTGCCGCCAATCAGCCGCCGGCGGTGAAGGGCGCGCGGATCAAGCTGCGCTTCGTGACGCAGGCGCGCACGCGGCCGCCGAGCTTCGTGCTGTTCGGCAGTCGCGTCGATCTGCTGCCCGAAAGCTATCGCCGCTATCTCATCAACGGGCTGCGCAGCGCGTTCGGCTTTGCCGGCGTGCCCGTCCGGCTCACCCTGCGCGCGCCGAAGAACCCCTATGGCGAGGCCAGCCGCAAGTCGGCGGCGGTGACGACGCATCGTGCCGTAGCGCGCGGGCCCGGTGCGCCCGGCTCACCCCGCCCGAGACGGGGCCCAGCCGGAGCCGCTAGCGCCGGCGAACGTCCGCGGCGGCCGGCGGCTCCCGGGCGGGGCGGGCCGCCCGGGCGCCCCCCACGCAGACCGACCGGCCGCTAACCACATTTTCACGATCGCGCGCGTAGCAGCGCCGGAGGGGACCAAGCCGGCGGGGCCAGACGCGGCACGGTCGGCGACGGTGCGAAGGCCGCGAGATGAACGATACCCAAGATCCGCCGGTCAACTGGGCCATGTTTCAGCAGACGCGCAACCAGCTTGGCCCGAACTTCATGCGCGTGCTCGGCTATTTCAGGGAAGATGGTGACGCGGCCATCGCGCGCATCGAAACGGCGATGCGCGCTGGCAATCCTGCGCCGATGGTCCTTCCCGCACACACGCTGAAGACCGAAGCGCGCCAGTTCGGGGGCGAAGCGCTCGGCGCGCTGGCCGAGGAAATCGAGATGTTCGCGCGCGACTGCGTCGAGGCGCGGGAGAGCCCGGCCGACTATGTTCACCGCGTGGTCAAGCTGCGCCCGATGTTCGAGGCGCTGCTCGCCGAGATCGACGCGGAAACCAATCCGCTGCAGCGCCGCAAGCCGGTGTTCGGCCGCCGCGCCGGCTGACTCCGCCGCGGCTCAGCGTCGCAGCGGCACCCGGCGCCCGCGCGCCAGCATCCGCCACAGCCACTCGAACGGGCCATAGTTGAAGCGGTCGAGCCACGGTTTCGACCACAGCAGCATCAGCGCGCAGATAGCCAGCGCGAGCAGCAGCGCCTGCGCCCGCGACAGACTGCCAAACAGGCCGGCCCCCCAGCCCCCCATCAGCGGCAGCATGATCAGCGATGTGCCGAGATAGTTGCTGAACGCGGCGCGTCCCGTAGCGGCGACGCGGCTCACCGCCACCCCGCCCCCGCGCGACCAGCGCGCGGCGAGCAGCGCGTAACCCATCGCGGTGAGGAGGTCGAACGGAACGCTCCACGCGATCGACGCCAGCATGACGCGCATCGGTTCGGGCCCGCCGTCCGTCCATTGCCAGGCGAGGAGCAGCGCATTGCCCGCGAGCCCGACCCCCAGCGTCTGCGCGAGCGCGCGCCGCTCGTCCTGTTGACTCCACCGACCACGCCAAAGTCCACTGCGGTAAAGCGCCATGCCGACCCACATCATCGCCAGTGTTTCCGGCCCGCCGGTGACGAGGCTGCCGATCGGCCAATCGCTGGAATCGGCGATGCGCCAGCGCAGGCCGTCGGCGAAGCTTCCCAGCATAGCCGCTCGCTCGGCAGTCGCGGCTTGGTCGGAAGCGGCGAGCGACCGCAGGAAGGCAGTCGCATCGTAGTTGGGGACGAACCACATCGCGGGACCGATCATCACGACCGACAGAATGAGCAGGGTGGCGCCGGCTGCGGCGAGCTTGCGCGCCGGCCAGTGCGCGACGAACGGAAGCGTCAACCCAAGCAGCGCGTAAAGCGACAGGATATCGCCCACCCAGATCAGATATTGGTGCACCGCGCCGAACAGCAGCAGCGTGACCATGCGCTGCCAGTGCGTCCAGCGCGCCGCGACCGGCCCGGCGCGCTCCATCACCAGCAGCGCCGACGCCCCGAACAGCATCGTGAACAACGCGCGCATCTTGGAATCGATGAACAGATATTGCAGCGCCCACAGGAGGTCGTCGCCCACCCCGCGCGGCGACCATGCGGTGGGCCAGAGATAGGCATTCTCCGGCTGCGCGAAACGCCCTGCGTTCATCAGCAGGATGCCCATCACCGCCAGCCCGCGGGTCACGTCGAGGCTGGCGATGCGCGTCGTCACCGCTTGAGCGCCACCGTCAGCCCCGCCGCGACGAGCAGCGATCCGGCGACGGACAGCACGCTCCACTGATAGCCTTCGAACAGCGTCGACAGCGCCATCGCCACCACCGGCACCAGCGCGCTCGACCAGGCGGCGGGGCCGGGGCCGACCGCGCGAATGACGCCGAGGTAGAGCGGGAAGGCGAGCACGCTGCCGCCGAGCGCAAGATACACCAGCCCCGCGCCATAGCCTGGGCGCGGATCGAACACCGGCGGTCCGGCGGTCGTCCATGCCAGCCCGACGTCGGCGAGCGCGCCCAGTGCCATGGCGATGCCGAGCAGCGCGAACGGCCCCTGCCGCCGGGCAAGCGCGGTGGCTTGCGCCACGTTGGCGACCGACGCGGCGAGCACGCCGCCGAGGACCAGCGCTGATCCGAGCGCCACCTCCCACGCCGAGCCGGTCACCCCGCGCGCCTCATGTGCCAGCAGCAGCGCCGCCCCGGCGACCGCGATGGCGCCTCCGCCAAGGAAGCGGCGCTCGATCGCTACGCCCAGCCACAGCCGCGCCAGCACCGCGTTGGGCACGAACAACAGCCCGAAAATCACCGCGACCAGCCCACTCGTGATATAATGTTCCGAGCGGTAGACGAGGTTGAAATTGAGGCAGAACAGGCTGACACCGATCAGCGCAGCGAGGGCGAGGCTGCGCCCGCCCTCCAGCCGCTCGCGCCGGACCAATGCGATGACCAGCATCACCGCGCTCGCCAGAATGAAGCGATAGGCGACAGACCAGCTCGGCGGTACACCGTTTAGCTGGTCGCGGATGACGATCCAGGTCGAACCCCAGATCAGCGTCACGATGATGAAGGGGATCAGCACCCCCGGTTCTGTAAGGCGGCGGGCGGCGCTCACAATGCGGCGATGGCCTTGGCCAGTGGCGCCACGTCCGCGGCCGTGTGCTGCCAGCTCGTCACCAGCCGCGCCGCGCCCGCCCCCCAGTCGTAGAAGTCGTAGCCGAGGTCGCGCAGTGCCGCGGCTTCGTCAGCGGATAGGCGGAGGAACAGCTCGTTGGCCTCGACCGGATACATCGCCCGCGCGCCTGCGGCGTCGCCGAGCGTCGCCGCCGCGGCGTTGGCGGCGCGGGCGTTGTCGAGCCACAACCCTCCTTCGACCATCGCGATCAGTTGCGCAGCGAGGAAGCGACCCTTGCTCTGAAGGTGACCCGAGCGTTTGCGCAATTCGTGAACCCCCGGCGGCGCGTCACCGAAGAACAGCAGCGCTTCCGCATTCATCGCGCCGTTTTTGACGCAGCCGAACGACAGCGCATCGACCCCCGCGCGCCACGTCACGTCCGCGGGCGAGGCCCCGGTGAAGGCTACCGCATTGGCGAAGCGTGCGCCGTCCATGTGCAGCTTGAGGGCGTGGCGATTCGCCGCGTCGCCGACGGCTGCGACCTCGTCCGCGCGCCAGCTGAGGCCATATTCGCTGGCGTTGGTGATGCTGACCATCGCCGGCTGCACTTGATGAACGTCGCGGCGGATGCGCGCCACCGCCTCGTCGATCGCGGCGGCGTCGATTTTGGCGCCTTCGCCGTCGAGCAGCATCAGCTTCGCCCCGCCCGAGAACATCGCCGGCGCGCCGCATTCATCGACCTCGATATGCGCCTCGCGGTGGCAGAGGATGCCCTGCCACGGCCGCGTCCAAGCGGCGACGGCGAGGCTGTTGGCGGCGGTCCCCGTCGCCACCCACAGCGCCGTCACCCGCGTCTCGAACAAGTCGGAAAACAGCCCGTCCAACTGCTGCGACCAAGCATCGCCGTCATAGGCCGTGTCGACCTGATTGGCACGGGCGAGCGCCTCCATCACCTGCGGATGCACAGGCGCGGCATTGTCGGAGAAAAAGCGGATCGGGGCGGGGCTGCTCATCGCTCGCGCCCATGCCCGCGACCCGCCGCGCTGTCGACCCGTCAGGGCACCAGCAGCGTGAGGATAAAGGTCGCGAACAGCGCGAGGTGGACCGCGCCCTGCATGATCGTCGTCTGCCCGCGCGACAGCGTCTGCGTCGTCACCAGCAGCGTCAGCACCAGCAGCACGATCGACTTTGCATCGACGCCGAGTTCGAGCTGCCAGCCCATCACGATCGCCAGCACCGCGACGGTCGGGATGGTGAGGCCGATGGTCGCCAGCGCGGAGCCGAGCGCAAGGTTGAGGCTCGTCTGCAGCCGGTTGCGCCGCGCGTTGCGCACTGCGGCAATCCCCTCCGGCAACAGCACCAGCCCGGCGATGACGACGCCGACCACCGCGCGCGGCAGCCCCGCAGCGGCGACTGCACCTTCGATCACCGGCGACAATGCCTTCGCCAGCAGAACCACCGCGACCAGGCACAGGAACAGCAGGCCGAGGCTGTTGAGCGCCTTGCGTCGGCTGACCAGAAAATGTCCGTCAGCGGGATCGACCCCCTCCGCCTTGTCCGGATCGTCGAGGAAATATTCCCGGTGGCGCACGGTCTGGACGAACACGAAGGTGACATACAGCACCAGCGACACCGCCCCGGCAAAGCCCAGCTGGACGGCCGAAAGGCGCGGCCCGCTGGCGCTGATCAGGTAATTGGGCAGGATCAGCGTGCTCACCGCGAGCACGGTCAGCGTCGGCACGGCTGCGGCGACACCGCTGCGCTTGAAAGCCTGCACATGGTGCTGCGCGCCGCCGACGAGCAGGCACGCGCCGATCACCGCGCCGAGAATGATCATAATCGCCGCCATGACCGTATCGCGCGGCAGCGCCATCGCGCCCGCGCCCCCGGCTTGCATGATGCTGACCATCAGCCCGACCTCGATCACCGTCACCGCGACCGCCAGCACCAGCGTCCCAAAGGGTTCGCCGACGCGCAGGGCGACCACCTCGGCATGATGCACTGCCGCTAGCACCGCGCCGATCAAGGCGACCCCTCCGATCGTAAGCGCCAGTCCGCTCGCCGGCGCCAGCATCGTGATCAGCCAGGCAATGCCGGCGACGACCGGGATGATCGTCCAGCGGTCGAACATCCAATCGCGGCGGGGAACGGCCTTTTTGGAGAGCGGGTCAGTGTTCGCTGTCATTGGCCTGCACAGAGCACATTGCCGCCTGTCGAGAAAGCGCCAGTGCGCGTACGTGCCCTCCTGACGGCCTTCACCGTTTCGCAATGATCGGCGCGTTACAGCCTGCGACGTGAAGCGCGCCATCATCTCGCGCGCGTCATTGTGGACCAGGGATGACGCACCGCTGCCGCTGCGCGACGAGTTGCTCGTGGCGCGGATCGGAGCCGTGCGGGGACGCATCCCGATCCTCTACGCCCTCATCCTCGTCAACATGGCTGCGCTTTCATTGACCTATCGCGGGCATGCGCACCCTTGGCTGACCGAAGGCGTGCCGATCGTCGCCGCTGCTGCCGTTGCTTGGCGCGCCTGGTTCTGGCACCGTCTGAAGATCGACGAAGCGCCGCTCGCACGGTTGCGTCAAGCCGAACGGCAACTGGGCCCGACGAGCGCCGTCCTCTCCGTCGTCATCGCCACCTGGGCGCTTCTGCTTTATCATTTCGGTGAGCCGATGCTCAGCGGAAAGATTACCGCAGCCGGCCACGTTGTCCTGTTCGTCGGCGTCACGAGCGTCAGCTGCATCCTGCTGCTCATGCATGTCGCGCGCACCGCCCAAAACATCGCCCTCTGCGCGTCGGTGCCCTTTTCCCTATACCTCATGCTGACGGGGGGAACGATCGAGATCGTGGTGGGGGTCAACTTCCTCATTCTGGGCATGGCGTCGAACTGGGTGTTGAAGCGCTTTTCCGACGAATTCACGCAATATATCGAAGTGCGTGTCCGCCTGCGCGAACTGTCGCGTGAACAGCATGCGCTCGCCCACACGGATCCGGTGACCGGACTCGCCAATCGACGGCAGTTCTTCACCTGTGCCGGCCGAAATCTAGGCGACAGCGTTTTGCTGATCGATCTCGACGGTTTCAAGCAGATCAACGATGTCTATGGCCACCCCGCGGGCGACCACTTGCTGACAGCGATCGGCGCGCGATTGCGCAAATTGGTCCCCTTCGCGCACTGCGTGGCGCGGCTCGGCGGGGACGAATTCGCATTGCTGTTGCCCGATCAGGCTGGTCCGGCTGAGGCAAGGGCGCTGGCCGATCGCTGCGTCGCGCTCTGTGCTCTGCCAGTCCAGTGGAGTGGCGTGGCGATCCGGGTGGATGCGTCGGCAGGTCTGTACTGTCCTGGCCCCGAGTGCGTGGATTTCGAGGCCGCTTATGCGCGCGCGGACTATGCGCTGTACCAGGCGAAGAAGGGGGGCGGAGGCCGCGCCATCCTGTTTACTGACGATCACGAGGTCGGGATGCAGCGCGGTGTGGCGCTCGAACAGGCCCTGCGTGAAGCGGACTATCCGGCCGAAATCCACATCGCCCTCCAGCCGATCGTGACCGCGCGAACAGGCGACGTGGTTTGGCACGAAGCGTTGGTGCGCTGGGTCAGCCCGCGGCTCGGCGCAGTGAGTGCGGGCGAGGCGGTCGAGCTCGCCGAGCGCACCGGGCTGATCGAACATGTCACGCGCGCCGTGTTCGCCCGCACTCTGGCGGCGATGAAACGGCATCCGGCACTCAACGTGTCGATCAATCTGTCGGCATGCGACATCGCCAGTCGAACGCAGATGCAGCGGCTGTTGTTGGCGGTGCGCACCAGCGGGGTCGATCCCCGCAGGATCATGCTTGAAATTACCGAAACCGCGCTGCTCGCCGATGTTGACGTCGTCGCGCAGGCGTTGGCGCCGATGCGCGAGATGGGCGTGCTGATCGCGCTCGACGATTTCGGCACGGGCTACTCAAGCCTCGCTTACGTCCACCGCATCGCGCCCGACGCGCTCAAAATCGACTCAAGCTTCGTCGCGCGCGCGCACGACGATCCGTTGTCGCTCGGACTGCTGCAGACGATGATCGACCTCGGTCGCAGGATTGGGGCGGTGGTGGTGGCGGAGGGCGTCGAACGCGCGTCGCAGGCGGACCTTTTGCGCAGCCTCGGCGTCGACAAGCTTCAGGGCTACTGGGTCGGCCGTCCGCAGCCAGAGGCGATGATCGACCTGTCGTTTGCCGATCGACGTCGCGTCGGCTGATGGGGCGGGCCCCTCGGGTCAGCCTTGGGCGAGGGCGTTGATGGTGAAGGCGACGACACCGATGTTGAACAGAAATGCCGCCATCGAGTGAATCAGCGTTGTCCGCCGCATCTTGCGCGACGTAACCTCTGTGTCCGACGTCTGAAACGTCATGCCGATGGTAAAGGCGTAATAGGCAAAATCGGCATAGTCCGGGGTGTCGCATTCGGGGATGTCGAGGCCCCTGGCGTCCTCACCCTCGTCGCCGCGCCCGTAGTAAATATGCGCATAATGGATGGCGAAGACGAGGTTCGAGAACAGCCACGCGAGCAGAAGCGTTGCGATGACCAGCACCTTGTCCCAGACGGTGGGCTCGCCTGACATTTCCACCCCGATTGCCACCAGCACAATGGCCAGCGTGACGATCGTGATACCGAGTGCGAGCGGGCGACCGGCATCGTTGCGCTGGGCGTCGCGGCGCATCTCGTCCGCCTCGTCGTAAAACAGTGGCCACGTCGACAAGATGAACGCCAGCGCCGCAACGTCGTAGCCGGCCAGAGCCGCCGTGCCGGGCTCTACCCCGAACAGGATCAACGCCGGGATCGCCAGCGTCAGGACAAGGAACATGCCGAAGCGCCAAGGAAGAAAGCGGCTCGACGTATCTTGCTGCTGCGGCTTGTCAGCCATCGAGCCGATCCTCCGCCTGGCCGAGGCCAAGTCCGAGCCCGGCGCCGCCGACCATCATGCCCGCGCCGCCGCCGGCCATCGCCCCGCCGCCGCCACCACCGCCACGACCGCCGCCACCGCGCTCACCGCCGCCGCCGCCGCCGCGCCCGCCGCCGGGCGCGGGGCGGGTCGGGCCTTGCTGCGGAATGGCGATGTCGTCGGGCACCGGGTCGAGGTCGAGCGCGTCGCGGATGAACGCTCGCAGCGATGCGACCAGCGCCTGCGTCGGCACCGGCTCCCCTGCGGCGAGCTTGGCGGCGGCGTCGGCGGCGAGCCGCACCTGTTCCTCGGTGCCCAGAAGGATGATGTCCGACAGCGCGCTCTCAACGGCATCGCGGATGCGCCGTGCGCGGTCGCTCTGCTCGCCGCCCTCCGCGCGGGTGAGGTCGATCACCGCTTCATCGCCCTGCGCTGGCGCTGCCCGCCGCAGGTCGCGCAGGTGGCGCGGATCGACCATCAGGTCGCCGGTAAAGCTGCCACCCAGCGTCTTGTAGGCGGCAATCAGCGTGCGCAGCCGCTCGTTGATCTGGCGGTTGGTCCGCTCGCGCCGCTGCTGCACGGTCATCATCACCAGCAGCCGCACGCCAACGCCCAGCAGCGTGATGACGAGAAAGGTCGCGAGCGTCGTCAGCAGCCCCTGCCACGTGCTGAAGTCGATCCCGCGCATCATCGCTGTGCGCTACCGATCGCGCCGCGCCAGCAGCTTCAGCCGCAGCGCATTGAGGCGGATGAACCCCGCGGCATCCTTTTGATCATAAGCGCCGGCGTCGTCCTCGAACGTAACATGGCGTTCGGAATAGAGGCTGTTGGGGCTCCGCCGCCCGACCACCATCGCATTGCCCTTGTAGAGCTTGAGGCGGACGGTGCCCGACACCTTTTCCTGGCTGTGGTCGATCGCCGCCTGCAGCATCTCCCGCTCCGGCGCGAACCAGAAGCCGTTGTAGATGAGCTCGGCATAGCGCGGCATCAGCTCGTCCTTGAGGTGCGCAGCGCCGCGGTCGAGCGTCAGCGCCTCGATTCCGCGATGCGCGCGGGCGTAGATCTCACCGCCGGGCGTCTCATACATGCCGCGCGATTTCATGCCGACGAAGCGGTTTTCGACGAGGTCGAGGCGGCCGATGCCATGCTTGCGGCCAAGGTCGTTGAGCGCCGCGAGCAGCGTCGCGGGGCTCATCGCCTCGCTGTTCAGCGCGACGCCGTCGCCGCGCTCGAAATCGATGGTGATATATTCGGGCGTGTCGGGCGCCTGCTCTGGGTCGACCGTGCGCGAGAAGACGTAAGGCGGCACCTCCTCCCACGGATCCTCGAGCACCTTCCCCTCGCTCGAGGTGTGGAGGAGGTTGGCGTCGATCGAAAAGGGGCTCTCCCCGCGCTTGTCCTTGGGCACCGGGATCTGGTGTGCCTCGGCGAACGCGATCAGCGACGAGCGCGAGGTGAGGTCCCATTCGCGCCACGGGGCGATGACGCGAATGTCGGGGTCGAGCGCGTAGGCGCTGAGCTCGAAGCGGACCTGGTCGTTGCCCTTGCCGGTCGCGCCATGCGCCACGGCATCGGCGCCGACCTCGTGCGCGATCTCGACCAGCCGCTTGGCGATGAGCGGGCGCGCGATCGACGTGCCGAGGAGATAGTCGCCTTCGTAGCGGGCGTTGGCGCGCATCATCGGAAAGACGAAATCGCGCACGAACTCCTCGCGCAGATCGTCGATGTAGATGTGCTCGGGCTTGATACCGAGCAGTTCCGCCTTGGCCCGCGCGGGCTCGAGTTCCTCGCCCTGGCCGAGATCGGCGGTGAACGTCACCACCTCGCAGCCATATTCGCTCTGCAGCCATTTCAGGATGACACTGGTGTCGAGCCCGCCCGAATAAGCGAGCACCACGCGCTTGATATCGTTCATGCCCGCGGCGCTATCAGCGGGGGACGGGGGGTGCAAGAAACCGCCGCGTTCAACTCCCGTCCTCCCCGCCCCGTCACCCTGAACTTGTTTCAGGGTCCAATCGGCTGGCGCGGCGATGGATGCTGAAACAAGTTCAGCATGACGGAGCTCGTGTGTTTGAGCACGGGGTCGCGTGGTCTCACCCCCCTTGCCAAGCGTCACGGCCCCTCGCAAAGTTCCGCGCCGAATACGGGACGTTTGAGAGGGACTCGACCATGAAGCTCACCCGCCTGCTTGGCCTCACCACCGCCATCGCCGGGGTCGCGATGATCGGCCACGCTGCGAGCGCCGAGGAGGGGATGTGGACCTTCGACAACTTCCCCGCAGCGAAGATGCGCAGCGAATATGGCTGGGCGCCCGACCAGCCGTGGCTCGATCATGTGCGGCAGAGCGCGGTGCGGCTGACTGGTGGCTGCTCGGCGAGCTTCGTCAGCCCCGAGGGGTTGATCCTCACCAATCATCACTGCGTCATCGACTGCTTGCAGAACCTGTCGACCGCGCAGAACGACCTTGTCGCGGGTGGGTTTAACCCGGCCACGCGGGGTGAAGAGCGCCGTTGCCCGGGGCAGCAGGCGGAGGTCGTGACCTCGCTCACCGACGTCACCGCGCGCGTGCGCGGCGCGATTGCCTCGCTCACCGGCGAAGCGCTGGTGCGCCGCCGCGATGCGGAGATTGCCGCGATCGAGAGCGGGGAAGGCTGCACCGACCGCGCCAAGAACCGTTGCCAGGTGGTGACTTTGTTCGGCGGCGGGCAGTACAAGCTCTATCGCTACCGCAAATACAGCGACGTCCGCATTGCCTGGGCGCCCGAATTTCAGGCGGCGTTTTTCGGCGGCGATCCCGACAATTTCAGCTTCCCCCGGTACGCACTCGATGCCTCCTTCCTGCGGGCGTACGAGGACGGTCGCCCGGTCGCGGTGTCGAGCTACCTCAAGTGGAACCCGCGCGCGCCGCAGCTGGGTGAGGTGACCTTCGTCGCCGGCAACCCCGGCACCACCCGCCGCGCGATCACGGAAGCGGAGCGCGCCTATCAGCGCGAGCTGCGCCTGCCGGTCACGCTGATCCTCGCCTCCGAACTGCGCGGGCGGATTATAGGTGCGGCCGAAGGCAACGCCGACCGCACGCGCGAGGCGGCGGACACGCTGTTCGGCATCGAAAACAGCTTCAAGGCGCAGTCGGGCCAGCTGCGCGCGCTCAACGATCCCGAATTCCGTGGCAACCTGACCGCGAGCGAAGCTGATCTGCGCCGTCGTGCGGCCGGGCGCGCGGGCCTCGACGATGCATATCGCTCGATCGACCAGGCGGTCGCCGCCAATCGCGAGCTGTATTACGAAGCGCGTTTCCTCTCGGGTCCGCAGGCCAACACGCTCTACAGCTATGCGCAGACGCTGGTGCGCGCGGCAGAAGAACGCGGCAAGCCCAACGCCGAACGCCTTCCCGAATATGGCGACAGCCGCCTGCCACTGCTCGAAGAGCAGGTGCTTGGGCCGGTGCCGGTCTATCCGTGGCTCGAGAAGCTTACGATGGCCTTCTGGCTGTCCAAGACGCGCGAGTATCTGACCGCGGACCATCCCGATGTGCGCGCGCTGCTGGGTCGCGAATCGCCCGAAGCGCTGGCCGAGCGGCTGGTGTCGGGCACCCGCCTCGCCGATCCTGCCGAACGTCGGCGCCTGTGGGAAGGCGGCGCGGCGGCCATCGCCGCGTCGAACGACCCGCTGATTATGTTTGTGCGCGAGCATGACGCCCGCTCGCGAGAGGTGCGCCGGGCGCTCGAAGCGCGCGTCACCGGCCCGATCACCGCGGCGCAGTCGAGCCTCGCCGATGCGCGCTTTGCCGCTTACGGCGATACGCTCTATCCGGACGCGACCTTCACGCTGCGGTTGAGCTACGGCAAGGTGCAGGGCTGGACCGAGAACGGGCGGGAAATCCCCTATGCGACGCGCATGGGCGGCACGTTCGACCGCGCCACGGGGCAGCAGCCGTTCCTCCTCGCCCGTGGTTACGAAGCCGCACGCAACCGGATCGACCCCAATGTCGCCTATGATTTCGTCACCACCAACGACATTATCGGCGGCAATTCGGGCTCGCCGGTGATCGCCCGCGACGGCAGCGTCATCGGCGCGGCGTTCGACGGCAACCTCGGCAGCCTCGGCGGCGATTATGGCTATGACGGCCGCGTCAACCGCACCGTCGTCGTCTCGACCCAGGCGATCCACGAGGCGCTGACGAAAATCTACCCGGCGCCGGCGCTGGTGCGCGAATTGGGCTCGGCGCCCGCCGCGCGGAGCGCTCGCCGCACGCGCTAGGGCGTCATCGCCTCAAGCGCCGCCCGATAATCCCGCTCACGCGCCGCCATATAGTCGCGCGTGAGCGGGAGGGTGTCGACGCGGCGCGCCAGCTGCAGCTGGAAATTCATCATGCCGCCATGCTCGAATGCGGCGGTCGCTCCGGCGAGGTAGAAGGTCCACAGCCGGAAGAATCGGGCGTCATAGACCGCCTCAAGCTCATCCTGCGCCGCAAAACAGGCGTCGTACCACGCGCGCAGCGTGCGGGCGTAGTGCAGCCGCAGGATTTCGATGTCGGTGGCGACCAGCCGCGCTGCTTCGACCGAGGGCAGCACTTCTGAGATGGCCGGGATATAGCCGCCGGGGAAGATATATTTGCGCGTGAAGGCGTCGGTGAGGCCCGGCCCGTCGCTGCGGCCGATGCTGTGCACCAGCGCGACGCCATCGTCGGTGAGCAGTTCGGCGATGCGGCGGAAGAACAGCGGATAATGCGGCGTGCCGACATGCTCGAACATGCCGACCGACACGATGCGGTCGAACGGCCCGGCGATGTCGCGATAGTCGGTCAGCTCGAAGCGGACCTTGTCGGCGACACCGGCGCGCTCCGCCCAGGCGCGGGCGAAGTCGCGCTGCGGCGCGGAGAGGGTGATGCCGGTCACCGCCGCGCCGCTCAGCCGGTGCAGCGCGATGGCGAGGCCACCCCAGCCACAGCCGATGTCGAGCACGCGCTGCCCGGGCGCGAGGTCGAGCTTGGCGGCGATGTGCGCGATCTTCGCCCGCTGCGCCGCGGCGAGGTCGGGCGTGTCGTCCCTCCAGTAGGCGCAGCTATACTGCCGCCACGGGTCGAGGAAGCGATCGTAGAGCCGGTCGTCGAGGTCGTAATGGTGCGCGACATTGGCGCGCGCGGCGCTGCGATGATTGGCGTGCTGGCGCATCCGCATCCAGCGCCGCCGCGCGCGGGTCGACAGGCGTTCAAGTTCGACCGGCGCGCGGTTGCCCCCGCCGCCGCCCTGCGCCAGCGTGGCGAGTTGCATCACGTCGCCACGCTCGAACTGGAGCCGCCCGTCGAGAAATGCCTCCGCCGCGCCCAGTCGCGGGTCGCGGATGATGTCGCGGGCCACCCGCGCATCGGCGAAGCGCAGCGCGACGTCCGGCCATGCGGGGTCGCCATCGCCGAAACGCTGCGTCGCGTCATCGGCTTCGGCGATCTCGAGCCGGCCGTGCTGCACCAGCCGCGACAGCGCGGCGGTCAGCGTCCTGCTGGCAAGCCCAGCCATCAGCTTTCGGCGGCGTACCGTTCGCGGAAATCGCGGCGGATGCTCACCCGGTCAAGCTTGCCCGTACCGAGCACGGGCAGCGCATCGTCGATGATCCAGATTTTCGCGGGCACCTTGAACGCCGCCAGCCGCCCTTCGAGGAACACGCGCAGCGCGTCCTCGCTCTGCTCCTCGCCGGGTTTGAAGCGGACGGCGGCGCCGACGATTTCGCCGAAGCGTTCGTCGGGCAGGCCGAACACCGAACATTCGGCGACCGCCTCATCCTCGTAGATCGCGGCTTCCACCTCCGGGCAACTGATGTTCTCGCCGCCGCGGATGATGATGTCCTTCTTGCGATCGACGATGAACAGATAGCCGTCTTCGTCGAGATAGCCGAGGTCGCCCGTGCGAAAGCGCGCGTCGTGCGTGAAGGCGGCGAGGGTTGCCGCTTCGTTGTTCCAGTAGCGATCGAAGTTGACGATCGAGCGGATCGTCACTTCGCCCACCTTGCCCTGGGGCAGGACGTTGCCGGCGTCGTCGACGATGGCGAGGTCGACCAGCGGACGCGACGCGGGGCCGGTGCTGTCGGGCTTGGCGCGGTAATTGTCGTTGAGATTGCCGCAGCCGACGCCGTTCGTCTCGGTGAGGCCGTACCCCAGCAGCGGTTGGCCGCCGCCCATCCCTTCCGCGAGCCGCTCGACATGATCGCGCGGTCGCGGCGCGCCGCCAGCGGCGAAGCTCTTGCACGACGACAGGTCATATTTGTCGCGGTTCGGGTGGATGAGCATCTCGTAGCTCATCAACGGGACGCCCACGAAATAGGTGACCTTCTCCCGCTCGATCAGCCGCATCGCCTCCTCCGCGTCCCATTTGGGCATCATCACCAGCTTGCGACCGATGGCGAAGCTCTGGAGGAACACGGGCACCTCGCCGGTGACGTGGAACAGCGGCACGTTGAGGAGCGTCGAGGCCTGGCCTTCCGGCGGGGTGCCGACGACGTTGAGTACATGCACGATCGCGGCGGTCTGAATGACGTAATTGAGCGTCGCCTGCACGACTGCGCGATGCGTCGACACCGCCCCCTTCGACTGGCCGGTCGAGCCCGAGGTGAAGAGGATCGTGGCAAGGTCGTCGGACGTGATTACCGGCAGCGCACTGCCCGCGCCGCCGCGGTCGGTGACGGGCGCCATCGCCTGAGCGATCGGCTGGCGGACGTCGACCTCGACCACCTCGACGCCGTCGAGCCCGGCATCGGCGATCCGCTGCGCACGCTGCGGGTCGGCGATGATCAGCCGGCAGTCGACATCGCCCACCGCGTCGGCGAATTCGCCCGCCTGCCACCAGCCGTTCAGCAGTGTCGCCACGCCGCCGGCCATCAGCACGCCCATGTAGCTGACGATCCACGCCGGCGCGTTGCGCATGGCGATGCCGATGCGGTCGCCCTTTTGCACGCCCCAGCCGCCGACCAGCGCTTCGGCGACCGACTTGGCCGCGCCGTAGGTGTCGGCGAAGGACAGGCGTTCGTCGCCGTCGACGATGAAGGTCGCGTCGCCATGCTGGTGGCAGAAATAGGCGAAGTAGAGCGGGAGGCTCGGCGGTGCGTTGGCGATGACGGGCATCGTCACGCCGCGGCTCTCCATCTCGGTCAGCTGGAACATGCGGCCGTCACCGACGATCGCATCAAGGCCTTCGTCGATGAGCTGATCGAGCTGGCTCGGCATCCGCGAATCTCTCCCTTTGTGTCCGTTGCGCTCGAAGCTATGGGGCTAAACGTCCAAGGGGAAGAGAAACCGCCGATGATCGAAGCCATCTGGACGCTTGCCAGCGCCCTTCCGTCGTCTGCTGCGGGCGGATTTACCCGATGGGAGAGTCTGGGGTTGACCCCCGGCCTCGATCTCGGCGTGTTCACGCTGCGGTGGTACAGCCTCGCCTACCTCGTCGGCATTTTCGGCGGCTATCTGATCCTCAAGCGGATGTTGCGCGAACCCGGCGCGCCGATGAGCATCCCGCACCTCGATGACCTGCTGCTGTGGGGAATGCTCGGCGTCATCCTCGGCGGGCGGCTGGGCTATGTCCTCTTTTACCAGCCCGACTATTATCTCGCCAACCCCGGCCACGCATTGCGGCTGTGGGATGGCGGCATGAGCTTTCATGGCGGCTTTCTGGGTGTACTGTTTGCGACCTGGTGGGCGTCGCGCCGGCATCACCTCAGCTTCCTCCGTGTGACCGACTGGGTGGCCGTGATCGTGCCGCTGGGGATGCTGCTCGGGCGGCTCGCGAACTTCGTCAATGGCGAGCTGTGGGGCCGGGTGACCGATGTGCCGTGGGCGATGATCTTTCCCGGCGACCCGACCGGCCTCCCGCGCCATCCGAGTCAGCTTTACCAGGCGGGGCTCGAGGGACTGGCGCTGCTAATCGTCATGACGCTGCTCTTCTGGCGAACCAAGGCGCGCTACTATCCCGGCCTGCTGTGCGGTGTGTTCGCGCTGTGGATGGGCCTGTCGCGGTTTATCGTCGAATTCTTCCGTGAGCCTGACGCGCAGCTCGCTGGCCTCGTCGCGCGCACCGGGCTGTCGATGGGGCAGTGGCTGACGATCCCGCTGATCCTGGTGGGCATCTATCTGGTTGCGACTGCACGCGGGCGGCGGCAGCGGGTAGAGCCGTTCGCCGGCGGACCGAGCGTTGCCTGAGGCAGGGCAGCTGATCGACAGGCTGAGGCGGCTGCTCGCGCACGGGGGCGCAATCCCGCTCAGCCTCTACATGAGCTACGCCAACGCGCATTATTACGCGACGCGCGACCCGCTCGGTGCAGACGGCGACTTTACCACCGCGCCCGAAATCAGCCAGATGTTCGGGGAGATGATCGGGCTGTGGTGCGCCGACCTGTGGCAGCGCGCGGGCCGGCCGGACTGTGTGTGGGTCGAACTGGGGCCAGGACGGGGCACGCTCGCCGCAGACGCGCGGCGCGTGATGGGGCGGTTCGGCTTCACGCCCGACCTGCACCTCGTCGAAACGAGCCCGACGTTGCGCGACCGGCAATCGGCCGCGGTGCCTGGCGCGGTCCATCATGACGACATCGCCGGCCTGCCGTGCGACCGCCCGCTGATCGTCATCGCCAACGAATTTTTCGACGCTCTGCCGATCCGTCAGCTTCACCGCACGCCGGCGGGATGGCGCGAGCGCGTCGTGCAGTGGGACCGCGACGCGCTGCGTCCCGCGCTCGGCAATGTGCCGATGGACGCGGCGGTCCCGCCCGCCTTCGCCGACGCGCCGATCTGGAGCATTCTCGAAACCTCGCCCGCCAGCGTTGCCATCGCGCGCGGCATCGCGCAGCGCATCGTGGACCAGGGCGGGGCGCTGCTGACGATCGACTACGGCCACGATCAAAGCGCGCCGGGGGAGACGCTGCAGGCGGTTCGCGGTCACGCCTACGCCGACCCATTCGCGCATCCGGGCGAGCAGGACCTCACCGCGCATGTCGACTTCGACGCGCTCGCGCAGGTGTGGCAGGCCGAGGGGGCAATGGTTCACGGTCCGGTGCGACAAGGCGCGTTTCTGCAAGCCCTCGGCATCGATGCACGCGCACAGAGCTTGGCCGACGCCAGACCGGACGTGGCGCAGGACATCCAGACCGCCCGCGTGCGCCTCACCGGCCCCTCGCGCGAAGGGGGGATGGGAGAGCTGTTTCGCGTGGTTGCCGCGATCGCGCCGACATGGCCCGCGCCGGAGGGATTTGCATGATCGTCGATGGGGTCACGCTTCGGCCGGCGGTTGCGGCGGACGCGCCGGTCGTCGAACGGGTCGCGCGCGATAGTTTCGTCGCGACCTTCGGCACCGAACGCTATTCCGAAGCCGACCTGCGCGAATTTTTCGACGCTTCGATGAGTGCGGCGCGTTACGCGGCGGCGGCGGACGATGCGGAGCTCTGGCTGGAAGTCGCCGAGGAAAATGGCGCCATCGCCGGCTTCGCACTGGCCGCCCCATCGACGCAGGGGGTTGCCGGTGCCGCCCGACCGTGGGAGCTGAAACAGCTCTACCTCGCGCCCTCGTTGCAGGGGCGCGGGGTCGCCGACGCGATGCTCGGTCATGCCGTCGAGGACGCGCGCCGCCGCGGGTGCGACGCAGTGGAGCTGTCGGTGTTCAGCGAGAATCACCGCGCCCAGCGCTTCTACGCCCGTCACGGCTTCGCGGAGGTCGCGAAGATCATCTTCATGGTGGGCGCGACCGAAGATGACGACCGCCTCTGGCGGCGCACGCTGTGAGCCGCACAGCGGGGCCCTGGCGCGCACACCTGCTCGACGGGGTGCCGCACGGGTTCTTCGGCGCTGCGCAGGGCAGCGCGACGAGCGATGGCGACGCGACGCGGGAGGGCGCTCAGCGCTGCGCCGCCCTCATCGCACCGGCCGCCCGCGTGGCGTGGGTACGACAGGTTCACGGACGGGATGTGGTGAAGGTCCGATCGGACTGGGACGCCGACGCGACGCCGCCGGAGGCGGATGCGATGGTCAGCGCGACGCCCGGAATCGCACTCGCCATTCGCACTGCGGACTGCACACCGGTGCTGCTTGCCGACGGAGAGGCCGGAGTCATCGGCGCGGCGCATGCGGGCTGGCGCGGTGCGATCGCCGGCGTGACCGACGCGACAGTCGAGGCGATGTGCGACCTCGGGGCGGCGCGCGAGCGGATCGTCGCGGCGATCGGCCCGACCATCGCCCGCGCCTCCTACGAGGTCGACGCGCCGCTGTTTGAGGCGTTCGTTCGCGAACATCCGCCGAGCGAGGCATTCTTCACCGACGCGGCAGTGACGGGGCGCTGGTATTTCGACCTCCCCGCTTGGGTAGCGATGCGGCTGTCGCTCGCCGGCGTGCGGCGGGTGGAGGATCTGGGGCGCGATACCTTCACCGATCCGGCCTTGCACAGCTATCGGCGAGATGGCGCGCGCGCGGGGCGCAACTGGAGCGTGGTCGCGATCTGACCGGCGGGGTGGCGGGGTGCCTCTCGCCAAACTTGACCCGCCGCGCGCTGCCCCGCAGGGCATCGGCATGACCGATACTCCGACCCGCAAGCCCAAACCCTCCACCCAGACCATCGGCAACCGTCGCCTGTCGCCCGCGACGCTGATGATGGGTCACGGCTATGACCCCATGCTGAGCGAAGGCGCGCTGAAGCCGCCGATCTTCCTCACCTCGACCTTCGCCTTTCCCAACGCGCAGGCGGGGAAGCGCTTTTTCGAGGGCATCACCGGCAAGCGCGCTAACGAGGGCGACGACGGGCTCGTCTATTCGCGCTTTAACGGGCCGAACCAGCAGATCCTCGAAGAACGACTCGCAGTGTGGGACGAGGCGGAGGAGGCGCTGGTCTTCTCGAGCGGCATGTCCGCGATCGGCACGATGATGCTGGCACACGTCGGGCAAAATGACGTGATCGTCCATTCGGGTCCGCTCTATGCGGCGACCGAAACCTTCATCGCCAAGGTGATGAGCCGCTGGGGCGTCAGCTTCCTCGACTATCCCGCCGAAGCGACGCGCGAAGAGCTCGACGCGGTGCTGACGCAGGCGAAGGCGCAGGCGGCAGAGCGCGGCGGGCGCGTGGCGATGGTCTATCTCGAAAGCCCGGCCAACCCGACCAACGCGCTGTGCGATGTGGAGGCGACTCGCGCCGCGGTCGACGCCGCCTTCGATGCGGACAGCCGCCCGCCGATCGCCATCGACAACACGCTGCTCGGCCCGCTGTGGGCGCGGCCGATCCGCCAGGGCGCGGACATGGTCGTGTACAGCCTCACCAAATATGCGGGCGGCCACTCCGACCTCGTCGCGGGCGGGGTGCTGGGGGCGAAGCGCTGGCTCGCGCCGGTGCGCGCGCTCCGCAACACACTCGGCACGATCGTCGATCCCAATACCGCGTGGATGCTGATGCGCAGCCTCGAAACGCTCGAACTGCGCATGAGCCGCGCGGGCGACAACGCCGCGGCGGTGTGCGCGATGCTGGCGGAACATCCGAAGGTCGAAGGGCTGGGCTACCTCGGCCTCCTCCCCGAAGGGCGCCAGCGCGACGTGTTCGAACGGCACTGCACGGGCGCGGGCAGCACCTTTTCGCTGTTCGTGAAGGGCGGCGAGGCGGAGGCCTTCCGCTTCCTCGACGCGCTCAAGATCGCCAAGCTCGCGGTCAGCCTTGGCGGCACCGAGACGCTGGCGTCGGCGCCGGCGGCGATGACGCACCTGTCGGTCGCCGACGACCGCAAGGCGCGGCTCGGCATTACCCCCAACCTCGTCCGCCTGTCGATCGGGATCGAGGATCCGGAGGATCTGATCGCCGACTTCCGCCAGGCGCTCGACGCGGTCTGATCTACTCGACCGGGGGGAAGCCCGCGGCGCGCAGGAGTTCGCGCGCTTCGGGCGAATACCAGTCGAGCGGTCCAACGACGCGGGCGGTTTCCTTGCCGCTCGCGTCGTAGAGGATGGTCGTCGGCAGCTCGCCGCCCTCTTCGAGCCCGACGCGATTTTCGGGGTCGGACCAGCTCTCGATCGTCTCCCACCCGCGCTGCGTGAGGAACCCGCGCGTGGTCGCGTGCGTCGCATTGACGTCCTGCGCCAGCGCGACGACGTGCGCGCGGCCCTCGACCTCGGTCGCGAGGCGGTTGAGCGTGGGCAGCTCGGCGAGACACGGCGCGCACCACGTCGCCCACAGATTGACGAGCACCGGTTTGCCGCGCAGCGCCGCAAGCGTCGTGGGCTTGCCATCCGCGCCGATCACCTGCGCGGACGGGAGGGGGCGACCCGCGCGGTCGGTCAGCGTGCGATGTTCCCCAAGGCCGCCCGCTTTCGGCGCAGAGGCCTTGGTCGCGGCTTGCTCCGCGCCCCCCGCCTTCCTATCGCAGCCCCCCAGCGCCGTCGTGGATATGAGGGCGGCAGCGACCAGCGCGAGGCGGGGCATGGACGAGGACAAGGGCAAAACTCCCGGCAAAAGCGCGATGTGGGGCGGCCGCTTCGCCGAAGGCCCGGCGGCGATCATGCGAGAGATTAACGCCTCGATCCCCTTCGACAAGGCGCTGTGGCGGCAGGACATCGCCGGCAGCCGCGCGCATGCCGCGATGCTCGGCGCGCAAGGGATCATCAGCGCGGAGGATGCGACCTCGATCGATGCCGGTCTGGCGGAGATCGCCGCAGAGTTCGCGCGCGACGGCGTGCCGGTCGACCTCGCGCTAGAAGACATCCACATGACCATCGAGGCGCGACTGGCGGAGAAGATCGGCCCCGTCGCCGGGCGCCTCCACACCGCGCGCAGCCGCAACGACCAGGTCGCCACCGCCTTTCGCCTGTGGGTGCGCGATGCGATCGATGAGGTCGACGCAACGCTGGTCGCGCTGCTGCGCGTGCTGCTGACTCGCGCCGAAGAGCACGCCGACAGCATCGTGCCGGGCTTTACCCACCTGCAGGTCGCGCAGCCAGTGACCATCGGGCACCATCTGATGGCCTATGTCGCGATGTTCGGACGCGACCGGGGGCGCTTTGCCGATGCGCGGCGACGGCTCAATGTGTCGCCGCTGGGGTCGGCGGCGCTGGCGGGGACGGGGTTCGACCTCGACCGCGCAGCGACCGCGCGGGCGCTCGGCTTCGACCAGCCGAGCGAGAACAGCCTCGACGCCGTCTCCGACCGCGACTTCGCCATCGAATATCTCACCGCCGCTACCCAATGCGCGCTGCACCTGTCGCGCATGGCGGAGGAATATGTGATCTGGGCGAGCCAGATGTTCGGCTTCGTGAAACTGCCCGACAGCTTCTCCACCGGAAGCTCGATCATGCCGCAGAAGCGCAACCCCGACGCGGCGGAGCTGGTGCGCGGCCACGCCGGGCGCATCGTCGGCTGCATGACCAGCCTGATGGTGACCATGAAAGGCCTGCCGCTCGCTTATTCCAAGGATATGCAGGACGATAAGGAGCCGGTGTTCGAGGCGCACCGGCTGCTGACGCTGTCGCTGGCCGCAATGACGGGCATGACCGCCAGCGTGACCTTCGACACCCAGCGTACGCGCGCAGCCGCGGGGCAGGGTTTCTCGACTGCGACGGACCTCGCCGATGCGCTCGTGCGCGACGCGGGCGTGCCGTTTCGCGAGGCGCATCACATTGTCGGCGCCTGCGTGGCAGCGGCGGAGCGGGCGGGGGTCGATCTCGCCGCGCTCGATCCGGCGGTCGCGGCCGCGATCGACGCGCGGCTGACGCCCGAGCTGCTCGCGCGGCTGACGGTGGAGGGATCGGTCGCCAGCCGCACCAGCCTTGGCGGGACCGCCCCGGTGCGGGTAAGGGAGGCCATCGCCGCTGCCCGCGCCGCGCTCGAAGGAACTCTCGCGTGAACCTGCGCCCGATGATTTTCGTTGGTCTTGCCGCGCTGGCCGTGACCGCGTGCGGACGGCGGCAGGAGCTCGCCTTTCCGGCCAGCGGACCGCTCCCCGCGACGCCGGTCGGAGCGGTCGCCCCGCCGACGCCGCAGCAGCTCACCACCCCGAGCCCGCAGGCCCGCCCTGAGCGCAGCGACGAACCTGCGCGCACCGGCGACCCCCGCCCTGCCGACCCCTTCGACCTCCCGCCGGGCTGAGCTGCACGCATGATCATCGGATTTCACCGCGGCGCGGACCAGGCGGCGCCGCTCGCCTGCGAACAGGTCGGGCTCGATACCATCGCCGACGCGGTGGGAACGCCGGTCTATGTCTATTCGCAAGGGTTGCTCGAGGCGAGGGCGCGCGCGTGGCTCGATGCGATGGCGAGCGTGCCGGGCGGGGTCGACATCGCCTATGCGATCAAGGCGAACCCGAACCTCGCCGTCGTCGGCGTGCTGGCGCGGCTCGGCCTTGGCGCGGACGTGGTCTCCGCGGGCGAGATGAAGCGCGCGCGTGCCGCCGGGGTGCCGCCATCGCGCATCGTTTTTTCGGGCGTCGGCAAGACGCATGCGGAGATGGTCGCCGCGCTCGATGCGGGCGTGGGGCAGATCAATCTCGAAAGCGAGATCGAGGGGGCCGAACTTTCCGCCATCGCCCAGGCACGCGGGGTGCGCGCAGCCGTCGTGCTGCGGGTCAACCCCGACGTCGATGCGGGCACCCACGCCAAAATCACCACCGGCACCGCCGAATCGAAGTTCGGGGTGGCGATCGACGAGGCGCCGGCGATGTACCCGCGCCTCGCAGCGCTGCCCGGGCTCGACCTGCGCGGGGTGGCGGTGCACATCGGCAGCCAGCTGCTGAGCCTCGCCCCGCTCGAAGCGGCGTTTGCTTGGGTCGCAACGTTGCTCGCGGAGCTGCGCGCGGCGGGGCAGCGCGTCACGCACGTCGATTTGGGCGGCGGGCTCGGCGTCGGCTATCGCGAAGGCGAGGTGCCGCCGATGCCAGCGGACTACGCCGCCATGCTGGCGCGTGTGACCGCTGGCTGGGACGTCGCGCTGACGATCGAGCCAGGACGCTCGCTGGTGGGGGAGGCGGGGGTGCTCGTCACGCGCGTCATCCGCGTGAAGCCGGGTGTGGTCGCGCCGTTCGTGATCGTCGATGCGGCGATGAACGACCTCGCCCGCCCCGCGCTCTATGACGCCTACCATCACTTCGAACCGGTTGCCGCGCGGCCTGCGCGGATGACCGCCAACATCGTCGGCCCGGTGTGCGAGAGCAGTGACTGCTTTGCGACGCGGCGGGAGATCGGGGTGGTCGGCGCAGGGGACCTCGCCGTGTTTCGCACCGCCGGCGCCTATGGCGCGACGATGGCGTCGACCTATAACAGCCGCGCGATGGTCCCCGAGGTGCTGGTGTCGGGCGGGCGCTGGGCGGTGGTTGCCGACCGTATCGCCCCCGAGACGATCATGGCCGCCGAGCGCGTGCCCGAATGGGTCGTGGCCTCCCCGGAAGGCGCCGCCGCGTGAGCGAAGCGCACGTTCGCGCGCATCTCTTCGCGGACGGACGCTCGCAGGATTTCGACTGCAGCGACGAAAGCCTTGCCGCGCTGCTCGCCGATGCCCAGCCGGGGCGATTCCTGTGGTTGCATATTGCCGGCACCGAAGGCCGCGCGGAGGAGCTGGGTGCGCTCCCCGTGACCTTGCCTCCCACCGCCGCGCAGGCGCTGCTCGCGTACGAAACGCGCCCGCGGTGCGAGGCGATCAACGGCGGGGTGTTGATCAACCTGCGCGTGCCGCTGGCGCAAGGCGAGAGCGACGCTGGCGACCCGTTGGCGTCGCTGCGACTGTGGGCGGAGCCGGGCCTGCTGCTGTCGGCGAGCCTTCGCACCAACGCGGTCCTGCCCGCGGTCGAAGCGCGCTTTCACGAAGGCACGATGAACGATCCCGGTGACGTCATCATCGCCATCGCCACCACCGCCGCCGACATGCTCGACCACAGCATTGCCGAAATTGGCGACCGGGTCGACACGCTCGAGACCGAGATCGACCCCACGACGCCCTTTGCGGTGCGGCGCGAGGTGACCGCGCTGCGCAGCCAGGCGATTGGCTATCGCCGCTTTGTCGTGCCGCAGCGGCAGGCGCTGGAGCGGCTGGCGACCCTGCCGTTCGCCTTCATCGACGAGCGGGAGCGCGCCGAGCTCATGAGCGCCGCCGACCAGTTCGCGCGGATGGGCGAAGAGCTCGAGGCCGCGCGCGAGCGGGCCGCGGTGCTGCACGAGGAGCTTACCGACCTGCGGGGCGAGAGGCTCGACCAGCGTTCGCTACAGGTCGCGATCGTCGCGCTGATCTTTCTGCCGCTGACGTTTCTCACCGGTCTCCTCGGTATGAACGTGAAGGGTATTCCGTTCGCCGAACAGCCGTGGGCCTTCTGGGGCGTGACGGGGGTGTGCGTCTTGCTCGCGGGGGCGGTGTCGGCGTTTTTCGTCCTGCGCCAGTGGTCGGGCGGGGACTAGCTCCCCTCCTCACGGGCGAGCAGGACGTGGAGGCGCTGGGCGGCGATCGGTGGTCCGCCGCTTTCGTCCTGCCAGGCTTCGACCATCACCGTCGCGACCCGCGCACCGATGCGGATCACGCGCCCGCGGGCGTAGGTCGCACGCTCCTTGCCGCCGCGCATATAGTCGATGGTGACGCCGATCGGCTTGAACTTTGGCGCTCGCCCCTCGGCCTCCAGCGAGCGGACCAGCGCCGCGTGCGCCGCCATATCGAGCAGCCCGGCGATGGCGCCGCCGTGGAGGTGGCCGGGCCTTCCCGACAGCTTGTCGCTGAACGGCGCGACCAGCACCGGCGCGCCGTCGCCATTGGCCTCGTGCAGCGCGATACCCATCAGCGCGGCGTAGGGGGGCAGCAGCTCGCTCATGTGGCCGACTCCGGCGGCTTGCGGGAGAAGGGGATGGGGTCGCCGATGAACATGAAGCTCGCGGCCACGGTGGCGATCGGGTCGCCGCCTTCCCGGTCGAAAGCTTCGCCGCGGACAAAGGCGATCTCGCGCGCGACGCGGTAGCATTCGACGCGGGCGATGATATCGCGCGCGGGGGCGGGCGGGCGGATATGGTCGACGCGCAGGTCGAGCGTCACCTGCGGCCGGAACAGCGTGAGGCGGGTCCACACCGCGAGCCCCGCCGCCATGTCGAACAGCGCGACGATGGCGCCCCCGGCGGCGGTCTGCGCGACCGCGTCGCCCGCGATCTCCGGCCGCCAGGGCAGGCGCAGCGCGGCCCAGTCGGGCCCATGATCATGATAGACGAGCCCCAGCGCGCCCGAATGGCCGAACTGCGACATGAGTTTGAACGCGCGTTCGGGATCGAAGACGTTCGCGTCGCCCTCGCTCATCGACCCAGCCTTTCCGCGTGCCAGCGGACATGATCCCCAATGAAGCTCGCGACGAAATAATAGCTGTGGTCGTAGCCCTCCTGACGGCGCAGCGTGATCGGCTGACCCGCCGCCTGCGCCGCTCTTTCCAGCAACTCCGGCTTGAGCTGGTCAGCGCAGAAGGGGTCGGCCGTGCCGATGTCGACCAGCGCGTCGGGCATCCTCGCGCCGTCCTCGATCAGCGCCGTTGTGTCGTGCCGCCGCCACGCCGCGTGGTCGTCGCCGAGATAGCCCGACAGCGCCTTCTCCCCCCACGGGCAGCGCATCGGCGATGCGATCGGCGCGAACGCGCTGACGCTGGCGAAGCGGCCGGGGTTGGTCAGCGCCAGCGTCAGCGCGCCGTGGCCCCCCATCGAATGGCCGGTGATGCCCTGTCGCGAGAGATCGGCCTGGGGCGCCACTTCCTCCACCACCAGCGGCAGCTCGTCGAGGAGGTAGCTGCGCATGCGGTAATGCTCGCTCCACGGCGCCTGCGTCGCGTCGAGGTAAAAGCCCGCGCCGAGGCCGAAATCCCACGACCCCTCCGCATCGTCGGGGACGCCTTCGCCGCGCGGCGACGTGTCGGGCGCGATCAGAATCAGACCATGCTCGGCGCAATATCGTTGCGCCCCGGCCTTTTCGACGACGTTGGCATGGGTGCAGGTGAGCCCGGAGAGGTACCACAACACCGCGCACCGCTCCCCCGCCAGCGCGTGCGGGGGGAGGTAGAGACCGAACGTCATGTCCGTGCGCGTGGCATCGCTCGCGTGACGCCACACCTGTTGCGCGCCGCCGAAGCATCGCACGTCGCTGATCATCTGGGGCGAGGTCATGGCGCTCCCTTGCGGTGGTCGGCGCGCTGCGGCAAGCCCCGCGGCGACGGTAAGGGAGCGCGCGAGTGAGCGGACGTTATTTCGAGGGTTGGGCGGTCGGCGATCGCATCGAACATCCCATCCGGCGCACGGTGACCGAGACCGACAATCTGCTGTTCTCGGCGATGACGCACAATCCGCAGCCGCTGCACATCGATCTCGAAGCGGCCAAGACGAGCGAATTCGGTCAGATCCTCGTTAACGGCACCTTCACCTTTGCTTTGATGGTCGGGTTGAGCGTGGGGGAGACGACGCTCGGAACGCTCGTCGCCAACCTCGGCTACGACAAGCTCGTCATGCCCAAACCCGTGTTTATCGGTGACACCATGCACGCAACCAGTGAGGTGGTGGCGACGAAGGCTTCGGCGTCACGTCCGACCGCTGGCATCGTCACGTGGCGCCACGAACTCATCAACCAGCGGGCCGAGGTCGTCTGCCGCTGCGAGCGCACCGCGCTGGTGCAACGCCGGCCGGCTTAGCGCGCGGTCGCCGAGGTCAGGCGCCCGCGCGGCGCCGGCTCGACGCGTTGAGGCGCTGCACCGCCGCCAGCGTCAGGCGGACATGGTCGTTGGGGTTCATGTCGCGGTGGACCAGCGCCACGCGCCGGCCGCGACCGATGACGTAGCTCGTCCGGCTCGCGACGCCGGGGGCGAGCGTCACGTCGAAGGCGCGCAGCTGCGCGGCATTGGCGCTCGCCATGGGAAAGGCTGCGCGGCACTCCTGCGTCGAAAAGCGCGCGAGCGTGTCGACATTGTCCGACGATACGCCGATCACCGTAGCCCCTGCTGCGCGAAAGCGGGGCATCGCTTCGGCAAAGGCGCGGCTCTCGAGCGTGCAGCCCGAGCTAAAGGCCCGCGGGAAGAAATAGAGCACGACCGGGCCGTTGCGCAGTGCGCGGTCAAGGTCGACGGTCAGCCGTCGCCCGCCCTGCGCACCCGGCGCCATGAAGCGCGGCGCGCTGGCGCCCACCTCGAGCGCGGCGACGGCCGGCGCTGCAGGGGCGATCAGCGCCAAGGCTGCGACGGCGGCGAAACGGGCGAAACGCGGCATGGCAAACCCCTCTTTTAAATCACCAGAGTGCAACGCACCAACGGCGATCAGGCTACCGCAAGCCCGATGCCGATGTTGGCGCGCGGCAGGTCGGCTTCGTTCGAGGCCACAGGATAGGCACAATAGTCCGCGGCGTAAAAGGCGCTCGGGCGATGATTGCCGCTAAGGCCCACGCCGCCGAAGGGCAGGGAGGAGGACGCGCCGTTGGTCGGCTTGTTCCAGTTGATCACGCCCGCGCGCACGTTGGCCCAAAATCGGTCGTAATCGGCCATCGACCCACCAATCAGGGCCGCCGACAGGCCATAGGCGGTGGCGTTGGCGAGGTGGATGGCTTCATCCAGCGTCTCCACCCGCGATACCTGCAGCAGCGGGCCGAACAGTTCGACATCGGGGCGCTCGGCCATGTCGGTCACATCGACGATGCCGGGCGTCAGGAAGGGCAGGTTTTCATCCGGACGCGTCATGAAGCGGATCGCCTGGCCACCGTTGGAGATGAGGTAGAGGAAACTCTCCATCAACCCATCGGCGGTGTCGTTGTCGATCACCGGGCCCATGAACGGCTGCGGATCGGCGAAGGGTTCGGCGACGATCAGCCGGTCGGCGAGCGCCTTCACTTCCTTGAGCAGCCGCTCCGCCATGTCCGCCTTGACGATCAGCCGACGCGCGTTGGAGCAGCGTTGCCCGGCGGAAAGGAAGGCGGACTGGACAATCAGCGTCGCCGCGCTGGGGAGATCATGCGTGTCCCAGGCAACGATCGGATTGTTGCCCCCCATTTCGAGCGCCACGATCCGGTCGGGCCGGTGCGCGAGCGAACGGTTGATGGCGATCCCCGCGCGCGCCGACCCGGTGAACAGCACGCCGTCGATCCCGCCATGCGTGACGAGCGCCTTGCCCACCTCCGGGCCGCCATGCAGCACGCCGACCACCCCTTCGGGTATGCCTGCCTCGCGATAGAGGGCGACCATCATTTCGCCCACGGCCGGCGTCTTCTCCGACGGTTTGAACACCACGGTATTGCCCGCGATCAGCGCCGGAATGATGTGCCCGTTGGGGAGATGCGCCGGGAAATTATACGGCCCCAGCACCGCCATGACGCCGTGGGGTTTGTGGCGAAGGGCGGTGCGTACCCCCATCGCACCCTCGCTGCGCCGGTGCGGCGTGCGCTCGGTATAGGCTTTGGCCGACAGGTCGACCTTGTTGGCGACGCTTTCGACCTCGGTCTTCGCCTCCCACAGCGGCTTGCCCGTCTCGCGCGCGATGAGCTCGGCGAAGGGCGTCGGGTCGGCCTTCAGCCGCTCGGCGAAGCGCTTCACGACGTCGAGCCGCCGGGCGAGCGGCAGGCTCGCCCAGCCCGGAAAAGCGTCACGCGCGGCGGAAACGGCGATGTCCACGTCGCCCGATTGTCCGCGCCACAGCACGTCGCCGGTCGCGGGTTCGATGGAAATCAACTCGGTCATGGTCCTCGTGGGGGGAGCGTGGCAGACTGGCGGTCAGGGTGCGGCAGCGACCATAGGCGCGGGGGCCGGCTGTGCAAGGTTCGCGCCCATCGCGCGCACCGCGTCGACCTTGGCCCACAAAGGCGTCCAGTCGTCGCGTTCGGCGATCGGTGCCCACAGCGCCTCGACCTCCGCGATCAGCATGCCCTGCGGCGCCGCGCGCGACCACCATGGTCCGCGCAGGTCGGTGCGTTCGGCGAGCGCGGCGATCAGCGGCGCGGCGAGATCCCCCTCCGCGTCAGGCGGCGTGCGTCCGCCCGCCCAATCGAGGAAGAAGCGGTCGATCGCGGAGAGGCCGCCCGGATCGTCCGTGACCGCCGCCGACGCATTGCGCGCGAGCCAGGCATCGGCAGCGGTGACCAGCGCGCGGTCGCGCTCGGGCGTGTCGGTCGACACCCCCAGCCGCCAGCACAGCTGCTGCGCAAACGCGGTTTCATAGGCGGGCGCAAACCCCTGCAGTGCCGCGATCAGCGGCGGAGCTTCGCTGATGTGCCGGAGCGCGGCGGCGAGCTGGCCGACCGCCCAGTGCACCGCGCCCGGCTGGCGGCCGAAGGCGTAAAGCCCACCGTGATCGAAATAGGCGGCGGTGAACGCAGCGTCCCACGCCGGGGCGAAGCGCCAGGGGCCGTAGTCGAAGCTCTCCCCCGTCACATTGATGTTGTCGCTGTTGGGGACGCCGTGGACGAAGCCCGCGATCATCTGCGCCGCGACTGTGCGCGCGGTGGAGGCGACGGTGCGCGTCAGCAGTGCCGCTGCGGCCTGCGCGGGGGCCATTGCCGACACCTCCGCAGGATCGAGCCGGTAGAGCGTCGTCAGCGCATAACGCGCCAGTCGCTCGATCCCCGCGGCATCGCCGAGGTGGGAGAGGCGTTCGAAGCTGCCGACGCGGATGTGTCCGTGGCTCGCACGCACCAGCACGGCGGAGCGCGTAGGCGAAGGTTCATCGCCGCGGTGCAGCTGCTCGCCGGTTTCGATGATCGACAGCGTCTGGCTGGTCGGCACGCCGAGCGCGGTCAACATCTCGGTCGCGAGCAGCTCGCGCACCGCACCCTTCAGCGTGAGGCGACCATCACCGAAGCGGCTGTAGGGCGTCTGCCCCGACCCCTTGGTGCCGAGGTCGCGCCAGCGCCCGCCGCGATCGCGCAACTGGGCAAAGGTAAAGCCGCGTCCGTCGCCGAGGTCCGGATTGTAATGGCCGAACTGATGCCCGTGATAACGCAGCGCGAGCGGCTGCGGGAGATTGTCGGGCAAGGGTTCGAAACGCGCCATCGCCGCGACCCAGGCCTCGTCGCCGAGCGTGTTCAAGCCAAGCTCCGCCGCGACCCGATCATTGCGCCAGCGCAGGATCGTTTGCGGAAACTTCGCCGGGACAACGGGGTCGGCGATCAGGTCTACGATCGAGAGAAGCGGGGGGAGGGTCATCGTCCTTCAGGTGGGGGCGGCGGACGGAGGGGGCAAGGCGCTTGCCACGCGCGGCGCCGCGCCTGATACCGCAGCGGTATGACGCAGCCGCTCAACATCCTGCATTGCCATTCCACCTTCGCGCTTGGTGGCAAGGAGGCGCGGGCGGTCGCGCTGATGAATGCGTGGGGCGACCGCGCGCGGCATACCGTGCTGGCGGCAGCGGATGATTGGGGCGCGCGCGAGGCGATCGCCCCCGGCATCGCGGTCGATCTGCCGCGCGATGCGCCTTCGCTCAACGGCAAGCCGGGCGTCCGCCGCTATCGCGAGCTGGCGCGCTACATGGCGCGGTTCGACCTGGTGCTGAGCTATAATTGGGGAGCGATGGACGTGGTCGGCGCTCGGCGGATGTGGCACCGCTTCATGCCGCTGCCGCCGCTCATCCACCATGAGGATGGCTTCAACGCCGACGAAGCCCAGCGCACCTACCGCCGACGCAATGCCTATCGCCGTTATGCGCTGCCCGGGGCGCACGCGCTGGTCGTGCCGAGTCACCGGCTCGAGGCATTCGCCCGCCGGCGATGGGGGGTGACGCATCCCGTCCGCATTCCCAACGGCATCCGCACCAGCCTTTACGCGCAGCGTCCGAGCGAAACTCCCTTCCCCGAAGTCCCCCGGGTGGCCGGCGAATTGCTGGTCGGAACGATCGCGGGGCTGCGGCGCGTCAAGGACATCCCTTTGTTGGTGGAAGCCATCGCTCGCGCCGATGCGCCGATGCGGCTGGTGATCATCGGCCAGGGCCCCGAACGCGAGACGATTGCCTGCGCGGCGCTTGCCCATGGCATCGCTGACCGGGTGCATCTGGTCGGGTTCAAGGCCGAACCCCACCGCTACGTCGGCGCGTTCGACGTGCTGGCTTTGTCATCCCTCTCGGAGCAGCAGCCGATCGCGGTGATCGAAGGGATGGCGGCCGGGCTGCCGATTGTCGCGCCCGATGTCGGCGATGTAGCACGGATGGTCGCCGACCCAAACCGCCGCTTCGTGACCAGCCGGTCGGTGAGCGATCTCGCGGCGGCGCTGACGACGCTCACCCGCGATCCGGCGCTGCGGCGAGCCGTGGGCGATGCCAACCGCGCGAAGGCCGTTGCCGAATTCGACGAGGCGAAGATGGTCGCGCGCTATGCCGAGCTTTATGAGCAGGCGGTCGGCCGGCGGGGCGCGTTGCGGCCGCGCTAATCGCTTCGCAACAGACCGGTGTAGGCTGCCGCAGCACTTTCCTGCTTCCCCCCGCCGCCTTTTCCCGCCAACGACGGTTGCAACTGCAATCGTCGATCAACGGGGACACTTGAGTTGCTGAACGGGCTGAGGCCGATCACCTATGCGGGGCGTGAAATGTGGCCGCTGATCGAGGGCGGTAAGGGCGTATCCGCGACCAATGGCGACAGCTCCGGCGCGTGGGCCGCGGCGGGCGGCATCGGCACGGTCAGCGCGGTCAATGCCGACAGCTACGATCCCGAAGGGCGCATCGTGCCGCAGGTCTATGCCGGCATGACCCGCAAGGAGCGTCATGAGGAGCTGATCAACTACGCCATCGCCGGCGCGGTAACGCAGGTGGAGCGTGCGCACGCGATGAGCGGCGGCGCGGGCGCGATCAACATCAACGTGCTTTGGGAAATGGGCGGCGCGCAGGCGGTGCTCGAAGGGACGCTCGACCGCGTCGCGGACAAGGTGACGGGCGTCACCTGCGGCGCCGGCATGCCCTACAAGCTGAGCGAGATCGCTGCGCGGCACGGCGTTTACTACTTGCCGATCGTCAGCTCGGCGCGCGCCTTTCGCGCGCTGTGGAAGCGCAGCTATTCCAAGGTGCCCGAATGGCTCGGTGCGGTGGTCTATGAGGATCCTTGGCTCGCCGGAGGGCACAACGGCCTATCCAATGCCGAGGACCCGCGCGTGCCGCAGGACCCATATCCGCGCGTGGCGGAGCTTCGCAAGACGATGCGCGCGGAGGGCATCGCCGATAGCGTACCCATCGTCATGGCGGGCGGCGTCTGGTTCCTGCGTGAATGGGCCAACTGGCTCGACAATCCGGAGCTGGGGCAGATCGCGTTCCAGTTCGGCACGCGCCCTTTGCTGACGCGGGAGAGCCCCATCCCCCAGGGGTGGAAGGACGCGCTGCGCGACCTCAAGCCCGGCGACGTGCTGCTGCACAAATTTTCCCCCACCGGATTTTATTCGTCGGCGGTGCGCAACCCGTTCCTCCGCAACCTCGAAGCGCGCAGCGAGCGGCAGGTGCCGTTCGGCAAGGGCGAGGACGCCGCCACCCCGGTGCGGATGGAAATCGACCGCAAGAAATACTGGGTCTCGCCCGAAGCCTATGAGCAGGCGATGAGCTATGCCGCGCAGGGGTTCACCGCCGCGCTCAAGACGCCCGACGACACGCTCGTGTTCGTGGACGCGGCGGAGCGTGAGGATATCCTAAAGGACCAGCGCGACTGCATGGGCTGCCTGTCGCACTGCCAGTTTTCATCGTGGAAGGACCATGATGATTACACCACCGGTCGCCTGGCCGACCCGCGCAGTTTTTGCATCCAGAAAACGCTGCAGGACATCGCGCACGGGGGGCCGGTCGAGCAGAACCTGATGTTCGCCGGGCACGCGGCCTATCGGTTCGCCGAAGACCCGTTCTATTCGAACAACTTCACGCCAACCGTCCGCGAGCTGGTCGACCGGATCCTGACCGGCGATTGACGCTCAGGCCAGTGGTGGCGGGGCCTCTTCGCGGGGGCGGGAGGGCTGCGACGGTTCCGCGCGCATGCGGGTGACGAGACCGACCGTAAGCGCGGCGATGACCGTGCCGATCGTCGCCCAGGCCGCGGTGGCGATGATCGCCACGACCTGCGCGATCAGCTGGCTGCCCATGGCGAAGCCGTCGGCATAGCCCGAACCGCCGAACCACTCGCTCGACAGCAGGGGCGCCAGCAATAGCGTTCCCATCGCGGCGGACGCGATCAACGGGGTGAGCCGATGGTCGGCATCATGCCAGCGGAACCGTCGCGGCACGAGCCGCGGCGCATACCGCGCGGCAAGCGCTCCGAGCACGCCGGTCAGCACCGCCCCGCCGAAGCTCACACCGTCGGCGACGACGCTTGCGGCGACCGCGCCGCCGACGAGGCCCGTGGCGAGCGCGCGCTCGTCGATGCTGCGCGCCAGCGCCGCGCCCATTAACGCGCCGGTCGCGGCAGCGATGGTTACGACGAGCATGGCGACGGCGGCGCTGTCACCGGCGCCCAGCGGACTCGCCCCGGCCAGAGCGACAAGTCCGGCGGCGATGCCGATGGCGGGCACCAGGCGGCCACGGTCGGGGATCGCGGCTTCGCTGCCGCCGACGATGGCGAGCGCCACCAGCGCGCTTACCCCGGTACCGAGGAACAGCAGCATCCCGGCGGCCAGATCGAGCGCGCCCAGCGCATAAATCCACCCCGCGCCGATCGTCCACCGGGTCAGCGGCACGAGCACCACCAGGAACCACAGCACGGCAAAGCCCATCAGCCACCCGCCCTGCGCTCGGCGATGGAGCGCACTGACGAGCATGGTCGTCGCGACCAGGCACAGCAGCAGATTGGCAAAGGCGAAGCCCGTTTCGGGAACGCTCGTCCCGTCGCGCACCGATCCCATCAGGTTGAGCATCCAGTTGCCGCCGCCGCCGAGAATGTCGCCCCCCGCGACGTCGAACATCAGGCTGTAACCGATGGCGAGAAACAGCACAGTCACCGCGGACAGGACGACGGTGAGGCGGGAAAGCAGGCCCCGATCGTCGGCGTCGAACCAGCGCCAGAGCGCGGGGATCAACAGCAGCGCGGCGATGAAAGAGGCACCCAGTAGCCAGCCTGTGTCGCCGCTATCCGGCGCGATCGAAGCGTTGATCTCCTCCAGCGGGACGACCTGTGCCTGCGCCAGTGCCGTTACGGGGAATGAGAGGAGCGCTGTAGAGCCGGCCGCGCACCATCGGTTGCCTGTCATTCCGATTCCCCAATCCCCAGCGCATCTGTGCCAACTTCGGACAATGTCCTTCGCACGGGTTGGTTAACGCTTTGCGAGCAGCACGTCATGCGCGAAGGTGCGTCGGGGCCAATCCGCTGCTAGGATGCTGTGCGATGCGCTTGCCGTTCTCCCATTCCCGTTTCGCTGCCGTCGTGCTGTGCGCTGCGATCGCCGCGCCCGCCACGGCGCAAAATGCGCCCGCCACGCCCTATTGGGGATCGATCAAGTCGAGCGAGGCGACCATGCGCCGTGGCCCGTCACGCGACATGCGGGCGATGTGGACCTACCGCCGCCCGGGCCTGCCGGTGCAGGTGGTGGCGGTGATGGACGACTGGCGCCAGGTGCGCGAACCCGATGGGACGATCGGCTGGATGCACCGTAGCCTCCTGTCCGGCCGAGCGACGGCGATGGTCGTGCGCGGCGTGCAGCCGATGCGGACGCGGCCCGATCCGGCGGCGGGTATTGCCTGGCGCGCCGCCGCGGGGGTCATCGGCACGATCGAACGGTGCGATGAAGGCTGGTGCCTGCTCGACGTCGGACAGGGCCGTCGCGGCTGGGTCGCCCGCGACGGGCTGTGGGGCGCGGTCGAGGACTGAGCGCAAAGCCCTCTCCCTGTGGGAGAGGGTTGGGTGAGGGCTGGGGCGCTTATGTCGCGTCAGCAACACACCCCCACCCCGGCCCCCTCCCGGAGGGAGAGGGGGCGGCCTTCAAATCAGTTCGATGGCCACTGCGGTCGCTTCGCCGCCGCCGATACACAGGCTCGCAACGCCGCGCTTGCCGCCCTTGGCCTTGAGCGCGCCGATCAGCGTCGTGACGATGCGCGCGCCCGATGCGCCGATCGGATGGCCGAGCGCGGTCGCACCGCCGTGGACGTTCAGCTTGTCGTGCGGAATGTCGAGGTCGCGCATCGCGAACATGGCAACGCAGGCGAACGCTTCGTTGATCTCGAACAGGTCGACCTCGTCGATCGACCAGCCCGCCTTGTCGAGCAGCTTCCGGATCGCGCCGACCGGGGCGGTGGTGAAGGCAGCGGGGGCCTGGGCATGCGCGGCGGTGGCGACGATGCGCGCCACGGGCGTCCCTGCGACCGCGCCCTCGCGCGCGACGACCAGCGCCGCGGCGCCATCGCTGATCGAACTCGACGTGGCGGCGGTGATCGTGCCGTCCTTGGCAAAGGCGGGCTTGAGCGTCGGGATCTTGTCGGGCTTGCCGCGGCCGGGCGCTTCGTCGGTGTCGACGGTAACCTCGCCCGCGCGGGTGGTCATGGTGACCGGCACGACCTCATCGGCGAAGCTGCTGTCCGCGATTGCCGCCTGCGCGCGGCGTAGCGATTCGATCGAGAAAGCGTCCTGCTGCTCGCGAGTCAGCTGATATTCGTTGGCTGTGTCCTGCGCGAACGTGCCCATCGCGCGGCCAGCGTCGTACGCATCCTCCAGTCCGTCGAGGAACATGTGGTCGTACGCGGTGTCGTGGCCGATGCGTGCGCCCGAGCGGTGCTTTTTCAGCAGGTACGGCGCGTTGGTCATCGACTCCATGCCGCCGGCGACGATCACGTCGGCATTGCCCGCCGCGATCGCTTCATGCGCCATGATGATCGTCTGCATGCCCGACCCGCACACCTTGTTGACGGTAGTGGCGCCGACGCTGGTGGGGAGCCCCGCCTTGATCGCCGCCTGCCGCGCCGGCGCCTGGCCGAGCCCGGCCGGGAGCACGCAGCCCATGTATACGCGGTCGATGTCGTCGCCCTCGACGCCCGCGCGCTGGACCGCCGCCTTGATCGCCGCCGCGCCGAGGTCGGTGGCGCTCGCATCGCTGAGCGCGCCCTGCATCGCCCCCATCGGGGTGCGCGCGTAGGAATAGATGACGATGTTGTCGGCCATGAATTGCTCCGGGGAGAGAGTGTTGAGCGCGACTTAGTGCGCCGCAGCATGAGGGGGAAGGGGTCGGCTACACCCCCGTCACGCCCTCCATCGCCGCGAGCATGGCGCTGGCGCCGCGTTCGGCGTCGTCGGCGGTCAGGCGTTGCAGCGCGAACAGCTCGCGCCCCGTGCCGATCGGCGGGGGCGGGGGGAGGGCGGCTCCGCGTGCAGCCCAGTCCGACGCATCGACCAATGCGTCGAGCGTCCCCGCCGCGCCGTCGAGCCGCACCACGTCGCCGTCGCGCAGACGCGAGACGGGGCCGGGGGCGGCGCCGGCGTGACTCAGCGCTTCGGGGGAAAGGTGAATCGCTGCGGGCACCTTGCCGCTCGCGCCCGACATGCGGCCGTCGGTCACCAGCGCGACGCGATAACCGCGGTCCTGCAGCACGCCGAGCGCTGGGGTCAGCTTGTGCAATTCGGGCATGCCGTTGGCGCGCGGGCCCTGGAAGCGTACGACCACCACCACGTCGCGGTCGAGCTCGCCCGCGTTGAAAGCCGCCAGCACCGCGTCCTGGTCGGCGAACACGCGCGCCGGCGCCTCCACCCGCCAGCGTCCGCGCGCCACCGCGCTCAGCTTGATAACCGCGCGGCCGAGGTTGCCGGTGAGGAGGCGTAGGCCGCCCTCGGGCGCGAAGGGATCGGCGGCGGGGCGCAGAATGTCGAGATTCGCGGAGGCACCCACCTCCTGCCACGCGAGCCGTGTGCCCCCGTCCCCCGGCGTCGGGTCGGCGATCGACGAGAATTCCGAAGCATCGCCCGGGTAGGGCCCGTCGCGCACGAGGCAAGGCGCGCAGGTGTAGTCGGTCATGCTGCCGCCAACGGTGAGAATGTCGCCGTGGATGAGCCCCGCATTGAGCAGCTCGCGCGTGACGAAACCCATGCCGCCCGCGGCGTGGAAATGGTTCACGTCGGCGCTACCATTGGGATAGACCCGCGCGAGCAGCGGCACCGCGCTCGACAGCCGGTCGAAATCCTCCCAGTCGACGACGATCCCGGCGGCGCGGGCGATGGCGGGGAGGTGGATCGCGTGGTTGGTCGACCCGCCCGTCGCGAGCAGGCCGACGATGGCGTTGACGATAGCGCGCTCGTCGACGCAAGCGCTCAAAGGGCGAGGGTCGTGACCGCCGTGCCCGATCTGCGTCAGACGACTCACAGCCTCCCGGTTGAGCGCCTCCCGCTGCGGCGTGTTGGGATGGACGAAGGCCGCGCCGGGAATGTGCAGCCCCATCAGCTCCATCATCATCTGGTTGGAGTTGGCGGTCCCGTAAAAGGTGCAGGTGCCGGGGCTGTGGTAAGAGGCGGCTTCGGCCTCGAGCAGCTCGTCGCGGCCGGCCTCCCCCGCCGCATAGCGCTGGCGCACCGCGGCTTTTTCCTTGTTCGGCAGGCCCGAGGGCATCGGCCCGCCGGGAACGAAGATCATCGGCAAGTGGCCGAAGCGCAGCGCGCCGATCAGCAGTCCGGGCACGATCTTGTCGCAGATGCCGAGCAGCAGCGCACCCTCGAACATCGCGTGGCTGAGCGCGATGGCCGTCCCCTGCGCGATGTTGTCGCGGCTGAACAGGGAGAGATCCATCCCCGGCTGCCCCTGCGTCACGCCGTCGCACATCGCGGGCACGCCGCCCGCGACCTGCGCCGTCGCGCCGAACTCACGCGCGTAGAGCTTCAGCCGCTCGGGGTAGCGACCATATGGCTGATGCGCCGACAACATGTCGTTGTAGGAGGTGACGATGCCGATGTTCATCGCCGCGCCGCTGCGGATGCGCGGCTTGTCGTCGAGCGCGGCGGCGAAACCGTGAGCGAGGTTGCCGCATGAGAGGCGCGTGCGGTTCATCCCCCGCTCGCGTTCGGCGGTCATCAGGTCGAGATAGCGACGGCGCGACTCGCGGCTCCGCTCGACGATACGTTCGGTGACGGTGGCGACGGTGGGGTGGAGCGGCATCGCGCAAAGGTGGCCGCTCGCGGCCGCGGGCGCAACGGCCCGGCACGGATTGCGACGCTTCGCGATCGCCGCCGTAACGGCGCGATAGGCTGCAAGCCGGCGCTGACTTGCTGACGACGCCGCACCCACGGGGCGGCGAATTACCGCTGTCGCTGGCGGCGGCGGTTCGTCATGCAACACTGGGCGAAGCCGTGCGTTTCGGCCTTCACGCCCGCGTCTGCGGGATGAGTGAGGGAGAGTTTCTATGCTTCGTTACGGTATTGCTGCGGCCATCGCCGCGCTCGGCCTCGCCGCTCCCGCCGCCGCGCAGGACATGACGACGACCACGACGACCACCACCACGCAGGGCAACATGCAGGGCAATATGCAGCCCGGTACGACCAATATGGGCAACCAGGACTACCCGGTCTGCGGCCGAACGGTCACCGACAACTGCATTCAGGCGCACGAGCGTGGGATGACGATGAGCACGACGCGCCGTAGCACGCGCGCCACGACCAATCGCGGCACGACGATGCGCTCGACTCGCAGCCACACGACGCGCGTCACCCCGCGCGGCACGTCGCACCGCACGACCGTGCGCACGCGCACCCGCAGCTAATCGTCTGCGCCCTGGTGCGGGAGAAAGGGGGCGTTCCGCGTTGGCGGAGCGCCCCCTTTTCGCTTGCACGCGACGGGTGGCGATGCTGCATTGCTGACATCGTTGTTTACAGGATGCATTGCCGATGGCCACGCTCGCTGCCGACCTCCCGCCGCTGGCCGATGCGCCGCGCGTTGCCGAGACCAGCCTGGAGGCAATGGCAGCACTCCTCGAACGTGCGCGCGCGGCATTTACGACTGAGCTTCCGGTCAGTGCCGCCGTGCGCAAGGATCGGCTGACGCGGGCCATCGCGCTGATGATCGATCACGCCGACGACTGGGCTCGCGCCGCGTCGGAGGATTTCGGCAACCGCTCGCGGGAGCTTACCCTGATCAGCGACGTGCTCGCGGGCGCCAATGCGCTCAAGCACGCGCGCAAGCATGTCGAGCGCTGGATGCGGCCGGAAAAACGCTCGCCGATGTTTCCGCTGGGGCTGCTCGGCGCGTCGGCGCGGGTCGAGTATCAGCCGAAGGGCGTGGTCGGGATCGTCGCGCCCTGGAACTTTCCAATCGGTCTCGTCATGGGGCCGCTCGCCGGCGTGTTCGCGGCGGGCAATCGCGCCATCGCCAAGCCCTCAGAGTTCACGCCGCGCGTCTCCGAAATGTTTGCCCGGCTCGTGCCGCAATATTTCGCGGAGGATGAATTTGCCGTCGTCACCGGCGGCCCGGCGGTGGGGGAGGCGTTCACCAAATTGCCGTGGGACCACCTCATCTTCACTGGCGCAACCAGCATCGGTCGGCACGTCGCGCGGGCGGCTGCCGACAATCTGGTGCCTCTGACGCTTGAGTTAGGTGGCAAATCGCCGGTGATCGTCGGGCAGGGCGCCAACCTCGGCGAAGTCGCGGACAAGGTGGCGATGGGCAAGATGATGAATGCAGGGCAAATCTGTCTCGCGCCCGACTATGTAATGATCGACGCGGCGCGCGAGGGTGCGTTCGTCGAGGCGCTGGGGGCGAGCGTCAAGGCGATGTATCCGACGCTCCTCGCTAACGATGATTATACGTCGGTGGTCAACGACCGGCACCACGCCCGGCTCACCGGACTGATCGACGATGCCCGTGACAAGGGCGCGGACGTCACCGTCATCAACCCGGCCAACGAGGATTTCGCCAGCGCCAACAGTCGCAAGATGCCACTCCACATCGTGCGCGGGGTCACCGACGACATGAAACTGATGCAGGAGGAGATTTTCGGCCCGGTCCTCCCCATCCGCACTACGCCCAGCGCGGGGGAGGCGGTCGCCTACGTCAACGCCAACCCACGCCCGCTCGGCCTCTATTATTTCGGCCCCGACCGCGACGAGGAACGCCGCGTGCTCGACACGACCATTTCGGGCGGGGTGACGGTCAACGACGTGATTTTTCATGTCGCGCAGGAAGATCTGCCCTTTGGTGGGGTCGGTCCGTCGGGCATGGGAGCGTACCATGGTATCGACGGCTTCCGCACCTTCAGCCACGCCAAGTCGGTCTACCGCCAAGCGCGGGTCGACGTTGCCAAGCTCGCGGGGCTGAAGCCACCGTTCGGCAAGGCGACCGCCAAGACCATCGCCCGCGACCTCAAGAAATAGCGCCACGCCTTGCACGGGCCGACGACGGCGCTATGGCGGCCGAGCGTGCCCCAGTGGCGGAATGGTAGACGCATTCGACTCAAAATCGAACGCCGCAAGGCATGCTGGTTCGAGTCCGGCCTGGGGCACCATTTCCGGTCAAAGCTGGGCACTACGGCCTTTGGCCGCAGTACTGCCGCGGTGGCGCCCCTCTCGAGGGCTGCCATAGGACCGGAAACGACGATCTTGCGTTCCGAGACGCTCACCTCTGACACAAACATGCGGAGGTAGGCGGACCGAAGTGGCGCGTCTTCGTTGCGCAGCTTTTCCGACAGCAGCGCGCCGAAGCGATCGATGTGCGCCTCGGTGATCCGGCGACGGCCATGTGCCAGCTGGACTTCCAGTGTTTCGATACGGCTGGTGACGGCTGCGAGTTTGGCGCGATTTGCCGCCATTCGCTCGGCGAACTGACCGCTCAAGCCGCTATCCACAAACTCGCCGACGATTTCGATATTCCGGGACGCCGCAAATTCTTCAATGGCGTGACGCTGTGCCTCGATCGACTGCGCGTTGCCATTTTCCTTGTCGACCGACAGCCTGAGGTAGATGAAGGCTTTGCGCGGGCCCTGGCGCTTGACTTGCGATTTCAGGCTCACGCTTCAACCTCCTCGAAAATCGCCATCAGCGCCGCGGCAAGGGCGGTCGAGATTTGGAAACTCAGGCAGCGCGGTGTCTGCTGACAGTTAGGCCGCCCAAGCTTCGATCAAGAGCACCCGATGGACAAGAATGACGCCCTTGGCTGGATGCCCTGCCAGCTCGGATACTCCCCATAGACGGTAAGAACGGTCAGACGGTTATTCATGGAGGCTAGGAGCAGAATGGGGGACAGGGGCGCGATAGGCCTGGTTCCCGAACCGTCAGTCGCGCAGCACCCGCCCGATAGCGGTGTCGACACTGGTCCGACCGCCGCACCGCTGCGCGCCTACCGCCGATGCGGTTTGCGTCTTGTCCCTTCCAGCGATAATATCGCCATCCGGCGCTAAAGCATCTCGAGTGGACGGCGGTCGCGTGGCCTGGGAAATGCCGCGTCGAGTGTCGCAAGCTGAGCGTCGGAAAGAACGATATCGGCCGCCGCGCGGTTCTCCCGCACATGGGCGACTGAACTCGCTTTGGGGATCGCGATGAGACCGTCGCGCCGCAACGTCCACGCAAGGGCGACCTGCACCGGGGTTGCACCAACCTCGGTTGCAATTTTGTCGAGAGCGGGGTGCGTAGAAAGCCGCCCCTGCTCGACCGGACTATACGCCATGACCGGTATGCTACGCTCGGCGAGCCACGGCAGCAGGTCCAATTCGGGACCTCGGCGGACCAGATTGTAGAGGATCTGATCGGTCACGCAGCCATCCCCGCCCGCGGCGACAAGCTCTTCCATATCATCGGTATCGAGATTGCTGACACCCCAGTGCCGGATCTTTCCTGCCGATTTGAGCGCCTCCAATGCCTCCACTGTCTCGGCGAGCGGCACCGATCCCCGCCAGTGGAGTAGGTAGAGGTCCAGCCGGTCGGTGCCGAGCCGCTTCAGGCTCGCCTCGCACGCACCGGCAAGGCGGGAGCGCGATGCGTTGTGCGGATATGCCTTGCTGACGATGAACAACTCGTCGCGAACGCTGCCCAGCGCCTCGGATATCAGCGTTTCCGCCGCACCATCGCCGTACATTTCGGCCGTATCGATGAGCGTCATGCCCAGTTCGACACCGGCGCGTAGCGCGGCGATCTCATCGGATCGGCGCTCGGCACGTTCGCCCATCTTCCAGGTCCCTTGACCCAGTGAAGGAACCACTTCCCCGCCTGGCAGTGTCAAGTGTTGCATGTTCTTTCGTCCTATGAGATGAGTTCGATTGTCTGGTCGCGGAAGGCAGAGAGGAAGATGACCACCCTGTAACGATCATACCGCAGCCGGCCATCGATCCAGTGCCATTCTGGCAATGGAGAGCAGTTCGTCGATCGTAGCTCCGTCGCGTGCCTGAACGGACATGCCTTCCATGACCGTATTGAAGAATTTGCCCAGCACGGCCGGATCGGCATTGGCCGCAAGCTCGCCCTGCGCGGCGCCGCGTTGCAGACGCTCGATCAGGAGGGCCTCCGCCGCGATACGCTTGTCGCGCAGCAGGCATTCAATGGCGGCGGACGCCGGCGAAACGGCTGCCGCTGCCGAATACATGAAACAGCCGGCCGGCGTTCCGGGTTCCGAGAAGGATGACGCCGCTCGTTCCAGCAGGCCTTTGACGGCATCGTAGGTGGACAATGCCGGATCGTTGATGGGGGCATAGAGGTGGACGCTGAACGTCGCGGCGTAGCGCTCGATCACCGCCGCGAACAGCCCCGCCTTGTTGCCAAACGCTGCATAGAGACTGGCGGCGGCGACGCCGGTCTCCGCCACCAGATCGGCCATCGATGTCGCCTCGTAGCCGCGCTGCCAGACCGTTGCTCGAACTTCTGACCGCGAGCATGGCACGCGGCGGCATCCTGCTCGAATATGGCGCGCTCAGCGACGAACCGACGCCGTTTCCGTTGTTCTCCGTGCTGGGCAAGAGCCTCACGCTCAAGGGGTATCTCTACAGCGAGATCGTCTCGGATGACGCCGCCCTCGATCGCGCCAAGGCGTTCATCGTGGCGGGTCTGGAATCGGGCGCGCTAAAGCCGCGGATCGCGCGCACCTTCCCGCTCGACGCCGTCCAGGACGCGCACCGCTTCCTCGAATCGAACGAACAGATCGGCAAGGTCGTCGTCACGGTCTGACCGGCAAACCGGGGGGAGCGAGCGATGGCTCCGACGCAACGGCCTCGCACCAGCAATCAGTTTAACTCAACTAGGGTATCCCAACATGAAATCTCGCGCCGCTGTTGCCTTCGAGGCGGGCAAGCCACTCGAAATCGTCGAGATCGATGTCGCCCCACCGCGGAAAGGCGAAGTCCTCATACGGGTGACGCACACCGGTGTGTGCCACACCGACGCGTACACGCTGGAGGGGAGCGATCCGGAGGGTGTTTTCCCGGTGGTTCTGGGCCACGAGGGCGCGGGCATCGTTGTCGAGATCGGTGAAGGCGTCACCAGCGTCGGGCCGGGCGATCACGTGATTCCGCTCTACACCGCCGAGTGCGGCAAGTGCGACTTCTGTCTGTCGGGCAAGACCAACCTGTGCGTCGCTGTCCGCGAAACGCAGGGCAAGGGCTTGATGCCCGATGGCACGACCCGCTTTTCGTACAATGGCCAGCCCCTCTATCACTACATGGGCTGTTCGACCTTCAGTGAATATACTGTCGTCGCCGAAGTCTCGCTCGCCAGGATCAATCCCGAGGCAAACCCCGAACATGTCTGCCTGCTGGGCTGCGGCGTCACGACCGGCATCGGCGCAGTCCACAATACCGCCAAGGTCCAGCCCGGAGACTCGGTCGCCGTGTTCGGCCTGGGCGGCATCGGCCTCGCGGCGATTCAGGGTGCGCGCCAGGCGAAAGCGGGTCGCATCATCGCCATCGACACCAATCCGTCCAAGTTCGAGCTGGCACGCCGGTTCGGTGCGACCGAGTGCATCAACCCCAAGGACCATGACAAGCCCATCCAGCAAGTGCTGATCGAGATGACGGGCTGGGGCATCGATCATACCTTCGAGTGCATCGGCAACGTTCACGTCATGCGCGCCGCGCTTGAATCTGCGCACCGTGGCTGGGGTCAGTCGATCGTGATCGGCGTTGCCGGCGCGGGCGAGGAAATCTCCACCCGCCCATTCCAGCTCGTCACGGGCCGCGTATGGAAGGGGTCCGCTTTCGGCGGCGTCAAGGGACGGACACAGCTCCCGGGCATGGTCGAGGACGCGATGAGGGGCGATATCGATCTGGCCCCGTTCGTTACCCACACGATGGGTTTGGAGGAGATCAACGAGGCGTTCGAACTGATGCACGAAGGCAAGTCGATCCGCACGGTCATTCACTACTGACCCACCGATCCGAAGCGGCGCGAGGCTCGTATCGACAAGTCGGGCGTCATCATGGCTCGCCCCAGCCATGATGACGCGCGCTCTGGCAAATGGGCAACGCGGGGATATGCATTCATCTGTTACCCGACTGTGATGAACCACGGGCTGCACGGGGGTATAGGGCAGGAAGACTGAATTGAAGAGCAAGGATGTACACGCGGCGACGCCGGCCACCGATCATGGGCATGCGGGGCCGCCCGCTTGCGTGCAGGTTCGCGGCGCGCGCCAGAATAACCTCAAAAATATTGACGTCGATGTACCGCGAGACGCCTTCGTAGTGTTCACCGGCATATCGGGCTCGGGCAAGTCATCGCTCGCGTTCGGCACCCTTTATGCCGAAGCCCAGCGGCGGTATCTGGAATCGGTTGCGCCCTATGCCCGTCGCCTGATCGACCAGGCCGGCGTGCCCGAGGTCGACGCGATCGATGGTCTGCCGCCTGCGGTCGCGTTGCAGCAGCAGCGCGGCTCGGCCAACGCGCGATCCTCGGTCGGCAGCGTGACGACGCTCTCCAGCCTGGTGCGGATGCTCTATTCGCGCGTCGGCGAATATCCGCGCCATCAACCCATGCTCTATGCGGAGGATTTCTCCCCCAACACGGTCGCGGGGGCCTGCGCGACCTGCCACGGCATCGGCCGCGTATATGACGCGACCGAAGAGACGATGGTTCCTGATGACAGCCTCACCATTCGCGACCGGGCGATCGCCGCCTGGCCGGCCGCCTGGCATGGCCAGAACCTGCGCGATATCCTCGTTTCGCTCGGCTACGACGTCGATACGCCGTGGCGCGACCTGCCGAAAAAGGATCGCGACTGGATCCTCTTCACTGACGAGGCGCCGACGGTGCCGGTCTATGCGGGCCTGACGCCCGAACAGACCCGGACGGCGCTCAAGCGCGGCTTGGAGCCGAGCTACCAGGGCACCTTCACCGGCGCGCGCCGCTATGTGCTGGAAACCTTCGCCAACACGAAAAGCGCGCTGATGAAGAAGCGCGTCTCGCAATATATCATCGGCCGCGATTGCCCGACCTGCGACGGAAAGCGCCTGAAGCGCGAAGCCCTCTCGGTCAAATTCGCCGGCCTCGACATTGCCGAGTTCGGCGACCTGACGGTGCTCAAGCTGAAGGACTTGCTGATGCCCGTCGCGCAAGGCGCGTATGGGGCGGTCTCCGACACCTCAAAGGGCCATGTTCTGGAAAAAGCGGCCCGCGATGCAGCGGTCGAACAACGGGTTGCGGCGGGCGGCTCTGCGCACAAGAGCGCGCCCGACGTACGCCGCACGCCCAATCTCTCCGACGAAAAGCGGATCGCTGCCCAACGCCTCGCCTGCGAATTGATCGAACGGCTGGACCCGCTGATCGATCTTGGCCTTGGCTACATTTCGCTCGACCGCAGCACGCCGACGCTCTCCTCCGGAGAGCTGCAGCGCTTGCGGCTTGCCACGCAATTGTCGTCACAGCTTTTCGGGGTGGTCTATGTGCTCGACGAGCCTTCGGCAGGTTTGCACCCGGCAGATAGCGAAGCCTTGCTCACCATCCTCGAGCGTCTCAAGGCGGCGGGCAACTCCCTGTTCGTCGTCGAACATGATCTCGACGTAATCCGCCGCGCGGAATGGCTCGTCGACGTCGGGCCAGGAGCCGGGGAAAAGGGCGGTGAAATCCTCTACAGCGGGCCGATAGAGGGGCTTGCCGACGTCGAGACTTCGATCACCCGCCGCTACCTGTTCGCAGAGCCGCTCCGCAGTGAGCGCACACCGCGCGATCCCAAGGCATGGCTACGCCTTGAAGGGATCAGGCGGAACAATCTCCATGGTCTCGACGTCGAGTTTCCCATCGGTTGCTTCACCGCTGTCACCGGCGTTTCGGGATCAGGCAAATCCAGTCTGGTCAGTCAGGCGCTGCCCGAGCTCGTCACGGAACACCTCGGCGGCTCCCCCGTGGCCGAGGAAGAGGATATCGATCCGCTGCTCGATGTTGCGCAGAACGACACTGAAGGACGCATTGTCGCAGGCATGGAGCATGTTCGCAGGCTCGTGAGGGTCGATCAGAAGCCGATCGGCCGCACGCCGCGCTCGAACCTGTCCACCTACAGCGGCATGTTCGACCATGTGCGACGGATCTTCGCAGATACGCCGCTCGCCCGCCGGCGGCACTACAGCCCGGGAAGGTTCTCGTTCAACGTCGCGCAAGGCCGCTGCCCTGTGTGCGAGGGCGAGGGATACGTCATGGTGGAGCTGCTGTTCCTGCCGAGCGTTTTTGCCCCGTGCTCGACCTGTCATGGCTCTCGCTACAACCCGCAAACGCTCGAAGTCGAATGGAACGGGCGCAATATCGCCCAGGTGCTCGAACTGACGGTTGACGATGCGTGCGATTTCTTCGCTGGCGAGGCATCTGTGATGCGCTCCCTCGACGTGTTGCGGGAGATCGGTCTTGGCTATCTGAGGCTCGGTCAGCCGGCGACCGAGCTGTCTGGCGGGGAGGCGCAGCGTATCAAGCTGGCGACTGAACTGCAACGCGCCCAGCGCGGCAACACGATCTACATCCTCGACGAGCCAACTTCGGGGCTCCACCCCTCCGATGCCGACCGGCTGATGCACCACCTGCAGGGCCTCGTCGACGCCGGTAATACGGTCGTCGTCGTCGAACATGACATGCGCGCCATCGCACAGGTGGACTGGGTCATCGATTTGGGACCGGGAGCCGGGGAAGATGGCGGCCGTATCGTTGCCAGCGGCGTCCCTGGCGTCGTTGCGGAAGCGGAAGGCAGTCTCACCGCCCGCTATCTCAAGGCGGCACTATAGGTCGTAAATCTGGCCGAACGCACGTTCGATCAGACGAATCTCAACCGCACGGACGCCGAAAAGGTGGCATCTGGAAGCGGGAGCCGGCGATGTGTCGCCGCGGGTGACCCGGCTTGGGGATTTAGTGCTCGCCGTGTTCGTCTCGTACGCGGCGTAGCGGAGAGCCAATCGCCGGCCATCCGCTACGCCTGTTTGTGCTGGCCTTGTCCAGGGAGCGGGCCCTCACATGGTTCGTCGAAACCGCCCTGTCTTAAATCGCGGCCGCGGGCCCAGCGCCCACACCTTCCGCGATTTCTTCAACGAGTTTGGCGCAGAAGGCGGGCAGATCATCGGGATCGCGGCTGGTAACAAGGCCGTTGTCGACCACGACTTCCTCATTGGTCCATGTACCGCCGGCGTTCTCGATATCGACCTTCAACGTCGAGTAAGACGTCAAGGTACGACCCTGAAGCACGCCCGCCTCGATCAATGTCCAGGGTGCATGGCATATAGCCGCAACAGGTTTCTTCTGATCGAAGAAAGCCCGGATGAAACCAATTGCCTCGTCGCTCCCGCGCAGCTTGTCGGCGCCGACAGTCCCTCCGGGGACAACAAGTCCGTCGAAATCGTCGGCTTTGACCTCGGAAAACGTCTTATCGATGGTACAGCTGCTGCCCTCGTCGAGATCGTTATTGACTGTGCGAGCCACGCCCGCTTCGAAACTGACCACGGTCACTTTGCCGCCAGCCTTTTCGATAGCTTGCTTGGGCTTCGAGAATTCTGGTTCTTCCGTCCCGCGGGGTGCGATCAGAATGGCAATTGATTTGCCTTCTAAAGTCATAATTCCTCTCCTATTCCGTCGAAGACTGGGTTCAGATGCCTGGCTTGAATACGACCTTCGTCCGATCAGCATCGCGATCGTCGAAATGCTTGAGGGCGTCTGGTGTCTGATCAAGCTGCAGTCGGTGCGAGATGATCTGGACAGGATTGGCCCGGTCTTGCTCGATAAGCTTAATCAGTCGCCGGTTGTAGGGCTTTACGTTGCACTGGCCGGCGCCCGAGCCCGCCGCCGTTAACTGAGCCGGCACCGCGCTCTAAGGTTCAGCCGCGCGCGAACGCCTGCGCCGCCGCCTCGACCACGCCTTGGTCCTGCTTGCCGGTGCCGCCCGATACGCCCACCGCGCCGATCACCGTCTCGCCCTCCTTGATCGGCACGCCCCCGGCGAAGATCATCACCTTGCCGTCGTTGGAGGCATGGATGCCGTAAAAGTCGGCGCCCGGCTGGGCGAGCTTCTCCAGCGCCTTGGTCTCCACGTCGAACGCGCGCGCCGTCCACGCCTTGCCGATCGCGATGTCGACGCTGCCGCGCCACGCATCGTCCATTCGCGCGAACGCTAGCAGGCATCCGCCCGCATCCACCACCGCGATGTTCATCGGGTTTCCGATCCGCTCGGCCTCCGCGATCCCCGCATCGATGATTGTCCGCGCGTCGTTCAGGTCGAGCGTCTGGGTGGTAAGCATGGTGTGTATCCTTGGCCAGTTCTGGGAAAGCCGCTCAACACACCCCGCCGCGCGCAGGTCCCTCCCCCACGCGGGCGATGAGAGCGACGCGCTAGCGTGCCGACCGCTCCGCTATTTCGCGGCCAGCAGGGTGAACTTGTGAATCTGCGGCGGTTCGGAAAACAGTTCTTCTGCCTTGTCCATCAGTGCGGCGGCAACCTTGCCGTCAAGATGGGCCTGCCGATCCTCCTCGGTGTCGAACGAATCGAAGATCGCGTACTCACCGGGACCTCCCTCGATCGCGTACCAGGTCAGAGTGCCCGACTCAGCTTGAACGAGCGGCAATGCCGAGGTCAGGAAATCTGCGACATCGCGTTCTTTTCCGGGCTTGGCCTTCAGCGGTACATACAGGGCAAGTTTGGGCATAATTTATTCCTCAAGTGAAACGAACAGATATTATTCGGCAAATTAACGGGCAAGCGGGCCGGTACGTTCCCCATGAGGCGGAGCGCACGCGGCCCCGCCTCCCGGTCGAAATCAGAACTCCTGTGCGGTCGGCCGGATGACGATCGCGTTGATGTCGACGTCATCAGGCTGTTCGACAGCGAACGCGATAGCACGCGCTACCGATGCCGCCGGGATCGCCCGCTTGTAGAAGTCGAGAACCGTCTCGGCAGCCGTGCCCGACGTCGTGAACTTCAAGTCGCTTTCAACGGCTCCTGGCTCGATTGACGTGACCCGGACCTTTTCGCCCACCTCCTGACGCAAGCCCTCGCTGATCGCGCTGACGGCGAACTTGGTGCCGGAATAAACCGTGCCGCCCGGTGCGAAGACCTTGATGCCCGCAACCGAGCTCAGGTTGATGATGTGGCCGTTGCCCTGCTCGAGAAAGCCGGGAAGGGCCGCCGCGATGCCGTAGAGCGTACCCTTCAGATTGACGTCGATCATCTGGTCCCACTCGTCGGTGTTGACCTCGGCCATCGGACGGATCGGCATCAGCCCGGCGTTGTTGATCAGCACATCGAGGCGGCCGAAATCGGCAATGATCGCGGCGACGACAGACTGGACCGCCGCCTTGTCGGTGACGTCGAGCGCGTAGCTCCGTGCCGTGCCGCCATTTCCGGCGATGTCCGCGACGACCTCGTCGAGCCTGTCCTTGCGCCGGGCGGCGATGGCCACCTTGGCGCCGCGATCAGCGAGAAGCCGCGCGGTTTCCGCGCCGATACCGCTGCTGCCGCCGGTAATGAGAACGACCTTGCCTGCGATACCCTTGGTCATGACTGTATTTCCTTCATTTCAGATGTTGATTTGCGCCGGATCGCGGCCCCGCGCGAGCCTGCCCGGCGTGATGGGATCACTGCGAGCGCAATAGGACGGGCCCGGCGCCCACTTTGATGCGGAGCAGTTCGTAGGGCTTGCGGCGCAAGTCCCGCCCGCCGTGGAAGCCGGGTTGGCGGTGAAGCTGGTTGGCAGTGAAGTAGAGATAGCCGTCGGTGCCGATCGACAGCGTGTCGGGCCAGCTGATGCGCGGGTCGCTGACCACCGTCGTCCAGCGGCCCTGGTCGAGCACGCGGATTGCGTTGTTCTCGTAATCGCCGGCGAACACGCGGCCGTTGTCGTCCTCGGCAATCCCGTCCGAGGCGCCTTTGCGCCCCAGGCTGCGGACCGCGCGGCCCAGCTCCTCCTCGGACACCGCGGGATCGCGCAGCATCGCTGTGGGCACCGCGTGCAGCGTGCGACCCGACAGCGGTCCGTAATACAGCAGGCTGCCGTCGGCGCTGAGCGCAATCGCGTCGCTTGCGATCGCGACCGGCGTCGTGGGGCCGTCAGCCGGGCGGTTCATGAGCACCGCGCCGTCGACAACCGGGGTGAAGCCGGGCTCCGGGTTGGTCGTCGCATGGTTCGACAGGCGCCGGATCGCACGCCCGCTGGCGATATCGACGACGATGATGCCGCCGACGCCGGCGTTGCTGCTGTCGGTGATGTAGGCGACGCCCTCGGCGCCCTGACGCAGATCGAAGCGCACGTCGTTGAGGTAGGTCGTGGGGAGCACCACGCTGGGCGGCAGGACGATCGTCTTCACCACCCGGTCGGTCGCGAGGTCGATTGCCACGAGCTTTGCACCGCCGGCCTGCGGCTGCGAGAAATTGGGAGCCGCCGTGTCGAGCACCCAGAGGCGATTGGCGCCGTCGGCCACCACGCTCTGCACCGATATGAAATGCCCCGCCGGGTCGGCCGGATCGGGACGGTTGGTCGCGGCGTCGGGATAGGGCACCGCCTTGCCGTCGACCAGCTCGGCCACCGTGAACGGCGCGTTGTCGCCCCATTGCGGGAAGTTGACGAAGATGCGCCCGTCGGGGGCGACGGTCACGCCAGTCGGCATCGCGCCATCGAAGGTCGCGACCCGTTCGATTTGGGGCGCGGATGCACCCTCGCGGGTCGTCGCGCAGGCGGCGAGCGAGAGGGCAGCGCCCGCGGCTAGAAGCAGTTTGGCGGAGGTCTTCATAGGGACATTTCCTTGAGAACGCGGCCCGCCTCGTGCGGTTCGGAGCGGAGATATTGGGGCGGTGCCTTGACCGAGGCGCCAAGCGCGGCGGCGGCGTGCCAGGGCCAGCGCGGATCCCACAGCGCAGCGCGCGCAATTGCTATGGCGTCGGCATGGCCGTCTTCGAGGATGCGCTCCGCCTGATGCGGATCGGTGATTAAGCCGACAGCGATTACAGGCATGGCGACCGCGTCCTTGACTGCCCGCGCCAGCGGCACCTGATAGCCGGGGCCGACAGGGATCTGCTGGCGCGGGTCAAGCCCGCCGCTGGAGATGTGGATCGCCGCGCAGCCGCGCCGCTCCAGTTCCTGCGCGAACCTTGCGGTTTCCTCCGCTGTCCAGCCGCCTTCGACCCAATCGGTCCCCGAAACGCGGACGGTGACCGGGCGGTCGGCGGGAAACGCTTCGCGCACGGCATCGAACACCTCGAGCGGGAACCGCATCCGGTTGTCGAGGCTGCCGCCGTATTCATCGGCGCGGCGGTTGGAGATTGGCGAAAGAAACGCGTGGAGCAGATAACCGTGCGCAGCGTGGATCTGGACGGCATCGATGCCCAGCCTTCCGGCGCGGCGGGCGGCGTCGGCGAAGGCCTCCCGGATGCGGGCAAGAGCCGGCTTGTCCAGTTCGACAGGGGGATGGTCGTCCGGAGCGAAGGGAATGGCGCTGGGTGCCACGGTCTGCCAGCCATTCTCCGCATCGGGGGCGATCTGCGTTCCGCCGTGCCACGGCTTGGCGCAGCTCGCCTTGCGGCCGGCATGGGCCAGCTGGATGATCATCGGCATGTCCGACCAACGGCGCACACTTTCGAGCACGCTTTGCATCGCCGCTTCGGTACGGTCATCGTACAGGCCGACGTCACCGTAGGTGATGCGCCCTTCCGGGCTGACCGCGGTCGCCTCGATCGTCAGCGCGCCCGCGCCCGAGAGCGCCAACTGCCCGAGATGCATCTGGTGCCAGTCGGTCATCTCGCCGTTCTCGGCCGAATACTGGCACATCGGAGCGATGACGATGCGGTTGGCGAGCCGCAGCCCGCCAACCTCAATCGGTTCGAACAATCTCGCCATCACCATTCGCCCGTGTTGGGCATGGAGGCCCAGGGTTCGGCCGGAGCCTTGTGTTCGCCCTGCTGCAGCAGTTCGATCGAGATCCCGTCCGGCGAGCGGACGAACGCCATGTATCCGTCGCGCGGGGGGCGATTGATCGTCACGCCGCCCGCCTGCAGCCGCGCGCACGTCTCGTAGATGTCGTCGACCCGGTAGGCGAGATGGCCGAAGTTTCGGCCCCCCGTGTATGTCTCGGCAGGGCTGCCATCCTCGGGCGGCCAGTTGTACGTCAGCTCGACTTCGGCATCGCCCCGCTCGCCGTCGCCGCGGAAATCCTCGTCGGCGGCAAGGTAGATCAGCGTGTAACGCCCGGCCTGGTGCTCCATGCGCCGGGTCTCCTTGAGACCCAGCAGCGTGAAGAACCGGATCGCCGCCTCGGGATCGGCGACGCGCAGCATGGTGTGGAGATAGCGCATGATCAGGCGACTTCCTTGAGGGCTTCCATCACGAGCTCCGCGGTGCGCGCCGCGCTGGCGGGGTTCTGACCGGTCACCAGATTGCCGTCGCGCAGGGCGAAGGGGGCAAAATCGGGGCCGCCCTCGTGCTTGCCGCCGAGTTCCTTGAGACGTGTTTCGAGGAGGAACGGCACGGCCTTGTCGAGGCCGACCGCACGTTCCTCGCTGTCGGTGAAGCCCGCGACACGGCGGTCGGCGACGAAGGGCGTGCCATCGGCCTTCTTCGCCGAGACCAGCCCAGCCGGTCCATGACAGACGGCGGCGACGATCTTGCCTTCGCGGTCGAAGCGTTCGACCAGGCGGGCCAGTTCGTCGCTGCCGGGGTAATCGAACATGGTGCCGTGGCCACCGGGCAGGAACAGCGCGTCGTAGCCGGCGGGATCGATGCTGGTGAACACTGGCGTGCCGAGAACCTCGGCCTTCAGGGCCTCGTCCTTCAGATAGCGCTCGACCGAAGCGTCGTTCTCGCCGTCGGCATTGACGCTGCGCTGGTCGACGGGGATGGCGCCGCCCTTCATCGAGGCCAGCGTCACCTCGGCGCCCGCATCGCGGAACGCGTAGTACGGGGTGGTAAGTTCCTCGAGCCAGACACCCGTCGGTTCGGTGCCGGGAGTCATACGGTCGGCGGAGGTGGCCACCATCAGAATGCGGGTCATCGTCAATTGTCCTTTTCCATTGATGTCGGGGACACGAGCAAACGCAACCGGCGCAGCCGCACCCGCCACGAAGACAGCGGTGAGAGCTTTCAGCAGTTGGCGGCGATTGCGCATTCGATCGTGCCTTTCGGCGGCTTAGATACGCCGGGAACGGCATCATGAAATCCAGCGGGAATGGCGGACGGCCATAAATCCGCTTATGGAACAGCAATGTCCCTCCTGCAGTTGCGCACCTTCGTCGAAGTCTACCGCCGTCGTTCACTGAGCGAGGCGGCCCGGGCAATCGGCATTACCCAACCGGCTGCGTCGCATCACATCGCATCGCTCGAGGCGCAATTGGGCCGTCCCTTGTTCGATCGCCATTCGCGGGGTGTCCGACCGACCGCGATTGCCGACGATCTGGCGGCTTCGATCGGAAGCAGCCTCGACACGGCGGAATCGGCACTGGCCAGCGCGCGGGCCCGCTCGTCGCGCATCTCGGGCACGGTCCACATCGCCGCGCCGTCGGACCTGCTGGGCGAAATGATAACGCCAAGGCTGGCTCCGCTGCTGGAAGCAGGGCTGGACCTGCGCCTGCATATCGGCGGGCGCGAGGCGCTCTATGCCATGCTGCTTGAAGACAAGGTGCACCTGGCCGTCACCGCCTCGCAACCCGAAGATCCGCGGCTGGCCTTCCATGCGCTGGGCGAAGAGCACCTGCACGCCGTCGCCTCGCCCGCCGTGGCAGCGCGGATTACCAATTTGCCGCTGGGCGAAGGGCTCAACCGGACGGCCCACCTCGCCTACGACCTCGACCGGCCGCTGCTACGAACCTGGCTTGAGGCAAACCAGATCGAGCTGACGAACCAGCCCGTCTTGACCGCGCCCGATTTGAGAGTGTTGCGATCGGGATTGTGCGCGGGCCTCGGCTGGACGGTACTGCCCGGCTATCTCACCCGCGGCGAACGCTCGGCCTGCACGCTGATCGAGATACCTGCCCCAGTCACGGTACCGCGCAACGCTTACTACCTCGTCTGGGCACGCTCATCGCTGCGCCACCCGCGCGTGGCCATGGCTCGGGACGCCCTGATTGCTGCACTCCGAATATAATTGTGGCCACACCTGCTGGGCCGTCAGCGCAATGTCGGGTCTGAACCAGTTGAGCGCTGGCGAACGAACGGCGGCTTTCGGGATCGTAGGCGACAAGGCCGAACGACCGAATTTGGGGCGCAAAGCTAACCTAGGCAGGCAACGCGTTAACCATCGCTGGCGATGATCACAGGCCGGAAGCCGGAAACAGCCTCTTCGCCAGTTGGTTCAACCGCGAAGGATTGAATCGATGACGATATCACCAGAACCGCGTTGACCTCGACCGCGCTCGCGCTCGCCCTCGCCGTGTCGGGGTGCCAGCGTCAGCCGCCGATCGCACCGCTTCGACCGAGGTGACGAAGACGGCACCTGCAACTGCGCCGTCAGCCACGACCCCCGCCAATGTCGACCCCAGCAGCATCGACTCCGCGTTCATCGTTAAAGCTGCCAAGGGCGACTTCGGCGAAACGCAGATCGGCCGTCTCGCCCAGGAGCGCGCTACGAGCGAGACAGGCAAGGAATATGGCCGCATGCTCGAACGCGATCACGGCGCTCACCGCGTCCGGCTGGCGGCGCGGGCCGCGCAGGCGGGCATCACCCTGCGCGATGAAGCGACCGAGGAACGCCAGCGCAACTACGAAAAGCTGCAGGGCCTGCGCGGCCCCGCCTTCGACCGCGAATTCGGCAAGTTGATGCGCGACGATCACCGCAAGGGCATCGAGAAATATCAGCGCCAGGCCCAATCGAACTTCGCCACCACGGCCGCGCTCGCACGGGAGACCATCCCGACGCTGCAGCATTATCTGGAAATGGCGCAGAAGCTCTGAGCTGAGACCGATCGGGTGGGGCGTAGTACGCGCGGCGCCTCACCCGCGGCGCCTCACCCTCGGCCCTGCCGACCCGCGATCCCCGCGCCACCGCCGCGCATCAATCAGACGTGATTGCGGGCGCCTGCCATCCTAGGATGCGCGCCCCCGCATGGCGAGCCAGCGCGCGCGGATGCTCGGCGCTCTGGAGCCGAGGGCAGGTTGCGTTGCGATATCGGTGGAGGGCGCGTCGCGGTGGCGATGCTCCGCGCCTTTGGTGAGAGCGACCTTGAGCAACGCCACGATCGGATCGGCCAGCGCCAGCCCGAGGATGCCGAACAAAGTCCCGAAAATCAGCTGCGCGCCGAGCACCAGCGCCGGGGCAAGATCGACAGTCCGTTTGGCGACCATCGGCACGATGACGTAGCCGTCAATGGTCTGGACGATGAGGTAGACGGCAAAGGCATAAAGCCCGGCGTCGGTGCTCACCGAAAAACCGACCAGCACCATCAAGACACCCGACAGAATCGCGCCAATGTTGGGGATGAACACGAGCAGTCCGGTGAGCAGCCCGATCAGCGCGGCGAGGGGAATGCCATAGACCGCGAGCAGGATGCCCGTCGCGACGCCTTCGACCACCATGCCCAGCAGGCGCCCCGCCATCAGCCGCCGCAGCGTCGATCCCATGGCGCGCGACATGTCGTAGAAATCGGTGCGCTTTTCGATGGGGACGAACCAGCCAAAGCCGCGCTCGTACAGGCGCGGCTCCATGACAATGAAGATGCCGAGCACGAAGATCATGAACAGCGACGTGAGGCCGCTCGCGACAGAACCGACCGCGGCGGTGACTCGGCCGACCGATGCACCGAGATATTCGAGGACGGTCGAGGCGTTCACATTGCCAGTGACCAAGCCATATCCTGCGGCGAATTCGATCGCGCGGTTGGCCTGCGTGACCACGACCGCCTGCAGCTGCGACCATTGCTGCGCGATCTGTGAGCCGGCGAAGTATCCCACCCAGATCAGCGCGGCGGTGGCCGCAAGGAGGATGATCGCCACGCGCCAGCCGCGTCCGATCGGGAGCACTCGGCCCAGCAGCCGCACGCCGCCATCGAAAATGGTTGCGGCGACGAACCCGCCGAGGATCAGCAGCAACGGCTGCCACAGTTGCCACGCGAGCCATACCCCGGCGACCAGTCCGACCCAGATCAGCGCGCGGCGGACCTCGCGGCGAATTTCCGGATCATGTGCGTCGTTAGGACCGGGGGCCTCGTGCACGGGCGCCGTTTCGGCAGGGGCTGAACTTGCCGCGGTGGCAGCGGCGTCCGGGGCGGCGCCGGTGAGCGCCATTGCCCCCGCGTGCGACGCGGGCAGGCGGGAGGTCACCGTGCCGTCGGCGGGGCCGTTCTCGCGGCCGCTCGTGCCCCCCTCGCTCACGGGCGCGGGGATCGGGGCTGAAGCGTCGCGTCACCTGCGACCGGACCGAGCGTGGGCGCGACCTTGGCCGGGCGCAAGGACGTCCCGGCGCGTCCGGGCCGGGCTGCGCCGAACCAGCTGAACGGATTGTACCAACGGTGCGACCCGTCGAGGCTGAAGGTGATCAGCTCCGCTCGGCCGGTGATCTTCTCCAGCGGCACCGGTCCCCCAAGCCCGCCATCCGCGGAGGAAACGCGGCTGTCCGCGCTCTGATCGCGATTGTCGCCCATCAGGAATACGTGACCTGCCGGAACGGTGATGGGACCGAAATCATCGGCAGGGCCGGTCGGGACGAGATCCATCGTGTCATAGGTGGCTCCATTGGGCAGCGTTTCGCGCACGATCGGCACCTCGCATGCCTGCTGTCCATCGCTGAGCTTGCGCACGCCGCCGTCGATGCCCTCGCATCGCTGCGCGGCGTCGTAGGGCAACAGGCGCGCCGGCATGATCTGGCTCGGCACCGCGCGACCGTTGAGGATCAGGCGGCCCGCGCGCAGCTCGACCGTGTCGCCGGGCAAGCCGATGACGCGCTTGATCCAGTCCTGCCGCGCGTGAACGGGTTCGGTGATGACGATGTCGCCGCGCTCGGGCGTGCGTCCGAACAGCCGCCCCGGCACGATCGGCAACAGATGGAGGCTCACCGACGCGGTCGAGAATCCATAGGGATATTTGGTGACCAGCAGATGATCCCCCTCCATCAGCCCGGGCATCATCGACGCCGACGGGATATAGAAGGGCTTGGCGATGAAGCTGTGGATTGCCAGCACGCCCAGCAGAAGCAGCGCGAAACTCTTGATTTCCTGCCACAGCCCGTTCGGCTTTTTCTCGGGCGCTTGCGTGGGCGCGGCGGGGGTCGGGGCTGTCGTGTGGGCGGGGGGCACGGAAATCGCCTTGGCTCCGCTTTAAAGAGCGCGGCCCAGTGAGCCCGCCCGATCACGCGCCGATGGGACGCGCCTCCAATATGACGAAGGCTTGTGCCCAAGGATGATCGTCGGTCAAGGTCAAATGGATGTGGAGCGCGTGACCTCCGGGCGTAAGCGCGGCCGCCCGCTCCGCCGCGCCGCCGGTGAGCGCCAGCGTTGGCGCACCCGAAGGGGCATTGACGACGCCGATGTCGCGCATGAACACGCCCCGCTTGAAGCCCGTGCCGACCGCTTTTGAGAAGGCTTCCTTGGCGGCAAAGCGCTTGGCGAGCGTGCCCGCCTTGGTGAACGGGCGGCGATCGGCTTTCGCGCGCTCGCCCTCGGTGAACACACGCTGCTCGAAGCGCGCGCCGAAACGGTCGAGCGAGGCCTGGATGCGCTCGATGTTGCAGAGGTCGGACCCGACGCCGACGATCACCGCGCCTCGTCCATCAGTGTCCGCATCCGCTGCACCGCGGTCTCGAGACCGACGAACACCGCCTCACCCACCAGATAATGGCCGATGTTGAGCTCGGCGAGCTGGGGGATGGCGGCGATCGGCTGGACATTGTCGTAGGTGAGGCCGTGCCCCGCGTGGGGCTCAATGCCATTCTTGACGGCCAGCGCCGCCATGTCCGCAATGCGCGCTAGCTCGCGCGCACGCGCCTCGCCGGTGGCATGGGCATATTCGCCGGTGTGAAATTCGACCACCGGCGCGCGCAGCCGCATCGCCGCCTCGAGCTGACGTGCCTCGGGCGCGATGAACAGGCTCACGCGAATACCGGCATCAGTGAGCGCGGCGACGATCGGCGCGAGCCGGTTGTGCTGCCCCGCGGCGTCGAGTCCCCCTTCGGTGGTGCGCTCCTCGCGGCGTTCGGGAACGATGCAGGCTGCTTGAGGCCGATGCCGAAGCGCGATCGCCAGCATCTCCTCCGTCGCCGCCATCTCGAGGTTGAGCGGGAGGTCGGTCGCCGCCTGGATGCGCGCGAGGTCATCGTCGCGAATGTGGCGGCGATCTTCGCGCAGATGCGCGGTGATGCCGTCCCCGCCCACCGCCGCGACGATCTGCGCCGCGCGCACCGGGTCGGGATGATCGCCGCCCCGCGCGTTGCGGATGGTCGCGACATGGTCGATGTTGACCCCGAGCCGCAGACGCTGGGGGAACATCTCCACCCCGCTCAGGCCGCGGTGTCGGCGGCGGCGCGGCTACCCGGCTTGGTAATGGGCAGAGCGGCCAGTTCGGCGGGAACCTCATCCGCGGCGAACGTCGGGAAGTTGAGGCTTACCAGCGAGACATAGGGGACGCCGATGTCCACCTGGCCGCTCGAACGGTCGACGAGGCTGGCGGCGGCGATCACCTCGCCCCCCGCGGCCTCTACCGCGCGGATCGCCTCGCGCGAAGATTGGCCGGTGGTGATCACATCCTCGACCAGCAGGACGCGCGCGCCATCGGGTAGGGAGAAGCCGCGACGCAGCTCGAACTTTCCTTCCGGGCGCTCCACGAACATCGCCGGACGTTCGAGTGCGCGCCCCATCTCGTGCCCGATGATCACGCCCCCCATCGCCGGCGATACCACTGCATCGATCGCGGCGCGCGTTTCACGCGGCAGCTTTTGCGCCAGAGCTAGCGCCAGCCGCGACGCACGCGCCGGGTCCATCAGCACGCGCGCGCACTGCAGATAATGTCCGGAATGGCGGCCCGAGCTCAGCAGGAAATGACCGGACAAAAGCGCATCGGCGGCGCGAAATTCGGACAGCACTTCATCTTCGGTCATGGACAGCAGAACGCCTTTGTCTTCCGGCAGGAGCAGGCCCATTCCGCGAGGAGGGGGCTGCCGCTTGGATCTTCGTCGCGCGCCGCCTTTAGAGGCGCTTGTGAGGCGGAACAAGGCCGACTATAGCGGCCCCACCGATAGCGAACAGGGCGGGGTGCTTCGCGCCTGAACGACGCTACGGCGAGGCTGAAAAGCGAACGGGTTGCGACTCTCTCGGCATGGCTGCCGCGCGGGTCTGTCGGATTCGAACAGGGACGGTGACGATCACGCGATGCAGATGATCAAGCGAATTTCTCTGGCTGTCGCGCTGATCGCGGCGCCGCTCGGATGGGCCGCGCCGTCCCATGCCCAGGCCGCCGCGGCCCCCGCGGTGACGAGCCAGGCCACCGCGACCCCGGCGGCAGAGCCGACCGCCCAGACGACCGCCGCCGCGCCGGCTGCGGCGGGGGCTGCCGCCTCCGCTGTTGCCGCGCCAACCAGCGCGGCCGCGACTCCGGCGGACCCGGCCGCCGCGGCGACACCCGCGCCCAAGGTCGACACCTTTCCTTATGCCGTTCCGCAGGCTGGCGTTGGTCAGCCGGTGCAGGCGGGCATGGATTTCCAGCCGCAGGTGACCGCCAACGGTCAGTTTGCGCACTGGATGAACAACGCGATCCTGATGCCGATGATGTTCGGCATCTCGCTGCTGGTGCTCGGGCTCCTGCTGTGGATCATCGCCCGCTACCGTGCGCGGGCCAATCCGACCCCGTCCAAGACGTCGCACAATACCCTGATCGAGGTGATCTGGACGCTGGTGCCGGTGCTGATTCTGGTCGGCATTTCGGTCCCGTCGATCGACCTTCTGGCGCGGCAATATGCGCCGCCGCCGCGCGACGCGGTGACGATCAAGGTCACCGGCTATCAGTGGTATTGGGGTTACGAATATCCCGACCACGGAATCGGCGAATATGTCTCCAACCTGCTGCCCGAAGACCAAGCCAAGCAGCGCGGCGAACCTTTCCTGCTGGCGGTCGACAACCGCATGGTCGTGCCGGTCGGACGCACCGTGAAGCTGATCGTCACCGGCTCCGACGTCATTCACAGCTGGGCGGTGCCTTCGCTGTGGACCAAGATGGACGCGGTTCCCGGTCGGCTGAACGAAGTGACCTTCCGCGCCGAACGGACCGGCGTCTATTATGGCCAGTGCTCAGAGCTGTGCGGCATCAATCACGGTTACATGCCGATCGCGGTTGAGGTCGTGACGCCGGAGCGCTTCGCGCAGTGGGTCGCGTCGAAGGGCGGGCAGATGCCGAGCGCCGCGACCGCCAACGCCGCGACGACGCCGAATGCGCCGCAGGCGGGTGCCAACGACAATGCCGCCGTCCCCGGCGTCGCGGTCGAGAACCCCGACGGTCAGGCGGCGGCAGGCGCTGCCGCTTCGCAGGGCGGCGGTGCGAACGCCGCCGGCGGCGCGCCGGCCTCGGACACGCCCAACCCCGCTTCCTCTCCCGCGACCGCGGCGACGGCTCCGGCTGTCGCTCCGGCCCGCTGATCGCAGTCAAGGACGACAAGCGATGACCGATATCGCCGCCAACCCAGCCGACTTCCGTGGGGCCCCGACCCCGGCGCATGATGTGCACGGTCATGATCATCACGACGATCATGTGCCGAGCTTCTTCACCCGCTGGTTCCTTTCGACCAACCACAAGGACATCGGCACGCTCTACCTGATCTTCGCAATCGTCGCGGGGATCGTGGGCGGTGCGCTGTCGGGCCTAATGCGGGTCGAGCTCGCACAGCCGGGCATCCAGTATCTGCCGCAGTGGGCGGGGCTGTTCGGCAACGAAGCCACGGTTGAGGCGGGCAAGCATTTCTGGAACGTGATGATCACCGCGCACGGGCTGATCATGGTGTTCTTCATGGTCATGCCGGCGATGATTGGCGGGTTCGGTAACTGGTTCGTGCCGCTGATGATCGGCGCGCCGGATATGGCCTTCCCGCGCATGAACAACGTCAGCTTCTGGCTGACCTTTGTCGCCTTCGTCATGCTGTGCGGATCGCTATTCGTTCCGGGCGGCACCGGCGGCCTAGGCGCAGGCACGGGCTGGACCGTCTACGCGCCGCTGTCGACCGCGGGTTCGGCGGGTCCGGCCGTGGACATGGCGATCTTCTCGCTGCACCTTGCCGGCGCGGCGTCGATCCTCGGTGCAATCAACTTCATCACCACCATCTTCAACATGCGCGCGCCGGGCATGACCCTGCACAAAATGCCGCTGTTCGTGTGGTCGGTGCTCGTCACCGCGTTCCTGTTGCTGCTGGCGCTGCCGGTGCTCGCCGCGGCGATTACGATGCTGCTGGTCGACCGCAACTTCGGCGGCACCTTCTTCGATGCGGCGGGCGGCGGTGATCCGGTGCTCTACCAGCACCTGTTCTGGTTCTTCGGTCACCCCGAAGTGTACATCATGATCCTGCCGGGCTTCGGCATCGTAAGCCAGATCATCGCGACGTTCAGCCGCAAGCCGGTGTTCGGTTACCTCGGCATGGCCTACGCCATGGTCGCGATCGGCGTGGTCGGTTTCGTCGTGTGGGCGCACCACATGTTCACGGTCGGCATGAGCGTGAACCTCAAGATGTACTTCACCGCCGCGACGATGATCATCGCGGTTCCGACGGGCATCAAGATCTTCAGCTGGCTCGCCACCATGTGGGGCGGTTCGCTGAGCTTCAAGACGCCGATGATGTGGGCGCTGGGCTTCATCTTCATGTTCACCGTGGGCGGCGTGACAGGCGTGGTGCTCGCCAACGGCGGCATCGACCAGAACCTGCATGACACCTATTATGTGGTCGCGCACTTCCACTATGTGCTGTCGCTGGGTGCGGTGTTCGCGCTGTTCGCCGGTTTCTACTACTGGCTACCGAAGATGTCGGGGCGGATGTATTCCGAGTTCCTCGGCCACCTGCACTTCTGGGTGTTCTTCATCGGCGTGAACATTCTGTTCTTCCCGATGCACTTCCTCGGTCAGCAGGGGATGCCGCGGCGCTATCCCGACTATGCCGAAGCGTATAGCTACTGGCACTACGTCTCGTCGGCCTGGGGCTATTCGATCATGGCCGCGGGTGTGCTGATCTTCTTCGTCAACCTCGCCTGGACGTTCATCGCCGGCCGCAAGGCCGCGGACAATCCGTGGGGCGAAGGCGCAACGACGCTCGAATGGACGCTGTCGAGCCCGCCGCCGTTCCACCAGTTCAACGAACTGCCGAAGATCGCCTGACTAGGTTGACCCGGCGCTCCGGGGGGGGGGGCGCCGGGTCCACCGACGAAGGCCGCGCGATTGTCATGAGCCGATCCGTCCCCATCCCCCTTGCCCCGCCGGCGGCGGTGGCGCCCTTCGCGGCCGGGCAGCCGGACGTCCCGGCGGAGTGGCGCGATTTCCTTGCGCTTACCAAGCCGCGGGTGATGAGCCTCGCGATCTTCACCGCGCTGTGCGGGATGATCGTCGCGCCCGGGTCGATGCACCCGGTGCTGGGCTTTGCCGCCATCCTCGCCATCGCGCTCGGCGCCGGGGCGAGCGGGGCGCTCAACCAGTGGTATGAACATGACGTCGACGCCGCGATGCGGCGCACCGCCGCGCGTCCGCTCCCTGCAGGCCGGATGGATCGGCAGGCAGCGCTGCACTTCGGCGTCGGGCTCGCGGTCTTTTCGGTCGTGCTGCTCGGGATGGCGACCAACTGGTTCGCCGCGGCTCTGCTCGCGCTGTCGATCCTCTATTATGTGTTCGTCTACACCATCTGGCTAAAGCCCCGGACGCCGCAGAACATCGTCATAGGCGGTGCTGCCGGGGCGTTCCCGCCGATGATCGGCTGGGCGGCTGCGACTGGCACGATGAGCCTGCTGCCGCTGCTGCTGTTCGCGATCATCTTTCTGTGGACCCCGCCGCATTTCTGGGCGCTGTCGCTGTTCGTGAAGACCGACTACGCCAACGCCGGTATCCCGATGCTGCCCGTCGTTGCGGGTGAGCCGACCACGCGGCGGCAGATTTTCTGGTACACCCTGCCGATGGTGGCGGCGGCGGTGGCGCCGTGGGCGCTGGGGCTGGCGGGCCCACTCTACGGGATGGTCGCCACTGTGCTGAGTGGCGTGTTCCTGCTGCTGGCAATCAAGGTCGGTTTCCGCCGCAGTGCAACGGACGATCGAATGAAGCCCGAGAAACAGCTGTTCGGCTTTTCTGTGCTCTACCTCTTTTTCCTGTTCGGCATATTGGTCGCCGACCATCTTCTCGCCGGGAGCTTCGCATGACCGTCCCCGACCATTTCACGCGCGAGCAGACGGTCGAGATCCGGCGGCGCCAGCGCGGGCGGGCGCGGGTGATGGCACTGGGACTGCTGGTGCTCGCCGCGCTGTTCTACCTCATTACCATCGCCAAGATCGGGCTGGTCGGATGAGCGCGGTCACCGCCAACACTCCCCGCGATCCGCGTCGTCGCACCGCGCTGCTGGCGATCGCTTTGGCGGGGGGTATGCTTGGCCTGGGCTTCGCCGCGGTCCCGCTCTATCAGCTCTTTTGTCAGGTCACCGGGTTTGGCGGCACGACGATGCGCATCACCGAGGACGAGGCCGCCGGCATCGTCGCCAGCGACACGCGGACGATGTCGATCCGCTTCGACAGCAATGTGCGCGGCGTGCCGTGGAGTTTTCGCCCGGAACGCAATCGCAACACGGTGACCGTCGGCGCGCGTTCGATGGCGATCTACCTCGCCAAGAATGAATCGTCCGAGCCGTTGACAGGCACCGCGACGTTCAACGTTTCGCCGGCGCAGGCGGGCAAATATTTCAAGAAGGTGCAGTGCTTCTGCTTCACCGAGCAGACGCTGGCGGCGGGCGAGGAAGTGCGCATGCCGGTCGTCTATTATGTCGACCCGGCAATCCTCGATGATCCGGACGCCCGCGACGTCGACGAGATCACACTCTCCTACACCTTCTACCCCGTAGACGCTTCCCGTAGCGGGAGCTAAGGCGGGCGAAATGCCGGGGGGAGGGCGACCTGCCGCCGCCGTGCACAATGAGACGAGTCGAGAGCCGGGGAAGCCAATGGCCGCGAGCAAGAACCACGATTACCACCTGGTAAACCCAAGCCTGTGGCCGTTGATGGGGAGCGTCGCGGCGCTCGTCATGTTCTTCGGGCTGGTGGCCTGGTGGCATCCGGAAACGTTCGGCCCGATCGGCAAGATCGTGTTCGGTCTCGGCATCGCCGGGGTGATCGCGACCTTCTATTTCTGGTGGTCGGACGTCATTCGCGAGGCGCATGCCGGCGATCACACGCCGGTGGTGCAGCTGCACATGCGATACGGTATGCTGCTGTTCATCGCCTCGGAAGTGATGTTCTTTGTCGGCTGGTTCTGGGCGTGGTTCGACTTTTCGCTGTTCCCCTCGCCACTGCAGGTGGTCGAGGGCGCGACGGAAAATTTGATCGGTCAGGATGGCGCCGCTGCGCTGCTGCAGTGGCCGCCAAAGGGTCTCGAGGTCATCAACGCCTTCGATCTGCCGCTGCTCAACACGCTGATCCTGCTCTGCTCGGGCACGACCATCACCTGGGCGCACCATGCGCTGCTGAAAGGTGACCGCGGGAACCTGATCCGCGGGCTATGGCTCACGATCGGGCTGGGGCTGCTGTTCTCGGCAATCCAGTTCTACGAATATTCGGTGGCTCCGATCCCATTCAAGGGGCTCAACTACGGCGCGGCCTTCTACATGGCGACGGGGTTTCACGGGTTCCACGTCATTGTCGGCACGATCTTTCTGATCGTTTGTCTGGTGCGCGCGTACAAGGGGCACTTCACGCCAAAGCAGCACTTCGGTTTCGAAGCGGCCGCCTGGTACTGGCATTTCGTCGACGTGGTGTGGCTGTTCCTTTTCATCACCATCTACGTCTGGGGCGGCTGGGGCGCTCCCACGCACTAACGGAGGGAGCGGCCCGTGAGCGAACCGGCGACCGCACGACCTTCGTCCTCGGCCGGCGGTACCACACCCGTGGTGCTGCCGCGCGCGCATCCCTCGCGCTGGATCCGACCGAGCACTGCCAGCGCGGCGATGGGCGGGCTGTGCCCCCGCTGCGGCGCCAAGACGCTGCTCGCCGGCTGGCTCAAGGTGCCTCGCAGCTGCCCGGAGTGCGGGCTCGATTTCGACGCCTTCAATCTGGGCGACGGGCCGGCGGCGCTGGTCATGATGGTGGTCGGCACAATCGTCGTGCCGGCGGCGCTGGTCGCGCATTTTGCGTGGCACCCCCCGGTCATCGTGCAGATCCTGTTCTGGACGGCGATGAGCTTTGCCCTGACCATCGTCGGACTGCGGATCGTCAAGGGGTGGCTGATCGCCGCAGAGTTTCAGCGCGGCGCTCGTGAAGGGCGGCTGGTGACCCGCGAGGTCGTCGCGCCGGCCACAGAACCGGGCAGCGGGGCGGGGAACTGATGCCGATGCGCTGGCCGCTGTGGCCGACGCTGCTCGTCGGGCTCGCCATTGCCACGATGCTGGCGCTCGGATGGTGGCAGTGGAGTAAGGCGCCGATCAAGGATCGCGCCGTAGCCGCTTGGCGGGCCAACCTCGGCAAACCGCCGGTGACGATGCCCGTACCCGGACCTGTTCCCCGCGACCTCCTTTATCGCACCACCAGCGCCAACTGCCTCGAAGCCCTGAACTTTCGTGAGATAGGCGGACGCGGGGCGGATGGTCGCAGCGGATTTCGCCTGCTCGCCGACTGCCGGACCGGCGTCGAAGGCCCCGGCTTCGTGGCGGACCTGGGCGTCGCCGACGCCGGGAACGCTCGAGATTATGACGGGGGGATCGTGCGCGGGGTGCTGGTCGAGGAGCCGGTCGCTTATGGCCTGCTCGACCGCTTGGTGGGCAAGCGCGAGCCGGTGGCGCGGCCGATGATCGTCGCGGCCGATCCAGTGCCGGGCCGGGTGGCGACCGCCACTCCGAACCCGGAAGAAGTGCCCAATAATCACCGTGCCTACGCCTGGCAATGGCTGTTCTTCGCGATTGCGGCGGCGGTGATTTACGTGCTGGCGCTGAGGCAGCGTCAGTTGCGCGCGCCGCAGCGCGACGTGCCGTAGGGTGAGTCCCGGGTGCCCTTGCTCACCGGGCGAGGGCGGGATAGCGGCGTGCTCATGCGTTACATCTCGACCCGTGGCGGTGCGCCGGAGCTCGACTTTCGCGGCGTCACGCTAACGGGGCTCGCGCGGGACGGCGGGCTTTATGTGCCCGACCGGTGGCCAACGCTCGCCGCGGAGACCCTGCGCAGCCTGCGCGGGGCGAGCTATGCAGAGACTGCGGTCACCGTACTGGCGCCGTTTGTCGGTGACGTGCTGAGCCGTGCCGAGCTCGCTGCGTTGGTCGAGGAGGCTTACGCGAGCTTTGCGCATGCGGCGGTGACGCCGTTGGTGCAGCTCGACCGGCGCCAGTGGCTGCTTGAGCTGTTCCACGGTCCCACGCTCGCCTTCAAGGACGTCGCGCTGCAACTGCTCGGGCTGCTGTTCGAGCGCTTTCTCGCCGACGATGCCGGGCCGCCGCTGACCATCGTCGGCGCGACCTCCGGCGATACCGGCTCGGCGGCGATCGCGGCGGTGGCGGGGCGCGAGCGGACGCGCATCGTCATGCTGCATCCTGCCGGCCGCGTCACCGAAGTGCAGCGGCGGCAGATGACGACGGTGCTCGCGCCCAACGTCCACAACCTCGCCATCGAAGGGAGCTTCGACGACGCGCAGGCGATGGTAAAGCGGCTGTTCGTCGAACCGACGGTGACCGCGCAGCTTCGGCTCTCCGCCGTCAACTCGATCAACTGGGCGCGGCTTGCGGCGCAAGTGGTCTATTATGTTTACGCGGCGGTCCGGCTTGGCGCGCCCGAGCGGCGTGTCGCCTTCGCCGTACCGACCGGCAACTTCGGCGACGTGTTCGCCGGATATGTCGCATCGCGCATGGGGCTGCCGGTCGAGCGGCTGGTGGTCGCCACCAACGTCAACGACATCCTCCACCGCGCCGTCTGTGCCGGCGACTACAGCGCCGCGGATGTGGTCGCGACCGCGACGCCGAGTATGGACATCCAGGTCAGCTCCAATTTCGAGCGGCTGCTGTTCGACGCGGGGGCGCGCGACCCAGGCAAACTCGCGGCGCAGATGACCGCGTTCGACCGCGACCGCCGCCTCCTCCTGTCGCCCGAGCAGCGCTCCGCCATCGCTTCGCTGTTCTGCTCTGCGCGCGTCGACCCGGCGGAAATGGCGGAGACGATGCGCTGGGCGCGCGAGGCATGTGGCGAGCTGATCGACCCGCATACCGCAATCGGCCTCGCCGCCGCGCGGCGCGATGATGGCGACCCCGCCGTGCCGATGGTCACGCTCGCTACCGCGCACCCGGCGAAGTTCAGCGATACGGTCGAACGTGCGACCGGCGCGCGCCCGTCGCTCCCTCCGCGCGTGGGCGCGCTGTTCGACCGCGAGGAGCGGCTGACGACGCTGCCCAACGATTACGCCGCGGTGCGCGATTTCGTGCTGGCGGTGGGCGGGTGAGCAGCCCCACGCTCCACACGATGATCGGCGAGTCGTGGGCGGACTTTGCGCTGCTCGACTCGGGCAACGGTCGCAAGCTCGAACGCTACGGCGACGTGCGGCTGATCCGTCCGGAACCCCAGGCGCTGTGGGCGCCCGCCAGCGCCGACTGGCGCGCCGATGGTGAGTTCGTGCCCGCCAGCGATGAAGAGGGCGGCGGGCGCTGGCAGCTGTCGCCGGGGGTGCCGCGCGAGGGCTGGCCGCTGGCGTGGGAGGGCTTGCGCTTCAACGCGCAGACGACGCCATTCCGTCACCTCGCCTTTTTCCCGGACATGGCGCCGGTGTGGCGCTGGATGCGCGAGCGGTTGCCCGAACCTGCAGGGGCGGAGGTGCTGAACCTGTTCGGCTACACCGGGCTCGCGAGCCTTGCGTTGGCGGCACATGGGGCGCGGGTCGTGCATGTCGATGCGTCGAAGAAGTCGGTCGCGCAGGCGCGCGCCAACGCGGCAATGTCGGGGCTCGACGCCGCCCCGATCCGCTGGATCGTCGACGATGCGAGCGGGTTTGTCGCGCGCGAGGTGCGGCGCGGGCGGCGCTACCAGGGCATCTTGCTCGACCCACCCAAGTTCGGGCGCGGACCCGAGGGCGAGCTGTGGCGGCTGGAGGAGCATCTCCCGCCGCTGATCCGCGACTGCGCGACGCTGCTCGCCGACGATGCGCGCTTCCTGTTCCTCACCGTCTATGCCGTACGCATGTCGGCGCTGGCGATCGGCGAGCTGCTGCGACAGGCGTTGGGCGCGCGCGGCGGGCGGGTCGAGGTGGGCGAGCTCGCCATCCGTGAGGAAGCGCGCGGGCTGCTCCTGCCGACCGCGATTTGGGCGCGCTGGAGCGCGGACTAGCGTTCGCGCGCGGCGCGCAGGGCGGCACCAGCGATAAGCGGGGCGATCGCCACCAGCAGCAATGAGGTCGCCACTAGCAGCAGCGGGCTCGGCCCGATGGCGGCGGGATCGAGCGCGCTCGCGCCGAAGATCAAGAGCGGCACCGCCAGTGGCAGCAGCATCAGCCCGCCGAGCGTCGCGCCCGCGCGCGCACCGAGCGTGATCGCGGCGATCATCACCGCCAGTGCGGCAAGCCCCGGCGCACCAATCGCCAAAGTCCAGATGAGGCGCCAAAGCCGCTCGGCAGGAATGCCGAGCAGCGCCGACGCGGGCAGCGTCGCCAGCAGCAGCGGCAGGGTAAAGGCCAGCGCGTGCGCGACCAGTCGGGCGAGCGCGACCCACTCCTCCGCCACGCCGCGCAGCGCGAGTTGGTCGAGCGTGCCGTCGTCGACGTCGGTGCGAAACAACCGCTCGATCGGCAGCAGCGCGGCGAGCAACGCAGCAATCCACGCGATCCCGCCGCCGGTGCGCGCGAGCAGCGCCGCGTCCGCGCCAACCGCAAACGGGTAGAGCGTCGCCACGAGCAGGAAGAAGGTGACCGGCACCCACGCCCCGCCGCCGCTGAGATCGCGTCGCAGATCGCGCGCGATGAGGGCGGCGAGGGCCTTCACGCCGCCAACTCGACACGATGGTCGGCGAGGTCCAGCATCGCGGCGCCCGGCACCGCCAGCGCCTGGTGCGACGCGTAGAGCACCGCCCCGCCGCTGCTGCGATGTTCGGCGATCAAGGCTTCGAGCAGCGCCACGCCGTCGCGGTCTAGACCGTTGGCGGCTTCATCGAGTAGCCACACGGCCGGCGCTTGCGCGATCAGCCGGGCCAGCGCGGCGCGGCGGCGCTGGCCGGTCGAGAGGTAGCGCACCGGAACTTCCGCCAATCGCGCCACGCCCAGCCGCTCAGCTGCCGCCGCTGCCCGATCCGAAGGCACGCCATCGAGGCGCGCCCACCACGCGAGTGCTCGGCCCAAAGGTCGGTCCGCTTCGAGCGCCGCTGCATCGGCGATCATCCCCATCGCTGCATGGCGTTGCACTTCTCCCGCGGCGGGGGGGAGCAGCCCGGCCACAATGCGTAGCAGGCTCGATTTGCCGATGCCGTTGGCGCCGCGCACGTGCAGCGCCTCACTCGGGTGGAGCGCGAAGCCGACCCCGCGCCACAGCAGCCGCTCGCCGCGCAGACAGGCGAGCGAGGTGCCTTCGACGAGGGGCGCGGCGGCGCTCAATCCGCCGCCGCTTCCAGCCGGTGCATGTCCTCATCGGAGAAGCCGAAATGATGGCCGATCTCGTGGATCAGCACATGGCGGACCAGGTGGCCCAGCTCCTCGCCGCCCTCGACCCATTCGATCAGGATCGGCACGCGGTAGAGCGTCACCGCGTCGGCGAGGCGGCCGGTGTCCATGATGCTCTGCTCGGTGAGCGGGCGACCGTGATAGAGCCCGGTGAGATCGTAGGGGTGCTCGATGCCGAGCTCGCGCAGCACGTCGTCGGGCGCGACCTCCTCGATCGTGAGCCGGACGCCTGCGGCGGCGTCGCGCAGCACCGTCGGCAGTGAAGCCAGTGCGTCCAGCGCATAGGCTTCGATGGTCGCCGCATCGGGGGCGTGGCGCAGGTCGCTGGGCGGCGCTATCGGCATGGCGCGCCTGATAGTCGGGCAGGGCGATGCGTGCAAAGCGGGAGGTACCGGTGGTAGCGAAACTCAACGAGACGGAGCGCGCCGACCTGCTCGCGGCGCATCCTGAATGGGCTCACGAACCGCAGCGCGACGCGATGGTGCGCGAGTTTCGCTTCGCCGATTTCGCGGAGGCGTTCGGTTTCATGGCGCGGGTGGCGCTCGTGGCGGAGAAGATGGACCACCACCCGGAGTGGTCGAACGTCTACAATCGCGTCACCATCCTCATCACCACCCATGATGCCGATGGGCTGAGCGAGCGCGATGCCAAGCTCGCGGCGGCGATCGACGCGATGGTGTAAGGTCGCGACTACGCCGCCTTGCCGTGGAGCGTGTCCATGCTGACGGCGGTGCCGGCGTCGATCTCCGCCGCCTTGGCTTCGACCAAGCGGACGATGTGCGCGACCATCGCGGCGTCGTCGACATGGTGGTCGGTGACGCCCGAGAGATAGACCATGTGCCGCCCCGCGCCGCCGCCGGTGATGCCGATGTCGGTTTCGCGCGCTTCGCCGGGGCCGTTGACGACGCAGCCGAGCACCGACACCGACATCGGCGTGCGGATGTGGGAGAGCGCCTCCTCGAGCTTCTCGACCGTGCGGATTACGTCGAAACCCTGTCGCGCGCAGCTGGGGCAGGAGACGATGCGCACCCCGCGCGTGCGCAGGCCGAGCGATTTGAGGATGTCGAAGCCGACGCGCACCTCTTGCTCGGGTTCGGCCGACAGGCTGACCCGCAGCGTGTCGCCGATTCCCGCCCACAGGAGCGAGCCCAGCCCGATCGAGCTCTTCACCGTCCCCGCGATCATCGAGCCGGCTTCGGTGATGCCGAGGTGCAGGGGACAGTCGACCGTTTCGGCAAGTTGCATATAGGCGGCGACCGCGAGGAACACGTCGCTCGCCTTCACCGCCACCTTATATTCGTGGAAGTCGTGGTCCTGCAGCAGCTTGATGTGGTCGAGCGCGCTCTCCACCAGCGCCTCGGGGCAGGGTTCGCCATATTTTTCGAGGAGGTCGCGTTCCAGGCTGCCGGCGTTGACGCCGATGCGGATGGCGCAGCCGTTGGCCTTGGCGGCGCGAACCACCTCCGCCACTCGGTCCGAGGAGCCAATGTTGCCTGGATTGATGCGCAGGCACGCGGCGCCCGCATCGGCCGCTTCGAGCGCGCGCTTGTAGTGAAAGTGGATGTCGGCGACGATCGGCACCCGCGCGGCGCGGGTGATCTGGCGGAAGGCGGCGGTTGCCTCCTCGGTCGGGCAGGAGACGCGGATGATGTCCGCGCCCGCTTCCTCGCAGCGCCGGATCTGGTCGATCGTCGCCACCGCATCTTCGGTCGGAGTGTTCGTCATCGTCTGCACCGTGATCGGCGCATCGCCACCGACGGCGACGTTGCCGACCATGATCTGACGGGATTTGCGGCGGTGAATATCGCGCCAGGGACGCACGGACATGGGGGGAGGGCTCGCAGCTTGACCCCGCTTTCGCGGCGGAGCGTGCACCCTATCGCCCACCATGACGCTCGGCGCAACGTCTCGGCGCCTTCGCTCGGCGCAGCGCGGGTTGCGGGGCGAAGCGGAGGGCGTCAGGGAAGCGTCATGCGCCATGCCGTAATGTTCCCGCTTGCCCTCTTCGCCGCCGTGCCTGCTCTCGCGCAGGACAGCGGCACCGACGCCGCGACCAGCGAAGCGGACCCGCCCGTGATCGGTTCGATCGACGTCAGCGGCGGTATCACCGCGACCAGCGACTATCGTCTCCGTGGCGAGAACCGGGCCGATGGCGCGCTGCAACCGACGCTGACGGTGACGCACGAGAGCGGCTTCTACATCGGCGCGTGGGGCTCGAACCTTTCGGACAACCCGCGCCGCGGCGACATCGAGCTCGACCTCTACGCCGGCTGGTCGGGTTCGGTCGGAGGCGCACTCACCGGCGACGTGGGAGTCCTGCGCTATATTTACCCGGATCGCGACCGGGCACTTGGGCGGACCGACTATTGGGAACCCTATGCCTCGGTGCGGGGCACACTTGGGCCGGCAAGCGCCAAGCTGGGCGTCGCCTACGCGCCCGCGCAGGACGCCATCGGCGGAGGCGACAACCTCTACACCTTCGCCGATCTCAGCGCAGGGGTGCCGTTCACCCCGCTGACGCTGAACGCGCATCTCGGGCGCTCGGCAGGCAGCCTCACGCCGGGGCGCAATTACTGGGACTGGTCGCTAGGCGCCGACTATGCGCTGCCGATGGGGTTAACGGCAGGGGTGCGCTACGTCGACACGGACGTGCCGAAGGATTCGGCGCTGTCCGATCGCTACGACGCGACCGTGCAGGTGAGCCTCGCCTTCAATTTCTGACGCGAGGCGGGGGCCCCGGATACCGGAGCCCCGTCGCCAAACTTAGTAGTAGAAACCGCGGTAGACGCGGATGACTCGGTTGGTGTTGGCGTTGATCAGCACCAGGTCGTTGCCGTAGCGGATGTAGCGCTGGCCGGCGCGAACGCCCGGCAGACGATACTGCTGCGGATTATTGAGCCAGTAGCGGTTGCCGACATATTCGGGACGCAGCTGGTAGCCCGGGGTCAGCGTGCGGTAGGTGTAGCCACGCGGCGCCTGGTAGCGGCCCTGACGATACTGGTTGGGGTTCGCACGACGATAGTCGCGCCAATCCTCGCGCAGTTCTTCGCGCGCTTCACGCACGTCCCGACGAGCATCGCGGACGTTGTCGCGATTCCCGTAGCGACGAGCCTGGTTGAGGTCGCGCTGTGCTTCGCGCACCTCCCGGCGGCTGTCGCGCACTTCGCGCGCACTCTGCGCGCTGGCGAAGCTGGGAACGGCGAGGGCCGCGATAAGCGCGATGGCAGTAAACTTCTTCATCCTGATTCTCCTCGGGGCATCGGAGCCAGCTTGAATTTGAGACCGGCAGTGAGAACTCCGACTGAACATCCCGGTCAGGCGAGCGACAGGGTAAAATAGCGACAAAAAAGGGGGCGGCGGTTTCCCGCGCGCCCCCCTCCATGGTCGTCGCAAGTCCAGCGAACGCTTAGACCCGCGCGCGACCCGCGTTGTGGCCACTGTTGCGGTAAAGAATGTCCGCCGCAGTCGCCGCGTCCATCGGATGATTGCGCGTGTCGACCGATACGAACACGCCGCCCTTGCCCATCCGCTCGCTGTAGTAGGTCGCGTCCTCGTCGCTCACGCCGTGGCCCTTGAGCGCTTCGTTCAGCGAACCGGCCGCCGCGCCAATCAGCGCACCGGTGGCCGCCGCACCCGGAACTGCGCCGGCCGCGATGGCCCCAGCAGCCGCGAACGGGCCGACACCCGGGATAGCGAGCGCCGCGATGGCGAGACCCGCGCCCAGCGCACCGCCGCCGAGAATGCCACGCAAGTAGCTGGTGTGCTCCTCGTCGACGACTTCACCCGAACCATCGGTCGTCGTGGTCGTGCGACCCGACTGAGCGATCACCGACAGGGCGGCATCAGGGACACCGGCGGCGCGAAGATCGCGGACGGCAGTCTGCGCTTCTTCCTGCGTGTCAAAGATCGCCGAAACGACCCCGCCGCCGGCGGTTGCAGCCATCGTCGCATCGCCGCTCGAGCCGTGGCCGGTCGTGTAACCCTGCGATTGAGTTTGGCTGGTGCCACCCATCGCGGCCGCTACGCCGCCAGTCAGGCCGGTAACGGCATTCGCCGCGCGGTCGAGCGGACCGCGGTTCGGGTCGTCACGACCATCGAGCGCGTTTGCGGTGCGATCGACTGGGCCGCGGTTCGGATCGTCGTAGCCGTCAGTCGCGTTCTGCATCCGGTCGACGGGCCCGCGGTTGGGATCGTCGTGCTGACCCGACAAGGCGGCGTTCACGCCGCCGGTGCCGCCGGTCACGGCGTTGGCGAGGCGGTCGAGCGGACCGCGATTGGGGTCGTCCGTGCCCTGCGCCACATTCGCCGCGCGATCGAGCGGACCGCGGTTCGGATCGTCGTGACCGTCGGTCAGATTGTCGACCTTGCGGCCGGGGGTTTCACCGGGAACGTTGTTGTGCACCCTATCTCTCCTCGCCCATCCAGACAGGTGTCGGCGCCCTACATTGAGAGAGCGGACCAGGCCGTCGGGGGTTCGATGTGCAAAACACCTGCGCGCCGGGTCGGCTCCGCAACCCTGCGCGATTTTTCGCACGGGGCGGTCAAGTGATTGAGCGGACGGGAGTTCTCAGCACCGCCCATGCCGACATCAGCGTCAGGGGTTCGCGGCGGTTCCGATCGGGGTCGGCATTCCAGCGTCGTCAAGCGCGACAAAGGTGAAGTTGCCCTCGGTCACGCGGGCGCGGTCGCCGCTTTCTTCCTTCATCGAAACCGCTTCGATGTGGACGGTGAGGCTGGTGCGGCCGACCCGCACCACCTGCGCGTAAAAGCTCACGACGTCGCCGACGTGGACGGGCCTGTGGAACTCCATCGCGTCGATACCGACGGTCACCACGCGGCGGCGGGTCCGCTGTCGCGCCGCGACTTCGCCGGCGAGGTCCATCTGCGCCAGCAGCCACCCGCCCCAGATGTCGCCTGCGGGATTGGTGTCGCGCGGCATGGCGCGCGTGCGAATGGCGGGCTCGCCTTCAGGGAGCGGATCGTCGCTGGCCATCGTCTCTATTCCCCCTATGGCAGTTACTCAGGCGTCGAGGGCGGCAAGCTTTTCCTCAGCCAGCCGATCCAATTCGGCGCGGCTCTTCTTTTCCGCGGCGCTTTTGAGCTGGCCGCAGGCGGCCATGATGTCGCGCCCGCGCGGGGTGCGAACCGGTGCGGAGATGCCCGCCTCGAACACGATGTCGGAGAAGCGCTTGACCCGCTCGGGCGACGAACAGGCGTAGGGCGCGCCGGGCCACGGGTTAAACGGGATGAGGTTGACCTTTGCCGGCAGCCGATACTGGCGGATCAGCCGGACCAGCTCGCGCGCGTCGTCGTCACTGTCGTTCTTCCCCGCGAGCATGACATATTCGAACGTGATGCGTCGCGCATTGTTGGCGCCGGGGTAGGCGGCGCACGCTTCGAGCAGCTCGTCGATGCCATATTTGCGGTTGAGCGGCACGATCTCGTCGCGGATCTCCTTGGTCACCGCGTGCAGGCTGACCGCGAGGTTGACGCCGATCTCCTCACCCGCGCGCGCCATCATCGGCACCACGCCCGAGGTCGACAGCGTGATGCGCCGCTTTGACAAAGCGAGTCCGTCGCCGTCCATGACAATGCGCATCGCATCGCGGACATTGTCGAAATTGTAAAGCGGCTCGCCCATGCCCATCAGGACGATGTTGGTGAGCAGGCGTCCGTCCGACGTATATTGCGGCGCGTCGTCGTCGAAATCCTCGTCGCCGCCCGCCATGCTCCCACGCGGCCATTCGCCGAGCGCGTCGCGCGCGAGCAGCACCTGCCCGACGATTTCCCCCGCGGTGAGGTTGCGCACGAGGCGCATGGTGCCGGTGTGGCAGAAGCGGCAGTTGAGCGTGCAGCCGACCTGGCTCGAAATGCACAGGGTGCCCCGGTCGGCGTCGGGAATGAACACCATCTCGAACTCGTGCCCGTCGGCGGTGGCGAGCAGCCATTTGCGCGTGCCGTCGTTCGATTGTTGCGCGGTGACGGTGCGCGGGCGGTCGATGGTAAACCGCTCGCCGAGCCACGGGCGCATCGCTTTGGCAATGTCGGTCATCGTCTCGAAGTCGGTGACCCCGCGGTGGTAGATCCAGTGCCAGATCTGCTTGGCGCGGAGCTTCGCTGCCTTGGCATCCAGCCCGGCCGCGGCCAGCGCCGCAGCGATCTCCCCCTTGGGGAGCCCCACCAGCGACACGCGCGGGTCGTCCGTCGTCGGCACAGGACGCGCGACGGGCACGGGGTCGATCAGCCCGGCAATGGGCATCAGAGGCGTGGCGATGCTGTCCATGGATCGCCACGCATATAATGGGATGAGCATTGGAACGCTAGCTGGCTAGCATTGGAACGCTAGCTAGCGCTGCGGGTCTATCGGTTGCGCCTCCGAGCGTCGGCTGTAGAGCCCGGGTCGAACATTCGATCGCCGAACGGAGCCAGCATGACCGAACCCGCCCCCGCGCCCCGCCGTGTACTCGTCACAGGGACGGCCGGGTTCATCGGCTTTCATCTCGCGCGACTGCTGCTGGCCGAGGGGTTCAGCGTGCAGGGCTATGACGGGATGTCGGACTATTACGATGTCAATTTGAAGCGGCGCCGCCATCAGATGCTGTTGCAGAACCCGCGTTTCGCGGCGACCGAGGCGCTGCTCGAGGATGATGCGACGCTGTGGTCGGTGGCAGAGAAGTTCGAGCCCGAGGTGATTGTCCACCTCGCAGCGCAGGCGGGGGTGCGCTACAGCCTCGAGAACCCGCGCGCGTATATCGACAGCAATATCGTCGGCACGCTCAACGTGATGGAGGCGGCGCGCAAGCTCGGCGTGCAGCACTTGCTGATGGCGTCGACCTCCTCGGTCTATGGCGCCAACGAGGAGATGCCGTTCACCGAGACGGAAAAGGCCGACACGCAGCTCACCATCTACGCCGCCACCAAAAAGGCGAACGAAAGCATGGCGCACAGCTATGCGCACCTGTGGGGCTTGCCGACGACGATGTTCCGCTTCTTCACGGTGTACGGGCCGTGGGGACGACCGGACCTGGCGCTGTTCAAATTCGTCGATGCGATGCTCGATGGGCGGCCGATCGACATCTATAATCACGGCGAGATGTATCGTGACTTCACCTATGTCGGCGATCTGGTGAAGGCGATCCGGCTGCTGATCGACGCCGCGCCGGTACGCCCGGAGAGCGCCGATGCGATCCCCGAAGGCGACAGCCTCTCCCCCGTCGCGCCGTTCCGCGTGGTCAACATCGGCAACAGCGACAAGGTGCGCCTGCTCGATTTCGTCGATGCCATCGAAGCCGAACTCGGCATCGAAGCGATCCGCAACTACCTCCCGATCCAACCCGGCGACGTCCCCGCCACCTGGGCCGACGCGAGCCTCCTTGAACGCCTCACCGGCTTCCGCCCCAACACGCCCGTGCGCGAGGGGATCGCGCAGTTCGTTACGTGGTTCCGGGAATATTACGGGAAGTAACGGCGCGCTCGATGGCAACGCCAACGTAACCCTGAACTTGTTTGAGGTCGTGCTCTAATGTTGAGTGAGGATGCTGAAACGAGTTCAGCATGACAGGCCTTGCTCGATGAGGGCAGACCTGAACCCGGAAGACAATGGTGGACAGGGCTGGATTCGAACCAGCGTACGACAACGTCGGGCAGATTTACAGTCTGCTGCCTTTAACCACTCGGCCACCTGTCCCCGTCGCTGATCGGGCGTGGCCCCATCGGTCGGGTGCGTGGAGGGACGGCGCGGGCGCGCGTTCCTCGACGGCGGCGCGTCCATTGGACCGGACGGGCTTGCCAGTCAACGCCCTTCGCTTCACAGCCGCGCACGATGCGTGGCCGAACCCCCTCCCATGACCGACGCCGTAGTGGCGGCTCGGCTCCACGCGGACCGCAGGGGCGGGGGACGCAGGCGCGCGGCGAAGGGCGCGGCGCGGCGCGCGATGCCGGGCCGCCGGCGGGCAAGGTGCGGCTGTGGGGGCGGCATGCGGTGACCGCGGCGCTCGCCAACCCGCAGAGGCGGCCGGCCGCGCTCTACGCGACGCGCGAGGCGTTCGGTGAACTCGACGCGCCGCCGGGGGTGCAGCCGGTGCTGCTGACCGCCGGAGATCTCGCCGCGATGGTCGCGCCGGGGGCGCCGCATCAGGGGCTGGTGCTCGACACGAGCCCGCTTCCCGATCTGGCGCTGGAGGACGTGCTCGACACCACAGGAGCGGACGATCGGCGGCCGATCATCCTGCTCGATCAGGTGGTCGACCCGCAGAATGTCGGCGCGGTGATGCGCTCCGCAGCGGCGTTCGATGCGCTCGCGCTGGTGACGCAGGATCGGCACAGCCCGCCCGAATCGGGTGCGCTAGCGAAGGCCGCATCGGGCGCGCTGGAGCGGGTGCCGTGGGTGCGCGTGGTCAATGTCGCCCGCTCGCTCGAAACGCTGGCGGAACGTGGCTACTGGCGGCTCGGGCTCGACGGCGATGGCGACGTCACCTTGGCCGATGCGCTGAGCGATGCCCGCCCGGTGCTGGTGATGGGCGCGGAAGGGTCGGGCCTTCGCCACAACACCGCCGCGCACTGCGACCAGATCGTGCGGCTGCCGATCAGCGGCGCGGTCGAAAGCCTCAACGTCTCCAACGCCGCGGCGATCGCGCTTTATGCCGCGGCGCAGGCGCGTGGCGCTCAGTCTTCCTGAGCGATGGTGACCTTCAGCCCGTCGAGCGCGTCCGAGAAGTTGATCTGGCAGGACAGGCGCGAGTTGGCGTCGCGATGCCCGCTCGAATCGAGGAGGTCGTCTTCGTCCGCGCTCATGGCGCCGACGGCGTCCTTGAACGCCGGGTCGACATGGACGTGGCAAGTGGCGCAGCTGCAGCAGCCGCCGCACAGCGCGAGCAGCTCGTCGAAGCCGGCGTCGCGGATGATCTCCATCACCGTCAGCGACGGGTCGCCCGGCACGCGGTGTTCGGTGCCATCGCGGGTGACGACGATCAGTTCGGCCATAAATGCGCGCTCCTCGGCTGTGCGTCACCGCGCCATGCCGACGCCCTCGCGCGAGATCAAGCGAGGCGCACCGTGGGGCTGAGCGCGGAGCAGCTCAACGCCGACATCGACGCGCTGGCGGGCATCGACCCGGATATGGCCGTCGAACTTGCGCGCGTCGGTTATCCCGAGCCGCGTATTCGCGACCGCGGCGCAGACACGCTGCTGCGCACCATCGTCGGACAGCAGGTCAGCGTTGCCGCGGCGGCATCGATGTGGCGGCGTCTGACGGAGCGCTTCGGCGATCGCATCGACCTCGCCGCGCTTGCGGCGGCGGATGATGAACTGCTGCGCAGTTGCGGGATGTCGCGACAGAAGTCGCGCTACCTGCGCAGCCTGGCGAGCCTCGTGGCGAATGGCGAACTCGCCTTTCACGCGCTGCCCGAGGATGACGAGGCAGCCATCGCCGAGCTGGTGCGGATCGACGGGGTAGGGCGCTGGTCGGCGGAAATCTACCTGCTGTTCGCGGAGGGGCGGCGCGACATGTGGCCGGCGGGCGACCTCGCGGTGCAGGAGGCGGTCAAGCGCATCAAACGCCTCGACGAGCGCCCCAACGAGCGCGCGACGCGGGCAATTGCGGAAGCATGGCGGCCGTATCGTGGGGCGGCGGCGATCTTCGCCTGGCACGCCTACGCCAATCCCGCTCTCTAGCCGGTCGCGCGCCGCTCCGGGGTGACCTGGGGGTTAAGGCGGCGGAGTTCGTCGAGGAACGCCCGCGGGGCCTGCGTATGCGGAGTCTGGCGGTTGACGCGCAACCCGACGGCGGCGGCGGCTTCGAGCACGAAGTGAACGCAATTGCGCCGGTTGAGGTCGTAGCTCGGCTGCGAGAGCGCCCGCCAGCGCGCGATGTGCGCGCGCAATCGCGCATAGCCGGCGTCGTCGAGCGTGACCGAGAAGGTGGGGTAGGTCGTCGCACGCCGCATATAGTCGCGGCTGGGGCGCTCCAGCATGCCGGGCACCGCGCCGAACAGAACCGCCGGGGTGATGCGCCGCGCGGTGAAGCCGATCGCGTCGTTTACCGTCCTCCCACCGGCGCGCCCCTCCATGGTGATGAAGGCGTGCGGGTAGTTCTGGTCGCGATCGTGCCCCCAAAAGGTGAGCTTGACCTGCGCCGCGGCGGGCGAGGCGAGCAGCGTGAGCAGCAGCGCGGCGAGCAAGAGGCGGAGGCGAACGAACATCGCGGGCGGCTGTAGCGGTGCGCGATGAACGGGGCCAGACTGGCAACTGGCGCAGGAGCCCCTTCCCCCCAAAGGGGAGGGGCAGCCCTTAACGCGCCCTCACATACTCCCCCGGTGCGTCGCCGAGCGCCGGGAGCGTTTCGCCGGGCACGCGCGCGCCGGTCGCCGGCACGCGCTCCTCATCCCTGTCGAAGGCGGCGATCCATTCGATCCAGTCGGGCCACCAGCTGCCCTTGGTCTCGGTCGCGTCCGCGACAAACTCCTCGAGGCTGTCGACGCGCCGGTCGTTGCGCCAATATTGATACTTCTGCGCGGAAGGCGGGTTGATGACGCCCGCGATATGCCCCGATCCCGCCAGCACGAAGCGCGTCGGCCCGCTGAACAGCTGCGTCATGCGGAAAACGCTCGTCGCGGGGGCGATATGGTCGTCCTCGCCTGCCTGGATATAGGCGGGGATCTTCACCTGCCTGAGGTCGATCTGCGTCCCGTCGATGGTTACCCCGCCGGCCTCGACCAGCTTGTTGTCGCGGTAGAGGTCGCGCAGATAGGCGCCGTGCCATTTCGGAGGCAGGTTGGTGGTGTCGCCGTTCCAGTAGAGGAGGTCGAACGGCGCATAATCCTCACCGAGCAGATAATTGCTGACGACATAATTCCAGATGAGGTCGCGTCCGCGCAGCGCGTTGAACGTCGCCGCCATGTAGCGCCCGTCGAAATATCCAGGCGCGGACAATTGCTCGATCAGCTGCAGATTGGGTTCGGTGACAAGCAGGCCGAGGTCGCCGGCATCCTCGAAATCGACCTGCGCGGTGAAGAAGGTCGCGCTCCGCACCGCATCGTCGGCCCCGCGCGCGGCAAGCAGCGCCAGCGTCGCGGCGAGCGTCGTCCCCGCGACGCAATAGCCGATGGCGTGCACCGCATCGACGTCGAGCGCCTCGCGCACGGTGGCGATCGCCTCGATCTGCGCTGCGACATAATCGTCCCAGTCGAGGTCGCGCATCGACGCGTCGGCGGAGCGCCAGCTGACCATGAACATCGACAGCCCCTGGTCGAGCGCCCAGCGCACGAAGCTCTTCTTCTCGTTGAGGTCGAGAATGTAGAAGCGATTGATCCACGGCGGAAAAACGATCAGCGGTGTTCGCAGCACCGTGTCGGTGATCGGAGCATAGTGGATGAGTTCGTAAAGGTCAGTGCGGTGGACGACCTTGCCGGGCGTGGTGGCGATGTTGCCGCCCACCTCGAAGCGGTCGGCGTCGACGTGCGTCAGCTGCCCGCGCTTCAGGTCGGCGAGCATGTGCTCGAGTCCTTTGACGAGGTTCGCGCCGCGCGTTTCGAGCGTGCGGCGCATCACCTCGGGATTGGTCGCGGCGAAATTGGTCGGCGCCATCGCATCGACGATGTTCTGCGTCGCAAAGCGCAGCTGTTCTCGCGCGCGCTCGTCGGTAACCGGCGTGCTCTCCGCCGCGGCGAACATGCGGGCGGCGAACAGGTCGTAGCTCTGCTTGATCAGCGCGAACACCGGCTGTTCGCGCCAGTCGGGGGCGGCGAAGCGCTTGTCGTCTCTGGGCGGGTTGGCGGCGCTCGGCGCGTCACCGGCGGCGCTTGCAGGCAGCATCGCCCCGAGGATCGCCTGCCACGCTTCGATCCCGCTTTTCCACCATGCCTCGACGCCGGCGAAGGGGTCGGTCTTACCGGTGGCGGGCCAGGGGGTCGCGGCGAGTCCGGGGATGGTCGCGGCGCCGGCAGCGGCGGTGTTCGCCGTGTCGTTCCCCGTCTCGGGCGCGACCCCGGTCGCGGGCCAGGGACGCATGCCGACGCCGGGAATGGGAGGCGCGACTCCGTCACTCAGCGGCGCAGTGGCGGGGGCGCCGCTCAGGTTCGCGAGCCCGGCCATGCCGAACGGCGGCGGCATCAGCGCCAGCCAGCTCGCCGGATCGCCCCATGGCGACGCCGCCTGCAGGCCGTTCGCTTGCACCTGAGGATCGAGCGCGAACTCCGCAAGCAGGGCCTGCGCGCGCGCGAAATTGCTGGTCCAGGAGGTGAGGTCCTCGACGCTCCGCGGGGTGAGGGCGGACAGCCACGGGTCCGCGGTGATGCGATCGTCGGTCATCGGCTGCCCTCTACCCCGGGTGTTTTGCAGGAAGGCTAATGCGGGCGGTGAGGGAGCGCTAGTGCGGTAAGGAGCTGTTCGATGCTCATCCCCGCCCCCTTGTGGGGAGGGCAGGGTGGGGGGCTGAGCCGCGTCTGCGGCTCGTGAAGAATCCTTGGTGCAAGCTGGCGATGAAGCTCCTCCGCTCGCAGACGCGAGCGGCCCCCACCCCAACCCCTCCCCACAAGGGGGAGGGGAGAGTGCCCCCCCTTGCCCCCGCTCCGCCGCGCCCATAGGCACGCAGCATGACCTTCACGCTCCCAGGCGTCGATCTCGATGCCTTCGTCACCGCCACGCTCGCCGAGGATCTGGGGACGGGGGGCGATATTACCTCAGCCGCAGTCATCCCCGCCGACGCACGCTTTGCGAGTGTGATGGACAGTCGCGATGCGGTGACGGTCTGCGGCCTCCCGATCGCGGCGCTGTTCTTTGCCCGCCTCGATCCGCAAGCGGAGATCGAGATCCTGGTCGCGGAGGGTGCGCAAGTGCCGGCGGGCACCGACCTCATGCGCATCAGCGGCAACGCGCGCGCGATCCTGTCGGCGGAGCGCAGCGCACTGAACACGGTGCAGCACCTCACCGGCGTTGCGACCATGACCCGCAGCTATGTCGAAGCGATGGCAGGAAGCGGCGCGACGCTGCTCGACACGCGCAAGACCATCCCCGGCCTGCGATTGCTCGAGAAATATGCGACGCGCACTGGCGGGGCGACCAATCACCGGCTGCGGCTCGACGATGCGGCGATGATCAAGGACAATCACGTCGCGGTCGCCGGGAGCGTCGGCGAAGCGGTGCGCCGCGCGGTCGCCGCCGGAATCGAGCGCATCATCCTCGAAGTCGACCGCATCGGCCAGATCGAGGAAGGCATCGCCGCGGGCGCCACTCACCTGCTGCTCGACAACATGAGCGTCGATGAATTGCGCGAGGCGGTGGCGCTGGTCCGCGGGCGCGTGCCGACCGAGGCAAGCGGCGGCGTGCGGCTCGACACGATCGGCGCGATCGCAAGCACGGGGGTGACCTATGTTTCGGTCGGGAGACTTACCCAATCGGCGCCGGCGGCGGACATCGGGCTCGACCATGTTCAGGCGTGAGGCGCGCGCGCTCGCCGCGCTGATCGCGCTCGGCCTCGCCAGCCCGGCGGCGGCGCAGGCGCTGACCTGCCGCGTGCCTGAGCGAATCACGCTGCCCAGGCTCGAGCGGTACAATCCGGCCGAGCGGCGCACGACGCCGATCACCCGCTACACGCTTGCGCTGAGCTGGTCGCCGAGCTTCTGCGAAGACGGGCGCGAGGGGTTCGAGCGCGGCTCGATCCAGTGCGACGCGACCCGCGGCAGCTTCGGCTTTACCCTGCACGGGCTGTGGCCGGAGGGCGCGACGCGGCAATGGCCGCAATATTGCGCACCCGTCGGCCGCGTGCCGCCGAACGTCCTGCGACGCCACATGTGCATAACGCCGAGCCCCGAGCTTCTCCAGCACGAATGGGCGCGCCACGGCCGCTGCATGAGCCGCACGCCGGCCGATTACTTCGCCGTCGCCGAGCGGGAATATCGCCGCGTACGCTTCCCCGACATGCGCGATGTGAGACTCGTGAATGTCGGCGACCTCAAAGCCGCGTTCGTCCGCGCTAACCCGGGGCTTACCCGCGACATGCTGGCCGTTGAGACAAACCGCGCAGACCGCTCGCTGCGCGAGGTGCGCATCTGCATGGATCGCAGCTTTGGCTGGGCGCACTGCCCCGCGTGGCAGCGCGGCGCGCCCGACAGCGTCGCACTTCGGATCGTTCAGCCACGTCCCGTTTCGGCACGATCGGGTCGTTAACCACCTTTTAACCTTAACGGGTCGGTAACCACTGCCTAGCCTTCGGGCATGGCTACCTCACCCGCGCGAGTCGAAACCACCTCCACCTATCGGAGGCCGCGCGGCCTTACAACGCAGGCTGATGCCAGGAACGGGGGACTGACCACCGCGCCGATGCAGTTGCTCAGCGCCGACGCGGCGGTCCGGCTCGGCTACGCGCCGCGCAACGAACCGCGCTGGTTCGAACGTCAGGACCTGCGCGATGCGGCCACGACCTTCGCGCTCACCTTTACCGCGGCAATGATCCTGCTGTTTTAAATCGCACCGCGCGGGCAGCGCCCGGATTTCATGAGTGCGAGGGTCGCGAGCTTCCTAGTCGAGGTGCGCAGGGACCGTGCACTGGCCGTCCTCGCAGATCCGGTGCAGCCGCCAGGCAATGATCGCGGCGACGAGGCAGCCTCCCGCCACCAGCAGCAAGGTGTCGACAACCTGCACCCCGAGCGCGGTCAACGCGCCATATACGACCGCGCCCAGCACCATCGCGCCGGCGTTGACGATGTTGTTCGCAGCGACGGTGCGGCTCGTCTCCGACTTGGCGACGATGGTGGTCAGGAAGGCGTAGAGGGGCACGACGAACATTCCCCCACTGATCGCCACGCCCAGCAACGCCAGCAGGATGAAGTCGCCATCAGGCTGGCTCAGGAACTGCCGCCAGTTGAGGAGGCCCTGTTCGCCAGCGCCAATGATCCCGTCCGCGGAAAACTGGCGCGCCGACCACCACAGGAGCAGCACGAACGCGCCCATCACGATCACCGAAATCGGTGACCATCGCGCGGAAACCTGTCCTTTGAGCAGACGGTTGATCGCCACCGAGCCGATTGCCACCCCGACCGAAAAGATCGCGGTAAACAGCGTCGCCACAGTGCGGTCGGCGCCGATCTCGCTCTTCACCAGCGGCGGAAACTGCGCGGCGAGCACGGTGCCGATTGCCCAGAAAAAGCTGATCGCGACGATCGCCATGAACAGCCGACGGACGTGCATCGTCGCCTTCACCAGCGTCCAGGAGGAGCGGAAGATGTTCCAGTCGATCGGCCCCTTGGGCGCGTCGGCCTCGGGCGGGGCGGGGGGGACATATTGCGCGGCCGCACGCCCGACCAGCGCGATCACCAGCACGCCGACTGCGGCGTAGTGGGCCGGGATCAGCCCGCCGACGACGGTGCCGCTGAGGATCGCAATATAGGTCCCCGCCTCGACCAGCCCGGTTCCGCCGAGCACGTCGTCGGGCGGCAGATGCTGGGGAAGAATCCCGTATTTGATGGGCCCGAAGAAGGTCGAATGCACCCCCATCGCGAACAGCGCGAGGAACATGAGCGGGGTGTTGTGCAGCCACAGCCCCGCCGCGCCGACCGCCATGATGCCGATCTCCGCGGTCTTGACCATGCGGATGACGCGGGTCTTGTCGATCATGTCGGCGAGCTGCCCCGCCACCGCCGACAGCGCAAAAAACGGCAGGATGAAGATCGCGCCCGCGAGCGCGTTGTAGCTCGCCTCTTCCGCCTCACCGCCCTGGAGGATGGTGTAGGTGGCGAGCATGACCATCGCCATCTTGAAGAAATTGTCGTTGAAGGCGTTAAGAAACTGGGTGACGAACAGCGGCACGAACTGCCGCGAAGCCATCAAACGCGCTGTGCCCTGCATCCTGCCATCCGGTTAGGGGAACGGAAGGCGCGCGGACAAGCGATCCCCGGTCTCACGCGATGCGCCTCCTCTAGCCCAGCCGCGCGGGGGTGGGAAGGCTGTTACGGGGCGACGCAAACCCCCTCCTCTTCAGGGGAGGGGAGCGGTCACCCCGCCAGGCTCTTGCTCGCCTGCTCGGTCACGTCGCGCGACAGGCTGGGCGTCGCGAGGATGCGTTCGAGCTCGGCGCGCATCTTCTCGGCCCGCGCCTCGTCGAAGCGCTTCCAGCGACCGAACGGCGGTACCATTTTCGCCGCGGTTTGAGGGTTGGCGGGATCGAGCGCGATGATGAGGTCGGCGAGCAGGCGGTAGCCCTTGCCATCGGCGCGGTGAAACGCCCACTGGTTGGCCGATAGCGCGCCGTAGAGCGAGCGCACGCGGTTGGGGTTGGCGAGCGTGAAGGCGGGGTGCTGCGCCAGCGCCTCAACCTGCTCGGGCACGTCGCTGCGCAGCGACAGCGCCTGCGTCGTGAACCATTTGTCGAGCACCAGCGCATTCTTGCGGTAGCGTTCGTGGAAGTCCGCCAGCGCCGCGTCGCGTTCCGGTCCGTCACCATGCGCCAGCACCGCCAGCGCGGCCATGCGGTCGGTCATGCCCTTGGCACTGCGATAGAGGTCGAGCGCATGCGCCTCCGTCCCCGCGACGCCGCCCGCCCACAGCATCATCAGCGCGAGTCCGGCGAGCTTGCGCTTGCCCTTCGCCAGCGGCGCGAGGTCGGTCGGGTCGGTCGCGCAGCCGTCGAGGATCGCGCGCCATTGCCCGGCGTGCGTCTCGCCCAGCCGGCGTTGCAGCGCGCGCCGCGTGGTACGGATCGCGTCGGGGTCGACCGTGTCGAGGTGGTCGCCGACGAAGGCTTCGGCGGGAAGCGTGGCGGCTTCCGCGACGAAAGCTGGATCGTCCTTCCACCGGGCGATGAGGTTGCCGACCGCGGTCACCACCGCATCATCCGCACCCGCGTCGAGCGCGCCCTTCGCGCCCGCCAACAGCGCGCGCAGCATCAGCGCCTGCAGCGCCTCGTAACGTGCGAACGGATCGTCATCATGCGCGGCGAGCCAGTCGAGCTCGCCCTCGGCGCGCTCGACATCGGCGATGATCGGCGCGGAAAAACGGCGGTTAAACGACAGCATCGGCCGCGTCGCGAAGCGTCCGAGCGGCACGCGGTCCTCGGCTTGCGTCAGCAGCACCAGTCGCTCTTCGCCCAGCGCATTACCGCTCGCGTCGTGCGCGGCGATGGCGAGGGGGAGCAGCATCGGCTGCTTGACCGGCTGCCCCGGCGTCGGCGGCACGCTTTGGCTGAGGTGCAGCACTGCCTCGCCGCTCGCCTCGTCATGCTCGACGCGCGCGCTTACGCGGGGCGTGCCGGCCTGCTCGTACCAGCGGCGGAATTGGGTGAGGTCGACCCCCGCCCCTTCCTCCATCGCGCGCACGAAATCCTCGCATGTCGCCGCCTCGCCGTCGTGGCGCGCGAAGTAGAGGTCGGTGCCGGCACGATAGCGCTCCGGGCCGACCATCGTCTCCATCATGCGGATGACCTCCGCGCCCTTGTTATAGACGGTGGCGGTGTAGAAGTTGCTGATCTCTTGGTAGCTTTCGGGGCGGATCGGGTGCGCCAGCGGCCCCGCGTCCTCCGGGAACTGCGCCGCGCGCAGGAGTCGCACCTGGCCGATCCGCTCGACCGCGTGGCTGCCCATGTCGCCCGAAAAGACCTGATCGCGATAGACGGTGAAGCCTTCCTTGAGGCTGAGTTGGAACCAGTCGCGGCAGGTGACGCGGTTGCCCGACCAGTTGTGGAAATATTCATGCGCTACGACGCCTTCGACCCCGTCGAAGTCCATGTCGGTGGCGGTGTCGGCATCGGCGAGAACATAGCGGCTGTTGAAAATGTTCAGCCCCTTGTTCTCCATCGCGCCCATGTTGAAGTCGGCGACCGCGACGATGTTGAAGGTGTCGAGATCATATTCGCGGCCGTATTTCTCCTCGTCCCAGCGCATCGACGCCTTGAGTGCGGCCATCGCGTGATGCGTGCGATCGAGGTCGCCGTCGCGCACCCAGATGCCGAGCGCGACCTCGCGCCCTGACATGGTGGTGAATCGATCGTGGTTGGCAACCAGCTGCCCCGCCACCAGCGCGAACAGGTAGGAGGGCTTGGGCCAGGGGTCGTGCCACACCGCAAAGTGCCGCCCGCCCTCGAGCTCGCCCGCCTCGCCCGGCTCGCCATTCGAGAGCAGCACCGGAAATGCAGCGCGGTCGCCCGCCATACGCACGCTATAGACGCTCAGCACGTCGGGGCGATCGGGGAAGGGGATGATCCGCCGGAACCCCTGCGCCTCGCACTGGGTGCAAAGCATGCCGTTGGACGCGAATAGCCCCATCAGCTGCGTGTTGGCGCTGGGGTCGATGGTGGTGGTGAAGCGCACCGTCGCGGCATCGCCCGCGATCGGCACCAGCACATGATCCTCGCCCCGCGTCGCCTCCACCGGCGCGCCGTCGACGGTCAGTCCCTCCGGCCAAGCGCCGTCGACGTCGAGCCGTAGCGGTTCGGCGTGCGCGCCGCCCCGCGTCACCTCGAGCGTCGCCTCGACGCGCGTGGCGGTAAGCGACAGGTCGAAATCGAGGCTCACCCGCGGAACCAGCCATTCGGGCGGGCGATAATCCTCGCGGCGAATCGTCGGATGCTGCGGCGCGGCGAGCGCTTCGGTGGAGATCACGTCGGTCATGTCCGCCTAGCTAGGGCGGCGGCGTGCGACGCGCCAGTGTGTCAGCTGGGCGGCGTCGCTTCGGGCTGAGGCGGAGGCGGCGGCGTGACCGGAGTGGGCGGCGGCTCGCTCGGCGTTGGCGGCGTTGCAGGCGGCGCGGCTGAGTCATTCGCGGCCAGCGGGTCAGGCTGTTCGACCACCTCCACGCGACGATAGCCGCCGCGGTGGCGAAAGTGCCACGGCTCGTAACTCACCCCCTGCGCATTGCCGCGCGGAAAGGACATGGCGAAGCCGAAGCGACGCGCGTTGGCGGCCAACCAGCGCCCGCCCGCGGTACTCTCGAAACATTCGCTCAGGTCGCAACCGCGATTGCTGTTGTCGGCGAAGTCGACCGCGCGGCCCGTAGCGTGCTCGCTGAACCCCGGCGGTGCCACCCAGCGCGCCTGCCCGGCATAGCCGCGCGCACCAAGCTGCGCGCCCTTGCAATAGAGGTCCGACTGCCGCGCGTGGCTGCGGAAACAGGACAAGGCGAACAGGCCCGGCGCGCCTTCGGTCCGCGCGGCGGCGATCATTTCGCCGAGCGCGGTGCCCGCGTCCGCCTCGATCAGCATGCAGTTGCCCGCACCCGCGCCGAAGGCCGGCGGGGTGAGGCTTGCCATCGACGCCTGCGGCTGGCGCAGGTGGCCGTAGAGCTTGCTCTGCCCGGCAAAGTCGGTGCCGCCCGATGCGCAGATCGCGCGCGCAGCGGCCGCCTGCGGGTCGACGCTCGGCGGCGCGGGCGGGGGCAGGGGGACAGCGTCGACGCCCTTGACTGCGTCCGCGGGCGGCGGCGGGACCTCCGGCGTCTCCTGACGCGGTGGGGTAGGTGCCTCGACCGGCGCTCGCTCGCCCTGCGGCCAAAGCCACGCGACGAGGATGCCTGCAAGGAGCAGCGCCACGATCAGCAACAGCGGGCGCGGGGAGGCGGGCGGTGGGTCGGCACGGCGGCGCGAGGAAGTCATTGCCCGCCCCCTAGCGTGCCGGCGCGCGCCCTCAACCCCCGCTCGCCTCGACACGGCAAGGCGTGGCGACTATGCGGCGCGGCACTGCCTGCTGGAGGAATTATGCGCGCCGAAGCGCAAGCCCATATCGACCGGATCAATGCCGCAACCGCGCTGCTGCGCCGCTTTCTCGACTGGGATCGCGCGGTGGTGCGTTTGGACGAACTGAACGCGCGGGTCGAGGACTCCGCGCTGTGGAACGACCCCAAGGCCGCGCAGGAGGTCATGCGCGAACGCCGTCGGCTGGACGAAGCCATCGGCGCCACCCGCGCCATCGAACAGGAGATGGCGGACACGGTCGAACTGGCCGAGCTCGCCGAGATGGAGGGCGACGAGGCGCTGGTCGACGACGCCGTCGCCAGCCTCGCCAAGCTCGCCGACCGCGCCGACGAGGACAAGACGAAGGCGCTGCTCGCGGGCGAAGCCGACGGTAACGACAGCTACCTCGAAATCCACGCCGGCGCAGGCGGCACCGAGAGCCAGGACTGGGCCGAGATGCTGCTGCGCATGTATCAGCGCTGGGCCGAACGCCGCGGTTTGAAGGTCGAGCTGATCGAAGCGCAAGCGGGCGAGCAGGCGGGGATCAAATCCGCGACGCTGATGCTCAAGGGCGAGAATGCCTACGGCTATGCGAAGACCGAGAGCGGGGTGCATCGCCTCGTCCGCATCAGTCCGTACGACAGCTCGGCACGGCGCCACACCAGCTTCTCGAGCGTGTGGGTCTATCCGGTGGTCGACGACGACATCGACATCGAGGTCAACGAAAGCGACCTCAAGATCGACACCTATCGCGCGTCGGGTGCGGGCGGGCAGCACGTCAACACCACCGACAGCGCGGTGCGTATTACGCACGTACCGACCGGGATCATCGTCGCCTGCCAGACGCAGCGCAGCCAGCACAAGAACCGCGCCGAAGCGATGCGGATGCTGAAGGCGCGAATGTACGAGGCGGAGCTCAGGCGCCGTGAGGAAGCGGCGAGCGCGGAACATGCCGCCAAGACCGACATCGGCTGGGGTCACCAGATCCGCAGCTACGTCCTCCAGCCCTATCAGCTGGTGAAGGATCTGCGCACCGGCGTCACCTCGACTGCACCGTCGGACGTGCTCGACGGCGCGCTCGACCCGTTCATGGCCGCCGCGCTGGCGCAGCGGGTGACCGGCGAAAAGGTCGAGGTGGAGGACGTCGACTGATGCGCCGCGCCGCGCTGCTCATGCTCGCGACGCTCGGCCTCGCCGGGTGCGACATGCTCGGCGCGGGCAGCACGGGAAATCGCCCAGGCAGCGCGACGCAGTTCCCGCGCGCGCCGCGTCCCGTCGCGCCGATCGTCAGCTCGCAATGGTCCGATGAAGACACGCGCGACCGTGTCGGGGAAGCGGAAACCATCATGGAGCGCGCCGGCATCGGCCCCGGCATGAGCGTCGCCGACGTCGGCGCAGGCGATGGCTATTACACCGTGCGCCTGTCGCAGCGGGTGGGTGAGGGGGGCCGTGTGCTGGCGCAGGACATCGTGCCGCAGGTGAAGGAGCGGCTTGGCGTGCGCGTGGCGCGCGAACGGCTCGACAATGTCTCGGTGCAGTTGGGCGCACCCGATGACCCGAAGCTCCCGGCCAACAGCTTCGACCGCGTGATGATGGTGCACATGTATCACGAGATCGCGGAGCCCTACGCCTTTCTGTGGCGGCTGTGGCCCGCGCTGCGCGGCGACGGGCAGGTCGTGGTGGTCGACGCGAACCGCCCGATCGCGCAGCACGGCACCCCGCTGCCGCAGCTCATCTGCGAATTTCAGGCGGTCGGCTACCGCCCGGTCGAATTCGTCGATCTGCCGCGCACCGGCGGCTATTATGCGAGCTTCGTCCGCGCCCCCACGCGCCCCCGTCCCGGCGACATCCGGGTCTGTGACGGCGCAACCTGAAGCGACCCGCCATCACGGCCAGTCGGGGTCTCGATCCCACGGGGTAAAGGCGGGGTAGTCGGCGCTTACGCGATCGGTGAAGTCGGGCTCCCGCTTTTCGAGGAAGCTGGTGACGCCTTCGCGCGCATCGGACGATCGCCCCCGCGCAAAAATCACGCGGCTATCCCAGCGATGCGCTTCGCCCGGGTCCGATGCGCCGGCCATGCGCCACAGCATGCGCCGCGTCAGGGAGACCGAGACCGGCGCGCTGTGACGCGTCAGCTCGCGCGCGTAGGAGAGAGCGCGGTCGACCAATTGGCCCGGAGCGGTCACCTCCTGCACCAGCCCCGCCGCTGCGGCTTCGGCCGCGTCGATCAACCGCCCCGAAAGGCACCAGTCGAGCGCGGTCGGCATCGTCACCAGACGCGGCAGGAACCAGCTCGACGCGGCTTCGGGCACGATTCCCCGGCGGGCAAAGACGAAACCAAAGCGTGCGCGGTCGCTGGCGATGCGTCGATCCATCGGCAGCGTCATCGTCGCGCCGATGCCCACCGCCGCGCCGTTGATCGCTCCAATCACCGGCTTTTTCGACGCAAAGATGCGAAGCGTCAGCTCGCCGCCCGAATCGCGCACCAGCGGATGGGTCCAGTCGACCTCGCCGTTCGGACCGACCGGCGACGTGGCGTCGCTACGCGCGGCATAATCGAACGTTTTCGCGCCCTCGCTGAGGTCGGCGCCGGCGCAGAAAGCGCGCTCTCCCGCGCCAGTGACGATCACCGCGCGCACCGCGTCGTCCTTGTCGGCCTCGTCGAACGCCGCGATCAGCTCGTCCTTCATCTTTGAGGTAAAGGCATTCATTGCCTGCGGCCGGTCGAGCGTGAGCAGCATCGCCCCGTCCGCGCGCTCGATCCGTATCTGGGTCGCGTCACTCACGTCTCATCCTCCCGGCTGCCGCGACTTTTGCGGAGCCTGCGCGCGCAGGGCAAGCGTTGCCCTTGATCGGCTGCGACCCTATCTTCGCGGCATGCGCCGTCCGCTACCGCTCGCCCTCGTTGCCGCCGCTCTCGCGGGTGGATTATTGGGCGGATGCGCGTTGCTCGACCGCCCGCCCGTCAGCAACAGCCTGGTGCCGGCGCCACAGCAGGCGGTCGATCTCGATTCCTATCTCGGCCGCTGGTACGAGCTCGCCCGCTACGAAACCGGGTTTCAGCGCGGTTGCGAAGGGGTCACCGCCGACTACAGCCGCCGCCCCGACGGGCTGATCCGGGTCATCAACAGCTGCCGGCAGGGCACTCTCGATGGCCAGCTGCAGGTCGCCGAGGGACGCGCGCGCGTTGTCGACGAGGCGACCCGCGCCCGCCTGCGGGTGAGCTTTTTCGGTCCTTTCTGGGGCGATTACTGGATCCTCGACCGCGCGCCCGACTATCGCTGGGCGATCGTCGGTGAGCCGTCGGGGCGCTATCTCTGGCTACTTCACCGCGCGCCCCAACCGTCGGAGGAGGACTATCGCGCGATGGTCGATCGTGCTGCAGCGCTGGGCTACGATACGTCGCGCCTCCGTCGCACGCAGCAGGGAACCGGCGAAGCCAGTTCGCCCCCGCCGCGTCGTCGCCCGCGCGGGCGTTGAGTTGAGGCGGCAGGCATAATCGCCTAGTGGCGCAAGCGATGGGGCCTCGCCGCTTCCCGGCAAGTCGTCGGGGGCGCCGAGGCTGTCAGCATTGCGGTCGCGCCGGGCACCCGCTCGACGGCCGTCGTCAGGGAATTCACGCCGCATGGCACGTCGCCGTCAGATCTACGAAGGCAAGGCCAAGATCCTGTACGAGGGTCCGGAGCCGGGCACCCTCATCCAATATTTCAAGGACGATGCGACCGCCTTCAACGCGCAGAAGCGCGGGACCATCAATGGCAAGGGCGTGCTCAACAACCGCATTTCCGAGCATATCTTCACCCTGCTCGGACAGGTGGGCATTCCGACCCATTTCATCCGCCGCCTCAACATGCGCGAGCAGCTCATCAAGCAGGTCGAGATCGTCCCGATCGAGGTGGTTGTGCGCAATGTCGCTGCCGGCAGCATCTGTAAGCGGCTGGGTCTTGAAGAGGGCTCCCCGCTGCCGCGCACGCTGATCGAATATTGTTACAAGGACGACGCGCTGGGAGATCCGCTGATCGCCGAGGAGCATATCCAGTGCTTCAACTGGGCGAGCGAGGAGGAGATGCGCGACATCGAAGATTTCACGCTGCGCATCAACGATTTTCTGTGCGGGCTGTTCGCCGGAATCGGCATCCGCCTTGTCGATTTCAAGCTCGAGTTCGGGCGGCAATGGGACGGCGACTGGAGCCGCATCCTGCTCGCCGACGAAATCAGCCCCGACGGTTGTCGCCTGTGGGACATGGCGACCAACGAAAAGCTCGACAAGGATCGTTTCCGTCGCGACCTCGGCGGTGAGGTCGAAGCCTATCAGGAGGTCGCGCGGCGGCTGGGCCTGCTGCCCGAGGGTGGCGAATCGGTGGTGCTCGACCTCGACGACCAGCGCAAAAAGCGCGGGCGCTGAAGCCGCGCCGGGTGAACGCCGACTGGGCGGGCCTCGCGCTCTCTGTCCTGCTGATCGAACTGACGCCAGGGCCGAACATTGCCTGGCTCGCCGCGCTGGCGGCAACCGAGGGGCGCCGCGTCGGCCTGGCCGCAGTTGCGGGGACCGTGGTCGGCCTGGCCATCAACGCCGCACTGGCGGCGCTCGGCATGGCGGCGCTGTTGGAAGCGATGCCCAGCCTCGTCGGGCGCTGCGCTGGGCGGGCGCGGCGATGATGGCATGGCTAGCGTGGGCCGGGGCGAGCGAGCGCGAAACCGCACGGGGCGGCGCGGGCACCGCCTGGGGCTCGGCGTTGCGCGGCGGGCTCGTGAACCTCGTCAACCCGAAGGCGATGCTGTTCTTTGTGGTGGTGGCACCGCGCTTTCTGGGGATAGCGGGCTCACGTTCGGCTCGGCGGTCGCGCTGGGCGCCGTCAGCGTAACGATCGCGACGCTGGTGCATATCGCGGTGGTCGCGGCCGGCGCGAGCGCGCATGATTGGGTTGCTGATGCCGCGCGTACCCGCACCGTCCGCCGCCTGCTCGCAGTGGGCCTCGCGGCCGTCGCGCTGTGGTTCCTCATCGGCTGAACCTTGCCCTCCGCCGCCTCGCGGGGCATAGGCGCGGCACCGCCGTCAGGGAGCCAGATGCGATGAAGGTCGAGGTGTTCGTCACCCTCAAACCCGGGGTGCTCGACCCGCAGGGACGCGCCATCCAGCATGCGCTCGAAGGGCTGGGCTTCAACGGCGTGAACGACGTTCGCGCCGGGCGCTATATCGAGCTCGACGTGGCCGAGGGCACCGGTGAGGCTGACGTTCGCCGCATGTGCGAAACGCTGCTTGCCAACACGGTGATCGAGAACTTCCGCATCGTCGGCGCGGAGTAAGAATCATGAAGAGCGCGGTCATCGTCTTTCCCGGCAGCAACTGCGACCGTGACATGGCGCGCGCGATTCACGCGGTCACGGGGCAGGCGCCGGCGATGGTCTGGCACGGCGATGGCGAACTGCCCCAGGGGACGGACTTCATCGCTTTGCCCGGTGGCTTCTCCTATGGCGATTATCTTCGCTCGGGCGCGATGGCGGCACGGTCGCCGGTGATGCGCGCGGTCGTCGATGCAGCAGGGCGTGGGGTGCCGGTTCTGGGCGTGTGCAACGGTTTCCAGGTGCTCACCGAAGCCGGCCTGCTGCCGGGCGCGTTGATGCGCAACGCAGGGCTGCATTTCGTTTGCCGCGACGTCGAACTCGAAGTGGTGAGCGCTGATAATCGTTTCACCCGCGGCTACCGCGCCGGACAGCGCATCACCGTGCCGGTCGCGCATCATGACGGCAATTATGTCGCCGATCCGGACGCGCTCGACCGCATGGAGCAGCAGGGGCAGGTGCTGTTTCGCTACACCGACGTGCGAGAGGTCAATGGTTCGGCCCGCGCCATCGCCGGGATCGTCAATCACGCCGGCAATGTGGTCGGCATGATGCCGCATCCGGAGCGTGCGGTCGATGAAGCGCACGGCAACACCGATGGTCGCGCCTTGTTCGAGGGGGTGCTGTGCCAACTGGTCGGCTGATCCACCGGCGCGCCACCCTTTCCCCGCCCCCCCGCCTCCGCTAACCCCACTGCCGCGCGCGCCCGTAGCTCAGCTGGATAGAGCACGAGCCTTCTAAGCTTGGGGTCGCAGGTTCGAACCCTGCCGGGCGCGCCACGGTAGGCCGACAATTTTTAAGCAAAGCGCATGGGACGAAACGCGCGACCTTGCGTTCCCTCTGTCGAAGCTTCGGCTAGCCGCCGAGTTCGCCGGAGCCGGACGGCATGCGATTAAAACCTATCCACCAACAGACCATCGTCATTACCGGCGCGAGCAGCGGCAACGGGCTCGCCACGGCGCGCGCTGCGGCCGAGCAGGGCGCGCGCGTGGTGCTCGCCTCGCGCAATCGTGAAGCGCTCGAGAAAATCGCCGCGGAGATTAAGGCAAATGGCGGTGAGGCGGTCGTGTGCGTCGCCGATGTTGCCAACGACCAGGACGTCGAGGCGATTGCCGCGACCGCGATCGAACGGTTCGGCGGTTTCGATACCTGGGTGAACAACGCCGCCGCGGCGGTGTTCGGTCCGGTTGCCGCCATGTCGATGGACGAACACCGCCGCGTATTCGACGTCAACTATTTCGGGCTGGTTAAGGGTTCGCTCGTCGCTGCGGAACATCTGCGCGTCAAAGGCGGGGCGATAATCAACATCGGGTCGGTCCTGTCCGACCGAACAATGATCGACCAAGGCGCCTACTCCGCCTCCAAGCACGCGGTGAAAGCATTTACCGACTCCCTGCGTATGGAGTTGGCGAGGGGTGGGACGTCGGTTTCGGTGACGCTGGTCAAGCCGGCGGCCATTCATACTCCTTATCCCGACCATGCCCGCAATCTGATGGACGAACCGGCACGGCTGCCGCCCGTGCTCTACGACCCGCGGCTTGTCGCGGACGCGGTGCTGTTCGCCGCCGAGAACCACAAGCGCGAGCTGTACGTTGGCGGAAGCGGCTATCTCATCAGCCTCACGGGTCGCGTCGCGCCGCGGCTGACCGACATGGTGATGGAGCAAATTGGGCGTCAGCTACAGACGACCGACGAGAGGCCGAGTGCGGCAACCTACGACAATCTGTTTGAACCGCGCGCCGACGGGGCGGAGAAGGGCAGTCAGGACGTGACCTACCGCACCAGCAGCTATTTCCTGAAAGCGCAGAAGCACCCGGCGCTGACTTTGGCCGTAACCGGGGCGGTGACGGTCGGGGGCACGCTGCTCGCGCTCGCCAGACGCTCTGGTGGCAATTCAAGGAGGTGATAATGCCACGAACCGACGATCCCGTCGAACTTAACTCGGACGACCCCGGCAAGAACGACAAGCTGAAAGCTGCGACCAGCATTCAGTCGTCAGTCACGCCGGAGGCCTATCCCAAGGCGCATCGCCAGATGCAGGCGGCGATCACCGGAGATCCGGATGCAACGGCCGACGTCGCCCCACCGAAGCCGAAGAGCAATTGAGACCGGTCAGGCCCGCACCGTCAGGGGCGGGTTTGCGGTTCGGCCTCATACTGCGCGATCGTCCAGTCCTCTTCCTGAGCCGCGCCGATCCAGTTCTGTACCTCGTCGTGCGCGATCACCGCTCGTCCGTAGGCGAGCGCGAAGGGCGGGACCGGGACCTGGTAGCTGATGAACCGGGTGACCACCGGCGCGAACATCATGTCGGCGGCGCTCCATGTGCCGAACAGGAACTCGCCGCCTGAACCGAAACGGGCGCGCGCCTGGGCCCAGATCTGGAGGATGCGACCGATGTCCGCGGCGACATCTTCGGGGACGGGCGCGGGGTCGAAAATTCTGCGAATGTTCATCGGCCAGTGGCGGCGGAGCGCAGCGAAGCTCGAATGCATTTCCGATGCCATCGACCGTGCCATGGCACGCGCCGCCCGACCCTCGGGCCAGAAACCTTTGGACCGGTCGGTGCACTCGTCGAGGTAGTCGATGATCGCAAGACTGTCCCAGACGACGATGTCATCGCCGCTGGCGTCGTCATGGTCCCACAGCAGCGGCACCTTGCCACCGGACGGCGCAAACTCGTCGCCGCCGCGGCGCTCCTCCCACTCCGCGTCGTAGAGGGGGACGACGACCTCCTCAAACCGCAGGCCGCTGTGCCGCGCGGCGAGCCACGCGCGCATCGACCAGCTGGAGTAAGCCCGGTTGCCGATGACCAGTTTCATGGCCTGCTCACTCCTCGATCGCTTCCACCACCGCGCCACGCAGCTCGGCGATGCCCATGCCGGTTTCGGCGGCCGTCGCGATGACCTGCGGATGCGCGGCGGGCCGCTTGCGTGCCGCCTGCTCGGTTGCGGCGGTGACGTCCGCCAGTGCGCTCGCCTTCACCTTGTCGGCCTTCGTCAGCACCAGTCGATAGGACACGGCCGCCGCATCGAGCATGTCGAGGATTTCGCCGTCGACCGGCTTGAGGCCGTGCCGGGCGTCGATCAGCACCAGTGCGCGCTTCAGCACCGCACGACCGCGCAGATAGTCGTTCACGAGGAAGCGCCAGCGCTTGACGACATCCTTCGGCGCTTCGGCAAAGCCATAACCGGGCATATCGACCAGCCTGAAGCTGAGCGGGTCGCCGATGTCGAAAAAATTGAGTTCCTGCGTGCGGCCGGGGGTGTTCGATGCGCGCGCCAGCGCCTTGCGCCCGGTCAATGCGTTGATCAGCGTCGATTTGCCGACGTTGGACCGGCCGGCGAATGCGATCTCCGGCACTTGCGGACTCGGCAGATGCTCAAGCTTCGGTGCGGATTTGAGGAAGGCGATCGGCCCCGCGAACAGCTTGCGGGCGCGCTCCTCCAGCGCCGCCCGCGCCGCCGTGACGTCGGCCTCCGCCTCGCTCATGTCGCCGCGGCGAGCGGCATTCTCGCTCCGGGGTGCCGTGCGTAAAGCACCTTCATCTGCGCGATCGTCAGCAGGTTGTTGGTGATCCAGTAGAGCAGCAGCCCGGCCGCGAACGGCGCCATCACAAACATCAATACCCATGGCATGATGCTGAACATCTGCTGCTGAATGGGATCGGTCGCCGGCGGGTTGAGGCGGAACTGCCACCACATGGTGATGCCCAGCAGGATCGCCAGCACGCCGATGCCGAGCATCGCCGGAACGTTGAAGTCGAGGAGCCCGAACAGGTTGAGGACGTGCGCCGGATCCGGCGCGCTGAGGTCCTTGATCCAGCCAACGAACGGCTGGTGGCGCATCTCGACCGTCAGCATCAGACATTTGTAGAGCGCGTAGAAGATCGGCATCTGGATGAAGATCGGCAGGCACCCCCCGAGCGGATTGATCTTCTCATCCCGATAGAGCTTCATCATCTCCTGCTGCTGCCGCGGCTTGTCGTCCTTGTACCGCTCCTGCAGCGCCTTCACCTTGGGCTGCACGGCGCGCATTTGTGCCATCGAGCGGAACTGCCGCTGCGCGATCGGGAACATCAGCGCCTTGATGATGAAGGTCAGCGCGATGATCGCCACGCCGAAATTGCCGAACAGGCGGAATAGCCAGTCGAGCAGGTAGAAGATCGGCTTGGCGAACCAGATGAACCAGCCCCAGTCGGTCGCGCGATCAAGCCGCGGGATCGACGCGGAATAGGCGTCGAGCAGCTGCGTCTCCTTCGCCCCCGCAAACAGCTGGCTCGACACCGAGCGCGTCGCCCCGGCAGGCAGCAGTTTCTCGGCGCCGGCAAAGTCCGCCTGATAGATTCCACCGTCCGCGCGACGGAAGGCCGTATCCACGACGTTGCCTTGCCCGGGAATGATCGCCCCGAGCCAGAAATGATCGGTGAAGCCGAGCCAGCCGCCGGTGCTGCGGCGGGCGAGCGTCGATCCGGGCGCTTCGTCGATGTCGTCGCGATCGACATAGCGCATCTCGCCGCCGGTGAAGCCGACCGCGCCCGAATGGATCGTCCAGGTGTCCGGATCCGGCGATGTCCCGCGCCGCGTGACGAAGGCGAAGGGGCGCATGGCGACCGGGGCGCCGCTGCGGTTGGTGACGCTCTGCCGCAGCGTGAACATGTAATTGGCATCAACCGACACCGTCAGCGCGAACTGCTGACCGGTGGCGTTGTCCCACGTGAGCGTGACCGGCGTGTTCGGCGTCAGCCGCGCGCCTGCCGGAGCCGTCCACACGGTGTCGGCGCTCGGCACGGCGACTCCGCTTGCGCCCCAGCCGGTGCCGGCAAAAAAGCTCTGGCGTGTGCCAGCAGGTGCGAACAGGCGCACCGGCGGGGCGTTGCGCTCCACGCTCTGGCGATGGTCGAGCAGCACGAGATCGTCGATGCGTGCGCCCGCGAGGTTGATCGAGCCGCGCAGCCGCGGCGTATCGATCGCAATGCGGGGGGATGCCGCGATCGCCTGCGCCTCGTTGATCGGTCGCGCCGGTTGCTGCGCCGGCGCGGTGACGCCGGGGATCGACGCCGCCTCCGCGCCTGCCGCCTGCGTGCCGGGCCGCGGCGGCACCGCCTTGGGCGAAGCGGTCGCGGCGGGTTCGGCGACGAGGCTGGGGAACAACGCCTTCATCGCGAACGGCCATCCGATCGCGAGCAGCAGCGCGATCACGACCGCGGTGATCATGTTCTTTTGGTCATTCACCGGCGATAACGGCCTTATTCTGTCGGGATCGAGATGCGGCGAGGACGAACCTCACGGCACCGGGTCATAGCCATGCCCGCCCCAGGGTTGGCAGCGCATTATACGCTTGAACGAAAGCCATCCACCCCGAACTGCGCCATGCCGCTGCAGGGCTTCGATGGCATAGGCCGAGCAGCTCGGGCTGTAGCGGCAGGTTGGCGGAAGGATGCGCGAAGGGCCCAGTTGCCAGCCCCGCGCGATGAGGATCAGCAATCGCGCGATCATCGCCGGGGGCTCCGGCGGGGCGCTGGCACGTAGTGGGGGTCGGCGGCGCGTTTGCGCGCCTTCGTCAGCGCCGCCGCGAGGTCGGCGGTGAGCCGCGGCCAGGGAAGGGCCAGTGCGCCATCGCGCGCAATCAGCACATAATCGCACCCAGCCTCCGCGCCGTGGGGAAACACGGCGGCGATCGCATGACGCAGGCGTCGCTTGGCACGGTTGCGAACGACCGCGCCGCCTAGCTTGCGGGTCGCGGTGAGGCCGAAGCCGACAGCGGCCGTGGCATCGCCGCGATCGCGCCGCAGCAGCACGAACGCCGGCATCGGCACGCGCGTGCCCGCATTGGCGGCGATAAACTCCGACCGCTTCACCAACCCGCGCAGAGGCGTGGGCGGGGCGCCGTCGTCGTTGGCATTGTCGAGGCGACCCGGCGTCGCCATCGTCATCGGTCCGTCAGGCGGCGCCGAAGCGGCCCGCCCTTCGCCGATCAGGCAGACAGCTTCTTGCGGCCGCGCGCGCGACGCATGCGAACGATCGCGCGGCCGGCCGCGGTCGCCATGCGCGAGCGGAAGCCGTGACGGCGGGCGCGGACGAGGTTGCTCGGCTGAAAGGTGCGCTTCATCGATCAAATCGCTTTTCGTTTATCTGTCGGTATAACCGGATCGGGCCCACGCGAATCCGCGCATTCGACCCGTCCAACAAGCCCGCGCGACTAAGCGCGGAGCGTCAGGAAGTCAATCGACGAAACCCCGCTCGGTTCACTTGATGACGCGCGCGAGTCCCATCGCCGCCATCTCGCGCGCGCTGAGGTAACGGACATTTTCGAAACCGACGCTGTTGGTGAGCGCATAAAAGCGGCGCGCATCGGCGTCGCTCATGCCCATCTCACGATAATAGGCGATGTAACCCGCATGGACCGGATCGTTGGGGGGCACGCGATTGGCTTCGCGGCCGTCTTCGTCGCGCCAGCTGTGGACCCCGAACTCCGCGTCGGGCGCAGCTTCGCGCGTGCGACCGGCGAGGAACAGGTCGACCGCGCCCGACCGCACCGACCCGCCGTGCGGCACGGTGGTGATCAGCCCTGCGGCGCGCACCGCTCGAGCGAGGCGGCGGTTGGCGTCCTCGTCCACCGAGCCCGGACAGTCGACCATCAGCAGGCGAGTAACGCCCGGATAACGCGCCATGATCGCAGCAAACTGCGCAGGCCCGCGCGAGTCGATCGTCCCGACGAGCGCCAGCGTGTCGCGCGCAACGAGGCGGAAGGGTCCGGCAACCGCGATCGCGGGGACCGGCTCGCGATGCGGCGAAACTCCGGCCCAGCGAGCGATCACCGCGTCGGCGCTGCCGTCATCGTCACTGTCGGTGACAAATTCGCCGTCGTCCTCGTCGACCTCTTCGATCACCGTCTCGCTGTAGGTGAGCACCGTATCGCGGCTGTCGGACGCCATGACGACGTCGATCCGCTCCGCCGCGAGGGCAGGCGTCGCAATCAGAATGGCCAAGGCAGGGAGCCAGCGCATGCAATCGCTTTTCGCGCACGAACGCTAACCCCGATGCGACAGGTGCGGTTGGCGCTGCGTTAACGCTGTGGCAGGGCGGGCAGGGCTCACACGGCGAAGCGTGGGCGAGGGGGGCAGCGGATACATGGTCGCAATCGCGACGACGGTCGCATTTCTGGGGCTCGAGGCGCGCAGCGTCGAAGTACAATGCCACATCGCCGCCGGGATGCCGGCCTTCGTGGTGGTCGGTTTGCCCGACAAGGCGGTTGCGGAAAGCCGCGAGCGTGTGCGCGCATCGCTCTCCGCTATCGGCCTCGCCTTGCCGCCCAAGCGGATCACGGTGAATCTGTCGCCGGCGGACCTGCCCAAGGAAGGGTCGCATTACGACCTGCCGATCGCGCTGGCCCTGCTCGGCGCGATGGGCGCGATCGACGCGAGCGCGCTGGGCCGGTTCGTGGCGGTGGGGGAACTCGGGCTCGACGGGCGGCTTGCCGCTTCACCGGGCGTGCTGCTTGCCGCGCTGCACGCGTCCGAACGTGGCAAGGGCCTCATCTGCCCGGCGCATCAAGGGCCCGAGGCGGCCTGGGCCGGCGACATCGACGTGCTCGCGGCGCCCGATCTCCTCTCGCTCCTCTCGCATCTGCGCGGCGACGCGCGGCTGCCGGCGCCACACCCGGCGGAAGCGCCGGGGCGCACCGCCGGCCCCGACCTTGCGCAGGTGAAGGGGCAGGAAGTGGCCCGCCGCGCGCTGGAGATCGCCGCTGCGGGGGGACATAACCTATTAATGTAGGATAGGGCTACACCTCGATCGAGAAAACGATGGATTGCGTCATTTATATCCGTTGGTCGTCCGCGGAGCAGGCTAGAGGATCGAGCCTCGAGCGGCAACGCGAGGATTGCCGTCGCCACGCCGCTGAGAAAGGCTGGAAGGTCGTCGATGAACTAGTTGACGATGGTCTGAGCGCATTCAGCGGCCGCCATACCGAGGCGGGCGCACTCGGTCGCTTTGTCGATGAGGTGACCGCCGGTCGCTACCCCGACGGCATCATCCTTCTTTGTGAGAAGCTCGATCGGCTGTCGCGCCAAGAGCCCGGGCGGGTGTTCCTCTGGATGATGCAGATGACGGATGCCGGCGTCCAGATAGCGACGGTCGACGGCGGCCGCATGTATGCCAAGGGCAACCTCGACATGGCTGCGATCATCGAGGTGGTCGTCAAGGCGCAGCTGAGCCACGAGGAGTCGGAGAAGAAGAGCCAGCGCATCAGCGCGGCGTGGGCGTCCAAGCATCGTCGGCTCGAGAGCGGTGAACGATTTGTCATGTCGGAGCGCGCTCCGGCGTGGCTCCGGGTGACCGGAAGCCCCCGTCGATTCGAGATCATCGAAGAGCGTGCTGCCGTGGTCCGGCGGATCTACGAGGAAACCGCCGCCGGTTACGGAAAGAACACCATCCTGCGCAATTTGAACCGTGATGGTGTGCCGCCCTTCGGTCGAGCGGATGCGTGGCATGAGTCGTACGTGCAAAAAATTCTGCGCAGCCCGGCCGTGTTGGGCGACCTGCAGCTCGGACATAAGCCTCGCGGCTCTAAGCGTGTGCTCGGCGACGTCGTGAGCGGCTACTATCCGCAGATCATAGATGCGGAGCTTTACCAGCGGGCCAGGGCCAGTATGGCCGATCGGTCGCGGCGGGTGGTCGGTCGCGGTCGCCGCCTCGTCAACCTGCTCGCTGGGTTGGCGACGTGCGGGTCCTGCGGCGCGAAGATGACTTTCCGCAGCAAGGGACGCGCGTCACGCGCGGGCGGTTCGTGGGTCAACCAGGACTACCTGGTGTGCGACAGCTACCAGCGCGGCCGCGGGTGCCCGAACGGCGTTCACTTCAACTACGACCTGTGGTTCAATGCGATCCTTGATCCGATCGTGTACGAGGCGATCGGCAAAGCCCCCCAGGCGCCTTTGGAAGAAGTCCGGCGGCTCGAAATACAGTATGCCGAACTCGATAGAGCTGCGGCGATGGTCCGCACCAAAGCCGAGCGGGCGATGCAATTTGCGATCGAGACTGGACGTTTGGAGGCTCGCTCGGCTTGGCTCGACCTGACTGCGGAAGAGGACAGGATCATTCGCGAGATGTCGGCGGTCGTGGAAGAACTGACCATCAAGCGCGGAGCACCTGATCCCGAAGAGCAAACCCGCCGTGTCGAGGAGTTGCGCTCCAGCCTGGATGATGAGGACGAGATGGTGCGGTTCGAAGCTCGGACCAAGATGATGTCCGCAATCCACGCGCTGATAACGGAACTTCAATTTTTCGAAGCGCCTGGCGTGCGAATGATCGTGGCTGACGAGAGGGTCGTCCACATTTCCTATGACGAGCTCCGGAAAGACACCGAATGGGTCATGGGCCGCCTTGACGGCAAGCCCTTCTGACACACCCACCTCGTTCACTCGACGGCGAAGACCCAAACAGTTGTATAGTTCAGAAACCATTGAAACATGGTGCATGGCTTCCCATGATTGCCCTGATCGGCGGAGAGGGGTGCGCGCTCACTCCGCCAAGCGAAGGGCGGACGGATGCAATCAGACGTCGTTGAAGCTTTCGCCTTGTCGGCGGTGGCGAACGAGTGGCGCGGTGCTTCGCCATCGGGTGTGCGTCAATCGCCCGCAATGGCTCGCTGGACGAATGTACGTTGCTGGTGGCGCTTACGTCCGTCAGCTAAGGGGCCGTATCTCTTGCGCCAGCTAACCGGAACGGTTTCGGCCTCGTGGCTGGAAGGGCTCCGGCGCTCTGCGAGCGATGCCTATCTCGGCGAAATTCGTGTCGAGTGCCTGACGAGCGGGCGCACCGCATTTGTCGCTGTACGCTGCCTGGATCAGTGGACTGGCAGCGTGCCGCCGCGCGACCGATCGAGCGTGTGGGCGACCCAGGATCGACGCTGTCGCCACCGCGGCAAATTTTTGAGCGACCTCGACGCCATTTGTCGGCGGGCGGTCCGCCGCCGGGTCATCGACCGGTTCGCCTTGTCGTTTTTTCTGGAGTGTGCCGATCGAGTGAGCCGCGATCCCGATGAGCGCGGCGATGGTGGCGGGCATTAGACTCCGCGTTGTCGTTGCCACCAAAGAGGGCGTGCTTTTGATTGCGCGAACGGCATTCGCGTGACTCCTCCATGCTGACAGGCGTAGCGTGTTACGCTGGCGCAAGTTTCGACAGGACGAGGGACGATGATCGCGGTCGCATTGTTGTTGATGGTTCATCCGGGCGGACTGGCAGCGGACGGATGCCATTTTGATCGTCGTGCGGGGACTCGGCATTGTCACCGGGCTAGCGCGTCTCCGCCGGCCCCCCACTCGGCACTCCAATCCTATCCGTCGTCCGAGGGAGGTTACCCCAGCTGCGTCGCGGCTCGCGCTGCGGGCGCTGCTCCGATGCGTCGTGGCGAGCCGGGCTACAATCCGCATCTCGATGGAGACGGCGACGGGATAGCTTGTGAACCGCTCCGCGGGGGTGTCAGCGCCAGCCCTCCAGCGCCTAGATCGTCGGTGGTGCGACCGGTGCCGGTCTATCGGCCAGTCGAGCAGGTTGTGTCTCCGGTCACCGATAGTGCCGCTGCTTTCCCCACCCCCCCCGATCGGGGCGACGCTCACGCCGCCGTTGTTGGGACCTGCCACGATCGTCGACGGGGATACGATCGAGCTGCAAGGTCAGCGGGTGCGGTTGTTCGGCATCGATGCGTTCGAGACCGAGCAGCCCCGTGGTCGTGAAGCGAGCAACATGCTGCGACGCCTGATCGAGGGGCAGTCGGTTCTGTGCAGTCCGCGTGACCGCGACGCTTACGGGCGGATCGTGGCGGTATGTCGTGTCGGCGCGACCGATTTGGGTGCAATGATGGTGCGTGCCGGAATGGCCGTGGCGTTCACCCGCTACAGTCTCGATTATCAGGCAGACGAGCAGGCAGCCCGAGAGCAGCGGAGGGGGGCTTGGGCCGACGCAGAGCTGGTACGGCCCGAGGCGTTCCGTGGCGAAGGCCGGGCAGCGACGGCTGTCGCTCAGCGCGCGGTCGGACCCACGGGCGGATGCAGGATCAAGGGCAATATCAACCGCGAAGGCGAACGCATCTATCACATGCCGAGCGATCCATATTATGCCAGGACAAGACCAGAGGCGACCTTCTGCTCGGAGGAAGAGGCCCGGGCGGCGGGCTTTCGTCGCGCGCGAAGCCGATAGGGCTGTTCTAACACATGCCGCGCAAATGGCCGCACGCCGAGGACGGCTCCGATCACCTGACGGTCGGGGAGAAGCTCATCGGCGCACTGGTCGTGTTCATGACCCTCGTAGGCTTGGCAGGGTGTGCCCGCAATTTGCTGAGCTAGCGAGATTGTCGAGGTGAACGTCCGTCCGCGTGATGGCCTCCGTCGAGACGGGGGAAAGCACGCGGACGGTGTATTCTTGAAAGCTCTTAGACGCCGGACCCGGAGGCGTCGCTACTGGGTGCACTCTCCCGACTTTGTGCTTCGCTCGCGCGGGGCTTGCGCGGTCGACGGGCCGGTTTGGCAGCAGCCTTGTCCGGCGCTCCTTCGGTGTTCGCATCGCTCGAACCTTCAACGGCCTGCGGCGCCACTGGCGCGTTGCCGCGACCCTTCGCACCGAGGCCCATCGATTTCGCGAGCTGCGATCGACGGTCGCGATAATTAGGAGCGACCATCGGATAGTTGGCCGGCAGCCCCCACTTTGCGCGATACTGATCAGGCGTCATGCCATAGCGCGTCATCAGGTAGCGCTTTAGCATCGTCATTTTTTTGCCGTCTTCGAGGCAGACCAGGTAATCCTGTTTGACGGAGGCCCGGATCGACACGGCCGGCTCCTGCTTGGGCGCTGCGGCTTCCGTATCGATCTGCTCGAACATGAACGCCGCAGCCACGTTCTTGATTAGCTGTGGCAGGTCCGAAGCGCTCACGCTGTTGTTGCTGACATATGCCCCGATTGTTTGCGCTGTGAGTTCGGCGAGACGGTTCTGTTCATCGCTCATCGGGAGCTGCTCCAAGTTGATGTCGTAATTAAGCCAGAAAGCGGCGGCCGGTTTCAGTGAGATCATCCTCTCAACAACGTTCGCGCAATTCCGACTCCGCAGCGGTCAACAAACGGCATCTAAGCAGGTTTTGTTGGCCTCCGGGGGTGTCACCTCGATGTGTGAGACCCCGAGTACGAAAAGCACCTGCAGCAGGAATTCTGCTGGGAAGGTTCCTCGCCGCAGTTTAGCGCTAATGTCAAGGTTGGTCGTCTCAACATCTAATGCCTTCAGCATAGCTGCCAACTGCTTGTAATTGATATCTTTTCTCGCCAGTTCGACGCGGATTATGCGTGCGGCGTGGCGGCGCCACGTCTCTGGATGGGTAAGGTCCATTCGTCTTTCCTCTCTGTCTAAGTTCACCTCGACAACAAGCAATCCAAAAAACGGATTCGTAATTACGCTCGGAAGGCGCTATTTCGACTCTGACGACGACTTTTGGCAGGCGAGCGATGATTCCTTCCCTTCGACGCATACTGTGGCGTTGTGATCAGCACCGTGCGATTGCTTGGGGATGGTTCGCCACTATGCTGCTGGTTAACATTTTGCTCGTGGCGCGATCGTTTGCGCCTGTTGCCGCAGGTGACTTGGCGCTGTCCGGCGCTTTGACGTCCATCGTCGGGCTTTGGTGGGCATTGGCTGCGCTGCTTCTAAACTTGGTGCCGTTCTCGATCAGTTGGGATAAGAACAACACAGCGGAAGCGTAGTTCGTTTGAGTAAGCCCGGGGCACACCGTGTCAAACAGCGCGTGTTGGGAGCCTCATTCGGCGATCGCCGCGAGATCCCGACTTCCTCTTTTTCTTGCGAGCTTTCCATCGCGGCATGCGGTTTCGCGGTGAGGCGAGAAATCGGAGGTGGCTTCAATGCCGCAATTCTGCGCGGGCTAGCGTTTTGACGGTTTGATAGTTTTACGCTGCCCCCGCCCCTAAGGGCTCTCGCAGTTTGATGAGCAGCGGCCAGCCGCACCTCTCCGAGGGCTGTCGGTAGGCGCGATTGCAAGGATGCGGGGAGGTTGCCGGCAGCAGAGGTGCCGTGCGTCACCTCAGTATCGAGCACCTGCAGATAGGGCTGCTAATCCTCTAACCCTTCAAGCAGCAACAATCGCATCATATGTCGAGCCTCCTTCAACTCATTTTTGGTTTCCGCGTGAGCTCGACGTTCCGCAGCGAGCTCTGCTCGTGCTCGCTCAAGTCGCGCCTCCGCCAATAGGAGCGGGTCGGTGATTGGGTCCGGTTGGCCGTCGACGTCTATCGAGGATGGGGCGGAGACATCCGGTTGCCCGCGGAGCTTGCGCCATCGGGTGCGCGCCGGCGCCAGCAACTTCGAGTTGGCGTTGAGGAAGCCGAGCGTCAGGTACTTGCTCTCAGCCGCCAACGCGCTGAGCGTTGGCTCGACCCCTCGGTCGATGAGAGTCTCAGCCGTCTGCAGCATATGTTCCGCGCGCGTGATCTGTAGATCCGCGAGAAGCGGCATCGTGCCCTTGGCGGGGCCCCGCCTGTAGGGAATCTTGGGTGGGCAGCGAGAACGCATCGTTAGCCATCACCCAACCGGACCCGAGCGACGCTCCGCGTCGCGAACGAGCTTTCGTTGCTTTTCGTTTTTTTCGATTTGTCGTTCGGCAATCTGCTTGGGCGTCGACGTCATGTAGTATTCGGTCAGGGCCAGCGACTTATGGTTGAGCAAGTGCTGGACTGCGCGTTCTTGAAGCCCCTCGGTCCGGTAGTAGTTGGATGCCGCATGTCGCAGCAGGTGCGGCGTTACCCGACCGAAACCGGCACCAAGTAGGGCCAGCAGGTACCGCATGGCGCTTCCAGAAAGAGCCTGGCCCTCCCACTGAAACAGGAATGGCGCTGCTTTCGGACATTTTTTTCGTAGGGCATCAGTCGCCGGTACGTTCGGCAGGTAGCCTTCCTCGAGGTCATGGAAGTGCGCCAAATCACGAGCGAGATCTAGACATTCTTCGAGGGTGGTCATGGACAGCAGGAAGTCCTTTGAGCCTTTTTGGCCTTTGGGGACTGCCCTGAATCCAGGACTCGATTGTGTAGGTCCAAGCTTGTTGCTTAGGCACGCAGGCGTTTGGACGATCTGCCGGACCTCGACCTCTCGAGCGAGGCTGTCGCAAATGATATCCGCGTTGCAGTGTGCGATCCGCATCGCGAGGGTGATTTGACCGACCGGGATGGCGCATCGTCCGACACGTCGAGACCACCGGTGGATCGAGTCGTTGCCAGCTAATCCGTTGGGTATGGTCAGACTTTCGCTTATCCCCAGTTGGTGGGCCGCAGCGAAAGCCCTCTGCGCGTAAAAAACACTTTGCGATGAGCTTTTTGCCGCATCGAGCATACCGAGCCGTGCGATGGTGACGAAGTGCGGCTCGACCGCGTTGACGGAGCCATCGGCTACCGAGCCGATGTATTCAGTGATCAGACTGGCATCTGTCGCGTCGGCCTGTCCGGATCTGCTGTTCTTCGGGAAGATGCCGCTCTGACGTGCGAGCGAATGACGTTGTCGGTCGGATAGACCGCTGTGATTAGCGAAGGTGTCCGGCTCGACCGCCAGCGACGCCAAGTAGTCTTCTTCGCGCCAGATACGCCACCCCGTGACTTGGGTCGTGTACGTGGGGCATGCGTCCGTCCCCAGACCCGGGATCGGAATGTGGATCTCGTAAAAGGGTGTAGCATCGTCACCGCCATCGTACATGGCGAAATGTTCGAGCGCGCTCGATCGAGCGTCAGACAGGCCCTCGGCGCAGATCATCGCCTGCTGCGTCCGTATCCTGATTGCGACTCTGAATTCGTGCAGCCGGTCGGTTATCTGCTCGGCCTCGGACTTGCGATTTCGCTGGCATTCTAAGACGCGCTTACGCTGGAGGCGACCAAGGCGACGACGCACATCGAAGTGGTCGTAGATCTTGCGGTCGAGCAATGATGCGAAGCGCGCTAGCGCTCCATCATGGCGGGCTGCGTACAAGGCCATCTTCTGCAGGCTGCCCAAGACGAACATCACCGCGCATAGCCGCTGATCCTTACCGATCTGCTTGATCTCCGCATCGTCGAGAATGCTCTGCAGAGCACTTAGCAATCGGCAGTCCGTAAGCGGGTGGCATGCGCCGAAGCCTTCGAGTTTCTCGTCCAGTATCTCGAAGGCCTTGCCGATACAGGCCGCATTCTCGGTTGTTCCGTCGTCACAGATCAGCAAGGCGGCGCATGCAAGCTCGGCGCAGTGTCGGCGCCGAAACGCCGTTCCGAGCCATTTTTCATCCGGGGCGGGAGTGTCGGGATTGGTCGCGCATGTGTTCGGCAACCGCAAACTTGGATATTCCGCCAGCACAGCACCGAGATCGCAAGTGGCGGGCCTGTGTCGGCTTGGCGCCGGGCGATCGCAATTCGCAATGGCGGCGAGCCGCTTGACGTGCTCGGTCGCCACTAGGTTATTACTTGGACAGAAGATATGCAAATTAGCGCAGATGAGCCCGTCTTCGCCTAGCAGGCGCAGGAGGAAGTGATCGAGTTCAACCGGCCATGGCTGCGCGGCGGGGATATCTAGCGCGATGCGTACCTGCCTGTGGGCGAGCGCCTGATCGTAATCCCACTTGGTCACCTTCGCGACGAAGGCGTCGTAGATCGCCTTCCCACTGTTGCAGTCACGGTCGATCAACAGGCGCCAATCTTCCTCGTCGACAGGCTCGATCGGGATAGCGCCATAGTAGGCGGCTCGAAGCAGGCTGTTCGTCGACAATCTCAGGCGTCGGGCGGCGACATGAGGCTCGAGCCATTCGCCGATGGCATCCCGCTTTTGATCCCGCCCGATCATGAGCACGCCCTCTCGCGCGCCGCCAGGTGAGCGAGCCTATGCGCCAAGTCGTCGCTAGTGCATGATTTTTCAGGCATCGTGATGGGGAGAGTGCGCGCACTGCGAGCACCGTTCTTCTCGAACAGCTGCCGCGCGGCTTCCAGAGCCTCGCGCTGATACGCCCAGTCTGCGTAAGTCTTGCTTTGGTCGCTACTCTGGTCGTGGAGGCGCGCAATATGCGTCAGGCCCTGCAGCCGCTCGGGCGAGCCGTGTTGCGTGCGCGCGAAGAGTTCGAGAATGTGCTGAGTGATGGAGGCGCGGCGGTAGTCGCGTAGTGTCGGTTCGCGAAGACCGTCGCTGAAGCGATTGCCAGGGAGGTCGTGAAGGGACTGTCGCGCCTTTCTGCCTTTCTCCGTCCAGTATCGAAGCCCGTCGTAAGTCAGGAAGGTGTCGATGCTGGTTCGCGCGCTCGGTCGAGGAAAAATCGCGACCGATGCGAGGAATTTCTGAGCGGACGCCTTGGTTTCCTTCTTGGAGCTTCTGAGATCCGGACGTCTCGCTTCGATCTCCTCCAGAAGCGTCTTTCCATCGCTCCTCGGAGAGGGCTCGGATGCGAGGCGATCGCGCAACCGCATTTCGACGTCGGGGGGCATGGCGAAAACCGCCTCGGTGATGCGTTGCCCGCGACCTTTATTGCGGCAGGCCACAGTGTCTCTCGCACCATGCATCGCCCAGCCGAGTGCGTTCGCGTGCAATACGGCGAGCGGCCGTTTGCCGTTGAGCCGCAAGATTTCGTTCATGTCGCGGATGATCTCGGGGGCCTTCACACGGTCGAGATCTTCGATGAGCAGGTCGGCGCATGCTCTCGGATCCAAAGGGATCGAGACGCCCGTCCGGACTTGAGGCGCGAGGAAGCGACGGCCGATATGGTCCGGGCGCCGGCCGCGGTCGCGCAGCAGCTTGATATACTCTGCGCGTCTTTCGATGTCGGCCTGCGCGAAAAACCCGACCAGGCTGTAGTTCTGCTCGACGAGTCCGGCTTGCTCAAGCAGATCGTAGAGCAACTGAACGGCCAATCGATCGAAGCGCGCGTATGAGGCCTTCGGGTGGCTCAGGGCGATGGCGCCGTCGAGCGGGCGTCGTCGGCCGATGGTATGGCCGCGCTGCCGATAGAAGGCGATTTGCCGTGCTTCCGCCGCACCTTCTCCTTCTCGCCAGATGCTGCGCCAGTCTTCGCCTGCCGCCATTTCCAAGTTGAGGTAATCCCGCAATGGCGGGAGCAGCTTGCGCATCGTTTCAGGCGACAGCGCTGCCACCGCTGTGCGGAGAGCTGAGCTCAGTTTCCGGCAACGACCTTCGGGCCCGAGGACGTCGCCAGTGTCGAATACGACGAAGCGATCGCGCGCCGGTGCGAACGGCTGAACGAATGGCAGGCAAGGTTGAAGGGGCTGCGTCACGTCGAGGAGATACGGAAAACGTGAACGGCATCAATAGCAGCACGTTTTTTCTGCCCTAACACACCTGTCCCGTAAAGAAACAGCGATGTGTGGATGGCCTGATAAAAACTCCCATCCTCAAATCTCGCACTGCCAAAGACGACTTGAGAACACTTTAAGTGGAGCAGATGATACTTGAGGCGGAGGGATTATTACTTTGAGGCGCCCGATTGCAGGGGTCCGGCCCGTATCGAGCGAATTTTCCGCAGACCCGTCCTGAGTGGCAAAATAAATCCCCTTGGATGCTTATCGCAAGCTAGAGTTGGCCGGATTGTGGGCGCGTGAGCTAGACGTCTTGCCGGGCCTGATGAGCACAGTGGGGTCTCACGAATGATCCAATGGCGTGTCGGTTTCGGCTTGAAGCTCGAGGGCCTTAGGATTAGCAGGAAGGTCGCTCTCGGGCAGGAGCGTGGCACTCGCCGTTTCCAAAGCTGCTGGCAGCGCTGTCGTATAGTATCTAGCCTATCAACAGACTTTCCGTGTCTGGAAGGCGGTCGGCGAGTGACGCTCTCAACCAGGCCAGGAGAGTGGCAATGTTGATTGACGATGTGCGTCCTACGACGCTGGACGGCCTAAAGCGCCTCGCTGGTGATTACCGGAAGAAGTCAGGCTTGCGTCACACCGCGGCGCTTGATCTTGCGGCCAGGGCTGCCGGCTGCGAAAATTACCGTCATGCGAGGCGGGTCCTCGGGCGACGGTCCGAGGAAACCCCTCCGTATCTTTATCTGACGACATACTGGCTGGACCGTGATCGGCGCAGCCAAGTCGGGAGGGAAACGCTTCGCATCGATCTACCGAAGCCCCTTCACGAGATATGCGATCGATCAGGCCTTCGGCGGGTACGGGGCTTCGGCAACCTGCGTATGGTCGCCGCCGATCATTTCGTGTGTGACGACCTTTACCGATCGCAGTCGGAGGCTCAGGCCGCTATCTTCCAAGCGGAGAGATCGCTTCGCTTCATGGAGCACACCGGATTAAGGCCGGCGCCCTATCAAAGTCGCCCGCTGCGGCGCGACCGCGGCCTGGACGAACTACCTGGCACGGACCATAGCTCTCACTGGGTCGATCCGCGCACCGGAACATTCGTGCTGGTCGACGAGCCATACAGCGACCGGTCAAGAGACGGCGAGCGGGCTGCTTGGGCTCGGCGACACGGTTGGGAGATCCTGAAGACCGACTGGCCGGGTATGTACAATCCTTACGCTTGCGATCTCTACATCGCGGCCGAGTCGACGGTCGAATATTCTCTCGCTCGGCTCAAAACGAAAATCGAGGCCACTCCTGCGCACCCGCTCGAGCGAGTCTGGGACGGAGTCTCCGATCCGAGCTGGACGCCGTTTGTCAGCCCCTTGGCGCTGACCCCGCAGGATTACCGACGCGCGCGCTGTCGTGGCACGGTCTTTCCCACGGAAAGCGCCACGACTCTTCCGTACAGCTACAACGTAGGTACGTCTCGACGACGGCCTAAGGGAGCTTTGGGCATCGAAGGTCACCGGCAAGTAGGGCGTATGATCAAAGCCGTTTTACGTTCCGACCAACGTCCTTGGAGCGTGCATCAGCGTATGAACTCTTTGCGCTCCACACTGGAGGACTGGCTCGGCATGGAGATCGGCAGCCAGGCGCTTCAGGGACCCGAATTTTTTGAGGTCTATTACCACGAGCTGGGTATTGGCGACCCGTACGTCGATCTTGCGCGTACAAGGGCAGGGCTACTCACCATGCTCTCAGACATACGCCAGCGACTTACGACAGCCTATCCCGACTGCGCACCGCTGCGTCGGCAGCTACGTCGTATCGATTTTTCTTCGGCGGTGATCGGCCGAGCGCACGCTCGTTAGGCCGGGGAGCGGCGCAGCAAGGCGTCGACGGTGTGGGCGCAAACCCATTATGAGCCGCGCGCTGCGACGAATTTCTGACGCCGCTCGACGTTGGTGATCTTTGCGAAGGTCGAAGTCTTGCGGCATGGGCTCCGGATTGATCGAATGCGTAACGTTCGATCAGCCCGGCGTCTGGCATTCAGGCGGCCGACTCCGGCGTGGCGCGAGCCTGCAGGATGCCGCGAACCTCGGGAAGCGTCCGGTTGCGGAGATAGTTTGCGAACTCCTCGGCGTCGAAGGCATCAATCGTGTAGCTGGCGCGCGTCACGGTGGTGCCTTCGAGGTGCGGCATGACGACATGCACGTAGAACACCTGCGCATTCTCGTCCTCGACCCGCGGCTTTCCGACGACGTGGATGGGGGCCGGCTCCAATCGAAGAAGCTCGACATCGATGCTCTCGGCGGCGGCGTCCGCAAACACCTCTGCAGCGGCAGTGGCGATAGCGCGGCGGCTGGCCGCAGCTTCCGGCGCGCGGTCGATCGCGCGTTTCATGTTGAGGATGAAGTTTTCCGCAAGGGCGGCCTGGTCCTCGGGCGTGTCGATATCCTCTCCCGAGATCATGGCCAACAGCACATGGTCCATCCCCAAGCCGGCCCGGAACTCGGCGCTAATGTGAGCGGCATCGCACGGCTCGCCCTCGCTCAGCTTGATACTGATACGTTCGTCGGCGATCATCGAGCAAAGCCCGGCGGTCTTTGCCCTTTCCATTAGCTTGCGTTCGAAAGCTCTGATGTTGCTAATCAGGTCGTTCGATGTGACGGCTGCGTTGTCGTTCATCGGTTCCATGGCTCAGATTGCTCCATTCCCTGAAGTTGAGTTATGGCGCGTAGCGCGGGTCACACTAAGCAAGGCGTCTTAACGATTTGACTTTGAAGGTCGCCGACGTTCGCTCGGGCAGTCCAGGCGATCCTGTCTTTGTGGGGCCGTTGCGACGTCATTGTGCGCGGGGATCGGCCATCTGGCCGACTTGCCTTGTAACGCGCCACCAAGAAATCTTCGCGTCGGATGCCTTAGGCGGAGCCTGCTTCAATGGGTCCAGTAGGCGGGAAGGTTCGCGCGGATGAGGATAGGACTACGCATCATGCTCTCAGACGTACGCCAGCGGCTGACGACAGCCTTTGCGGATGGCACATCGCTGCGTCAGCCGCGACGCCGTATAGATTTCTCCTCGGCGGTGATCGGCCGAGTGCGCTCTCGCGACGGCGGTGAGTGGCGCAGGAAAGCGTCGACGGTGGAGTGGGCGTTATAACTACTATAGCGCTATAGTGGTTTTTGCACCCCGGGTATCGTTTATTACCTGGAGTGCGACATCCTCTATAGCTCTATAGAGGTTACACTCTCGTACGATCGCAAAATTCGCGGCTGTACCGGCGAACCTTGACCTATCGGCCAGCCTTTAGGGGGTCGGCGACCCACCGCGTCCCGGCCCGGCGATCAGCGCACACCCTGCAGTGCTAGCGGGCCGGCACTCCTCCACGTGCGAAAGCCCAGCTAATAGAGCCGCAGGCGCGTCGAGGCGCTGCCCCAAGTCAGCCCACCCGACGCCACCGCCATGGCACCAAGACCGCACCGCCCAACCGTCGTACCCCACTAGGGGACGAAGGCGTTACCATTTGCGTCGCCCGGGCCAGCGTTCGGAGACGAGCGACCAATGACGCTCCGCCAGCCCGAGGCAGACGGAAGACCATCTTCCTGATCCAGAGATCAGTAAAGCAGTAGGGTGGAGGGAAAAAGGCTCGGAGCCTGCCCGGCCCGGCGGCTTCGCCGATAATTGCAGGAAGTTAAAAGATCATGAATGAATTTTCCATTCCCAAGCTACCAACAGTGGACCGTCTCGGTGTTGGACGGCGCATTGACGATTTGCGCGAGGCATATGGGCCGACAAACTGGCTCACCGTTGTGGGGGGCGTTGTGGCTCGGGCGTATCGCCAAGCCGGCATGACCCCTGATGAATTCGCGACAACACTGAGCGAGGGGCAAAATGCTCGTGGCAAGGTGCTGGTGCAAGCTCGCCACGAAGGCTGTCGTCGATTGCGGCAGGCGCTAGGCGGAGGAAAGGGCGAACTCATCGATGGTGAGGGCTTGGTTGCGATTGAACTAGCGGCGTCCCCGTTTCGATATCTTGAACGCGATGGGCTGCTGACGACGTCTTTGGAGACTATTCCATCGGCGCTGTTCGTTGCGGGGGGCTTGAACCGTCCGCTCGGGCAGCTGATCCTAGCCGCACCTAGGTGTCTTGCGGGACTTCGGGTGAGAGGTGTGAGGCGAACTACCCACGGAGCCCAATTTGATGTTGTCGATAGCTTCGAGACACTCGACCTTATGCCGGACGATGTGGCGGACAAACTTGGTCTGACGCGGCAGAAGCATCTAGCTCATATTCCTTGGGCCGACATCGAAGGTCCTCGTCCGTCAGCGCCGACGCTGCCGAGCGGCGGTCACTCGTCCGCACCGTGGAAGCCTCGGCGCGGGCGACCTAAGCTCAGACTCGTATCGGGCTAAGGCCGACTTTCGATTACCTCTGATCCCTTGGCGCTGAACGGTGTACTGATCGCGACCGCGCACTTGAGGGGGTCGCGAGCAGCCGCTCCCCAGCGCCAGCGTTGGTGACAGGCTCACGGTGGTCCTAGTGAGGTCAGGTGTATGTCGCGGGGCGGGGCATGACACTCGCAGCTTGCCTGGAGCGATCGCACAGCCACCGGCGCAATTGCGCACGGTACGTTGGCGAGGGTGGCACGTCGAGCGGAGGTGGGGAAGCGCTGCTCCAGCTTTTTCGTCTTTATGATCAAGACGATTTGGCCCCTTGGCGGGATGGTGGCGTGCGGGCTATCCTATTTCCGGGACGCCCGACGGGGCGACGTCTGACGTCCGACTCACGCGCACTACCGCACCAGCCAGGGGGCCACGCGGAATATCCGGGCTGCGTCGCAACCTTGAGGATCGAAGCCGGGGGCGACGGAACCTGCTGACTGCTGACTATCCCCGCTCAGCCTCACCCGAGAGCCCACCCGAAGGCTCTGACTTCCCATTCTGATCTCCTGCGTTCGGGGTATCCACAGCGAACCATCGGGAAACGCGAGCAGGAACCGGAAGGAGGGCGTTCTCAGGAAAAAGCAGCGACCCTCAAGAACAAGGGTTCCTTCTAGTCCCATTGCATGCCGCACCGCGCTTGAAGGCGCCGGGTAAGTGAGCAGGATGGGTTGGTCAGCTAATGGGGTCATTGGATTACCGGAGTCTTTGACAGACGGCAAAGGATCTCCGGTCTGCGATGTCGGTGAGCACGCGCAGGTCAGTCCCAACAGCAGCAAACACCCAATCCGCGACATATCACTCACCCGTAGACCAAGCTGTAGTTGCCATAGCTGAGCTCGTCCGTCGGCGTATAAACGATGTTATACGTCTCTTCGGAATTCGCATAGGTGGCGCATCCGGACACAATTCCCCACGCGACATCGTAGGTGAATACTGGCGCGCCGCTATCTCCGCCGATGCAGTACATTTTTTCCGTTCCCCGGGCGCGGATCTCGACAAAATTGGAGTAGCAGTCTTGGTACGTCGGACCGTTTGAGCAGCCGGGATGCGGATAATTGGGATCAAAGTATTTAGAGGTCACCTCCCCACAGGACTGACCGTACCGGGGCCCGGTATTCCGCCCATAAGCGCAAATGTAGCTTCCCGCAGTCGTTGCGGTGCGCTCAACGGTGCTTGATCCCTCTCGGAAGCGCTGACCTTTCAGCACACGCGCTGCCTCGTTTCGATTTCCGTAGAACTGCGGGAGGAACGAGACATTTCCCGTCAGAAAAGCGTAATCCTCAAAACCGTTGAAGTGTACACTAGAGGTAAGCGGATAGCCAGTAGTTCCCTCGCGCCACTGCTGTGGGTCGTCACCACAGTGGCCCGCAGTTAGGACGCCGACCGTGTTGCCCGCGTTCTTCGCGATGAAGGCGGTTGTGCACCAGGGGGTGCCGTCGGTGAGATGAAGCGCTGACCCACCCCGCACGGCACGGGGTGTGAGCGCCGCCGGGGCAGCCTCGATCCGCACGGGCATGCCCAGCCGCTGGGCTACGGTAGCCTCCTGCGCATCGAAAAGGGCCTGCTCGGTCCTCGCCCCTTGAACCAGGATCGACAACTCGCCGGTACGTTCGTCGAGGCCGAACCCTTGAAGCGTCGGGAGGAGAGAGCGGAGCAGGTCATTGTTGTTCTTGATGATCTCCTTCGCTCGGGCACGCGTCACTGGAGCGCCCGGTTCAAAGCGCACCGGCAGCTCGAGTTGAGTCGGTCCAAGATCATTACGGCTGGTTTCGATCGTCAAGGATCGGTCGGGAAGGTCCGCGGCCCCCGCTAAGCGAACAACCAACGAGAAGGTGCCGCTATGATCAAAGTAGGTGCCAGCAAGATTGCTCCCGATATCAGTTTCAAGCTGGGTTACCTCAGCGCCAGAGCTGCCCATGATGAGCATCCGGCGCTTCGCTTCGTCCAGTGGCACCGAATACGCCCTGGCGTAACTCTGCGCGTCACTCTCAAGCGCCTGCGCCGGCGTAAGTGTGGGAGTCTGTTCCCCCTGAGCAGTCGCCGGAGCCGCCACACCGAGGGCGGCGCAAATGGCAAGCAGCGATGTCGTGAAAGCGATACGCATCACAAGATTCCTCATTCCGAACCTACCTCAAACGCACACGGCCTGCCGACGTCGCCTTCAAGGGCCTTATCTGCATCCAGAATGGAACTTTAGCCGCCGTAATCAGGTGGGTCATCCACAGTCGCTAGGATGATCTCGAAGCAATCCGTCCCACGACGCTACGTCCCAACTATCGCGGCGGCTGGGAGGTGGGTCGGCGAGGTTTGGCCCAGGCGATAATGTATCCTGCTGCTCACAGCTATTGTCCGGGTTGAGCGGCGCTGGCGTCGCAACGATCGGAGATGCTTCCAACGGGGCCGCCCCTTCGACGGTTAGGGTCAGGACCCATTGATGTGAGGCGCGTGATCTGATTCAGGCTCCGCAAGGAGACTGGATTTGAGCGACCTTTATTGGCTGACGGAAGAGCAGATGGCGCGGCTCAAGCCGTATTTTCCGAAGAGCCACGGCAGGCCGCGGGTTGACGATCGCCGGGTGCTGAGCGGAATTATCTTCGTCAACCGCAATGGGCTTCGCTGGCGTGACGCGCCCAAGGACTATGGACCGCACAAGACGCTCTACAACCGCTGGAAGCGGTGGGGCGAGATGGGCGTCTTCACCCGAATGATGGAAGGGCTGTCTGCCGCAGGCGCTGAACGTAAGACGGTGATGATCGATGCGACCTACCTGAAGGCACACCGCACGGCTTCGAGCCTGGGGGTAAAAAGGGGGACCTTGGTCGCCTGATCGGCCGCACCAAAGGTGGCATGAACACCAAGCTCCACGCCGTCAGCGATGCCAACGGCCGCCCCCTAAGCTTCTTCATGACCGCCGGGCAGGTCAGCGATTACATCGGCGCGGCAGCGCTGCTCGACGACCTTCCAAAGGCGCAATGGCTGCTCGGGGACCGCGGCTATGATGCGGATTGGTTCAGGGACGCCCTGGAAGCCAAGGGCATCCAGCCCTGCATCCCAGGTCGGCGATCCCGCAACGAGCCCGTCAGGTACGACCAGCGCCGCTACCGGCGCCGCAGCCGTATCGAGATCATGTTCGGCCGCCTGAAGGACTGGCGCCGCGTCGCTACTCGCTACGACCGATGCCCAACCGCCTTCTTCTCCGCCACCGCACTCGCTGCCACCGTCATCTTCTGACTGTGACCAATGAGTCCTGACCCTAGTGCAGATCACACGACTTCTAAGAGGCGGTTATTCCCGTGCCGCTATTGCCGTGGACGAAGTTGGACGACTGGCGAGGCGATCACTCGAATAGAGATAGCGGGCTCACGATCGAAAATGTTAGTTTTGCCGGGGGCGGTGAGAGACCGCGCGAGACACGATCACCCTCGACTCGCCGGCCCGGTCAAAGGTTCGCGAACTAGGCTCAAGGGGTTGCGTGTTGCCGCTACGGCAAATTGCTTAAGCGACAGCGCGCTCGTTTCCGCGACCTCGGCTAACGTTTACCGCCATTTGTTTCCGTAGCAACGGCATCGCGCAAGAATGCGGCCATCTCTTCGACCAAGCGTCGTTCAGCTCGATAACGTATTTCTCGTCCTGACCGGGTCGCCGTCACCAGGCCGGCGTGACGAAGAATATTAAGATGGGTCGACGTGTTGGAGCGAGGCGTATCGGTGCGTTCGGCAACGTCAGTCGAGTTTAGCCCATCCGCTTCCGCGGCAATGGTGACAAAAATCGCGAGCCTTGTAGGCTGTGCCAGCGCGCTAAGTGGCGCCACCATTCCGATTGGATCCATGCAGCGAAGATATCTCTCATGGGGAGAGAATCAAGGTGGTTTTCTAATTAACCCATCATTGAACTATCAGATGTTGTGCAGGTTCTGACGGCGTTGTTGATCACGCACAGGCGATGCAGTGGCCGTCTTGGGGGGGGGCGGTCGGTATAGCCGGGATCGCCGGCCGTACGCGGCGACGCTCCTGCAGCGCGGGCATCTGCGCCACCTGAAAATCTCCAGCGCCGCTACTCGCTGACCCTCCCGCGCCTCCGGCCCGTGAGTATCAATGCGCGCGCTCGATCTGAAGCCGATGTCAATCGACCGGGTCGAGTTGTGATTTTTGCGAAGGCGGCCCGCGCGAGGCGAAACATCATGGCCCCATCGAGCCGTCGCTACATCAGCGAAGGGGGCGGGATCGCGCTGAATGCCGTCTGCTTTCATGGGGTCGACAACACACCGGCGTCCCCGCGATGACGACCAACATTCTGTCCGCGGGATCGCAAGCTTCGCTGCGCCTGCGGTCTGGGCGACGATGCTGCGACCCCTCGAACCGCAACGCCTCGAGATATGCGAAGACGCACGCCGAGGGTCGCTGCAACGATCACTCAAATCCCGTGGATCGGATCGATAAGGTCGATCACGTTGAGAAACCTCCGTGCAATCTTCAGAATAGATCCGTTACCAGAGTACACATTGTCGTGGCAGTCGATGTAGTAATACGCTCCCAAACTTCGGCAGCCTGGCTGAAAGCCTGTCGTCCGAACGATCCCGTAACATCCCTTTTTAAAGCTTCCGCGATATGATGGATAGGAGAGGCCCCATCCGCCGTTAGTTAACGTCGATAACATCCTGATCCGGACGGGGTTTCGCCCGGCTCTGACAAGGGCAAGGTCGAACAGCCTTGCGAGTTTCTGACGCATTTCGTCAGTGACTGCACTATCCCTTCGATCCTTACATTCAAAGGCTGCGATAGGCAGGCCGATTGGATATCGATCGCGGTCCCCGACGATGGCGTTTCTGAGTGGATCGGCGATTGCGGTCGGAACGAGGGAGATATCGCACTCGTGAGAGGTGTCACTTCGCCCCATCCACCTCAAATCTTGATGAAGTTCGACTTGAACTCGGCGGTCGTTGGTTTTGATTAGACGAACGAAGCCAGGCCCGGACGCATTTGAGGAGCGAATGCCCGCTCCGCTTTGAGGTAATCTGAATGTCTGGCCGGAGCGACATGGATGCCCGTCACCTTGACATATGGTGACGAGCCAGCCGCCAGCATTCTTGGCGTGAACAGCTAGCTGCAAGAGGACCCAAGTTTCTAACGCCTTCCCGGGCAGGAGTTGCGTTGTGGCTATCGAGTGGGTTGCCCCTAGTTGGTGGAGCGCGGCGCGCAGTTTCTTTGCTAGACCCTTTGGCAGCTTCACTGAGACAGGCTCCAAGCCAAGATCTCGCTCAGTACTTCGTCGAGCCGATTAACGTGGCCGACGCTTCCGGCTTTATCGGATCGTCTCAAAGAACTTTCCGTCTCGTTGTTGACGAACTCAATCCGCACCGGCATGTCGCGGCCTTCAACGAGATGACCCGCGAGGCGTTCGGCTTCCGCTAACTTTTTCTCTGGCCGTACCAGTCGCCAACGAAGAAACGCGATTGCGTGAGTAATCTGATCGCGTTCTGGTTGATCCCCGAATGTGGTCTTTGGAGGTGAGGACTCCGCGAGCGGATAAGCGCGTGCCGTTTGAAAATCGACAGTCATTCTTCGTTTGTCTTCCGCAGCACTGCTGCTGGGCGACATCCTCTGCGCAATTGTCGTAACGTTTCGGTCTGTATCTGGAGGCGACTCCGTGGTGAACTCCCGCCGGAGTTCTCGTGCGACGACGTCGTAGCCCTCTGCGTTAAGAATATCAGCGATCGAGACTACAACATCGGAAATCGGCAAGACTGCCCCCCTTTTTCAAGACAGAAGGGCGTCATAAATCGACCGGCGGCCAGGCTTGATGATATGTGTCCACAACGGATCAATCGTCGAGTTCTGCGCCTTCCTCTTGGTAGGGCATCAAACCCATGGCCCGAAACAGGCGAAATGCCCAGTCCGGATCCTTTCTCGCAAAGCATTCGCGCTGCCATCGGGCGCCGAAGTGATAGCCCGCGGAAAACTCGTCGCGCGCGACATCCCATAGCAGTTGAACAATTGTAAGCAGAGCCTTGCTCTCTGAGATTTCTGCCAACGCTGTGGCGTCGAAGTCGCAAATCTTCCGGGAGCTCGTGCCCGCGTCGATCAGAACTGGTTCGCCATACTCGTTCAGCACGAACTTCAGAGACCTCCGGAAAGTGTACTCGGAACGCAAGGTCAAGTTGGACTGGTCAACGATTTCTTGATTAGACAATTCGTCCTCCGTCAATTACTGCAAAAACGGTTGTCTCGGGATGCGGGCAACAATGACAACCAGCAAGATAGGTAGAGCTGGGTCGCAACTTGTCGGTTCGCAATTCAAGCCGCTTGCCGTTGCTACGTGGTCAGTGCTGCGCCGCAGAGTGTTGCCGATGTCGGCGGTGGTAGGTCGTCGCGGACGTGTGCCTCGGACCGGTATCAGGTGCGATGATATCTGCTGACGCCGATCGTGCTGCCGTTATGGGATTTGATCGCTGGCCAGGCTTTCATGATCGGCCGCTTCAGTGGCATCGCCTTCACCGGACAGGTATTTCAGGGATGTTGCGGCCGAGTGAAGCCGCGAGTCTGCGGCTAAGCTCGCTGCCTTTCAGCCTTGGTTCGCCTTTGCCGAGGTGGCCTGCGATCAAGAGATGCAGGAATCACGGCTCTTCCAAAGCAGAGCCGTGCTGGTTCCCAATCCAATCTCCCTACCTGTGCCACTTCTGATACCGCTCGGCTGCTTTGGCGCTTGGGACGAGAGCCAGAACGCTACTTTTATCACCGCAGCGAGCACGGAAAGAGGGAACAAAAAGGTTCCGTTTTGGACGTGGAAAACGACATTGCCGGAAACGCGCAGGCTACATGCTGACGCGTAAGCCGAACGAGGCCTAGCCAGTGGCAGCAGCGCGGGGGGTGATTACTAGGCTACCAAGTCTGCTCCGGTTTCCGGACGGCGATGATGTCGGTGATCTGTCGTTTGTAACGACGGGATTCCTACGGTCTGCGTCCGTCGCCCCGGTTACTGACGGACAATCTCTGCTTCGTATGCAGACTCAGGCACAAGAGAGCGGGCAAGCTCTCGCGCAAGCCTACACAGGGCTCTTTGACAAATTGGGCCCGTTCACCTCGGATGCTCGACGTCCGCCGCAATCCCTGCGCCAATCGCGACTCCGCCACGAGTTTGCTGCTTTTCGCAGTCTGAAAAAAGTCCTCGCCCGTCGTGAGGCTCGAACGCCCGAAGGGCTGGCGGGATACATACTGGAGGTCCATCGGAGAGCTGCCGGTGGCGCAACTACTGTGCGAAGACACGGCAGCGTGACGGCCTGTCGCACGATCCCCTCGCGTGGATGGTTGCTCCGCGTCGACTCTTTCACGGCCGCTCGCTATTGAAGCGTGTAGCAATCTCGAGGCGTGCACGCAGGCGATCCTCCTCCATGGCCTCGGCTTTGGCTTGGACGTGGACGCAGGTGCCATGAGGGCGCTTCTCGCCGACGAGGAGGTCCACGGCGCGTCGGTCTCCCTGGATGTGCACGCCTGATAAGCGGCTGGACGCGGACCGAAGACGGGTCGCGCGTCCGTGTGACGAAAGCACCCGCCTTACCCCCGTGCGGGCGCCATGGCGATGAAGGCAATTCGGTACCCAGGTCATGCGTTACGTATGGCCCCGATCATGTCCACATTGGATCGACTGACTGTTTTCATAACACAGCTTTAATTGGCGGCCTGGCACATCGGACTTTCAACAATGGAGATCCTGATGGCGAGGCTACAGCGAGGGCAAAAAGCGACGAGGGCTACCGTAACCGTCGAAAGTTCGGTGACCTATCCGCCTTCCGGAGGGACAGACGTTGAAATCGAGATTGAGGGCAAACGTTTCGTTTGGCATTCGCCGTCAAGAGTAAGCCCGCATGCCGCTGTCTACCTCGCGGCAATTCTCGCGATGATTGATGCTGACAATGATGGGGTGAGCCATCTGACGGTAAGGACGCGAGCCAACCTCGTCCGTCGCCGTATTACCGGCGACTGGACGAGGCGCGCTGATAGCCTTGCTGGGCTTCATGCGCTGTACGAACTTTTTCGCACCCGGTTTGAGGACGTAGACTGGATCAAGTCCTCATTATCAAGGCCAGTTACAGCTCCCAAGCCGGCATCGCGAGGCGCTCAAGTATAGCGATGTCGAGTTCCAGGTCGAGACAACCCGGCAAGCTGTTCGATCGGGCGACCGTGCCATTCCACGCGGTCACCTCGAAATAGGGCGACTGGAGAACGATGAAGTAGATGTCATGCAGATTGACTGGTTTCGAGGCAGCGTTTGCGACCTTCGTACCACCGATCAGATCGCCCGTTTTCGCATCGTAGAGTCGGAATGCCACGAATCCGGTCGGCAGATCTTCGTTGGGGTTCTGTCGCTTGAGCGTTTCATAGTCGACTGATGTGACGCCATTAAGCTTCGTGAGGAAGCGGTCGACCTCAGACGAAGAGACGCTGCCCGTTACGGGCCTGCCGAGGTCTCCGCCCCATTCCTTCCTGAAATTCTCGCTGTCCTGTCCGTGGCGGAACGTGACGGGACGTCCATTATGTTCGGTCTGAGCGATCATTTTGCCAAGTCCTTTTCCATCTGAGCACATGCTCAGAAAAGACTTCACTCCAGATATACCTTGAAATCCCGCCCGAATTCGGCGCGGCGTTGTACTCGAAATAGTCATCGACGCCTTAAGAAGGCCCCGTTGTGTACTTTGGTCCATTGATCTCTGGGTCGCAGTGGTAGATGCCGCATTCACGCGCCGAAGCCGCGCGTCACGATGGGAGAGGGGAATGATCGTCGCAGCTTTCTTGCTGTTGTTGCATCCGGGCGGCCTCGCGGCCGACGGATGCCACTTCGATCGACGTGCTGGCACGCGGCATTGTCATCGAGGGGCAGCCTCAGAGCCGCAAGCTCGCCCTGTGCTCCCAGCCTATCGCGCTCAAGCGAGTGGTTACCAGAGCTGTGCGGCCGCTCGTGCAGCGGGCGCGGCTCCGATGCGCCGGGGGGAGGCGGGCTACAATCCTCGATTGGACGGCGATGGTGACGGAATCGCGTGCGAGCCGGTACCTGCCGGAGCGCGCTCCCGAAGCCCGGCGGGGGCATCTCCGGCTGTAAGGCAGGTGCCGATGGTCCGAATGCTGCCACAGGTCGAGCATCCTGTGCCCAGCGGGGGGGCGCCGGGGGCTGCTCGTGCCGCGCCGGTGCCCGCGCTGGTCGGTGCGGCTACGATCGTTGATGGCGACACTCTCGAGGTGCAAGGTCAGCGTGTCAGACTTTTCGGAGTGGACGCGTTCGAGACCGAGCAGGCCCGGGGCCGCGAGGCCAGCAATACCCTGCGTCGGTTCATCGAGGGCCAGTCGGTTATCTGCAGCCCGCGCGATCGCGATGCCTACGACCGGATCGTGGCCGTCTGCCGCGTCGGCGCTACTGACCTTGGCGCGATGATGGTTCGCGCTGGGATGGCGGTCGCGTTCTCGCGCTACAGTTTGGATTATCAGGCCGACGAGGACGCTGCGCGGGAGCAGCGGCGGGGCGCTTGGGCGGACCCAGATCTCGTCCGGCCCGAAGTTTTCCGAGGGGAAAGTCGTGCCGCAACGGCGGTGGCGCAGCGCGCGGTCGGTTCGGCCGGCGGTTGCACGATCAAGGGCAACGTCAACCGCGAGGGCGAGCAGATCTATCACCTGCCAAGCGACCCCTACTACGCGCGTACGCGACCCGAAGCCACGTTCTGCTCCGAAGCCGAGGCGCAAGCTGCCGGTTTTCGTCGGGCGCGCAGTCGTTAGTCGAGAGAGACGAGATGCCCCGCGATTGGCCACACCCTGAGGACGGCCCGCCCGAATTGAGCCTCGCTGAAAAGCTGTTGTCCATCCTGATGCTCGCCGCGACCCTTTTGGGCTTTGCGGGGTGCGCCAGGGGTCTGGCCGAGAAAGCCGAGATGGCTTCGCCAATTGTCCGTGCACCCGTCACTGCGCCGGTACGAGAGATCGCTCCGGCGGGCAGGGACAGCGCGCTATAGAAAGGTGGTGTCTTCGCTGATCGACGGGAGCGTTCGCGAACGCTCCCGTCGAACCCCTTGACGCATCATTCCGGTGCCGGGAGTCCGTTGTGTCTTAGGACTGCGTAGAGCGATGCGGTTCGCCCATTCATCGCGTTGGGCAGGGCGAGGTCGAGGTTATGCGCGAAGTAGATCGGCCCTCCCTGGGCGCTAGGTCGATCGATCCAGCCGACAAACCATCCGGTTCGTTCAACATTCGGCCGAAGGAGGCCTTCGGGCGACTGTCTCAGAAAGCCGTCATCGTCGATCGGGAGCATCGCACCGGTCTTGCCGTAAATGGGATAGCCGTCAGTCGTCCGCCCGACGTCTAAGCTATCGATCGTCTGTCTTAAGTTGGCTTCGGACGCTGGAAGCCTGCGCATCGCCAGACGCTGCAGAAATTCGATTTGCTCGTTAGCACTGATAGCGAGCGGACCCGACAGCCAGAAATGACGCAGGTCAGATGGGCCACCGACATTCTGGTTACCGTATTGCAGTCTCCGGACCCATTCGCGTTCGGCGCCGTAACCGATATGGGCTGCGAGCCGCTGAAACACCCACACGGCGGAGCTCGCGACAGCGTCACGCAACGTCAGATCACGGTTCCAAGCGGCCACTCCGCGATCCCTGCCATCCCAAGAGAAGACAATGTCGGTCCCGGCCGCAACTCCGGTTTCGAGCGCTATAAGGGTGTGCGGAATCTTATAAGTTGAGGCGGGGGCGAACCTAACTTTCGCGCGTGCGGGGTTGCACACCCATCTCTTGGCGCGCTCTGGTTCCAGGATGACGACAGTTGCCCGCCCTCCGCCCGCGACGCTCTCGCAGCCTGCCGCGCTCACTGTTTCAAAACGATCGAGGGAGGCTTCGGTCCTGGGGAGCGTCGCCGCGCACGAGCCAACGCCGACCGCGCCCGCGCTCAGAATCGCGGTCAGGCCAATGTTCCGTCGCTTCATGCACTGCTCCTCATGCCATCCTAAATGCCTGCTGTAACAACCCGAGGGGGCGCACGGTAGGCAAACTCACCGAGCGTCGTCCAAAGAGGCCCCATATTTGTGGCCTTCGGCATTCGGCAGCGATGCTCGCTGGTGCTGAGGGCTCGGGGGAAACAAGAACAAAAAACACATTGGCGGTTCAAGAACCATTGAACTATGCGTGACAGAGCCCATCTACCTAGCCATCGAGCGTCGCCCGCTCGCAGGGAGGTGAGATATGCTCCACAAAGCAGGGTTGTCGGGTCCTACTGCTGGGTCAGAGACGGAAATTGCGGTGACCGCAGGTGCGGTGGGGGCCGTTGATGACGGCAAGCAGACAGACGTGCGTCAGTTGCGTCGGATCGCCTTGCGTGTTGGCGATACCGGACTGGGTGATATCTCGGCGCCGCACAGGGTCGCAGTGGTGGTCGACGTGGAGACGACGGGGCTCGACGGGAACACCGACCTCATCATCGAATTGGCAGTGCGCCGGTTCAAGTTCGACGATGGTGGTCGCATCCTCGAGATCGGTGCTGCGCGGTGCTGGCGTGAAGATCCCGGGGTCCCTCTGCCCGAGGACATTTCGCGTCTGACCGGGATCACCGACCAGGACTTGGTCGGCCAGCGCATCGACGAAGATGCTGCCTTGCAGATCATCGCCTCGGCGGACCTGGTGATCGCCCACAACGCGAGCTTCGATCGTCCGCTGATCGAGCGTCGGCTTGCTTCCCTTCCGCCGAAGGCATGGGCCTGTTCGTGCCACGAGATCGATTGGCGCGGTGCTGGCTTTGAGGGGCGCTCGCTCGGTTGGCTGTGTGCACAGGCTGGCTGGTTCTACGACGCGCACCGTGCCGACGGCGATGTCGACGCCGTAATCCAGCTGCTGTCGCACCAGCGTAGCGACGGCTCGACCTTGCTGTCCGAACTCGTCACCAATGCCGCCTCCGATAGCTGGCTGATCGAAGCGATCGGCGCCGAATATGCGGTGAAAGACGCTCTCCGGCAGCGCGGCTACCGCTGGAATCCCAAGGCTCAGCACTGGTGGCGCGAAGTTTTCGACCGCGACCGAATGGACGAAGAATATTGGCTCGCTCGCGAGGTCTACGCACCCGACAAGCGCTCGCGCGCCATGGCGCCGCGCATCACCCGCCGCACCGCCCTCGACCGGTATCGCTGAGAGGGAGTGAGAGATGGAAAATAAAACTTTGAAGGCGGCGACCAACCTTCCGGTGGTCCAGCCTCCTCCGGTCCCGATCGGTGGAACGGTCATCACCCCGGCCGCGCTGTTTCGCGTCCCGGCGCGACGGCCGCTCGAAGACGGGCCATGGCGCGGTGAGTACGAGAAGATCAGCTGGGTTGATCAGGCAACGGGCCTCAATTGCATCATCCTGCGGCAGCGTGACGGCACGCTGTCGGGCTACGTTGGCGTTGAGATCGCACACCCGCTGTTCGGATACGCGCACGAAGCGGTGCCGGACGCGCTGGGACTGCACGTTCACGGAGGGCTTACCTATGCCTCGCGTTGCGAGGCCAAGGTTCCCGAGCCCATTTCGGTCTGCCACACCCCCTCTCGCCCGGCGAAGAAGCCTCAGCTGATCTTGGCCCATCGCTCGGTGGAGGAGGATGTGTGGTGGTTTGGTTTCGACACCAACCACGAGACTGACCTGGTGCCGATGGCGCAGAAGCAGGCTCTGCGCGAAAGCGGTCAGACGTATCGGGATCAGCATTTCGTCTACCGCGAGTGCGTGCGGCTCGCCGCCGGACTCGCCGCGATCGCCCGCGGTCGGACCGTCGACCCGGAGCCTGCGGTGTTCGACGATGCCGCGGGAGACGAATCATGACGCGCGGGTCCGACAGCCGGCCTTACGAAGAAGCGCGCGATCCGCAGCTACCGTGGGGCTATTGGTTCACGCGCGTGGGCTCCGACGATCTCAGCGGCCCTTTGCAGGACGAGGACGGCGTGCGCTGGAATTCGTTGCGCGAAGCACTGTGGGAGGATCGCTTCGGGATGGCTCCATTAAGCCGCGCTGACCTCGATCGTCAGCTCGAGTTCCTGCTGTCGGTTCTCGTCGTCCTCGATCGCCGGCAGCCCAACATCGAAGAGCGCGTGTTCGACATCTTTGGCACCGACTGGCCGGGGCAGAGCTTTTACGCCGCCTGGATGCACGGACAGAGGCTGCTGCTGACGGTCAACCGAGCGGCGCTCTTGAACTCGCCGCTGACGCCCGAAGCCAAAGCCATTCTCGCCATGCTGGCGATGACGCGCGCGGCGGCGGATGCTCCCGTCGCGATGGGCCTCACGTGGGTTCGGGCGCGCGGGGGCAGGGCCGGGGAGCATGATCGCGAGAAGCTGCAGGATCTGCTTCTCAGGCAGGAAAGCTTTGCCGAACAGCTTCCCTATCGGTTCATTCGCGGCGAGACGATGTCGAAGCCGACCATCACGCTGGTGGGGCGACTACTCGGCCCGAACCTGCCGATGCGGCGGGTGGTTTGGTCGATGGTGTTCGGCGATGAGTACTCGCGGGACCGCATGTATCTGTGGTTGCACGAGCGCATCGATCGCTGGGTGAAGTGGGGTGAGGTCGCCCACATTCGCGGCGCGCGAGCGCTTAGCGAGCACCTGCTTGGCCTCGCCTTCTGCAATGTTGAGATCGAGCTCGATTAGTGAGCCCGGTGTCGTGGACAAAAGTCACATCGCTGGATGGTGGCGATACGTTGCAACAGCGGAGACCCGAGCCATCGGTTGGGGTCTGCACCCATATCGAGCCTTAGGCGATGGTCAGCACATATGGCCATCACTCCCCATAAGATCACTACGCCGTTCTGCTGAACGAACTCCCGCTCTGCGGCTGGTCGGGCTTGAGACGCGACGCTTCGGGCACGTTGCAGATGATAGCGTCGTTACGCGCCGTCGCACCTTGGATGGACGTCGCCACCGACATTCTTGAACGGGTCGCGTTTCGACCGTTACTGCTGGTTGGTCCGACGGGCACCGGCAAATCCCACTATGCAAGCTTGATGGCGGAAACGGCCAGCCTATCCTTGGTGCTGCCGCCAGTGGGCGGCGACGGCGACAACCGGTCTCTTGCAGGAACGGCTCGTGGCTACACCGGCGCGCAGCCCGCGCTTCCCATTGTTGCGATGGCCCAGCATCGCAGTGCCAATCCGCTGATCGAGCTGGAAGAGTTCGAGAAGGTGTCGAGCGATCGCCGTCACGGCAATCCTCACGACACGCTGCTCGGAATGCTCGAGCTGAGCACTGCTCGTTGCTGGTATGATCGGTGCGTGAGTGATGGGGTCTGCCGACCTCCGTCCCGTTCAGTGGGTGCTCACTGCGAATACGCTGACCGGCCGCAATCGCTGCTGTCGCGTTTCGACGTAGTGACTATTGGCCCTCCCATTAGCAGAGCAAGTGAGAGGCCTTCGATGGCGGATGCAAAGCGCGACGCTGAAGGGCCGGGGGGATGGCGAACCACGATCTGCGACTGGACGCGATCGAGGTCGAGATGGTCATCGACTCATATTGCCTGTCTCGTTCCATCCGAGCGATGCAACGCCAGCTCGACGTCGCCCTCGGCGATCGCATTCGACGCATGCGTCGCTACGTTCAACAGGTCATCGCTGCGGGCGTCCGCTTTGCGCCCAATATCGGTCATTCGACGCCGCGATCACGTAACCTAGAAGCGGTCGGTCGCGCGATGACCCGACTGACTTAACTCGTATCATCAATTCGATGACCGATCGTCGGTCCCGAAGGTCAATCTCGATGGTTTAGGGTAACCAATCGGAGTTTAGCTGAATGCACGAAGTTCAACGCGGGTCTGGCCGCCGGCTGCTACTACTTCACGGTCTCGGCGGGAGCTGGAAGTCGTGGAGCACCGTCATGGACGCCCTCAGTGCTGAGCGGTCGCTTATAGCGGTTGATCTTCCCGGACACGGCGCAAGTCCAGCCGGCCCGGATAGCGGGACCTTCAACGGCCTCGTTGATAGCGTCGAGCGTTACATCGCGGAACACAGACTTGAAGGAATCGACGTCGTCGGTAGCTCAATGGGTGCGCGGATCGCGCTGGAGCTTGCGCGGCGTGGCTTGGTCGGCAACGTGGTGGCCCTTGATCCTGGCGGCTTTTGGCGCGGCTGGGAACGCACATTCTTCAAAGTTACCATCGGTGTCTCGGGGCGGTTGGTTCGGGCAATCCGGCCTATGCTGCCAACGCTAAGCAAGAACGCCGCGTCACGCACAGCGCTGCTAGCGCAGCTGTCGGCTCACCCTTGGGCGCTCGACCCGACAGTTGTAGCGACCGAGCTTGAAAGCTTAAGTGATACGTCAACATTCGATGCTCTGGTGAATGATCTCGCCAGCGGGCCTGAGCAAATTGGTCCAGCAGCCGATCTCTCTCGGCGGATCGTAATCGGTTGGGGTCGCCACGATCGCTTATGCCTGCCGAGACAGGCGGCGCGTGCAAAGGCCGCCTTTCCTTCCGCCGACGTGAACTGGTTTGAGGCAAGCGGCCACTTTCCAATGTTAGACCAACCTGACGAGACAGTTGCTGTGATACTTGCCGCAACTCGGTGATGCCCCTTGATCGCAGCGGCAGGGCAGCTACGCGCCCCATCCCTGCCATTCGCCAGGACCGCACTGAGCCTCCGATAACCGCCGTTCGTTCAGCTGATCCAGGATGGTGGCTTGGTGCGTCAAACCCGCCCACCATGCAATGGATCCTTAACTTCCGTGGAAAGCGGCGATGCCGCTTGTGCCGCCGAGGGTGTCGAACTCGCATGCTGTTCCTGAATAAAATGCAGGTCCTAAGGGAAGACCGCACGAGCCATGCGTCGCTGAGCCGGTGGAGCCGCCATCGAAGCGGCCCGCGAAACTATGGGATCAAGTGATGACGCACTGGTAAACCCGGATGGCGGCCTCCAACCAAGCAGCAGGCAAAAATCAAGTGTCGTCCATTGTTGGTTGCGACTGATCAAGGCGGCTCCACTCACCATTCGCATGGTGAATGGACAGCCAAATACCGGAGGGGCCAGGCCGTGTGCCGACGATCATCATAAGGAACCCCGGCAGTTCATGACGCGAGGCGCTCACCATATCATTCATGCTTGATAGGTCAGTCGAAGACGGCTTCGGACTGCTCTCGGGGTGGGTGTGCCAGTCTCCAACATAGTGTAATCCCGCAGTGAAGCGCTCTACTATTTCTTGCTGCTCGGCTTTCCGATTGGGACGGAAGCCGAAACGGCTACGAAAGTCGCTTTGCCGTGGTCCGGTGGCCTGCTCGACTGACCATTCGTCCCCATGAATTCGCGCGAATAGCTGTCCACCAGCCTCTCGTCTCCAGCACGAAGTTTGGCGATGGTGTGAGACGTGCAGAAGCACAGCTCCACGAACTAAGACGCGAAGATCCCCAGTCGGGTCGGTGAAAGTTAGGTCGCTGGGTGATGAGGGCATGGACACTCAGGATCTTCCGGCCAAGGAGTTGCGGTCAGAACGCCCCCGCGACCAGGGTCTCCAAAGCGATCGACCCAGGATGGATGCCAATATCCCCCGCCATGCTCAAGCACCAGCTGAGGGGCCAGCCAAGCGCGCCTGACTGGCGTTGAACAGCGGCCGAGGAGGAGATCCAGGGCGAGGGAAGCGATGGCGGCCTGTGCGGGTGCGAGTTCGATCGCGCCGTAGATGCTCGTCGGGCCACCGCACGCGACTGGGCTCTGGCGGCGCCAAGCGGTCGCGGGAATCCGTATTGTCCCCGTCGCGCCGAAGCCGCAGCGAAGACAGGCTCCGTTGCATCCAATAGCAAGGGCGTGCGCCGCGCCGGCCTGCTCTTCGAGCCATCCATACAGGACCGGTGAACTGAGTTCCCCCGTGCCGGACCTCTGCAGGTCGTTTAGCGCACTCTCGGCATTCCAGTCGCCGATCAACGAAAGCACCAGATCACAACCGCGCAGTGCGTCGGGCTCTCGCCTCAAGAGCGATTGCCAACTGAGCGGTTCCGCCCGGACTTCGCGCGCGTGCGGGTACATCGGCCTGAACTGGTCCGCGAGTGCCGCTGCCTTGTTCTTCCCGATGCTGTTTGCGCCGAGCTCATGGCGGCCCAAATTGGCCCAAGCGAAGGTGTCAGGATCGACCAACACAACGCGACCCAGGCCAGATTGAAGCAGCAGCTTCGCGACACCGGCGCCCACTGAGCCGCATCCGAGCACGGCAACACGCTTCTCCGCGAGCTGTCCACCTTCGCCGGCGCGCATCCGACCTAGCCAGGCGTCGACCCGCTCCACGGTTACCCGGCGGGCCGAACGTCGGACAGCCAAAATGTTGGGCGGAACGTGCCCTGGTCGGAACCCCTTCGACACTCTCGGCTTCGGAGCCTTCCCGCTGGCTCTTGCCACGTTGGGATCTTCGATCACAGCCGGTGCTTGGGCGATCTCGCCTGCCGACGTGGCTCCGGTTAGCACCACGGTCGCCCGCTCGATCATGGTGGTCATGAGCCGGTCGAATATCCTGAGACCATCCGGTGAGCGCTCAGCGACCAAGCGTCGTAACGAGCCTGCGTCGTTGGGAAAGTTGTCCGGCTCGGGCAGGCGATCTAGCCAAATGACGACGGCGTCCTTGAACGTTCGAGTGTCGTCGACTCCGTAGCGGTTGTTCAACCACGTGCGGCAGTCGTCGGTGTTCTCCGCGACGAGGTAGAATTCCTGACCGTGCCACGCCGCTAAGGCTCGGCTGCGTGCCTCGGGGCGCAGCCACGTGCGGATTGGGAAGTCGCGGGTGACATCGCGCCGCCAATATGCATCGAAGTCGAGCAGATAATCGTCTCGGTTGCCGCCGGCTTCGTTTTCGGCGATGAGCGCAAGCGCTTCGCGGTGGGAATATTCGACCACGGCCACTGGATCGAGCGTGTCTGCCCGGCCACCGTCACCAGCGAGACAGAGCCGCCCGCCTGCTTCGATGTGCGGGGCACGCAGCAGGTCGCTGCGGCCATCCAGCGAGAAGCGCGGCAGTGAATAGGGGAACTCGGCATTGAGGAGCAGGTTCAACGAACCTGCTTCGCTGCCGGGAAGCGGCAACCTCCATCCGTCCCAGCTTTCATTGAGCCCGAGCGCCAGGAGCTGTGCGCTGGAAAGACGCTGAGCGTTGGGAATTTCAGTCTCGACCCAGGCCCTGACTTGCTCGATCGCCGCCAAACGCCTCGTTGCGAGAAAACTCAAGGCAACGCCGACCCCGCGTAGCGACCACCCTCGCGTTTCTCGACGGGCCGAGTCGGCGAGCGGGCGCTCTTGCTCCCTGAGCCGTCACTCCCTTCCTCTGGTGGCGGCTGTTGCGAAAACCAATCAGTATAGAACGCCTTGTCCCACGCGGCCATAGCGGCCTCATGCGTGCAGTCGGCGGTGTCGAGCACTTCCAGATGCTTCAGGTTCTCCATCAGCCGATCCTTGAAGTGACCCGGTCGGGCATCGTTGTCGTGCCCGATCGTTTCACCGTTGATGGTGGGGTGGGCAATGGTCGCGTTCCGCTCCAGACGCCAGCGGATCGCCTTCATCGTCTCTCGGAGCGCAATGTCGTCGCGACCAGCGGACGCCGAAAACGAGTCGTCGGCGAGTTTGGTGATCATAAAGCCGGTCGCAGTCAGAGACTTCCACGATGATCGACTTCGCGCGAAGGCCTTGAGCAGTCGCACTACGCGGCAGAACTGTCCATCCGTGTCGTCAAAATCGGTACTATGATGCTCATTGCGCTGCTTGAACCAGCGAGTAACCGCAAGTGCGTCTGAGGCCTTCCAGTCGGAGCTCGCCAGATCGTAGGAGTAGACCGCCTTTCCGGTCCAAGGATCGGTGGATTCGATCCGGCGATAGGAGGGCACGTCAACGTGAAAGCCCTCGTTGTAGTAGACCCGTACGCAGTTCTTGAGCACCTCAGGAGGCGTGTTGAAGCGATCGTCTTGGAGCGCGTCGCAAACCATCTGGCGCACGCTCAGGGCCGACAGTTCTCCACCGTTCGGGCCGACGAGTTTATCCTTACGGAAGTAGACGCCGTCGTCGATGTCGTAATCGGTGTTCTCATCCTGCACCATCGTGTGCATGGCGTAGGAGCCTTGCGTGTGCTGCCCAATCGGTGCGGGTTTACCGGCATCGGCAAGGCCCTTCTTCAATCGGGCGCGATTGGCGTCCCGCCGCTTGCGCATGTTGGTGCGCTCAGTGCTGGGTAGGTTCACCTCGGCATTATGGTAGCCCAGCAGTTCAGCGGACGCGTCGTACATAGTCTTCCTCTGGCAAATCGAAGTCGATTGGACGGACCCTATCCGCAGCTTAGTTGGTCTACCAGTCTACCGACGTAACGTGCTGGATTCAAGCACAAAGCGTGAACAGGAGGCGTGGCGAGTCCTTGCCAAGCAACTGCGCCAGCAAGGGCTCGGTCCGGCTACGACAGCAACGCCGCAAGCTCGAGTTCCCTTTTAGCGAATGACTCTACCCCGCGCTGGCGCAATAGATTCAGTTTATCGAGGTCGTGCTCGAACAAATCGGTAGCCATCTCCGGCCGCTCGAAAGTGTCGCTGATGCGGACCGTCGGGACGTGCTTGTATAGAATGTGCCGAAGCTGATCCATCGACTGGGTGTTGATTTCAAGAGTCTTTTGGAGGAGCTGCACACTTTTGAAATATCGCGCGAACCAGATTGTACTGAATAGAGTTGGCTTGGGTTGCGGGTAGATACCAACTCCGACGCTGACGACGCGTAGCGCGGCGGCGGGCTGCTCCATCGCGCTCAAGGCGTCCGCGATCGCGTAGAGTGTGGGATTGTTGGCGCAATAGCCCCCGTCGACCAGCTCCACGCGGTCGCCCTGGGCGGTGGTCACCAACTTTCGTTCGAAAAAGGGGTAGGCCGAGCATGAGGCGACAACCGCGTCGCCCACCGGCACGCCGAAGCCGGGAACAAATGTGCCCTTGCGCCCATGTGCTTGGGCCACGCTCGCCTTGAAGATCATGGGGCGCTCAATCTCCCACTTCGTGGCAACGATGCCGATGCCGGTTTTCACAGCATCGAACTGGGTGTCGCGGTAGACCTCGCGGGCAAGGTCAGAGAGCGCAGCGGTCTTCTCGCGCGATGACTTGCGCTTCATGACGCGCACGACGTGCTCTGCGTACAACGCGTAAATCTCATCGACTGAGTGCCCAAGGGCGAGCAGCGACGCGATGATTGCCCCCGTGCTTGTCCCGAAGATCAGGTCGAAGACTTCGCAAAGGCGCTTGCCGGCATGGCCTTCAATTTCTCGCAGGACACCGAGCGAATAAAACCCCTTGGCGCCGCCACCATCGAGGCTCAGAATCCGAAATGGGGCCGGACCATCATTCGACACACAATCTATCCTTGTCATTTGCTCTGAGCTTCCCCGTGACTGGGACACGGGCAGTCGGTTGTCCTACTGGACAAGCGCTTAGCTGGAAGCCGCTTACCGGGAACACCTTGGGCGAACAGTCAGCTCCGGCGCACACCGCCGGTGCAGCAGACTAAGCGAATTAGTTATCTCGTCTATGGCTTGGAGGTGCTTCATGAGATTCCCTTGAAGGGTTGCATAATACCCTGCGACGCAGTCCGCGGGCCTCCCAAATTTCTTGCGTCGGACTGACGTCCGCTTTCTCCCATAGGCGCTAAGTTAGCGGCCTGTCTCCTGACGGCTCAAGACCAGACGCGTGCTCAGGCAGAGCAGGAGGCATCAACACTCATACAATTATCCAATTGATGTCCCTAGAACTATTCAGGACTCAAATTTTACGCGCCCGCAGCTGTGCCCCCGCGTTGAGGTGCCGTGAGACGATATCCTCTCGGTCATCTGCGGTGATGGCAGATGTTGTATCGGCATGCCCACAGTAACAAGCGTGGGGGCACCGTCAGGATGGGTTGCGCCTCCTGCGGCGGTCGTCGAGCCCGATCAGGGGCATCGTGCCGATAAGCTCGTCGGGGACGGCCTTCGCCCGCTGCTCGACCCCGATGGCAAGCGCGAGCTGAATGAGCGCCGACCGCGCCATCTTCATCATCCGCAGGGCCTTCGCCTCGAGACGGTCGCTGGCGATCGAGAGTCCGAGCCCCCGGGAGTTGGGCGAGGTTATCATGAGATTCCAGGCCCACCCCTCGTGGACCTGCAGATACTTGTGCTCGAGCGCATTGCGAATTTCGTGGAGCTCGCGCGCGTCCGGACCCGTCGTCTTGTTCAGGTTCCCGTCGAACAATTCCTTGGAGAGCCAGTAGAGCCCCCGCAGCGGCCAGTTTTCGTATTCCTTGAACCGGTCGAGCAGTCGCGGCCTTCCCTCCGCCATCCACACGTTCCGGAAGTTGATGCGGTCGGGAATCTTCCCCAGCTTGAAGTGGTGGTCGACCAAGAATGCTACCTTGTCGAGCAGCGAGTATGCGACGCGGAAGGCGGTGCGGATGCGTTCAGTAGCGAGCGAGTGCATCGGGTAGTCGAGGGTGTCGAACAGCTGCACGCCACGGTCCGCGAAGTGCGTGCCGGTGTGCTTGAGCCCCTCGTAGAGCATGAACCGGGCGGACGCGTATTCCTGCTTCATCTGATTGAAGAAGCCGATGACCGGGGGCGGAAGATGGGCGTCCGGGCGGTCTCCGAAGCCCTCTAGGATCGGCGGCAGCACAAGGTCGTCGGTAGCCGCCGCCGAATGCGGGCCGATGTCGTTCAAAGGATTCAGGAACAGCCGGCGCCTGAGGCACCATTCCCGATAGGCGCGCTCGGCTTTGCTCCGTCCGAGCGACGGGCCGTCAAGGTCCTGGAGTTCCCTGATACGGTCAAGGTCCCCGGCCTGGGCGAACGACCCCGCGGCGTCGGCGATCTGTTGGAGCAGGGCGTCGGGGTATTCGGAATCGTATATCGCGCCGGCCGAGCTGGCGGCGACCAAGCCGTCGTGCGCGTGGAGCTGAAATATTGCGCGGTGCCGGTTGTCGTCCAGCAGGCCGCCGTAACGCTTGAGCCCGTAGCCGCGGTTGGCCTGCGCCATCGCGAAACGGGGGATGATCATAAGCGCGTGGTCCCAGCCTTCGATCGCGTCGATGAAGCGCCCCATAGTGTCGAGCTGATTCGCGCGGTTGGTCAGGATCTGGCAGCACCGAAGCAAGTCGAGATCCACGAAGCCGGGATGGACCGCCGCCCGCGAAAGGGCGAGCATCTGCTGTTCGCGCTCCGGATGCTCCCAGGCCCACGAGCCGCGGTCGCCCGCGATCTCTTCCTTCACGCTCCAGGCGTTGGCGCGGAAGTATTCGACCAGGGCGCCGTCGCGGGGCGCGAGCTCGCGCCTGGCGAGCTCGTCGAGCAGGTGGAGAGCACGGTCTGCGCCGCGGCCGTAGCCGGCGTCATTCGAGGCGTCTATCAGGATGCCGATGTGCTCGAGCGCGTCGTCGTCGCCGAGCTTCGTGATCGAGCGCCCGCGCAGTTTCTCGAGTTCTTCCGATGCAGCCAATTGTCGTTCCTCGATGCTGTCTTGGTAGCAGTGGGGCGTGCCACCGCGACAATTCTTCGGGAATGCGGCCCCAGGAGGCACCAAAAAGGAGCCTCATTGCGTCGGCACTGTGCCTGGTTTACCACGTAGGGATGGGCGGAACCGCAACTGACGCGCGCGCGGTAGTGAGGATCGGGTCAGCTAAGGGATCCGCGCATCGTGAGCTCCTACTGGTCCTCCGTGACGCCCTTCGGATAGCGGATGAGCAGGGTTTGCACACAGCGGCGGCGGACATCAGCCTCGCGATACATAGGGTCGAAGGAGCCGGGCAGATCGGCACCTGCCGGGACGCGGCAGGCGGAAGTGATGGCTGATCCTTCCGGTCCGGACTTGAGGTTGCTGTCGCCAAAGCAGAGAGAGGCACTTGAGCTCGTCGCCTTCGAGCACCTCAGTTCCAAAGAGATCGCCCGGCGCCTTTCGCTGTCCAAGCATGCGGTTGACGCTCGTTTGGAGCGAGCGATCGCCGTGCTGGGTGCTTCGAGCCGCGACGAAGCCGCTCGAATATATGTGAAAATGGCCACGTATGACGGGATCACATGCGACGCGGTCCGGCTCGATGGTGGCTGTGTAGCTGCCGATAACGAGGAGGTCGGCGACGAGTCGAGCGTCCTTGAATTTTGCGATAGCGGTGTAGCATTTCGCCAAGTTCGGTCCGCTCCCTTCGATCGCCTCCAACTCGCGGTGCTCGGCCTGGGGGCCGGCGGAAGGTTGTTAGTGATCGTGGCTATGATGGTGCTGATTGTCGTGATCCTCCTCATCGGCACCTCGATTGCCCTCACATTGGACACCCTTCTGTCGGACTAGGGACGCATCGCTCGCAAAGGATTGAGTGATGACCACTACCGATAAGTCAGTTGCAGCGATGCGCATTGGGCGAGCGGTGCGTGAGGCTGAGCAAGCTACTGATCAGGCGTTGCTCACGTCGGCGGGCTTGCTGCAGGAGATGATGCGCGCTCGTCTGTCGAGCGATGCGCCGGCGGCGACGGGGCAGGCCGCAATTCTTCGGCTCGTCGCCGCACAGAAAAGCCTGGTGGAAGCGTCGAGCGACATCCTCCGGGTGCACTCCTCGCTAGATGATGTGCGCGCACTGTATGTGCCCGACGTTCACGAAGACTGCAAACCGTCGGGCCACCTCGTTGAAGCGCAGCGCGCTTCATAATGGCGATCCGTCCACTTCTCTATCTCCTGCTGACGCTGCTGGTAGCACTCGTGGCACTGCGTCGGGGCGGGCAGATAGAGAGGTTGGGCGGGTTTGTGCTTGTGGGGGTTCAAGGGTTGGACCCGGTCCTCGACTGGCTCATCCCGTACCACCCGGGAGGCATATTTCTCTCACATTTTATCCTGGATGCTTTGCTTTGCGCGCTCTTCTTGACCGTTTCGCTGCGGGCAGATCGGGTTTGGCCGATGGTGATGACGTCTCTTCAGGGAGTTCTGTTGATCGCCCATCCGGTCCGATTGTTGCTGCCTGGCATCGAGAGCTACACGTACGGCGTAATGCAAACTGCGCTCTCTTGGCTAATGCCTGTCGTGCTGTTGATCGCGGTGACGATCGCCGGACCCGCGTCGGTGCGCCATCCGCCTCGCCCCTATCACGGTCTGCTCTGATTGGGCTCGATCTGCTGACCAGTCCCGGCGTTGCGGCCTGGGCGGCCAGGTGGGACGATGTGGATCGATCAGAGCGCTTCGTTGTGTTGTACGCGGATGCCGACATGCGACTGCTGTCCGCCAGCGCTTACTCCGATGGCGGAGTGAGTGGTGTGCGCGCGCGGGTCGGAGGCCTTGTGCGCCATGCTGTCCTGTGCGGATCAGCGACCATCATCTTCGTGCACAATCACCCGTCGGGCGACGCCCGAGCTTCGCTCGCTGACATCTCGTCGACAATAGCCAGCGAAGTTATTCTGCGCGCGGCCGGTATCCGGCTTGTCGATCATATTATTGTTGCTCGCGGAGAGTGGAGCAGCATGGCTGCCGATGGATTCCTGTGATGCAGAACCGTACCGATCAGGCGGCGAGACACGGGGCTGTCGAGACCACGCAAGTCGCCGCGCATGAGGTGGCAGTTTTCCTTCTAAAGCTTCGGCTTCTCGTGGCCGAACGGCTTTTTGAGGGAGAGTTCGTTGATGGTAGCTGGAATATTCTGCTAGATCTATTCGTGCGCGAGCGGCGCGGTTGCCAAACCAGTGTGTCGAGTGCGTGCCTGGCTTCGCTGGTCCCTACAACAACGGCGTTGCGTTATCTGCGCGATCTCGAATGTCGCGGTATGGTGCAACGGGTGCATGACTGCGCCGACCGGCGGCGAGTGTTCGTCGAGCTCTCTGAGGAAACGGCTGCGTCTATCGTCGACGTGCTAAACGAAGTGGGCTCGGGCATTTCTCGCCGGTTCGGCTGAAGCGCCGCCTTATGGCGTGATCATGCGTTAGCAGAGTGCAGGCCGTTCGAGAGGGAGCGATCGTGTGATGCGTTCGTCGGTCGCATGCTGGCGCTATCACCGCGTGGCAAGATAGCCTCGATAGCGTGCCAGAAACGCGCGTTTGGCCGCGGCGGGCGACAGATGTCGGACGGTGATGGGCGCGGGCTCGATCCCCCCGCTTGCCGCCCAGTCCGCGCACCCAGCCGCCATGATTTGAGCCTGTTCTGCGGCAAGTACCCTGAGGTCGGCCTGTTTGACGATTTCTCTGTAGCGTCGATCCATGCCGAAACGTTCGATGATCGCGTTTTCGACAGCTGCTTCGATGCGTTTGTACTCGGGCAGCAGTTGTTTGAGTGGTCGAGTAACGTCGCCGATGAACGCTTCGGCGGCGTCGTGCAGCAGCGCCTCATAGGCGAATTCATCTACTGTATCGGCGACGAGCATGCTGTGTTCGGCAACGGAGTAGAATGCCCGGCACTGCCCCGCGTAGCGGCACACATGCGCCAGACCGTGGGCGATGTCGTCGATGTCAAAATCGCTGCCGTGTGGGTCGAGGAAGTCGAACAGCTTGCCGCTGGCAAGCGTGATCGTCGGCCCCCTTGCCACATTAACGGCTACCACGCGCTGGTACATGTTCATCCTCCTTCATTTCACGTTCTTAGGGCGAGGCCAACCTCGCCAGGGCGATCCCAGCGAAGCATCCACAGGCTTATCCACACCTGATTTGAGTTCTATTTGGACACAGTTTTGTTCGCGCACCGGGTGGCGGGGCTTATGGTCCCGAGCCTTTGTCAAGGCCGGCCACCTGGGAGGGGCGATTTGCAAATTTTAGTGCTGTCTGGGCCGATCGGCGTCGGCAAATCGTCCTTCGCTGATGCGCTGCAGAAACTCTTCGACGTGACAAGGGTGTCGACGAGGGCGTGGCTGCTGCAGCGAGAAGGGGCGAAGGATGAGCGCGCGTGGCTTCAGGACTCCGGTGCCCGTCTCGATGACGAGACCAACGGTCGGTGGGTCCTCGAGGTTGTAGAGAGCGCCCTAGGTTCGAAGGCCGCTGACGTGCTGCTTTTCGATGCAGCGCGAACCATTGAGCAAATTCAATCGCTGCGCGATCGATGGGGCGATTGTGTTTTCCATGTGCATCTCCGGGCTGAAGCGGAGGAGCTCGAGCGCCGCTATGCGGGCAGGCAGACGTCGTTGCGAGAATTCTCAAGCTACGCACAAGCGCGAGCGCACGGCACGGAGGCCAAGGTTCACGAGCTCGCCGACGTCGCCGACGTCGTTCTCGAGACTGATTATTCCTGTGCGGAAACGCTTGCGGTAACGGTCATGGCGATTCTCAGTCGTGATATCCCACCGATCGAGCGGCTCGTAGACGTTGTAGTAGGCGGCCAATATGGCAGCGAGGGTAAGGGCAATATCTGCGCGGCGATTGCGAACGATTATGCGGCGCTGGTGCGGATCGGCGGACCCAATGCCGGCCATCGCGTGTTCGATCCGCCGTACAAATTTGTGCAACTCCCGTCGGGTACAGGCTCAAACCCAGACGCCAAGATACTAATTGCCGCCGGCTCGACGCTCTGGCTGCCGACGCTACTCAAAGAGATTATTGACCACGCTCTGACCAATCGTCGTCTATCGATCGACCCGCAGGCCATGGTGATCGACGATGCAGATCGGCGGGCGGAGGAAGAGCTCGCCTCGATCGCCACGACCAAGCAAGGCGTGGGAGCGGCGGCGGCACGCAAGATCGCCAATCGCGGAAAAGGTGCAATGTTCGGTCCGCCGGTCAGACTGGCGCGAGATGTTCCTGAACTGGCTGACTACGTCAGCGACGTCCGGGAGGTCTTAGACAGCGTGTACCGCGATGGAGGGCGTGTTCTTGTCGAGGGAACTCAGGGCACTGCGCTCAGCATCCACCATGGGCCATATCCATGGGTGACATCCAGGGAAACGTCCTCATCGGGCTGCTTGTCCGATGCGGGCATCTCGCACCTGCGGGTTCGTGATGTGATTATGGTCGTCCGCACGCTGCCAATCCGGGTCGGTGGAACGTCGGGCTACATGGGCAATGAGATTACGTGGGAGGAGGTTTCTAACAGATCGGGCATTCCGGAAAACGAGTTGAAAGAAGCCGAGAAGGGCACGGTATCCGGTCGCCTGCGCAGGATCGCCGATTTTGATTGGGGTCAGCTGAGGCGTGCTACCGAGCTTAATGGGGCGACGATGATAGCGCTAACGTTCGTCGACTATCTCGGCGCTGCAAATCGTGGAGCGCGCGACTTTGCGAGTCTCAGTCCTGAAGCGTTGAACTTCATACGGCGCGTCGAGGCCGTCACCGGTTTAAAAGTGGGTCTTGTATCCAAAGCTTTTGCGGCGGATGGCGTATTGGAGCGAGGAGACTGGCAATGACCGAAGATGAGCTGGTCGAGACGTATCCACGCCTCTGGCATATGGCTCACGACGGCGCGTGGCCTGCTATCCGCGACCACGGACTGATGAGCGCCGAGGCATTGGTGGACACTTACGGCGTCACAGGTGCCCGGCGGGATGCGTTGTTGCGACAACGCCGGCCCCAGTCCGTTGCCTTGCATCGTATCGGCCTGCCTGGCGCAGTCTTGCGTGATCAAAAGCCAATGAGCGACGGCGCCTTGATCGGCTGTCTTGAGCCTGGTGTGACGCCAGCCGATTGGTACGCGTTGCTCAACTCCCGCAGTTTCTTCTGGCTGTCGCGTGAGCGCATTTGGACCCTCCTCAGGGCGCGAGCTTATCGCGACCGACCCCAGACGGTGCTAACGATCGACACGCGCGGGTTGGTGGCGGCACACCGGGACCGAATCTGGCTGAGTCCCATCAACAGCGGCAGCACCCTGTTCAAGCCGCAGTCACGCGGCGCCGCGACCTTCAAGCGCATCTCGGACTTTCCATTCACCGAGCGGTCCGCCACCCGCGGGCCCGCAAACAATGTTGTCGAGTTGCTGGTCGAACGCGCCGTCCCGGATGTGGCGACGCATGTTCGAGCAGTTCATCGGGTTCGCAACTCCGACGTCCTGGAGGAGCTTTGGCTCAGCGATGACGCTGGGCCGGAGGATCAGCCCTGAGAGGACTGGTGCGTTAGGCGGGCTGGTAGGCCAGCTTTACGAACGAGGTCGGCAATGTGGCTGGTCATCCCGACATCGCCGACAAGTAGTGCGCCGTCGCCGGGCTCGAGACAGCTCAGGGTGGCACGCAGATTGGCAAGTCCGAGTTCGACTGGGATCTCTACCCACCGTTCTGCTTCGCCGGGTACGACGGTGACGCCATCGCTCTTGGTGGCGCCGAGATGGAGTTGCACAACCCAGACCCGAGCGCCGTCGTGCACCCACTCCAACCGCACGGGCCCGAGTGGTTCCGTGAGCCGAGCGTGGACTGCGCGAACGTCATCCAAGACTTTTTCGGGAAGTTGCTCCGGGCGGTCCAGCCCGAGCATGAGCCGATCCCCTTCACCGGACCGGCCCTCAATCGTCAGCTTCCCGAGCTCGTTTACGATGGCCGCGCCGCTATAGAGGGCTGGCACTGCGTCCTGGCACAGTACGGAGGCCAAGCATTCCTTCGTCGGATCCTCGGCTTGAAGTAGTGCGAACGGATCGATCCAGCCTTTGACGGTCGTGTAGAGGCCGGGTTGAGGCTCCGTTGGGCAGGTTCGCGTCCATATTTCCCCGCAACCGGTTTGGCGACCGAACCGGAACGGTGCGATGCGACGGGGTATGACGAGCGTGCGGGGAACCGGTACCCTCAGGTGATCCGCCATCATCAGGCCGAAGGCTTTGTCGCCGATCATGCGGCTGAACCGGTTGGGCCACCGCAGGGCGGTGTGGGGCGCAGAGACAAGTCCGCTTTCATGCTCCCATAGAATGGTGTGAGAGTGACGCCAGCCGCGAGCTTTTGGATGGATGCTAAACTCAGTTCGGTCACCTTCGGCCGAGGCGAGTTCGGGAGCAAAGCCGTAGACCATCTCAAGCAACTTAAGGCCTTGATCGAACGGCAACGATGCGATTCCAGGCTTTTCGACACCCCGGGGCGTGTCGTCGGGGGTGAATTCGATCGTCCCGCCTTGCACGACGCCCGAGACGCCGCCGTCGCACACGTCGATGGTCTCGTTGACGATGGTGTGGAGACCTGCGCTGGTTAGGCTGATGAGGGTATCGACTGCATCGTCGGTTGTCCCCAAGCCGTAGACAAAATCCTTGCTGCGGGGATCGTCTGGCAGGTAGCTCCGCACGTTGACCCGGCCTTCGCTACTCGCGGTGAGGAGCGCGTCGATCGCTTGGCGAGGGTTCAAAAAGCGATCGTTTGGGGAATGGCCGCGGATGCGGGCGAAAGTCTGTTTCGGCAACTTCCTGTCTGTAGGGCGGAACGCCACAAACTGTGCGACATTCCCCCGATCGGCAAGCCGGTCGAGCACTTCATCTTTATGTAGCATGGTTCCTCGCTACTGGCGCTGCTCCGCCTAGGCGTCAAATGGCGTTCAAATGTGGGTGAACCGCGTATGTTGGGTGCCTAGCAGATCCCGGCCGCACCCGTGACAAATCGGCGTTCGCGTCATCAAGCGAACCAAGCTGGGGAAGCCGCATTTCCTAGCCTCTGCCTCTGACGGGTTTTCCGCTAGGTGAGCGGATGCCGATGGAGTGCATCGGTCAGGGTCTCGACAAAACACACCATGTCTGCGATGGCCTCGATGTCGCGGCTGACAGGCTCACATCCCCAATGGCGCCCGGGCTCTGTGCGCATAACCCCACGCGCTAATCTGGTTACAGCGGCCGCCGCCGACCGAATGCGTGAGCAGACGCTAAGTCCGGGGCTCTGCGCTGCGACCTCCGCGAACAGTTCGACCGGCGTTAGTGGATCAGCGCATTCCTGTCAGCCATGCCCATATGTTGAGTTCGTTTCGGACCGAATTGAGGTTGCTGCTCGTTCAAAACGGATGTGGACTGCTCAACGTATTCGAACACGCGAATACGCCCCTAAAAAGGGAGGATGTTATGATCAAGTTCGGATTGGCAGCTTCTGCTCTGATGGCTCTCTCGGTTCCCTTCTCGGCCAATGCAGCCTCAACGACCGAGGGTGTCCGTCAATCGGTCTGCGTGACCGTTGAAATTCTGAACCCGGACGGCAGCGGTGAGTCGACCACTCGTTGCACGATCAACAGTGACGGAAGCCGGTAACACTTGAACTGGGTGACGGGCGCTGCGAAGGTTTGACGCCCGTCACCTCCTGACGGGGCGAAGTTGGCAAAGAGCGGTAGGAAGAAGAGATGAAGATCAAGACCTTCATAATCGCTGGGCTGTCGCTGATTGGTGCGGGTTCATCCCCATCGGCCGCGAGTGCTCCTGCCGTTTCTGCCACTGCCCCTGCGAACGAGGGACATGGTCTCGAAGGCGACTGGGAGGCGCCCTTTGGCGAAGGCTCTCTTCGTTTCCGTTTTCACGTCGAGAACGGTGCATGGCGTGGGTGGTTCGTCTCAAAGAGAGACGGTTCACTGTATCCGCTCAACGATGTTGAGATCACCGAGGCTGCAGTCACGTTTAGGCATATGTCGCGGCCCAATCTCGTTTTCTCTCTCGAGCGTGGATCGGACAGGAACACGCTGACGGGCATTATTACGTTGCCGGACGGCAGTGCCCTGCCGCAGACACTTCGTCGCATGTAAGATCCGCTGTGACTCTGTCGTCTGCCCCGCTGATCGCATTGCTGGTAGCGGGCGCATTCTCCATCGATGGGGGATTGGCAGCCGGATACCAGAAAGTCGACGCTGACTTTGGCTACGTTGCTGTCGATCCTCGGGATGTCGCCGCAGCGATCACCGAAGGCGCGGCGGCTCGACGGGCTGCCGACAGTGTCTTCTTGCTCGAAGACGCGAGGTTTGCGATTGTCGAAGAGGGCAGCGGCGACGCTCGTTGGGGCGGCACCGACGGCGGCCTTGTGACCTACACCTGGACGTTCCCTCATGGTTCGCGCCGCTTTAAGTCGCGCCCTGCCATCTCTCTGCTTCGACACGAGATAGCTCACCATCTGTTTGCGCGTCACCTCGTTCCGTCCACCCACGCCAATCGATACGGAACGGACGCCCCCGATTGGCTCGACGAGATGGCGGCCATCGCGTTCGAGGGTGCCGACCAGCGTGCCGCCAGGAGGCGGGACGCCGCAAATCTGCGGCTGTTGAGCCTCGCGTCCTTGCTGCGGATGGACCATCCCGAGCTTGAGGCTCCAGTTGTCAGGGAGGCGGGGCAGGCGTTCACAAGTAGCGCTGTTTCATCGCCTCAGACGATGCCGTTCTATGCGACAGTGAGTTGTCTGTATGAGTTCCTAGCCGAGAAGACCGGCAGGCCGAGCATCGTCGCCGAACTAGCCCAAGCCTTCACGCGTGGTGAAGATCTTGAACTGTGGCTCCCGGACCGTCTTGGCTACGGCAGGGAGGGGAGTTCGCTTGCGCTAATGAACGCCGACTTCGTGCGCTGGTTTGAAAGCGAAGCGCAGCCGGCAGTGGCCAGGTAGCTGGCGATATCGATGGCCACGGAGCCCCCCCTTGCTGTTTTGCTCCCACCCCTGAGTATTCGATCGTGACGGGCTGACGCGCGAGATGATAACTCTTCCATTTCTGATGACTGAGTTCATGCTCTGCACGGCTTGCGCCGCTGCGCCTGAACCGAGCGCCCCAGTGATAGAGGAGCAACAGGCGCCTGCGTCGAGTCCCGCTGCTCAAGGAACTCCAGCGGCGCAAAGGAGGCCTCAAGCCTCGCAACCCGGGCCGACCCCGGTGGCGTCTCCTCCTGCGGCTGGCGGTAGCGAAATCGTTGTGACCGGGAGGCCTGAGCGAGGCGCGGTGATCGGCAAAATACCGCCGGAGAGGGTGTTAAGACCTTTCGAGATCAGGACCTATAATGCGACCGACATCGGAACGCTTATTCGAGGCTTGGGGCCGGTCGCGACCAGTATACAGGGTGGCGAAGAAAGCCCTCCCATCGTGCTGTTAAACGGTCAACGAGTATCGAGCTTCGCCGACATCGCCCGCATCCCGACCGAGGCGATCGAACGAATGGAGGTGTTTCCAGAAGCCCTGGCGCTCGCTTACGGTTATCGCCCCAACCAGAAGGTCGTCAACGTTGTAACTTTCGAGCGGTTCTCCAGGCGCACTGGAGAAATCAACTTGGCTATTCCGACGGAAGGGGGGCGCACCGATACGGAATTCTCCGGTGGCTTTTTGCGGATCAGGGACAACACTCGCTTCAACATCGATGCTACTTACCGAGGAGCAGGGGCGTTGCTCGAAAGCGAGCGAAATCTGCAATCGCCTGAGGGCAGCCCTGGCCTCGGAGACTTTCGCACTCTTCTTCCGGACAGCCAGCGGCTGTCGCTGAACGGCACTCTGTCGAGGCCGCTATCCAGTAATCTGTCCGCCACGCTGAATACCCGTTTCACAAGCGACAGGAACACCTTCCTGTTCGGCTTACAGTCGCAGGGCCCGCTCGAACGCGAAATTGACAGCAATGCTTTTCATATTGGTGTCGTTTTGAATGGGCGGAGGGAAAGGTGGATCTGGACCCTGGCTGCAACCCTCGACCGGACGGAAACCGAGATCCTGAGCCAGGCTGGCGGCACGCGATCGTCTCCTGATCGAGCGGCTTCTACGAGCACCCTCGTCGATGCGGATTTTGTTCTGGGTGGGCCCTTCGTCACCCTGCCGGCCGGTGCCGCCACCCTCTCGCTTCGTGCCGGGGTGAGTACGCTCAACTTCCTGGGGTCATCGGTCTTGGCGCAAAACGGTCCGGAGACCGAGCTGCAGAGGAATAGAGTATCGGTTCAAGGCAGCTTGGACGTTCCCATAATGGGCACGCGCGCACGGCCGTCTTGGTTGGGCGTCCTCTCCGCGAATGCGAACGTTGCTGTTGCCCGATTGTCGGATGCCGGCCTTTTGGAAACTTACGGCGCTGGTCTCAACTGGTCGCCGGTCGCCGCCCTGAAAATCTACGCCTCTCTCACCAGTGAAGAGCGCGCTCCGTCGGTTGAACAGTTGGGTGCACCCCAGCTCCTGACCCCGGGGCTTCGTGTCTATGACCCCCTCCGAGGTGAAACGGTCGATGTCACGCGCATATCCGGCGGGAACTCGCTGTTGCGTCCCGAGGCCAGGAGGGAGTTCAGCCTAGGCCTCTACAGCAAGCCGTTCAGTGAGACCGATCTCGGCCTCAGCCTCAACTACGTCGATGCACGAGTAGATTTCCCGATTTCGACCATCAATGTGGGTAGCAGCGATTTCGAGTTTGTTTTTCCGGAACGGTTCTTACGCGATCTCCAAGGCAGGCTGCAGCTAATCGACGCCAGGCCCGTGAACTCTCGAAGCGCGAGACAACGGATCCTCCGTTCTGGCATAAGCTTTAGCAGGCAACTCACCAAAGGCCCGCCCCCGCCCCAAGGAACTTTTTACTCGAACGTGACGGTTTATCCGAGCGAGGCGGCGATGCGTGCATCGTTACCTCCTGGGACAGTGGTTGTTGAGGCCGCCCCAGGAAGCGATGACGCTCGGCGGATTGAGAGTTTGAGCAGTCGTTACACGATCGCTCTGTATCACACTTGGAACATCACGAACGAACTCACGGCGCCGATGGGAGGGCCCACGTTCGATCTTCTCGAGGGCTTCGCAACCGACATCCAAGGGGTGCCGCCCCGACATCAGCTCAGCTTCCAAGCCGGGGTCTTCCAATCCTGGTTCGGCGCTCGGCTGACGGTTGACTGGCGCAGCAAAGCGGCGGCCCGCAGTTTCTCTCCAGCGCCAACGAGTCCGAACCCCGACCTCACGCTTTCTGATTTCACGACGGTCAATTTCAGCCTTTTCGCAAATCCCGCGGAGCGACTGGGTGGAGCGAGCGCTCCTGGTTGGATCAAGGGGACGAGGATCGGACTGAGCATCACCAATCTCTTTAACACTCGCCCGCACGTCACCGATCGAAACGGCTCGACACCGATCATCTATCAATCCGGCTATCTCGATCCTCTCGGCCGGACTTTGAGAGTGAGCTTGCGAAAGTCTTTTTGACGCTCGCAAAATCCGCTCACGCTCGCGTAGGTTTCAGGCCCGGCTCGTGCCGTGCACCGGGCGGTTGGCGCCCTACTGTGGGGGGCGAGCCTGTTTCGTATCTTCGGTGGCCTGCACGAGGGCCGAGTTGGGATCGCGGCTCGCACACTTGAAGATCTACCGGCGGGCAAATCAATGCCGTCGACTAACGGAGTTCCTTTACGCGCGCAGACTGCGGCAGGTTATTGCATGATCAGACGGCTCGATCGGAGCCGGTCGGCAAGCAAAGACTGGAGTGCGCGTTGTGCAGATCGGATCGAGCCAGACGCTTGATGAACCCCTAGGAGGCTTTCGACTTCGATCGGCTTTGAGAGACGGTCGATATAAGTGAGCCCCCAGTCCCGAAGCGTTTCGCGTTCCATTTTAAGCAGCAGGTCTCTCATCTGGTCCGTTGTCGGGCTTTCGACGTGCACCATTTCAAACCGCGAACGTAATGGAACGGGCACTCCGGACAAAGTATTTGCTGTGGCTATCCACAGCACGTGCCGGAGGTCGACCGGTGCCATCAGGCATCGATCGTACCAGTGAAGGGAGGTAGCCGGCTCAAGCATGCCGAGCAGCGTGTCGTGCGGATTGCCGTAACGGCGGTCGCTGGACACCTTCTCGACCTCGTCCAGCACGATCAGCGGATTGGCGGTGCGATGCTGGGCCATTGCCACGATGGGAAGCGCCGGCTGTGCTCCCGTGTAACCTCGAGCGGTGCCGGCAAGCGAACGATTGTCGCTGTCTCCACCTATCGGCAGCAACACGAGCGGTAAGCCTGCTGACTCGGCGACCAGACTGGCATAGTGAGATTTGCCTGTGCCTGTCGGACCGACCAGCAGCAAAGGTCTGAACGCGGCCCAGGGGCGGCCTGTCCAGAGGGCGATTTCCATCTGGCGCTCCAAGCTATCAGTCGCAGCGTCCATCCAGGGCGCCGCCGTACGCAGCGACGCGATCATCTGCAGTGTGCCCACAGCATCGCGCTTGAGGCCCGCCCAGCCGCGCAGCGGCAGTTCGTTCAGCAACGAACTGTAATGTTCCGCTGGCGAAACGTGGCCATAGACGCTCGTCATCGCATCGGGCTCGATATGCTCGCAAACCCGCACGAGCGGCTCGGGTCCAAGCCCATCCTTGCGGCCGCGCTCGGCGGGTAACGAGATTTTCGACCACGACACGGCGCTCATCAGGCGAGTTCGATTTCGACTTCGCAGAAAGCCAGCCCGAGCAGGTGTTCGCTTAGTGCTCGCGCACCGCGGATGTGGGCAATCTCACCCCACTTCACCCAGCGATCGATGCGTTCGTGTAGCCAAAGATACATGCGGTCGCGTGAATACTCGTCGCCGAACATCATCGACCAGACCACCCTGCGCATCGGCAGATTGGGCCCAAGCCGGTCCCCAACCAACGTAATCGTCGGCTTGGACAAAGTCTCGCCACGGATGAATCGATACGGGAGATGCTCCGCAAAGCGCTCCTGACGGAGGAGCAGGTCTCTCAGCTTCTCGCGATCCTGCTTTCCTTGCCGGCCTCCGCGCGCCCGGATCCACGTCATGCCCATCGCGACCGGGGCTTCGGCCGGTGCCCTTGTCATCGCCAACATCGCGAGGATGGCCTTTGCCTCGGGCGTCAGCGGCGAATTCAAAAGCGCAGCCCCGTTGACCGTGATCAACAAGCGCTGCCCATGCATCCATGCGGCGTAGAATGCCTGACCGGGCCAGTCAGTCGAGAAGATGTCGTATACCTTCTCTTCGATGTCGGGATTGCGACGGTCGAGGATGACGAGGACCGAGAGCAGAAACTCGAGTTGTCGATCGAGCTCGCTGTGGCTAACGGTCGCCATGCCGAAGCGCTGCTCCCATAGCGCTTCGCGCAACGAGCCCCAGCGCATGCCGTTCTCGTCTTCGAACGGTTTGCCCCGATCATCGGATTCGACAAGGGTGTACCAGTAGCCCCACGGCAGCAGCGGATCGCGCCGATCTTCGTAACGCTTACTTTCGGGCGCAGGTTTCATGCCCCGTTGCCCTCACAGTCATGACCGGTAAGGCCGAGCAACTTTGCGCCGCGGCGAATGGCCTCAAGTCCTGCTGCCAGCCCTACACACTCCCGATATACGAAATGCTGATCGCGGTAGATTTGGCCGCTCTCACGCAGGGCACGTTTCGGGGTGATCGGCACCAAGTCAGTCTCGTGATTGCTGTCGAAGCCGAACCACCACACTTCCTCCTCGACCGAGCGAGGAGCGAGGAGCAGCTGGGGCTTGGCCGGACTCGTTGGTACGTGGCACACCGAGATCGGTTCGGGCGCCATGGCCTCGCAAAGCGACGAGTAGGTGAGACCACCATGCACGTGCAGCCCGAAGGCGTCCGGCACCGCCTCGTGCGCATAGCCGAACAGCGGATGCTTGCTGCTGATACCGACGTAGCCGGACAGCGTGCCGTCACGCTGGCGCAGGATGATGCAGTTGAGGCCCGTCGCCTCGTCGACCCAGCTGATCTTTTCATATTCGTCGCGCCAGGGACCGTTACCGAACGGTCGGCGACTGGGCACACGGAAAACCGCCGCCGGCAGGATAACAGTGCCGCTGATCGACATCGGAGGAGGGATCGTGACCGCTGCGCGGGTCAAACCGATGGAGCGCTTCTTTTTCATCTCTCTTTGCTCCCGCCTAGCGATACCGCTCGTGGGCGGTTCTGCGAGTGATCCGCGGCGCCATAGCGCGTGAGCGCTTGTCCGGGGCGTAGACTTCGCCCGCCAACCAATACTCTTCGGCGAGGCGGTCGCTGTCGGACACCTCGCGCCACCAGTGCTGGGCCTTGGGGTCCCAGCGGTAACCACGATGCCGGAGCACGTCCTTGACCGCGTAGTCGGCGCCGATCGCCTCGATCAGCCAGCTTTCCGAAGCAGCATTGGCAAGGAGTTCTGACAGCAACGTCGTGCCGTCGCTGCGCCGGTGCGACAGCAGCTGGATCACAGCGTCGACGTCGCCATCGGCGCGGTGGGCATCGTAGAACCAGCCGGCCTGTGCGCAGAGCCAGCCGAGAGAGCGTCCTTCGAAGCCGGCGCCCGTCCAATCGATCTCGCGACACGAGCAGGCCCAGGCCTTCGGCGGGAGGGTCGGCAGTCGACGGTCGACCAACGGCCGATCGAAACTCGCGTTGTGCGCGATCACCAAGTCTGCCGAGCCGATGATCCGGACCGCCGCTTCGGTGTCGATCATCTGACCGACGAGGTCTTCGTCACGGATGCCGGTCAGGCGAGAGATATCCTCCGCCAGCGGAGCACCGGGATCTTCGCGCCAGCACCACGACTTCCCGATCTCGACGATGTTGCCCGCCGCGTCGAACTTGAATCGGCGCACAGCCAATTCGATGATCTTGTCGCTTGCTGCATCGAGCCCGGTGGTCTCGACATCGATGACGGCCGCGACGCCTGCGATGGCGTCGGCTGCGCCGACGGCGGTCGGACCCGGGGGGAGGGCGATCCTGCGCAATTCGCGCACATCGTCTTTCGGCGGCTCAGTCATGGCCGGGCGCCCTCCGCCGGGAGGCGAGCACTTCATTGATGAAGGTCGGATCGGCGTCGAGGTCGAGGCCGAGGCCGTGAAGGAGCAGAGCGACCGTGCATCCGTCGCGCTTCATCGCGGCTTCGATGGCGGGGCGGCCGTCGAACAGTTTGCGCGGTGAGATCATCCAGTCCATCGGATCAACCGCGATCCCATCACGCTGCATCCTCGCGCCGGTTTCGGCTGCGACCATGGCGACGCGGACGAGTTCGACCTGCGTGACGCTCAGCGTTTCGCCTGATGCCTCGGCGAGGGGGTCAAGCGCCCAGACCCGCGTCTCCGAAGGCGTCTCGCCAAGTGAGCCGTTATGTTCGACGTCGCGCATCGCTCCGCCTTTCGAACTGTGGCGCCAGCCGTTCCGGCACCGATCCCGACATACCTAGCGAGTCAGTTCAACGATTCAATAGGTCCGGAACAATTGGAACGACACCCGTCTCGGATTGGCACATTGGGACGCGTCGATCGCCGAGTGTACCGCCTACCGCGGCATGGGATCACAACACTGCGCTCGTGGTTGGGACCTGCCTTTGGGGGGTAGGAAAAGCTTCCCTCTTAAGCACCGCCTCGAGCGTCAGCCGATGATGCGGCGCAAGTGGCCTTTTTTCCGTAGTGCGCCGTGGTCGGCTTGTCGAAGCGCATCCATGCCTGAGGCCCAGACGCGTCCGTCTCCGCGCAGTGCGGCTAGCTCATGCAGCAGGAGTACGAATGTCGCGACGACGTCCGTCTCACCTTTCAGCACTGCTCGCGGCCGCTCGTCCTCGTCCGCTTCCAAGTAAGTTTTCGAGTCGATGCCGAGGCTAGCGCACCGGTCTTGAAGACTACCTGCGACCCCTCCCGGGGGCAGAGGAGGACATTCGTAGAGATCGAGGTGGTCGAGCCGACTGGCCGCGGCGTACTGCAGGTCGAAGCGGCGGAAGCGCATGATCCGGCGTCTGATGACAGGCAGGTCGTGGCGAATGCCGTTGTAGGTCACGAGCGTTGTCGGTGTGGCCAAGGCAGCGTCTATCGCCGCGAGAACGTCTTCCTCATGATCGGAGTGTGACGTGAGGCTGTCGACCTCCCATGTCCCGATGCTCGGCTCGCAAGCTTTCAGGATTGCGCAACTGACAATCCGCTGAGCGAAGACGTTCGCCGATTTGGTCGAGGTAGTGAGGCCGACCAAGAGGGGATCGAAGCGGGTTTCGAGATCTAGAACGGTCACAGGTCCTAGAAATTTGGTCGCAGTCCGGAGCAGATGTTGTGATAAAAATCTATCAGGCGTCACGCTTTTTCCCCTCTTTCGAAGTTTATGCGTGAGAAGTTTTCCTGCAGGGATTTGAGCCTCGCTCGCTTGAGGCTTATTTTCCCATGCGCCGGATCAAGGATCGTGTACCTTTTGGCGCCCAGTCCTTTGATCTCGCTGAGGACGACAAAGTGATTTGCATCCCAATGGAGAACTGCCGGCAGGTGCACCTGTCCCAGATCTTCGATCTCCCCCCGGAGGGGCCGCGCGTTGAAGCCGACTTGCTCGGCGATGCGCATCAGGGTCTTGAGAGTTGCCCCTTTAGGCTCACGCTGAAGCGCTGTCGCATTGCTGCCAAATCTGTCTTCAGGCCGTGGTATGACGAAACCATGGCGAGACAGGCGATGCCGCACTCGGCAGCTTCCGACTGACCGATGAACTCGGTGCGGCGCGATGCGTCGGGATAGATCTTCATTTTGGCTTTCGCATCTGCGAGCGAGGCAAAAAGTCCAAATTAGCGCGTCGTTCGATCGGGTTCGGCGCGCAGTGGCAAAAAAGCAGCTTGCACGTGGAGAACAGCCAGACCCACCACCGCCACGACCGCGGTCTCTAGAAGACTATTCTGGATAGAGAGATATAGCCCGAGCGACAGAACGCCGTAAATCAAAGATATCATAAAGTTCCATATGCCGGGGTGGCTAAGTCGCGTTTTGCAAAACTCACAGCGCCGCCGCAAGTCAGGCAAACGAGCAAAAAAGGAGCGCAAGTTCAGTGGGTGCCCGCAGTTTGGACAGTTTCTCATTCATCATTCCGATTTTGGTTGGTACGGATCACTTTGAACAATCGGCGAGCGGCGTCGCTGGAGCAACCACGGGCAGTATTTGTAGTTCGGCAAAGACGTCGCGCGGATGTCAGCCTCCGAGCGAAGCGGGTATCCGTACCGTCAAATGCCAAGAGTCGTTGGAGGGCGATTTCGGAGTGAGCCGGCGCAATCATTACACTGATGTCTGCGCACGGCCCTTCGCTACGGTCTAGGCGGATGTCGAGAGCGCTTTCATCGTCAAACCGAGCATGCGCACGCAGCGCGTAAACCAGCAATCGCCAGTCATGCGCGCTTAGGGGGCGGGCCGGTCCGACTTCGCAGATTTGGAGGCTGATTGCTGGTAGGCTCCTACGGAGAGTTGGTCCAAGTAGGAGAAGGGCGGCGGAAACGGACTCGATGCGCCATGACGGTATTGCGCTGTCTGGCCCCGCCCGAGTGCCGATTGGTGTGTCGGTACTCTGTTCGCACGCGGGATCATGCTCCTGAAGGAAGAAATATGGGTGAAGTGCGCCAGCGGTCGCCCAAGTCTCAGCGTCGGTCCGGTCGCCAGCCAAGGCAGCTTGGCAAACTCGCCGAAGCGCGGACTGTACTTCAACGGGCGTCGGGAGTTCCGTGTCGAAGGTTTGCTGGACCGCCGCGAGTAGGTCGAGTGGAACTGGAGCGATGAAACGCCCTATGCCGTACGGACGCACGAATGTGGCGGGAATTCGGTGGCTGGCCAGGGCATGACCAAGTCGGGCGAGAACATAAGCATGCTCGTACGCGCCGGTGCCGGTCTGCAAAGAAATCAACAGGGCACCAGAATGCGCTGGTTGGGCGAGTTGAACGGGGTTCGGCGGGGGGGGCGCGCCTTGGACGGGCACGCTGCGTCGCAATGGCCGGAGCTCGGCGGGGAGGGCGGGCATGACCTGATAGATCGATAGGCGAGACGATAGCGAAGTTGAGCGCCTCTCGGGCGTTGCAAGTTCTTTGCGAAATCCTCCACAGCCGGCCGAACTGTCGTCGAGAGGACGAAGTGGCGCGGGAAGTGTGGTGCCTGCAATGTGAGCGCTTTCCTCGAAAGCGATTTGAACACTTTCGTAGGCGATAAGTGCATCGGGCGGCTGCGCGCGAAAAGCTTCGTCGATCAACCTCATTAAGACGGGCTGCCCTCCCGACGGAACCCGGACCCGAAGTTCGAACAAGATTTTGTCGAAGCTCGAGGTGGCATCAAGTTCGTAGGACCATGCAGTTTCTCTCCGGAGCATGTCATCCAGCAAGCGCGCGTAAACATGCTCGATGAGATGCTGATCCGGACATTGACTTGAGAGGCTGGTGGCCGAACCGATGTCCAAAATAAGTCTGAGCGACGTCGGGTCGCGGGCGTCCGCAGGCAGACCGCTCCCCGACGCGTGTGCGGTAGCTGCAAATGTCAAGGCGGCGCACAGGAGCGAACGCAACATGAGGGTCAGGACGGATCTTTCAGCCCCCATGTTGCGCTACTCACCTAATGCCTAATCAGGGTCGAACGGCGCCGGATCGCCGGGCTGACCAAAGAGGCCACGGAAAAAATCGACCGGGTTGCTTACGCCGCCGGTCTGATTGTTGTAGTCTGAAAAGACTAAGTTGGCCACCTTCTCAACGTTGCGATCGAACCAGTTGGAAAGAGCCGCCTTGGTCTCCAGAGACGTCAACGTGATTAAGAAGTTGCGAACTTGGGCGACGGCTTCAGCGACGATTTCCTTGGTGATCGGATCGCCAGGGATCAGAGCCTTAACAGTAGCTTTGAAGACTGCTTCGCGGTCTTCGAGAAAATCTTCAATCGTGCCGGCAACCCCGCCGCCGCCGCCGTCGGACCAACGGTCGTCGTCCATGTAGCTTTCTTGTCGAAGAGCATTCTCCAGCAACATGCGATCGAAATCGGACAAGCCTTTAGATCTGTAAGCGGTAACGACGATATCGCCGCTCTCGTCGTAGCCGCCGCTAACGACGTCGAGTTCCTGTAAAGTCAAGCTGCGCATTTTACTCTCCCGACCGCGCGCTGAAAAAGGACGGGGACCGCGGTCCGCTCCGACGTCCTTTTCACGGGTCCGATCGCCTCATGACCGCCCGCAGGGGCCGAAGGAGCCAATCCGCGAACGAAGACCGATCTAGAATAATGTTCGCGCGAAGCGTCATTCCGGGTTGCAGATGATGGTCTCTGCCGAACGCGGTAACGGTCTGTCGCCGGAGGGACGCTTCCACATAATACACGGGTTCGTCGAACCGGAACGGCGCTTGAAGATCGGCCGGCGCTATTGTGGTCCGCGACACCTGTCTGATGGTGGCTTCACCGCTGCCGTACCGCTGGTAGGGGAACGCATCATACAGGATACGGACCTCTTGACCCTCCTCAACGAAGCCGATTGCGCGGCTCGGGGCGAACAGGCTCACCTTCAGGTCTGTCTGCGTGGGCACGATGGTCATAAGCGGCAGGGGCATCTCAACCGCCCGCCCGACCGCGCCTTGGATGGCGGTAACCCGCCCGTCTATCGGAGAACGAAGCTGGTAGGCACGCTCTGACGACATGCGCGCCTCCTGAATCCGAACATTCTGAATGGCGTTTCGAGCGGCATCGACATTTGCTGCCGCCTCAACCCTGATGCGCCGGAGTTCCGCAGCCTTCTGTTGTTCCTTAGCGGCCAATTCGGCCGCATTGGCCCGAAGTTGTGCGAGTTGACGCTGCTGAGCCAGCAGAGCTTCGCGACGCCGGTCATATTCGATCTGACTGACAAATCCGCGCTCGAGAACAGGACCAATCCGCTCCAACGTCGTCGCAGACGCAGAAGCAAATCTGGGCAATCCGCTTCCACCTGGACCGGGAGAAGCGGCTACGCGACCGAGCGCTTTTCGACTTGGCCTTGGACAGCAAGTTGCGCGGCTGCGATCTCGTCAAGATTCGGATCGGCGATGTGGTAACGGGTGCAGACATCCGTACGCGCGCCATGGTGGTCCAGCAGAAGACCGGCAAGCCTGTCCAGTTCGAGCTCACTAGCGATGTTCGTGCGACCCTGTTTGCTTGGCTAGAACACCGCGGCGGCTCGGTCGGCGAGTTCCTCTTTCCAAGCCGCGTCAAACACACCCGCCACATGAGCACACGTCAATATGCCCGCCTCGTCGATGAGTGGGTGACCGCAATCGGTCTGCGCAGAGAGGACTATGGCACGCACTCTCTCAGACGCACGAAGGCCGCGATGATCTATCGGGCGACCGGTAACATCCGCGCCATCCAGATCCTGCTCGGCCACACCAAGATCGAGAACACCGTTCGTTACCTCGGTGTCGACATCGAGGATGCGCTGCTGCTTGCCGAAAGGACAGAGATTTAGCTCAAGCGAAGGTATAAGTCCGGCCTTGAGGGCGGTCGATTGTTTGACGGTCGACCGCTTCCTCGTAGCTGAACCTGCTAAGCCGACAGTCCGCTCCCGGCCCAGATCTTTACCTTCTTCGGATGCTCTCCCTTGGCCAATGATGGCCTAGGAGAAAAGACAATGGGATACTCACGATTTCGAATATCGACGCTTGCAACACCTCAAGCTCGCCGCATAACATCAACCCCGAGACGAGGCCCGCACTCCGCCAATCTACGCCGCGAGTTGTGCCGAGTGTTCTGACGACGGACACAGCGTGCACAACACCTCATCGCAGGATAAAGAGCATGGCAATCTTCATCAGCCTGTCGGTTACAGACGAAACTACATCGAAACAGGATGCGGCAACCGTGTGCACGGCTTTGCTGGAGGAGGCTGTCGGGGCCCTTCAACCAATTTTCCGTGCACGCGGAGCATCTGCTACCCGTATCCAAGCTATTCTTGGGCGCTCGCGGGACAAAGATGCGACATTCAGCCTGGCGGCGCATTTGCATTTGCCCGGCCGAAAGACCGTGGGCGTTCACAGCAAGGGAGATGATCTACGTTCATTGGCCAGGGACGTCATCGACAAGCTAACATCTGCTACTCGCAGGCATTTGGAAAGACTGGCCCATGGTACCGAATTCGCCCGCAACAGGCGGCGCGAGCGTCTCCACAAGCTCACGGCCGGGGCCGATCAGCGCCCTAAAAGGGAGCGCAGCCTGATAGAGGCGAGACTGGCCGAAATCCGGCCCAATCCGGCCCAAGTTGGAAACAGCTGCCAGGCGTGAATTGGCCTATCTGCGTGCCGTGAGCAAACTTCCAACCGGCTATGCCGAAGTCGCCGATATTGTTGACGAAGCCATCATGCGCGTCATTGCGAGCGATCATGGGGTCATGGATCCAGGGGAAATACAGATTGCCGCCTTGCGCGAAGTCTTCGCGGTGATCGACGCGGAAATCGCCGCTCAGCAGAGTTCGATGTCGGCCATACCGGTAGACAACGAAGTGCCGCAAGATGCAGAAGATGAAGCGGAAGCTATGGTCGAAGAGGAATTCTACGAATTCTATCAACCCGACGATCATGTCACGTTGGCCAATGTCCTGCCAGTTGAGCGCTCGCAGACCAAAGACGCGCTCGATGAGGTGCACGTTGCAGGCGTGGTCGCGGCTCTGCGCGACCTGCCGAATCTCTGGCGCAGGGTGTTCGTCTTGCGCCAGCAGGATCTCTTCGCACCAAAGCAGGTTTCGGAAGTGTTCGACCGCGCGCTCGATGAGATCGAAGATTTTCGAAAAGGTATCCGCCCTTCTGGACGCGCGCCTCGCCGAGTCGGGTGCCAACTCTTGGGAAGAAATTTTTCAGAGCAACGGTTGACGCTGCTGCCGTCAGGCACCGATGCGCGCCAGGTATGAATATCGCCGAAACTTCGTCTCTAGGCTGGATGGTAGGTGGAATCGCGTTTATCGCTGCGATTGCCACCGCCAGCCACGCGGTCATCCACAAGCGCGATCCGCGGTCAGCGACCATCTGGCTGCTCGCGGTTGCTCTTGTTCCTCTAGCCGGCTCGCTTTGCTACCTTCTATTCGGGATAAATCGGGTCAACCGCAACGCAACGCGGCTACGCGCGGCGCGCCCAGCGAAAAGCGAATTTTCGAATCTAGGTTCGGCGGGCAGGGGTTTGCCGCGTCATCTGGCTGGTCTTGCGCGTTTCGGGGGAACCGTGTCACGCAAAGAGCTCTTGCCCGGAAATCGCTGCATTCCCCTTTTTGGGGGTACAGACGCCTATCCGCAGATGCTCCAGGCAATTTCGGAAGCTAGGCATTCCATCGCTCTTGCCGCTTACATCTTCGAGGGCAAGGGGATTGGAGCTCTGTTCGTCGACGCGCTCGCGAAAGCGCGGTCGCGCGGGGTCAGCGTCAAGGTCCTGATCGATGATGCCTATGCCAGGTTATCCAGATCGGACGCCTACGGAGCGTTGCGGCTTCACGGTATTGATGTCGCCCTGTTCAATCCCCCTGTGATTCCGGCACGCCTGCACGTGTTGCATCTGCGCAATCATCGCAAACTGCTCATCGTTGACGGGTACCGGGGCTTTACGGGCGGCATGAACATCCATAGGCCCTATTGGTGTCCCAAGGCCCCGGAAAGCGCTTTCCGCGATCTGCACCTTGAGGTTTCGGGTCCAGTCGTCGGGCAAATGCGGGAGACCTTCGAGCGGGACTGGAACGATAGCAAGGAAGAAGAGCTGGACGAAAGCTTCTGGACTGGCAAATCGGGCGGTCCGATCACCGACGGATGTAGCCTTGCGCGCGGGATCGAATCCGGACCTGACGAAACGCTGGACCGGATGCGGTGGATTTTTATAGGCGCAATCAATGCCGCTCAGAAAAAGGTTTGCATTCGCACCCCTTATTTCCTGCCTGATCAGCCTACTATTGCCGCGCTGGGCGCAGCTGCTTTGCGAGGGGTTCGGGTCGAGATCGTGGTCCCGCAAAACAGCGACCATCCGTTCGTGCAGTGGGCATCTAAAGCGCATTACTGGCAGATAATCGAACACGGCGTCTGCATTTATGAGCGTCCCGGCCCGTTCGATCATGGCAAGCTGATGATAATTGACGATGCCTGGGTGTGTGTCGGCTCGGCCAACTGGGATGCGCGTAGCCTGCGCCTGAACTTCGAATTCAACCTGGAAATTTACGATCGCAGGCTGGCGCTGGAGCTTGGTGATGATTTCGCCCGAATCAGAGCTGCGTCGAAGAAAGTGAGGCCGACCGACCTATCCAGCATGTCATATTTCTTGAAACTGCGATATGGCTTTGCGCGGCTCTTTTCGCCGATCCTTTGAAACTGGCATGAGGCGATAATGGAAGAACTCTTTTTCTCTGTATTGATTCTCTTTGTTTCCATCCTGGCGGCCGGCTTGCTGTTTCATATCATGCAGGCTCCAACGATCCTGGGCTATATTGCTGTCGGTATTCTTCTGGGTTCCTCAGTCACCGGATTGTTTCCCGATGGTCCGGCGCTGGACTTCATGGCCGAGGCAGGCATTATCCTCCTGTTGTTCATGGTAGGCTTGGAATTTTCGCTTACCGAATTCTGGAGTGACAAGGGCAAAATACTAAAGGCTGGCGCGCTGCAGGGGTTTCTTGTCGGGCTGCCCGTGGGAAGCCTCGTTTGGTGCCTGGGGTGGGGAATCGCGCCCGCGATCTTGCTGGGTGCGTCGGTCGCAATGTCCTCGACCGCATTGTCGGCAAAGCAGTTGGCAGACCACGGGGAATTGACCACCCGGCACGGGCGTATGGCCATTTCGGTGCTGGTCTTTCAAGACTTGGCGGCCATTCCACTACTTGCCATGCTCGCGATCTGGCAATCTGGAGGACAGCCCGGTCCGGTCGAGATATCGCTCGAAATCCTCAAGGTCCTGGCAATCTTCGCAGTCGCGCTGGTTTTGGCGAGGCCTGTACTCCACAGCCTGCTGATGGCAATCTATCGGCGCGGCAATTCCGAACTGCTGGTCCTTGCCGCTCTCGCGATTATTGCCATGGCAGCGCAATCCGCCCATCTCGCCGGAGCTTCCGCTGCTCTGGGTGCATTCCTAGCGGGACTTATTTTGGGTGAAAGCGATGTCCGGCACCGGATCGAGGAAGACTTGCGGCCTTTTCGGGACGTTTTCGCCAGTATTTTCTTCGTCTCGATCGGCTTGCAGCTGGACCTGAGCCAGCTTGGGAGCAGTCCGCTGGCGGTCCTTGCCTGGCTATTGGTTCTCCTTCCTGCAAAAGCATTGCTGAATTTTATCGCACTGAAGATATCCGGATCCTCTGCGCGTGATGCGCTGCAGACGGCTGTAATTCTGGCGCATGGTGGGGAATTCGGACTTTTGCTCCTTTCCGGAGGTCTTACCGCTTCGCTGATATCGACCGAAATGGGCCAGCCACTGCTGCTGGCGCTTGTCGTTTCGATGGGTCTTGGGCCAATTCTTTTCCGATCTTCGGAAACCATCGCGCGGAACCTCTGCGGCGGGAAGTCCAGAATGACCAATCTACCGCAAAGGGAGGAGGTGGAAGTCGCTCGCGAAGTCAGGGCTTCCATCAATCACATCGTTTTCTGCGGCGCGGACAACCTTGCGCGATTAGCGGCGAAAGCGGTGAGGCTGGCAGAACTCGACTTTGTGATGATCGAACCAGATTTGAGACTTTATTTGACCGCTCGCGAAGAAGGGCTGCCAGTCATTCTCGGCGACCCGGGTCGCACCGCTACGCTCGAGGCGGCGCGCGCAAACGTCGCGGATGCAATCGTGATAACGAAACCGTCTTTGCAAAGGCAAAACCGGATTGTGAACTGGTTTCTCGAAGGAAACGCTCACGGGAAAATCGTCTTGCTCGGCACATCTCAGAATAGGGATGAGACGATGCACACCGACCAGCGGATCCTGCAGTTAGACCCGGAGCTATATCTGGGAATGGATTTGGCACGTCTGGTATTGTCGGCTGTCGATCTTCCTAAAGATGAGGTCGAGAAAATTTCCCGCGCGTTGACTTCCAATGATGTAGACAATCCTTGACATCTGCGCTGCGCGCAAATTTACAATGAGCGGCAAGGCCTTATCTGTCGTGTCAGTCGTCGGCTAGCCATGGATCGGGCTGTACGTTTGCGAGCAAGAGGTCGCTCAATTCCTTGCGTAATGTGATGGTATGAGCATGGACATTATGCGTACCATTGCGCCTCATGATGTTGATTGCGCGTTGCTCCTCATCCGCGTTATCCACCCTGACAAAAACTGCAATGCCGCCGCGATTTATATCGTGCTCGATTGCATCGGCATCATCCCGCGTCAGCAAATTCTTGCGAACAAGTTTGGCCAACATCGATCCTATTCCGCTGCCAGCAGTACATGCCGCAAGTGCAAGCGGAATTGCACCTCCTGAAGCTATGATGGGTACTCCGGCTGCTAAGGCACCGGTCGCAATCAAGGTTCCAAAAACGGTTCCGGTGACCGTGGCATGTTCATCCCTGGTCGTTAGGCGTCGCCTCGGAGTCTCGGGGTTGTCGACGACCGCGCCCGGATCGGGATAGGTCAGGCCGAGTTTTTTGATGACCGTATTCCAATCGGCCATGAGGGATATGTCATTGCGGTCGACCCCTGCAGCAACCAGTTGTGTTGCCATTTCTTCAAGAGCGTTGTGATTGTAAACAAGTCCAACCACTTCCCGGATTTCAACCGCGTCGACTGTTTGATCATCCTCTCGATCGGACATATGCTGCGTGCTTTCTCGTCGCTGGAAGCGCAAGAGCAATTCTTTCACGCAAATCATATTACGAGACCAGATTTAAAGCGCTTGTGCTTAGCCGGTGGCGGTATGTCCGGGCGGCCTAAGGCCCGCCCGGACTAGGTTATACCTTGTTGACCGAAATCTTCTTCATCGAGGATCGCGCTTCGGCCGACTGCGGTATTGAAATGGTCAATACGCCGTGTTTCAGATCGGCCTTGGCGGCATCGGTGTCGAGGCCCGGGGGCAGGGGAATGGCGCGATAGATTTGCCCGTAGGCCCGCTCTGAGAGGAAGTATCCTTGCTTTTCCTCCTGCCGCTCGACCTTCTTTTCTCCTTTCACCACCAGCATGTCGCCCGAAATTGAAAGATCGATGTCAGCCAAATCCATGCCGGGCAACTCAATCGAAATTTCGACTACATCGCCTGCCTGGACTACATCCGATTTGGCTTCATTATCCTGCCACGGCAAATCGAGGTTGCCGATCTTCTCGACAAATTTATCGACAAGCGCGTTGATGTCACGTTTGAGAGAGTGATGCGGTTCTTCCTGCACAGCATTCGGTACGGGCTGGCGCGGGTTCTCAGAGCGCGTCCATGGCACAAGATCCTTGATCTTCATTATCGCTCCTCCTTCTTATCCGGCCTTCACCGAAATCTTCCGGGGCGCCAGTTTCTCAGAGTGACGTGACCCCCAGCTTTCCCCCAGCTGGGATTAGAGCCGGGCGGTTGTTTTGCGCATCAGCGCGGTTGAAGCAATGGGCTGCGTAGCGGAGCCCGTAGGGCGTAGCGAAGCAGGCCATTGCTTATCCACTTCGGCGGCGAACGCCGCCGGGGTGTTGTAGTCGAGGAAAGAATGCGGCCTCTCCCGGTTGTAGTCCTCCACCCAGGCAGCGATCTCGACCCGGGCGTGAGCCATGCTCAGGAACAACGTCTCGTTGAGGAGCTCGTCCCGCATCCGGCCATTGACCCGTAGGGCGGCGGAGCCAACCTATCGACATAGCCATTCTGCATCGGCCTTCCGGGCGCGATGTAATGCCACTCGACGCCGATCTCGCCGCACCATGCCAGCACGGCGTTGCTGGTGAGTTCCGTCCCATTGTCGCTGACGATCATGCCGGGCTTGCCACGCCGTTCGATCAGCGCGGTCAGCTCGCGCACGACACGGCGCCCAGAGATCGACGTGTCCGGCACCGCTGCCAGGCACTCCCTCGTCACGTCATCGACCACGTTGAGCACCCGGAACCGCCTGCCGGATGCCATCTGGTCGTGCACGAAGTCCAGGCTCCAGCGCTGGTTCGGGAACGCCAGAACCGAAGCAGGCGCTCTTGTGCCGACAGCACGCCTGCGGCTTCGTCGTCGCCTGACTGCAAGCCCTTCCTCCTCGTAAAGTCTCTGGGTCTTCTTGCGGTTGATCATCACGCCCTCCCGGCGCAGCAGGATATGCAAACGGCGATAACCGAACCGCCGACGCTGGTTGGCCAGCTCGCGCAGCTTCTCACGCAGATCGACGTCATCGTCCCGGGTGGAACGGTAGCGCACGCTCTTGCGATCAGCATCGATGACACGGCACGCCCGCCGCTCGCTCATCCCATGGCACGCCTGGAGATGAGCAACAGCTTCTCGCTGCGCGGCGGGCGTCAAAACTTTTTTGCCAGAAGATCCTTCAACGCGGCCTGATCCAGCATCTCATTGGCAAGCAAACGCTTGAGCTTCGCGTTCTCGCTCTCGAGCTCCTTCAGTCGGCGGGCATCGGACACCTCCAGCCCGCCATACTTCGACTTCCAGTTGTAGATCGTCGCTTCCGACACACCGTGCCGCCGAGCCAGGTCAGCAGTCTTCGCACCCGCCTCAGCCTCCTTCAGCACTCCGATGATCTGCTCTTCTGAAAACCTCGTTCTCTTCATCTCGTCCGTCCTTCTACTAGGGCCGGACTCTAATCCAACTTGGAGGAAAATCAGGGGGTCCCGTCAGCCCGGCTCTAATCCCAGCTGGGGGTCACGTCAGCTCGCCGCTATAACGCGGTCCGTCTCCAGGCCTTTTCGCTTGGCCGCCGGTTCCGCGCCGAAAGAGGCTGGTCATGTCACGTCAGGAAGCATCACGTTCTCGTGAAACAATGACTCTCGCGGCGCGAACCAGTCTGGGCCCAATCATGTAACCTGACTGCGCGACGCTCACGATCTGGCCTGTATTGGATCCCGTACTCGCCACGGTGCCGATAATTTCATGCACGTGGGGATCAGGATCTTCGCCAATCGAAGGACGCAGTATTTTTACCCCGGCCTTGTGCAAGGCATCGTTGATTGCTCGCCGCGTCGCCTCCAGCCCCTTGATCAACGATGGCTCGATCTCGTGTGAACCCGCCAAGGCCTCCAAGGCAAGGTCGAGATTGTCGAGCGCTGGTGCTAATTCGGATAACAGTTGCGCCATCCCGGCCTGTCGACCTTCGGCTCCCGCTTTTTCTGCGCGCTTTCGCGCATTCTCAGCTTCCGCCAGTGCACGAAGCAATCGATCCTGTAACGCGTCCCCTTCTTCCGGTTCCGGCAGGACCTCCGACTCTACGCTTTTACCAACTGTCGAGGGCAATCCGTCCTCGTTCTCGCCATTCTTTGCATTGTCCGACACGGCCTGAACCCCCGTACTTAGTCTTTCTTGTCGTCATCGACCTCGGAGAATTCGGCGTCGACGACTTCTTCATCATCCGAAGCTTCCGAACCGGCAGCTCTACCGGCATCGGCAGAGCCGGCGGCAGAGGCCTGCTCCTTCTCGTAGATCTGCTGCCCCATCTTCATGGCAGCGTCGGTGAGGGCCTGAGCCTTCGCGTTGATCGCATCGTGATCGTCGCCTTCAAGCGCCGTCTTGGTTTCGGCGATCGCAGCTTCGACGGCTGCCTTGGTGTCGGCAGCAATCTTGTCGCCATGATCTTCGAGCTGCTTTTCGGTCGCATGGACCAGGCTGTCGGCCTGATTGCGAGCCTCGGCGGCTTCACGCCGCTTCTTGTCTTCCTCGGCGAACTTCTCGGCATCACGCACCATCTGGTCGATGTCGGCTTCGCTGAGACCGCCCGATGCCTGGATACGGATCTGCTGTTCCTTGCCCGTGCCCTTGTCCTTGGCCGAAACGTTCACGATGCCGTTGGCGTCGATGTCGAACGTGACCTCGATCTGCGGCACGCCGCGCGGCGCAGGCGGAATCCCAACCAGATCGAATTGGCCGAGCAGCTTGTTGTCGGCCGCCATCTCACGTTCGCCCTGAAACACGCGGATGGTGACGGCTTGCTGGTTGTCATCCGCGGTCGAGTAGGTCTGCGTTTTCTTGGTCGGAATCGTGGTGTTGCGGTCGATCATGCGGGTGAACACGCCGCCCAGCGTCTCGATACCGAGCGACAGCGGGGTCACGTCGAGCAGGAGAACATCCTCGACGTCGCCCTGCAAGACACCCGCCTGGATGGCGGCACCCATGGCGACAACCTCGTCGGGGTTAACGCCAGTGTGCGGCTTCTTGCCAAAGAAATCCTCGACCACCTCGCGTACCTTGGGCATGCGGGTCATGCCACCTACCAGTATCACTTCGTCTATCGCCCCTTTGTCGATCCCAGCGTCAGCCATGGCCTTTTTGCAGGGTTCGAGCGTGCGCTTTATCAGGCCGTCAACCAGTTTTTCGAGGTCGGAGCGGGTGATTGTCTGGACCAAATGCAGCGGCGTCGTGGTGCCGCCTTCCATGCGCGCAGTGATAAAGGGAAGGTTGATCTCGGTCTGTGCCGCGCTTGACAGCTCTATCTTGGCCTTTTCCGCCGCTTCCTTGAGGCGCTGCAGGGCGAGCTTGTCGGGTCTGAGGTCCATATTTTCCTTCTTCTTGAAGGAGTCGGCCAGATATTCCACCACCGCGCTGTCGAAGTCTTCGCCGCCGAGGAAGGTATCGCCATTGGTCGACTTCACCTCGAATACGCCATCACCGATTTCGAGGATCGATACGTCAAACGTACCGCCGCCGAGGTCGTAAACAGCAATAGTCTTGCCTTCATCCTTATCGAGTCCATAGGCGAGCGCCGCAGCAGTCGGCTCGTTAATAATGCGCTCGACTTCGAGACCGGCGATTTTGCCGGCATCCTTGGTCGCCTGGCGCTGGGCATCATTGAAGTAGGCCGGGACTGTTATTACCGCCTTCTCGACTTTTTGGCCCAGGTACTCTTCGGCGGTTTCCTTCATCTTTTGCAGGATGAAAGCGGAAACCTGGGAAGGGCTGTACTTCTCACCGCCCGCTTCAACCCATGCATCGCCGTTGGGCCCCTCGACAATCTTGTATGGAACAAGCTCCATGTCTTTCTTGGTGGTCGGATCGTCAAACCGCCGACCGATCAGGCGCTTGATCGCGAACAGGGTGTTATCCGGGTTGGTCACGGCCTGGCGCTTGGCGGGCTGGCCGATCAGGCGTTCGCCATCCTTGGTGAAGGCGACGACGGACGGCGTGGTGCGCGCACCTTCCGAATTCTCGATCACTTTGGGCTTGCCGCCTTCCATAACGGCAACGCAGCTGTTGGTTGTTCCGAGGTCGATGCCGATAACTTTAGACATGGATTGGAGCTCCAGAAAACAATAGATTAAGATGTGTTCGGGCGTGGGTTCGTCGTTCCCCTAACGCAGAAGGATCACGTCAGCGCTCTGGCTGGATCGGCTGGTGGAATGGTCGTATGCGCGCGGCAGCCACAAGACTGCGCGGACCCCACGGGGTGATCGAGGCACCAAGCTTATGCTGCCTCCAGACTTCTGTGCGAAGCGCTGTGCATGAGTAAGTCCGAGCCCAAGGCGATGATCAGCGCCCCAATTCGAATAGAACGGCTCGAAAGCCAGCGCGATCGTATCGGGTCTGAGCCCAGGGCCATTGTCAGCAACTTCAATTTCAATCCGCTCGGGGAGAGCGTCAATTTCTGGGCGGTTCCTCAAGCGCAAAGATACTTTCCCACCATTTCCTCCTGCAGCCAGGAATGCATTTTCAAGCAGGGCCGATAAAGCGCTGGCGAAAGAGGCAGGGGCAACCCGAACCGGCCACAAACCTGTTTCAAGTATCTTTTCAAACTCCACCTCCACTGGAATCCCTGACTGGATCTGGTCCATCAAATGCTTGATCAATTCTGGCACATCGACCAATTCCTGAAGCGGCGAATTAGCAGCCAGAACAGACCATTTGCTCACTAATCTTGCCGAATTGAGGAGCGCCATACGCATCTTGCGACGAAGCTTGATCGCCTCCTGCTCATCGGCGAATTCCAACGTTTCCAGGCCCGCAGCCAGCACGGCAAGCATGCTTGTCAGGTCTTCCGTCGATGGCAGAGGGGTCATTAACAACGTTCCTGCTGGCATCATGTCCCGAAAGCCACTTTGAAATTGACGCTTCATGACCGGCCTCCTATGCGAAAATGTACCTCTAGTCGCTTCTCCGCTGATCCAGATTATGCGTTTCGGATCGGCCTTGCCTGTCCCAATGTTATCACATTAGACCCCCAGCTTCGAGCGGGGATTGTATTCATTCTTTTCTCGCCATTCCTTGGCCCACGCTTCCAAGCTTTTATCGTTCTGCGGAAGGTCAACCATCAACCGCACCAGTTGATTGCCGCGCCCACCTTGGCGACGCGCCATTCCTTTACCCTTGATGCGCAGAATTCTGCCCGAGGTGGATCCCTTCGGCACTGTTAGCATGATCGGTCCATCGATCGTGGGTACGCGCACTTTTGCGCCGAGTACGGCCTCGTCCCACCGGATTGGCAGGTCGAGGCGAATGTCGTCCTCATCCTGTCGGAAGAAAGGGTGGAGCGTGACGGTCAGTTCAAGAATCGCGTCACCGCGCCCTCCCAGTCCGGGCCGCCCTTTGCCCGCAACGCGCAGGCGATCTCCACTCTGGGTTCCCGGAGGGATCTTGACCTCGATTTGTTCGCCGCCATCGAGGTTGATTGCGAATGGTTTTGCAGTGGCGATATTTTCGAACGGGACATTTACCGCATAGAGCACATCGCTTCCTCGCGGGCGATATTCGCGCCCGCCAGCCCCGCGACCCCGCCCAAAGAGATCGGCGAAGATGTCCCCCAATTCCTCCGAATCGCCAGAGAAATGAAAGGATGTCGCTCCATCCTGCGCCGATCGAAAGGGTCCTCCGCCCGAGAACGGCCCATGGCCCTGGAAATCTTCGAAACCGTAAGGTGCGCGCGGGTTGCCGTGCTCGTCGATCTCGCCGCGGTCGTATCGTGCGCGTTGCTCGACATCGCTCAAAAGATCATATGCTTGCGTGACTTCCGCGAACCGGGCCGCCGCATCTGGCTTGTCCTTGTTGCGATCAGGATGAAGCTCTTTGGCGAGTTTGCGATAGGCTTTCTTGATTGCAGACTGATCTGCAGTGCGCGATAGGCCGAGTATCGTATAAGGATCTGCCATTAACTAAATCACCTGAAATTAGGATGCGGGGGCAATGCGGGTCAGCCAATATGTGCCTCCACCCATTGGCGAAGCGCTGAGGGGTGTAAGGCACCGGATGGTTGATCGGCCAGCCGTCCATTTTTGAATATTAACAAGGCGGGGACGCCCTGCACGCCGTACCGGGCGGCAAGTTGGGGAGCCTTGTCGATATCGACCTTTGCGAACCTGGCGCGCGGTTCGATTGCAATCGTGAGCTGGGCAAATGATGGAGCCATGGCGCGGCAGGGACCGCACCACGTCGCCCAGAAATCCACAACAACAGGTATGTCGGATCGTGTGATATGGCGATCGAACTTCTGGCCCAGCAGGTCGACGGGCGAACCATTGAACAGCGCCTTGTGGCATTTGCCGCATTTTGCGGCCTGAGCTGGCCGATCAGGCGGGATAGCGTTGACCGCTTCACAATGTGGGCAAACTACCTTGATCTTGTCGGCTTCCATTCGCGCCCTTCCCTTGCTTGTCGTGCGCTCGCGCTGCTCAGATCTGGGATGGAATGACGAAAACGAGACCTTCTTCGCCCTCGTCCACCTTGACGGTCGAACCGTCAGGGATCTCGCCGGCCAGCAGCTTTTCCGCCAGCGGATCTTGCAGATAGCGCTGTACCGCTCGCTTGAGCGGCCTGGCGCCATATACCGGGTCGTAACCCACCCGACCGAGCCAGTTGCGCGCGCCTTCGGTGAGGTCGAGCGTGATCTTCCGGTCCTTCAGCAGCTTCTGGACGCGCTTGACCTGGATATCGACGATCGGTGCCATGTGTTCTTGGCTCAGGCGATGGAACAGAATGATTTCATCAAGCCGGTTGAGGAACTCGGGGCGGAAGTGGCTGCGCACCACGTCCATCACCTGCGGCTCGACATCTTCCACCTTCTGATCGTCGGTGAGGCTGGAGAGGAATTGGCTGCCGAGGTTGCTGGTCAAGATGATCAGCGTGTTCGAGAAGTCCACCACCCGGCCCTGCCCGTCGGTCAGGCGACCGTCGTCGAGTACCTGCAGCAGAACGTTGAACACGTCCTGATGCGCCTTCTCCACTTCGTCGAACAGTACCACCTGGTAAGGTCGCCGCCGCACCGCCTCGGTAAGTACGCCGCCTTCCTCGTAACCTACATAACCCGGAGGCGCGCCGATCAGTCTGGCGACCGCGTGCTTTTCCATGAATTCGCTCATGTCGATGCGCACCATGGCGCGCTCGTCGTCGAACATGAACTCGGCCAGCGCCTTGGTCAGCTCGGTTTTGCCAACGCCCGTAGGGCCAAGGAACAGGAAGCTGCCCAATGGCCGGTTGGGATCCTGCAAGCCAGCGCGTGCTCGGCGCACGGCCTTCGAGACAGCCTGTACCGCCTGCTGCTGCCCGATCACGCGACGACCGAGAAACTCTTCCATCTTGAGCAGCTTCTCGCGCTCGCCTTCCATCATCTTGTCCACCGGCACGCCTGTCCAGCGGCTGACGACAGAGGCGATGTCCTCCTCGGTCACTTCCTCGCGCAATAACGCAGTCTTATTTGCACCACGTGCCTCCTCAAGCTGCTTTTCGAGGCTCGGTATCGTGCCATAGGACAGCTCGCCCGCCTTTCGCAGGTCGCCCGCGCGCTGCGCCTGCTCCAGCTCGAGCCGGGCCAGGTCGAGCTGTTCCTTGATCTTTGCCTCAGCCTGAATCTTGTCGCGTTCGTTCTGCCAGCGCGTGGTCAGCTCGCTCGATTTCTGCTCGAGCTCGGCCAATTCTTTGCGCAAGGTGGCGAGCCGGTCCTTGCTCGCCTCGTCGCTTTCCTTAGCGAGCGCGCTTTCCTCGATCTTGAGCTGGATAATGCGGCGGTCGAGGTTTTCGATCTCTTCGGGTTTGCTTTCTACTTCCATGCGGATGCGACTCGCCGCCTCGTCCATCAGGTCGATCGCCTTGTCGGGAAGGAAGCGGTTTTGGATATAGCGATCGGATAGCTGCGCAGCGGCCACGATCGCGCTGTCGGTAATGTTTACCCCGTGGTGCAGTTCGTATTTTTCCTTCAGACCACGCAGGATGGATATCGTGTCCTCGACGCTCGGCTCAACGATATAGACCGGCTGGAAGCGCCGCTGGAGTGCCGCATCCTTCTCGACATATTTCTGGTATTCGTCGAGCGTAGTAGCGCCGATCACGTGCAACTCGCCGCGCGACAGCGCCGGCTTCAGGAGGTTCGCGGCGTCCATGCTGCCTTCGCTGGCGCCCGCGCCAATCAGAGTGTGCATCTCGTCGATGAACAGGATGATCTGCCCATCGGAATTTTTCACCTCGTCGATCACGGCCTTCAAGCGTTCCTCGAATTCGCCGCGATATTTCGCACCCGCAATCAGCGCGCCCATGTCAAGCGCCATTAGCGTGCGGCCCTTGAGGCTGTCGGGCACATCGCCATTGGCGATGCGCAGCGCCAGCCCCTCGGCGATCGCGGTCTTGCCCACGCCGGGATCACCGATAAGAACGGGATTGTTCTTGGTCCTGCGGGCCAGAATCTGGATTGTGCGACGAATCTCTTCGTCGCGGCCGATCACCGGGTCGAGCTTGCCGTCGCGCGCCGCTTGGGTCAGGTCGCGGGCGTATTTCTTGAGCGCATCGTAGCTCTCTTCTGCGCTTGCGCTGTCTGCGGTGCGACCGCCGGTCACTTCCTGAATCACCGCCTCGAGCGACTTCGCATTCACGCCGGCAGCCTGCAAAGCCTTGCCTGCGTCGGTGCTGTCGGAAAGGGCCATGGCCTGCAATATGCGCTGTACAGGAACGAAGCTGTCGCCGGCCTTCTTTGCCAGCTGTTCGGCCTGATCGAGCAGGCGAGCCGAATCATTGTCTAGGGCGGGCGGCGTCTGCGCTCCGGAGCCGGAAACCGCCGGGAATTTATGCAATGACTTTTCAACCTCGCCAATGGCGGCAGGGGGGCTACCGCCTGCTCGCTGGATGAGCTGCGCGGCCATGCCCTCCTCATCTTCGAGCAATGCCTTGAGAATATGGACTGGCGTGATGCGCTGATGGCTCATGCGGACGGCAACTGTCTGGGCGCTCTGTAGAAAGCCCTTGGCCCGGTCGGTGAATTTCTCGAGGTTCATCGCAAAGGGTCTCCAAGCGTAATTAAAATCTTAAATGGGACTTTGAGTAGGCACTAGCAGGAAATCGAATTCCCGTCTGCTCACATATCAACCCGCAACGACGCCAGCCTCTAGGCTCAGGACTCATTGCGGCAGCCAGAAGATGACGGTTGCAGCGATACATATGGCGGACATGAAGGTGTGGGCGCATCGGTGGTAGCGGGTGTGGATGCGTCGCCAGTCCTTGAGCCTGCCGAACATGTTCTCGACCTTGTGGCGCTGGCGGTAGAGGGCTGTGTCGTGCGGGATGGGGACTTTGCGGTTGTTCTTTGACGGGATGCAGGCGGCTATGCCACGCTCGGCCAGCGCGGCGCGGAACCAGTCGGCATCGTAGCCCCGATCGGCGAGCAAAGCCCTGGCCTTGGGGAAGGCATCGATCATCAGCGCAGCGCCCTTGTAGTCGCTCATCTGCCCTTCGCTGAGCAGCATGATCACGGGCGGCCCTTGCCGTCGCAGACAGCCGCTCACGATACGGCGATCATCGACCCGCGGAATGCCGTGCGACAGGGGAAATAGGGCTCGATCCGGCGCATCTGCGCCTCGCTCAACAACCACAGATCTGACAACAGCACCACCTCCTTGATGCTGCCATTGAATCAACCGATTGCCTCCCGCGCAAGCGATCTAATGGGTCCTGAACCTAGATAGAAAAGCCATTTTGGTCCTGACACAAATAAATGGGCGGGTCGATCTGCTTCCTATGATACGCTCGCATCGCCAGATGACTGTCGAGTCGGCGAGGATAGCGGAAACGGCATTGAGATGCGGCTTTCGCGAGTTTACGAACGGAGGCGCCGTCAGCGATTTCACCCGTTTGAAACCTTGATGGAGGTAGTGATGGAGCAAATTGCCAAAATCGAGTGGGCAGAATTGTGCGATCGCATCAGCAAGCGGTTGCATGGCCTGCGCGCCGAAATCGAGGTCCAATCGCTGGATTTGGGCGATCAGATCGAGGCCGAATTTCTTCCAATCCTCGGTATCACCTATGATCACAAAGACGATGTCGTGGTCATCGCCCTTGAGGGGCTTGCTCACCTGATCCCTCATCCGGTCGATATCCAGACCAAAGGCTACGACGATAATATCGAGGCAGTCCTTATTTTGGACAGGGAAGGTGTGCGGCATCTCGTATCATTCCGGGATCCGCTTAAGTTGCCCCCCCCTGCCGATTAAGCTTTACTTCCATAAACCAACTTGTGGTCCAACCATCAAAGAGGGAGTTCAGCCATGAAATTCAGAAATCTTGCCCATGGCGTTGCCGTCATCGCATTGCTTGCGGCTACGGCCTGTTCCGATAATGCCGAGGAGGCGGCGGACGGACAGGAAGCTTCGGCTAGCGCAACCGATACGGATCAGGCTGCGCGCGGCGCCGCGGCTAAGGATCAGGCGCAACTCGGAACTCTGCTGGCGGAAGCGGTTTCCGCTCTCGATGAAACGCAGGCGGCTATCAACGCCATTCACGCGGGCAATAATCAGGAGGCGATCGACGCTCTGGCCAGGGCCACGGGCAAACTTGAGATCATCCTGGCGCGCGAACCTATGCTGGCACTTGCTCCGGTGGCCAATTCGGTCATCGAACATGATGTTCTTGCAACCCCAGGCGATGTCAAGGCGCTCTCCGACCGGATCGCGGATCTGACTGACAATGGACGTTTGCAGGAAGCGAGGCGGCTCATGGAAAGCCTCGCAAGCGAGATGGTTATCCGGACCAGCAACCTTCCGCTGGGTACCTATCCTGATGCCATCAAACGCGCGGCCGCACTGCTGAACGAACAGAAGCCTCAGGAGGCCAAGCTCGTCTTGCTAAACGCCCTGAGCACCATTGTCGTGACCGAAACCGTAATTCCCTTGCCGATCGTCCGTGCAGAGGCAAGCGTCGAGGCTGCGCGGCTCGTTGCGGCAAAGGAGAACCGCACGGAACAAGACAACCAGGCAATCGCTGCGGAACTGCTAAAGGCCCGTGAGCAAATCGAGATGGCGCAAGCGCTCGGTTATGCAACCAAGAAGGATCTTGACGATCTGCAGGACGCGATCAAAGAACTTGAGCGAGAGACTGGCGGGGGCAATGCTGCAACTCGCTTATTCGAACGCATCAAGGGGCTTTTCGGCAAGGCCCGCGAAGCAGTACAGCCGACAAAGAATTGAGAGCTATACCCTGGCGGTCCGTTATGCAATGAAGGCAGCGTACCGTCAGAAATATTGTCTTCGTTGAATTCCGATCTCAACGTATGGGGCTATCGATATGGCAACACTGGCACATAAAATCCCTTTCCCGGTCTGTAGTCTAGCAGGAAACTGGTGGACATTCGTTTTGCGCGGTGTGCTTGCGCTGATCCTTGCGGTGCTCGCGGTGCTGTTGCCTGCCAGCGCCTTGCTCGGGCTGACAATCATCTTCGGCGCCTTCTCGATGGCAGACGGAATATTCTCGCTTATCGCGGCTTTTCGCAACATCCGCGCGGGTGAGAAGTGGGGTTGGCTGGCATTCAACGGCGTGGTCGGCATCGGCACTGGTATTGTTGTGCTGATTACTCCAATGATGGCCAGTTTCGTGCTTTCGCTGTTCTTTTGGTGGATGATCGCATTCTGGTCGTCTGCCTCGGGCATCGCCCAGATCGTGACCGCCATTCGGCTGCGCAAGGAAATCAAGGGCGAGTTTTGGCTCGGGCTAGGGGGTCTGTTGTCCCTTGCGCTGGCCGGCTTCGTAATCTGGATGCTCTTGACTGCTCCCGTCGAGACATTCCTCGCCTTGGGCTGGGTCCTCGCGTTCTACGCCGCGATGTTCGGAACGGTCATGCTGCTCCTTGGCTTTCGCTTGCGGCGCGCATCGAAGGGGGATGATGCACTGACGCAGTCGGCGAGCTAGGTGGCTTTGCCGCATCATGAAGCGGTTTCTGGCTTCAGGATCAATCACATGAGCCTATCCCGAAGTATCGCCTCGGCGGGGCACTAGATTCGGAGCGGGTCGGCAAGCATCCGACTGCAAGGGCGGGCGATGGAGGTAACAAGGCCGCGCATTCGTGAGATCGTATGGCTCCTGGCATCCTTGCCGCATTGGTCTTTGGATATGCGCTTTACCATGAGCTCTATGTCGGCGCGTCCAGATTTCCGTTCGTGCAGGAAACCATCCTTGTCTTCCTTGGCGCTGTCGCGACGATCTTTCTCACCGCGATGTTACTCAACCGCCAGACCGAACTCGAACTCAGCAAAGAGGCCCGCGTCCATCTGTTCGACCAGAAGAACTCGGTTTACATGGCAGCGATCGAAAAAGTCGCAGAAATCGCCGCAAAACGCGACTCCGGCCCGGCTCTTATCGATGAATGCATGCCGTCGCCCACCTGACCCTCGGCATGCGATGCGACATGCTTGACGAGGTCGGGAGCGCCAAGAATGACACCGCACAGGAACTGATCCGCCGGAACTCTCGACAGATGGAACGGCTCGATGATCTGAACGAAGCGTAACGGGCAGTGACGATAGAAGGGTAAAGGACTTGAACATGCACAGAGGCCATAATTGCCCGCCGCGCCTATCGAAGCAGCCCGGCACGAATACTATTTCCGCCGAAATTCCAATGGCAAAGATCTATCAGGAGCCGCGCTCCACGCTTCAGGGCGGGCACCGCCCGCGACCGTGGTACCTTGAGTTCGAGGCGAGAAGATCACTGGGCTACGACGCATACACGGGATGGATCACCAATGATGATCCATATCGCCATATCCGTGTTCAGTTTCCTGACCGGGACAGCGCTATCGCATTCGCCGAGCGACAGGGGTGGGAATACAGGGTCATCCACAATCCGGAGTCGCGGCATCTCAGTTCTAAGATCGACCAACTCTATCGTGGCTCTGATGCGCCCGGGAACTGGCCGATACGATGGTCAGGAGAGGGCAAACAGATTTCCCAAAACCGGCTGTATCGAGGTGCGCAAGCCGGTGAGCGGGCTGAGCGCGAGAAGGAGTTCGACCCGGTGGATGAAGCGCTGCTCGAAAGCTTTCCTGCCTCCGACCCGCCAGCATTTACGGGCGCAACAATTGGCTAGGCCGAAAGGTCGATACAGTCGAAAATAAGCGAGTATCAGGTGGAAAATGTAATCGACGAATTTGAATTGCGAACTCTCTCCGTTTCCTCATCCTTGCTTAAAGACGCAGTGCGGATCGTGTTGGTCGTGTTTCTCGCTTCGATGGCGGCAGCTGTGCCTTCGCGCCTGATGCGGCGCATAAAACAGAAGATGACAAGCAAACGGAGTGATCCAGATTCTGTTGGGAGGGTTACAACTGCATACAGGACTGGTCTGATATGCAGGCGCATCGTGATATGGTCAGTTGCCGGGGTGACATTGCTCTCGATCATGGGCGTATCCATAGCGCCTTTGCTGACTGCTGCGGGAGTGGCCGGAATTGCAGCAGGTTTTGCCGCGCAGGGCCGTGTGAAAGACTATTTTTCCGAATTCATCATTCTGCTTGAAGGGCAGCTGCGCGTCGATGACATAGTCGAGATCGGTGGCCATATTGGAGTGGTAGAAGAAATCACGCTGCGAAGCGTTCGCCTGCGCGATTACGATGGCAACGTGATATTCGTGCCATGTGGGAACATTACCCATATCGTGAACATGACCATGGTATATTCCAGGTCGGTGATCGATGTCGGTATCGCCTATCGAAAAAAGACAGACGAGGCGTTGGGCATTATGCACTGCGCTGCCTCGCAGATGGGGCAGGATCGCGCCTTTGCCGAGCGCATAATTGATGAACCCGAGATTGTCGGTGTGGAAGCGCTAGGTGAAAGTGCCGTCATCTTGCGACTGCGCCCGAAGGTGAAGCCAGGGCGGAATGGAAAGTGCGCAGGGAGTTCTTCCGCAGGATCGAGCAGGCGTTCGACGAGACTGGCATCGAAATACCATTCCAGCACCTTACCCTGTATCCGGGGCTTCCGAAGGAGCCCTGCCCCTCCGCTGAACATCCTGCTTGGACAAACCGATGCTGTAGTGAAGAATGTTTAAAAGACGGCCGCAAGGATAAACTAATGCTCGCGAATTGTCTGAGATTGCGCAAAATGACACGTGCAGAATGGTCTGCGATGTCTCTCTACGAGAAATTCGAGGACGCAGTTGTTATCGTTCTCAGCGGAATAATTGCAATCGTCGTGATCGCGGCGGTTTGGTCATTGCTGCGCGAAGTTGTCACAAGTCTTGTCTTGGGCGCTCTCGATCCGCTCGATTTTTCCACCTTCCAGGCTGTCTTCGGCATGATTTTCACCGTTGTGATTGCGCTTGAGTTCAAGCGCTCATTGCTCGTAGCTGCCGACAGGGGTTTCGGTATCCTGCAGGTGCGCACGATAATCCTGATTGCGCTGCTGGCAATTGTGCGCAAGTTCATCATCCTGGATTTGGCAGACACGAGCGCCGCGAAAGTCGCCGCGCTTTCAGGAGCTGTGCTGGCACTCGGTGCGGTATTCTGGCTTGTTCGCGATCAGGATAGGCAGGAGCGGCTTGAGCAGCTACAGGAATAGGGCCTGTCTGAAGCCGTAGCCAGCGCGGTTACAGACCAAAAAAGACCGGCGCGCCCATGCGAGCGCCTATCCCGCTTCCAAGAGAAATGGCAGCCTCAGAAGTCCATCGCCGGCATCGGAGCGGGCGTGTCTTCTTTCGGCAGTTCGGCAACCAGCGCCTCGGTGGTGATCAGCAGCTAGGCAACCGAAGCCGCATCCTGCAGCGCGGTGCGTACCACCTTCGCTGGATCGATCACACCCGACTTCACCAGGTCTTCATATTCGCCGGTCGCGGCGTTGAAGCCATGGTTTTAGTCGTCGCCTTCGAGCAGCTTGCCGACGATATAGGCACCGTCCTCGCCCGCGTTCTCGGCAATCTGGCGAGCCGGGGCGCGCAGGGCGCGACGCACGATGTTGATACCGGACTGCTGGTCGTCATTGGCGGCCTTGAGGCCCTCGAGCGATTGACGTGGCAAACCGGGGCCGTGGGCGACCGCCTGAAGAGAACCGCTCCATCAGCAACGGTCTACTCTGGCGGCTGCGTTGCGGGACGCCGTGGCGCGATGTGCCGCCCAGATACGGCAACTGGAACACGATCTACCGGCGCTTCCGGCGCTGGAGCGAGGCCGGGGTCTGGGAGGCGCTATCGGTCACCCTGGCCGAGGTCATGGCGGACAGCGGCCACTACAGCATAGACAGCACCACGGTTCGCGCCCACGTCTCGGCGGCGGGCGGGAAAGGGGGGCTTGTCGACGCGCTCTTGGCCGCTCGCGGGGCGGGTTCACCAGTAAGCTTCACTGTCTGGCCGATGCCCGAGGACGACCCATCGCCTTCCACCTGACGGTCGGCGAAGCAGCCGATTGCAAGGCCTACGACACGTTGATCGCCTTGCCTGAGCGCCCACCTACGGCGCTGTTGGCCGACAAGGGTTATGACTCCGATGCCATCCGAACCGACCTTGCAGGTCGCAACATCCAGGCCGTCATCCCGGGCCGCTCAAATCGCCGGGTCAAGATCGAACATGACCGAGCGCTCTACAAGGAACGCAATCACATCGAACGATTCTTCGGTCGCCTGAAAATCAACCGCGCCATCGCCACTCGATATGACCAGCTCGCCGAAAGCTTCCTAAGCATGGTCCATATCGCCGCCGCCAGATACTGGCTCCAATTTGTCCACGCCGCCTAGCCTGTCCGCTTCCTGATGGGTTTGCGGCAGATCATTTCCGCTCGCGATATCGCGCACGTTCGACGGACGCGGTGAGCTATGATCTGCATCAAGGCGAACTGTGGAACGGCAAAGTAGCATTCACGTGAAATCGATGTCGAAGAACGACCTCGACTAGCGAGATGCACAGATGGATTTCACTTTATCAGAGAGACAAACCGCATGGCGTGACCGGGTGCGCAGCTTCATGCGTTCGTTCGTCTATCCAGCAGTTCCTGCCTATGATGAGCATATGCAGGCTGAAGGTATTTCCCGCTGGTCGCCTCCGCCTGTCATTGAGGAACTCAAGGCTCGTGCCTTCGCCGAGGGGCTATGGAACCTCTTCCTTCCACCTTCTGAAAGTGACGACGAGAACTACCGCGGTGCCGGACTGAGCAATCTCGAATACGCATTGTGCGCCGAGGAGATGGGCCGTGTGGGCTTTGCCTCCGAAGCATTCAATTGCTCGGCGCCTGATACCGGTAATATGGAAATGCTGCACAGATATGGCTCGCCAGAGCAAAAGGCCACTTGGCTGCGGCCGCTACTGGATGGTGAAATCCGCTCGGCATTCCTGATGACCGAGCCGGACGTGGCGTCATCGGACGCCACGAACATCCAGACCTCCATTCGCAGGGAAGGTGACGACTGCGTTCTAAACGGGCGGAAATGGTGGTCGTCCGAAGTCGGTGATCCGCGCTGCAAGATGGCGATCGTGATGGGCAAGACCGATCCGGAAGCGGAACGACACGCCCAGCAATCGCAGATCATCGTGCCACTCGATGCCGATGGGGTCGAAGTCGTGCGGATGCTGCCGGTGTTCGGATACGACGATGCCCCTCATGGTCACGCGGAAGTCCTGCTGCGCAACGTCAGGGTTCCCGCCTCGAACATCATCCTGGGCGAAGGCCGGGGGTTCGAAATTGCGCAGGTCCGTCTCGGGCCGGGACGAATCCATCACTGCATGCGCGCAATCGGCGCTGCGGAGGTGGCGATCGAGAAAATGATCGACCGTCTTCTGTCGCGAGTGGCTTTTGGACAACGGCTGGCGGATCAGTCGATATGGGAGCAGCGGATAGGCGAGGCGCGGTTGGACATCGAAAGGACGCGCCTGCTCTGCCTCAAGACCGCCGACATGATGGACAAGGTGGGCAACAAGGCCGCGCGACGGGAAATCGCGATGATCAAGGTTGCCGCACCGCGAACGGCCTTGCGGGTCATCGACGATGCGATGCAGGCTCATGGTGCGGGCGGCTTGTCCGATGACTTCGGGCTTGCACAGGCCTATGCCGGAATGCGCTCACTCCGCATCGCCGACGGGCCGGACGAGGTTCATCTGCGGGCCATCGCACGGCAGGAATTTCAAGGGCATGCAGAACGGATGCGTGCCTGGAGGGGACATTGACCTAGCGCGATCCACGACGCACCCGCGGAAGAACAAGCATCGGTGCGAAGTAAATAAGAAAAACGCCGAACCCAAGCATCCAAAGCTCGCCGGCGAGGAGCCATCCTTCCTGCAAGGGGATCGGACCGGTTCCGGAGACGACGCGGACTATTGCGCCGAGCGAGGCGAACAGAACAGCCGCCAAAGGAGCAAGCCGCCAGCGCGGATGGCGACCGGTCTGACCAATCGGCCAGTTCAGTTCGAGCTCACAGCCGATATCCGTTCAACCCTGCTTTCCTGGTTAGAACCTCGGGGCGGCTCGACCAGCGAGCACCTCTTTCCAAGCAGGATCGACCACGCCGGACACATGAGCACGCGCCAGTATGCGCGTTTGGTGGATGAGTGGGTTACCGCGATTGGCCTACGGAAATCTGAGTACCGGACGCACTCGCTTCGACGGACGAAGGCCGCGATGATCTACCGCGCTACGGAGAACATCCGCGCAATTCGGATACTTCTAGGTCACACCAAGATCGAGAACACCGTTCGCTATCTTGGGGTCGATGTCGAAGACGCACTACTACTGGCGGAGCGCACGGAAATCTGACACCTTCGGGCGGTCGACCTCACCTGGTCGACCGCTTTCGGGTTGCGCCTCGAAAGGTGCGGTTGGCTGCAATTGAGTGGTTTTGCGACTGTCTGCTTTCAGCAATCGAGGCAGGATAGCTGACGTGAGGCTGGGCGGCTGGAACTTGGTAGCCGTCGTGCGAGTTGGATTTTGGCAACAAGAATAAATCCAGAGAACTGTTATGAAAGTCGACAATGTCTTCCTGAGCGTGAACGCCAAGGATTTCGCGGCGCAATCGAAATGGTGGAGCGATCTACTCGGCCGGGACTGGGATCGCGAACCGATGCCGAGTTGTCATGAGTGGGATCTGCGCGAGGGCGTATGGTTTCAGGTACTCGATAATGCCAAGGGTGAGCCGGTGACCGTTACGCTACACGTCGCCGACGCCGACGCGCAGATCGCCCGGCTGCGGAAGGCGGGCATCGAGGTTCCTGACCCAGTGAAAGTCGAAGGGTTCGACACTCTTCGCTATGCGGAGTTCAGCGATCCGGAAGGAAATACTGTCGGGCTGTTGGACGGAGAGTGAAGCACAGTTCTGCGACCGCTCTCGGGAGTTACACTCAAATCTCCAAATGACCCCAATGGGGTCGTAAGCCGAACGTCCGCGTGACCAGGTCCGGCGCTCGATAGCAGACTGTCCGGAAACGGCCCACTAGTTGCCGTTTGATCGCCAAGCCACAGGCTTTCGCATGATCGGTGTAGCCATATCCAACCTGTTGCTGGTCGGCCCGCCCGGTGCGGGCAAGTCGCTGCTCGCATCCTGCCTGCCGGGCATTCTGCCCGATCTGACGGCGGCGGAAGCGCTCGAGGTTTCGATGGTCGCCTCGGTCGCGGGGGCGCTGGAGGGCGGGCGGATGATGCGCGACCGCCCCTATCGCGCGCCGCATCACAGCGCATCGATGGCCGCGCTGGTCGGGGGCGGGCTGCGCGTGCGGCCGGGCGAAGTCAGCCTCGCCCACCTCGGCGTCCTGTTCCTTGACGAATTGCCCGAGTTTCAGCGCGGCGTGCTCGATTCGCTTCGGCAACCGCTCGAATCCGGCGTCGTCAGCGTCGCGCGGGCGAATGCCCACGTCACCTTCCCCGCCCGCGTGCAGCTGGTCGCGGCCATGAATCCGTGCCGCTGCGGCTGGCTCGGCGATGCGTCGCGCGCGTGCAGCCGGGCGCCGCGCTGCGCCGCCGACTATCAGGCGAAGGTCTCGGGCCCGTTGCTCGACCGGATCGATCTCGCGGTCGACGTTGAAGCGGTGAGCGCCGCCGACCTGGTGACGCGCAGCCTGTCCGAGAGCAGCGCGACGGTCGCAACCCGCGTCGCCGACGCGCGCGCCCGGCAAACCGCGCGATACGCAGGCGAAGCTGCGCGCACCAACGCCGAAGCCGACGGCGCGGTGCTCGACGCGTGCGCGACCCCGGACGAGGCTGGGCAGGCGCTGCTGTCGCAGGCTGCGGCCACGCTGCGCCTGACCGCGCGCGGCTACACCCGCGTGCTGCGCGTGGCGCGCACCATCGCCGACCTCGCCCAGGCTGACCGCGTCGGCCGCATTCACGTCGCCGAAGCGCTCAGCTATCGGCGGACGGGCCCCGTCGGATAAGCCTAGGCGGCCTCGCCGCGCGCGAGCGTCGGATAGTCGGTGTAGCCATGCGGCCCGTCCGAGTACCAGGTCCGGTAATCATCGGGCGCCAGCTCGGCATCGATCCGCAGCCGTTCGACGAGGTCGGGATTTGAAATGAACGGCCGTCCAAAGCTGATCGCATCGGCAAGGCCGCTCGACAGATCGGCGAGCGCGCTGTCGCGGCGATATTCCTGATTGAGCACGAGCGGGTTGGTGAACACGCGGCGGATCGACGGACTGACGCGGGGAACGTCGGTTTTGCCGAAGTTGCCATACTCTTTCTGCTCACGCAGCTCGAGCCAGGCGATGCCCAACCGCTGAAGCTCCGCCGCCGCGGCGGTGAAGGTCGCGGCGGGATCGCGATCGTCGCAACCCTGCGTTTCTCCATTGGGCGACAGGCGCACGCCGACGCGTTCCGCGCCGACGGTGTCGATCAGCGTCTGGGTTACCTCCGACAACAGCCGGATACGGTTCTCGATCGGACCGCCATAAGTGTCGCCACGCTGGTTGGTGCCGTCGCGCAGGAATTGATCGATCAGATAGCCATTGGCGGCATGGAGCTGGACGCCGTCGAAGCCAGCGCGCATCGCATTTGTCGCGGCGCGGGCATAATCCTCGCGCAGCCGCGGCATCTCCTCGATGGCGAGCTCGCGCGCCTGCTCATAGTCCTTTTTGCCGCTGGGGGTGTGCGCGTATCCTGGCGCGGTGGTGGCGCTGGCACTGACCGGCGGCGCGCCGTCGAGAAAGTCGGGATGCACGAGCCGGCCCATATGCCAGAGCTGGAGGACGATACGTCCGCCGGCATCATGCACCGCCTGCGTCACCGGCGCCCATGCCGCGACCTGCTCGTCCGACCAAATCCCCGGCGCTTTGGGCCAGCCGAGGCCTTCGACGCTGATGCCGGTTGCTTCGGCAATGATCAGCCCTGCCGCTGCCCGTTGCGTGTAATATTCGGCCTTGAGCGCCGTCTGGGGAATATGCCCGGGCACGTCGCTGCGCCCGCGGGTGAGCGGCGCCATGACGATGCGATTGGACGCTTCGATCGCGCCTAAGCGGATGGGGTCGAAAAGGTCGGGCATATTGGAACGAACTCCGCAGGGTGAGACGCTGGTCGGCGCTGGTCCGAGGAGCTAGGGCGCGCCCATGACCGCCGCAAGCCACCCCGCCGCCGACGCTACGGCCACCGTCGCCGAGACACGCACGCCGCCGCGGGGATCCTTTCTTGCTTTGCTTGTCGGCAACGCGACGCTGGCGGCGGGGCCGCTGTTCGTGCGGCTGGCCGATGTCGGCCCGGTCAGTGCGGCGTTCTGGCGATTGGCGCTGGCGCTGCCGTTGCTGCTCCTGTTTGCGCGCCGCGACTTTCAAGGAACTACCCCCTCGCGTGGCCTGATCATGCTTGCGGTGCTGGCCGGGCTCTTCTTCGCTGCGGACCTCGCGAGCTGGCACGCCGGTATTCTGATGACCAAGATGGCGCACGCGACGCTGTTCGGAAACGCCGCCAGCCTGATCCTTGCAGTCACGACGTTGATCGTCGCGCGGCGCTGGGCGACCCGCATCGAAGCCTTGGCGATCAGCCTCGCCGTGGCGGGCGCCGCGATGCTGATGCACGACAGCGGCCAGGCGGGCGACGCGCGGCTGGTCGGCGATCTCCTGTGCGTATTGGCGGGGGTGCTGTACGCCGGATACGTGCTCGCGATGCAGCGCGCGCGCGGCGGGCTGTCGCCGTTCCAGACGCTCACCATCGCCAGCGCTGCGGGTATGTTGCCGCTGCTCGGGATCGCGGCCGTGCTGGGTGAGACGATCGTGCCGACGGTCTGGTGGCCGGTGATTGCACTGGCCTTGTCGAGCCAGGTGATCGGGCAGGGGCTGCTGGTGTACGCGCTGCCGCATTACAGCGCGCTCGTCGTCGGGCTGACGCTGCTGACCCAACCGGTCGTGGCGGCGCTGATCGGCTGGATCGTCTATGCCGAGGGCCTCTCGCCGATCGAGTCGATCGGGGGCGTACTGGTCGCCGCAGGCCTCGTCCTGGTGCGCCTGCCGACCCGCGCTCCGGCGGACTGATGGCTCCGCCGGAGCGCAGAGGCATTCGCCGTTACTGGACCTCGCTCACTCGAAGCTGGGCGTTGTTGATGCCGCCACCATAGCTGCCGATCCAGATGTCGTAGGTGCCGCTTTGCGGGCGCTGGAAGATGACCCGCGCATTGCGTCCGCCACCGCTGTCGTCGTCACAGTACCAGCGGCCGTCGGGTCCGTTGACGACCAGCGTCGTGTCGCTCTGAGCGAACGTCTGCAGGTAGAGCGGCAGATTGCCGGCACTGTAGGTCAGCTCGACGTCTGGCGCGGCGCTGACCATGCCGCGGCAGCCATTCAGCTTCGATGCGTCGATGTTGCCCCCGGACTGCACCGGCACCCACCACGGATCGGGCTGAAAGCCGGCGACGAGGCGCACCGTGGCGTACGTGGCGCGGAGCGCGGCGTCTTGCGCGGTCGCCGACGTGGCGATCAGCGCGCCCGCCATCAACGGCACCGCCGCCAGTGCCTTGGGAAATTTGGTCATGGAAGTCCCCTTTATCGCTTGCAAGGCGATCCCCTTCGCCTTGAATGCGTCGTCGATTGATCGACGTCAACTCAGTGCGCGTCGCCCCAGCTCTTGCCGAAGCCGACATCCACGCCGAGCGGCACGTCCAGCGTTACCGACGGCCCCGCCGCATTGGCCATCGTTTCGCGGATCACCGGAGTCGCGGCTTCGACCAGCCCCTCGGGTGCCTCGAACAGCAGTTCGTCGTGGACCTGAAGGAGCATCTTCACCTCGCCCAGCCCCGCATCGCCGAGCGCCTTGTCCATGCGCGTCATCGCGCGCTTGATGATGTCGGCGCTGGTGCCCTGGATCGGAGCATTGATCGCCGCGCGCTCGGCGCCCGCGCGCTCCGCTTGGTTGCGTGAATTGATGCGTGGGAACCACGTCCGTCGCCCGAATAGGGTCTGCGTGTAACCGCAGCTGCGCACCTCCTCGAGCGTGCGCTGCATATAGTCGCTGATGCCGGGGAAGCGTTCGAAATAGCGGCTGATGATCGCCTGCGCCTCGTCCTGGCCGATCTCCAGCCGACTGGCGAGGCCCCAGCGCGAGATGCCATAGAGGATGGCGAAGTTGACCGTTTTCGCCTTGGCGCGGGTATCGCGGGTGACCTCGCCGAACAGCTCCTGCGCGGTGCGGTTGTGGATGTCCGCGCCTTCGAGAAACGCCTCCTTCAGCTGCGGCACGTCGGCCATGTGCGCCGCCAGCCGCAGCTCGATCTGGCTGTAATCGGCGGCGATCAGCACGTTGCCCGGCGCGGCGACGAACGCCTCGCGGATCTGGCGCCCGGTTACGGTGCGGATCGGGATGTTCTGAAGGTTCGGGTCGGTCGAGGATAGCCGCCCCGTCTGCGCGCCAGTCAGGCTGTAGCGCGTGTGCACGCGGCCGGTGACGGGGTCGATCTGCTGCTGCAATGCGTCGGTGTAGGTGGAGCGCAACTTGGTCAGCTGGCGCCACTCGAGCACTTGGCGCGCGACTTTCACCCCGTCGCGCTCCAGACGTTCGAGTTCGCTCTGGTCGGTCGAATATTCGCCCGACTTGCCCTTGCGTCCACCCTTGAGGCCGAGCCGGTCGAACAGCACCTCGCCCAGCTGCTTGGGGCTGCCGATGGTGAACGGACCGCCCGCCTCAGCGAAGATCGCGGTTTCGAGCTTAGCGGTCTCGGTGGAGAACACCTCCGACAGCTGCGCCAACTCCGCGCGGTCGACGAGCACGCCGCGCCGTTCCATCCGGGCAACCGTAGTGACGAGGCCGCGGTCGACCATCTCGTACACCCGCGTCGCGCCCTCGCGCCACAACCGGTCCTTCAGCACCTCGTGCATCCGCAGCGCGAGTTCGGCGCGCTCGCAGGCGAGCGTCATCACCGCGGCGGGCTCCTGCGCTGCCAGCGGCACTGCGTTGCGGCCCGAACCGGTGAGCCCCTTGGCGGTCAGCGGCTCGTGCCCGGTCAGCCGCCGCGCCACCTCCTCGAAACCATGGCCCTGATTGCCCGCGTCGAGCGCGAAGGAGAGGAGGATAGTGTCGTCATAGCCGGCCGCGCAGACCCCCGCCTCACCCAGCAACAGCAGCTCGGGTTTGAGGTCGTGGCCGACCTTGAGCACGCTCGCATCGGCCAGCAGCGGCGCCAGCTGCGCGATCGCGGCGGCGGTGTCGAGCTGCTGCGGCGGCGCAGCCAGCAGGTCCGCGCCGCGGTGACCGAGCGGGACATAGGCCGCCTGTCCCGGCTGGATTGCCAGCCCCAAACCCACGATCAGCGGCTGGTGCATCACGCTCGTGTCCGAAACCACATGCAGCCCGAGCGTCCCCGACTGCCGCGCCGCGGCGATGACGATGTCGAGCTGCTCTGCGGTGGTGATCAGGCTGTAGCGGCTGTGGTCGATGTCGGGGCGCTTGGGCAGCCCCTCGCCCGCGCTGGGCGGCCGTGCGGCGTTACGCTGGCCGCGCGCGGTGCCGGGGAGCGGCTCGACCATTGTCGATGGGCGCACCGGCCCGCTCGCCGCGCCGCCCTCGAGCCGGTTGGCCATCGCGCGAAAGCCATGTTCGAGGAGGAACGCGCGCAGCGGATCGGGCGGGATGCCGTCGAGCTTGAAGCTCTCCAGCGGTTCGGGCGTCGGGCAGTCGCGGCACAGCTCGACCAGCTGCCGCGACAGCCGCGCATCGTCGGCGAACTGGATGAGGTTGTCGCGCAGCTTGCCCGGCTTCATCGTCGCCGCCGCGGCGAGGGCGCTCTCGAGGTCGCCATGCTCCTGGATCAGTTTCGCCGCGGTCTTGGGACCGATGCCCGCGATGCCGGGGATGTTGTCGACGCTGTCGCCCATCAGCGCGAGCACATCGGCGAGCCGGTCGGGGCCGACGCCGAACTTCTCCTCCACCGCCGCGACGTCGATGCGCGCGTTCTTCATCGTGTCGTAAAGGTCGACGTGCGGGCTGCCGTCGCCCTTGTCGGGGGTGACGAGCTGCATCAGGTCCTTGTCCCCAGACACGATCGTCACGTCCCAGCCGAGTCCGAGCGCCTGCGTCGTATAAGCCGCGATCAGATCGTCCGCCTCATAGCCCTCGAGTTCGATGCACGGCAGGGAGAAGGCGCGGGTGGCGTCACGGATGAGCGGGAACTGTGGCACCAGGTCGGACGGCGGCTCCGGGCGGTGCGCCTTGTACTGATCGTACATCTCGTTGCGGAAAGAGGCGGCGCTGTGGTCGAGGATCACCGCGAGGTGCGTCGGCCCCTCCGCCTTGTCGAGCCCGTCGGCGAGCTTCCACAGCATCGCCGTATAACCGTACACCGCTCCCACCGGCACGCCCTGCGGGTTCGTCAGCGGCGGGAGGCGATGGTAGGCGCGGAAAATATAGCCTGAGCCGTCGACGAGATAGAGGTGGTTGCGCGCCATGCGCGGCGTCCTAACAGCGGCCGCGTTCACGGGCTAGGCGAACGCGCTTAGCAGGTTGCGGTCGAGCGGATCGGCGTTGTCGTCGATGCCCAATTGCGTGACAGGATGGTGACCGCCGGCTTGCGAAGCCGTTGACGCGCCGTTAACCACAACCCGCCCATGTTAGCTTCGGACGGAAAAGCTTTGGAACCCGAGCGCTCATCAGCCGTTCGCGCGCATTACAGGTAGTTTTGTGATGTCATCGGAGTGCGTTTTGGCCCGGGTTATGATCGTGGAAGACGAGTTTCTGATTGCTGCGGACCTCGAGTGCGCAGTGGAGGATGCCGGCTGCCAGTCGGTCGGGATTGCGTCGGACACGGACGAAGCGCTGGCGCTCGCCAACGAAACTCCCGACCTCGCACTGGTCGACCTCAACCTCTCGGATGGTCCGACGGGGGTGGAGATTGCCCAATCGCTGATCGCGCGCGGCATCTCTGTGCTGTTCATCACCGGCAACCCGCGCTTGTTGAAGGGCGGCGTGCCCGGCGCCTTCGGCGTCGTGCAGAAGCCCTGCACACCCGAGATTATTCGTCGGATCGTCAGCTACGCGATCGATCGCCGGCGCGGCGTGCATGTCAGCACGCCGGAGTTTGTGCGCTCCTTCGCCTGACGCGCAGCCCTCCCCCGCGTGCAGCGGGAGTAGGGTCGGCGACATCAATTTCGTTGGTATGGCTCCGACGTTGCGGGGCCGTGTAGGTCCCCCAGACTCCAGTTTATGTTGTCGGCGGGCGGCTGTGCGCAATTGCGGCATCGTCCTTTTTCGTCTTCCACAGTGAGTAGAGGACTCCGCCAAGGATCAGCGCAAAGGTTACGCCAAGGCTGATCGACGTCGGGAACTTCCCCCCGCCGAGCAGAAAGTCGGCGACGAAGATCTTCGACCCGATAAACACCAGCACCATGGCCAGCGCATATTTGAGATAGTGGAACCGATGCACCATCGCGGCGAGCGCAAAGTAGAGCGCGCGCAGGCCAAGGATGGCCATGATGTTCGACGTGTAAACGATGAACGTATCGGTCGTGATCGCAAAGATTGCTGGCACGGAATCGACGGCGAACACGAGGTCGGCAAGGTTGATCACCACCAGCGCCAGGAAAAGCGGGGTCACCGCACGGACGAGTTTGCCGGTTTTGGGGTCCGGAACCCGGACGATAAACTTTTCGCCATGGAGTTGCGGCGTCACGTTGAGGTGACGCGACAGGAACCGGACCACCGGATTGCGCGCGACGTCCATTTCCTGGTCGCCGGCGAACATCATCTTCACCCCAGTAAAGATCAGGAACGCTGCAAAGATGTAGAGAACCCAATAATATTCCTGCACCAATGCCGCGCCCGCAGCAATCATGATGCCGCGCAGGACGATCACCGCGATGATCCCCCACAGAAGCGCGCGATACTGATACATGCGCGGGATCGCGAAGTAGGTGAAGATCAGGCTGATCACAAAGACATTGTCGATCGACAGCGCCTTCTCGATAAAGAAACCGGTGTAATAGGCCATGCCGAGTTCGGGACCACGCTTGATCCAGACCCACACGCCAAACAGCATGGCGATCCCGATATAAAAGGCCGACAGCTTGAGCGATTCGGCGATCCCCATTTCCGTGTTCTTGCGGTGCAGCAGGCCGAGGTCGAACGCCGTCAGCACAACGACCAGCGCGAGAAAGCCCAGCCAGAAAATGACCGGCGTGCCCGCAAAATCCGCCCATAAATCCATTTCGTGCCCCTTGGCTCCGTTGACGTGAACGGAACGCGGCCCGCCGTGCAGCGCACAGCGGGCCGTTGCCCGGGGACGGGTCCGGCGTAGTTAGGGGGAGGAGGGTATCTACGCCGGACCCTCGGGCAACCCGCGCGGACGCGGCAGTCCCGATACGAACCGACATCACGCAGCGGCGACCAGAAGGGGGGAGGGTCAGCCACCGCGCCAGAGGGGCCCGGGTCGTACGAGGCCGATCTAAGGCGACCGACTTTGCCCGACAAGGGGACTACGGTCGCTTTTATCGATTAGCCTGTTCGACTTGGCGAATGGACCGGTGATCCTTGCGCGGTGAGCGATTGCCGATAGCGTGGTGCCATGCGTTTCCTGCTCGGACCCATATTGATGCTGACCTCGCCCGCGTCGAGCCAAGGCGTTGAGCCAACACCGGTGCCCGCGCCCGCCGTCCCGCCGGAGGCGCCCCCCGCCGACGACCCGGCGACCTGGCGAACGCGGGTCGTGCTTGGATTCGATGCGACCGGAGCGGAGCAGACGCGGTTGGCGCAAGGAGTCGCGGATGTCGCTGGTCACCCGGTCGACGGGGACCGGCTTGTGCGCGTTGCCTCGATCTCGAAGCTGACGGTCGCCATCGCGGTGATGCGCCTCGCCGAGCAGCGCCGCGTCGATCTCGACGCTGACGTGTCCCGCTACCTTGGCTGGCGACTGCGCCATCCGGGCTTTCCCGCCCGGACGATCACCCTGCGGCAGTTGCTGTCGCATCGCGCAGGTTTGACCGATGCCGCAGGCTATACCCTGCCGCTCGATGGAGACCTCGAAGCGCACCTTCGCAATCCCGACGCCTGGGAGATGCGACGTGCGCCGGGCGGGGACTTTCGTTACGCCAACACCAACTTTCCGATCATTGCCGCCGCCATGGAAGGCGCCACCGGCGAGCGCTTTGATCGGTTGATGCAACGCTTGCTCTTTCAACCGCTCGGCATTGAGGCGTGCTTCAACTGGTCGGGTTGCCCGGCGGATGCGGCAACGCGAGCGCAGACGCTCTACCGCCCTTCGGGAGAGGTCGCCCGCGACGATTTGCGCGGCGTTCTGCCCGCTTGTCCGGTGACGCCGGCGACCGACGGGAGTTGCGACCTTTCTCGCTATCGCCTCGCGCACAATGGCAGCGCGTTTTCGCCGCAAGGTGGACTGCGGATTTCCGCGCGGGGTCTGGCGCGGATCGGCCAGATGCTGCTGCGCGGCGGCGATAACGTCCTCCGCCCAGCGTCCGTGCGTGCGTTGCTGTCGTCGCCGGCGCACGTCCGCGGGCTCGGCGCGGATATCGGCGAAGGCGGGGAGGGGGGCTTTTATTGCCGCTACGGGCTCGCCCTCCACGCGCTCGCCACACCGCGCGCGGGATGCCGCGACGACCCCTTCGGCGACGGCGTGACGCGGTTCGGCCATTCGGGCGAAGCCTATTCGCTACGCTCGGGTCTCTTCATCGACCCCCGCCGGCGCACCGGCGTAGTGTGGATCGTCACCGGCCTTCCGGAAAATGGCGCGGCGCGCGGAACCCGGTCCGATTTCAGCGCGGCGGAGGAGGCCGCCCTCACCGCCGCCGGCTACCCCGGGCCGATCAGCCGCGCTTCACCCAGACGACGGTGAGCGCGCTCATCGACGTGTAAACGCCGTAGAGGACCGGGGCGAGCAGGTGCGCCCGCGTCGCCGTGCCCATCGCCAGCGCGAGCAGCACATATTCGAGCACGTAGCTTGCGTTATGCCCGAGCAGCCGCCGAATCGGTGCCAGCGCCTCCAGCACGCGATCATCGCCGCTCTCCAGCACCCAACGATGCATGGCGAAATTGGCGACGCCGAGCATGAACACGAGCCCGACGGACAGCCAACTTTCGGGAGGGAGCGGGGTCACGTCAAACGCGCTAGCGACGCACCCCATGGCGGGCCATCATCTTATCTACGTCGCCCCCAGCCTGCGCCAACTCATCTGCGACGCGCCTGCGGCCATGATAATAGAGCAAGGCCGGGTGACGTGTTCCCGTCTCCTCAAGTTTCATAACGTCGTCAGCGGAAAGGCTGCTTTCTTGGGCGACCACGTCGCTCAGACCTTCCCGCAGCCAGGCTGGTGTGAAGACGAGCGCGATAGCGCCGTATCGTTGTCGCGCGGCGATGTGCGCGCGTTCGTGCGCGGTTGTCCCGCTCAACGTCCGTCGCCCGCCGATCCCGCTATGTCCGCGAATCTCGTCTCGGGCGATGTTCGCGCGATTTAGTACCACAGCGTCATCGACAATGTCGCTGATCGGGCGAGTAAAGCCAAACGTGCCACCGCCCCCGGCTGACAGCAACTTCCACCGCCACCCGCCATCGGTCAGATAAACTCGTCGACCGACCTTTATGTTGCCCAAGGGTCCTTCCCTGGCGAGCTCGTCGGCGCGCAGAAGGACTTGCGCCATTGCAATGCGGTCCACCGGCGAAACCGAATAGATGACGGTGTCACCGATCGGCGTGCGCTCGGGAAACATCAGGACACGCGGACTGGCGAAGGCCGTAGCTGGCACAAGCAGCGCGGCGAACGCCAAACCCCGCCACCGCCGTCTGTGCCGATGTCTCCTATCCTGAAGCTCGTCCGTCACAAAATTACCTCTTGGGTCGGAGCTTAAACGTCGCCTCGCATTCCGCAAGCTGCGGATCGAACCTAAAAATCGCTGCTTCAGCCAAGCATGAAGACTTACGCTTTGACACTCTCCGCGATGCGTTGGCGCCAGACTTGCGGGGCGGTGACGTGGACGTTGGCACCGCGGGCGTCGACGGCGACGGTGACGGGCATGTCGCGCACCGCAAATTCGTAGATCGCCTCCATGCCCAGATCCTCGAATGCGACGACCTTGGCGGCGGTGATCGCACGCGCGACGAGATAGGCCGCGCCGCCCACCGCCATCAGATAGGCGGTGCCGTGCGCGGCGATGCTTTGCGTTGCGGTGGGGCCGCGCTCGGCCTTGCCGACGCTGGCGAGGAGACCGAGGTCGAGCATCATGTCGGAGAAGCTGTCCATCCGCGTCGCGGTGGTCGGACCCGCGGGGCCGACGACTTCGCCCGCCACCGGATCGACCGGGCCGACATAATAGATGACGCGGCCAGCGAACTCGACCGGCAGCGGCTCGCCGCGGCTGAGCATGTCGCGTATGCGCTTGTGCGCGGCATCGCGACCGGTGAGCATGCGCCCGTTGAGCAGCAGGCGGTCGCCCGGCTGCCAGCTCGCCACCTCCTCACGAGTCAGCGTATCGAGGTCGACGCGCTTCGCCGCCGCGTCGGGCGCCCAGGCGACGTCGGGCCACTGCGAAAGGTCGGGCAACGGCAGCTTCGCCGGGCCGCTGCCGTCGAGCGTGACGTGCGCGTGGCGGGTGGCGGCGCAGTTGGGGATCATCGCCACCGGCTTCGAAGCTGCGTGCGTCGGCCAGTCGAGAATCTTCACATCGAGCACGGTCGAGAGCCCGCCTAGTCCCTGCGCGCCGATGCCAAGCGCATTGACGCGGTCGTGCAGCTCGATGCGCAGCTCTTCGATTGGCGAGCGCGGCCCGCGCGCCTTCAACTCGGCCATGTCGATCGGCGCCATCAGGCTCTGCTTGGCGAGCAGCATCGCTTTTTCCGCGGTGCCGCCAATGCCGATTCCGAGCATCCCCGGCGGGCACCAGCCCGCGCCCATCGTCGGCACCGTCTCGACCACCCAGTCGACGATCGATTCGCTGGGGTTCATCATCTTGAACTTGGACTTGTTCTCGCTGCCGCCGCCCTTCGCCGCGACGTCGATCGAAACGGTCGCGCCGGGCACCATTTCGACGTGCAGCACGCAGGGGGTGTTATCGCGCGTGTTGACGCGGCTGAACGCCGGGTCGGCGAGGATCGAGGCGCGCAGCGGGTTGTCGGGATGGAGGTAGGCTCGGCGCACCCCTTCATCGACCACCTGCTGCAACGACAGCTTCGATTCGAGCCGGCAATCCTGCCCCCAGCGTACGAACACGGTGACGATGCCGGTGTCCTGACAGATCGGGCGGTGGCCCTCCGCGCACATGCGGCTGTTGGTGAGGATCTGCGCGATCGCGTCCTTCGCCGCTGGGCTCTCCTCGCGGATATAGGCGTCGCCCAGCGCGCGGATATAGTCGAGCGGGTGATAGTAGCTGATGTACTGCAGCGCGTCGGCGACGCTGTCGATGATGTCGGTGTCGCGGATGGTGATCATCCGCTGCGCGTAGCGAGACGCGCCGCGCAAAAAAAGGCCGGAGGCGCTGTAGCGCGCTCCGGCCAGCCTTCCGGGCTCTCCCCTCCCGAAACTCGTGCCGGGACTATGCGCGATTCGATGCGAGTTGCAATCGAAAAAACGACGATTGCGTCTGACGCAATCACCGAACGGCGAGTTCGGCCCACACCGGCAGGTGGTCGCTCGCCTTCGCCGCGTTGGCGCTGTGATGAACGCCGCAGTTTTTGGCCGAGACCGCGCCGCAGTGAATGATCCGGTCGAGCATCGCGACTGGCCGGCGCGTGTGAAAGCTGCGCCCGGGTGCGAGGACGTGATGCCCGCGTCCGGTAAACTCGCGCAGCGCCCCGCCCTGGGGACACCATTCGTTGAGATCGCCCATCATGACCGTCGGCAGTGCCGGCTCGCATTCATCGCAATGGGCGAGGATCGCCTGCACCTGCCGGCGACGACGGATGCCGGACAGGTCGAGATGCATCGCGACGACGCGCACTCGCTTGTCGCGGATGGCGAGGTCGACCGAAATGGCGCCACGCGGTTCGACCGTTGGAATCGGAACGACGCGGGTGGCGAGCACCTTCACCCCGCGTCGGACGAGAATCGCGTTGCCATGCCAACCGATACTGTCAGGCCGCGTGTCGAGCTGCACGGGCACATAGCGACCATGGTTGTCGATCATGTCGATCGGGAGCGCACTTGCGCGTCGACCGAAGCGCCGATCGGCCTCCTGCAATGCGACGACATCCGCGTCGATTTCGTGCAGCACGGTCAGAATGCGTTCGGGATCGCGGCGGCGGTCGAGTCCGATCGCCTTGTGGATATTATAGGTCGCGACCTTGAGCGTATCTCCCGACTTGTCCGCAGACATCAAAATGCCGCTCCGGCAGCGACCGCTTCGCGCTCCCCCCGTCGATCCGCTCGGCCGAGCACGGCATTGCGGTGCGGAAAACGGCCGAAACGCTTGATCACCTCGAGATGGCGCTGCGCGTAATCGGTGTATTCTGCATCGCCCAGTTGCGAGACCAGCCGGACGGCTTCCTTTTGATCGTCGAGATCTTCGCTGTGCTCGAAGGGAAGGTAGAGGAACAGACGCTCGTCCACCGTGCGGCCGTTGTCGAACTGGCGCGCAACCGCCTCGCGCGCGATGGCGAGCGCATGCTCGTCGGTCGCAAAGGCTTCGGCGCTGTCGCGAAAGATATTGCGCGGCGCCTGATCGAACAGGACAATCGCCGCGAGCGCGGTGTCCGCGTCGTCTAGGAAGTGCTCGACGGGATGGTGACGCAGCGCGTCGCGCCACGGACCAAGCCGCTCGCTCACCTCGGCGTCGAATGCATCGCCGCCGTTGAACCAGTGCTGCCGGTCGTGGTCATCGAACCAGAACTTCAGCGTGCGTTTCGCCCAGTCCGCCGGCGGCGGCGGGGGCAGGGCGTCCTCGTCACGTTCGTCCGGTGCCCCGGTCATGCGGCTGTCCCCCCGACGGTCATGGCGTCGATGAGCAAGGTGGGCTGACCGACCCCCGCGGGAACGCCTTGGCCGCCCTTGCCACACATGCCGATACCTTCATCAAACGCGAGGTCGTTGCCGATCCCGATCACCCGGGTCAGCACGTCCGGGCCGTCGCCGGTCAAGGTTGCGCCGCGAATGGGATAAGCGAGCGCGCCGTTTTCAACCTTCCACGCCTTGGTGCAGGAAAAGGTGAAGCGCCCCGACACGATGTCCACCTGTCCCCCGCCAAAGCTCGTGCAGTAAATGCCGTCCTTGACCCGGCTCAACAGTTCGGCGGGGTCGTCGTTCCCGCCGCGCATGTACGTATTCGTCATGCGCGGCATCGGCGGGTGCGCGAAGCTTTCGCGGCGGCCGTTTCCGGTTGGCGCCATGCCCATCAGCCGAGCGTTCTGCCGATCCTGCATATATCCGACGAGGATGCCGTCTTCGATCAGGATCGTCTCGCCGGTGGGCGTGCCCTCGTCGTCGATGCTGAGCGAACCGCGGCGCGCGCCGGCAACGGGGGAGAGGAGCGAGCCGTCGTCGATCACTGTAACCCCGGGTGCGGCGACGCGCGTGCCCATCCGGCCGGCGAACGCGCTGGTGCCCTTGCGATTGAAGTCGCCTTCGAGGCCGTGGCCGACGGCCTCGTGCAGCAGGATGCCGGGCCAGCCCGGACCAAGCAGGACCATCGCGGTGCCCGCGGGGGCGGGCTTCGCCTCCAGGTTGTGAAGCGCCTGCGCCAGCGCCTCGTCGATGCCGCGCTGCCAGGTGAGGGGGTCGAGCAGATCGTCCGCCTGCCTTCGGCCGCCGATGCCGAAGCTGCCACTTTCGCGACGCCCGTTCGCTTCGGCGACGATGTTGAGGTTGAGGCGCACGAGCGGGCGCACGTCCTGTGTCCGCATGCCGTCGGCGCGGACGATGGCGACGACGTTCCAGCTCGTCGAGAGGCTCACGCTGACTTGCACGACGCGCGGATCGCGCGCGCGGGCGGCGGCATCGATGCGCTGGCAGAGCGCGACCTTGTCAGCGAAGCCGGGGGCGTCGAGCGGTGATGCATCGTCATAGAGCCGCGCGTTCGTCGCTCGCGGGGGCGGGGAAGGCGCTCCGCGATGTGGCTCGATCAGGCGCAGCGAATCGCCCGCGCGGCGGATCGTCGCAGCGTCGATGCGGTTGGCGTGCGCAAAACCTGTCTGCTCGCCCGAGACGGCGCGCAAGCCAAAGCCCGCATCGCTCGACCGGTCGGCGGTGGTCAGCCGCCCGTCGTCGAATCCCAGCGTCTCACTTTCGTGATGGGCAAGGTAGAGTTCGCCATCCTCGGCGCTACCGATCGCGGCGCGCGTAATCGCGAGCGCCTCGTCGGGATCGAGCGCATGATCGGGAAACAGCAGCGTGCCTGGGTCAACCGGTCGGGTCATGCAGCGCGATATGGCGGCGCGATGGTCGCTACGCCACCCTTTGCGGATGTCAGAGCCCCGCGCCGTCCCCGACGTCGCGCCCGGCGCCGGCGTTGGCATCATCGGCCGGCCCACCGATCAGCACGAAACGCCGGTCGCAGTAGCCGCAATCGACATGGCCGATATCGGGATCGATCTGGAGCCAGACCCGCGGATGGCCGAGCGCTGTCCCTGCAACGTCGCTGGCGCCCATGCAGGCGTTGCGCGGCGTGTCGGTGCGGACGATTTCGGGCGGTCGGAGCATGGCTTGCGCGGCTAGCAAAGCGGTCTCGTGTCGGCAATGGCCGGCGAAGGGGCTCCTGTCACTGATATTCGATGTTGACCGTAAAGCTGCCGACATATTGGCCGGGCGCTTGGTTGGCGCCCACCACCAACGACCCGCCGACGGAAAAGGCGAACGAACCATTCGTGCTGGAGATGGTGAACTGGCGCGGGGTGGTCGTCAGCGGGGTCACCGGGTTGGCGGCCATCTGGAAATTATTGACCGTCATCCGCGCATTGCTGGCATTGGCTAGCGTGATGCTGTTCGTCGTGGTCGAAATCAGCACCGTCTGACCGGGCCGGCCCATGCCGACGAATTGCGCTGCGCGAACACTCCCGCCGACCAACGTCGGCGCGCTGCCAAAGCCGAAATTGACGTTGATCGAGCGCACCCCGGCGGGACTCACAGTGACCGTAGCGCCGCGTTGCCCGGCCGTGATCTGTCCGAAATCGAGCGGGCCTGAGTTGACGAGCGTCAGCGGCCGCGTGACCTGTGCCTGCGCCCGACCGGTGCGCGCGAACGCCCCGGACGACGCCAGCAACATCAGCACGGTCGCCGACGCTAGGCCGTCACGAACCGCACGGCGCAAGGCCGCCGGACGCGTCGCGCCCGCCTTGTGTGGTCTGGTCCCCATCACGCATCGAGGGTTAGCCGGCAGTGCCGCAAGACTCGGTTCAGCGACATGGTTAGCCCGGCGTTAACTGGCCGACACGGTTTGCACTGGAACCCGAGGCGAGTATCCACACCGCATGAAATCGTCATCCGACCTTGCGATCGTCATCGACCAGCTCTCAAAAACCTACAAAGGCGGCAAACGCGCGCTCGATGGGGTGTCATTGTCGGTGCCGCGCGGCAGCATCTACGGCTTGCTGGGTCCCAACGGGGCAGGGAAATCGACGCTGATCAACATCCTGTCGGGGATGGTGATGAAGACCAGCGGGCGGGCGAGCATCTGGGGTTTCGACATCGACGAGCACCCGCGCAACGCCAAGGCGTCGATCGGCATCGTCCCGCAGGAGATTGTCTTCGACCCCTTTTTCACGCCCTTCGAGACGCTGGAATTGGTCGCCGGACTCTATGGCGTGCCCAAAGCGCGTCGGCGTTCGATGGAGCTGCTGGCAGCGGTCGGGCTGGAGGACAAGGCGCACGCCTATGCCCGCACACTCTCGGGAGGGATGAAACGGCGCCTGCTGGTGGCGAAGGCGCTGGTGCATGCCCCGCCGATCGTGGTGCTGGACGAGCCGACGGCCGGGGTCGACATCGATCTCCGCCAGCAGCTCTGGAACTACGTAAAAAGCCTCAACGACGAAGGGGTGACGGTGGTGCTGACCACCCATTATCTCGAGGAAGCGGAGCAACTGTGCGATCGCATCGCGATCATCAATCACGGCCGTTTGATCGCCGACCAGCCGACTCGCGACCTCGTCGGAATGGCGCGGGAGAAAGCGGTTGTGCTGACGCTCGAGCCCGGTGCGACCGTAGCGCTGCCAGAGGGGGGCGCGTTCGAAAAGGTCGAGCAGACCGGCGAGCGCGAGATCACCATCACCTACAACAAGGATCGCGCCAACGCGGGCGATGTGCTGGCGATCGCTCAGTCGGCGGGGCTGAAAGTCGTCGACGTATCGACGCGCGAAGCGGACCTTGAGGACGTATTCCTGGGTCTCACTCGCGCTTCATGAAAAAGGCCCCGCCGCAGCGCGGCAGGGCCTTCGTCACAACCGATCGCTTCTGTCAGAGGCGATTGCGGCCGTTGGGATCCGTCGGATCGGCAGTGCCGGGACGACCGACCGGGTCCGCATGGGTGCGGGTGGTGGTCGTGTGATGATGCTCTTCACGCTTGCCGCGACCGAGCAGGCCTGCAAGGCCGAGCAGGCCAAGGATTCCCCACTGGAAGCCGTCGCGCCCTTCCTGCGTGGTGGTTTCGGTCGTGCGCGTCGTGTCGGTGGTCGCGTCTTGCGCGATCGCCGGAGCTGCCGCCATCATCGCTGCCCCAACCGCGGCCATGGTGAGCTTGTTCATTGGATACCCTCCCTTTTCCCGACCGGACCGGTCGTTAAAGTTGCGAACCGGTTGTAACGCGGTTGGTTCCAGATACGAAACGGTTATGGGCAGGCCGATGTTGCATGATGTGGTGATCATCGGTTCGGGTGCAGCCGGGCTGACTGCGGCGCTGAGCCTCGCCGAAAAATGTCGCGTCCTCGTTCTCGCCAAGGGGGCGTTGAGCGACGGATCGACCGCCTGGGCGCAGGGCGGCATCGCGGCGGTGCTCGACGCGGGCGACACGTTCGACAGTCATATCGAAGACACGATGGTCGCCGGCGCAGGCCTCAACCACCGCGACATCGTCGAATTCGTGATCGAAAGCGCCCCCGCGGCGATCGAGCGGCTGGCCGCGCTCGGCGTGCCGTTCAATCCGGGCGCGGATGGCGAAGGCGTCGCCTTTGGCGAGCGCTGGCACCTGACGCGCGAAGGCGGGCACTCGCACCGGCGCATCGTCCATGTCGACGATGCGACCGGGTGGGCGGTGCAGCATGCGCTTGAGCGCGCAGCGCACGCCAATCCCAACATCACGCTGCGCCCCGACATTGTCGCGATCGACCTCATCACCTCGCGGCACCAGGAGGCTTATTCGGGCGCCGGCAACGTCTGGGGCGTTTACGGTTACGATAAGGCGAGCGGCAGGGTGGAGGCCTTCACCGGGCGAGCGACGCTGCTGGCGACGGGCGGGGCGGGGCGCACCTACCTGTTCTCCACCGCGCCGCGCGGGGCGACCGGCGACGGCATCGCGATGGCGTGGCGGGCGGGCGCGCGGGTCGCTAACATGGAATTCATGCAGTTCCACCCGACCTGCCTCTACAACCTCGACGTCAAAAACTTCCTCATCACCGAAGCGGTGCGCGGCGAAGGCGGGCGGCTGATCAATCCCAAGACCGGGCATCGCTACATGCCCGACTATGATCTGCGGGCGGAACTGGCGCCGCGCGACATTGTGGCGCGCGCGAACGATGCGGAGATCAAGCGCGACGGGCTCGATTACGTCCATCTCGACATCAGCCACCAGCCCGCGGATTTTGTGAAGGGGCACTTCCCCAACATCTACGAAAAGCTGCTCGGGCTCGGCATCGATATTACGCAGGCGCCGATCCCGGTCGTGCCAGCGCAGCATTACACCTGCGGCGGTGTCGTGGTCGATCGCAACGGACGCACCGACCTTCCCGGCCTCTACGCCGCGGGCGAGTGCACCATGTCTGGGCTGCACGGCGCCAACCGGCTGGCCTCCAATTCGCTGCTCGAATGTTTTGTGTTTGGCGAGGCGGTGGCGCGCGACATCATCACGCGCTTCGACGAATTGCCGCCCCCGCCGCCGGTGCGCGGGTGGGACGAAAGCCGCGTTAGTGAACCCGACGAGGAGGTGATCGTCGCGCACAACTGGCGCGAGCTGCGGCGCTTCATGTGGGACTATGTCGGCATCGTCCGGACAACCAAGCGGCTCGAGCGCGCGATGCACCGCGTCGAACTGCTCAGTCGCGAGGTGGACGAATATTACGGCAACGTCCGCGTTACCCCCGACCTCATCGAACTGCGCAACCTGGTCGAGGTCGCCAGGCTGATCGTGCGCTCGGCGCTCGCGCGCAAGGAAAGCCGAGGGCTCCACTACACGCTCGACTATCCCGGGCTGCTGCCGGTCGCCGAGGATACGGTGCTGACGCCGTAAGCCTGCCGTAGCGTCCGCGGCGTGCGCCCTTGCCAAGCGCGGCCCGATCCCGTCCACTCTTCCTGGTGATCCGCCGCGAACAGGCGGGCGCGTGGGAAGAGAGAGCAACGCATGATCGACCAGCAGCTCGCCGACACCATCGTCTCCCCCGAAGCCTATCAGGCGGGTGAGCCGATCGATGCGGCGTTTCGACAGATTCGGCGCGACACCCCCTTCGCGCAGGCACAGCCGCGCGAGTTCGACAAATTCTGGGTCGTCTCCCGCCACGCCGACGTGATGGAGGTGGAGCGCCGCGCGAGCGACTTCCTCAACGGGCCGCGCAGTTCGGTCGTCTCGAACATGCAGAACGAGGCGGCGGTGCGCTTCCTCACCGGCGGTGAAGGCAACCTCATCCGCAGCCTGGTCGCGGTCGACGGGGCAGAGCACAAGGCGCTGCGCGGCGTGGTCTTTCCGGCGATGACCCCCGCCGCGGTGCGCCAGCTCGAAGCGCGCGTACGCACGATCGCCAAACAATATTTCGACGACATGCTCGCCCGCGCACCCGAATGCGATTTCGCCGAGGAGATCGCCTTTTGGTACCCGTTGCGGGTGATCATGGGCGTGCTCGGCCTGCCGGAAGAGGACGAACCCTACCTCATGCGGCTGACGCAGGAGCTGTTCAGCGCCGGCGAGTGGCTGATGCTGCCCTACCACTCGGCCAACCGCGACGAGGATGTGTTCGACGATCCGTTCGAGTTCCGCATCGACCGCCAGCCCAACCGCCACGTCGCCTTTGGCTATGGCCCGCACGTCTGCCTCGGCCAGCACCTCGCGCGGCTGGAGATGCGATTGTTCTGGGAGGAGCTGTTTCCGCGCATGAAGCGCGTCGAGCTAACCGCGCCGCCGCAGCGCACGCTGTCGAGCTTCGTCTGCGGGCCAAAGCATGTCCCGATCCGCTTCGAGGTGGCGTGATGGAGCCCTATAAGGTCTGGCAGTGCCTCAACTGCGGCTATGTCTATGACGAGGAAGCCGGCGACCCGCTCGAAGGCCTCGCCCCCGGTACGCGCTGGGCGGACGTGCCCGATGACTGGATCTGCCCGCAATGCGGCAGCGGCAAGGCGGATTTCGAGATGGCTGAGGTGTGACGCACCTCCTCCTCGCACTTGTGAGGAGGGGACGGGATCAAAGGATGACCATGCCGCACTGGGGCGACTTTCAGAATCTGATCTACGCTGCGGGCACGCGGGGCATTCTCCCCCGGCTGCCGGTCGATGCCAAAACGCTGCGCGCACGGGCGGAGGCGGCGATGCCGGCGCATGTGCTGAACTATGTGCAGGGCGGCTGCGGCGATGAGCATACGCAGGACGAAAATGTCCGCGCGTTTCACCACTGGGGCATGGTGCCGCGCATGCTGGTCGACGGATCGACCCGCGACGTGGGAATCGAGCTGTTCGGGCGCCGCTACGACACACCGATCTTCATGGCGCCGATCGGGGTCAACGGCATCATGACCCCCGACGGCCACGGCGACCTCCATGCCGCGCGGGCGAGCGTGGCGACCGGTGTACCGCTGATGCTTTCGACGCTCGGCAACGATTCGCTCGAGCGTGTGGCGGAGGAATTGAAGGGGGCGCCGGCCTTCTTCCAGCTCTACACGCCGCGTGACACCGAATTCGCCGAGAGCCTCATCATGCGCGCGGAAGCGGCGGGCTATGCGGCGCTGGTGGTGACACTCGACACCTGGGTCACCGGCTGGCGCCCGCGCGACCTCAACGCCAGCAACTTCCCGCAGCTCCGCGGGGCGGTGCTCGAGAATTACTTCAGCGATCCCGTCTTCCGCTCGAAGCTCGCCAAGCCGCCGCAGGAGGACCTGGCCGCGGCGATCATGCTGTTCGGGCAAATGTTCGGGCGGGTGCTGACGTGGGACGACCTTGCCTGGCTACGCGGCGCGACCAAGCTGCCGATCGCGCTCAAGGGCATCTGCCATCCCGACGACGCGCGTCGCGCGGTCGATGCGGGCGTCGATGCGATCTACTGCTCCAATCATGGAGGGCGGCAGGCAAACGGCGGCATCGCGGCGATCGACATGCTACCGGGCGTGGTCGCGGCGGCGAGCGATACGCCGGTGCTATTCGACAGCGGGGTGCGCTCGGGTACCGACGTGGTGAAGGCGCTGGCGCTCGGCGCGCGGGCGGTCGGGATCGGCCGCCCCTACGCCTGGGGCCTCGCGCTCGAAGGGGCGGAGGGCGCCGCGCACGTCCTGCGCTGCATCCTCGCCGAAGCGGACCTGTTGATGGCAGTCAACGGCATGCCGACCATCGCTGACGTGCGCGCCGCAGGAGCGGTGCGCACCGACCGCGCCTAGCGCCGCCGCAGGGCTGACACGCAGGCGGCGACGTCGGTGTCCAAGCCTTCGCGGGTGCGCGCATCGACGTGGGTGACGGTCGGCGCCGCGCCATCGCGCACGGGGTAGAGGTAGGCGTCGAGGACGCAGCCGGGCCCCACCCACTGAAGCTTGCGCGCAGGTCCCTCCGCCACGTCGAGCCTGGGCGATCCGAACGCAGCGGAGAGGGCGGCGGCGTCGCTTCCGGTGAGGCCGCTCGCGGTGCCCCGCGCGGTGGGGAGGGCCGGCGCGCGATGGAGATTGCCCGCGGGGCGGTCGGCGGTGCGGCTCGGCACCCCTGCGCTCGACCGCGCCGGCGGGATGGCGCTCCCCCCGGCGCAGGCCGAGAGCGCAAGGGCGCCGACGCTGACGGCGGCGATGGCGGACAAGCGAGCGTGTTGCGTCATGCGCTCTGTCTAGCGTGCCCATCCGGCTCTCGCAAAATCCGCCCCACCCCCCTATCCTGATCGTATGGCAGACGAACTGGGCGAAGTGTTCGGCGCGCGGCGCCGTTCGGCCGATGTGGCGGGCGGGATGCGCGATTTCATCCATTATGTGCGGGCGGACCGCCCCCATCGCTGGCCCTTGCTCGGGCTGTCGATCACCATCGCCGGCCTCGTCATGTGGGGCATATTCCGGCAGGAAGCCCCGCGCGCGGAAGGGCCGCGGGTGGTCTATTTCGACAGCTGGCGCGCCGACCGCAGCGAATTCGATGTTCGCCGCGACTGGCTGAACCGCGCGCTCGTCGACAATGAAAATAATCGCAAGCGGCGCGCAGCTTACGGCGCCGTCGGGCGTGCAATCGGGCAGAGTTACGACCAGCAGGCGGCGGACACCGAATTCGACGACGCCCGACGCGAGATCGAGCGGCTCATCGCGGAGAATGACGCCGCGCAGGCGCGAGGCGACGCCGCGCCGCCGCCGCTGCCGCGCCGTGCTGCCGACAACGCGACTTCAACGGCCGCCGCTGCACCCCCGCGCCCGTGACAGCAGCGCCGGAAGACGCGCGTTGGATGGCGGCGGCGATAGCGCTTGGGCGCCGTGGGCTCGGCACGACCGGCGCCAACCCCGCCGTCGGCTGCATCATCGTGCGCGATGGCCGAGTCGTCGGACGCGGCTGGACCCAGCCCGGCGGTCGTCCCCATGCGGAGGGCGTGGCGCTGGCGCAGGCGCTCGACGCGGTGCGCGGCGCGACCGCCTATGTCACGCTCGAACCCTGCGCGCACCGAAGCGAGCGCGGACCGGCCTGCGCCGCTGCCCTCGCGGAGGCCGGGGTTGCACGCGTCGTTGCCGCGCTGACCGACCCCGATCCCCGCACCAGCGGCGGCGGGTTCGATCTGCTGCGCGCCGCCGGTGTGGAGGTCGCGGCCGGAACCGGCGAAGGCGATGCGCGCGAGGCGCTCGGCGGGTTCCTTACCCGTCAGACGCTGGGGCGCCCGCGCGTCACGCTCAAGCTGGCGACGAGCCTCGATGGTCGGATAGCGCTCGCCACCGGGGAGAGCCGCTGGATTACGGGCGACGTTGCTCGCGCCCACGCGCATCGTGTGCGAGCGGAGATGGACGCTATCCTCGTCGGGCGGGGCACGTTCGAAACCGACGCACCGCGGCTCGATGTTCGCCTGCCGGGCGTCGAGCGTCTGCCGCTACGACGTCTCATCCTCACGCGCCGGCCTCTGCCGGGCGGTGCTGCCGGCTGGGAGCGTCTGGAGGGTGTGGAGCAGTTGCACACGCTGGTTGGGGTGAATGACCTGCTGGTGGAGGGCGGCGCTGGCGCTGCTGCGGCGTTCGTCGCCGCCGATTGCGTGGATCGCCTCCTCCTGTATCGGGCGCCGCTCCTGATCGGCGGGGACGGCGCGGCGGCACTGGACGCGATCCGGCTCGCCAACCTGTCCGCGGCGCATGGACGCTGGCGGTTGGTCGAAGCGAGAAATCTTGGCGATGATCGCATGGAGCTTTACGAGCGCCGCGCAGATCTGGGAGCGAACGGATGTTCACTGGCATCGTAACCGACATCGGGACCGTCCGCAGCGTCGAGCCGCGCGGTGACCTCAGGCTGACCATCGGCACCGGTCAGCCGCTTGATACGGTGGCGATTGGGGCGTCGATCGCGTGCTCGGGCACCTGCCTCACCGTCGTCGACAAGGGCGATGACTGGTTCGCGGTCGACGTGAGTGCCGAAACGGTGGCGCGCACCGCGCCCGACATGTGGCGCGAGGGGGCGCGACTGAACCTCGAACGCTCGTTACGAGTCGGCGATGAACTCGGGGGCCATATCGTGACCGGCCACGTCGACGGAGTCGCCGCGGTGGTTGCGATCGACCCGGTCGGCGACAGCCGCCGGGTGCAGCTACGCGTCCCGGCCGCGCTCGCGCCGTTTGTGGCGACCAAGGGCTCGATCGCGCTGGATGGCGTGTCCCTCACCGTTAACGAAGTGGCTGACGCAGCGGACGGTGGTACGACGCTGTCGGTCAACATCATTCCGCACAGCTGGGACGTCACGACGCTTGCCGACTGGCGGGTCGACCGACAGGTCAACGTCGAGATCGACACGCTCGCGCGCTATTTGAAGCGGATGAAGGACGTGCTTAAAAGTTGACAATGTGATTCATTGGTTGGCGGTCACACCAGACTGTGATAGTTCTCTCCAATGGCTACCGACCTTATCTCGCGCGTTCGCGGCCTCGTTGCTGACGGCGAAGTCACGAAATCCGGTCTCGCTCGGGCTGCGGGGCTGCATGCCAACAGCCTGCGCGACCTCGACGCGCCCGGCTGGAACCCGACCGCCGAGACGCTACGCAAGCTGGAGGACTGGCTCGCCTACGGCAGCGATGCCTCGCCAATGGCGACGCCCGAGGAAATCATCGACGAGGCGCGCAACGGGCGCATGTTCATTCTCGTCGACGACGAAGATCGCGAGAATGAAGGCGACCTCGTCATTCCGGCGCAGATGGCGACGCCCGCCGCGATCAATTTCATGGCCATGCACGGGCGTGGGCTGATCTGCCTGGCCCTCTCCAAGGCGCGCTGCGACGCGCTTGGGCTGGAGGCGATGAGCCGGTCGAACGGCACCGTTTACGAGACCGCCTTCACCGTATCGATCGAAGCGCGCGAAGGCGTTACGACCGGCATCAGCGCCGCCGATCGCGCGCGCACCATCTCCGTTGCCATCGACGCATCGCGGCAACGCGAGGACATCGTCACACCGGGCCACGTCTTTCCGCTGACGGCACGCGACGGCGGCGTGCTGGTGCGCGCCGGCCACACCGAAGCCGCGGTCGACATCAGCCGCCTCGCGGGGCTGAACCCGTCGGGCGTGATCTGCGAGATCATGAACGAGGACGGGTCCATGGCCCGGCTCGACGATCTCATCCCCTTCGCGCGGCGGCATGGGCTGAAGATCGGCACCATCGCCGACCTCATTGCCTATCGCCATCGCAATGACAGTCTGGTCGAATGCATCGCCGACGAGCCGTTCGAGAGCGATTACGGCGGGGACTGGCGCTTGAAACGCTATCGCAACCGGGTCGATGGCGCGACGCATCTGGTGCTGCAAAAGGGCGCGGTGGACCCCGACGGGGTGACGCTGGTGCGCATGCACGCCCTGTCGGTCGCGCATGACGTGCTCGGGGCGCCGGGACCGCGCAAGCGGCGGCTCCAGCGCGCAATGGAGGCAGTCGGGAGCGCGGGCAGTGGCCTGATCGTCCTGCTCATGCCCGCCGGCGATCCGGGCGCGGCGCCGCCCGCACCCGCCCCAGCGACCCGCGACGGGGCGTCGGTGCCCGCCAACATGGACCTCCGCAGCTACGGCATCGGGGCGCAGATCCTCGCTGACCTGGGCGTTCACCGAATGGAATTGCTAACCCCGACCCACACCAATCTCGTGGCGCTGGAAGGCTACGGGCTTGAAATCGTGGGCGAACGTTCGATCCCGGGTGAGACGGTCGAGGGAGCACGCTGATGGCGAAGGTGCTGATTGTCGAAGCACGTTACTATGCGCACCTCAACGACATGCTGCTCGCCGGGGCGCGGGCGGCGCTGGAGGCGGCGGGCCATTCCGTCGAAGTGCTCACGGTGCCGGGCGCGCTCGAAATCCCCGGCGCGATTTCGCTGGCGAGCGAGGGCGGGGCGTATGATGCGTTCGTTGCCCTCGGCGTGGTGATCCGTGGCGAGACCTATCATTTCGACATCGTCGCCGGCGAGAGCGCACGCGGCATCATGGCGCTGACGCTGGACGGCCTCGCGGTCGGGAACGGCATCCTCACCACTGAAAACGAAGCCCAGGCGATCCGGCGTGCCGACCCCGCGCAGCTCGACAAGGGCGGCGACGCGGCGCGCGCAGCGCTGGCGCTGATGCAGGTGCGGGAACGCTTCGCCTGAGTTTCACGAGAGGCCCAGACGCCCCGGGCCCGCGGATCACGCGACGCCGACATCCTCGACGCCGGCGCTGTTGTGGCGCAGCGCCCGCAGCACCGTTTCGACGATGTGCGGCGCGTTGAGCCCGGCGTCGTCATACTGTTTGTCGGGCGCGTCCTGGTCCTGGAAAAGGTCGGGGAGCCGCAGTGTCCGGAGCTTCAGGCCTGCGTCGATCAGCCCGGAATCGCTGGCCATCGTCAGCACGTGCGCGCCGAAACCGCCGACGGCGTTTTCCTCGACCGTCACGCACACCTCATGCGTGGTAAGGAGCTGGCGGATCAGCGTTTCGTCCAAAGGCTTGGCGAAGCGTAGGTCGGCGACCGTGGTGCTGAGGCCCTTAGCATCAAGCTGGTCGGCCGCCTTGAGCGCCTCGCCCAACCGGGTGCCAAGCGACAGGATCGCGACCTTCTGGCCCTGACGAACGATGCGACCCTTCCCGATCTCGAGTTGCTCGGGCGTCTCCGGCAGCGCCACGCCGGTGCCGCCGCCACGCGGGTAGCGGAACGCAATCGGCCCGCTGTCATGGAGAGCGGCGGTGTAGGTCATGTGCACCAGCTCCGCCTCGTCCGAGGGGGCCATCACGACGAAGTTGGGCAGCGTGGCGAGGTAGGTGACGTCGAAACTGCCCGCGTGGGTAGCGCCATCCGCGCCCACCAGCCCCGCGCGATCGATGGCGAAGCGGACGGGGAGGTTCTGAATCGCGACGTCATGCACGACCTGGTCGTAGGCGCGCTGGAGGAAGGTGGAGTAAATCGCGCAAAAGGGGCGCAGACCCTGCGCCGCAAGTCCGGCCGCGAACGTCACCGCATGCTGTTCGGCAATGCCGACGTCGAACGCGCGGTCGGGGTGCGCCTGGGCAAAGCGGTCGACGCCCGTGCCCGACGGCATCGCGGCGGTGATGGCAACGATGCGCGGATCGCTTTCCGCGAGTTTGGCGAGCGTATCGCCAAAGACATTTTGATAGGCGGGGGGACCAGCGGGGCCCCTTACCTGTTCGCCGGTGACGACGTCGAATTTCTGGACGCCGTGATATTTGTCGGCGCTCGCTTCGGCCGGGGCATAGCCCTTGCCCTTCTTGGTGACGACGTGGACGAGACACGGCCCATCTGCCGCATCGCGCACATTTTCGAGCACCGGGATCAGATGGTCGAGATTATGCCCGTCGATCGGACCGACATAGTAGAAGCCCAACTCCTCAAACAGGGTGCCGCCCATGGCCATGCCGCGGGCGAATTCGTCGGTCTTGCGGGCCGCCTTGTGCAGCGGCTCCGGAAGCTTGCGCGCGAGCCGCTTGAGCGCATCGCGCACGCCGAGGAATTCCCTGCTCGACACAATCCGCGAAAGATAGGCAGACAGCCCACCGACCGGCGGCGCGATCGACATGTCGTTGTCGTTAAGGATGACGACGAGGCGATTGCCGGCTTGGGCGGCATTGTTCATCGCCTCATAGGCCATGCCGGCGGACATCGACCCGTCGCCGATCACGGCGATTGCCTTCCCCGGGGCGCCGGTCAGCTTGTTGGCGATGGCAAAGCCGAGCGCGGCCGAAATGCTGGTCGAGCTATGCGCCGCACCGAACGGGTCATATTCGCTCTCGCTGCGCTTGGTGAAGCCCGACAGCCCGCCGCCCTGGCGCAGCGTGCGGATGCGATCGCGGCGGCCGGTCAGGATCTTGTGCGGGTAGCATTGGTGCCCGACGTCCCACACCAGCCGGTCGTCGGGCGTGTTGAAGACGTGGTGGATGGCGACCGTCAGCTCGACCACGCCCAGCCCCGAACCGAGATGCCCCCCGGTCACGCCGACCGCGCTGATCGTTTCGTGTCGCAGTTCGTCCGCGACCTGCCGCAGCTCTTCCTGCGACAATTTACGCAGGTCGGCGGGCAGGTGAACCTGGTCGAGCAGCGGGGTCGGGGAAGCCTCGGTCATGTGCTAGGCGCTATCCTGCTCAAGGCGGCCTGTCGAGTTCACGCGTCGGCTGCCGCGCACGCCGCGCACCGTCCGTGCACTTCGATGACCGGGCGCGTCGGTCGAAATCCGCTTTCGCGCGATGCGGCGCGCACGTCGTTGGCCAAAGCATCGTCGTCGATATGCGCGACCGCGCCGCAGCTCTCACAGATCAGAAAGATGCAATCGTGCACGCAGCCGGGATGGCTGTTGACCATGAACGCGTTCGCGCTTTCGATGCGGCGGGCAAGGTTGTTCGCCACGAACAACGCGAGAATGCGATAGACGCTGTTGGCCGCGATGCGACGACCCGCGCGATCGGATAGCCTTGCGGCGATGTCATAGGCGGAGGCGGGGCGCGTCTGTGCGGCAAGCTCGTCGAAGACGTTAGCACGCATTTGCGTCCACTGTTCGCCCGCGCTCTCCAGCGCGCGCCGTGCCGCCACGGTCAACGCGCGTCCGTGAGCGTGGTGGTCGTGATCGAGCGCGGCAGGCATGGCCGCAAGCTAGTGCCGCCGGTGCCGGCTGCCAAGCGCTTCAGGCGGCCGCGGCCTTTCGCGACGTACGCAGGTTCAGCACGTGGGCAAGCGCCAGCAGCGCGGCGCCGGCGAGGGTCAGCAGCGTCTCCCACATCGGACGGTCGTGCGGTGCGATCAGCGCCAACGCCATCAGCGCCAGCCCGGCGACGCCGAGCTGGACCACCCGCAGTGGTCGGCCGGCACTGATGCCAAACCACAGCGCGCCGCCTCCGATCAGGATGGCGAGGACGAGGCCGATCTGATGCACCTCATGCCCACCGAACATCGCCCCCACACTTGCCAGCGATGCCACCAGCAAGCCACCGAGGGTGCAGTGCACGGCGCAGGCGAGCGACAGGAAGACCCCGGCACGATCAAACCATCGGTGGTGATGAGTGGCGGAGGGGCGCATGCGCGTTATCTAGAGCGGACAGCGCGATGTTACAACATATCATTTGTGCGCTCCACGACATTGTACCTAGGTCACCCCCAAAAGGGGGTAGAAACCGCAATCCCGATTGTTCATATTGCCGGCAACTGCCGACGTTATGCGCAGGGCAGTTCTGGCAGGGCCGACGTGGCCTGTGAATTTTGGGGGTTCGAATGTCCGAAGAATCGAAGCTCGACCGCCGGTCTTTCCTGGGCCGCGTGATGGGCGGCGTCGCCATTGCCGGTGCGGCGACCGTCCTCGGCGGGACGGCTGCGCGCGCGCAGGTGTCGGACAGCGATCCCACCGATGCGGCGGGTCGTGGCCGCACGGGGCGGACGGATAGCGATCCGACCGACGGGGCCGGGCGCGGCCGTGGGTCGGGAACCGGGCGCAGCGATAGCGATCCGACCGATAGCGTGGGGCAGGGCCGCACTGGTCGCACCGACAGCGATCCCACAGACGGCGCTGGTCGCGGTCGCGGCGGCAACCGTGGCCGCACGGACAGCGACCCGACCGACGGCGCGGGCCGCGGCCGCGGAACGCATAACGGGCGCAGCGACAGCGATCCGACCGACTCGGCGGGCCAGGGTCGCACGGGTCGCACCGACAGCGATCCCACCGACGGCGTGGGCCGCGGGCGTCCGGGTTAACGGCAATCGAACGCTGCGCGCCGTGACGGTGCGCAGCGATTCGATCAAAAGGGCGAGCGCGAAGGATCGCGTCTCGCCTTTTCTATATCCGGCGTCCAAGATGTTGCGGCGCCGCGGGGGGAGGGGCATGCTCGATCACGCAGACTGGCACCGCGATCCGCTGGCAGCCTTGTTGGGCCGGGCGGCGGCGGCGCGCTTCCTCGAGGAAGTTTACGAGCGGGACTGGCTGGTCGTCCGTGCTGCCGAAGCGGGCGCAGCCAGCGACCGGTTTCGCTCGCTCGTCAGCATTGCCGAGATCGATCGGATCGTCACCGGCACCGACCTCAAGGAGGGCGACCTGCTGCTCGCGGACGCGAGCCGTGACGATGGCGTCGCCGACAGCGCTTATATCGATGATCAGGGTTGCATCGACCGCGGCGCCGTGGCGCAGCATTATCGGCTGGGCGCGACGGTCATCATCAACCAGGGGCAGCGGCTGGTGCCGGCGCTGGGACGGCTGTGCCAGGGCCTCGAATGGGCGCTGTCAGCGCACCTTCAAACCAACCTTTATCTGACGCCGAGCGACGCGCAGGGCTTTCCGACCCACTTCGACAATCATGATGTGTTCGTGATGCAGGTCGAGGGGGAGAAGCTGTGGCGGCTTTACAATGTGCCGCTCGACACGCCGTATCGCGGCGAACGCTATCATTCCGGTCGCCACATAAAGGGCGAATGCGTCGCCGAGTTCACGCTGCGCGCGGGCGACGTCGCCTACGTGCCGCGCGGCCTGATGCATGACGCTGCCACGTCCGGCACGGAAGCCAGCCTGCACATCACCGCCGGTGTGATCAGCCGGACCTGGGCCGACCTGGTGCTCGAGGCGGTGTCGGAGGTCGCGCTGCGCGAACCCGCTTTTCGCCGCAGCCTCCCGGCCGGCTACGCTCGCCCGGATTTCGACCGGACTGAGGCGCGCGCGACGCTCGCGGAGCTCGGGGGAACTCTCGCGCGCGAAATGCGGCTCGATCCGGCGATGGACATCCTGTCGGACAGCTTTCTCCGGACCCGCGCGGCATTTAACGACGGGACCATCCTCGGCGCGCGCGCGGACGTGGCCGAAGCCGAGTTTGCCCGCGTGCCGCATGTCCTCGTCCGCCTGGAGCGCGAAGATGCCGGCGAGCATCGTTGGCGCCTGCTCGCGCCTGGCGGGGTGCTGTGGTTCATCGCCGACAGCGGCGCGGCGCTGACGCGGGCGCTGGACGGGCGTCCGTTTCGCATCGCGGACCTCGACTATGCGCATGGGGAGGCGCTCGCGCGTCGCCTGCTGGCGTACGGGATCGTGCACAAGGTCTGACTTGCGGACGCGCGCGCAGAGTCCGATAGCGGGCCGATGCTCGCTCCCCCACGTTCGCACAGCATTGCCGGGTCGGACACGCGCCAGCTGCGTTCGATGGTCCGGTGGCTTTATGTCGTCGCGGCGCTGATCGTGATGATGGTGATCGTCGGCGGGATCACGCGCCTCACCGAATCCGGCCTGTCGATCACCGAATGGCGCCCGATCACCGGCGTCGTGTTTCCAATCAGCCAGACCGACTGGGAACATGCGTTCGCGCTCTACCGCACGACGACGGAAGCGCAGACCGTCAACGCGTCGATGACGCTCGACGAATTCAAGTTCATCTTTTTCTGGGAGTGGGCGCATCGCCTGCTGGGGCGGCTGATCGGCGTCGTTTACGCCCTGCCGCTGCTATGGTTCGCGGTTCGTCGGGCAATCCCGCGCGGCTACGGGGTGCGGCTGTCGGCTCTGTTGGCGCTGGGCGGTCTGCAGGGCGCGGTCGGCTGGTGGATGGTTTCATCGGGACTGAGCGGGCGGGTCGACGTCTCTCACCTGCGGCTCGCGGTCCATCTTTCGTTGGCGCTGATCCTGCTCGGGGGGATCGTGTGGACCGCCCGGGACCTCGCGGAGAAGGCACGCGACGAGGCTGCGCACCCCGCCCTGCTGACGCGGGTCACGGTGATAACGCTGACGATCCTGGCGGTGCAGATCCTCTGGGGAGCGTTCGTCGCGGGATTGCGTGCTGGCTACGCGTTCCCCACCTGGCCGCTGATGGGCGATGAATTGTTTCCGTCGGGCACGCCCATGCTGCCCAATGCGCTCGCCGACCTGGTTCATAATCCGGTGGTCGTGCAATTTGCGCATCGCTGGTGGGCGGTGGTGGCCTTTGGTGCGATGATCTGGCTTGGCGTGCGCGCCGTTCGGGCCGGAGGCCGTGCCGAAGGGCGCGCGCTGCACGCGCTCGTCACCCTCCAATTCCTGCTCGGCATCGCGACCTTAACGTCGGGCGTCGCACTGTGGATTGCCGTCGCTCACCAGGCGTCGGCCGCGCTTTTGGTCGTGGCGGCAACGACCTCCGCGCACCGCATCGGGCAACGGTAACTAGATACCTGTCGTGGAAGCCGCAGGAGACTTGATCTTTTTACGCCATCGCGTAGAGGCGCCTGCAACGTCGCTCGGGTGACCGGGTGGCGATTGTTATGCTGAGCGGTCTGCGTTGCGCGGCCGCTCCCTTGTTCGAGGACCCTTCGATGAAGGCGCTGACCAAGACGACGCGATCGGCGAACGCCGCGACCGTCGACAAGAAATGGGTGCTGATCGACGCGGACGGGCTGGTGGTCGGCCGCGTCGCGACGATCGTCGCCAACCTGCTGCGCGGCAAGCACAAGCCGGATTTCACCCCGCACGTCGACAATGGCGATCACGTCGTCATCATCAATGCGGACAAGGTTCGGTTCACGGGCAACAAGCTCAAGACCAAGACCTATTACAAGCACACCGGCTACGTCGGCGGCATCAAGGAAGTGACCGCGGACAAGGTGCTCGCCGGCCGCTTCCCGGAGCGCGTGCTGGAAAAGGCGGTCGAGCGCATGATCCCGCGCGGCCCGCTCGGTCGCCAACAGATGCGCAACCTGCGGATTTATGCCGGGGACACGCATCCGCACCTCGCGCAGAACCCTGAAACTCTCGACGTCGCGGGTATGAACCGCAAGAACAAGGTGGGTGCGTAATGGCCGATACCGTCAACTCGCTCGCCGACATCGGCACGATCGCCACCGGCACCGACGAGGCGCCTGCCGCGCCGGTGCAGACCGCGCCGCTGCGTGAGCAGCAGATCGACAAGCAGGGTCGCGCCTATGCCACCGGTCGCCGTAAGAACGCCATCGCGCGCGTCTGGGTGAAGCCGGGCACGGGCAAGATCGTCGTCAACGGCCGCGACCAGGAAATCTATTTCGCGCGTCCGACGCTGCGCCTCGTCATCAACCAGCCGTTCGGCGTTGCCGGCCGCGATGGTCAGTATGACGTGGTCGCGACGGTCAAGGGCGGTGGGCTTTCCGGCCAGGCCGGCGCGGTCAAGCACGGCATCGCGCAGGCGCTGTCCCGTTACGAACCGGCGCTGCGCGGCGCGGTGAAGGCCGCGGGCTTTCTCACCCGCGACAGCCGCGTGGTCGAGCGCAAGAAGTACGGCCGGGCCAAGGCTCGCCGCAGCTTCCAGTTCTCGAAGCGCTAAAACACGGCGATTTCGCAAGTTTCGGAAAGGGGGAGGGGTGGCAACACTCCTCCCCCTTTTCGTTGGAGATCGGCCGCTCGGCGTGGTTCATTGTTTGGCCAGTCATCCGCATTAGGTTGGCGGTCATGGCCTATGGGGATAGCAGCGACGGCGGCGTGCGGACGGTCGCACTGGCAGCATCGCTGGCCATTGCGGCGCTAATCGGCTGGGGGCTGGTCAACGGCATCCGGATGCCGACGCCCGGTGAGTTGGTCGAAAGCTTGCGCGCGAGCACCGTCAAGGTCGAGCCACCGCCGCCGCCGCCGCCGCCTCCGCCGCCGCCACCACCTCCCAAGCCGGAAAAGCGGGCGGACCCCCGCCCACCGCGCAAGGAGGCTGCCGCCGCGCCCCCGGCGAAGAAGGCGACGCCGCGCGAGGTCGTCGCCCCGCCGCCGAAGCTGAAAGTCGACGCGCCGCTGGCAGCCCCGGTCAGAGGCTCCAGCGACGCCAACAGCGCGGGCGCTGCCAGCGCGGGCACCGGCACCGGGGCGGGCGGCGTCGGTACTGGCACAGGCAGCGGCGCGGGGGGCAGCGGCGATGGCGGGGGCGGCGGTGGAGGAAGCCGCGTCATATATCGGTCGGGGGCATTCACCGAGCGCCAGTTGCCGCGGGAATATCGCCGCTTTCAGGGCACCGGTGACACGACCGTCCGGTTGCTGATCGACCCGTCGGGGCGAGTCAGTGGTTGCAGCACGTTACGGTCGAGCGGTCAGCCGGAACTCGACCGTATCACCTGCGAGCTCATCACCCAGCGCTTTCGGTTCGAACCCGCGCGCAACGGTCGCGGCGAGCCGATTCCGGGCGCCTATATCTGGACCCAGCGCTGGTGGCGCGAGTGACGCGGCAGCGCGTCCGCTCTCAACTCGTGGTCGACGGCGCCGCGCGCGGGGCAACGGGTTCCCCGGGGCGCACCTGCGAATCCTCGGGCACGTCAGGGATCTGCATGTCCTCGGTCGGCGGGTTTTCGCCGTAGGTCCGCACGCGCACGTCGACGATGCCGTTCGCGATGCGCAGTTCGTTGAAGGATGGGGGTGTCGAGCGGATGCGCTGTGACAGTGTGCCCGCCCCAATCATGCGAATCGGGCCGTTGGCGGTTTCTCGCATCAGGTCGAACGCGTCGTGGACGTGACCCGACAGCACCGCGGTAACGCCAGCGCCCGCGAGCGCTGCGAGCGCGCGCTTGCCCCCCGCGGTGAGCGCCTGGCCGCGCGTCCCCGCCTCCTCGAGCGGATGGTGCGCGGTGATCAGCGTGACGCGCTGTGGGTCGGGCGGCAGTTTCGCGAGCGCATCCATCGTCTTGGCGAGGGCCTTGTCGCCGACCGCGCCCTTGGACCAGTCGAGCCGCCATTGCGCGCGCGCCGTGGTCTTAAGCGGGACGATGGCGAGCCCCTGCAATTCGATCTCGCGTTCCACCAGCCGCTCAATGCGGCGGATGCGCTTGTATGGGCGGGTGAAGCGTTCGAGCGGGTTAAAATAAGGGAGGTCGTGGTTGCCAACCTCGACCGTCGCCGGCGCCTTCAATGCGGCGATCCAGTCCCCCGCGGCGTCGAATTCGCGCTGGCGCGCGCGCATGGTGAGGTCGCCGGTGATCGCCAACGCCTCGGGCTTCTCCCGCTCCACGCAGGCGGCGAACCAGTCGAGCGCGGCGCGGTCCTCACAACCGAAATGAAGGTCGCTCGCGTGGAAAAGTCGGATCATGCCGGCGCGGTAGCATCGCTTTTGGTGGCGACAAACTGCAACGGCGACGTGCGCGCGCGCAGGACGAGCGGGGTCCCCGCCTCACCGCGCTCGCCATCGACGAGCAAGCCGACCGTGCCCGCTTGCGAATTGATCGTGACCTCGGTGCAGGAGCCCAGGTCGTCGTGGGGGCCGTTGCGAAAATCGCCACCCATCCAGGCAAATCCGTGGCTGAGGAGATCGCCCGCGCCGTCCGCACTGTAGCCCATCAGGTCGAGCCGCCCGTCGACCGGCTCGACATAGATCGCGGGATACGTCCGATCGCTGCCGGCAACGAACACCTGGTGCCCCTGAAATGTCTCGCGCACCGCGCGAGGGATCGCTTCGAGGAGGCCGCCGATGTCGCGGCGGCGCAGCACCTCTCGCACGTCCCCCCAGGCCGTGGTCGGCCCGACGAACGCCCCGACGAGCCCAGTGATGTCGAGCTCGGGATCATCACTTTCGAGCACCGTCACCGACTGGCTGCGATCGGGCGTCGAAAGTGCCCTCGCAACGATCTCGGCGGGATCGGCGTCGTCGCCGTGGAGGCGTCGCGCCAGCAGATTCATGGTCCCACCCGGCAGGACCAGCACGCGGCCCGGCCACTCCCCGATCCTGGCGCAGGTGCCGTTGATGGTGCCATCGCCGGTATAGATGGCGAGCATGTCGACCCCCGCGGCCTCCAGCGCCTCGCGGGTTGGCAGTTCATCGTCGGGCAGCGACACGACCTTGGCGAGCGTGCCGCCGTGCTGCTGGGCCGCTTCGAGGACTTGCTCGATGATCGCCTCATCGAAGCTGCCGCTCGCACGATTCACGATGAGCCAAAGCTGTGTCATGGTGCGACTGTGCGGGCCTGTGGAGCGCAAGGCAAGTCAAAGAGGCTGATAATGCGAAAGTGGCTGGTCAGGCTTGCGGCGCTGCTCGGTTTGATGGCGGTGGGGGCGGGGTCCGCCTCGGGCTGGACGCAGCCCGGCCTCCTCAATCTGCTCGATCGGCTGAGCCCGCCCGACGCGCGCGAAGTTCCGGTGCGGCAGGTCGCGCGAGCGGTCTCCTACGGCCCGGACGAAGTGGAGCGAGTCGATGTCTGGGCGCCAGCACGGCTCGCGCCCGGTCAGCGTGCGCCGGTGATCGTCTGGTTTCACGGCGGCGGTTGGACGAGCGGCAGTCGTGAAGCCTATGGCTTCGCTGGCCGCGCCTTTGCGAGCCGTGGCTTTGTAACCGTGGTGGCGGGCTATCGTCTGGGCGAGGCTGGACGGTGGCCGCGCTTCATGGAGGATGCCGCTGCGGCAGTGCGCTGGGCACGACACAATGCATCGCGCTACGGCGGCGATGGGGAGCGGCTGGTGCTCGCCGGGCACAGCGCCGGCGCGCATATCGCGACGCTGGTGGCGCTCGACCGCCGCTGGCTGGGCAGCGACAATGCGGTGGTGGCCGGGGTGATCGGCCTTGCCGGTCCGTACGACTGGCTGCCGTTCGAGCCGGGCTCGGGCTCGGATCGCGTGATGGGCCGCGCGCAGCCAATCGGCGACACGCAGCCGGTCAATTTCGCTCGCGCGGATGCCCCGCCGATGTGGCTCGCGTGGGGGACGGCGGATACGAGCGTCAAACGGCGCAATATCGACAACCTCAGTGCCGCGCTGCGCCGGGTGGGCGCGCCGGTAGAGGTTCAGCTTTACCCGGGCATGACCCATGCCGGCAGCGTCATGCCGCTCGCTCGTCCGTTTCGGCGGGATGCGCCGCTGCTTGACGACGCGGTGGCGGCGGCGCGGCGGATGCTGGCGCAAGGGCGGGCGGAACCCGGCGGCGATCGCTGACGCAAATACTTGCAACGCGCCGTGCGACAAGCCAAGTGCGAAGGGCCGCGCCCAAGTCCCATCCGCGCGCGTCTGACCGAGAGACTTGAACACCGATGGCTCAATTCCGCCTGCCCGCCAACAGCCGCATCAGCGCCCCGCGCGTCGTCAATCGCGTGGAGGGCGGCAAGCGGGTCAAGCGGTTCAAGATTTACCGCTACGACCCAGAGAGCGGCCAGAATCCGCGCTATGACACGTTCGAGATCGATCTCGACGATTGCGGCCCGATGGTTCTCGACGCGCTGTTCAAGATCAAGGGCGAGATCGATTCGACGCTGACTTTTCGCCGCTCGTGCCGCGAGGGGATTTGCGGGTCGTGTTCGATGAACATGAACGGGCTCAACGGGCTCGCGTGCACCACGGCGATCGAGGATCTGAAGGGCGATGTGACGATCACGCCGTTGCCCACGATGGAGGTGATCAAGGACCTCGTCCCCGACTTCACGCATTTCTACGCGCAATATGCCTCGATCGAGCCGTGGCTGAAGACCAAGACGACGGCGCCGTCGGGCAAGGAGCGGCTGCAGTCGCCTGAGCAGCGCGCCGAGCTCGACGGCCTCTACGAATGCATCCTGTGCGCCTGCTGTTCGTCGAGCTGCCCGAGCTACTGGTGGAACAGCGATAAGTTCCTGGGTCCGGCGATTCTTCTGCAGGCGTATCGCTGGCTGGCGGACAGTCGCGATGAATTTGCGGGCGAACGGCTCGACGAGCTGGAAGACCCGTTCCGCCTTTACCGCTGCCACACGATCATGAACTGCGCCAACGCCTGCCCCAAGGGGCTCAACCCCGCACGGGCGATTGCCGAGGTGAAGAAGCTGATGGTGGAGCGCACCGTCTGAGCGAGGTGATGAAGGGGCTCGCGCCGACCACGCGGCTCGCCGGTGAGGCGGGCGAGCGGGCGGGCACGCACTTTGTGTCGGCGCCGCTTGCTGACGGTTGGGTCAGCTGGAACCTCGCCGATCCGACGCGCTTCAACGCGCTGCTCGAACCGCTGTCGGTACGGCGCGAGGCGGATCTGCCCGATGGACGCCCTGTCGCGCGGGTGCGGATGCTGCCGACGCGCCAGCACAGCAACCTCGGCGATCACGTGCACGGCGCCGTCACGCTGGGCTTCATCGACATCGCGCTGTTCGCCGCTTCGCATCAGTTCGGGGTGATGGGCGCAGGGCCGGCGGTGACGCTCGACCTGTCGACGCAGTTCGTGGGGGCGGGTCGCATCGGCGAGCCGCTCGACGCGGTGACCGAACTGGTGCGCGAGACGGGGCGGCTCGTTTTTCTGCGCGGGCTCGTCGTGCAAGGCGATACGATGGTGGCGAGCTTCGCCGGTACCATTCGCAAACCGTCGCCGCGATGAGCGCTGTCCTCGCCGCTTACGACGCGCTGGTCGCGGGCGGCGAGCTGCGGCCCGATGCCGAGCAGCGCGCAGCGGCGATGCGGCTTGACGCGCTGGCCGACGCGCTGAGCGCCGAGGCCAGGCCCCAGCGCTTCCTCATGCGTATCGGGCTTGCCCGACGGGCAGAGGCGCCCGCGGGCATCTACCTCTGGGGTGGCGTCGGCCGCGGCAAGTCGATGCTGATGGACCTGTTCCACGATCAGGTCGCCGTTGCCGACAAACGTCGCGCGCACTTCCACGCCTTCATGGCCGAGGTCCACGCCCGGCTGCGCGCTGCGCGTGCGAGCGAGGCGGGCGATCCGGTCATCGCCGTCGCTCGCGACATGGCGGGGGAGGCGCGGTTGCTTTGCTTCGACGAGATGATCGTCAACAACAGTGCCGATGCGATGATCATGTCGCGACTGTTCACAGCGCTGATCGAGGGCGGGGTGACGATCGTTACCACCTCCAATCGCGCGCCGAACCAGCTTTATCTCAACGGCCTCAACCGCGAGCATTTCCTGCCCTTTATCGCGCTGATCGAGCGGCGGCTGGAGGTGATCGCGCTGAATGGTCCGACCGACTATCGCCGTGACCGCATGGCGGGGCTGACGCGCTGGCACGTGCCTAATGGCGCGGAAGCCACGGCCGCGCTGTCGGTCGCCTTCTTTCGCATGACCGACTGGCAGGTCGACGACCGCGACAGCGTGCCCTCGGCTGAACTCGACGTCGGCGGAGGCCGCACGCTGCATGTTCCCAAAAGCCTGAAGGGCGTCGCGGTTTTTTCCTTCAAGCGGCTGTGCGGAGAGGCGCGCGGTGCGGCGGACTATCTTGCCATCGCGCGCAATTATCATACCGTCATCATCGTCGGCATCCCGCGCATGGGGCCGGAGCTCCGCAACGAAGCCGCACGATTCAACACGCTGATCGATGCGCTCTACGAATATGGCGTGAAGCTGCTGGCCAGCGCCGATGCGCTTCCGGCGGAGCTCTATCCCGCCGGCGACGGCGCGTTCGAGTTCGAGCGCACCGTCAGCCGCATCGAAGAAATGCTGTCGGACGACTGGCTCGAACGCGGGCACGGCTCGCACTGACGTAATGACACCCCCTCCCCACAAGGGGTGGGGGGAAGCGCCCGGGAACCCGTTGCCAATCGCACCCCCCGCGCCTAACGCACGCCGCGAGGCTGCGCGCGCCGGTGCGCGGCGAATCCGAACCGCTTGAGACAGGGGTCCAACCGCACATGGCTCGCAAGAAGATCGCGCTCGTCGGCGCAGGCAATATCGGTGGCACGCTGGCGCATCTCGCCGCGCTGCGCGAGCTGGGCGACGTGGTGCTGTTCGACATCGCCGAGGGCGTGCCTCAGGGCAAAGCGCTCGACCTCGCGCAGTGCGGCCCGGTCGATGGCTTCGATGCCAAAATCACCGGCACCAATGATTATGCCGACATCGCAGGCGCGGACGTGGTGATCGTCACCGCGGGCGTTCCGCGCCGGCCGGGGATGAGCCGAGACGACCTCCTCGGCATCAACCTCAAGGTCATGAAGGCGGTGGGTGAGGGCATCAAGGCCAACTGCCCCGACGCTTTCGTGATCTGCATCACCAATCCGCTCGACGCGATGGTGTGGGCGCTGCGCGAGTTCTCGGGTCTGCCGCACAACAAGGTCGTGGGCATGGCGGGCGTGCTCGACAGCGCGCGCTTCGCGACCTTCCTCGCGTGGGAGTTCGGTGTGAGCGTGCGCGACGTCAACGCCTTCGTGCTGGGTGGCCACGGCGACACGATGGTGCCGGTGCTCAGCTATTCCACCATCAGCGGCATCCCCGTCGCCGACATGGCCAAGATCAAGGGCGTCGACGCCGCGCGCCTCGACGAAATCGTCACCCGCACCCGCGGTGGCGGCGGTGAAATCGTCGGTCTGCTCAAGACCGGCAGCGCCTTTTACGCCCCCGCGACGAGCGCCATCGCCATGGCCGAAGCCTACCTCCGCGACCAGAAGCGCATCCTCCCGGTCGCGGCCTATGTCGACGGCAAATACGGGCTCAACGGCCTTTACGTCGGCGTTCCCGCGGTGATCGGCGCGGGCGGCATCGAGGAGGTGGTCGAAATCAACCTCTCCGATTCGGAAAAGGCGAACCTCAAGGTCTCGACCGACGCGGTGGAAGAGCTGCTGACCGCGTGCAAGACGCTCGATCCAAGCCTCGCCTGAGGGTTAAGCGAGAGGAAATTTGCGTGTGCAAGTCTCTGATGGCGGGGCGTGCCGGGGCTGTCGCCTTGGCGTTGGCCTTCTCAACGCCCGTCGCGGCGCAGATTCCAACCGCGCAGCCTGAGGCCGTCGTTGCAGGAGTGCGTGATTGCATCGCGGCTGTCGGGCCGGGCGTCGTCGCGGCGGATCGCGTACAAGAGCTCGGTTGGAGGCGTGCTCGGGCCGAGGTGAACGGTCGTCCGACCGGGACGCCTTTGCCGATCTTTTCCAAGGGTCACGGTGATCCGCTGCTCCTGCTCCCGCCTGCGTCCGCAAGTGGCAGCCAGACCTGCGCAATCGTGGGACGGCTGTCCGGCGCAAGCGCGTTCGATCAGCTTGTCGCGACCCTATCGACCCATTTCACCGCCCGCGGGCGGTCATCGGGCGACCCCGTGTTCAGTACGCCGGAAACGCTTATGCACCTTGCGCAGACCGGGACGCGGGAAAGCCCCGGATTTCGTATCATCACTGTCCCGATGCCTGCCACGCGCTAAGCACGTCTGACCGCGCCGGCCGCTGGCGGAATTGCGTTAGACGCTGGCGCGGACGATAATTTTGGGCCAATGGCGTCCTGGCCGCTCGACCTCGAGCAGCCTTTATCCCCATCTGCGACCCATCGAAGATAATTGGAGCGCTCGACCCTCATGTCCATCCTCGTCGACAAGAACACCAAGGTCCTGACGCAGGGCATGACCGGGGCGACCGGTACCTTTCATACCGAACAGGCGCTCGCCTACGGGACGCAGATGGTCGGCGGGGTGACGCCGGGGAAGGGCGGGACGACGCATATCGGCCTGCCCGTGTTCAACTCGGTCGCCGAGGGCATGGAGCGCACCGGCGCCACCGCGTCGTGCATCTATGTGCCGCCGAAGTTCGCCGCCGCTTCGATCATCGAGGCGATCGAGGCGGAGATGCCGCTGATCGTGTGCATTACCGAAGGCATCCCGGTGCTCGACATGGTCAAGGTGAAGGCCAAGCTCGAAGGTTCGAAGTCCCGACTGATCGGGCCGAACTGCCCGGGCGTGCTGACGCCGAACGAGTGCAAGATCGGCATCATGCCGGGCTCGATCTTCAAGAAGGGCAGCGTCGGCGTGGTGTCGCGTTCGGGCACACTCACCTATGAGGCGGTGTTCCAGACGACGAACGCCGGGCTCGGCCAGTCGACCGCGGTCGGTATCGGCGGCGATCCGGTCAACGGCACCAACTTCATCGATGTGCTCGAACTGTTCCTTGCCGACGACGAAACCAAATCGATCATCATGATCGGTGAGATTGGCGGAAGCGCCGAGGAAGACGCAGCGCAATTCCTCGCCGACGAAGCCAAGCGCGGCCGCAAGAAGCCGATGGTCGGCTTCATCGCCGGCCGCACCGCGCCTCCCGGTCGCCGCATGGGCCACGCCGGCGCGATCGTGTCGGGCGGCAAGGGCGGCGCCGAAGACAAGATCGCCGCAATGGAAGCCGCCGGCATCAAAGTCGCGGCGAGCCCCAGTGAACTCGGTACCACGCTGGTCGAGGTGCTCAAGGGCTGACGATTGCCGGCTGCGACGCATCGCGGAGTCGATTGCGTCGCGGCCGCAATAACGCCCTTCGCATGGTGACGTGCGCTGGAGTTGCCATTAGGGCTGCGGTGAGACCCGCCGCCTAACGGATAGAGCTGTGAACGACCTCTCCCCCCAGGATTTCGCAACCCCCGAAGCTCGGCCCTCGTGGGCGCGCGATGCGTGGCCTCTGCTCGACACCGACGCGCTGACCGCGGGGCTCGACCCGACGCAGATGCAGGTCGCGGTCAAGGCCGCGGCGGACAAGGCGGCGAAGGCGGGCGCGGTGCCCGCGTTGAGCGAGGCGCAGGCGACCGCCGCGGCGGATGCGTCGATCCGGGCGATGATGCTGGTGCGCACCTATCGCGTGCGCGGGCATCTGGCGGCGGACCTCGATCCGCTCGGCCTCAAGCACAGCGAGATTCCGGCGGACCTGACGCCCGAATATCATGGCTTCGGTGCGGACCAACTCGACACACGCGTCTATCTTGGCGGAACGCTCGGGTTGGAATGGGCGACGATTCGCGAGCTGCTAGCGGTGCTGCGCGCCAACTACTGCGGCAAGGTCGGCATAGAATATATGCACATCACCGACCTCGACGAGCGTCGGTTTCTTCAGGACCGGATGGAGGGCGCGGACAAGGCGATCGACTTCACGCCCGAAGGCAAGCGCGCGATCCTCAACAAGGTGATCGAAGCGGAGGAGTGGGAAAAATTCCTCGCCCGCAAATATGTCGGCACCAAGCGCTTTGGGCTCGACGGCGGCGAATCGATGATCCCCGCGCTCGAGGCGATCATCAAGTACGGCGGCCAATATGGCGTGCGCGAGATCGTGTACGGCATGGCGCACCGAGGGCGGCTGAGCGTCCTCGCGAACGTGATGGCCAAGCCGTACCGCGTGATCTTCCACGAATTCGCGGGCGGCAGTGCCAACCCCGATGACGTGGCCGGTTCGGGCGACGTCAAATATCACCTCGGCACCTCGTCGGACCGCAGCTTCGACGGGATCGAGGTGCACATGAGCCTCGTCCCCAACCCCAGTCACCTGGAGGCGGTGAACCCCGTCGTGCTGGGCAAGGTGCGCGCGCAGCAGACGATGCGCGACAATCTCGATGCCAACGACGAAGTGCTGCCGGTGCTGATCCACGGCGACGCTGCCTTCGCCGGGCAGGGCATCGTTTGGGAATGCCTCGGCTTCTCGGGCGTGCGTGGGTATAACACCGGCGGTTGCATTCACTTCATCGTCAACAATCAGATCGGTTTTACGACCAGCCCGCAGTTCGCGCGGTCCTCGCCCTATCCGTCGGACGTCGCGAAGGGGATTCAGGCGCCGATTCTGCACGTCAACGGCGACGATCCGGAGGCCGTGACCTTCGCGTGCAAGCTGGCGATCGATTTCCGCCAGCGGTTCAAGCGCGACATCGTGATCGACATGTGGTGCTACCGCCGCTTCGGGCACAATGAGGGCGACGAGCCGAGCTTCACCCAGCCGGTCATGTATCAGGCGATCCGCCAGCATCCGCCGGTGTCGACGCTTTACCAGGAGCGGCTGACGCAGCAGGGCGTGGTTAGCGATGCCGATGCCGACGCGATGCGGCAGGGGTTCGTGGCGCGGCTGGAGGAAGAGTTCGCCGCCGGCGCCAGCTACAAGGCCAATCAGGCCGACTGGTTCGCAGGGCGCTGGTCGGGACTGCATGCGCCGGCCGAACCCGAGGAGGGGCGCCGCAACGTCGCGACCGGCGTCTACGACGACTTGTTCGATCGCGTCGGGCAGGTGCTGACCACCATCCCCGGCGACCTCGAAGTGCACAAGACGCTGAAGCGGGTCATCGACGGCCGCGCGGCGATGTTCGCTGCCAGCGAAGGCGACGTGTTCGATTGGGCGACGGCGGAGAGCCTCGCCTTCGGCACGCTGGTGGCGGAGGGGCACGATGTCCGCCTGTCGGGGCAGGATTCAGGCCGCGGCACGTTCAGCCAGCGACATGCGGTGTGGGTCGATCAGGCGAGCGAACGCCGCTACGTCCCGCTCGCGACGCTGCCTGAAGCGAAGTTCGAAGTGCTCGACAGCCCGCTTTCCGAATACGGCGTGCTCGGCTTCGAATATGGCTATGCGCTCGCCGATCCGCGCACGCTGGTGCTGTGGGAAGCCCAGTTTGGCGATTTTGCCAACGGCGCGCAGACCATGATCGACCAGTTCATAGCGGCGGGCGAGGCCAAATGGCTCCGCGCCAACGGGCTCGTGATGCTGCTGCCCCACGGCTATGAAGGTCAGGGGCCGGAGCATAGCTCGGCGCGGCTCGAACGCTTCCTGCAACTGTGCGCAGGCGACAATATCCAGGTCTGCAACATCACCACGCCGAGCAACTATTTCCATGTGCTGCGGCGCCAGATGCTTCGTCCGTTCCGCAAGCCGCTGGTGATCATGACGCCGAAGTCGCTGCTGCGGCACAAGCTGGCGGTATCGGCGCGGGCGGATTTCATCGGCGAAGCGCACTTCCGGCGCATCATGTCCGACCGCACCGCGCCCGCCGACGAGGCGGTCAAGCGGCTCGTGTTGTGTTCGGGCAAGGTCGCTTATGACCTGATGGAAGCGCGCGACAAGAATGGCCTCGGCGACACCACCGTCGTGCGCCTCGAGCAGCTCTATCCCTTCCCCGGCGAACCGCTGGCGGCGCGGGTGGCGAAGATGCCGAACCTCGAAGAGGTGGTGTGGTGCCAGGAGGAGCCGAAGAATAACGGCGCCTGGTTCTTCGTCGAACCGTTCATCGAAGATGCGCTCGCGGCGGCGGGCAAGGCGGGGATGCGTGCCCGTTACGCCGGTCGCGCGCCGGCAGCGTCGCCTGCAACGGGGCTGATGAGTCGCCACCAGACCGAGCAGGCGGCGCTGGTCGCCGACGCGCTCGGCCTCAGCGTGCGCGGCGAAATCCGCCGCGTGCGCGCGGAGGGCGGCAACCCCACCTCCAAACCGAGCGAGGTCGGCAAGGCGGGGGCCTGACCGCGCTGGTGGACCCTGCCGCGTGCAATCGTTAGGGGCGGAACCCAAAGCCCCAGCGCAGCTTCAGAGGAACGTGATGAGCTCGGAAGTCAAAGTCCCCACGCTTGGTGAGTCGGTAACCGAGGCGACCATCGGCCAGTGGCTGAAGAAGCCCGGCGACCCGGTTGCGCTCGACGAGCCGATCGCCAGCCTCGAAACCGACAAGGTGGCGGTGGAGGTGCCGAGCCCGGTGGCGGGGGTGATGGGCGCCTATGTCGCGCAGGAAGGCGACACGGTCGCGGTCGGCGCGGTAATCGCGACGATCGAAGAGGGGTCGGGCGCTGCGGCGGCTGCGTCCGCGCCGGCGGTGGCGAGCGAGCCGAAGCCGGCTCCGACGGAGGCTCAGCTAGCCAAGACGGATTCGCCCGCAAAGAGCGCCGATCCGGCGACGCTTGCGCCGTCAGCCCGTCGTGCGGCGGGGGAAACCGGGATCGACCCGGCCGCTGTCGCCGGCTCGGGCCGAGACGGCCGCGTGACGCGCGCGGATATCGAGGCGGCGGCGAAGGCGCCGGAAGCTCCCGCAAGTGCCCCGACGCCGAGCCCCGCGCCCGCCGCCGGCGGCGAGCGGCGCGAGGAGCGCGTGCGCATGTCGCGGCTGCGGCAGACGGTCGCGCGGCGCCTGAAGGAGGCGCAGAACACCGCCGCGCTGCTCACCACGTTCAACGATGTGGACATGAGCGCGGTCATCGAGGCGCGTACCAAGTACAAGGACCTGTTCGAGAAGAAGCACCAGGTCCGCCTCGGCTTCATGGGTTTCTTCACCAAGGCGGTGGCGCTGGCGGCAAAGGATGTGCCGGCGGTCAACGCGGCGATCGAAGGCGATGAGATCGTTTATCACGACTATCTCGACGTGTCGGTGGCGGTGTCGGCGCCCAACGGCCTCGTCGTGCCGGTGGTTCGCAACGCCGACCAAATGAGCTTCGCCGAGATCGAAAAGGCGATCGGCGACTTCGGTGCGCGCGCCAAGGCCGGCACGCTCAAGATGGAGGAGATGCAGGGCGGCACCTTCACCATTTCCAACGGCGGCGTGTTCGGGTCGCTGATGTCGACGCCGATCATCAACCCGCCGCAGAGCGCGGTGCTGGGGCTCCACCGCATCGAGGAGCGCCCGGTCGTGCGCGACGGCCAGGTTGTCGTGCGCCCGACGATGTACCTCGCCCTCTCCTATGACCACCGTCTGATTGACGGTCGCGAGGCGGTGACGTTCCTGGTGCGCGTCAAGGAAGCGATCGAAGACCCGACCCGGTTGCTGATCGATCTCTGACGATCAGAGGGGCACGATCTCGTCGGGCGTGTTGCCCGGCTGGATGACGTCGCCGCCGCCCGGGATCTGACTGGGATCGGCATGACCTGGCGAGGGGTCTTCGGGGATTTCCGCTGGGTTGGGATTGCCCGGCGCCTCCGACGGCGGCGAGGGGACTGGGTTGAGCGGGAGATCGGGCGCGCCGGGGTTCGGCAGCGGGGCGTTGGGGTCACTCGCCATCATCGTTCCTTATCAGCTCTGCTGGGCAGGACGGTGCAGGGTTCAGCGAGTCAACGCGGGCGAGGCACGGCACGTTCCCGCGCTCGCTTGCCCTTGAGGGCGCGCTTGCTATAGAGCCGCGCGTTCACGTCGACCGCGCTTCCGGGCTCCCTTGGGGCAGGTGGCTGGTGACGGCGCTGCGGGCGTGGCGGAATTGGTAGACGCGCTGGATTTAGGTTCCAGTGTCGAAAGACGTGGGGGTTCGAGTCCCTTCGCCCGCACCAACCAAGCCGTCCGCATGGCCGGTTCGACGCGAGAATTTCCGTCCGGGCGGCGGCTGGATGTGACCCGTCCAGCTACCGCTCGCCAAGAGCTTTGAGAAAGAGACCGATGCCGCACGTCGAGACGCTGAACGAAGGCCTCAAGCGCGCTTACACGCTGACCATCCCCGCTGCCGACATCGAGGCGCGGGTGGATACCGAGCTGAAGGCGATCGCGCCGTCGGTGCGCATGCCCGGCTTCCGCCCCGGCAAGGTGCCGGCGAATTTGGTCCGCAAGATGCACGGCCCGCAGCTGATGCAGCAGGCGCTGGAGCGCAGCGTGCGTGAGGGCGTCGATGCGCTGGTAGCGGGCGAGAAGCTGCGCCCGGCAATGGCGCCGACCATCGAACTTGAGGAAGGCTATGAGGTCGGCGGCGACGCGGCGGTCAAGGTCGCGCTCGAAGTCCTGCCGGCGTTCGACGTGCCCGCGCTCGACGATCTGAAGCTCGAACGACTGCAGGTGCCGGTCGACGACGCCGCGGTCGACGCGCAGCTCGAGCGGATCGCCAGCCAGTCCAAGCGCTTCGAGGACGCGCCGGAAGGTCACTCCGCCGCGACTGGTGACCAGGTGGTGATGGACTTCGCCGGCAGCGTCGACGGGGTCGCCTTCGATGGCGGCACGGGCAGCGGGATGGCGGTCGAGCTCGGCTCGGGTCAGTTGATCCCCGGCTTTGAAGAACAGCTTGCCGGCGCCAAGGTCGGCGACGAGCGCGAGGTGAAAGTCACCTTTCCGGCCGACTATCCCGCCGAGAATCTTGCGGGCAAGGACGCGGTGTTCGCGGTCACCGTGACTGCGGTCAAGCAGGCGGCCGAGACGAAGCTCGACGATGATTTCGCCAAGCAACTCGGGCTGCAGGGCATCGACCAGCTGCGCAAGATCATGACCGAGCAGGTCGAACAGGAGCATAATGGGCTCACCCGCACGCACATGAAGCGGCGCCTGCTCGACCAGCTGGCGGACGCGCATGATTTCGAGGTGCCGCCGTCGATGGTCGAAGCGGAGTTCGCGCAGATCTGGCGCCAGCTGGAGAGCGAAATCGCGAACGAGGCCGACCCGGAAGCCGCTAGGGCCGAGCTCGAAAATGATCGCGATGAATATCGCAAGATCGCCGAACGTCGCGTGCGGCTTGGACTCTTGTTGTCGGAAATCGGCCAGGCCAACGGGGTCACCATCGACAGCAACGAGATGAACCGGCTGATCGCGCAGGCAGCGCAGCAATATCGCCCCGAAGATCGTCAGCGCTTCGTCGAGTATATCCAGAACGACCCGCTCGCCGCTGCGCAACTGCGGGCACCGCTGTTCGAGGAAAAGGTAGTCGACTTCCTGTTTGGCAAGGCCACGGTCACCGATCGCGAAGTGACGCGCGCCGAGCTGGAAGCAGCGATCGAGGCGGACGAGGACGTTGCGCCTGCGGCTCACGTCCACGGGCCGGATTGCGACCACGACCACGATCATGATCAGGCGAAGCCGGCGGCGAAGAAGGGCAAGGCTGCCTCGAGTGACGAAACAGCGTCGAAGAGCGGTGATGCTGCGGAGGAAGCGAACGCAGCCGCGGCCGTAACCGAGGCTCCAACGAAGGCGGACAAGCCGAAGGCTGCGCGCAAGCCCAAGGCGGCCAAGGCCGGTGACGATGCTGGTGCGGCCGAAGCGCCGGCGTCCGCCGACACCGCTGCGCCCAAGCCCAAGTCACGCGCCAAGAAGCCGGCTGCCGAATAAGCCGTCAGGTCCGAACATGAAAAAAAAGGCCCCGGTTTGCGCCGGGGCCTTTTTTCATGCGGATTGAAAAACCTAGAAGGTCACTTCGCTGACCGAACGGATGACCTTGCCGAGGATGCCATAGTCGATCGCTTCTTCGGTGCTCATCCAGTAATCGCGGTCGATATCCTTGCGCACGCGTTCGATGTCCTGACCGGTCGCATCGGCGATGACGCGCGCCAAACGTTCGCGCATCTTGATGATTTCCTTGGCCTGAATCTCGATATCGGTCGCGCGCCCGCCCGCCCCGCCCGAGGGCTGGTGGATGAGGAAGCGCGTGTTGGGCAGACAGAAACGCCGCTCCTTGGCCGCGCCGAGGAAAATATGCGCCCCGGCACTCGCAACCCATCCGGTCCCGACCACCGCCACGGGCGACGCAATATAGTGGATGAGATCGTGGATGGTGTCGCCGGACTCGACATGCCCGCCGGGCGAATTGATCAGCAGCTTGATCGGTTCGTGGCTGATGTGGTCGAGGTACAGGAGCTGCGTGCAGACGCGCTCGGCCAGCTTTTGATCGATCCCGCCAAAGATCAACACCGTCCGCGCCTCGAGAAACTTTGCCATCAGCGCCGGCGTGCCGACCGGGTTCGGGCGATCGACGTCGGTTTCCGGCTCCGGATCGTCGAGGCGGAACGGGGTCGGGCGGTCGTGGATCAAGGGAAAGTCTCCGCTGAGTGGATGGATGCTAGGTCGGCGGTTGCGCCGGTAAGATCAAGGGGGAGGGCGGGCTCCCGGCGCGCGAACCGGCGCCCCCTTGCGTGGGGCGAGCGCGGCCCGATATAGGCCGCGGTTCCACTGCCAGGACTTTTCATGACCCCGATGTTTCCGGGCGACGCAATTGCGCCGCTGACCAACGCCCTCGTTCCGATCGTCATCGAACAGTCGAGCCGTGGCGAACGCAGCTTCGATATTTTCTCGCGCCTGCTGCGCGAACGGATCGTGTTCGTGACCGGCGAGGTCGAGGACAATATGGCGTCGCTGATCGTCGCGCAGCTGCTGTTTCTCGAGAGCGAGAATCCGACGCGCGACATCTACATGTATATCAACTCGCCGGGCGGCGTGGTGACCGCCGGCATGGCGATCCACGACACGATGCAATATATCCGTCCGCGCGTGGGGACGGTGTGCATCGGGCAGGCGGCGTCGATGGGGAGTTTCCTCCTGGCGGCAGGCGAGCCGGGGATGCGCATCGCGCTCTCCAACGCGCGGATCATGGTGCACCAGCCTTCGGGCGGCGCTCGGGGCATGGCTTCGGATATCGAGATTCAGGCGCGGGAAATCCTGCGCATTCGTCGCCGGATGAACGAGCTTTACGTCAAATATACCGGCAAGAGCCTCGAAGATATCGAACGGGCGATGGACCGCGATACCTTCCTCGAGGCCGAGGAAGCGAAGGCGTTCGGCATTGTAGACCAGGTGTTCGACCAGCGTCCTGCCAACGCGGATATCACGCCGGTCACCCCCGCACCCGAGGCGGACAAGTCGACGAGCTGAGGGGCGGGGCGGGCGCGTCGGGGTTGCGAGGCCCGGACGACACGCGCATATCCTGCCATGACAATGTTAAGGCGCTCGGGGGTATGGTGAGGCTTCAGGCCGTGCCACAACCGGCTTCGCACGCCATCGAAGGGTTCGAATGACCAAGATCAGCGGCAGCGACTCCAAGTCGACGCTCTACTGCAGCTTCTGCGGCAAATCGCAGCACGAGGTCCGCAAGCTGATTGCCGGACCCACCGTCTTCATCTGCGATGAATGCGTCGAGCTTTGCAACGACATCATCCGCGAAGAGGCCAAGGGCAGCGGTCCCGCCAAGAAGGGCGGTGGCGTGCCGTCCCCACGCGAAATCTGCGAGGTTCTTGACGACTATGTCATCGGACAGGCCGCGGCGAAGCGCGTGCTGTCGGTGGCGGTGCACAACCACTACAAACGCCTGAACCACAGCGGCAAGGGGGGCGACGAGGTCGAGCTCGCCAAGTCGAACATCCTCCTTGTCGGGCCGACCGGGTGCGGCAAGACGTTGCTGGCGCAGACGCTGGCGCGCACCTTCGACGTGCCCTTCACCATGGCCGACGCGACGACGCTCACCGAAGCGGGTTATGTCGGCGAGGATGTCGAGAACATCATCCTCAAGCTGCTGCAGGCCGCCGACTATAATGTCGAGAAGGCGCAGCGCGGCATCGTCTACATCGACGAGATCGACAAGATCAGCCGCAAAGCCGAGAATCCGTCTATCACCCGCGACGTGTCGGGCGAGGGCGTGCAGCAGGCGCTGCTCAAGATGATGGAAGGGACAGTTGCGAGCGTCCCGCCGCAGGGTGGGCGCAAACATCCGCAGCAGGAATTCCTCCAGGTCGATACGACCAACATCCTGTTCATCTGCGGCGGCGCCTTTGCCGGGCTCGAAAAGATCATCGGCGACCGCATGCAGGGGAAGTCGATCGGCTTTGGCGCGCACGTCGCCGCGCCGGAGGAGCGCAAGACGGGCGAGACGCTGAAGAGCGTCGAACCGGAGGATCTGCTCAAGTTTGGGCTCATCCCCGAATTCGTCGGGCGACTGCCCGTGATCGCCACGCTCGAGGATCTCGACGAGGCGGCGCTGGTGCAGATCCTGTCCGAACCGCGCAATGCGCTGGTCAAGCAGTATGCCAAGCTGTTCGACCTCGAAGATGTGAAGCTCAGCTTCACCGACGACGCGCTGGGCGCGATCGCGCGCAAGGCGATCGTCCGCAAGACCGGCGCGCGCGGCCTCCGCTCGATCGTTGAAGCGATCCTGCTCGACACGATGTTCGATTTGCCTCAGCTCGACGGGGTGAGCGAAGTCGTCATCGACAAGGACGTGGTCGAAGGGCGCAAAGAGCCGATCCGGGTGTTTGCGGACCACGGCCGCGAGGGCGCCGAAAACGCCGCCTGACGCGGCGAGTTCCGCTGCGGACTTGATTTTGTAACATAACTGACGCACGGGCGCGCCAAAGGCGGGTCCGGCGCTCAGGCGCGTCCACGAATCATAACATACCACGCCGATTGGGACTGGGTCTTCACGCGAGATCGCCGGCGCCAGTGGCGCACAGGCCAACAGGGGTTTGACGATGAAAAGCATGTTGTTCCGCGGCGTTGCATTCGCTGCGCTGATGGTCCCGGGCGCCGCGTTTGCGCAGTCGACGGGCTCGGTCGATTTCGAAGAGGATGATGCGATCGTCGTCACCGGCAGCCGCACCGACCGCGGCGTGGGCGGCGTCATCACCCCGGACACGACCAAGGCCAAGCAGGTCCTGACGCAGGAGACGATCGAACGGCAGAACCCCGGCCAGACGATCCTCGACACGATCAACGTCGTTCCGGGCGTCAACTTCACCAACAACGACGCTTATGGTTCGTCGGGCGGCCAGCTGACCATCCGCGGCTTTTCGGCGGACCGGATCAGCCTGACCTTCGACGGCGTGCCGCTCAACGATTCGGGCAACTATGCGATCTATTCGAACCAGCAGCTTGATCCGGAGCTGATCGAGCAGGTCAACGTCAACCTCGGTTCGACCGACGTCGACAGCCCGACCGCCGCCGCGTCGGGTTCGACCGTCAACTATCGCACGATCGTGCCGAGCGAAGAGCTGGGCGCCATGCTGTCGGCCTCGATCGGCGAATATAATTTCTTCCGCGTGTTCGGGAAGCTCGAGCTCGGCGAGTTCACGCCGTGGGGCACGCGCATGTTCGTGGCCGCGTCGAAGGCGACCAACGACAACCCGTTCAACAACTACGGCCGCGTTGACAAGCAGCAGTTCAACGCGCGCATCTGGCAGCCGATCGGCGGCGAGGGCGACTTCATCTCGGTCGCCGGCAACTATAACCAGAACCGCAACAACTTTTTTGGTTCGGTGCCGCTGCGGCTCGACGCCAACCGCGTCGTCGGTGCGGGTTCGGGCAACCGCTTCCCGCTCACCAACGACGAGCGTGAGTACAACATCAACTTCCCGTGCTCGACGTTCGTTGCGGCGCGCCCCGGCGTTGCCGACGCGGCGACGAGCTGCGGCACCGAATTCGACCGTCGCTACAATCCGTCGAACACCGGCAACATCCGCGGTTCGTCGCGCTTCACCTTCGGCCAGTTCACGCTGACCGTCGACCCGAGCTACCAGTATGTGAAGGCGAACGGCGGCGGCACCGTGGCCGCGCGTGAAGGCGTCGCCGATGTCGACCCTGCCGCGGGTGCGATCACGAATGTGACGGGCTACGTCCGCGGTCGCCCCTATTTCGGGCGCGACCTCAATGGCGACGGTGACCTGCTCGACGAAGTGACGCTGCTGGCGCCGAGCCAGACGCAGACGCATCGTTACGGCGTGATCGCGGGCCTGCGCTACGACATCAACGACGAGCACACGGTGCGCCTCGCCTATTCGTGGGATCGCGCGCGTCACCGCCAGACCGGCGAGGTCGGCGGCCTGCAGGTCAACGGCGAGCCGCTCGACGTTTTCCCGGTGAATGGTGGGCTGACTGACGTGACTGGCGCCACGCTGCAAAAGCGTGACCGTCTGTCCTACGCCATTCTGCATCAGATCGCGGGCGAATATCGCGGCGAGTTCGGTCCGCTGGTGGTCAACCTCGGTCTGCGCGCGCCGTTCTTCCGGCGTGAGCTGAACAACTACTGCTTCACGACGTCGGATTCGGGCTTTGTCGACTGCTTCGGTGAAGGCAATGCGCGCAATGCGACCTACGCGGGCCTTAACCCGACGGTGCAGGGGCCGCAGCAGCGCGTGCTGAACTATAGCGCGGTGCTGCCCAACGCCGGCCTCACCTATGACCTCACCGACGCGCTGAGCCTGTTCGGTAACTATTCGCGCGGCATCCAGGTGCCGGGCACGGACGCGCTCTATAACAGCTTCTTCTTTGCGCCGGACAGCGATGCTGCGCGGCCTGAGCCGGAGACGTCGGACAACTTCGACCTCGGCCTGCGCTATCGCAGCGGCCGGGTGCAGGCGCAGCTGTCGGGCTGGTACACGCGCTACGAGAACCGTCTCGCCTCGGCGTTCGACGAAGAAACGCAGCGGACGGTGTATCGCAACCTCGGCCGCGTCGACAAATATGGCCTCGACGGGTCGGTGTCGTTCGCGCCCAGTCCGAACCTCGTCCTCTACGCCTTCGGTTCGTACCTGTGGTCGGACATCAAGGAAGATATTCGCATCGGCACCGTCAACGGCCAGCCGGTGTTCGCGCCGACGGCCGGCAAGCGTGAAGCGGGTGCGCCGGTCTACACCTATGGTGCGACGGCGCGCGGCATCCTCGGTCCGCTTGAGCTCGGCGTGACCGCCAAGCGCACGGGTGAGCGCTATCTGTTCGACACCAACGTGCCGGTGATTGCGGTCATCAACAACGTTTCGCAGCAGGTCTATCCGGCGGCGACGGACCCCTATTGGCTGGTGAACCTCGACGCGCGGTTGAGCCTTGCGCAGTGGGGCCTCGAGCGGACGTTCGTTCAGCTCAACGTCTACAATCTGTTCGATGAGCTCTACGTCGGCAGCTACCAGGGCGGGCTCTATCAGACGAGCTTCCCGAACGCTCAGATCGGTGCCCCGCGGACCGTCAGCGCGACGCTTTCGATCGGCTTCTGATCCGCTCGATCGCAAGAATAAGGGGGGCGTCGGAGCTTGGCTCCGGCGCCCTTTTTCCGTTCGGCCCCCGGGAACGCAGCGGTCGGCGAGGATGTTATTGGCACGTCGCCTCGACAGGGGGCGGCCGTGAACATATATGGTACGAATGGCGCAGCTTTCGCTCTCGGAGAAGTTGGAGATTCTCGCCGACGCCGCGAAATATGACGCGAGCTGCGCGTCCTCGGGCGGATCGAAACGCAACAGCCGCGACGGAAAGGGTATTGGCTCGACGACCGGGGCGGGCATCTGCCATGCCTATGCCCCGGATGGACGGTGCATCTCGTTGCTCAAGCTGCTGCTGACCAATAGCTGCATTTTCGACTGCCATTATTGCATCAACCGCAAATCGAGCAACGTGCGGCGAGCGCGCTTCACACCGGAAGAAGTGGTCGCGCTGACGCTCGATTTCTATCGCCGCAACTATATCGAAGGGCTGTTCCTGTCGTCGGGCATCATCCGCTCGTCGGACTATACGATGGAGCAACTTATTCGCGTCGCAAAAGCGCTACGCGTTGACCATGGCTTCCGCGGCTACATCCACCTCAAGACAATCCCCGACGCCGACCCCCAGCTGGTGCACGAGGCGGGGCTGTGGGCGGACCGCGTGTCGATCAATATCGAGCTGCCGACGATCGGCGGACTGCGGCAGCTCGCGCCCGACAAGGATGCCCAGCAGATCGACGGGGCGATGGCGGGGATGGCGGAGGCGATCACCGACACGCGCGACGCGCGCAGACGCTATCGCCACGCGCCAAAATTCGCGCCCGCGGGGCAGTCAACACAGATGATCGTCGGCGCCGATGCGGCCAATGACGCGACTATCATCGGGACGGCGGAGTCGCTGTATCGCCGTCACGGCATGCGGCGCGTCTATTACAGCGCGTTCTCGCCGATCCCGGACGCGAGCACGGTGCTGCCCCTCAAATCGCCGCCGCTGATGCGCGAACATCGCCTCTACCAGTCGGACTGGATGATGCGTTTCTATGGCTTTTCCCCCACCGAGGTCGCCGCCGCGACCGACGGGGAGGGCATGCTGCCGCTCGACATCGACCCGAAGCTCGCTTGGGCGCTCGCCAACCGGCATATCTTTCCGCTCGACGTGAACAGCGCGTCGCGAGAGATGCTGTTGCGTGTTCCCGGACTGGGGCCGAAGGCGGTCAACGCGATCATTGCCGCGCGGCGGGATCGTCGGCTGCGCATGGATGACGTCGCGCGCATCAGCCGATCGATCAAGAAGCTGCGGCCATTTATCGTCACCGCCGACTGGCGACCGACCTTGCTGGCCGATCGCAGCGATCTCGATGCCTTCGTGCGCCCGCCAGCGGTTCAGCTCGACGCATTTACCGATCTCGTCGCGTGACGGCGGAAGCGGCCTACGTCGCTCGCCTGTCGGACGAAGATGATGTCGACGGATGGCGCGCGCATGTCCGCAGCGCCATCGCGCGCGGCATCGCACCCGAGCGTATCCGCTGGGTCGTGGGGGAGGGCGGTGGCGATCTCCTCGCGAGCGCCGGTGTCGACCTGAAACCCGTGCGCGAACCGGCGGCGCTGTCCGTGCCGAAGGGCGCGCTTGCGCTTGTGTCGACCGCGCTTTTGCATTCGGACGCTGAACGGTTTGTTCTGTGTCACCGGCTCATCGCCGATCTCGCGGCCCGCGCGCGCCGGCTCGACGATCGCGCCGATGCGTTGGTTGCGCGGATCGAGGCTCTGTCGAAATCGGTGCGGCGGGACATTCACAAGATGCACGCATTCGTTCGCTTTCGCGCGGTGGAGAGCGATGATGGCGGCCAGCGATATGTCGCCTGGTTCGAGCCGGAGCATCATATCGTGCGCGCCAACGCCGGCTTCTTCGTCAACCGCTTCGCCGCGATGCGCTGGTCGATCCTGACGCCCGAATTGTCGCTGCACTGGGACGGTGAGCGATTGAGCGAAGGGCCGGGCGCGGTTCGGGGGGATGCGCCCGACGGTGACCCGGTCGAGGACACGTGGCGGCGTTATTACGCCAGCATCTTCAACCCGGCGCGGGTCAAGGTGAAGGCCATGCTGAATGAAATGCCCAAGAAATATTGGGCGAACATGCCGGAGACGAGCCTCATCCCGGAACTGATCGCGGGAGCGCAGGCGCGGTCGGCGTCGATGCTGGATGCGTCCGCAGCGAAGATGGATAGCGTGAAAATGGCATTCGAAACCCGTCCAGACTCCGAACTCAGCAACAGTTCGGCCGCATGGCCGGCGCTGCGGGAGGAGGCGAGAGGGTGCACGCGCTGCCCGCTGCACGCCAACGCGACGCAACTGGTGTTCGGCGAAGGTCCGATCGACGCGGCGATGGTCCTTGTCGGCGAACAGCCGGGCGACCAGGAGGATCTGGCGGGCCGTCCGTTCGTCGGGCCGGCGGGACAGTTGCTCGACGATGCGCTGGCGGAAGCCGGGATTGATCGCGGACGGCTTTATATCACCAACGCGGTCAAGCATTTCAGCTTCACCGTGCGCGGCAAGCGGCGCATTCACCAGACGCCGACCGCCAATGAAATTAGCGCATGCCGCTGGTGGCTCGATCAGGAACTGGAGTTGGTGCGACCGCGCCTCGTGCTCGCGCTTGGGGCCAGTGCGGCACGAAGCCTGCTGGGGAAGCCTGTGACGATCGCGCGCAGCCGTGGCGAAACGCACCACCTCGCCAACGGTACAGTAGCGCGGATCGCCGTGCACCCGAGCTACCTGCTGCGTCTGCCCGACCGGGATGTTGCGGCGGAAGAACGGCGGCGGTTTATCGACGACCTGGCCGCAGCGCATCGCATCGCGCTGGAACTGGCGGCCTAAGCTGAACGCATCGACAGAAACCGTTGCAGCTTCGCATCAATGTCGAATGTCTCGCGATGTTGCGACGAAATTCGCCGCTTGTTGCTTGTCGTTCAGGGTCGGCCACCCATGTCCGGGGCCGTCGGCGCCGACAAGGGCGTCAAACACAAGGAAGATTTTCGATGCGTAAGCTCACGGTTCTTGCCGCCACCGTCGCTGCTTTTGCTGGCGCGACAGCCGCCTCGGCGCAGACCGCCCCCCTGCCGGCGCAGCCCTATCTCGGCGTCACCGGAGGCTACCATGAGCTCGACGGCGGCGACGAGCTCGGCAACTACGATATCTCGACCGGAGGCGCCATCTTCGGCGTTGTCGGGGGTGTCGACTTCCCGCTGTCGGAGGCTGTGAAGGTCGGTGTCGAAGGCAACTTCAATGTCGGCACCGGTCGTATCGACAACGAATATGGCGTCGCCGGCCGCCTCGCGTTCCCGCTTTCGGAAACCAGCCAGGGCTATGTGCGCGGCGGGTATCAGTGGGTGAAGCTGGATGTGAGCGACATCCTGCCGACGCCGCCCGCGACGCTCGACACGACTGGCGGAGATTATCTGGTCGGCGCCGGCGTTGAATTCGGCGGTGCCCGCCTCGGCGGCATGAGTGTGCGGGTCGGCGTCGATACGCTCGGCTTCGACACCATTCGCGGGACGGCGGGTCTGATCTTCAAGTTCTGATCTCGTCAGCGCGACAACGCCAGATTGGAAGGGGGCGGTGGCGACACCGCCCCCTTTTCGTTACGGGCGGCGCGTGAACAACCCTCGCTTCAGCTTTTCCGTCCAGGCCACCGATGGTGCCGCGCGCCGCGGTGTCATCCACATGCAGCGCGGTTCGATCCAAACGCCCGCCTTCATGCCGGTCGGAACCGCGGCGACGGTCAAGGCAATGCGCCCGGATGAAGTACGGGCGAGCGGCGCCGACATCATCCTCGGCAACACTTATCACCTCATGCTGCGGCCCGGGGCGGAGCGGCTCGAGCGGCTCGGCGGGCTGCACAGGTTCATGGGGTGGGATCGCCCCATCCTGACCGACAGCGGCGGATATCAGGTGATGAGCCTGTCCGCGCTGACCAGGCAGAGCGAAGATGGTGTCGAGTTCAGATCGCACCTTGATGGGTCGCGTCACCTCCTGACCCCGGAGCGCTCGATCGACATCCAGCGCCGCCTGGGCTCGGACATCGTCATGGTGTTCGACGAATGTCCACCCGCTGGCGTGGACCGCGATCGGGCCGCGGCGAGCATGCGTCGGTCGATGCGTTGGGCGCGGCGATCCCGCGAGGCGTTCGATGGCGATGCCGCCCACTCGGGGCGAGCGGCGCTATTCGGGATCCAGCAGGGCAGCCTCGATGCAGCGCTACGCCGCGAATCGTCGGACGCGCTGCAGGAGATCGGCTTGGACGGTTACGCCATCGGGGGTCTTGCGGTGGGGGAGGGGCAGGAGGCGATGTTCGGCGTTCTCGACAGCGCTCCCGCCATGCTACCCGCCGATGCGCCGCGCTACCTGATGGGGGTGGGGAAGCCGGACGATCTGGTCGGTGCGGTGGAGCGCGGCGTCGATATGTTCGACTGCGTCCTGCCGACACGGTCGGGTCGCAACGGGCAGGCCTTTACCAGCCTTGGTCCGGTCAACCTGCGCAACGCCCGGCATGCCGAAAGCCAACAGCCCGTCGACGCGCGCTGCGAGTGCCCGGTCTGCACGAGATGGACCCGCGCCTACCTGCACCACCTCGTCCGCAGCGGCGAGATCCTGGGAGCGATGTTGCTGACGCAGCACAACATCCATTTCTACCAGTCGCTAATGGCCGGGATGCGAGCCGCGATCGAGCAGCAACGATTTGTCGACTATGTCCGGCAGTTCCGGTCCGACTATTATGCGGCCGACCGAGACGATTGAACCACCGTCGGCACGGTGAGCGAATAGCGCCCGATCTCTTCATCGCGCACGACCTCCCGCCGCAACTGCCGCGCGAGGCCGGTCAGCACGCGGTCGTAGATGAGATGGTCTTCGGCGAACTCACCGCCGTGCCCGGCCAGCGCTCGGCTCGTGACGTGCAGCGCAATCTCGTCGGCACCGCGCATCGCAAGGTCGACATGGGTCGGGGCCGTGTCATCGATCAGATGGGCCAGCTCGACCAGCTCGGTCACGAAGAAGGCCGCCGGAAGGGCTACGTCCTGAACCACCCCGACCTCGGTCTGCGCGTCGATCGTCAACATATTCTTCGACGAGATCGCCAAGCTGCCGCCGAGACCAACCAGCAATTCCGACAGCATGGCGCCGAGATCGATGCCCCGCGCGCTTTCCGATTCGGCGTGGAGATGACGGTGCACGACCGCCAACGCCTCGACCCGTCGCTGGACGGTGCGGAAGACCTCATGCGCCGGCTTTGACCGCGTAGGCTGACGGCTGTGCAGGTTGATGAGGGACAGGATGATCTGGAGGTTGTTCTTGACCCGGTGGTGAACCTCCTTGGTCAGCGCCTTTTGCGTGCTAAGCGCTTGCGCCATTTCGGTCTGACTGTCCGCGACCTCACGCGTGAGCGCCTCGAAATTGTGACCGAGGTCGAGCACCTCCGGCGCGTTCATGAACCGCGGCGGCGGAGCCGCAATCACTTCGCCGGGGGTAAAATCCCGCATACGGCGGGATAGGCGCTGGATCGGGTCGAGCAGAATGCGGTCGGCGACGAACCATGCCATCCCCGCCGCAAGCAGCCACATGGCGAGCGGGGTCAGCAAGGTCGTCAGAACGTCGAGACGAAGCAGGACCGTCGGCGAGCTGGCGACGATCGTTGCTCCACCCGTCCCGGGGATCTGCACCGCCCGGCCACGTTCGGTGAATCGCCGGGGCCCACCAAGCAGGTTGCGCAGCGACAGCAGATCCTCCCCCGCGCGCAATTCCAACCGGTAGCGAGCGCCTGCGTTGATCGCCGGGGCCATCATCTCAAGAGCTGTGCCGCTGTAAACAGTGTCGAGCAGCGCACCGCCGCCAAGCGGAGTGGCAATGGCCGCTTCCTGCCGCGCGGCATCGATACGTAACGTGTCGGCGGTGACCGGCTGCTCGCCTGCCTCACCGGTGCAGAGGTCGCGCCCGCTTGCGCCATCGACCAGGCGGAGGCGTGCGCCTTCACGTGGGGGTCGCGTGCGTTGGACGATGACGCATCGATGATCCGCCGCGACCCCCAGCCGTGCAATCTGCGGGAGGGTGCCCCCAGCCGCCTCCGCGGTGACGAGCGCGCGCGCGATCGCCGCCCGGTCCTCGCGCAAGCGCAGGTCGGTCATCGCGGCCTGCCGCTGAGCGACCAGCGTCATCGTCGCGATCCGCTGACGTTCGTTATCCAGTGCGCTTTGCAACGCTGCAATGAACGACAAAAGGCCCACCGGCGCGAGCGCCACCAGAAGCGTGACGAGCAGCCACCGCGCGGTTTTCGATCCCGCTTTCCCGACCGCGCGCACGACCTGCTTTCTGAACTGCGGAATCCGGCCGGGAGGGGTCAGAGCAGTTTCGCCGACGCCCGGCGCTTGGCCAGTCAATCCAGTTGACGAAGCAGATCGAGGATCGAGTCCGGCACCGCTTCCGTCACGGTCGACTCATACGCGTTGCGGAGCGAGGCCGCGACGCGGTCCAGAGCTTCGCCACGCTCCCCGGAGCTTCGCCCCTTTGGAGACGCGCCAGCCTTCGATGCCGCAGCCTCCGCGGTACGCACCGCCTCACCGCCCGTCCGATCGGCATCGGGCCGGGGCGAAGCGGGGTCGGAGTGCGTGGAAGTGTGAGCCGGCATAGGAAAATGAGAGCCTCAAAAGGGGTCGATGGCTGGCGCTACTAACTTTTATGTAGGCGGGTAACTACTCCTGACGCCAAAGCGTTCCCGCATTTTTTCCCGCGACGGGAGGCTTGCTGAAGGTTCGCAGCGGGGAATTGGCGTGTCGCAGAAATGTCGTTAGGGAGGGTCCCGACTGCCCGCTCGCCGGGCCGATCACCATGGGCGTGAGGTACCGAACCCGCGTCTTCCTGGAACAGGACCTCTTATGTCGCTCGGTCAGAAGCTTGCTCCTTATCTTCCGTTCCTGCGCCGTTACGCTCGCGCAATGACCGGGTCGCAGACAAGCGGGGACGCTTTCGTCCGCGCAACGCTGCAGACGATCATCGAGGCGCCGGCCGATTTTGACGAAGGCGCGCCGCGCGTCGCCTTGTTCGAGCTGTTCCATCGCATCTGGTCGAGCGCGCATGACGACCGGGGGGATGAGGCGACGGGGCGCGATGCCGACGGGGACGAGGGCGTGGCCCGCGCCCGACTGGCATCGGTCACGCCGTTGCCGCGTCAGGCGCTGCTGCTGTCGGCGCTCGAGGGTTTCGGTCACGCCGACATCGCGCGGATCATCGATGTCGACGAGAGCGATGTGGACGACCTGATTCAGGAGGCCATCGGCGAAATCGACCGCCAAACCCGCTCGCGCGTTCTTATCATCGAGGATGAGCCGATCATCGCGATGGATATCGAATCGATCGTCCGCGACCTTGGTCACGATGTGGTCGGGATTGCCGTCACGCGCGACGAGGCGGTGTCGCTTGCACGCGAATCCGAGCCGGGTCTGATCCTCGCCGATATTCAGCTTGCCGACGACAGCTCGGGAATCGATGCGGTGGCCGACATTCTGGCCGAGGTCGACGTGCCGGTGATCTTCATCACCGCTTTCCCCGAGCGGCTATTGACGGGCGAGCGGGCCGAACCCACCTTTCTCATCACCAAGCCGTTCCAGCAGACGACGCTCAAGGCCACCATTGCACAGGCCCTGTTCTTCGACGAAGCGACGGTTCCGGCGAGCTGACCGTCACGGCCCCGTCACGGGCCGGCGTTATGCTCTAGCCGCCGGTCGAGAAGGGGGAAGACGAGTCCTTTGACAAGCGTGCAGCACGAGACGCCGCAGGTTGAGCGGACATCGCTCAGCGATGACGACTTCCGCACGCAGCTGGCCGAAGTCATTCCTCACCTGCGTGCATTTGGGCGCAGCCTCGCCGGTTCGCGCGAGTTGGCGGACGATCTGGTACAGGAGGCACTGCTAAAGGCGTGGAACGCGCGCAAGCGGTTCCAGGCGGGCACCAACATGCGTGCGTGGACCTTCATCATTCTGCGCAACGCCTTTCTGTCGCAGATGCGGCGCAATCGCTTTCGCGGCGAGTGGGACGATCTGACGGCGGAACGCACGCTCGCGGCACCCGCCTCGCAGGATCGGCATGTTGAGCTGTCGGACCTCCACCGTGCGATGCAGCAATTGCCGACGGCGCAGCGCGAGGCGTTGATCCTGATCGGTGCCGGCGGCTTTGCCTATGAAGAAGCGGCAGAAATCTGCGGCGTGGCGGTCGGCACGATCAAAAGTCGCGTCGCGCGCGGCCGCGCCGCACTTGAAGCGCTGATCACGCGCGGCGAACTGCCGAAACGGACGTCGGACGATCTCGGCGGTTCGGCCGCAATGACCAGTATCCTCGGACAGGTCGACCAGCTCAGCGAGGGCTGACGCGTTGTCGGTTGCGCGCTTCGATCGTGGTGCCGCGATCGAGCGTGCCCGCGCTCATTCGCCATTTCTCGCGCATGTCGCTGAGCAAGCCCCGGACATCGTACCGCTGTTCGCGGAGCGCGGCCCGGACGCTGCGCTGGCGCAAGCGGGGACGCTGGACGGCGACCTTGCGTCTTCCTTGCGCCGGCGGCGCTCGCGCGTCGCGCTGATCGTCGCCTTGGCGGATCTGGCCGGCGAATGGTCGCTCGAGCAAGTGGTCAACACGCTCAGTGACGAGGCCGACCGCAATTCGGCGGCGGCGGCGCGTCAGGCCATGCTGGAAGTGACGGGCGTCGGGGACACTCACGGTTTTGCCATCCTCGCGCTCGGCAAGCATGGCTCGCGCGAGCTCAATTACTCCTCCGACATCGACCCGATCTTGCTGTTCGACGCCGAGCGCCTCCCGCCCGTGCGTCGGCGCGACCCGGCGGAGGTCGCGCTGCGCGTCGCCAAACGGTGGGTCGCGCTGCTCGCCGAGCGGACGGCCGAGGGATATGTTCACCGCGTCGATCTGCGCCTGCGGCCTACGCCCGAAGTGACGCCAATCGTCGTGCCGGTCGCAGGCGCGATCGCCTACTATGAATCGCAGGCGGTCGGATGGGAGCAGGCGGCCTTCATCCGTGCCCGCGCCTGCGCGGGCGATATCGAATTGGGCCGGGACTTCCTTCGCGAGATCGCGCCCTTCGTCTGGCGGCGTTCGGCGGACTTCGGGCAGTTGCGGCGCATCGGCGACATGGCGCGCCGTATCCGCGAAAACGCCCGGTCGACGCTTTTGGTCGGACCGGGATGGGACATCAAGAAGGCGCGCGGCGGCATTCGCGAGGTAGAGTTCGCGGCGCAGGCGTTGCAGCTTATCCACGGCGGGCGCGACGCGCAGCTGCGCGCGCCCGCGACGCTGGACGCATTGCGCGCACTGAGCGTCGCCGGGCACCTTTCCGACGATGATGGCGAAGCCTTGGCGAGCGCCTATCGCCGCTACCGGACGGTCGAACATCGCGTGCAGATGCGCGACGACCGCCAGACGCACGCGCTGCCCGTCGATCAGCAAGAGGCGCATGATGTGGCGATCCTCGCCGGCTGCGATGCCCCGGATGCGCTCTACACCGATCTTGCGCAGCATGCGGAGCGAGTGTCCGCGATTTTCCGCGATATTGGCGGGGTCGACGATGAAGACGCGATTGATCAACACGTGCCGCATGAGCGGGACGCCTTGATGGCGATGCTGGCGGCGATGAAGTTCGTCGATTGCGCCGATGCTGCGCGCCGCATCGAAGGATGGCGTTCGGGTGGCCTGCGGATTACCCGCTCCAACGCTGCCCGCGACGCGCTTGAACGCGTCCTCCCGCAAATCCTCCAGCGTGTGGCCAGTGCGCACAATCCGGATGGCGTGCTCCAGCGGCTCGACAGCACCTTTGCGGGCATGCCGAGCGCTTTGGGCCTGATCGAGTTGCTGCACGCGCGTCACGCGCTGATCGACACATTGGTCGCGGTTGCCGCGCATGCGCCACCGTTGGCGCAGGAGCTGGCGATCCGCCCGACGCTCATCGAGGCCATGATCGATGCCAACGCCTTTGACCCGCCGGACCATGCAACGCTCGTCCAGGCGATGACGCGTGGGCTTGATGAAGGGTATGAACGGCGGCTCGACACGGTGCGCCGGGTCGTCGCCGAGCAGCGCTTTGCGCTGGCGGTACAGACGCTTGAGGCGCGGACCGATGCGCTGGCGATCGGGCGCGGTTACGCGGTCGTGGCTCAGGCGGCGGTCGAGGTGCTGTGTGCGGCAACCATCGCCGAATTCGAACGGGCGCATGGGCGCATCGCCGGGGCGGAACTGGTCGTCCTGGCGCTCGGCCGGCTCGGGAGCGGCCTTCTCACTCACGCGTCGGACCTCGACATCGTGCTGCTGTTCACCACCGACGATTTGCTCGCGGAGTCCGATGGCCCGCGTCCGCTCGGCGCAACCGCCTATTTCAATCGGCTAGGTCAGCGGGTGATCGCCGCCCTGTCGGTACCAACCGCGGCTGGGCGGCTTTACGAAGTGGACACGCGGCTCCGACCGGAGGGCGCGAAGGGGCCGCTGGTGGTTTGGACCCGCGCCTTTGCGCGATATCAGCGCGAACAGGCCTGGTTATGGGAGCATCTCGCGCTGACGCGGGCCCGGGTGATCTTCGGCTTGGCCGCCGCACGTGAGCAAGTGGAACGCGCCATCGACGATGCGCTCGGCAAGCCACGCGACGTGGCTGCCGTGCGGACAGAGGCTGCGGCGATGCGCGAGGAGATGGCGCGGCACAAATCGGCGCGCGGGCGGCTCGACGTGAAGCACCTGTCGGGTGGGCTGATCGACGCCGAATTCGCGGCGCAGGTGCTTCAGATCGTTCATCGCACCCCCCCGGAGCCCGATCTGTCGAACGCGTTGGCGTCGCTGGTCGAACGCCGCCTTGCACCCGCGGACGTCGTAGGTGCGCATCAGCGGCTGACGCGCGTGCTCGTCGCGGTGCGCTTGATGGCGCCCGAAGGCGACGTATCGGATGAAGCGACCCGCGCCCGCATCGCCGTCGCGGCGGGCGCCGACGACTGGGCGACGCTGTCTGGAGAGATCGACTGGGCGCGTAACGTGGTCGCACGCTGGTGGCGAAACGTGAGGGAGGCGACATGATCGTTGGAGAAGCATTGCCCGCAGTGTCGCTGCGCACCCGTGCTGGGACCGCATTCGAGACGGCCAGTCTCGTCGGCACACCTTGCGTCCTGTTCCTCTATCCGCGCGCCGACACGCCTGGCTGCACCCAGGAGGCGCTCGACTTTACCGGCCTGCGTGAGGACTTCGCATCGCTGGGTGTCCGGGTGATTGGCGTATCCAACGATCCCCCTGCCAAGCTCGACCGATTTGCGGAGCGACGCGGGCTATCTGTCGAGCCGGTGTCGGATGAAGACGGCGCCCTCATTAAGTCGCTGGGGGCTTGGGTCCAGAAGAGGCTGTACGGGCGGTCGTCGATGGGTGTCGAACGGTCGACGTTTCTAATCGACGCCAAGGGCATCATTCGGCGAATCTGGCGCAAAGTCCGGGTGGCAGGCCATGCGCAGGAGGTGCTCGAAGCTTGCAGAGCAGGCGAGTTAGAGTGAGCCGACGCCCGCTAATGGGCTCATTTGAACGGTTCGCCGTGCGACGACCGCAACTCGACGCAGCTTTGACCTGCGTTAGTTGCCCGGTAAACACTTCACTCGCATGACGGTTCCCGAGCGGGGACCGAAACATCGGCCGATCAGAAACCCACCTGGAATCGCGCTTTCCCACGGTTCCAGCATGGCAAGGCTGAACGAGTTTATGCGAGCGACCACCCTTCGACTGACCGCCCTGGCGTTTCTTGGATTGACCACCGCGGCGAGCGCCAACAGCGCGCCGAGCGTCCCCCCGGTCGACATGGACAGCCCCGACACCGTCGTCGACACCGCCGAAGCCGCCGCCGCGGTGGGTCGCGCCGACAACGTGGCGGCGGCGTTTGTCGCGGCGAGCCCGACGCTGGCGCAGCGGGTCAATGGCGGCGCTTCCGGCGACACCCGATTCCGCACGCTGTTTTCGGCTTGGCGCAACATGGATGGCCCGGCCGCGCAACCGCTCGCCATTCCGTCGCGCAAGCCGGTCGATGCGATGTCGCTGACGTCGATGTTTGGTGTGCGCAACGATCCGTTCAACGGTCGCCGCGCTCGTCACAACGGCATCGACATTCCTGGCCCGACCGGCACCCCCATTTACGCTACCGCGGACGGCATCGTCGGCCGTGCGCAATGGGTCAACGGCTACGGCAACTTCGTCGAGCTGGAGCACGGCACGTCGCTGCAGACCCGCTATGGCCACCTGTCGCGCATCATCGTGCAGCCCGGTCAGCGCGTGCGTCGCGGCGACCTGATCGCGCTGATGGGCTCAACCGGCCGTTCGACCGGCCCGCACCTTCATTACGAAGTCCGCATCGCCGGCGCTCCGGTCAACCCGACCCCCTTCATCGCCGATGACGGCGTGATGGTCGCAGCGGCCGGGCATGGCCGCAGCGCGGTTGGCGGCCCGCGCGAATAAGATCGCAGCGCCCCTCTCCCAGTTTCGACGCGCGTCGCCTTGCTTGAGGTGGCGCGCGTTTCTATTTGTCGGGTGTGGACATGACCGCGCTCCCCACCCTCACCGCCAGCGCCGCCAGCCGCGTCGCAGCAATTGCTGACCGACAGGGCCGGCCGGCACGTCTGCGCCTAGCCGTGGATGGCGGCGGATGTTCGGGCTTCACCTATCGCTTCGCGCTCGACGAAGGGCCGGAGGAGGGCGATCAGATGACCGCGACGGATGGCGTGGAACTGGTTGTCGACCCCATCAGCCTGCCGCTGGTGGCGGGCGCGGAGGTCGATTTCGTCGAAAACCTTGGTGGCGCGAGCTTCCGCGTGACCAATCCCAATGCGACGTCGGGCTGCGGCTGCGGCTCCAGCTTCGCCGCCTGACCCACCGCGTGCGCATCGCCACCTACAACGTCAACGGCATCAAGGCGCGGCTGCCGCGGCTGATCGAATGGCTCGGCGAAACGCAGCCCGACGTGGTGTGCCTGCAGGAACTGAAGTCCACCGACGAGACGCTGCCGATCCGCGAGGTCGCGGAGGCCGGCTACCAGGGGGTGTGGCACGGGCAGAAGGGGTTCAACGGCGTCGCCATCCTCGCGCGCGAACAGCCGATCGAAGTTCAGCGCGGCCTCGAGGGCGATCCGGACGATGATCACAGCCGCTATATCGAGGCGGACGTCGCGGGGGTTCGTATTGCGGGACTGTACCTCCCTAACGGCAATCCGGTGCCGGGGCCGAAGTTCGAGTATAAGCTGCGCTGGATGGAGCGTTTGCAGAAACGCGCAGACGCGCTTCTCGCGGAGGAGCGGCCGACGGTCATCGCCGGCGATTTCAACGTCATCCCGTTTGACGATGACGTGTTCCGTCCCGAAGCGATGGCGTCCGACGCGCTGATGCAGCCTGAATCGCGCGCGGCATACCGGCGCCTGACCGCGTCGGGCTGGACCGACGCGCTGCGCAGCCGTTTCCCGAGCGGGGGCGTGTGGACGTTCTGGGACTATCAGGCAGGTTGCTGGCAGCGTGACGCCGGTTTTCGCATCGATCATTTGCTGCTCAGCCCGGCGCTTGCCGACCGGCTGACCGACGCCGGGGTGGACAAGGCGCACCGAGGACGCGAGCGTGCGAGCGATCACGCGCCGACCTGGGTTCAACTCCGCACCTGACGCGACGTTACAGAGCCTTCTCGTAAATGGTGTAAGTCCGGTTGATCCGGGCGCCGATCGCTTCGGCAATCGCGTTCATCCCCTGATTGTCGTCGAGGATCCAGCCGATCTCCCCTCGCGTTGCGCCATAGTCTGCGACGGAAGCGCGGCGAATATATTCGATCATCATGAAGGCGAGCTGGCTCGCAAGCCGGCTTGCCTGCAGGCGTTTGACGACGCCCATCAGCGGCACGCGCATCGTGCGCACCTTGGGCGCCCGCAGCCACCACAACAGCCGCGCCCAGTTGAATGGCAGCAACGAGCCATCGAACTGCGCGAGCTTTTCGTTGATGTTCGGCAGGACGATCATGAACGCGACCGGCTCGCCCTCGACCTCGGCGACACGGATCAGGTCTTCAAAGACGATCGGCTTCAGCTTCTTGCCGACATAGGCGATCTCAGCGTCGGTGAGCGGCACGAAACCCCAGTTGGACGACCAGGCGTCGTTGAGGATGCCAAGAATCAGCGCCGCTTCCTCATCGAAACGACTCTTGTCTACTTTGCGAATCCGGATGCGCGAGCTTCTCTCGCCGCTGGCGACGATGCGCTGGACGATCTCCGGGAACGGCTGGGTAATGTCGACGTCCCAGGTGTGCAGCGCCTTGGCTGCCGTATATCCCGCCGCTTCAATCCAGCCCTGATAGTGCGGGCGATTGTGGCCCATCATCACGGTGGGCGGGTGGTCGTGCCCGAGGGTGAGGAGGCCGGGCTCATCCCAAATCGACAGCGAGAGGGGACCGAGCGCGCGGGTCATACCCTGTTCGCGCAGCCTCGCCTCCGCCGCGGCGAGCAGCGCTCCGGACACGTCCGCATCCTCCGCCTCGAACAGGCCGAAGTTGCCGGTGCCGGGACCCATGCCCTGCTCGGCCGGTTGCGCGAGCGCGAGGTCGTCGAGGTGCGCGCTGATGCGTCCGACGGGCCGCCCGTCGCGCCGGGCGAGCATCAACTGCGCGCGACCATGCCCGAACCATGGGTTCTTCGCCGGATCGATCAGCCCCTTCATTTCATCGCGAAGTGGCGGCACCCAATGGGGGTCGCCGCGGTTCAGTCGATAAGCCAGATCGATGAATTCGCGCCGTTCCAGCGGAGTGCGGACGTTGACGATCTCGATTCCCGCGTCCGCCATATTATATGCTCCATGACTGCGATGGCTGGGCCAGCCGCCGGGTTAAGCGTGGCGTCACGCGGCTTCAAGCAGAGCGACGTCCAAGAGGATCGGATCGATGAGTTCGAGTATGAGCGGGGCAGTGGTTCCGGGCGTGGATGCCGCGGTGATCGATGCGGAGGAAGCCGGCGTAAAGACCAGCGCGCCCGTGCGCCCCAGCCGTTCGCCCGAAGACCGTGCGATGCTGCGCACCGCCGCCGAACTGACCCGCGACCTCAACGCCGCGAAGCCGTCGATCTACTGGCCCGACTTTCTGGGATCTGCGCTGCTCGGCTACGCGGCACTTGCTGTCGCGGTCACATCGGCGAGCGTGCCGCTGGCGATTTTCGCGGGGCTCGTGTCGGTGCTGGCGCTGTATCGCGCGGGCAGCTTCATTCACGAGATCACCCACATGAAGCGCGCGCAGGTGCCGGGCTTCTGGTGGGGTTACAATCTCGTTGTCGGCATTCCGCTGCTGATCCCGTCATTTATGTATGAGGGGATCCACAACCTCCATCATGCCAAGACGCGCTACGGGACGATCGAGGACCCCGAATATCTCCCGCTCGCGCGCATGAAGCCCTGGACGGTGCCGGTATTCGTGCTGGTATCGGCGCTCGGCCCGATTGCGCTGCTGTTTCGTTACGGCATCCTCACGCCGCTGTCGCTGGTGGTCCCGCCACTGCGCAAGCGGGTGGTCGAGCGCTACTCGGGGCTCGTCATCAACCCGGACTTCCGCCGCCGCCCGGCGGAGGGCGGAGCGCGACGCGAGTGGGTGATCCTCGAAACGCTCGCGAGTGCCTGGGCGATCGCGGTGATCGTCGGCGTGGCGACGGGGTTCATCCCGCTCAAGACGTTCCTCATCGCGCTGGCGATCGTATCGGCATCGCTCGTGCTCAATCAGATCCGCACGCTCGTCGCGCATCTGTGGGATAATGACGGTGAGGTGATGAGCGTGACCGAGCAGTATCTCGACAGCGTCAATGTGCCGCCGCCGGGCCTGCTGCCCGCGCTGTGGGCGCCGGTCGGGCTACGCTATCACGCGCTCCACCACCTGCTGCCGGGTGTGCCCTACCATGGGCTGGGTGAGGCGCATCGGCGGCTGAAGGCGGCCTTGGGCGATGGCTCGACCTACGACCGCGCCAATTATCGCGGGCTGCCGGGTCTCGTGGCGCGGCTCGTAGCGGCGCCGGTGCGGAATTATCGGACCGAGCCGCGACGCTGAGCGCTCATTCCTCGGCGCGCAGGAGAACGAGCTCGCCGATCAGCGCGAACAGCGCAAACGGACCCCACGCCGCGAGCCACGGCGGGTAGGCGCCAAGGTTACCCATCGCGATGCCGAAGTTGCTCGCGACAAAATAGCCGAAGCCGAGCGCCATCCCGACCGCGGCGCGCACCAGCGTCTTGCCCGACCGCGCGAGCCCCATGCCCGCTACCGCGCCGAGCAGCGGCATCAGCACTGCCGACAGCGGCACCGCAAATTTTGAATGCAGCGCGGTCTTGAGCTCTTGCGTCGGACGACCGGCGGCGTCGAGCGCAGCGATCGCTTGGCGCAAATCGGCCACTCCCAGCGCTTCGCCGTTGACCGCTTCGAGCGTCAGCCGTGCCGGTGTCATGTCGAAGCGCCGCTCGATCGTGCCCAGCTCCTCGACGCGGCCGGAGACGGGGTCGAAGCGTCGCGCGCCTTCGAAGCGCCAGCGCTCCGGAGCGATCATCGTGGCGCGGCGAGCCGACAGGATGGCGATGACGCGGTCCGCTTCCCGCTCGTAGATGGTGAGGTTGCTGGCGCTGAATGCGGCACCTTGGCCGCCCGCCGTGTCGGCGGCGACCAGCATGTCACCGCTGCGCACCCACAGATTGTTGCGGACCCCGGTGTCGCGTGGCAGCTCGCGAAACTCAACGCGCTCCCATGCCGCCAGCCGGCCCGCGGCGGGCGCAACGATGCGATCGTTGAACGCGAAACTGACGGCGGCGACGAACAGGGCGGCGAGAAACAGCGGCGCGAGGATCTGGTGCGCGGACATCCCGCCCGCCTTCATCGCCACCACCTCGCTGTTCTGGTTGAGCGTCACCAGCGTCAGAAGCGTGCCGAGCAGCACCGAAAAGGGCAGGAACGTGGCTACGATCTGCGGCAGGCGTAGCGTCATGTAATGCCAGATTTCGGCATCGCCGTTGCCCGGCGTCGCCAGGATCTTCCCGCTCTCGGTCAGCAGGTCGAGTGTCTGCAGCACGAGCGCCAGCATCGCCAAAATGGCAAAGGTCCGCACCAGGAACAGTTTGGCCATGTAGAGCGCGATGCGTCGCGACGGGAAAAATCGCAGCAGGTTCATGCCGGCGCCTTCCCCGCGCGCCACCGTCGCAGCCTTGCGCCGAGGCCGGCAAAGACACGCTCAAGCGCGCCGATCGGCTGACCGCCCGGCTTGTAGGCGAGGGTGTAGAACATCCAGCCGTAGAGGAGGGTGAACAGCACGAACGGCCCCCACAGCGCGAGCACCGGGTCGGTCCGCCCAAGCGCAGCCACGCCCGCGGCATATTCATTCACCTTGTGCTGCGCGACGAGAATGATGATCGCGAGGAAGACGCCGAGCGCGGAGGTCGATCGCTTCGGCGGCACAGCGAGAGCGATTGCCAGCAACGGCAGCACGAACATCGCGGCGACTTCGACCATGCGAAAATGAAAATTGGCGCGCACCACCGCACGCTGTGCGTCAGGCGTTCGGTCATCCTCCCCGACGCGGACCAGTTCGGGCAGAGTAAGCTCCTGATCACCGGTGCCGCGGCTGCGGAACCGTTCGCTTTGCGGCAGAGGGATGGGGAAGTCGTGGCTCGAGAAGCTCAGCGTGCGCGGTGTGGGGAAATCAGGCCCATCGTGGACCAGCATGCCATCGATCAGCCGCAGCACGACGGTGTCGCGGTCTTCGGTGGCGAGGAAGCGCCCGCTCGCCGCGCTGGCGGCGATGCTCTGACCATCAGGCAGGCGAAAGCGCGCGAACATGCCCGACAGCTTTGCCCCGTCATCCTCGCTGCGTTCGACCCGCAGGGTGAGGCGGTCGCCCATCTTCACGAACTCGCCGACCTTGATCGAAGCGCCCAGCGCGCCGGTCCGCAGTTCATAACGCAGCCCTTCATAGGCATATTTGGCGACCGGCTGGACATAGCCGACGATGGCGAGATTCACCGCGGCGAGTGCGAGGGCGTAGGCGAACGGGGCCTTCAGCAGCTGCGTGTAGCCAAGGCCGACCGCGCGCATCGTGTCGAGCTCGCTCGACGTCGCCAGTTTGCGAAAGGCGAGAAGGATGCCCATCGTCAGCCCGATCGGAATGCCGAGGCTGAGATATTCGGGCAGCAGGTTGGCGAGCATTCGCCACACCACATTGACCGGCCCGCCTTCGGTCGCAACGAAATCGAACAGCCGCAACATCCGGTCGAGCACCAGCAGCATCGCCGCGAGCAGCATCGTCCCCGCCAGCGGCGCGGCGATCAGCCGGGCGATGTAGCGGTCGATCGCTGTCCAGGAGAGCTTGCGCAGCAGGAATGGCGCTTTCGAAGCGGGTGGGAGGTAACCGCTCGCCTAATCGAAAGCGCGCCTGCGGCAAAGGGGTGAGCGTCGTCGTTGTGCGCGTTGCCACGATCGCCGCGCGGGGCTACCGCGGCGGCCATGTTCGATCTTTCAGGCATGACGGCGCTGATCACCGGCGCAAGTGGCGGCATCGGTTCGGCGGTGGCGCGAGCGTTGGCGGAGCAGGGCGCGCGGCTCGCGCTGTCGGGCTCCAACGCGGAAAAGCTGCAGGCATTTGCAGGCGAACTGGGCGGCGATCACGTCACGATGACCTGCGACCTCAGCGACGGGGCGGCGGTGGACGCGCTGGTGCCGTCCGCGGTCGAGGCGCTTGGCGGCAAGCTCGACATCCTCGTCAACAACGCCGGCATCACCCGCGACAACCTCGCCATGCGGATGAAGGACGAGGAATGGGACGCGGTCATTCGCGTCAATCTCGAAGCCGCTTTTCGCCTCGCGCGCGCGTCGCTGAAGCCGATGATGAAGGCTCGCTTCGGGCGGATTATCTCGATCACCAGCGTCGTCGGCGTCACCGGCAATCCGGGTCAGGCGAACTACGCCGCGTCCAAGGCCGGACTGATCGGCATGTCGAAGGCGCTCGCCGCTGAGGTTGCCAGCCGCAACGTGACGGTCAACTGCGTCGCTCCGGGCTTTATCGCCAGCGCGATGACCGACGCGCTGCCCGACGCGCAGAAGGACGCGCTCAACGGCCGAATCCCGATGGGGCGGATGGGTGAGGGCGCGGATATCGGCGCCGCCGTCGCTTACCTTGGCAGCCGCGAGGCGGGGTACGTCACCGGCCAGACGCTGCACGTCAACGGCGGCATGGCGATGATCTGAGCTTTCCGCCGCCCTCCCGTCATCGGCGTGTCGTGCGCTGCGAACCCCTTGCAGGGGCGCGGGGAGGCGGATAGGGCAGCGCCTGAATTTCTGTTCATACGAGCAAGGACTGTAACCATGAGCGACACCGCGACCCGGGTGAAGAACATCGTCGTCGAGCACCTCGGCGTCGAAGCGGACAAGGTCACCGAAGAAGCGAGCTTCATCGACGATCTGGGCGCGGACAGCCTCGACATCGTCGAGCTGGTGATGGCGTTCGAGGAAGAGTTCGGCGTCGAAATTCCCGACGATGCGGCGGAAAAGATTTCGACCGTGAAGGACGCGATCGACTTCATCGACGCCAACAACGCCTGACCCGCGCGGCGCTGCGGCGCCGATGGCGGACGATCGAAGGCGGCGTACGGGGAACCCGGCGCCGCCTTTTTCGTGCGCGACCGACGGGAGATACGCCCCGCCCTCGTCGCCAAGGCGCGCCAGGCGGGGAGCGTCGCCGCCTTGTCGACCCCCTGCGCTTGCGACTAGAAGCGGCGGCAGCACAAACGGGAGTTTCGCATGCGGCGCGTAGTGGTGACGGGGCTGGGGCTGGTGACACCGCTGGGGGGTGACGTCGAAACGACCTGGCGCAATCTGATCGACGGCAAGAGTGGCGCGGCGCAGATCACGCACTTCGACGCCAGCAATCAGAAATGCACCATCGCCTGCGAGGTGAAGCCCAAGGATCACCCGATGGGCTTCGACCCCGACAAACGGGTCGATCACAAGATCCAGCGGCAGGTCGATCCGTTCATCGTCTACGGTATCGACGCCGCCGGTCAGGCGCTCGAGGACGCCGGCCTTACCGACATGGACGATGCGACCAAGGAGCGCACGGGCGTTTCCATCGGCGCCGGCATCGGCGGGTTGCCGGGGATCGAGCTCGAGTCGGTCAACCTGCACGAAAAAGGGCCGAGCCGCGTTTCTCCGCACTTCGTCCACGGCCGGCTGATCAACCTCGTTGGTGGGCAGGTTTCGATCAAATATGGACTGATGGGTCCAAACCACGCGGTCGTCACCGCTTGCTCGACCGGCGCGCATTCGATCGGCGACGCGGCGCGGATGATCAAGGATGGCGATGCGGACATCATGCTGGCAGGCGGTGCCGAGTCGACGGTCAATCCGCTCGGTGTTGCCGGATTCGCGCAGGCGCGCGCGCTCAACACGAGCATGAACGACCAACCCGAAAAGGCGAGTCGTCCCTATGACAAGAACCGCGACGGGTTCGTCATGGGCGAGGGCGCGGGCGTGGTCGTGCTCGAGGAGTATGAGCACGCCAAGGCGCGCGGCGCCAAAATCTATGCCGAGGTGGTCGGCTATGGCCTGTCGGGCGATGCCTACCACGTGACGGCCCCGCACCCCGAAGGAAAGGGCGCGGAACTGGCGATGCGCATGGCGCTCAAAAAGGCGGGGATGGAGCCGGGCGACATCGATTATGTGAACGCGCACGGCACTAGCACCATGGCCGACACGATCGAGCTCGCCGCAGTGAAGCGCGTGCTGGGCGACGACCTCCACGGCGCATCGATGTCGAGCACCAAGTCGGCAATCGGGCATTTGCTCGGCGGCGCGGGGGCGGTGGAGGCGATCTTCTGCATCCTCGCCATCCGCGACCAGATCGTGCCGCCGACGCTGAACCTCGACGATCCCGATGACGGGACGGAAGGCGTCGACCTCGTCCCCCATCACGCGAAAAAGCGCGAGGTGAAAGCGGCGCTGTCGAACAGCTTTGGCTTCGGCGGCACCAACGCCAGCATCATCCTCAAGGCGGTCGAGGACGCCTGATGCGCGTGCCGCGTCGGCTTGCTGCGGGGTTCGCGCCTGTGCTGCTGCTGCTCGCGGCATGCGGCGGCGCGCCGCGCGATATGGAGGTTTATATCCCCGAGGGCGCGAGCGTCGCGCGCGCGGGCGAAATCCTCGAAGAGGCGGGGGCGGTCGACAGCGCGGCGGCATTCCGCCGCTATGCCCAGACGCTTGGCCGCGGGGGTTCGATCAAGCCCGGCGAATATAAGATCGACAAGGGCATGAGCACCGCCGCGGTGCTGCGGCTGCTGCAGTCGGGCCGGACGCTACAGCGCTTCGTCACCGTGCCCGAAGGCATGCCGTCGATCATGGTGTGGGAGCGGTTGAACGCGACTCCGCTGCTCACCGGCACGATCGAAGTGCCGGCGGAGGGCAGCCTGCTCCCTGACACCTACGCCTATCGCCGTGGCGAAACGCGGTCGGCGGTCGTGCGGCGGATGCAGGCGGCGATGGACCGCGCCTTCGCGGAGGCGTGGGCCAAGAAAAGCCCGACCGCCTACCCGCAGAACCGGCTTCAGGCCGTGACGCTCGCGTCGATTATCGAGAAGGAAACGTCGAAGCCGGAGGAGCGGCGGATGGTTGCCGGGGTTTACACCAACCGGCTGCGGCAGGGGATGCGGCTCGGCGCGGACCCGACCATCATCTACCCGATTACGCGCGGCAAGCCGCTCGGTCGCGAGATTCGCCGGTCGGAAATCGACGCGGTCAATGGCTACAACACCTATTCGATGGCCGGGCTACCGGTCGGGCCCATCGCCAATCCGGGCCGCGAATCGCTGCGTGCGGCGCTCGATCCGCTTGCGACCGATAATCTCTACTTCGTCGCCGACGGCACCGGCGGGCACATCTTCGCGCGCACGCTGGCGGAGCATAACGCCAATCATGCGCGGTGGCGCGAAATCCGCGCTGCAAAGGTCGCCCGCGAAAACGCGTCCTAATCTGTCCGAAGGAACTGCACCATGATCGGCCAACCAGTCCCCGACATCTGCCTCAAAACCCGGGTGCGCGACGAAAGCGTCGGCGGCGACAACCCGTTCCGCTGGGAGGATGCGCAGACCGGCGAGCTGTTCGGCAAGGGGCGCATCGTCGTTTTCAGCCTGCCGGGCGCATTCACCCCGACCTGCTCGAACAGCCAGCTTCCGGGGTTCGAACAGCAATATGATGCGTTTAAGGCCGAAGGCGTCGACGAAATCTACTGCATCTCGGTCAACGACGCCTTCGTCATGTACCAGTGGGGCAAGGCGCAGGGCGTCGAACATGTGAAGCTGCTGCCCGACGGCAGCGGCAACTTTACCCGCCGCATGGGCATGCTGATCAACAAGGATCACCTCGGCTTCGGCATGCGCAGCTGGCGCTATGCGATGGTGATCGACGACGGCGTGATCACGCGGATGTTCGTCGAGCCCGGCTGCAACGACTGCGGCAGCGATCAGGACCCATACGGCGAAACCGACCCCGCCAAGGTACTCGCATGGGTCAAAGCCAACCCGGCGCGCGTCCGCGAGACGGTCGACGCCTGAGGTCGCGGGTCCGACCGGCCCGCTGATCGTCACCGCGACGCTCGGGCGGGCTGATTTCGCCTGGTTGGACGGCCTCCGCCGGGCGCATTTTCCGCCCGAGCGGAATGTGGTGCCGGCGCATGTCAGCCTGTTCCACCACCTGCCGCCCGCGCGATTTGGCGAGCTCGACCGGTTGATACGCGAGCTGACGCGCGGTACCGTGCCGGCCGCGATGCTTGAGCCGCCGCGCTCGCTCGGACGCGGGGTGGCGTTCGACGTGCGTTCACCTGAGCTGCTGGCGGTGCGCGAGGAGATCGCCGAACGCTTCGGGAGCGACCTCATCCCGCAGGATCGCTCCCGCCCGCGGCTGCACATCACGGTGCAGAACAAGGTCGATGCGGACACCGCTCACGCGACGTTGCGCGAACTCAGCGACGGATTTGCCGCCCGCCCGCTGGCCATCGCCGGCGTCGCGATCTGGGAATACCTCGGCGGGCCGTGGCGCGGGCTGGCGGAGCATCGCTTTCGCCGGCCAGCCGCTTGACCCCTGCGCAGGCGCTCCATATAGCCCCGCCGTCGCCGCACGCGGGCCATGCCCGCCGCGACGCGCCGATGGACGGCGGAGTAGCTCAGCTGGTTAGAGCAGCGGAATCATAATCCGCGTGTCGGGGGTTCAAGTCCCTCCTCCGCTACCATCGCAACTCAACTAAGCCGACACGTCGGATCGCGCGGGTGCTGTCGGGCGACGCTTTATCGCGTTACGCGATCGTGCCGATGCGGGCGGGGAGTGGTTCGACGACGAGCACGCCGCCGGTGGTCGCGACGACCTTGGCGCGGGTGCCGACGGGAAGGTCGGGACCGCGGGCGGGCCAGACGCTGTCGCCGACGGTGACGCGCCCGCGCCCGTCCTCGATCGCTTCGGCGACGACCACCGTCTCCCCGAGCAGTCGTGCGAGCCGGTCGTTGAGCAGCGGGTCTTCGCTCTCGTCTCTATCGTGGTAGGTAAAGCGGCGGCCGATATAGACCGACACAAGCGACAGCGCCGCAAACATGATCGCCTGCACCAGCAGCGGCAGGCCCGGCATAAGGAGAGCCGCCGCACCGGTCAGCAACGCGGCGATGCCGACCCACATCAGGAACACGCCCGGCACGACCAACTCGAGCAGCAGCAGCAGCGCTCCGCCCGCCAGCCACCAGCCGGTGGCGCCGGAGAGATCGAGCCCGTCCATCGCGATCAGCTACCGGCAGGTCGCTTGGTCGCCGGAACGACGGGGAGTCCGTCGGACCCGGTCGCATAGGCGGGCAGGGGATCGGTTGCCGATTGGCGTAGGGGACGAGCGGGCGGTTGCGGCGCGGGCTTGGTATCGCCGCCGACCGCGTCGCGGATCAGCTCGCCAATCCCGCCCAGCGTGCCGACCAGTTGCGTCGCCTCGACCGGGAACAGCACGGTCTTGGCGTTGGGGGAGGTGGCGAAAGCGCCGATCGCTTCGACATATTTCTGCGCGACGAAATAGTTGATCGCCTGGCTGCCCGATCCGGCGATGGCGTCGCTGACGAGTCGCGTCGCCTTGGCCTCCGCCTCTGCCTCGCGCTCGCGGGCTTCGGAGTCGCGGAACGCCGCCTCGCGGCGACCTTCGGCGGAGAGGATCTGCGCCTGCTTCTCACCTTCGGCGCGCAGGATGGCAGCCGCGCGAAGCCCCTCCGATTCGAGGATCTGCGCGCGCTTTTCGCGCTCCGCCTTCATCTGCCGCGCCATCGCGTTCGAGATGTCCGCGGGCGGGCGAATGTCCTTGATTTCGACGCGGGTGATCTTGACCCCCCACGGCGTCGTCGCGTGGTCGACCACCGATAGCAGCCGGGCATTGATCTCGTCGCGCTTGGACAGCGTCTCGTCGAGGTCCATCGACCCCATGACGGTGCGCAGATTGGTCGTCGTGAGCTGCATGATCGCGCGATAGACGTCGCTCACCTCATAAGCGGCCTTCGCCGCGTCGAGTACTTGAAAGAACACCACCGCATCGACCCCGACCATGGCGTTGTCGCGGGTGATGATCTCCTGCCCCGGAATGTCGAGCACCTGCTCCATCATGTTGATCTTGTGCCCTACGCGTTCGAAGAACGGCATGATGATGGTGAGACCGGGCTGCGCCACCTTGGTGAAGCGCCCGAAACGTTCGATGGTGTAGTTGAACCCCTGTCGCACCATTTTGACGGCGCTGAACAGGAACAGCACCGCCAAGGCGATGATGATGATGACGCCATAGCTCATGAAACGACCCCCGGCTGCGCCGGCGACCCGGGGCCGGTGCGTTGCCAGCGATGCTATCCGACCCGCTGCGGCCTGTCATGGAAAACCGTTGCTTGTCACGCTCCCTGTGCGGCGTCACAGGGGCGAGCGATGGGCAGACGCAAGTTGGGCGAGATCATGATCAAACGAACGATGTTGGGACTGTTGCTGCTGAGCAGCGCAACCGTGGCCATGGCGCGCGCGGATGCGCCCGTGACCGAGGCCGAGCTGCGCAACGATATCGCGGTGCTGGCCAGCGACGAATATGGCGGGCGTGAGGGGGCGACCCCGGGCGAGACGCTGACGCTCAGCTACATCGGCACTGCGCTCCATCGTTCGGGCTTCGCGGGCGGCATGGCCGACGGCGGCTGGTACCAGCCGGTACCGATGACGCGCATCCTTCAGCAACGCGCCGCAACCATGACGGCGCGGCGTCGCGACGGCACCGCGCTAACCATTGGCGACTTCGCCGCGCGCAGCGGGACGCAGGCGGTGCAGGGCGAATATCCGCTCGTCTATATCGGCGAGGGGCGTGCAGGCGACACGAGCGCGCCCGCCGGTGTCTCAGGCAAGGTTGTGTTGATGAGCTCGTCCCCGGCGGCGATGGCTTCGGCGCCGGCCCGCCGCGCCGCGCTCGAGGAGGCGGGGGCGGTTGCGGTGCTTGTCGCCGCGCCGGAGAATGTACCCTTCGCGGCCGCCGCGCGGAGCGTCACTGGTCGCCGCGTGGTTCGCACCGCCGACGTCCCGTCGGGTCGTCCCTTCGGGCTGGTTCCGGCGACGTTCGCGCAAGCGGTTGGCGCCACTGCGGCGGCGGAGAACCTCGACACTGCCCGCGACCTGGGCGTGACGGTGCGGCTCGACGTGCCCGCGGTCGCGACTTATCCGGCGCCGACCTACAATCTCGTGGCAAAGCTGCCGGGGCGGCGGCCGGAACGCGGCGCAATCCTGCTGACCGGGCACTGGGATCATATCGGTGCCGCCTGTCGGCCGGAGGGCGCGCCCGATCGCATTTGCAACGGCGCCGTCGACAATGCGAGCGGGATCGCGGTGATGCTGGCGGCGGCACGCCGGCTCGGAGCGGGGCAGCGCCTCGACCACGACGTCTATGTCGTCGCCACCGGAGCGGAGGAGCTGGGCCTCGTCGGCGCGCGCGAGTTCGTCGCCAACCTGCCGCTCCCCAAAACCAGCATCCGCGCCGTGCTCAACGTCGACACGGTCGCGATCCCGCCGCGCGGGGCGCCGATGGCGATCGTAGGCCGCGGCAGCAATCCGTGGCTCGACACGGTGCTTGACGACACCGCGCGCGCGCTGGGCCGGGCGGTCGACCCTGATCTCGAAGCGAACGCCTTCATCATGCGGCAGGATGGCGCCGCGTTCGTCGCCGAGGGCATTCCGGCGGTGATGGCCGGCGGCAGCTTCGCCGACATGGCACCGCTTCAGGCCTACCTCTCGGGCCCTTATCACGGGCCGGACGACGAGCTGACCGACGCCACCCCGCTGGGTGGTGCAGCGGACGACGCGGACCTGCACGTCGCAGCGGTGCGAGCGCTCGACCGGATGCCCTGACAGGCTGGCGCGGGGCGGCGCGGGCGGGTAGAGGCGTTGCCCGCCCGCCCCGCCACCAACCCAGGACACCCGCGCCGCTATGGATATCCGCCTTGGCCTGACGTTCGACGATGTGCTGCTGGTTCCAGCCGAGTCGGATGTGCTGCCGTCGAGCGCCGACACTTCGACCAGGCTGACCGGCTCGATCGAGCTCGCTATTCCGATCCTGTCGTCGGCGATGGACACCGTGACCGAAGCGGACATGGCGATCGTCATGGCGCAGCTCGGCGGCATCGGCGTCCTCCACCGCAACCTGACGGTCGAGGAACAGTGCGCTGCAGTGCGCCAGGTGAAGCGGTTCGAAAGCGGGATGGTGGTCAATCCGATCACCATCCAACCCGATGCGACGCTGGGCGAGGCGCGCGCGCTGATGCAGGCTAACCGCATCTCCGGCATCCCCGTCGTCGAAGCGGGCGGCAAGCTGTGCGGCATCCTCACCAACCGCGACGTGCGCTTTGCCGACAACCCCATGCAGCCGGTGCGCGAGCTCATGACCCATCAGTCGCTCGCGATTGTGCGGCCGGGCGTCACGCGCGACGAGGCGCGGCGGTTGCTCCATCAGCGCCGGATCGAAAAACTGCTGGTGGTGGACGATGACTTTCACTGCATCGGCCTCATCACCGTCAAGGATATCGAGAAGGCCGTGACCTACCCGGACGCGACCAAGGACGCGGCGGGGCGGCTTCGGGTCGCTGCGGCGACGACGGTCGGCGACAAAGGGTTCGAGCGCACCGAGGCGCTGATCGATGCCGAATGCGACGTGGTGATCATCGACACCGCGCACGGCCACAATCGCGACGTGGCGCGCGCGGTCGAGCGGGTGAAGGCGCTGTCCGATTCGGCGCAGGTGATCGCCGGCAACGTCGCCACCTATGACGCAACGCGCGCGCTGATCGATGCGGGTGCGGACGCGGTGAAGGTCGGGATCGGGCCGGGGTCGATCTGCACCACCCGGGTCGTCGCAGGGGTCGGCGTGCCGCAGCTGACCGCCATTGCCGACGCCGCGCGCGCCGCCAACGCGAGCGGCGTGCCGGTGATCGCCGACGGCGGCCTGCGCACATCGGGCGATGCCGCCAAGGCGCTTGCGGCCGGGGCGAGCTCGATCATGGTCGGGTCGATGCTGGCCGGCACCGAGGAGGCGCCGGGCGAGACGTTCCTCTACCAGGGTCGTGCCTACAAAAGCTATCGCGGTATGGGCTCGGTCGGGGCGATGGGTCGGGGCAGCGCCGATCGCTATTTCCAGGGCGACATCAAGGACCAGATGAAGCTCGTGCCCGAAGGGATCGAGGGGCAGGTCCCCTACAAGGGTCCGGCGCGCGACGTGGTCCACCAGCTCGTCGGCGGCATTAAGGCGGCGATGGGCTACACCGGGTCGGCCACTATCGCGGACCTGCAGCAGCGCGCGCAATTCGTACGCATCACCAACGCGGGCCTGCGCGAGAGCCATGTCCACGACGTGACCATCACCCGCGAAGCCCCCAACTACCCGACGCGATGACGCCAGCAGCGCGCGTCCAGGCGGCGATCGAGCTAACCGACGCCATCCTCAAGGCCGCGCGCGAAGGGAGCGCGGCGGCGGACACGGTGGCGCGCCGCTGGTTCGCCGAGCGCCGCTACGCCGGGTCGGGCGACCGCCGTGCGATCCGAGCGCTGGTCTGGCAGGCGATCCGCGCATTTGGCGAACCGCCCGCCGACGCTCGCGCGGCACTCGTGACGCTCGCGGACGCGGACCCTGCGCTCGCCGCGCTGTTCGACGGGAGTGCGCGCGGACCGGCAACGATCGCTTCAGGCGAGCCTCGCGCCGTGGCGACGCTGGCGCCGGGCTGGTTGCGAGCGCGGCTCGACCTGCTGATCGACGATGGCGAACTCCGCGCGCTGGTGGATCGCGCGCCGGTCGATGTTCGCATCCATCGGCCGAGGCTCACCACGGCCTTGCCCGATGGCGGAACGCCGCTGCCTGCCCCGCTCGATGGGACGCGTTATCCGCCCGATACGCAGGTCACCGAGAGCGCGGCCTTTGCTGCCGGGGCAATCGAGGTTCAGGACGCGGGCTCGCAGTGGATCGCGCATCTGTGCGGAGTGCGGCCGGGCATGCGCGCGATCGACCTGTGCGCAGGCGCTGGGGGCAAGACGCTCGCGCTTGCTTCGGCGTTGGTCGGAGAGGGGCGCATCGTCGCGTGCGACAGCGACCGGCGACGCCTCGCCGAGCTGCCGCCGCGGGCGCATCGGGCGGGCTTGGCCGACGTCATCGAAAGCCGCCTGCTCCACCCCGGCCGCGAGCTCCCGGCGCTCGACGACCTCATTGGGCAGGCCGACGTCGTGCTGGTCGACGCGCCCTGTTCGGGGAGCGGCACCTGGCGCCGCAATCCCGAGGCACGCTGGCGCATCACGCCCGACCGGCTGGCGCGGCTGACGGCATTGCAGGCGCATCTGGTCGGCGTCGCGGCGCAGCTGGTGCGACCCGGCGGCGCGCTGATCTACGCCGTCTGTTCGCTGACCCGCGAAGAGGGCGCGGGGCAGGTCGAGAGCTTCTTGGCGGGGTCCCCCGGCTGGCGTGCCGAGGATCCGCTGGCGGCGCTGGTCGGCCGACCCGCCGGCGGGGGACGCTTGCTCACGCCCGCGCATGATGGCACCGATGGTTTCTTCATGGCCCGGCTGATCCGCGGCCAAAGCGGCGAAGAGGGACATCGCCGGTGAATGAAAAGGTGCGCAGGATGGCCATTCGATTGACGCCGGTGGGGCTAGGCGCGCTTGCGCTGGCGGCAGCGCTCACGGCGCATTCGGAACCAGCGCCGGCGCAAAACGCCCCCATCAACGCGCTGTCGCAGCAGTTTCAGCGCCAAGGGGAGGCTGCCTCTTCCGCGGGGCGTTGGGACGATGCCGCCAACGCGTTCGAAAGCGCGCTCATCGCCGATCCGCGCAACGCGTCGGCCTTTGTCGGGCTGGCGCGGGTTGCGTCGGCGCAGAACCTTCCGGGGAAAGCGATCGGCTTTTATCGCGAGGCGCTGAAGCTGCGGCCGGGCGACCGATCGATCGTCGCAGCGCAAGGCGAAGCGCTGGTGGCGCGTGGTGCGCTCGACCGTGCGCGCGCGAACCTCGTCGAACTGCGGCGGCTGTGCGCGAATGCTGCTTGTCCGGAGGCGGACACGCTTTCCCGGAGCGTAACTGCCGCCGGCGCGCGCACGGCGGCGCGGACGCCCGCGCCGACGCCGGCAGCGCCGCCCGCCCCGACTCAGAACTGATCGAGCGTTCTCGCGAGCTCGACGAATTCGGCGATCGTCAACGTTTCGGCGCGCCGAGTAGAGTCGATGCCGAGCGCGGCCATCGCGTCCTGAGCGTTAGCCACGCCCTTGAGCGATTGGCGCAGCATCTTGCGGCGCTGGCCGAATGCGGCGGCCGTCAGCCGTTCGAGCGTGCTTGAACGAACGCCGGCCGGTGCGGGGGCGGGCGTGATATGTACCACCGCCGACATCACCTTGGGCGGCGGGGTGAAGGCGCTGCGGTGTACCTTCATCGCGATCTTAGCGCGGCTGCGCCACTGCGCGAGTACCGCGAGGCGACCGTAAGCGGAGGTGTCGGGCGCAGCGACAATCCGCTCGGCGACCTCCTGCTGAAACATCAGCGTCAGCGATGCCCACGCCGGCGGCCATGTTGCCCCCGACAGCCAGCGGACGAGGAGCGCCGTGCCGACATTGTAAGGAAGGTTGGCGACGATGTGGTGGCCCGTCCCGCACAGCTCGGCTGGATCGACCGCGAGCGCGTCGCCTTCGATAATCGTCAGCCGATCGTCGAACGCTGCGGCCACCTCCTGCAGCGCGGGAATGCAGCGGGGGTCACGCTCGACCGCGGTCACGCAGGCGCCCGCACGCAGCAGCGCGCGCGTCAGCCCGCCCGGACCGGGCCCGACCTCGAACACCTGACGGTTGGATAAGTCGCCGGGGATCGCCGCGATACGATCGAGCAGCTGTTCGTCGAACAGGAAGTTTTGGCCGAGCGCCTTGTCCGCTCGCAGACCATGCGCGGCGATCACGTCGCGCAACGGGGGCAGCGGCGGTCGGGTGGCCGCGCTCACTTTCCGGTCGAGGCGGCAGCGTCCTGCCGCGACCGCACGATCTGTGCCGCCATGCGGATCGCGGCGATGGTCGGGCCGGGGCTCGCGACCCCCTTGCCCGCAATGTCGAACGCGGTGCCGTGGTCGGGCGACGTGCGCACGATCGGCAAGCCGAGCGTGACGTTGACCCCCTCGTCGAACGCCAGCGCCTTCAGCGGGATCAGCCCCTGGTCGTGATAGAGGCACAGCGCTGCGTCATAGGTCGCGCGCGCGGCGGGAGTAAACATCGCGTCGGGTGAGTGGGGCCCGGTCACGTCATACCCTTCGGCGCGGAGTTGTTCGACCGCAGGGCGAAGCACCTCCACCTCCTCCGTCCCGAGCGCGCCAGCCTCACCCGCGTGGGGGTTGAGCCCCGCGAGCGCAAGCCGCGGCTGTTCGATCCCAAAACTGCGCGCCAGGCCCCGTGCGGCCGCCTGCGTGCGCGCGACCACCAGTTCCTGCGTGATGAGGTCGGGCACCTGTCGCAGCGGGACGTGGACGGTGAGCGGGACGACCTTCAACGCATCGCTCGCCAGCAACATGATGGCGTTGCTGCGCGCGATGCCGCAGCGATCGGCGATGAATTCTGTCTGCCCGGCGTGCTGAAAACCGACGCGGTAGAGCTGGTCTTTGCTCACCGGCCCGGTCACCAGCGCGCGCGCGGCGCCATTGCGGGCGAGGCCGATGCCGAACTCCAGCGCCTGCAATGCGCACTGCGCCGCCTCCGCGCTCGGGACGCCCAGCTCGGTGTTGCCGGAATCGCATATCGTCCAGACAGGGAAGCCTTCGTCGAACCGCTCGCGCGCTTCTTCGGGCCCGGACACATCGACCACCGGCCCGTCCCACACCCGCCGCACCGACTGGGCGCAGCCCACGCCGAAGAAGCGCGGCAGACCGCGCTCGCGGCGCGCGGCCCAGGCCCGGGCGAACAGCTCCGGCCCGACGCCCGCCGGGTCGCCTAGCGCGGCAGCTATCGGCACGATCGACCTCGTTCCATGGCGAGGGCGTTATGCCCTCCAACACTTTTCAAAGCATGCACGCAGCCTCTTCGCGCCGTTCGCTCAACGATATTCGATCACCGCGTCGCGCCGGATGTCACGCAGATAACGCGTCGCTCGCAGCTGAATGCGTTCCTCGCGCAGACGATCGGCGAGTTGCTCCGCCGACGGTGTCGCCGCACTTTGCGGGGCTTCGCGACCGCACAGAACGAGGACGCTGACGCCGGTCTGCGGCGATCCGAACGCTTGAGTGACCTGGCCGACCTGCAGCTGGGTGAGCGCGGTCTGCAGGGGCGCGGGGAGCGACCGCACCGCGACGCTGTCCTGGCTCCGCACTTCCGCGCCGAGGCTCTGCGCGACCGCATCGGCCTGACCGCAGCCGTTGATCGTGCGGGTGCGCGCGATGAAATTGTTGGCAAGCTCCGCCGCGCGCGGCTCGGGCGTGCCCGCCGGGAAGCTCAGGGTGATCTGCTTGAGGCTCAGCACCGCATCGCGCGGGTCGGCGGTCAGCACCTGGCGCTTGTCGATCAGCAGCAACACCGACACGCCGCCGGGAACCTCGATCGGCCCGTTGAGCTGGCCCGGCTGCATCTCCCCCAGCGCGCTCGCCATCGTGGTCGGCAGCTGATCGAGCCGGACCCAGCCGAGGTCGCCGCCTGCCGCGGCGCTCGACGCGCGCGAATTGCGCGTCGCGAGCTCCTGGAAATTCGCGCCCTGCGCCAGCGCCTGCATCATCCGCCGCGCGGTCTCCGCGGTCGCCTGAAGCGTTTCCGGGGTGGCCGGGAGGTAGATTTCGCCGACGCGATATTCGACCGCTCCGCGCTGTGCCTCAAGCTGCGTGAGCCGGCCGCGCACCTCCTCCTCGGAGACGTTGGTGAACGGCTGGATATTGCGGGCGAGCAGGCGCTGCCAAGCCATGTCGCCGCGAATCTGCTGTTTGAGGGTAGTCGCCGACGAGCCCGCCTGGGCGAGGTTACGCGTGAACTGCGCCGGGGTAAGCCGTTGCGAGGCGGCAATGCGCGCAAATTCGGCGTCGACGTCGGCCTGCGGCACGGTGATGTCGTTGGCGCGCGCTTCCTGAATCTTGAGGATTTCGTCGACGAGCGTCTGGAACACCTCCTGTCGCACGCCAGCCAGCTGGTCGTCGGGAATGACGCCCCGGTTGGCCAGCCGGACCAGCGCCACGCGCTGTTCGACGTCGGTCGCAGTCAGAATTTCGTCGTTGATGCGCGCGGTCGGGCGGAAGACGTTGTTGCCACCGGTCTGCCCGGGGAGGATCTGCACCGCCCCCGGTGCCGGTGCCGGTGCAGGCGTCGCGGGCGCGGGCGTCGTCGCCTGCGCGCGGGTCGCATCGCGAGCGGCGGCGGCGCGGGCGGCGGCCGTCGTCGCACCGGGGCGATTGATCGGCGTGCGCGTCCCGGTCGTGCGGCTGGTCGTGGTGCGCGGCGCGGTGGCGCCCGGACGGGTGCCGGTGGTTCGCGTCGTCTGCGCGCTGACCGCGATCGGCGCAGCCACAACGGCCGCAGCGGCGCTCACCAGCATGGCGCGGGCGATCGGGCGGCGGGGGGCGGTATGGGTCGAAGGCTTCACGCGATGTCCTGCTTGACGAAAGGGCGGGGTCGCCCGGAACGGTCCGTCATCTGGCCGGGCGGTGCTGAACCCGCGCCGAACGGCCATGCGACAGGACGCTCGCGCTCCTACACGCCGAGGTTGCGGAATGCCACCCGCACGAGGAAGCTGTTGCCGCGCCGCGCGTCGCCGGTGTCGATATAATCGCGGCGCCAGGTAAGGCTGAAGGCAAAGCAATCATCGTCATAGCCAAAGCCGATGCGATGCCGGATCGGCTGAAAACCGTCGCTAATGACCAGCGGATCGTCGCGCGGCCCGGTAAGGTCGACGATGGCCGAGCCAAAGGCCGACCAGTTGCGGGTGATCTGCCAGCGCCCGCCGACGCGCGCTTCTTCCCGGTCGCGCAAATCCTCCCCGCGGGAAAGGATGTCGCGGTTGAGCCGCGAGTAGCCAAGCACCGCGTAGGTGCGCGCGCCGCCGACCGCCATGTCGATTTCGTTCCGGCGGATGGCGAAACCATCCTTGTCGAGCCGGAAGCGGTGGGTGAGGCGAAGGAGATCGCGCCAGGCGACGCTCGTCCGACCGACGATGTCGCTCAGCCGGTCGTCGAGCCCCGTCCCGGGCACGAACAGCTGCGGCTGCGAATCGAGGCGAAAGCTTTGCGCGACCTGAGTCGTGACTGCGACGTCGCGGCGTTGCCAGTTCCACTCGACGCCGTAGGTCGCCCGACTACCGTCCTCGACGCGGTCGTAACCGGGGAAGCGGTTGAGGGCGAAGATGTTGACGTCTTCAAGCTCGAAGGCGCGGCTGTCCTCGTTGGGGATGTCGACATTGTTGACCGGAGTCGCCGCGACGATCTGCACGCGCGGGGTGAGGCGCTGGATGCCGCCGCCGAGCGCCCCCACCAGCGGCCAGCTCGCCTCCGCCGCGGCGAGCGCGATGGCGCGTGTCTGCCACCCTTCGCTGCCGCGATAGTCGACGATCGGCGACAGCGCGGTCGATTGCGTGTGGTAGAGGTCGACGCGGCCGAGACCGGTCAGCGTATATTCGATGCCCATCGGCAACAGACCGCGCGTCGACCAGGTGCCGCCCGCGAACAGCCGCTGCGTGTCCTGCCCTTCGGTGCGGAGCAGCGACAGCGTGTTGGCCTCGAGCAGGAGCGAGCCCGGTACGGGCAGTGTATCGACCCGCCGGCGATAGTCGATCAGCGGTAGCGCGATGGGCTGCTGTCCCTGCGGGTCCGCCACGCGCAGCGTCTGCGTCGCCCAGCCCGAGATGCTGAACATGCTGCGATCGTCGAGGCGGCGCACGACGACGGTCGATCGCAGCCGGTCATCGCGGCTGATATCGTAGCGGCGCAGAAAGGTGCGGTCGCTCGCCCAGCGGATCGAGCTGTCGGCGCTCCAGTTGGGTGTGAACTGGTAGCCCGCCGCCGCGTCGATCGCGCCACGCGCGCGAAAGCTGCCGTCGACGTTGCTCGCGCCGGGGGTCAGCTGGCGGCTCGCCGTCAGCCAGCCGCGCACGGTGTAGGCGCCGCGGTCGGTGAGGCCGCGCAACTCCGCTTCCGCCATCGGCAACGCATTGGTGAACAGGTGCGGGGTGGCGACGAGGTCGAGCCGGTCGGAAAAGCGCTTGTAATAGGGGACTGCGATCTCGACCCCGTTGACGCTGTCGAAGCGGAGGTCGGGGGTCAGAAACCCCTCGCTCGTCCCCCGCCCGATCGGGTGCGAGAAGCGCGGCAGCGGCAGCGTCGCAAGGCCTAGCAGCGAGATGCGCGCGCCTTCATAACGCACCCGCTCGTTCGCGGCGTCATAGGTCACGCGGTCGGCGCGGACGAGCCAGGTCGGCCGCTTCGGACAGCCATCGACGTTCTCGACAGGGCAGGGCGAATAGGTCGCGCGTTCGAGCCACAGGTCGCCGTTGGCGAGCCTCTCCCCCCGCGCCGCCGCCAGCCGCCCGCCTTCGCCGAACACGACCAGCAGCTGGTCGACCATCCCATCGCGCAGCGAATCGGTGAGGGTCACCGCCTCCCCGAACGCCGTGTCGCCCTCCGGATTGGTGAGCGCGACATTGCCGCGCGCGACGACTTCGCCGGTGCGCCGGTCCCACCTCACCTCGTCCGCGCGAACGCGCCAGGCCTCCCGCTCGAGGAGCACGCGACCGCGCGCGGTGACGATGTCGCCGGTTGAGTCATAGTCGATCGTGTCGGCTGAAAAATCGACGGTGCGCGCGGCTTCGGTCGAAGCGGCCGGCGCCGGCGATTCCTGACCCAACGCAGGGGTCGCCACGAGCGCGATCAGCGCGACGCCGACCATCCGGCAGCGCCGCATCGCCCAAGGCGTGTCGTGGCGGGCGTCGGACATGGGCAGTATCGCTCTCCGGCGCGGGGATGCGAAGGGGGTCGCCGCGCCCGTTGGCGCTGATAGCGCCCGAGGGAGGCTTTGCAACGCCGCGCGGACGCTCCTATCGCAGGCCAGGAATCCGGTCGTCCCAATACGGCGGCGGCCTAGCGACAAGGAACGCCCTCTTTGCTGACCATTCAGTTCGCCGCCGCGCCCGCCGATGCGTCGACCCCGCTCATCATTCCGGTGCGCAAGACTGGCCTCGACGAAGGCTTTGCGCGCGCCCCGGGGGAGGTTGCGGCAATTGCCGCCGGTGCGGCCGACCAGACCCGTTTCGACGGCAGCGCGGGGTCGGCACTGGAGCAGTTCGTGAACGCGAACGGGGCGCCGCGGCGGATCATCTTCATCGGCATCGGCTCGGGCGAGGGCGCGGATGTGGAGAAGGGCGCCGGCGCCGCGATCGGACGGCTGCTGGCGTCGAAAGCGACGAGTGCCCACGCCGATCTCACCGGCCTCGACGAAGACGCCGCGCGCCGCTTCGCGCTGGCGGCGCTGCTGCGCAGCTGGCGGATCGAGCGCTACAAGACGAAGATCAAGGACGATGCCAAACCCGTGCTCGCCACGCTCTCGATCTCGGGCGCAGGCAGCGAGGCGATGGTCCGCGATGTCGCGGCGTTGGCGGAGGGCGTCGCCTTCACCCGCGAGCTGGTGAGCGAGCCGGGCAATATCCTCTACCCCGAAAGCTTCGTCGAACGCTGCCGCGGGCACGCAGAGGCGGGGATCGCGGTGAGCGTGCTTGACGATGCGAAGATGCGCGATCTTGGCATGGGCGCGCTGATCGGCGTCGGACAGGGCTCCGCGCGACCGCCGCGCATACTGGCGCTCGAGTGGAAGGGGGAGGGCGCGTCCTCCGGCCCGCCGCTGGTGTTGATCGGCAAAGGCGTGACGTTCGACACGGGCGGCATCAGCCTCAAGCCCGGGCCGGGCATGGAGGACATGAAGTGGGACATGGGCGGCGCGGGCGCGGTCTCCGGCGCGATGCTTGCGCTCGCCAAGCGCAACGTGGCGGCGCATGTCGTCGGCGTTTGCGTGCTCGCGGAGAACATGCCTGACGGCAATGCACAGCGTCCGGGCGACATCGTCACCACCATGTCGGGGCAGACGGTGGAGGTGCTCAACACCGACGCGGAAGGGCGGCTCATCCTGTGCGACGCGATGACCTGGGCGCAGCGCACCTATTCGCCCGACGTGGTAATCGACCTCGCCACGCTGACGGGCGCGATGATCATCAGCCTCGGGCGCGAACATGGCGGAATCTTCGCCAATGACGACGCGCTCGCGAGCGAGCTGCTCGCAGCCGGCGCGACGGTCGGCGAGAAGCTTTGGCGCTTCCCGCTGGGCGAGGCGTATGACAAGCTGATCGACAGCCCGATCGCGGACATCAAGAACATCGGGCCGCGCGAAGGCGGGTCGATCACGGCGGCGCAGTTCCTGCAGCGCTTCGTCGAAAAGGGCGTGCACTGGGCGCACCTCGACATCGCGGGGATGGTCTGGTCGGACAAGGAGGGCGCGACCCATGCCAAGGGCGCAACCGGCTATGGGGTGCGGCTGCTCAACGCCTTTGTCGACGCGCGCCTGAAGGGCTGACGCAGCGGCGATGAGCGCGACGCGGGTCGATTTCTACCACCTCACCGGCGATGCCGACCCGGCGCAGGTGGTGGCGGCGCTCGCGGAAAAGGTGATGGCGGCGGGGCTCCCGCTAACCATCGTCGCCGACGCGGAAGAGGCGCTGATGGCCGTCGATCGAGCGCTATGGTGCGCCCGACCGGCGAGCTTCCTGCCGCACGGGCTTCCCGATGACGCCGACAGCGACGACCCCATCCGCCTCTGCCGCACCGCGCCCTGTGCACAGGAGGCGGCGGCGGGGGCGGTGGCGCTGGTCGACGGACGCTGGCGGGACGAGGCGCTGACCTACGCCCGCGCGCTGTTCCTGTTCGGGCAGGCCACCATCGACGAGGCGCGCGGGCTCTGGCGACGGTTGAACAAGGAACCGGAGGTCGACTGCCGCTATTGGACACAGGGACCGCGCGGTTGGCGGGAAGGCCCCTGACGGGAGAGACGACATGCGTTGGATGGTGGCGGGACTGGCGGCGGCGGCGATGACGTTGGCCGCGTGTGGCGAACGGTCAGCGGGCGGAACGACGACGAAGGCCGCCGCGTCGACCGCGGCATCGCGACCCGATCCGCGCCTGCCCGATGGCTTTCCCATCTACCTCGGCGCGACCGGTGCGCGGGCGCTGGAGGTGATGAAGACCAGCCAGGGCGGCACCATCGCCACCTTCTCGGTGCAGGCGACCGCGGCCGAGGTGGTGGGGTTCTACGAGGACGTCTCCAAGCGGCAGGGCATGGCCTATGCGGGACGCTATGACACCGACTCAAACCGCAGCTACGAGGCGCGCCGCCAGGGCGAGGGTCGCCCCCGGACATTCGGCGCGGTGGCCATCGACAAGGGCGAATGGACCAACGTTACGCTCAACTTCGATGTGACGCCGTGACGCCCACCCTTGAGCGTGGGCGCCGTCGCCGCTAGGGCGCGCGCCACAATCCCGCGTAATCCGGAGCTCTCCCATGGCGGTCACCCGCACCTTTTCGATCATCAAGCCCGACGCCACCCGCCGCAACCTCACCGGGGCGGTGACCAAGATGCTCGAGGACGCGGGCCTGCGCGTCATCGCATCCAAGCGCATCCACATGACCCGCGAGCAGGCGGAGAAGTTTTACGAGGTGCACAAGGAACGCCCCTTTTACGGCGAACTGTGCGACTTCATGACCTCCGGCCCGGTGGTGGTGCAGGTGCTCGAAGGCGAGGACGCGGTGAAGAAGAACCGCGACGTGATGGGCGCGACCAACCCCGCCGACGCCACCGAAGGCACCATCCGCAAGGCGTTCGCGGAATCGATCGAGGCTAATTCGGTCCACGGCAGCGACAGCGAAGAGAACGCGAAGATCGAGATCGCGCACTTCTTCAAAGACGAAGAAATCGTAGGTTGAGGCGAGGGACGCAGCGTAGCTGCGCCCCAGTCCTGTCAGGGACGCCGATCCCGGCCGGCGGGTGGCCGCAAGGCCAACCCGTCCGACGTCATGGGATTTAGTCCCATGACAGCCCACCCGATCGTCAAATCACCGTCACCCGGACTTGATCCTAGGACGAGCTGACGGCTTCAGTATGGTCGCGCCGAGTCAGCTGGACCCCGAAACAGGTCCGGGGTCACGAAACTTTCGTAGACCGCGCGATCACGCCGCCTCCTCGCTCGCCGTCATCCCCAGCAGTGGCGCGAGGTAGCGCCCGGTGAAGCTGCGCGGCTCGCGGGCAACTTGCTCGGGGGTCCCCTCGGCGACGATCTCGCCGCCCTTGACCCCGCCTTCGGGGCCGAGATCGACGATCCAGTCCGCGGTCTTGATGACGTCGAGATTATGCTCGATCACCACCACCGTGTTGCCCTGGTCGACTAGGGCATGCAGCACTTCGAGCAGCTTGCGGACGTCCTCGAAATGTAGGCCCGTGGTGGGCTCGTCGAGGATGTAAAGCGTGTTGCCCGTGGCACGGCGGGACAGTTCCTTGGAGAGCTTCACTCGCTGTGCCTCACCGCCCGACAGCGTTGTCGCCTGCTGCCCCACCTTGAGGTAGCCGAGTCCGACCTCCTCCAGCATCGCCATGCGTTCGCGCAACGGCGGCACCGCCTTGAAGAATTCGTGCGCGTCCTCGACGGTCATGTCGAGAATGTCGGCGATCGACTTGCCCTTGAACTTCACCTCCAGCGTCTCGCGATTGTAGCGCGCGCCGTTGCACGTTTCGCACGTCACATAGACGTCGGGCAGGAAGTGCATCTCAATCTTGATGACGCCGTCGCCCTGACAGCTTTCGCAGCGCCCGCCCTTGACGTTGAAGCTGAAGCGGCCGGGTTTGTAGCCTCGCGCCTGCGACTCCGGCAGGCCCGCAAACCAGTCGCGGATGAGCGTGAACGCGCCGGTGTAGGTGGCGGGGTTCGACCGCGGGGTGCGGCCGATCGGCGACTGGTCGATGTCGATCACCTTGTCGAACCATTCGAGCCCGTCGATCGAGTCGTACGGCCCGGCCAGCACGCGCGCGCCGTTGAGCGTGCGGCTCGCCACCGCCTGCAACGTGTCGATGACGAGGCTCGATTTGCCCGAACCCGACACGCCGGTGATGCAGGTGAAGGTGCCGACAGGTATCTTGAGCGTCACGTCGTGGAGGTTGTTGGCCTTCGCGCCGGTTAGCGTCAGCCATTTGCCCGCCTGCGCCAGCTTCTTGGCTTCGCGCGCGGTGCGCTTGGCCTTGGGCGCGCGGGTGCGCAGGGTCGAGCGGTCCTCGGCATTCGCAACGCGTCGCTCCGCCGGAACCGCAATCGAGCGCCGCCCGGTGAGATAGTCGGCGGTGAGGCTTTTGCGGCTCTTGAGCACGGTCTTGAGCGGGCCTTCCGCCACGACTTCGCCGCCGTGCACGCCCGCGCCGGGGCCCATGTCGACCACCCAGTCGGCGCTGCGGATCGCGTCCTCGTCATGTTCGACGACGATCACCGTGTTGCCGAGATCGCGCAGACGGCGTAGCGTCGCCAGCAGTCGGTCGTTGTCGCGCTGGTGAAGGCCGATCGACGGTTCGTCGAGGACGTAGAGCACGCCCGACAGTCCCGACCCGATCTGCGAGGCGAGGCGGATGCGCTGGCTCTCGCCCCCCGACAGGGTGCCCGACGTGCGGTCGAGGTTGAGATAATCGAGCCCGACATTGTTGAGGAAGCCCAGTCGCTCGACGATCTCCTTGAGGATCGGGGTGGCGATGGTGCGCTGTTGTTCGGTCAGGCGCGGCGCGAGTTCCTCGAACCACGCCAGCGCCGCCGCCACCGAGCGACGCGCGGAGAGGCTGATGTCCTCGCCCGCCACCTTCACCGAAAGCGCTTCGGGCTTCAACCGCGCGCCGTGGCAGGTTTCGCACGGATGCGGCTGCTGAAAGCGCGACAGTTCCTCGCGCATCCACGCGCTTTCGGTCTGCGCCATGCGCCGCTGGAGGTTGCCGAGCACGCCTTCGAACGGCTTGTTGACGGTGTAGCTCTTGCGCCCATCCTGAAAGGTTAGCGGGATGGCGCGACCGTGCGTGCCGTGCAGCACCGCGTCTTGCGCCTCGGGCGGGAGATCGCGCCACAGCGTGGTCAGCTCGAACCCGAACGCTTTCGCGAGGCTGCCCAGCACCTGCATATAATAGGGCGAGGGCGGGTTCGACTTCGCCCATGGCACAACTGCGCCCTGCTTGAGGCTGAGGTTGTGGTTCGGCACTACGAGGTCGGCGTCGAATTCGAGCTTCTCGCCCAGCCCGTCGCACGCCGGACACGCGCCCTGCGGTGCGTTGAAGCTGAACAGCCGCGGTTCGACCTCGGCAATGGTGAAGCCGGAGACGGGGCAGGCGAACTTCTCGGAAAAGACGATGCGGTTGGCGGGGAGGGCGGCGCCCTTGAGCGCGCCCGCCGCCGTCGCGTCTTGACCCGCCCCAGAGGCCCCGCCAGCCGCCTCCGCCACCGTCGTGTCCGCCAGGTCGACATAGGCCAGCCCCTCGGCCAGCTTCAGCGCCTGTTCGAAACTGTCGGCGAGCCGCGCCTCGATCCCCTCGCGCACGACGATGCGGTCGACCACCACCTCGATGTCGTGCTTCTTCTGCTTGTCGAGGGCGGGGGCTTCATCGACCTCGTAGAATTCGCCGTCGATGCGGACGCGGGTGAAGCCGTCCTTTTGCCACTGGGCGAGTTCTTTACGATATTCACCCTTACGACCCCTCACCACGGGGGCGAGAAGATAGGCGCGCGTCCCCTCCGGCAAGGCCATCACCCGGTCGACCATCTGGCTCACCGACTGGGCGCTGATCGGCTCGCCGGTGGCGGGGGAGTAGGGAACGCCGACCCGCGCCCAGAGGAGGCGCATATAGTCGTAGATCTCGGTCACCGTCGCCACGGTCGAGCGGGGATTGCGGCTGGTGGTTTTCTGTTCGATCGAGATGGCGGGGGAGAGGCCGTCGATATGCTCGACGTCCGGCTTTTGCATCATCTCGAGAAACTGGCGCGCGTAGGCGGACAGCGATTCGACGTAGCGGCGCTGCCCCTCGGCATAGATGGTGTCGAACGCGAGGCTCGATTTGCCGCTGCCCGACAGGCCGGTGATGACGATCAGCTTGTCGCGCGGGAGGTCGATGTCGACCCCTTTGAGGTTATGTTCGCGCGCCCCGCGCACCTTGATATGGGTGAGGCTCATATCCGCACGCAGTTCCACATTTGTTCGTTACGGGCAAGCCGCGACACGTTCAGCGAAGGTGCAGACGTAACGCGGAAGGGTGGCGCCGGTCGCACTCGCTGGGGGCCGCGTCCGGATCGGGGTAAAGATAATGCAGCACCGGGGTCAGGCAAGGTGGCTGGTCGTCGCAGCAGGGGCGTTGGCGCTATCCGGCTGCATGATGATGCCCGGCGGCTATGACGAGGGCTATGGCTATGGCTACCGAGACGACGGATATGGCCGTTACGGCTCGGCTGAGGGCGACTGGCGAAGCGGCATGAACCGGGCCGGCTGGAACGCGGGCCCGGTCGAGGCCTACGACCCGATCGACCGCGCCGACATGCTGGCGCGGATGTTCGGCAACGCCGAACCGGACTTTGGCTTTCCCTTCGACGGCGGCTATGCCTACGCCTGGCGCACGCGGACGGGCGAGATGATGATCATCGAACCGCGCCGCAACGACGTGCTGCAGTTCTTTTACGATGCCGGTGCGATGGCCCCCTACCTCGTGCGCGATGCCGATGGCGCGTTCGCCTTCGACGGCAATGTCGCGGTGGCGCGCTACGCGAGTTCGGGGCTGCTGCGCGGCTGGCAGGGACAGGGCTTCGATCCCGGCGAAGCGACTGCGGCGTGGGAGCGCGGCCGCGCGCTGCTGGCCGCGGCGCAGTCGACGCGCTGGCGTGGCTCGCGCAATCGCGTGCCGGACTGGTCGACCTGGATGCCGGTCGTCGGCAGCATTTTCATCGGCAACAGCTATGGCTGGGGCGACCCCTACTGGCGTTCGCGCAACGACTGGTATTACGGGCGTCGCCGCGACCGGTACCGGCCGCCCGTGGCACCGCAGCCGCGCCAGCCGACTCAGGCGGAGCTGGAGGCGGGGCGGCGGAGCAGCGCGCCGATGTGGACCGCGCCCGCCGATCGATCGCAAGCGGTGCCGCTGCGGCGCGACGCCCCGGCCGCGGCGCGATCGCCCGACGGCGGGCGGTGGCGCGACGGGATCGTCGAAAGCTCCGGGCGCGACACGATCGCTCCCCCGCCGCGACAGTCGGTCGAACGCCCGCAGGCGAGTGCGCCGACCCGGGCCGAGCGGGTGGAGACGCCCGCGCCGGTGCATGACGTGGTGCGCGAGTCGGCGCCGCGCGTCAGCGAGAGGCCGCAGCCACGTTCGCGTGACATCAACGCCGCGGACGTGCGCCCCGAATAACCGGGCCGCTCGGCCTCAGCCCAGCGCGGCGCGGGCAGTGGTCAGTGCCGCAATCTCCTCCTCACGCGTGGCGAGGTCGGTGCGGGCTTTGGCGACGGCTTCGGGTTTGGCGCGCTCGACGAAGCTGGCGTTGCCGAGCCGCACGGCGAGCCCGTCACGGTCCTTGGTCGCCACCGACAGCGCCTTGTCGAGCCGCGCGCGCTCCGCATCTACGTCGATCAGGTCTCCGATCGGCGCCGCGACGCTGACCCCGCCGACGACAAGGTTGATCGCGGGGGTGCCGGCGGGGAGGGGGTCGTGCGACACTGCGCTGACCCGACCGACGCGATCGAGAGCTGCCGAAAGCCGCTCGATCCGGCCCGCATCACCGCCCGCGACGTGGAGCGGCAAGCGCGCGCCCGGGGCTAGGCCGATCGCCGCCTTGGCACCGCGCAACTGGCTGACGAGGTCGATCAGCCAGTCGATGTCGGCGCTCGCCTGCGCGTCGCGGGTCGCGCGCGGCTCGGGCCATTTGGCAACAATCAGGTCGTAGCTGCGCGCACCCATCGCGTGCCACAGCTCTTCGGTCACGAACGGCATGAACGGGTGCAGCGTGACGAGGATCTGGTCGAGCACCCAGCCCGCGACGCGGCGGGTTTCGTCGTCGACCTGACCCTTGATCAGCTCCAGATACCAGTCGCAGAACCGGTCCCAGGTGAAGCGGTAGATCGCGTTCGCCGCCTCGTCGAAGCGGTAGGCGGCGAAGGCCGCCTCGACCGCGGCGACGGTGTCGGCGAGCTCGCCGATGATCCAGCGGTTGACCGGCAGCGTCGCCTCCGGCGCGGCGAGCGTGTCGCTGGCGCCGATGCCGTTGGCCTGCGCGAACCGGGCGGCGTTCCACAGCTTGGTCGCGAAGTTGCGGTAGCCTTGGAGGCGCGCGTCATCCATCTTGATGTCGCGGCCCTGGCTCTCCATCGCGCTCATGAAGAAACGCAGCGCGTCGGCGCCGTAGCGGTCGATGAGGCCGAGCGGATCGACCACATTGCCCTTGGACTTGGACATTTTCTGCCCGTCAGGCGCGCGCACGAGTCCGTGGAGGTACAGCGTCCGCCACGGCACCTCCCCCATGAAATGCAGCCCCTGCATCAGCATCCGCGCATCCCAGAAAAACAGGATGTCGAAACCGGAGATCAGCACGTCGTTGGGGTAATGCCGGGCCAGCAAATCCTCCCCGGCTTGCTGGGGAGGGGGAGCAGATTCGTCGCCCCGATTGCCTTCGTCACCCTGAACTTGTTTCAGGGTCCATTCCGCGGTCGTCGACGTCAGCGCCTCGCCGCTGGATGCTGAAACAAGTTCAGCATGACGGGGGAGGGCGGAGGCACGGTCGTGTGCGACAAGCCCCTCCCCTTCAGGGGAGGGGTTGGGGTGGGGTGGTGCGGTTGGCTCGGCGCTCGCCGGAGGGACCCCACCCCCAGCCCCTCCCCTGAAGGGGAGGGGGGCGTCGCTTTCTGGCCAGCCCAGCGTCGCAAACGGCCACAGCGCGGAGCTGAACCAGGTGTCGAGCACGTCTTCGTCCTGACGCAGCGTCATGCCTTCGCCGGCCTCGGCCTGTGCTTCGGCCTCAGTTTCCGCGACTATCACGCGGCCGTCGTCGGCGTACCACACCGGCACCCGATGCCCCCACCACAGCTGGCGGGAAATGCACCAGGGCTGGATGTTCTCCATCCAGTGGAAAAAGGTCTTCTCCCAGCTGGCGGGGACGATCTTCACTTCGCCCGAGCGCACCGCCTCGATTGCGGGCTGGGCGAGGGTTTTGGCGTCGACGTACCATTGGTCGGTCAGCCACGGTTCGATCACCACGCCCGAGCGGTCGCCGTAGGGGGTCTGAATCGTGCGCGGTTCGACGTGGTCGAGGAGGGCGTCCGCCTCAAGCCGAGCTACCACCGCCTTGCGCGCGTCGAAGCGGTCGAGGCCGATCAGCTCCGCCGGGATCAGCCCGTCGGCGACCTGCACCACTCGCGCCTGCGCATCGAGCATGTTGAGCATGTCGGCGGCGGCGATGTCGGCGCGGCGGCCGACCTCGAAGTCGTTGAAGTCGTGCCCCGGCGTGATCTTGACCGCGCCCGAGCCGAGTTCGGGATCGGCATGTTCGTCGGCGATGATCGGCACGATGCGCCCGGTGATCGGCAGCACGACCTTCGCCCCGCTCGCGACCAGCGCCATGTAGCGCTCGTCCACCGGGTGCACCGCCACCGCCATATCGGCGAGCAGCGTTTCGGGCCGCGTGGTGGCGACGATGATGTGGTCCGCGCCGTCCGCGGTGCGCGCGCCGTCGGCGAGCGGATAGCGCAGGTGCCAGAAGCTCCCTTCGACCTCGCGTGTCTCGACTTCGAGATCGCTGATCGCGGTGCCGAGCTTGGGGTCCCAGTTCACCAGCCGCTTGTCGCGGTAGATGAGGCCCTGTCGGTAGAATTCGACGAACACCTTGGTGACCGCGCGGCTGAAGTGCGGGTCCATGGTGAACTGCTCGCGGCTCCAGTCCATCGAGCAGCCGAGCCGGCGGAGCTGGCGGGTTATCTGGCCGCCGCTCTCCTCCTTCCACTCCCACACTTTCGCAACGAAATCCTCGCGGCTCATGTCGGTGCGCCTCTGCTGGCGCTCCGCCATCTGGCGCTCGACCACCATTTGCGTCGCGATGCCTGCGTGGTCGGTGCCGACCACCCACAGCGCATCCTTGCCGCGCAGCCGCTGGTAGCGGACGAGCACGTCCTGCAGCGTGTTGTCGAGCGCGTGGCCGATGTGCAGCGCGCCGGTGACGTTGGGCGGCGGGTTGACGATGGTGAAGGGCTGCGCGTCGGGCCGATGCGGACGATAGCCGCCGCTCGCCTCCCAATGCGCGCTCCACTTCGCTTCGATCGCAGCGGGATCGAAGGTCTTGTCGAGGGTCGGGGCGGCGGTCGGCTCAGGCGGGTGCGTCATGCCCCGCCCTTACCGCGCAAGGGCGGCGGGGCAAGATGGAGGGCGGACTCAAACCCGCCCGACCCACAACGTCGGCGCGGACTTGATCCGGGCCAAGGCTTTGCGACGCCGAATGGGAAAGCCCAGCCCCAAATCAAGTCCGGGGCGACGGGGGCGTTATTCCCCCGTCGTCGTGCCTGTGGTCGGCGCCGGCGCCGGCATGATATTCTCCGCCCCCGTCCAGCGGCGCACCCAGTCGAACACGGTGCGGTGCCACTGCACGCTGTTGCGGCCCTTCAGGATCCAGTGGTTCTCGTCGGGGAAGATCAGCAGCTGCGCCGGGACGTCCCGCCGCTGCGCTGCGCTCCACGACGCGAGGCCCTGGCTGTAGGGGATGCGGAAATCCTTTTCGCCGTGGATGACGAGCATCGGCGTGCGCCAGTTCCGGACGTAGTTGACCGGATTCCAGCGCTCGGCATTCTCACGCTGGTACCACGGGCCGCCGTGGTCCCATTCGTCGAACCACTGCTCTTCGGTTTCATAGGCCATCGCGCGCAGGTCGAACACGCCGGCGTGGTTGATCAGGCATTTGAACTGATCGCTCCAGTTGCCCGCGATCCAGTTCACCATGTAGCCGCCGTAGGAGCCGCCCGCGGCGCAGGCGTTGTTGGGCTGCACGCGCGGGTCGAGCCTTGCCGCCGCGGCGAGGCCGAGGCGCAGATCCTCAAGCGGCTTGCCGCCCCAGTCGCGGTTGATGCTGTCGGTGAAGGCCTGGCCGTAACCCGTCGAGCCGTGGAAATCGATGGTCACGACCGCCATGCCCTGCGCCGCCCAGGTTGCTGGGTTCCAGCGCGTCGACCAGCTGTTGCCAAAGCTCCCCTGCGGGCCGCCGTGGATCATCAGGATGGTGGGGAGGGGGCGGCCGGCGGTCCCTTGCGGGGCGATGATTTGCCCCCACACCGTCTCGCCGCCCGCGCCGGGGAAGCTGAACTGGCGATAGTCGAAGCCGTCGATACCCGACCGCGCAGCGTCGGTGACACGGGTCAGCGTCATCGGCGCGCCGCCGCGAGCCGGGAGCGTCACCAGCTCGGTCGGCGCGGTGATGTCGTTGCGGCTGGCGAGGATGCGCCCGTCGCGCATCACGGTCACATCGCCGATGTTGCCGCGCTGCGTCAGGCGCGTGACGCGGCCGGTGCGCGCGTCGACGCGGAACGCGGGATGCTCGAGCGTATCCTGGGCGGTGACGATCAGGCTGCGGCTGTCGGGCGCCCAGGCGATCGAAGCGACCGAACGGTCCCAGCCTTGCGTCAGCGCGCGCACGGCGCCGGTGCGCAGATCGCGCAGCATCAGCACCTGCCGGTCGGCCTCGTAGCTCGGCCGCGACATCGCCGCCCACGCCAGCCAACGCCCGTCGGGCGAGGGCGTCGGCAGCGTGTCGGTCGCCTGGTTGTTGGCGGTGAGGTTGGTGCCCGCCCCCCCGCCAGCGGCAACGCTGTAGATGTCGAGGTTGGTCGAACGCGCCTCACCCCGGTCGGTGACGCGGCGGGTGACGTAGACGGTGCGCGAATCAGGGCTCCACGTGATCTCCTCGGCACCGCCGAACGGCGCGGAGGGCGTGTTGCCGCGCACTTCGGGCATCAGCGCGCGCGCATCGCCCGCGACGCGGCCGTCCTCGCCGAGCGCGAAGGAAAAGGCGCGGTTGAAGGTGCCCGGCTCCTTCCAGCTGTCCCAGTGGCGGACGAAGCCTTCGCCGTCATTGTACAGTCGGCCCGAGCCTCGCGGCGTGGTGTCCGCGGCGCAGCCAAAGGTCGGGCAATCCTGTCGAATCGAACCCCACATCACCACCTGCCGCCCATCGGGGGCGAGGCGGAAGCCGTCGACGTCGGCCATGGTGTCGCTCGCCTGCACCGGCGCGCCCATGGCGTTGCCCGCACCGTCGAAGGCGACGAACCACAGCTGCGACTTCCCGCTCTTGGCGCTGGTGAAATAGAGGCGGCGGCCGTCGGCGCTGAACGCGGGCGACGATTCGCTGGCGCCGTCGATGTCGGCGATCCGGCGCGGTTCGCCGCCGGTGCTCGGAACGATCCACAGGCCGGTGGTGCGCGCATAGCTCGCGGGGTCGGTGTCGGTGCGCTGGAACACCACCCAGCGCCCATCGGGCGAGGCCACCGGCGCCGCCACGCGCGGGATGGTGGCGAGGTCCTCCGGCGTCATCGGCCGGGCGAGGGCAGGGGTGGCGGTGAGGGCGGCGAAGCTCGCGCCGAGCGCGAGGAGGGTGCGGCTGATCATCGCGCGACGCTAGCGCGCGGCGGGGCGCACCTCAACCGGCGAGACCGACCGCGCCTGCCAGCGAGAGAAAGCTGAAAAAGCCGATGATGTCGGTCGTCGCGGTGACGAACACCGCAGAGGATACGGCGGGGTCTACATCCATGCGATCGAGCAGCACCGGCACGAAAAACCCTGCGAGCCCTGCTGCCAGGTTAGTGATTGCCATTGCTGCGGCGATGACCACGCCGAGCGTCGGGTTGCCAAAGATCAGCGTCACGCCGAACCCGATGATCGTGCCCAGAGCGGCGCCATTGGCGAGCGCGATGGTGATCTCCCGCGCCACCATGCGTGCGGTGTTGGCGCTGGTCAGCTGGTTGGTGGCCAGCGCGCGGACCGTCACCGCCAGTGTCTGAGTCCCCGCATTGCCGCCCATGCCCGACACGATCGGCATCAGCACCGCGAGCAGGGCGAGTGCGGCGATCTCCGCTTGAAACATGCCGACCACGCTCGCCGCGAGCATGGCGGTGCCGAGGTTGACGATCAGCCACGAAAGCCGCGTGCGCACCGCGAGGTGGATCGGCTGGTTGATGTCGCCATCGCCCGCACCTGCGAGGCGGGTGACGTCCTCGCTCGCCTCTTCCTGGACGATGTGGACGATGTCGTCGGCGGTGATCATGCCGACCAGCCGCCCGGCGGGGTCGATGACCGCGGCGGAGATCAGCGCATATTTCTGGAAGCGCAGCGCGACCTCTTCCTGGTCCATGTCGACCGGAATCAGCGTCTGCTGGCGGACCATGATGTCGGCCACTTTCTCCGCCCGCGCGGTGCGCAACAAGCGAGAGAGCTGGACGTAGCCGATCGGCCGATGCGCGGGGTCGACGACGTAGATTTCGTAGAAGTCTTCCGCCGCCTCCCGATCTTCGCGCAGGCGGTCGATGATGTCGCCCACGGTGACATGTTCGCCCACCGCGACGAGGTCGCGCTGCATCAGGCGGCCGGCGGTCTCTTCGGGGTAGGAGAGCGCGTTCTCGATCGCCGCGCGGTCTTCGGGGCCGAGCTGGGCGAGGACGGCGGCCTGATCGTCGGCCTCCATGTCCTCGATCATCGCGACCGCGTCGTCGGTATCGAGCTCGGCGGCGATCTCCGCCACCTGCGCCGGGCCGAGCGTGTCGACCAGTCCTTCGCGGACATAGTCGTTCATTTCGGCGATGACGTCGGCGTCGATCAGATCGCCCAGAGCTTGCGCGAGTGCGCCGCGCTGGCCTTCGCCGACCGTCTCGAACAGGTCGGCGCGGTCGGCGGGGTGGAGCGGTTCGACCAGCGCGCGCGCGGCCGCATCGTCGCCCGCCTCGACCGCGGCGAGCACCTGGCGGACGAATTCGGGGCGCAGCCGGTCGTCCTCGTCGAGTTGCGAGGCCGGCGGCGCGGGGGCGAGTTCGTCGACGCTCATCGCGCCGCCAGACCCTCGAACAGCGAGCGCGCGAAGTCGGTCAGCGTGTCGTCGCGCGCGCCCAGGATGAGGATGCGGTCGCCCTCGCGCGCCTCGGACAGGAGCGCCGCTCCGCATTCTTCGCGCGAGGGGAGATGGGTGGCGTCACCGCCGCCCGCGCGGATGTCCGCCACCAGCCGCTCGCTGCCGACGCTGCGGTCGACGGTGCCGCCGAAATAGACCGGGTCGCACACCCACAGCCGGTCGCCCTCGCGCATCCCGGCAGCAAAGCTCTTCGCCAGTTCCGCGCCCATCTGCCGCAGCGGGCCATAGCCGTGCGGCTGGAAGAATATGAGCGCGCGGCCCGGCGTGTCGGCGACGGCGGAGAGGGTCGCGGCGACCTTATCGGGGTTGTGCGCGAAATCGTCGATGACCGTGACGCCGCCCGCAGTGCCGACGATCTCGTAACGCCGCGCGGTGCCCGCAAAGCTGGTGAGCGCGCGCGCGGCGTCGGCGTAGCTCACCCCCAGCGCATTGGCGGCGGCGCAGGCGGCGAGCGCGTTGCTGACATTGTGCCGTCCCGGCTGGCGCAGCGCGACCGGGTGGGTCTCCCCGTTCGCGCTGAGCGTGAAGTCGATGCCGTCGCCGCGCGGGCGCACGACCACCGCGCGAACGTCGGCGTGCTCGGCAAACCCGAAGCGCGACGTGGCGGGCAGATCGGCGCTGTCCGCATCGTCGGCATTGACGATGGCGTGCCCGGCGGAGGCGAGGAACGCGCCGAACAGCAGCTGCAACTCGTCGAGGCTCTTGTGGTCGAGGCTGATGTTGGTGACCACCGCGACGCTCGGGCGATAGAGCGCGATCGAACCGTCGCTCTCGTCCACCTCAGAGACGTAGAGGTCCGCGTCGCCGACGACGGCGCTGGCGAAGGGCATGTCGGGGGTCGCGAAATTGCGCATCACCGCGCCATTCATCACCGTCGGATTGAGACCCACGTGTGACAGGATGTGCCCCAGCATCGCCGTCGCGGTCGATTTGCCGCTTGTGCCGCCGATGCCGACCGCGACGGCTGCGTCGTTGAACAAAGCCGCGTTGAGCTCCGCGCGGGTCATGCGTGGGGCGCCGAGCGCGCGGGCCTTGGCGACCTCCGGCACGCTGTCCTCGATCGCGGCGGAGGCAACCAGCGTCTGCTCGGGGGATGTCAGCCCGCTGCCGTCCTGCGGGTAGAGCGCGATGCCCTTGCGTTCGAGAAAGGCGAACTTCTCTGCCGACCGCCCCGCGTCGCGGCTACGATCGCTCCCCGCCACCTCGCTCCCCCGCGCCTTGGCGATCAGCGCGAGCGGGAGCATCCCGGACCCGCCGATGCCGCAGAAGAAGGTTTTCGCAGGAACGCTCATCGTCCCGCGCGCTAGGCGGGGGAAGGCGGAGGGACAAGGGTTGTCATGCGTATTTCGTCGGCCCGCACCTGATCCGGGCCAAGGCTATCCTTTTGGCTGCGGGACGAGGCGACCAGCCCCGGATCAAGTCCGGGGCGACGCTGCATTCTGGCGCTTCGTCCGCGCCCCTCCCTTGCCCGCTCGGCCCAAATCCGGCACGGCAACGCAGTTGCAACCGGGGGAGTGGCCGCGTGAAGATCGGAGTGGTCGCGCCGAGCGTCTATCTGCTGCCGGTGCACGTGCAGAAGATCCGCGCGCTTGCCGCGGCGCAGTTTCCTGACGTCGAACTCGTCATCCACCCGCAGGTGTTCGCGCGATCGTCTAACGTCATGGGCGGGGAGACCGGCTTCACCGTCTCCAACGAGGAGGTTGTGCCCGACCCGATGCGGCATGGCCATTTTGCGGGCAATGATGCGCAGCGCCGCGATGCCTTTATCGAATTCGCCAACCGCGAGGACATCGACGCGATCTGGTTCGCGCGCGGAGGCTATGGCGCGGGGCGGATCGCACCCGACATTCTGCCGCGCCTGTCGCCGATCGCGCGACGCAAGACCTACATGGGCTACAGCGACGCGGGCTATCTGCTGGCGGCGCTCTACCGTGCGGGTTTTCCGCACGTCGCGCATGGGCCGATGGTCGTGGACGTCAACCGCAGCGGCGGCGAGGAGCCGGCGAGCCGGGCGCTTGCCTGGCTTTCGCGTAAGGACCCGCGCGCGCTCGAACCGACCATGCGCCCCGGCGACACCCACGTCGGCTTCAACCTCATCACCCTCGCCATGCTGGTCGGCACGCCGCTGATGCCCGACCTGTCGAACAGCGTCGTGATGGTCGAAGAGGTGAGCGAATATCTCTATTCGGTCGACCGCTGCATGTTCGCCGTGACCAGCTCGATGTGGCGCCACCCGCCGAAAGAGCTGCGGCTCGGGCGGATCAGCGACGTCAAGGACAACGACCGCCCCTTTGGCGACGATGAGGTCGGGATCGCACGATACTGGTGCGAACGCGCGAACATCCGCTACGGCGGCCGCGCCGACATCGGCCACGACAACGCCAACAAGGTGGTGCCGTTCGGGCGCCTCGGCTGATTGCAAACCCAAGGGAGAGATGATGCGCGCGTTCCTGTTTCCGGGTCAGGGCAGCCAGGCGGTCGGCATGGGCCGCGACCTCGCCGCAGCGAGCACGGTCGCTCGCGAGACGCTCGAGGAAGTGGACGATGCGCTGGGGCAGAAGCTCTCCGTTCTGATGGCGGAGGGGCCGGAGGCGGACCTTACGCTCACCGCCAATGCGCAGCCGGCGATCATGGCCAACGCCATCGCCACGCTGCGGGTGATGCAGCGCGAGGGCGGGCTCGACCTTGGCGCGAAAGCGGATGCGCTCGCGGGGCACAGCCTCGGCGAATATAGCGCGCTGTGCGCGGGCGAGAGCTTTGACCTCGCCACCACCGCGCGGCTGCTGCGCGTGCGCGGCGATGCGATGCAGGCGGCGGTGCCGGTGGGGGAGGGCGCGATGGCCGCGCTGCTCGGCGCTGACCTCGGTGCGGCGCAGGCCCTGTGCGACGCGGCGGCGGAGGGCGAGGTGCTCGCGGTCGCGAACGACAATGATCCGACGCAGGTGGTCATCTCCGGCCACGCCGCCGCGGTCGAGCGCGCCATCGCTGTCGCCAAGGATCACGGCATCCGCCGCGCGGTGAAGCTGCCCGTGTCGGCGCCGTTCCACTCGCCGCTGATGGCGCCTGCGGCCGAGGCGATGCGCGCGGCGCTCGAACAGCATCCGCCGCGTGCGCCGCGCCGGCCCGTCTGGGCCAACGTCAGCGCCGCGCCGGAGAGCGACGGCGCGCGCATCGCGGAACTTCTCGCCGAGCAGGTCACCGGCCGCGTGCGCTGGCGCGAAACGATCGCGCATATGTGGGAGGCCGGCGTCACCGACTTCGTCGAGGTCGGCGGCAAGGTGCTGGCACCGATGGTCAAGCGCATCGCCCCCGACGCGAGCGTCGCCAGCATCGTGACGATGGACGACATCGACGCGGCGATGGCCCGGCTGTGACGATACATTGCTGCCCGGTTGAATCGGAGCGGCGGTTCTGCAAAAGCGGTCGCTTCCCTGGGCGACGCTGAGCGCGCGCTCCTGTCGAGGACCTTCCGACATCATGCTTCGTACCGAGGAACGCCTGCCGGCGCGCGGGATCGACCGCCTGGTTCGCGCGATGGGGCCGTGGGGGATGTTCCTCAAAGGCTTTGTGAAGCACCCGGTGATGGTCGGATCGATCATCCCGTCCTCGCCCAAGCTGATCGACCACATGCTGTCGCGCGTGCCGTGGGACGAGGTGAAGCTGTTCGTCGAATATGGGCCGGGCGTCGGCACCTTCTCCAGGCCGATCCTCGAGCGCCTGCGCGGCGATGCGGCCCTGATTGCGATCGACACCAACGAAGATTTCATTGCCTATCTGCGGCGGGAGATCGCGGACAGCCGTTTCCTCCCCGTCCATGGTTCGGCGGCCGACGTGGAGGCGATCGTCCGCGCGCACGGTTTCGACGCGGCGGACCAAGTGATTTCCGGGCTGCCCTTTTCGACGCTGCCAGCGGGCGTCGGCCCCGCAATTGCCGACGCAACGCACCGCGTGCTGCGGCCGGGGGGCACGTTCCTCGTCTATCAGTTCCGTCGCAAGGCGCGCGATTATCTCGCGCAGTTCGGCCGGATCGACGACGGGTTCGAATGGGTCAACGTGCCGCCCTGCTACCTGTTCTGGGCGCACAAGGATGGCGGCGGCGAGGCCTGACCGGCTGCCGAATTTCTTGACCTTTCACGCCGGCGTCGCTAGGGCGCACGCTTTCCCGGCTGCACCGTTTCCAAGGAGCACCGCCGCATGGCGCGCGTGACCGTCGAAGATTGTGTCGACAAGATTCCCAATCGCTTCAACCTCGTGCTGTTCGCCGCGCAGCGTGCGCGCGACATTTCGGGCGGGTCGGAGCTGACCATCGACCGCGACCGCGACAAGAATCCGGTGGTGGCGCTGCGCGAGATCGCGGAGGAAACGATCCGTCCCGACGATATGGAAGCGGCGCTGATTGGCGGCCACCAGAAGGTGCTGCTCGACGACGACGATTCGCCGGATGAGATCGGCAACATCGCCCGCAGCGCGGAGGCTCTGCGCCTCACCGCCGCCGCGCCCCCGCGCCCGACCGCCGGCGTGGGCGAGTACGAATGAGCTGAGGGCTATTTCAGTAAGTCTCGAAAGGCCGCATCCCTGCACCGGGGTGCGGCCTTTTCCGTGTGCGTGGCGTGGGTTATTCGACCGACCCTGTGCTCCCCTGCAAAGACGAACTCGGGGGTGGCGGGAATCGCCCGTTGGCGCGCATGGAGCTGCCGCCCTAATCGACATTGAGGCGACGTGTCGGTGCGGCCGCGTCGCGAAGCTGGACCCCGGATCAAGTCCGGGGTGACGCAGACCGCTTGGGGAGTGGGGTCCTGCAGCGCCGGAAAATTCAAAGCCAAAGGCCGCGTCCCTTGTGAGGACGCGGCCTTTTGTTCGCGGAGGAGAGCGCAGCGCTCAGGCGGCGGCGTCGTCCTGTTCGGCAGTCGCTTCGGCCTGCGTGTCGAGAAACTCGCTCGCGGCGGCCTGCTCTTCGGCAGCGGCTTCGGCGAACTGCTCTTCGAGCACGTTGATGCCCTGCGCCTGCTTCTCGGCCTCTTCCGGCGAGCGGGCGACGTTGACCTGGACGGTCGAGGCGACCTCCGGGTGAAGATTCACGCGCACGTCGTACATGCCGATGGTCTTGATCGGGCGTTCGAGCACGACCATCGCACGGGTGACGTGGTCGTGGCCCTCTGCGGTGAGCGCCTCGACGATGTCGCGCACGCTGACCGAACCGTAGAGCTGGCCGGCGTTCGACGACTGGCGGATGAGCACGACCTGCGTGCCCTCCACCTTTTCGGCGAGCTTCGATGCGTCGTCGCGGCGGGCGGCGTTGTCCGCTTCGATCCGCGCGCGGTTCGCCTCGAACACCTTTTTGTTGGCTTCGTTCGAGCGCAGCGCCTTCTTGTTGGGAAGAAGGAAGTTGCGCGCGTAGCCGTCCTTGACGCTGACGACATCGCCGATGCCGCCGAGCTTCTCGATCCGTTCGAGCAGGATGATTTCCATGGCCCTTGCTCCTTACTTCACGAGGTAGGGCAGCAGGCCGATGTGGCGCGCGCGCTTGATCGCACGGGCCAGCTCACGCTGCTTCTTGGTGGACACCGCGGTGATGCGGCTCGGCATGATCTTGCCGCGCTCCGAGAGGAAGCCCGACAGCAGGCGGACGTCCTTGTAATCGATGCGCGGAGCGTCCTTGGCCGAGAACGGGCAAGTCTTGCGGCGGCGGAAAAAGGGGCGTGCCATGTCTTATTCTCCCCGAGCTTCGTCGCCGTCGCGTTCGCGGCGCGGCTCGTCACCATCGCGCTCGCGACGGCCGCGGCCGGCACGGTCGCTCTTGCGCATCATCGCGGACGGGCCGTTTTCATGCTCGTCGACGCGGATGGTGAGGAAACGGATGATGTCTTCGTTGATCGAGGACTGGCGCTCGAGTTCGGTCACGGTCGCGCCAGGCGCGTCGATCGCGAGCATCACGAAGTGCGCCTTGCGGTTCTTCGCGATACGATAGGCGAGCTGCTTGAGGCCCCAGGTTTCGGTCCGGACGACCGAACCTTCGTTGTCCTCGATGATCTTCGTCGCGCTCTCCGCCAGGGCATCGACCTGCGCCTGGGTGAGATCCTGACGCGCGAGGAAGACATGCTCGTAATGAGCCATGTTGTTTTCCTTACATTGGCCGATCGCTGACGCCGCCCGATGCGAACGCCCCTCCGGCTGTCGTCAAGTCATGTCAAACGGGGCGCGCGTGGATGACCACGCCGCCCCGTCGCGGTCTCCCATAGCGGGGCGACGCGAAATCGCAAGTCCGTGACGCGGCGCCCTTCGCTGGTTATAGCGCTTGGGAAGACCCCTATCGAAAGGCCCGTCATGACCGCGAACACGCTGACCTTCACCCTCGACACCGGCAACGGTCAGACCGGCGACGTGGTCATTCGCCTGCGTCCCGACGTCGCGCCGGGCCATGTCGAGCGCATCACGAAGCTGGCGCAGGAGGGCTTCTACGACGGCGTCGTGTTCCACCGCGTCATTCCGGGCTTCATGGCGCAGGGCGGCGATCCCACCGGCACTGGGTCGGGCGGATCGAAGCTCCCCGACCTCAAGGCCGAATTCAACGCCGAACCGCACGTCCGGGGCACCTGTTCGATGGCGCGTACGTCGGCGCCGAACAGCGCCAACAGCCAGTTCTTCATCTGCTTCGACGACGCGCGCTTCCTCGACAAGCAGTACACCGTCTGGGGCCAGGTCGAGAGCGGCATGGAGCATGTCGACGCGCTGCCAAAGGGCGAGCCGCCGCGCAGCCCGGGGAAGATCGTCAAGGCGACCGTCGCCTGATCGGGAGCGAGACGATGGCCGAGGAGCTCGTTCTGCACGACTATTTCCGCTCCTCGGCCAGTTACCGGGTGCGGATTGCGTTGAATCTGAAAGGGCTGCCCTACACCGCGGCGCCGACCAGCCTGCTCGCCGGCGAGCAGAAGAGCGAGGCCTATCGCACGCTCAACCCGCAAGGGTTCGTGCCCGCGCTGGAGGCGGGGGGCGCGGTGGTGACGCAAAGCTTCGCGATCATCGACTGGCTCGACCGCGCGCACCCCCAACCGCGATTGATCCCCGATGAGCCCGTGGCGCGTGCGCGCAGTATCGCGATGGCGATGGCGATCGGCTGCGACATTCACCCGCTCAACAACCTGCGCGTGCTCAAATATCTGACCGGCGACCTCGGCCTGCGCGAGGAGATCCGCGACCGCTGGATTCGGCACTGGATCGCCGAAGGCTTCGCCGCGCTCGAAGTCATGGCGGCGGAGAGGGAGGGGCCGTATCTCGGCGGCGCTGCGCCCGACATCGCGGACGTGTTTCTGGTGCCGCAAATGTACAACGCGCGTCGGTTCGAGGTCGACCTGTCGCCCTACCCGACGCTGGTCGCTGCCGACGCGGCGGCGTGCGCGCTGGAGGCCTTTGCCGCTGCCGCACCCGACCGCGTCAAACCCGAAGACCTCTGAGTCCGATGGCGACGACCACGCTCAGGCTCGACGACTTCCTGCCCTATCAGCTCTCCATCGCGTCGAACGCGGTGTCGGAGCGGATCGCGCGGCATTACGAGCGGCGATTTGGCATCAACGTGCCGCAGTGGCGGCTGATGGCGGTGCTGGGGGAGGGCGGGCCGCGCTCGCAACGCGACCTCGTCGACCGAACGCGGATGGACAAGGTGACCGTCAGCCGCGCCTCCGCCGCGCTGGTCGAACGCGGGCTGGTGAAGCGTCAGTCGCGCGAAGGCGACCGCCGTTCGCATCTGATCGCGCTCACCGGGGATGGCGACGCGCTCTATCGGGAAATCGCGCCGATCGCATTGCAGCTCGAAACGCGGTTGCTGGCGCAGCTCGAACCGGGCGAGCGCGATACCTTATGCTCGATCCTGCTGCGGCTGCGCGACGCGGCCGACACGCTCGAAAACGAAATTCGCAGCGGACATCACGACGACTGACCTCGCCGTCGCGCGCCCCCTATCCTCGCAGGAGGGCGCGGCGCGAAGCGTCAGGCGTTGGCGCTCAGCGCGTCGCCGAGCTTGCAGCCCGCAGGCCCCAGAATGACGATGAACAGCACCGGCAGGATGAACACGATCAGCGGCACGGTCATGATCGCCGGCAGTCGCGCCGCCTTTTCCTCGGCCTTCATCATCCGCTCGTTGCGGAATTCGGCCGACAAGACGCGCAGTGACGACGCCAGCGGAGTACCGTATTTCTCGGTCTGGATGAGCGTCGTGACCACGCCCTTCACCGCCTCCAGATTGACGCGATAGGCAAGGTTGTCGAGCGCCTGGCGGCGTTCGGTGAGGAAGCCCAGTTCGATCGACGTGAGCGCAAGCTCTTCGCCAAGGTCGGGATAGGCCTTGCCCAGCTCGCGGCTGACGCGGGCGAAGGCGGTGTCGACGGTCAGGCCGGCCTCCGCGCAGATGACGAGGAGGTCGAGCGCGTCGGGCAGGCCCTTGCGGATCTTGTCGGTGCGCTTCTGCCGGCGGTTGTTGAGCCACAGGTCGGGCGCCTTGTACGCGAGCAGCAGCGGCACGGCGAAGCTCGCAAATTTCTTGAACGCGCTGAACTCGGGGAAGAAATTGACGCCGTAAACGAGGATGCCCATCGTCAGACCGACGACGATCGGCAGCATCATGCGCGCGAAGATGATCGCGAAGGCGATGTCCTTGGACCGCACGCCCGCCTGCGCCAGACGCTGCTGCACATCCTTGAGCTGGCTGTCCTGCAGCACCTTGAGCTTGCTGAGGACGTCGCGCATCTGGCTGGTGGTGGCGTTCTTGCGTACCAGCTTGGCGCGCCGCTTGCCGGTGGACGCGGTGATGCCCGCCTTGAGCTGCTCACGCCGTTCGTTGAGCGACTTCACGCGGCGCGTCATCGGATCGCGCACGGTCGTCGCCTGGTAGATCGCGAAAAACACCGCCCCGACCGCGACCGCGGCGAGCAACGTCGCAGTCCATATGACATCGACGCCGAGCAGCGTCAGGGGCGGGGGATTGGGTGCCATGGTCCTGTTCCCCCGTCAGATCTCGAAATTGACCATCTTGGCCATCATGAACACGCCGATGCCCATCCACACCAGCCCGCCCAGCCCGGCCACCATGACGCGTTCGTCATAAAGCTCGCCGGCCCATGGGAAAAAGGCGGACACATATTCGGGATTCATCATGTACATCAGGCCAAAGACGCAGAACGGCAGCGCACCGACGATCCAGGCCGACGCCTTGGCCTCCGATGACATCGCCTTGATCTTCAGCTTCATCTGCGCGCGCTTGCGTAGCACTTCGCTGAGGTTGACGAGCGTTTCGGTGAGATTGCCGCCGGTCTCTCGCTGAATCGCGAGGGTGATGACGAAGAACTGGAATTCGGGCGTGTCGATCACGTCGGCGCTTTCCTGCAACGCCTGCTCCAGCGTCTTGCCGATGCGCACGCGCTCGATCACCTGACGGAATTCGACGCCCACCGGCCCGGGAATTTCCGCGCTGACTGCGGACAGCGTCTCCGCAATCGGAAGGCCGGCGCGCAGCCCGCGCGTGAGCAGGTCGATGGCATCTGGAAAGCGCGAGGTGAAGGCCTTCTGGCGCTTCGCGATCATCTTGGAGACGACCATGTGGGGAAGCGCTCCGCCGAGCAGGGCGCCGATCAGCAGGGTCAGCATTACGGGAGCGCCCTGCAGGCTCAACATCCCGATCACCACCACGCCAATTCCGACCGAGATCATCAGGTAGTTGCTGAGCGACCAGTCCTTGCCCGTCTGCTGCAGGCGCAGCTGGATGCGGTCGCGGTTGGGCAGCAGCGACACCAGGCCGCCCTGCTTGGTCGGCAGGCGCGCGGCGATGGTCCGCCGCATCTGCGCCGCCAGCACATCTTCGCCCGAGGGCGCCACCCGCGCCCGCATCTTCTGTAGGCGACCGCGCACCCGCTTGTCGGCATTCGGACCGCCGAGCAGGAGGACCGCACCGATCGCTACCAGAATCAGCGGTATGGCGATGGTCAGGAACAGGAGGTCCATGGCGGTTGCCCCGAAGTGTCGATTATGAAAATGGCGTGGCGGGAACCGTCAGGCCTTAGCTTTCCTGGGGAGCGCCGACAGCTTGCTGAGCAGCGATTTGCCCGCCTTTTTGTCGGGCGTCGCACTGGCGCTTTCGTCGGCCTCATCGGGCTGAACGATCATCGTCAGCAACGCTTCGAGCGGCTGCGAAAGCTTTGACCCGCGCGCGGCGTCGGCCAGCGTCTTGCCAAGCTTCGCCGCCTTGACCGCGATCTTGGGCTCGAACGGCACCACCACGTCGACCTTGCGCTCGATCGATGTTTCGAAGTCGCGCCGGCTGATCTCCGGCTGCGGCAGCACGCGGTTGGCGACGAGGATCACCCGCGCATTGGGACAGATCTGCTTGGCGTTCGACAGCAGCCGGATCGTGTCGCGAGCGCCGGCCAGCGTCAGATCGGTGACCAGCACGAAACGGTCGATGTCCTGCAGCAAGTGCGGATAGGCGACCAGCATGTGACGGGGCAGGTCGACCACCGTGAACGGAAAGCTCGCCGAGATTTCCTCACGCAGATGGAAGAAGGTGCCGCCATCGCTCAGCAGGGGCTGGTTGAGCGGGGCTTCGGCGCTGAGGATGGCAAGCTGTTCGCTCGCGCGGACCATCGCGCGCTCGATTAACAGCCCGTCGATGCGCGTCGGGTTGTCGATCGCATCGATCAGCCCGCGGCCCGCCTCGAGATCGAGGCTGAGCGCGCCGGTGCCGAAGTGCACGTCGAGATCGAGCAGCGCGGCGCTGCGTTTGTGCGAATGCCCGGCGAGCCACGCCATCGACGTCGCGATCGTCGACGCCCCGACGCCACCACGCGCGCCGACGACGGCGGTGACCAGCTGGTCCACCTTGTCCACCGGTTCGTGCCCGCGCGGGGTCGACAGTGCGACCTGCGCCTGCATCAGCACGTCGCGCACCTGATCGGGGAACACCGGCTTTAGGAGGTAGTCCTGGATGCCGCTGGCCATCAGGTCGCGGAACAGCCGAACGTCGTTGACCTGGCCGATGGCGATGACCACCGTTCCCGGCTCGCACACTTCGGCGAGGCTGTTGATGTCGTTGATCGGGTCGGACGATTCCGACAGGTCGACCAGCAGGATCGACGGGCTCGCGGTGATCGACAGTGACTGGACGGCGTTACGCAGCCCGCCCTTGTAGACCTTTTCGACCGTCCAGCCGAGGTCGGCGACGACCGGCTTGATGATTTCGGCGGTGTCGTCGTCGCACAGATAGGCGGCGAACGCATCGCGGGTCTGGGTGCCGAGACGGAATGGCGCGTTCACTGGCCCCCTCCTCCGTTCTGATTGCCGCCGCCCGCGCTGCCCCCACCGCTGCCGCCGCTGCCGCCGCTGCCGCCGAGGGAGCCGCCACGACCGCTGGGTAGCGCGTTGCGATACGCTCGGATCGCCTTGCTGGCGGTCAACGGATCGCTCTGACCGGTGCGGGGTGTGCGCACGAGGTCGACCGGGTCGGCGATCATCGCCGCGAGATTGGCGTTGACCGCGCAGCCGTAATTGGGGCTCGTCGTATTGCTCGTGCCGAGCGCGCCGGGCGATGACCAGTTCGGGCACCCATCGACGCGAGCGGTCGCGCGGGTCACGACGACCCGGGTGAAGCCAGGCTGGAGCGCGCCGGGCGTGATCGGCGCATTGTCCGCGAGCAGCAGGCCGCGACGCTCCGCCAACGCCGCGACGCCGTCGCGCACCGCGCGGCCACCGTCGCCCTGCGACCCGTCGATCGCGATGCGGTCGCCATAGCGAAGGTCGAGCGCGCTCAGCCAGCCGTCGAGCCGCGCCGCTTCGCTTGGGAGCAGCTCGCCCGCGCGGGTGTCCGCGTCGAAGGCGAAGTGGTCAAGGCGCACGACCGGCTGGTGGACCGATTCGAGCGTGCGATTGCCGACCGCGCCGCCGGAGCTCGCGCAGCCACCGAGCAGCAGCGACAGCGCCACCGCCGACGGGGCCAGCATGAAATGGGGACGATGCGTCATGCGTCTTCCTTTGCGAAAAGCCGGCGGCGATCAGTTGCCGAAGCTGAAACCGGGGGTCGCTTCGGCGCGCGCATTGCGGCGCGACCGGTCGCGGTTGCTGGCGGCGGGTGCCGGACGCTGCGCTGCGGGCGGCGGGGCCGTGATGCCCACCGCGGCAGCGGCACCCGGCGTCGGCGCAACAGCGGCGCCGGCGGCACCCTCCACTGTCGGCATCGGCCGGCCGACGCCCGACTGGCCGCCGCGCATCTGGTTGAACAGCAGCCGGCCAGCCGTGGTCGCGTCCTGATAGCCGTCGGTCGGCAGCGCGATCTGGCTGTTGGCGACCGGTCGGACGAGATAGGGCGTGATGACGATCACCAGCTCCGTCTCGCCGCGGCGGAAGCTGTCGGATTTGAACAGCATGCCGAGGATCGGGATGTCGCCGAGGCCCGGCGTGCGGTCGATCGCTCCGGTCGAGCGGTTGGACATGAGCCCGGCGATCATGAAGCTTTCGCCCGAACCCAGCTCGACGGTCGTTTCGGTCCGGCGCACCGACAGCGCGGGGATGTCGATGCCCTGGATGCGGATCGAACCTTCCGTCGACAGCTCCGACACTTCCGGGCGGACGCGTAGCGAAATGCGGCCGTTCGACAGCACCGTCGGGGTGTAGGTCAGGCCGACGCCGAACTTCTTGTAGGTGATGGCGATGGCGCCGGTCAGCGGGTCGGGCGATGGGACGGGATATTCACCCCCCGCCAGAAAGTCTGCCGTTTCACCCGAGAGCGCGGCGAGGTTGGTCTGTGCCAATGTCGCGACCAGCCCCGAACGTTCGGCGAGGTCGAGCGTGCCCAGCAGGTCGAGCCCGAACAGCCGCCCGCCAAAACCGATCGTCGCCGCATCCGCCAGGCGGTTGACGACGTAATTGGTGCCGCCGGTCTGCGGGTCGGTGGTGATCGACCCGGCGTTACGACCGCGCGACGGGACAAAGACGAAGCCGTTGCCGTCGTTGTCGCGGCTAGTGAGGTTGCCGCCGATCTGGCGCGCGACCGACTTGTTCACCTCGGCGATGCGGACCTGCAGGTTGACCTGCAGCGGCGTCGCGGTCTGGAGGCGCGAGAGCACGCGCGTGCCTTCGCCGACGAACGCAGTCACCAGCCGGTCGGCCTCGGCCGCGTCCTCCGGGCTGGCGACAGTCCCGGTCAGCAGGACGAGGCCGTTCATGGTGGTCACCTGAATGTCCGCCTCGGGCATGGCGAGGTTGAGCATCTGGTCGACGGTTTCGATGTTGTTCGCGACGCGGACGACGGTCGAATACACGACACGTCCCGACCTGTCGGTGGCGTAGATGCTGGTCTCGCCCGGCCCCTTGCCGAAGATGTAGAGCTGGGTGGTCGAGCGGACTTGTACGTCGGCCACCGCCTGGTTGGCGACGAACACGTCGTTCATCGCGCTCGGCAGAGTGATGAGGCGCCCGCGCCCGGCCGACAGCAGCAGTTCCGAACCCGCGGGCGTGGCCGTGCGGGCCTGGGCGATCGCCTGGGCCGGGGCGAGCAGCGCCGTTGCGGTCCCCAGCGCCAGCGCGGCTGCGATGCGGAGGTTGCGCACGGGACCGCGAGTCCGCTGCGAAGAGACGTTGGTCATGCTCAATTCCCCCGGACCGGGACGACCGTCACCTGGTCGCCGCGCGTGACTCGGACGACGGGTCCGGTCGGAACATTCTGTACGCCACCCTCCACCGGCGGCCCTGCCGTGCGCGGAGCGGCGGCAGGGTAGGGCGAGGGCGCCGGCTGCTGCATCTGCGCGCGTTCGGCGGCGGCCTGCGCGCGCTGTCGTGCGGCGACCTGCGCCTTGCTCGGCACGCTGCGCGGAAGGTAGCGCGATATGTCGCCGCCGGTGGTTGCGCCGAGCGTGCCCGCTTCGGGCCGGCGGTCGTTGCCGGCCAGCAGCCGCGCCTCGGCGGTGCGGTCCCCGTCGCGACCGACGTTGACGTTGCCGGCTGCAATCGCTGCTTCGAGCTCACCCGCAGAGTCGGCGATCGAGCGGAGCGACAGGCTGATCGTGCCACTGGTGCGCGCGACGGCGATCGTTTCCGCAATGCGCGGCGTCGCTTCGAGCGTCACGGTGCTGAACACGATCGGCGTGGTGCTGCCCTCAACCTGCGCGGGCGTGGTGCGCTGGTCGACCGCGAGCACGCGCAGGTTGCGCACGATGGTTTCCGCGGTGTTGAGCTTTTCCCCGTCGCCGCCCTCGATCTCCTGCGAGAGGAGCAGGTCGACGCGGTCGCCCGGAAAGACGAAGCCGGCAACGCCCTGATCCGCCGACATCGGTACGGTGACGGCGCGCATTCCCGGGCCCAGTGCCGCGGCGAGAAAGCCGCGATCGCCCGGGTTGACGAGGCTGCCGCGCGTGATCGGGGTGCCCGCGCTCATCGCGACGCGCACCACTGAACCGGTCAGCGCGGCGATGTTGCTCGCGCCTTCGACGAAATACTGGTCGGCGCGGACCAGTCCTTCGGGCCAGGGCTGGTAGCGCAGCGCCTCCGCGGTGAGGATCGTGCCGACGGGTAGGGGCCGGGTGGCGATGATGATCTTGGGGCCGATGCGCTCGGGCGCGGCGGCAGCGCGCGCTTCGGGCGCCGCCGATCCGCGCAGGATGCTCAGCACGCCGAATGCGGCGGCCAGCGCCACCACCACTGCGGCGAGGATCCAGATCAGTTTCTTCACGTCCATGACGCTTGCGGCCCCTCTTCACCGGCGCGCCCCTGTCGCGCGGCGTTCTGTTTCAACTGAAAGCGGTAAGCGAGTAATGGTTAAGATACTGTTGGTGGATCGCCCAAAGCCCGGCGAAGGCGATGGCGACGCCATACGGCACCTCAGCCGACGTGCGGCCGCGGCTCAGCGCGCGCCACAGCAGCATCGCCAGCGCGATGACGCCGCCGGCGATGGCCATCAGAATCAGCATGGGCATGAGCAGGTCAGCCGGGATCCAGAGCGCGACCGCCCCAATCAGCTTGACGTCACCGCCCCCGATCCCGCCAAGCATGAACAGCCCGACGAACAGCCCGAAGATGAGCGCGGCGAGGCCGATCTGAATGGCAATGTCCGGCCACGGGTCGAGCCCGCTCGCGATCCACGCAATTGGCGCCGTGAGCGCGATGGCAAGGTTCAGGCGGTTCGGGATGATGCGCTTGCGAAGGTCCCACATGGCGGCCGCCACCAGCATCGCGGCGAGCAGCAGCGGCGGCAGCCACGTCAGCAGCAAAATTTGATCGGCCCCCATGGTGTTCGCTCTAGACGCCACCTCTTCACAAACCGTAACCATGTTCGAGCATGACGCAGCAAAGCGGTAATCGGCAGCGCGCGGGCGTCGACCGGCGCACCATCCCGGCTGGTGCGATCGAGGATATGGTCGCGGCTCGCGACGGTTGGCCGCGCCGCCGCATCCGCCTCGCACCGACGGGCGGGGAGGGCGCGGGCAGGGCGGCGCGGCGGGGGACGCTCCTGTTTCTCGGCGGACGCGCGGACCATTACGAGAAATATCTCGAGTCGCTGATGCATTGGGCCGATGCCGGATGGGCGGTGCACAGCATCGACTGGCGCGGACAGGGCGGCTCGGGCCGGAACGCACCGGGAAGCAACGTCGGCCACGTCGATCGTTACGCGCGATGGGTCGACGATCTCTCCGACGACTGGGCGGCTTTGTGCGCGCAAGGCGCTTCGCCGCGGGTCATCGTGGCGCATTCGATGGGTGGCCACCTGACCCTGCGCGCGCTGGTGGAGCGGCGCATCGCGCCGGCGGCAGTCGTGCTGCTGTCGCCGATGCTGGGGTTCGCACGGCGCCTTCCGATCGCGTTCGGGCGGGCCATGGCGGGCGCGATGGAGCGTTGGCGGGGCGCGGACGCGCCGGCGTGGACGATCCCGGCGGACGGCGAGCGCGGAATCGTACCGGCGCGCGCCGCTGCGCTCACCGGCGATGCCGCGCGCTATGCTGACGAAGGCTGGTGGCAGGAGCAGCGGCCCGAGCTCGCGCTTGGCCCCGGGAGCTGGCGCTGGGTGAGCGAGGCCTATGCCTCATTTGCCGCGATGGAGGCGAAGGGCGCGCTCGAGGGGGTGACAACGCCTGTCCTGCTGCTGGGCGCGGAGGCCGATGCGCTGGTGTCCGCGCAAGCGATCCGCCGCGCGGGCGTCCGCTTGCCGGGAGCCGAGACCCACCTCTATCCTCCGCCCGCAGCGCATGAGCTGCTGCGTGAAACCGACGCCGTCCGCGACGATGCGATGCGCCGCATCGCGGCCTTTCTCGACGCGCACGCCCCGCCTATGGTCGCGCCGTGACCTATGACATTGCCATCGTCGGAGCGGGGATCGCCGGTGCGACGCTCGCCGCCGAAGTCGCGCCGCACGCGCGCGTCCTGCTGCTCGAGATGGAGGACATGCCCGGCTATCATGCGACCGGGCGCTCGGCGGCCTTCTGGAGCGAAACCTACGGCGGGGCGGCCATCCAGCCGCTGACCACCGCGTCGGGACCGGCGCTGGAGGCGGGCGGCTGGCTCGCGCCGCTGGGTGCGGTGCAGATCGGGCGCGCGGGCGATGCGCCGCTGCGCGATGCGTTCCTGCAGCAGTTCGAAGGCAGCGGCATCACTCTCGAAAGCGTCGATCCGCGCACCATCGTCCCCGGCCTGCGCGATGAATGGTGCATCGGCGTGCGCGAGCCGACCTGCGCCTATATCGACGTAGCCGCAGTCCACGCCGACGGCCTCGCCCGGGCACGGCGCGCGGGGGCGGAGCTCGTTGTGCGCGCGCCGCTCGAAAGCGCCGTTTATGGCCTCGGCGGGTGGACGATCATGGCCGGCGGGCAGGAGTTTCGCGCGGCCGTGCTCGTCAATGCGGGGGGCGCCTGGGCCGACCCGGTCGCAGAGCGCAGCGGCGTCGCGCCGATCGGCGTTACCCCGTACCGCCGCACGCTCGTGCAATTGCTGACCGACCCGGCCCCGCCGGAGGGAATGCCGCACCTCGCGAGCCTTGCTGCGGACTTCTACATCAAGCCCGAAGCGGGTGGCCGGGTCTGGGTCAGCCCGCACGATGAAACCCCGGACACGCCCTCCGACGTGCAGCCGGAAGAGCTCGACGTCGCCATCGCCATCGACCGGTTCGAACATGCCGTCAGCTGGCGCGTCGCCAAGGTCGAGCGCCGCTGGGCGGGGCTGCGCAGCTTTGCGCCCGACCGGCTGCCGGTGGTCGGAGCCGACCCGGAGCAACCCGCCTTCTTCTGGCTGGCGGGGCAAGGCGGGTTCGGCATCCAGACCGCGCCGGCGGTGGCGCGCATGGCGGCGCGGTTGCTGGTCGGCGATGCTGCCGCGAGCGATCCGCTCGACGCGGCGGTCGACCCTGGACGATATCTGCCCGACCGTTTCCGCTAAGGCGTTACGGCGCGACTAGCGCGCGATTTGTGCGGCCGCGCAGGCGAGCTGATCTGCGCGCTCGTTTTCCGGATGGCCGGCATGGCCCTTGACCCAGTGCCAGGCAATGCGGTGCCGCGCCGCTGCCGCATCGAGCCGCTGCCACAGCTCGGCATTCTTGACTGGGTCGCGCGACGCGGTGCGCCAGCCGTTGCGCTTCCAGCCGTGGATCCACTTGGTGATGCCGTCGCGAACATAGACGGAGTCGGTGGTGAGATCGACGTCGCACGGCCGCGACAAGGCCTCGAGCGCGGCGATCGCGGCCATCAGCTCCATGCGGTTGTTGGTCGTCGGGTTCTCGCCGCCCGACAGTTCACGCTCGCGATCGCCATAGCGCAGCACCGCGCCCCAGCCGCCGGGGCCGGGGTTGCCCTTGCAGGCGCCATCGGTAAAAATTTCGACGCGGCTCATGCGCCGAGCAGGTCGTCGGGCGTCAGTGTGCGATAGCTGTCGAGCCGCTGCCAATAGACGCGCGGATCCTTGCGCTGCACGAGCGCATCCTCGGGGGTTTCGAGCCAGTCTATCGCCCGCGTCAGCGTAAACCGCATGGCCGCGCGCTGGGCGAGGTGGGGGAGCGCCGCCCGCTCCGCCGCAGTGAATGGACGCACCGCCTGGTAACCGTCGCTGAGCGCGCGGCTCATCGCCGGATCGAGGTGGTTATCGGCATTGAAGCACCAGGCCGAATGCATCACCGCATAATCCCACGCGAGCGCGTCGTTGCAGGCAAAGTAGAAATCGATCACCCCGCTCACCCGATCGCCGCTGAACAGCAGATTGTCGGGAAAGGCGTCGGCGTGAATGACCCCGCTCGGCAGCGCGCCGACATCGATCAGGCGCTCCGCATCGACGAGGCCTGCCACGGCCTTGGCGAGGTTCGGCAACATGTCGTCGCAGCGCCCTTCGATAAGCAGCGCGAGCGCGGCGAGTCCCTCGATGGCGAAGGGGTTCAGGCGATGGTCCGCGAAAGCCTGCCCCGCGAGGTGGAGCGTTGCGAGGGTGCGGCCCGCTTCGACCGCCTGCGCCGGCGTCGGATGCGTAGGCGACAGGCCGTCCAGGAACTGGATGAGGCAGGCGGCGCGGTCGGCAACCTGTTGCACCACGCGGCCATCGCGGTCGGGCAGCATGCGCGCAACCGGACAGCCCCGCGCGCTCAAATGTTCGGTCAGGGCGATGAAGAAGGGCAGGTCGGCGACGTCCACCCGCCGCTCGTAGAGGGTGAGGATGTAGCGAGCGCGCGAGGGACCTTCGCCCGCGTCGACGAGATAGTTGCTGTTCTCCACCCCCTCGGCGATGCCCTTCATGCTGTGCACCGGGGCGATGCCGTAGCGATCGAGCAGCGCCGCGACCTCATCGGGCGCGACGGCGGTATAGACAGCCATCAGGCGACGGGAACGGCGGCTTGCGGGGCTTCCAGCCCGCGGGGCAGCTTGAATACCATGCCCTCGGTCGTCGTCACGACCTCCTCGACGGTCACGTCGCGGCGGTCGGAGAGAAGGTCGATCACCTCGCGCACCAGCAGTTCCGGCGCCGACGCCCCGGCGGTGAGGCCGAGCGCGGAAATGCTGTCGATCCAGCCCCAGTCGATCTCGCTCGCGCGCTGGATCAGCCGTGCGGGGGCGCCCATGCGTTCGGCCGTTTCCACGAGCCGCACGCTGTTGCTGCTGTTGGGTGCGCCGATCACCAGCACCAGCTCGGCACGCGCGGCGATGTCCTTGACCGCAGCCTGGCGGTTGGAGGTCGCGTAGCAGATATCCTCGCCCTTGGGTTCGACAATGCCGGGAAAGCGCTGGCGCAGCGCGGCGATGACGGTGGCGGTATCGTCGACCGACAACGTGGTCTGGGTCAGAACCGCGACCGTGCCGAGTGGGTAGGCCGGCAGCGCGGCCACATCCTCGACTGTTTCCACCAGCGTCATCGCGCCGTCGGGCAACTGGCCAAAGGTTCCGATCACCTCCGGGTGCCCGGCATGGCCGACGAATATGACGTGCAGCCCCTGATCATGGGCGCGCTCGGCCTGACGGTGAACCTTGCTCACCAGTGGGCAGGTGGCGTCGAAATAGCTGAGCCCGCGCGCCTCGGCCTTGGCGGGCACGGCCTTGGGGACGCCGTGGGCGCTGAACACTACCGGCACCCCGTCGGGCACGTCGTCGAGCGTTTCGACGAACACCGCCCCCCGCTCGCGCAGAGCGTCCACGACGAAGCGGTTGTGGACAATCTCGTGCCGCACATAGACCGGCGCGCCAAAGCGTTCGATGGCGAGTTCGACGATGCGGATCGCGCGGTCGACGCCCGCGCAGAAACCGCGCGGCGCTGCCAGCAGCACGCGCAGCGGGGGGCGGGGCGCCGGGTCGGTCGGCAGGTCGGTGGCGAGTTGCATCGCCCCGTGATACCCGCGCAGCGCTCGCGGGGAAAGAGCGTCAGGCGAAGGCCGGGGCGAAACCCGCCGGAGCCACGCGCGACGGCGGCGCGTTCACGCTGAGCCGCCGCCAACCGTGGGGGGTCAGTCGCTCGAGCGGCTGGAAGCGCGCTTTATAGGCCATGCGCGGCGACCCTTCGACCCAGTATCCGAGATAGACGTAGGGGAGCCCGGCGCGGGCGGCGCGCACGATGTGATCGAGGATGATGAACGTGCCGAGCCCCTTGCGCGCCGGCTCGCCGTCCTCGGACACGGTGCCTTCCGGTTCGAAAAAGCTGTAGACCATCGACAGGCCGTCGGACTGGCGGTCGCTGATGCACGCGCCGACGAGGCGGCCGGGGCGGCCGTTCGTGTCGCGCTCGCGATATTCGACGACGCAGGTTTCCACCGGCGAATGTTCGATCATCGCGGCGAAATCGCCTTCGCTCATGTCGACCATGCCGCCGTCGGGATGCCGCGCGGAGAGGTAGCGGGTTAGGAGGTCGTACTGCTCCTCGGTCGCCCAGGCGGAGCGCGCCTCGACGACTAGGTCGGCGTTGCGACGCAGGGTGCGGCGCTGCGTCGCGGAGGGCACGAATTCGGACGCGCACACCCGCACCGACACGCAAGCGGAGCATCCCGCGCAGCTCGGACGGTACGCGACATTCTGGCTGCGACGAAAGCCGATACGACCCAACGCATCGTTGAGCTCGCCAGCGCTGAGGCCGGTCAGCTCGGTGAACACCTTTCGCTCGAGACGATCGGGCAGATAGGGGCAGGGATTGGCCGCAGTGACAAAGAAGCGCGGGAAGCGAAACGGTGCGGTCACGGCGCGGCTGGTCCCCTCGATGCTGTCCGATGAGGCTTATGACGAGAGCGATTCATCGGTGAAAGAGTCTTAACCATGAATGTCCCGCGAGGGGTGGCGGGTCAGCCGGTCTCCGCCAGTCCGACCTGGTAACCGGCGGTTTTCAGCGCGCCGACCAGCGTTTCGAGATGGGCGCGATCACGCGTCTCGCACTCGACTTCGGTGACGAGGCCCTTGGCAGGCGACGTCGTGAAAATCCGCTGGTGGTAGATCTCGACGATGTTGACCTGATTTTCGCTGAATACCCGCATCAGGTTGAACATCGCGCCGGGCCGATCCTGCAGCCGGATGCGCAGCCGCGCGAGCCGACCCGAGCGGGCGAGATCGCGCATCAGCACATTGGCAAGCAGGCGCGTGTCGATGTTGCCGCCGCACAGGACGAGCCCGACCTTGGCGCCCTGAAAGCGGTCGCCATGCGCCAGCAGCGCGGCGAAGCCCGCCGCCCCCGCGCCCTCGACCACCGTCTTTTCGATCTGCAGCAGCAGCGACACCGCGCGTTCGAGATGCCGTTCGGCGACCAGCATGATCTCGTCCGCGAGCGATGCGACGACCTTGCTGGTAAAGGCGCCGGGCTGTTTGACCGCGATGCCCTCGGCGATGGTGTCGCCATCGCTCGGCATGTCGACCCCGTTCAGGCGCGCGTACATCGAGGGGTAAAGTTCGGCCTGCACGCCGATCAGGCGGATGTCGGGCTTCAGCGCACGCGCGGCGGTGCCCATGCCGGAAAACAGCCCGCCGCCGCCGATCGGGATGATCAGCGTGTCGATGTCGGGCGCGTCCTCCAGCATCTCGAGCGCGACGGTGCCCTGGCCGGCAGCGATGCGCGGGTCGTCGAACGGATGCACGAACGTCAGCCCGCGCTCCTCGCCCAGCTGGGTCGCATGGGCGTAGGCGTCGTCATATTTCTCGCCGGCGAGGATGACTTCCGCGCCGTGGCCCTGGGTCTGTTGCACCTTCACGATCGGCGTGGTGCGCGGCATGACGATGGTCACCGGGACGCCGAGCCGCGCGCCATGATAGGCGAGGCCCTGCGCATGGTTGCCGGCGCTCGCGGCGATCACGCCGCGCGTGCGCTGCTCGGGTTCGAGCAGGAGCAACGTGTTGAGCGCCCCGCGCTCCTTGTACGCGGCGGTGAATTGCAGGTTCTCGAACTTCAGCCAGATGTCCGCGCCGGTCATTTCGCTGAGCGTGCGGGCGTACATGGTCGGAGTGCGGATGACCGCGCCGGCGATCCGCTCCCGCGCCGCGCGTACGTCGTCGATCGAAAAGGCGCGCTGTGCGTCCTCGGCCGAGGGGGGCGGGGCGGCGGCGGGTTCGGTCGGCGTCATGGCGGCGCGCTCTATCGCATCTGGAAAGGGTGGCAAAGCGCCGCTATGCCACGCGGCGCATGGCTCGCATCGCGTTCATCGGCCTCGGCGTCATGGGCGCGCCCATCGCCCGCCACCTCATCGCGGCGGGGCATGAGCTGACGCTCGTCAACCGCACGCACGCGAAGGCGGAGGCCTTTGTCGCCAAACACGGCGGGCGCGTTGTGGTGCACGCGGCGGAGGCGGCCGACGGAGCGGATGTGGTGATCAGCGTGGTGGGCACCGACGACGATGTCACCCAGGCGATGCTCGGGCGCGATGGTGCCTATCGCACGATGGCGGCTGGCACGCTTCATATCGATCATAGCACCGTGTCGGCCAAGCTCGCGCGGCAATTGTCGGTCGAGGCGGGCTCGCGCGACCTTCTCGTGGCCGATGCGCCGATGACCGGCAGCCAGCCGGGCGCGGAGGCGGGCACGCTGACGCTGATGTGCGGCGGCAAGGAGCGCGCGATCGCGGCGGCGACGCCGATCATGCAAGCCTACGCGAAACGGATCGTCCACATCGGCGGTGCGGGGACCGGCCAGATCGCCAAGATGGCGAACCAGATCGCACTCGCCATCACCGTCGAGGGGTTGTGCGAAGCCCTGCGCTTCGCCCAGGCGGCGCGGCTCGATCTCGACAAGACCTTCGAGGCGATCTCTACCGGGGCCGCGGCCAGCTGGCAGATGGACAACCGCTGGGCGACGATGGCGCGCGACGAGTTCGACTTCGGGTTCGCCATCGACTGGATGCGAAAGGATCTCGGCCTCGCCATCGAAGAAGCGCGCGGCAACGGCGCCAGCCTGCCGGTCGCCGCTATGATCGACCAATTCTGCGCGGAATTGCAAGCCATGGGTGCAGGGCGACAGGACGCCAGCGCCCTCATCCGGAGACTTCCCAAGTGACGGTTCGCCACCTCCTCAAACTGACCGTTGCGGTGCTGGGTGTCGCCTCTGCGAGCCCCGCGCTGGCCGATGGACTGATCGACAATGTCGCCGGGGTCACGCTCGATGCGGAAGGGCAGGTGCGGCGCTTCACCGGGATGGTCGTGAGCGACGATGGCCGCGTCGTGCGGCTGCTCGGGCCGGGGGAGAGCCGGCCGAGCGCGCGGCTCACATTCCGCAAGGATGGGCGCGGCGCGGCGCTGATGCCCGGGCTGATCGACGCGCATGGTCACGTCATGGGGCTCGGCTTCCAGGCGCTGACGCTCGACCTCTCCGGCACTCGCAGCCTTGCCGAGGCGCAGGAGGCGATCCGCCGGTGGGTCGCGGCCAATCCCGACGCGCCATGGATCATCGGCCGCGGCTGGAATCAGGAGCTGTGGGGCCTCGGCCGCTTTCCGACCGCGGCGGAACTCGACGCGGTGACGGGGGGCAAGCCCGCCTATCTCGAGCGCGTCGACGGGCATGCCGGTTGGGCCAACAGCGCCGTGATGCGCGTGGCGGGGATTGCCAACACCACGCGTGCGCCGGCGGGGGGGCGGATCGAACGCGATGCCGCGGGGCGCGCAACCGGCGTGTTCGTCGATGCCGCGATGCCGCTGATCGAACGGTTCCGCCCGGCCCCGCTCGCGCGCGATCGCGACGCAGCGCTCGCCCGCGCGCAGGAGCGCCTGCTCAGCCTTGGCGTGACCACGGTCGCCGACATGGGAACGACGATCGAAGACTGGCAGGCGTTCCGCCGCGCGGGCGATGCCGGGCGGCTCAACGTCCGGATCATCGGCTACGGCGCGGGAACCGAGCAGATGACGCTGATCGCCGGGTCGGGTCCGACGCCCTGGCTCTACAATGACCGGCTGCGACTGGTGGGTGTGAAACTGTACCTCGATGGCGCGCTCGGCTCGCGCGGGGCGTGGCTGAAGGCGCCGTACAGCGACGCGCCGGGACAGCGCGGGTTGCCGCTGCTCACGCCGTCGCAGCTTCGCAACCAGGTCGTCCGCGCGTCGATGGACGGCTTTCAGATCGCGGTCCACGCGATCGGCGATGCCGCGAACGCCGAACTTCTGTCGGCGATCGAGGAAGTCGCTCCGAGCTATCCCGGTGACCGGCGCTGGCGGATCGAACATGCGCAGGTGCTCGACACCGCCGACATCGCGCGGCTGGGGCGGCATGGCATCGTCGCGTCGATGCAGCCGGTGCATCAGTCCAGCGACCGGCTCATGGCCACCGCGCGGCTGGGCGAAGCGCGGCTCGCCGGAGCCTATGCCTGGCGCAGCGTGCGCGGGACCGGAGCGCGGCTGGCGCTTGGCTCGGACTTTCCGGTCGAAAGCGCCGACCCGTTCGCGGGACTCGCCGCCGCCGTGTCGCGCACCGACCGCGAAGGTCAGCCGGTCGGCGGCTGGCGAGTGGAGGAAGCGCTGACGCGCGAACAGGCGCTCGACGGTTTCACCCGCGGCGCCGCCTATGCCGGCATGGCCGAGGACCGGCTGGGCACGCTGATGCCCGGCATGCGTGCCGACTTCATCCTCCTCGAACGCGCGATCGATCCGCTGAGCGCGAGCGCCGAGGAGCTTCGCAACGCGCGGGTAATGGAAACCTGGGTCGGCGGCCGACCCGCCTGGGCGCGCGCGGCGCGGTGAGCGAGGCGGCGAACATTCCCCGCAACGGACGGCCGGGTGGGCGCGATCTGTGGCTTTACCTGATCACCGGCATCGCGCTGATCGCGGCGATCGGCCTGGCGTGGTTGCGCGACCGGGCGCTCCCGCGCGAAGCCATCGCGGCGCGGGTATCGGCCGAGCAGCGGCTTTCGGCGCTGCGTCTGCGCGCCCAAGCGGGCGACCCCGACGCGCTCGGTGCATATGGAGCGGCGCTGATCGAGAGCGGTGACGCCGACGGCGCGGCAGAAGCCTTTGCGCGGGCAAGCGCAGCAGCGCCACGGCGCGCCGACCTCGCCGTCGCGGAAGGGGAGGCGCGGCTGATGGTCGCCCGCAATGCCGGCGCTCCCGTGCCGGCGGGGGCGCGGGCCGCCTTTGCCCGCGCGCTGGCGATCGATCCGAAACATGCGCGCGCCCGCTTCTTCACCGCGGCGCTGCACATGGCGGACGGCGACGCACGCGGCGCGGTGGACGGCTGGCTGGACCTCCTCGCCGACACGCCCAAGGATGCGCCGGAAGCGCGCGAATTGCGGGCGAGCATCATCGCCGTCGCGCAGCGGACCGGGATCGACGTCAGCGAGCGATTGGCGCAGATCGACGCTCGCTGAGCGCGAGACTTTGATTAACGCTTTTGTGTTAGGCCATGGTCGACAAGGGAGCCCGTCCGATCGCCACGCTTGCGCCAGCAGCGCCGACCTCAACCTCGCTGACCAGCGCGCCTAGCGCCGTAGCGCCAGCGCGCGACGGGGCGGAGCGGATGGCGCACCGTGCCCGACGGCGGCAGCGCGTTCTCCGCCTCATTGTCGGCGGAACCGCCGCGGCAGCGATCGTGGCCATCATCGCGGGCAGCGTCGGCAACGCCCGTGCCTACAGCGTCAGCGTTCCGGTCACGCTACGCCCGCACGACCCCGCCTTGTGGGCGCTCGTGGAAGCCGGCAGCTTCGCCGAAGCGCGCGCGCTGGACCCGAGCCTGCCCGACCCGGCATCGCTCGAGTCGCTCGGCGCAGCCGGACTGGCCCCGGCCGCCGGCATGAGCATCGAGCTCGCCAAGGCGCAAAGCTACATCGGGCCGCCCGCGCGCCCCTATGCGTTCAAGGGCGCAACCGCGACCGACACCGCGCGGGCGCATTACTGCCTAACCGCGGCGCTTTACTACGAAGGCGCGAGCGAGAGCGACGACGGGCTGCGCGGAATTGCGCAGGTCGTGCTCAATCGCGTGCGGCATCCGAGCTTTCCCGCCAGCGTGTGCGGCGTCGTATTTCAGGGCAGCGAGCGGGCGCGGGTGTGCCAGTTCACCTTTGCCTGCGACGGCGCGATGGCCCGCCGTCCGAACCGCGAGCAGTGGTCGCGTGCGAGCCGCATCGCGGCAGAGGCGCTCGCCGGGCGCGTCTATTCCGGCGTCGGGCTTGCCACCCATTATCACACGCAGGCGGTGTGGCCGCGCTGGGGGAAGGCGCTGGTGATGACCAATGTCGTCGGCGCGCACATCTTTCACCGTTGGCGCGGCCGCTTCGGTGAGCCGGGCGCCTTCCTCCGCGCCTATAGCGGGCGCGAGCCGGCGCCGGGGCCCTACCTCCCGATCGCGCAGCAGCTCGGCGCCGTGGTTGCCGCGCCGACGACCCCCGTCCCCGCCGCGCCCGGTTTCACGACGACCCCGCCGATCGTCCCAGTCCTCAAGGGCGACGCGGCGTTGCCCGCCGCGTCGGCGCCGGTCGCAAGCGCGCCGGTCGGACCGCCGCGGCCGGCCGGGCAGGCTTCGGCGCCCGCTGCCGCCGAGCCGCCGGTTTACGCCGACCCACGGCTGTCGGGTTCGGGCTCCATCCGCGAGGAATATCGCAACAGCGGAACGGCGCGAGTGCCCGCCGCTGCGCCCCGCGACCCGCGCTGACGGACGCGTCGGCTAGCGCCCCTGGCTGCGCCAGCGACGAACGACGCGTTCGACAATCTCTTTCTCGCCGCCGCTTTCCCGCCACAGATTGCTGAACAGCGGGTCGGTCGAGGCGGGGCGGCGCTCCTCCTCCAGCGTATCGAGCATGATCCGCATCGGGATGGCCGACCCTTCGCCGCAGACGATGCATTCGCGGTTGCGCAGCGCGGCAATCGCGGCGACGAAGCCGCGCGAGCCTTCGGGCATGGCCGCCTTCACGAAATTCTGATCGCGCTCGTTGTTGAGTCGCATGGCGATGATCGTGCCGCACTGTGACAACACGCTTTCCGCGAGATCGGACGGGCGCTGCGTGATGAGGCCGAGGGAGACGCCGTATTTCCGCCCTTCCTTGGCGATACGCGACAGGATGCGGCCGACGCTCGACCGGTCGGCGTCGCGTTCGTTGGGAACGTAGCGGTGCGCCTCTTCGCAGACCAGCAGCACAGGGCGCTGCGGTTCGTCGCGCGACCAGATGGCAAAGTCGAACACCATCCGCGCCAGCACCGCCACGACGACCCGCACGACGTCCGAAGGCACCCCCGACACGTCGACAATCGAAATGGGGCGTCCATCCGCGGGGAGACGGAATATCTTGGCGATGAAGCTGGCCAGCGTGTCGCCGACGAGCATGCCTGAGAACATGAAGTTGTAGCGCGGGTCCGCGCGCAGCTCGTCGATCTTTCCCTTGAGCCGCAGGAACGGGGCCGCCGACGTCGCCTTGTCGAGCTTGCCCATCTCGAGCGTGAGGATCGAGAGAAGGTCGGAGAGGAGGTAAGGGACCGGGCTGTCGACCGTCAGCTTGGCGACCCCTTCCGACGATTTATTCTTGGCGCGCGCCGCGAGCAGGCAGCGTGCGAGAATATCGCAGTCGGTCTGCCGCTCCGCCCCTTGCGAGGTCACGAACACCTCGCAATGCTCCTCGAAATTCATCAGCCAGTAGGGCATGGCCAGGTTGTCGACGTCGAACAGCGCGCCCTTGCCCTTGAACGCGGCGCCATATTCGCCGTGGGGGTCGATCATCACGATATGACCCTCCGGATTGGCATCGACGATCCGGTGCAGAACCAGCGCGGTCGCGGTCGATTTGCCGGTGCCGGTCGATCCCAGCAGCGCGAAATGTTTGCCCAGCAACGGGTCGACATAGAGCGCCGCGCGCGTGTCGCGCGTGGGATAGACGGTGCCGACTTCGATATGCGGGCGGTTGTCGGCAGCGTAGATCTGCCTGAGATCGCGCGAGGTGGCGGCGTACACCGGGCTGCCGGAAATCGGGTAACGCGTCACACCGCGCCGGAAATTGTGGATGCGGCCGGTGACCAGTTCCTCGTCCCCTTCGCCGAGGAAGTCGACGATGGCGACGATCAGGCCATGTTCGCGCGGGTGCATTTTCTGTTCGCGGATACCCGCGATCAGCCACACGTCGCCGACGCGGATTTTCACCTGGCTGCCGACCTGTCCGGCCATGGCGACGGTCGTATCGGCGTCATCCGCAAGCAATTTCAGCGCGGTCGCGTCAAGCACCAGCTGCGACGACGCGCCGCCGATGTCCATCACTTGCCCGATCGCCAGGCGTTCGAGCGCGTGGTCACGCAGAGCCTTGGCCTGGGTGAGGTCGGCGCCGTCGGCAAGCCCGGGCGCAAGTTTTGCGAAATCCATGCTCATCATGTCTCCAGCGCCGCGCCTGGTCCGTCGCGGTCGCTTTGTCGGACTTAGGACGGTCGGAGTTAAGAGGAGGTTGGCGCGCACAGGCGGCAGGTGAGTGCCTTGCCGCAACGCAGCATATGCGCTACGGGCGCGCCGCCCCTCCCTCCCGGAAAATTCGAGCACCCGATGTCCCTGCGCAACATCGCCATCATCGCGCACGTCGATCATGGCAAGACCACCCTCGTCGACCAGCTGTTTCGCCAGTCGGGCACGTTTCGCGACAATCAGCGCGTCGAAGAGCGCGCGATGGATTCGAACGACCTCGAAAAAGAGCGCGGCATCACCATCCTCGCCAAGTGCACCAGCGTCGAATGGTCGCACCCCGACGGCGTCGCCAATGATCCCGACACGACGACGCGCATCAACATCGTCGACACCCCGGGCCACGCCGACTTCGGCGGCGAGGTGGAGCGCATCCTCAGCATGGTCGACGGCGTCATCCTGCTGGTCGATGCTGCCGAAGGGCCGATGCCGCAGACCAAGTTCGTGACCGGCAAGGCGCTGGCGCTGGGCCTGAAGCCCATCGTTGTCGTTAACAAGATTGACCGCAGCGACGCGCGCGCCGCCGAAGTGCTCGACGAGGTGTTCGAGCTGTTTCTCAACCTCGGCGCCAATGACGAGCAACTCGACTTCCCGATCCTCTACGCATCGGGGCGCAACGGTTACGCGAGTCCCGACATGGCGGCGCGCGAGGGCAACCTCACCCCACTGTTCGAAACCATCGTCAACCACGTTCCCGCGCCCAAGGTCGATGTCGACGCGCCGTTCTCGATGCTGGTGACGCTGCTCGATCGCGACAATTTCCTCGGCCGTATCCTCACCGGGCGCGTCGCCACCGGCGTCGTCAAGGTGAACCAGCCGATCCATGCGCTCGGCATCGACGGGCAGGTGGTCGAGGCGGGCCGCGCGTCCAAGCTGTTCGCCTTTCGCGGGCTCGAGCGTGTGCCGGTCGACGAAGCGCGCGCGGGCGACATCATCAGCCTCGCCGGGCTCACCGTTGCGACGGTCGCGCATACCATCGCCGATCCGGCGGTGAGCGAAGCGATCCCCGCGCAGCCGATCGACCCGCCGACGCTGTCGATGCGCTTCGCCGTCAACGACAGCCCCTTCGCGGGCCGCGAGGGCGATAAGGTGACGAGCCGCATGATCCGCGATCGCCTGCTTCGCGAAGCGGAATCGAACGTTGCCATCCGCATCACCGAAAGCGACGACAAGGACAGCTTCGAGGTCGCCGGCCGCGGCGAACTGCAGCTGGGCGTGCTGATCGAAACGATGCGCCGCGAAGGCTTTGAGCTCGGCATCAGCCGGCCCAAGGTGCTGTTCGGCGAAGAGGGCGGTTCGCGCACCGAACCCTATGAGACGGTGGTGGTCGACGTCGACGACGACTTCACCGGCACGGTCATCGAAAAGATGCAGCTGCGCAAGGCCGAGCTCACCGACATGCGTCCGTCGGGCGGTGGCAAGACGCGCATCAGCTTCTCCGCCCCCTCGCGCGGGCTGATTGGCTATCACGGCGAGTTTCTGTCCGACACGCGCGGCACGGGCATCATGAACCGGCTGTTCGAGAAATATGGACCGTACAAGGGCCCGATCGAGGGCCGCCAGAACGGCGTCCTCATCTCCAACGCGACCGGCGAAGCGGTCAGCTACGCGCTCAACGCGCTGGAAGAGCGCGGCGTGCTGTTCGTCGACCCGGGCGAGGCGGTGTACGAGGGCATGGTCATCGGCGAGAACGCCAAGCCCGACGACCTTGAGGTCAATCCGCTCAAGTCGAAGCAGCTCACCAACTTCCGCGCGAGCGGCAAGGACGACGCGATCCGGCTGACCCCGCCGCGCCGTGCGACGCTCGAACAGGCGATCGCCTACATCGACGATGACGAGATGGTCGAGGTGACGCCGAAGTCGATCCGCCTGCGCAAGATCCACCTCGACCCGCACGAGCGCAAGCGCCACAAGCGCAAGCTCGAAGCCGCCTGAGCGGGGTCCCTCCGACCCCCACCCCCGCGCCAGTCAAAGGATAGATCGTGACCGATACGCCCCCCGACCGCATGTCCGTCAATCCGAGCAGCCCGCATTTCGATGAGGAGCTGTTGCGGCGCGGCGTCGGGGTGCGCTTCAACGGACGCGAGCGGACCGACGTCGAGGAGTATTCGGTCAGCGAAGGCTGGATCCGCGTAGCTGCCGGCAAGTCGCGCGACCGTTACGGCCAGCCGATGACGCTGAAGCTGTCCGGTACGGTCGAAACCTGGTTCCACGACACGACCGCAGCGGCCGGGGCCGAGCAGGCCGCGGCGGAGGCGGCGCCGGTTGGCGATGAAGTTGGCGTGCCGGGCGCTCAGGAAGACTCTCCGGCGGTGGGCGTGGCCGACGCGGTTGCGCTTCCCGCCGCGCCGCCGATGGACGAAGCCGCCGGCTGAGGTCCGCGCCGCGCCGAGTGCGGCTTAGCCGTTGCGGTCGGTGGTTTCGTTGGCGGCCAGCGCGCTGCCAGCGCTCGGGTAGATGAAACCGCGCACCGGGTTGACGCGCGTGCCGAGGTCGCGAAGCGGCGCGTACCATACGCGCACTTGGCTCCAGTCGCCCGCGGGCGACACGTCGACGACGCGCACGTTGCGCTCGACCTGACCGCGACGGCCGTTGATCGGCGACCAGTTCGCGTGGCTGATCAGCAGCTCGCGCGCCGAGACGACCGACGACACGACCGCGACATGGCCGACCGGCATCCCCCGCGTCGGCGCGAAGGCCATGACCGCGCCGACCCGCGGCTGCTGTCCGCGCTGGTAGCGACCGAAGGCGCGATCCCACCAGTCACGCGCATTGCCGCGAATGTCGATCCCCGACAGGGCGCGCGCAAACGGCACACACTGCAGATAATTTTTGGCTGCCGCTGGCGCCGGCGCCATGGTGCAAAACAGCGCGCCGGCAAGTGCGGCCATCCGGATCGAACGAAACATTGAGAGGAACCCCCGCAGGTCCATGAGAACGTGTTGGGGACCCGTTGGCGGTCATGCCGAGGTGGCTCAAATCGCTTTCGATGACGCGAGCAACGCTGAAGGTGAGCCGTGGCGGTGGTTCCGCCCCGGTCGACGGAGCGTGCCGAGCACCTGCTGAACTGTGTTAGGGCCGGTTTAAGCGCTCTCCCGCCGCAGCGATTCGAAGATCCCCGCGGCATCCTCCGCAGGCATCGGGCGACCATAATAGTAGCCCTGCAGCTTCGCACAGCCGAGACGCACGATCGCCTCCGCCTCGTCGCGTGTCTCGACACCCTCGGCGGTGGTCGACATGTCAAGGCTGTCGGCGAGCGCGACCACGGCGCGGATGATCGCGATGGATTCGGGGTTTCCGGCCAACGCGCCCTTCACGAAACTCCGGTCGACCTTGATCGTCGAAAATTGGCCCATGCGCAGATAGCCGAGCGAGGAATAGCCTGTCCCGAAATCGTCGAGCACCAGCTTCACGCCGAGCGCGCGGATCTGGTCGAGTGTCGCCATCGCGCCAGATACTTCGCGCAGGAACACGCTCTCGGTCACTTCCAGCTCGAGCCGCGATGGCGCGAGGCCGCTATGGGACAGGGCCTTGATGACGCTCTGCGTGAAATTGGGCAGCGACAGCTGTTCGGCGGAGACGTTGACCGCAACCTTGGCGGGTGCCGGCCAGCGCGCGGCTTCCCGGCAAGCGGTCTGGAGCACCCATTCGCCGATCGGGCCGATCAGCCGGGTGTCCTCCGCGACAGGGATGAATTTGACCGGCGACACCGGGCCGAGCTTGGACGAGGTCCAGCGGATCAGGGCTTCAAACCCGTCGATGCGGCCATCGGCACAGACGACCGGCTGGAAATGCACCGCGAATTCGTTGCGGCCGAGCGCCTGACGAAGCTCGATTTCGATCTCGCGGCGCTCCCGCGCCTGGTCGTGAAGGGTCGGCTCGTAACCGTGCACGGTCCCGCCGCCACGGTCCTTGGAGCGATAGAGCGCGAGGTCGGCGTTGCGGATGACGGCTTCGACGGTGGTGCCGTCGCGCGGGCCGAACGCGTAGCCGACACTCGCCCCGACGTAGAGCGTGTGCTGGTCGATCTCATAGGGTCGGCTGATCAGCTCGACGAGTCGGCGCCCCACCTGTTCGGCGCTGTCGACATCCTCCACTTCACGGAGGACCACGCCGAATTCGTCACCGCCGAGGCGTCCCGCGATCAGGTTTTCGCCGACGAGTTGTTTAATGCGCGCCGCAACCTGAGCCAGCAGCCGGTCACCGATCGGGTGGCCGAGCGTGTCGTTGACCGCCTTAAACCGATCGAGGTCGATCATCAGGAAGGCGCAGGTGCGGCGCCACGCGGTCGCCTGCTCCAACGCGCCACCAAGCGATTCATTGAGATACAGCCGGTTGGGCAATCCCGTCAGCGCATCGAAGCGGGCGAGATGCTCGATACGGTCGGCGGACTCGCGCGCCTGCGTCACGTCCGAGCCGACGCCGCGAAAGCCGGTGAACTGGTTCTGCAGGTCGTAGGTGGGGGAGGCCGACAGCTCCCAATGACGCTGCCGCCCGCCGACCATCACCGGCACCAGCAACGTTGAAAAGGCTTCGCGCCGGTTCAGGCGGTTGGCGAGGTCGTGAAGCGCGGGGGGGAAATTGCCCGTCTCCCACGCATCGCCGGCGAGCAGTTGCAGAAAGCTCGTCCCCTGCAGCTGGTCGGCGGTGCGCCCCATCGCGTGCGCGAAGCGCGGGGAGGGCCGGGTCACCCGGCGCTGCGCGTCGAGCGTCCAGAGCCAGTCCGCGCCGGCGTCCTCAAATTCCTTGAGCAGGAGACTGACCGTCTCGCCTCTCTCGCTCGCCTCGCGCCCGCACAGTTCGCCCGCGATCTGCTGCTGGGCGTTGGCGACGATCGCGCGCCCGCAGGCGTAGGTGACGATCACCGCCGAGAGAGCGCCGATGGGGCTGCCAACGTAGATCAGCAGGCCCGCGGCAATCAGCCCGGCCATCGGCATATAAGCCAGGAACAGCAGCGGCACGGAGGCGGAGGCGATGGCGTAGAGGACCATCGCGGTGCACAGCCCGATCCACCCGGTCTCCACCCCGCGGGCATCCCCGAGCGCTGCGAAATATGCGATCGGGGCGACCAGCGCGAGGGCCGAGAGGGTCCCCCGCACAACCTCCCGACGGTAGAAGCCTGCGGGCTGATCGATCCAGAATTTCGCGCGCGATGCGCCGGTCACGTAACGAAGCAGGGCGACGAGCAATGGCATCGCCGCAAGCGCTGCGACCACCACCAGCGGAAGCTCGCGCCAGCCATGCCATGTATAGGCGACAGCGAGGATCGCAGCGGCCACGAACGGCAGCCAGCTGCGCACCTGGACTTGGCGGATCTGTCCGCGACGAAGATCGCTCAGATCGTTGGGGAAGATATCCTCGCCGAGGATGACTGCGCGAAGCGGCACGGGTTCGCCGCAAATCGTCGCTGTGAATTTGGTCCCTGCCTCAACCATCGCGCCGGCGGTAGGGGAGAGACGGTTTAGGAACCGTTATCCCTGCGCTGAACGCCGCGGAAAATGGCGTTATCGCGCGATCTCATAAGGGGTGATGTCGCCCGATAGATACATTGCTCTTGCCTTTGAACGGCTTAGCTTGCCGGAGCTCGTTCGAGGGAGCGTGCGGGGCGGGATCAGTTCGACCAGCGCGTTCATGCCGGTGATCGACCGGACCCGCTCGCGGATGGCGTCGCGCAGGCGCCGACGCTCTTCGGGATCGGACGTGCGGCACTGGACGAGCACACCGGCGCCCTCCTCGCCGCCCGGTGTTTCGATGGCGAACGCCGCGATGTCGCCAGCCTTGAAGCCGGGCATTTGCTCGACTGCCCACTCGATGTCCTGCGGCCAGTGGTTGCGGCCGTTGACGATGATCATGTCCTTGGCGCGGCCGACGATGTAAATATAGCCGTCCGAGAGATAGCCCATGTCGCCAGTGTCGAGCCAACCGTCCGCCATGCACGCGGCGGTCGCGTCGGGATCGCGGAAATATCCTTCCATCAACGACGGGCCGGCGCACCAGACCTTGCCCACCTGACGTTCGGGTACGGGGACGCCATCGTCGCCGCGCACCTCGATCTTCATGTCGCGCGCGGGGCGGCCGCAGTTGACGACGGCGCGGAATCGTTCGGGAAGGTCGGGGGCGGAATCGACGCCCGACAGCTCGCATTCCTTGACCAGTTCGACGACGATGCCTTCGCCCGGCGGCATGATCGACACCGCCAGCGTCGCTTCGGCGAGGCCGTAGCTCGGCAGAAAGGCGGACGCCTCGAAGCCGGACTGAGCGAAGGTGTCGACGAAACGCTGCATGACATCGGGACGGATCATGTCCGCGCCGTTGCCCGCGACCCGCCAGCGCGACAGATCGAAGCGTTCGGCGGCGTTCGTTTGCGTCGACACACGCCGGGCGCAGATCTCATAACCAAAGGTGGGAGAATAGCTCAGCGAATAGCCCGGATTGCGGCTGATGATGTCGAGCCACGCGAGCGGACGCCGGGCGAAATCCTCGGTCTTGAGATAGTCGGTGGAAACCTGGTTGGCGACGACCGACAGGAAGCAGCCGACGAGGCCCATGTCGTGATACCACGGCAGCCAGCTGATGCAGCGATCGCCGTCGCGCACTTCGGTGCCGTGGCTATGCGCGGCGAGGTTGTTGAGCAGTGCCTGATGCGTCACCGCGACGCCATGCGGAAAGCGCGTCGAGCCGCTGCTGTACTGGAGGTAGGCGATGTCGCCGCTTTCCGCCTGCGGCAGCGCTGCCCCGGCCTCCGGGCGGGTGGCGAAATCGTCCCAGGCGATGCCCTCGGTCCCCTGTCGGCGCGCGGCTTCCGCGCCCATGGCTGCGATCTCGGGGGGATAGAGCAGCAGCTTGGGCTCGCAGCTGTTGAGCTGGACCGCGAGCTGGTCGACATAGGCTTCGCGCCCGCCGAAACTGGTCGGCAACGGCAGCGGTACCGGCCAGGCACCCGCGTAGATCGCGCCGAAGAAAAGTGCGGCGAACTCAGGGCTTGTCTCCGCGATCAGCGCGACGCGGTCGCCCCGACCGACGCCGCTCGCCAGCAGACGTTGCGCTGCGAGCAGCGCATCGTCGCGCAGTTCGCGGAAAGGGTAAGGGCGCACCAGCTTGCCGCGGGCATCATGGAAATTCAGTCCGCGCTCTCCGCTGGCGGCATAGTCGAGCGCTTCGCCCAGCGTTTCAAAGTCGGCGTAGCGGCGCGGCCGACCGTCGTCAGTGGGGGTGGGGACGGGCGCGTCCGCCACCGAAGCAGGCCGATCTTCGCTGCTGCTGTCCGTCGGCCGTGTCGCCAAAATCTGGTCCATTTCGTCCCCCGATGCGTCGGCGACGCGCGATGCCTCAGGCCCTGTCATGCGCGCGTCATAGTGCGAGGAGGCGATGCTCGCCAGTGCCCCTTGGCGGATGCGGGACTGCACTGGCATGAACGGTCGCGCCATGGCTCGCCCCGCTCAACGCCGCAAAGACCGAACGCCGCCGCCGCCGATCGATGCAGAGGCGCTGTCGGCGCTCGCGCTCCGCTATGTCGAGCGGTTCGCGACGTCGCGCGCGCGCCTGTCGCGCTACCTCGAGCGCAAGGTGCGCGAACGCGGCTGGGGCGGGGCGGCGCCGCCGGATATCGCGGCGCTCGTCGAACGGATTGCGGCGGCGGGCTATGTCGACGACGCGGCGTTCGCCGACGCCCGCGCCCGCAGCATGACGCGGCGCGGGCTCGGCGAGCGCCGACTGGTCGAGCAACTGCGCTACGACGGTCTCGAAGAGGGCGATCGCGAAGGCGCGCTCGATATCGGCGCTGCGGCGCGCACCGACAGCGCGCTCGATTTCGCGCGGCGCAAGCGGATCGGTCCATGGCGGGCGAGCGCGGTCGAGGACCCCGCGCTCGTCAAGCGGCAGGTCGCGGCGCTGATTCGGGCCGGCCACGCGCCATCCCTCGCCTGGAAGATCGCGCGCATGCCGAGCGGGACGGACGAACAGGACGCGCGTGAACAGCTGGAGGGCTGACCCTTGCCAGCGCGGGCGCGTGGCGCGACAAGCGGGCGCACCATACACCTCTGCATCGGATCAGCCATCATGACGTTCGGTCGCGTCGCTGCAGCCCTGCTGCTCTTCACTGCCCCGCTCGCTGCGTGCAATGCGGCGCCCAACGGGGGGGCTGCAGGGGTCGCCGACAGTGGAAGCGGCGCGCAGACCGGCCTTCGCACGACGGCGCTGACCATCACCCAGGGGCCGAGCGTCCACCGCTTCACGGTCGAGGTCGCCGAAACGCCGGAACAGCAGTCGCGGGGGATGATGTTCCGTACGTCGATGGCCCCCGACCGAGGAATGCTGTTCCCGTTCGACCCGCCGCGGTTCGGCAGCTTCTGGATGCGCAACACGCTCATCCCGCTCGACATGATCTTCATCCGCGCGGACGGGACGATCGACCGCATCGCGGAAAACCGCCCGCCGCAGGATGATACGCCGACGACCAGCGGCGGCATCGTCAGCGCCGTGCTGGAGCTGCCGGGCGGTACGGCCGCGCGCCTCGGTCTCGACGAAAGCGGCGTCGTCCGCTGGTCACCGCCGCGCTGATCGCTGCGCGTGCTTGTCGCGACAGGCTGGCGCGGATAAGCGAGCGACCACCATGGGTTTCCTGTCTTCGATCTTCACCTGGTGGAACGGCGCCACCCTCGGCACGCGTCTGTTCAGCCGGCGGCACGGGCGGCAAGTCGGCACCGACGCGCTCGGCAACGCATATTTCGCGTCCAAGGACGGCAGGCGTCGCTGGGTGCTGTACGACGGGGCCAATGATTCGAGCCGGATCCCGCCCGAATGGCATGGCTGGCTGCATGGCACGCATGACCTGACGCCGGACGAATATGAGGTTGCGCCGCGCGAATGGGTGGCGCCGCCGGCTCCCAACCTGACCGGCACGCCATCCGCCTATCGCCCCGCAGGCGCGCTCGAGCGCGGCGGTCGTCGTGCCTCGGCGACTGGCGACTATCGCCCGTGGACCCCCGGCGGGGCATGATGCGCCACGCAGGGTTGGTGCTGGCGGCGAGCGGGGCTCTGCTCATCGCCGGATGCGAGCGCGACGCCGCGCCCCCGCCGCCGCCGAACCAGCCCGCCGCGAAAGCCGCTGCGCGCCCTTCCGAAGACGTCGCAAAGATGTACGAGGGCGTAACGCCGAATGCCGACCGCGTCGCGGTGCTGGGCCTCCTCAACAAACGAAACGGGTTCGTTACCGAACTGACGCTGAAGCCCGGAGAAGCGCGGCAGGTTGGTCGCGCCGTCGTGCGGCTGCGCAGTTGCGAGCGCACCGCGCAGTGGGAGAATCCGCAGGAAACCGGCGCGTTTGTGCAGCTCGACGTGCTCAAGGCGGGCGAGCGGCAGTGGCGACGCGTGTTTTCCGGCTGGCTGTTCAAGGATCGGCCGGAGCGCAATGTCGTGCAGCATCCGATCTATGATGTGTTCGTGAAAAGCTGCGCGATGGAATGGCCCGGTGAAGTGGAAGTGCCGGGGGCCGACGAACGCACCGGGCTGATCGAAGCGCCGTCGGGATCGGATGCAACGGGCACCAGCGGCTCGCCCGCTTCATCGAATGGCGCGCCTGCAGCAAGCCAGCGGTCGAGCGCGCCCCAGTCGCCGACCCGTCCGACGCCGGCGGCTCGTCCGTCCGCGACCCCCCGCTCGGCCGAGCCCAAGGCACCGCCGAGCCCGCCGCCCGCGCCCAAGGCGGTGCCCGCACCCAAGGCGACGCCGGCGCGCGAGACGACGCCGGCCACCGAAGGGTAGAGCATCGCGGCGCGATATACGCGCTGCGGAACCGCGACCGCACCGAGCGAGGCGAGGTGGTCGGTCATGAACTGACAGTCGAGGAGGCTGTAGCCGCCCAGCCGCAAGCGCGCGACCAGATGGACCAGCGCAACTTTCGAGGCGTCGCGCGCGCGGCTGAACATCGATTCGCCAAAGAACGCTCGCCCCAGCGTCACGCCGAACAGGCCCCCGACGATCGCCCCCCTTTGATCACGGCACTCGATCGAATGCGCATGACCGAGCGCGTGGAGCCGGGTGTAGGCGTCGCGCAACTGCGCGTTGATCCACGTTTCTTCGCGACCGTCTGCGCTCTCGGCGCAAGCGGTGACGACCGCGTCGAAATCGCCGTCAGCGGTGACCGAGAACCGGTTCTGCCGCACCGCTTTCTTCAGCGAGCGCGACGGCTGGAAACGATCGAGAGGGAAGACCGCACGCAGCTTCGGCTCGACCCAGAAGAGTTCGTCGGCGTCATGCGCGTCCGCCATCGGGAAGGCCCCGACGGCGTAAGCGCCCAGCATCGTGCGAAGATCGACGCGTTCCATCTCCACGCTAGGTGGCGTGGCGGCGCGTCCACGGCAACCGCATCACGCGCCCACTTGGATGCTGGCATGTAAAATATACCGACAGTTAACGGGCGCTTTGCTAAGCGGGACTAGCGTCAGGTGATGGCGCGACCACGTCAAGGGATCGTCCCGACGGCATGTTCCGGCTGTTCCGCCATTATATCTCTCGCGCCGCGGGTCTGCTGGCGTTGGCGGATTTCGTCGCGCTGGTCGTCGCCGCAGAGATCGCGTGGCTGTTGCGTGCGGCTCAGATCGGCATGGCGATCGAACCATTCAGCTATCGCTGGACCCCCGCGATCTTCTTTGCCGCAGTGACATCGCTCGCGCTGGTGGCGGTGGGGGCCTATACCAGCGACGGTCTGCGTTCCCGCAATTTTGCGCTGATGCGGATCATGGCCGGGGTGAGCCTGGCGGTGATCCTGCTGGCGACCCTCTATTTCCTGATGCCGACCGTCGCGCTGTGGCGATCGAACCTCGCGTTCGCGATGCCGCTGTCGATCCTCTTCACCATGGCCATCCGCTACGCCGCGCGGTGGGTGGCGCCCGGTCTTCGCCTGAAGCGCTGCGTGCTGGTGCTGGGCGCCGGTGCCCGGGCGGAGCGGTTGCGGGCGCTCGCCGATAAGCCCGGTTCCTCCTTTCGGGTCGGCGAATTCGTACGCATGTCGCTCAGCGAAACGACCATCGCCAACGCCCGTCCGCGCGACGAGATCGAAACGCTGCGCGAGCATGTGACCCAGCTTGGCGCGGACGAGGTGGTGCTCGCGATCGAGGAACGCCGCGGGTCGTTGCCGCTGCAGGACCTGCTGCGCGTCAAGACGACCGGTGTGCAGGTGAGCGACATGGCGACCTTCCTCGAGCGGGAGACGGGCCGCATCGACCTCGCCACGGTCAACCCGTCGAGCCTCATATTCTCCGATGGTTTCACCGCAGGGCAGCGGCTGTCGACCTTTGCCAAGCGGTTCTTCGACATTGCGGTCAGTCTGGTGGTGCTGGTGCTTACGTTGCCGCTGATGATCGTCGCGGCGATCGGCGTCGCGCTCGATAGCCGGGGCGGAGTATTGTACCGTCAGCGCCGCGTTGGCCTGTATGGCGAGCCGTTCGACATCCTGAAGCTGCGCACCATGCGGACCGACGCCGAGGCGGCGGGGAAGCCGGTCTGGGCTGCGGCGCACGATCCGCGCATCACGCGCATCGGGCGCCTGCTGCGCAACATCAGGCTCGATGAAGTGCCGCAACTCGTCAACGTCCTCCGCGGCGAGATGAGCTTCGTCGGCCCGCGCCCCGAACGCCCTCCATTCGTCGACCAGCTGGAACGCGCGATCCCTTATTATGCGGAGCGGCATATGGTGAAACCCGGCCTCACCGGCTGGGCGCAGATCAACTACCCCTATGGCGCGTCGATCGAGGATGCGCGCTCGAAGCTCGAATATGATCTGTACTACGTCAAGAATTACACGCCGTTTCTCGATCTGGTCATCATCCTGCAGACGATCCGGGTCGTGATGTTTCCTTCAGGCGCGCGCTGATGGCGCCGCTGGTCCTGTGGGTGCACTGGCTGCTCGCCGGCGGCTTCGCCTTCGTGGCCGCGCGGGAGGCGCGCAGCAACCGACCCGCGCGCGCGAAGAGAGCGGCCTTGCTCGCGCTGGCAGCCACGGCGCTGTGGCTGATCGTCGCTACTGTCGGACAGCGCAGCCCCGCCGCGCAGGTGGGCGAGCTGGCGGCGGAAGCGTTCCGCAACTTTGCGTGGCTGTGGGCGATGGCGGGGATCGCCGGCGGTCGCGAGCGCGGTTGGCGCGTCACTCCCCTCGGCGCGATCTACGTCGGCATCGCGACGCTTCAGGCGATCGCGCTGGCGGTCGCGCTTCCGACGCTCGCGGCCGGCGCAAATCCCGCGCCGCTGTTTCCGGGACTGTCCATCGTCCAGATGGTGGCGGCGGCGGGCGGGCTGGTGCTGGTCCATAATCTCCTCGCCGCGGCCAATGGTCGCGAGCGGTCCGCACTCGCGCCCGCATTCGGAGCGCTGGGGCTGCTGTGGGCGTTCGACCTCAACCTCCATTGCTTCACGCTGTTGATCGGCGGCCCGCCGACGCTGCTGATCGCGCTTCGGCCTTTGGTGGTGATGGCAGCGCTGGTCGGTTGCGCGATCGGCATCCCGCGCCTCGCCGCGCCCGATGCGCGCCTGTCGCGCCCGGCGGCGTTCCGATCGATCGCGTTGGTTGGCGTTGGCGCGTGGCTGTTGCTGCTGGGCGCCGGCGCCCAGACGCACCCGGGGGCCGGCCTGCTGGCGCAGCTCGCGCTCATCACGGGCGCGTTGATCGCCGCGAGCGCGTTTCTGGTCTCCACTCGCCTTCGTGCGCACGCCCGCGTGCTGATGCTCAAATATCTGTTCGAGCATCGCTACGATTATCGGGCGGAATGGCTGCGCTTCACCGATACCCTCCATCGCAGCGACGGCGATGGGGAGAGCGTCGCCAGCCGCGCGCTCAAGGCGGTCGCCGACATCGTCGAGGCGCGCGGCGGAGCAATCTTCGTTCCCGAGGGGGAGGGCTGGGCACTCGGCGCGTCGCGGGGCGTCGATCCGCCGGCCGGGGGCGCCAGCGTGCCGGTGGAGGCGCTTGCGAGGGCGCTCGGGCCGAACGAACATGTCGCTCAGTTCAGCGATCGGCGCCACGCCCTGCCAGCCGTGCTGACACTGCTCGACGAATGCGAAGAGCTGCGGCGGTGGTGGATCGCGGTCCCGCTGATTCACTTCGGAGAGGTCGAAGGACTGGCGCTGCTCGCCTCGCCTGTGGTTGATCGCCAACTCGACTGGGAGGACCTCGACCTCCTGAAAGTCGCGGGGCGTCAGGCCGCCAGTGTGCTGGCCGAGTCGCGGGCGGCGACGTCGCTCGCGGAGGTCGAACGCTTCGAGGAATTCCACCGCCGCTTCGCCTTCGTCATGCATGACGTGAAGAATCTGGCAAGCCAGATGACCGTGCTTGCGCGCAACGCGCAGCGGCATGGCGACAATGCGGATTTTCGCCGCGACATGGTGACGACGCTGCGGCTGTGCGCCGATCGCCTCGAGACCCTGACCCGCCGCCTGGCCCAGCAGGACGAACCGCTGGTGAGCGATGGCGCTGTCAGTGTCGAGATCGATGCGCTGGCGCTGGCGGTGGCGCTGCGCGCGCGTTCGCGGCATGGGGTCGAGATACACGGCGAGGCCGGGCGAGCGTTGGGCGATCCGGCCGCGATCGAAAGCATTCTCGTGCATCTGATCGACAACGCCATCGATGCGAGCGACCCGGCCGACCCGGTCACGATCCGGTTGCAGCGCGAGAGCGCGCACGTGCGGGTCGAAATCGTCGATCGCGGCCGAGGCATGAGCGAAAGCTTCATCCGCCGCGACCTGTTCCGGCCATTTGCCTCGACCAAGGAGGGCGGCTTCGGGATCGGCGCCTATCAGGCGCGCCGGCTCGCCGAAGGACAGGGCGGGCGGCTCGACGTGACGAGCCGCGAAGGGGCGGGGACCCGCTTTACCCTGACGCTTCCCGCCGATCTGCTTGGAGCGCTGGCAGCATGAGCGGCACGACGGGCGCGGACGGGCGGCCGCGGCTGCTGGTCGTGGAGGACGATCCCGGGTTGCAGGCGCAACTGCGCTGGGCGTTCGATGCGTTTCAGGTGGTGGTCGCCGGAAATCACGACGAGGCGATTGCCGCCCTGCGCGCGCACGAGCCGGCGGTGGTGTCGCTCGACCTCGGCTTGCCGCCGGACCCGGACGGCGTGAGCGAGGGACTGCGCACGCTGGCGGACATTTTGCGCCTGTCGCCGTCGACCAAGGTGGTCGTCGCGTCGGGCCACAACGCCCGCAAAAGCGCGCTCGACGCGATCGCGGCGGGAGCATGGGATTTTTACGCCAAGCCGTTCGACATCGACACTTTGACCGGCATTCTCGCCCGAGCGGCGCATGTCCATGCGCTGGAGGCGGAAAACCGGCGGCTGGCGGCAGCCACCCTCCCGGACACCACCGCGCTCGGCAAACTGGTCACGGCAGCGCCAGTGATGCTGAAATTGCTGCGCACGATCGAAAAGATTGCCCCTGCCGACGTGACCGTGATGCTGCTCGGGGCGAGCGGCACGGGCAAGGAATTGCTCGCCCGCGCGCTGCACGACGGCGGGCCGCGCGCCGATGGGCCGTTCGTCGCCATCAATTGCGCCGCCATCCCGGAGACGCTCCTCGAAAGCGAGCTGTTCGGGCATGAGAAGGGCGCATTTACCGGCGCGGTGCGGACGACCGAAGGCAAGATCGAGAGCGCCGCTGGCGGCACCCTGTTCCTCGACGAAATCGGCGATATCCCGCTGCCGCTGCAGGTCAAACTGCTCCGTTTCCTCCAGGAGCGCAGCATCGAGCGCATCGGCGGGCGCAAACCCATCGCGATCGACACGCGGGTCGTCTGCGCCACGCACCGCGACATTCCGGCGATGGTGGCCGACGGCAGCTTTCGCGAAGACCTCTACTATCGTCTGGCGGAGTTGGTGCTGCACGTGCCCTCCCTTGCACAGCGCCCGGGCGATGCGGGACTGCTCGCCCGCCACTTCCTCCAGCGTGACGCCGGCGCGCGGGGTGGTCGGGCGGCGGTGCTCAGCCCCGAGGCGGCCGACGCGATCGAAGCGTGGGGTTGGCCAGGCAATGTCCGCGAGCTCGAGAACCGCGTCAAACGTGCGCAGATCATGTGCGACAACGGCATCGTGACGGCCGCGGACCTCGACCTGTCCCCCGTCAGCGGCGACGCGGAGCCGATCAATCTGCGCGCGGTGCGCGACGCGGCCGAACGCGACGCCATCGCCCGTGCGCTCAGCGTCACGCAGAATAATATTTCCGCCGCCGCCCGTCGCCTTGGGATCAGCCGCCCGACCCTCTACGATCTGATGCGTGAACATGGCTTCGCCGCCGAGCGCGCGTAAGGAACGCCGCCGCGCGACGCGTGCGAACGCTGCGGCGTCGACGCATCGCCGCGCGCAGCGGCGGCGGCTGGTCGTTGCCGCGGGAGTCATCCTGGCGCTGCTCGCCGCGCTGGCCGCTTACCGCGGCGTGACCTTCGATCCCGCGCAGCGTGGGCGGGCGGCGCTGGTCGCGGGCGATGCCCGCAGCGCACGGGTCGACCTCACGGCGGCCCTGCAACAGCAGCCGCGCAACCCTGGCCTTCATCGCGACCTCGCGCTTGCACAGCTTGCGTTGGGGCGGGGTGCGGAAGCGGAACGCAACCTGCGTCGTGCGGTCGAGCTTGGCATGCCCGGCGCGCCGCTCGCGGTGCATATTGCGCGCGCTCGCCTGCTTCAGGGTGATGCGGCGGGGGCACTGGCGTCGGTCGCGGCCGCGCCTCCGGGGGCTGCGGTCGATCTGGTGCGCGGCGACGCGTTCATAGCGCTCGGCGACCCGGCATCCGCGAACGCCGCGTTCGCGCGCGCGATCGACAGTGGCGGGGGCGAAGCCGCCTGGGTTGCGCTCGGGCGGCTGCGTCTCGCCGAACAGGACATGCTCGGCGCCGACGCCGCGGCCGACGCGGCGCTGCGCGTGCGAGGATCCGGCGTCGCCGCACGCCTGTTAAAGGCCGATGTCGTCTCGACGCGCGGGGGGCCGGTCTCGTCCTTGCCCTGGTACGCCAGCGCGCTCGAAGACGCGCCCGAAGATGTGCCGACGCTGATCGGCTTCGCCGCCGCGCTGGGCGAAGCGGGGCGGGCGCAGGAGGCGGTGGCGCAGTTGCGTCGCGCGGCGGACCTCGATCCCGGCAATCGCCGCATCGCCTATCTGCGCGCCGTGCTCGCCATTCGCGGTGGCGAACCTGCGCTGGCGCGTGCGCTGCTCGCGCGCGGCGGGCCGGGCGGGCCGGGCGAAGCACTGCTGCGCGCCGCAATCGCGCTATCCCTGCGCGACGATGCGAGCGCGCGCGACGAGGCGGCGGGGCTGCTAGCTCGTGTTCCGGACGACCGCGATGCGCGACGTCTGCTGGCGTTCGCCGTGGCACGCAGCGGGGCGAGTGGCGATGCGATCGCGCTGCTCGATCCGCTGACGGTCCGCAGCGACGCCGATGCCTGGTCGCTGCTGCTGCTGAGCCGGATGGCAGAGGCCTATGGCCAGCCACTCGCCGCCATCGAACCGCGCGCGCGGGCTTCCCGGATGGGGCAGGGTGGGTCGGCGCTGCTCAGTCCCGCAACCGCGACCGATCGCGGCGTCGGCGCGGACATCGCGCGCATTCGTGCCATGACGAAGGGCGGGGACTTCGCGGGTGCGGCGGCGTTGGCTGCGCGTCTGGCGCAGGCGAACCCGGGCGTTCCGCAGGCGGCATTGGTGGTGGGCGATGTCGCGCGGGCGCGCGGCGATCTGTCGACGGCGATCGGCGCCTACACGCGCGCGGCCGAGCTCCGTTTCGATCGTGGTGCAGCGATGCGGCTCATCGAAGCTCAGCTCGGCAATGGCGATCGTCGGGGCGCGGAAGCCACGGTTGCGGCCTATCTGGCACGATGGCCGGACGATGCGAGCGCGATGCGGCTGGCCGGCAATTTCGCGGCGGACGCGGGGCGGTGGGCGGACGCGGCGGTGGCATATGCGGCGGCGGTATCGCGATTGGGGACGAACGACGCGCTCCTCCTCGCGCAACTGGCGCACTCGCTGATCGAGATCGGGAGTCCCGAAGACGCACTGCCGCACGCGGCCCGCGCCTATCGCCTGATGCCGATGAGTGCGCGGACCAGCGCCGTCTACGGTCGCGCCCTGTGGCGCGTTGGCGAGCGGCCGCGCGATGCGGAGGAATTGTTGCGAAAGGCGCGCCAGCTCGACCCCGCCAATGCGATTTACGCGCGCTGGGCGAGCGAAGCTCTCTAGGCGTTTGCCCGGTCGATCAGCTCGGCCGGGTCGAGGTCGAGCAGGCGGATCTGTTCCGCGACGGGAGGCCAGACATGGTCGAAGAAATTGCAGCGCATCGCGTCGCGCAGCCGACCGCGCGCGCCCTGCGCGACGAACATGCCGACCCCGCGTTTGACGATGACCAGGCCATCGTCCTGAAAGCTTTGATACGCCTTGGCGACGGTCAGCGGATTGGCGCCGTGGGTCGCGGCGAGTGCGCGGACCGAAGGCAATTGCTCGCCTTCCTTGCGCGTTCCTTGCAGGATTTCAGCCGCAATCGTTTCGCGCAGGCGCTGATAGACCGGCTTCGTCGCGTCGAGCATCACTGATGTATGACAGTGACACAGTGCAGCGTCAAGCCGGCCAAATGGTCAGCTTGTCGGCAAGGGCGGGGCGCACACGCTCCTCGAGCGGCAGCGAGGGCGTGCCGAGAAAGAAGAAGCCCGCGATGCGTTCGCTGTCGCTGAGCCCGAGTTCGGCGGCGACGGTCGGGTCGTAGCTCGCCCAACCGGTCAGCCAGCTGCCGACGAAGCCCCGTGCATGCGCTGCGTTCAGTAGCTGCATTGCCGCCGCGCCGACCGACAGCGTCTGCTCCCATTCTGGGATTTTGGACGAGCGTTGCGGGCTGGCGATCAGCGCGAGCGCGCATGGGGCGGAGCACGCGAAGCGGTCGATCGCCGCGCGATCTTCGCCCTCGGCGGTGCGGCCCTGCGCGGCGCGGTGAGCCCGCTGCAGCAGCGCGGCAAAGGCGTCGCGGTCCGCGATTTCGAGCCAGCGCCACGGCGCCAGCTTGCCATGATCGGGCACGCGGAGCGCCGAAGCGACGATCGATTGCAGCGTCGCCGCATCCGGCCCGGGCGCCACCATCTCACGCGCGCGGCCCGACCGCCGCGTCGCGATCAGAGTGGCGGGGGTGGACAGGTCGTTGAAGCGGGGCGGGGCGGGATCGAACATGGAACGTTCATGCCGTTTGCCGCCGCCGGGCGCCAATGCTTTCGTTGCGATTGTCACAAAAGCGTCTTGGCATGCGCGCTTTTGTCGTTACGGTCGCGCCCGAATGGGGGATCAGCGGCGCGAAGACGCGCGCAATCTCCCCTTGCGTCAATCGCTGGGCGAGAGTTTTCATGCAGATGTTGCCGATGGATCGCTGGGGCTTTGCCGACTGGACGGCAGCCGTGGCGGTGGTTGTTCTGGGTATCTTCCTTGCACTGGGCGGGATGATCGCGGCCAGCCGCAAACCCGAATTCGCAGGCCACCCCAAGGGCCTCTACATGCTGTTCTTCGCCGAAATGTGGGAGCGTTTCTCCTACTACGGCATGCGCGCGCTGCTGATATTCTACCTGACCAAGCATTGGCTGTTCTCGGACGGCAGCGCCAATCTCGTCTACGGCGCCTATACCAGCCTTGTGTACATCACCCCGGTGCTGGGCGGTTATCTCGCCGACCGTTACTTGGGGCAGCGCAAGGCGGTGCTGTTCGGCGGCATCCTGCTGGCGCTCGGCCACCTCGCCATGGCGGTCGAGGGGAATGGCGGTCAGGCAGACCCGGCGATCAACGTGTTCTGGCTGGCGCTGGCGCTGATCATCGTCGGCTCGGGCTTTCTCAAGGCCAATATCTCGGTGATGGTCGGCCAGCTCTACGGCCTCACCGACACCCGCCGCGATGCGGCCTACACGATCTTCTACATGGGCATTAACGTCGGCGCTGCGCTGGGCACGATCCTTGTCGGCTATCTCGGAGAGCGGCTGGGCTGGGCCTATGGCTTCGGACTTGCCGGGATCGGCATGCTCGCGGGCCTGATCGTGTTCGTGCTGGGGAAGAAGGTGCTCAACGGCGCGGGCGACCCGCCGGCGATGCTGCCCCGCCCCCGCGAGATGATGCTCTATGCGATCGGCGTCGCGTCGGTGGCGGTGATCTGGGGCCTCATCCAGTATGTCAGCATCATCCAGACGCTGCTGATCATCAGCGGTGTCGCGCTGCTCGGCTACGTCCTCTTCGAAACCTTCAAGCTCCCCAAGGAGCCGCGCGAGCGCATGTTCGCGGTGCTGTTCCTGATCGCGCTGAACCCGCTGTTCTGGGGGCTGTTCGAGCAGGCTGGCGGGTCGATGAACCTGTTCACCGATCGCTTCGTCGACCGCGCGGGCGTGGAAGCCTCCCTGTTCCAGTCGATCAACCCGATCTACATCATCCTCCTCGCGCCGCTGTTCGCCGCGCTGTGGCAGTGGCTGGGGCGGCGCGGGCTTGAACCTTCGGCACCCGCGAAGTTTGGCCTCGCGCTGGCGCAGATGGGGCTGGCCAACCTCGTCCTCGTGTGGGGGGCGCAGGCCTATGGCATCGCGGCGATGACGCCGGTGCTGTTCGTGTTCCTCTACTATCTGCTCGCCACCACCGGTGAGCTGTGCCTGTCGCCGGTCGGCCTCAGCGCGATGAACCGGCTGGCGCCGAAATATCTCGCCTCGCTGATCATGGGTGCGTGGTTCTACATGACCGCGGTCGGCAACTTCGTCGCCGGCAAGATCGGCGAAGCGACCGGCGGGCATGGCGGGGAAATGTCGAAGGAGCGGCTGCTCGAAATCTACGAGCTGTTCGGCTGGATCTCGATCGGTGCCGCGGTTGCGGTGCTGCTCCTCTCGCCGATCGTGAAGCGCTGGATGCATCTCGACACGCTCGGCAATGACGATGCGGGACGTGACCTAGCAGGCCGCGACAGCTTGGTCGGCGAACCGCAGGCGGCTGGGGTGCATCCGGCAACGGAGCTCGGTCGTGGCGAGACGCCGGCCGGCACCCATTATCCAACAGACCGCACGCCTCGGAGCTGACCCCCCTCATGCGCTCATTTCTTCGTCTGATCGCCGCGTCTTCGATCGCGCTTGCTGTGGCGGGATGCGCTACTGCTGCGCCTAGTCCGCGCACCTCCGCAGCACCGGCGGAACGGGCGCCGGCGCCGGTCACCAACCCATATCCCTCGACCTATCGCGCCTATCCGAGCGTTGCGACCGCCATCGTCGGCGCGACCGTGTTCGACGGGGAAGGCGGCCGGATCGAGAATGGGACCGTGCTGCTGCGCGATGGCAAGGTGGTCGCGATCGGCGGCGCCGATCTCGCCGTGCCTGACGGATATGCGCGCGTCGATGGTGCGGGTCGCTTCGTCACGCCGGGCATCATCGACATTCACAGCCACCTCGGCGCCTACCCCTCGCCCGGCGTGCAGGCGCACAGCGACGGCAACGAAGCGACCGATCCGGTCACCGCTGACGTGTCGATCGAACACAGCATCTGGCCGCAGGATCCCGGCTTCACCCGCGCGCTGATGAATGGCGGGATCACGTCGCTGCATATCTTGCCCGGTTCGGCGAACCTGATGGGCGGCCGCTCGGTTACGCTGAAGAATGTGCCCGGCCGGACGGTCCAGTCGATGAAGTTCCCGGGCGCGCCCTACGGCCTCAAGATGGCGTGCGGCGAGAATCCCAAGCGCGTCTATGGCTCGCGTGGTCGGATGCCGTCGACGCGGATGGGGAATATCGCGGTGGACCGCCAGACCTGGGCGCGCGCCGCGGAGTATCGTCGTCGCGCCGATCGTGGCGATAATCAGACCCGCGACCTCGAGATGGAGACGCTGGCGGACGTGCTGCGCGGTAACATTCTCGTTCAAAACCACTGCTACCGCGCCGATGAGATGGCCATCGTCCTCGATATGGCGCGCGAGTTCGGTTACCGCGTGACGGCGTTCCACCACGCCGTGGAAAGCTACAAGATCGCGGACATGCTGCGCGATGCCAACGTCTGTTCGGCGATGTGGGCGGACTGGTGGGGCTTCAAGATGGAAGCCTACGACGGCATCCCCGAGAATGTGGCGCTGGTGGAGCGCGCGGGGGGCTGCGCCATTGTTCATTCGGACGATGCCAACGGCATCCAGCGGCTCAACCAGGAGGCGGCCAAGGCGATGGCCTCGGGCCGCCGCGCCGGGATCGAAATCAGCGAGGCGCAGGCGATGCGCTGGCTGACCATTAACCCGGCGCGGGCGATGGGCATCGACGCGATGACCGGCTCGCTCAAGGCGGGGAAGATGGCGGACGTCGTGCTGTGGAACGCCAACCCCTTCAGCGTTTATTCGCGGCCCGAGCGGGTGTGGATCGACGGCGCGCTGGTGTACGATATGAACGATCCGCGGCGGCGACCGGTGACCGATTTCGAGCTCGGCCAGCCGGGCGAGGGAGACGTCAAATGAGCGCGCTTCGTTCGATCCTGTTCGCCGGAGCGGCGCTTGCCGGTCTCGTGTCGACGGGTGCGGCGGCGCAGGACGTCGCCATCACCAACGCCCGGCTCGTGATCGGCGACGGCAGCGCGCCGATCGAGCGCGGCACCGTGGTCATCCGGGGCGGCCGCGTGGTTGCGGCCGGCGCCGGCGTCGCGGTGCCCGCGGGCGTCAACGCAGTCGATGCCGGCGGGAAATGGGTCACGCCGGGGCTCGTCGCCGGCTTTTCGCGCGTCGGGCTGGTCGAGGTCGATGCCGTTGAAGGCAGCAACGACAGCAGCGCGGCGCAGAGCCCCTACAGCGCGGCGATCGACATTGCGCCCGCGCTCAACCCGATGGGGGTCCCGGTGGCGGTCAACCGCACCGCCGGCGTCACCCGCGCGCTGGTCTATCCGGGGCGCAGCGGCGGGCTGTTTAACGGGCGCGGTGCGCTCGTCGACCTCGGCTCGGACCGCAACATGATCACCCGCGCCGGCGTGTTTCAATATGTGGAGTTCGGCGAAACGGGCGCGCAGCGTGCTGGCGGCAGCCGCGCGGCAACGTTCCTCCACTTTCGCAACCTGCTGCAGGAAGCGCGCGATTATGCCGCCGATCCGCGCGGCTATGACGGACGCAGCAAGGATTCGCTGCTGAGCCGGGCTGACGCGCAGGCGCTGCTGCGCGTGCTCGACGGTCGCGACCGGCTGTTCGTCAAGGTCAATCGCGGCGCGGACATCCTGTCGGTGCTGAGCCTGCTGCGCGAGTACCCGCAGATCAAGCTGACACTGGTCGGTGCCAGCGAAGGCTGGACCGTCGCGCGTGAAATTGCCGCCGCCAACGTGCCCGTGATCGCGGGCGGCGTGAACGACCTCCCGTCAAGCTTCGAGGATGTCGCCGCGACGCAGAGCAACGTCGGGCGAATGCGCGCCGCCGGTGTCTCGGTCGCGCTGGGGCTGGTCGATGATAACGAGGTGCACAAGCTCAACTATGGTCGGCAATATGCCGGGAACCTCGTCGGACTGGCGCGGGTGACTGGTGCATCATCGCTATCCTGGGACGATGCCTTCGCGGCGATCACGTCGCGCGTCGCCGATGCCGCTGGGGTCAGCGATGTCGTGGGATCGCTCCGCGCGGGGCGGGCCGGCGATGTCGTGATCTGGGACGGTGATCCGCTGGAGGTCACCTCCATGCCGACGGCGGTCTATATCGACGGCGTCGAACAGCGCGGCGACGATCGCCAGCGACGGCTGCGCGACCGATATATGAACCCGGTGGAGGGCGACCTTCCCAACGCCTACGATCGCTGACGCAGGGACGGAGGGGGACGCGCCGACATGGCTCCGCTAGCGACCCTCTCCACCGCCGCCGCCAGCTTCGTCGCCTCGCACCTCCTCCTGTCGCATCCCTTTCGTCGGCCGCTCGTGAGAGCGGTGGGGGAGGGCAGTTTTCGCCTGATCTACAGCGTCATCGCGCTCGCGACCTTGTTCTGGACCGTGTCGTCCTACCGCGCGGTCCCGGCCACCCCGCCTGCGTTCGTGCCCGGCGATACGGCCTGGGCGATCGCCAGCGCGGCGATGTGGGTGGCGTCCGTGCTGCTGATCGGCTCGTTGCGCCGCAACCCCGCCATGCCCGCGCCGGGCGCGCTCGAAGCGTCGCGGAGGAATCCGGCGGGAGTTTATGCGATCACGCGGCATCCGATGATGTGGAGCTTCGCGATCTGGGCGCTGGTCCATCTCGCGATCTGGCCAACGCCGGAGAACCATATTCTGACGACCGCAATCCTGCTGCTCGCCTTGCTCGGTTCGGCCGGCCAGGACAGCAAGAAGGCGCGGCTGCACGGCGCCATGAGCGACGGCTGGCGGCTGTGGCGATCGCGCACGGCCTACTGGCCCTTCGGTGCCCAGATGGCGCGTCGTTTGCCGTGGCGCGCAGCGATCCCGTCGATGGCGGTGCTGCTGGCCGGGACGTTGCTGTGGCTGATCGCGACCTGGGCCCATACCCCGCTCGGTGCGCGGGTGGCGGCCGGCATCTGGCGCTGGGTCGTTTGATCCTCTGCGAGTTCAATATCTCGCGCGGGTGAAGTAGAGCCCGTCCGGGGGCGCGTTGAGCCCCAGCGCGGCGCGGTCCGCTTCGTCGCGCGCGTCGGCGAGGTCGTCGGCACTCCACCGCCCTCGCCCGACCAGCACCAGGCAGCCGACCATCGATCGCACCTGATGGTGGAGAAAACTGCGCGCGGACGCTTCGACATTGATCCACTCGCCCTCGCGCCACACCACCAGCCGGTCGAGCGTCTTGACCGGACTCGCGCTCTGGCAGTGAGCGGAACGAAAGGTCGTGAAGTCGTGCCGCCCGACGAGCAGCTGCGCCGCCTCGTTCATCGCATCGGCGTCGAGCGGGATCGCCACCTGCCACGCCCGCCCCAGCTGCAGCGTCAGCGGCGCGCGGCGATTGACGATGCGATAGCGGTAAGCGCGGCCGATGCACGAGAAGCGCGCGTGCCAATCGTCTTCGGCGAGGCTCGCCTCAAGCACCGCGACCGGCAGCGGGCGGAGCTGGGCGTTGAGCGCTTCCATCACCCGAAACGGCTCCATCTCGCGCGCCGCGTCGAGGTGCGCCGCCATCGCCAGCGCATGGACGCCTGTATCGGTGCGCCCCGCCGCGACCGCCGCCACATCCGGCCCGAGGAAGCGCGCCGCCGCCTCCTCGATCGCGCCCTGCACGCTCGGCCCGTGCGCCTGCCGCTGCCAGCCCATGAACGGGCGCCCGTCCCATTCAAGCAGCAGGCGATAGCGCGGCATCAGTTGAACCGCGTGCCCGCGGGGAGGGGGAAGCCGCGCAGCAGCTCACTCGCGCTCATCGCCCCGCGTCCGGCGCGTTGCACGCTGGTCACGCGGATCGCGCCGGGGTTGCAGGCGACGGTGAAGCCATCGTCGATCAGCGTCCCCGGCATCGCCCCGGGCTGCGTCTCGCCCGGATGCAGCACGTCGGCGGCGAGAATCTTGAGCCGTTCGCCGCGGTAGCTCGCCCACGCGCCGGGGTTAGGAGCAAAGGCCCGGATGTGGCGTTCGACCTGAACGTCGCTCGCGTGCCAGTCGATCGCCGCTTCGGCCTTGTCGATCTTGTGCGCGTAGGTGACGCCATCGGTTGACTGCGGCACCGCGCGATGACCGGGAAGGTCGGCAAGCACCTCGACCATCAGCGCTGCGCCCATTGCCGCTAGCTCGGCGGTCAGCTCGCCAGCGTTCTTGCGCGCGATCTCGGTGCGCGCCTCGGCCAGCACTGGACCCGTATCGAGCCCCGCCTCCATCTGCATGATACCGACGCCGGTCTCCGCATCGCCGGCGAGGATCGCGCGCACGATCGGCGCCGCGCCGCGCCAACGCGGCAGCAGCGATGCGTGGACATTGAGGCATCCGCGCCGCGGCGCATCGAGGATGGGCTGCGGCAGGATCAGCCCGTACGCCGCCACCACCGCCACGTCCGCGCCCAAAGCCGCAAATGCCGCCTGCTCGTCGGCGTGCTTGAGGGAGCGGGGGTGACGCACCGCGATACCAAGTTCGACCGCGCGCGCGTGGACGGGGGAGGGCGTGTCACGCTTGCCGCGATGCGCGGGGCGCGGCGGCTGGCTGTAGACCGCCGCCACCTCATGCCCAGCCGCCACCAGCGCGTCGAGCGTCGGCACGGCAAAGGCCGGGGTTCCCATCATCACCACACGCATGTCGCCCGCGATAGGGGAGCGGGGCGGGGCGGGGCAAGTGTACTTCCCTTCCCCCTTGTGGGGAGGGGTAGGGGTGGGGGTGCGCTCGCGTCCGCGAGCGGATTAGCCGGGTGTCACGTTGCGCTAGTGTCTGTACGAGCCGCAGACGCGGCTCGGCCCCCACCCCCCGAGCCCCTCCCCACAAGGGGGAGGGGAGAGACGGCGCACCCGTCTTGCACCGCCGGGCGCTGCCGCTTACCTCCGGCGCGCATGGCATCCCCCGAAATCGACGCGCTGGTGCAGCAGTTGAGCCGGCTCCCCGGGCTCGGCCCGCGCAGTGCGCGGCGGGCGGTGCTGCACCTCGTCAAACGGCGTGAGACCGCGCTTGCGCCGCTGATCGCCGCGCTGCGCACGGTCGAGGAGCGGCTGCTCACCTGCTCGACCTGCGGCAATGTCGACACGCGCGATCCGTGCGCGATCTGCGCCGACGAACGCCGCGATCCGCGCAGCCTGTGCGTGGTGGAGGAGGTCGCCGACCTGTGGGCGCTCGATCGTTCGCGGCTGTTCGCGGGGCGTTACCATGTGCTCGGCGGGCGGCTGTCGGCGCTCGACGGGGTGACGCCCGATGACCTTTCGATCGACGCGCTCGTCCGCCGCGTCGGCGCAGGCGGCGTCGACGAGGTGGTGCTCGCGATGAACGCCACGCTCGAAGGGCAGACCACTGCCCACTACATCACCGACCGGCTCGAAGGCTTGCCGGTGCGCATCACCCAGCTCGCGCACGGCCTGCCCGTCGGCGGCGAGCTCGATTATCTCGACGAAGGCACGCTGGCGCAGGCGCTGCGCGCGCGCCGCCCGGTCGCTTGACCCGCCCCCCTCGCAACCCTAGCTCCCGCGGCATGGCCATTCTCGAGATTATCGAAACTCCGGACCCGCGGCTGCGCGAGATGTCGCAGCCGGTCGAGCGGTTCGACGACGAGCTGAAACAGCTCGCGAGCGACATGCTCGAGACGATGTACGACGCTCCCGGCATCGGCCTCGCCGCAATCCAGGTCGCGGTGCCGCTGCGCTTGCTGGTGATCGACCTGCAAGAACGCGACCCCGCCGACGAAAGCGGCGAGTCGGTGATCAAGGACCCGCGCGTGTTCGTGAACCCGGTGTTCTCGGATCCCTCGCCGGAGCTCAACTGCTACAGCGAAGGCTGCCTGTCGGTGCCCGAACAATATGCCGAAGTGACGCGCCCGGCGGAAATCACCTGCGAATGGCAGGACCTCGACGGCCAGACCCACCGCGAACGCATGAGCGGGCTGATGGCCACCTGCATTCAGCATGAGATGGATCATCTGAACGGGGTGCTGTTCTTCGACCACCTGTCGCGCATGAAGCGCGATATGTTATTGAAGAAGCTCAACAAGATGCGCCGCGCGGCGTAGCTGACGCACCGCGGCTGGGGGTCCTCCGCCCGTCATGCTGAACTCGTTTCAGCATCCATCGCGGCGCTGCGTCATGGACCCTGAAACAAGTTCAGGGTGACGCTGTGGGTCAACCGAAAGCACTTGGCCTCACCCGACCCGCCGTCCGCCTTTCCACACGGCGCGGACGCGGCCTTGCACGGGGAGGCCGTCGAAGGGCGTATTCCCCGCGCGCGCGGACATGCGCTTGGCGTCGACCACCCACGGCGCGTCGGGATCGATCAGGATGAGGTCCGCTTCCGCTCCCGCGTCGAGCGTTCCGGCCGCCACCCCGATCAGCTCCGCCGGTTTTTCGCTCAGCAAGGCAAACAGGCGGGGGAGGGTGACCAGCCCGTCGCGCACCAAGCCGAGCCCCAGCGCGAGCAGCGTCTCCGCCCCCGCCATGCCCGGCGCGGCGTCGGCGAAGGGGAGGCGCTTGTCTTCGGGGCCGCGCGGGTCGTGGCCACTCGCCAGCACGTCGATCGTCCCGTCGACGACCGCGGCGCGCGCGGCGTGACGGTCGTCCTCGCTGCGCAGTGGCGGCGACAGCCGCGCAAAGGTGCGCCACGGTCCGAGCGCAGTGTCCGACAGCAGCAGGTGCGCGGGCGTGATGCCGCAGGTCACCGGCAGCCCCTTGGCCTTCGCCGCGCGGATGAGGTCGAAGCCCGCCGCGGTCGTCACCTGGCGGAAATGCAGCGGCGCACCCGTCACCTCGACCAGCGCAAGATCACGCGCGATCGCCATTGCTTCGGCAGCGGCGGGGGCGGCGGGGAGGCCGAGCCGCATCGCCGCTTCGCCCTCGGTTGCAACCGCACCGCGCGTCAGCCCCTCGTCCTCGGCGTGGGTGACGGTGACGAGCCCTAGTCCGCCGGCATAGGCGAGCACGCGCGCCATCACGCCGGCATCGGCAATGCGGTGCCGCCCGGTCGCCACCGCGCGCGCGCCGGCGGCCTGCATCAACCCCATCTCGGCGAGCTCGGTCCCCACGAGGCCCCGCGTCGCCGCGGCCATCGGATGCAGCCACAGGTCGGGCTTCCCCGCCTTCGCCGCGCGCTCGATCAGCCCCGGATTGTCGAGCGCGGGCGGCCCGTCGGGCATAAGCACCGCGCGGGTGATACCGCCGAAATGAAACGCGCTCGCGTCGGTGGAGAAGACGCCGAAATCGACGATCCCCGGCGCCAGCAGTGCGCCCCTCGCGTCCACCACCTCCGCATCGTCGGCATCGACCTGCGCGCCATGCGCGACGATGCGACCATGCTCGACCAGCAGCGCGCCCGTCTCGACCTCGTCGCGGTCCGGATTCACCAGCCGCGCGTTGGTGATCAGCAGCCGGCTCACGCTTTCGCCTCCCATCCGGCGACCGCCCGCCGCACGCGGGTCAGCACTTCGAGGCAGGCCATGCGCACCGCAACGCCATTTGCGACCTGTCGTGTGATCAGGCTGCGTTCGGGATCGTCGGCGACCGCGCTGGCGATCTCGACGCCGCGGTTCATCGGCCCGGGATGCATCACCCGCGCCTCCGCCTTGGCAAGCCGCAGCCGCTCCGTAGTCAGCCCCCACAGCGCGTGGAATTCGCGCGGGGAGGGGATGAAGCCGCCGTCCATCCGCTCGTTCTGCAGCCGCAGCATCATGATCACGTCCGCCCCGTCGATCGCCTCCTCGATGCGATTGTAGCGCCGCGCGCCGAGCGCTTCGACCTCCACCGGCACCAGCGTCGGCGGCCCTGCCACGCGCACCTCGGCGCCTAGCGTCGCCAGTGCGATCATGTTCGACCGCGCGACGCGGCTGTGGCGAATGTCGCCGCAGATGGCGATCGTCAGCCCCTCGATCCGCCCGAACGCCTGTCGGATGGTCAGCGCGTCGAGCAGCCCCTGCGTCGGATGTTCGTGCCAGCCATCGCCCGCGTTTATCACCGGGCAGGCGACCTTGTCCGCGATCATCGCCACCGCGCCCGAGCTTGCGTGACGGATGACGATCGCGTCGGCGCGCATCGCATCCAATGTCAGCGCGGTGTCAATCAGCGTTTCGCCCTTCTTCACGCTCGAAGTCGCGGCGTGCATGTTGACGACGTCGGCGCCGAGCCGCTTGCCGGCGATCTCGAACGACAGGAGCGTGCGCGTGCTGTTTTCGAAAAAGGCGTTGATCAGCGTGCGGCCTTTGAGCGGAGCGCTCTCCGCGCCGCCCCCGTCGACGTAGCGTTCCGCCTCGTCGAGGAGAAAGCTGAGCTCCCACGGCTGCAGTCCGGCGAGCGCGAGCAGGTGGGCGTGCGGAAACGCCGCGCGCCCGGCCGGGGTACGCGGATCGCGGGTGGGTAGCGGCGATGTCATCAAGCCGCGACGCTTAAGGTTTCAGGCTCGTCCCGGCAAGCTGTGAGGGTCGCCGTCTCTTTTGCGGACATGTTCTCGCGCGGTCTCGGATTAAGGTCATTGCGTCGTGACTTCCGCGCGTTAGCCTCTCCGGACATTTCTGGGGGGATGACGAAATGCGTATCGTCCGGACATTGATGTTGGGGACCGCGCTTGCGGGGCTGTGCACGCCGCCGCCGGGCATTGCGCAGCCGACGCCGGCACCGCGCTGGCCGACGAGCGCGGACGAGATTTGCGCGCGTGCCGATCGCGGCGAACTGGCGATGTTCGAAGGCCGCGGCATGCAGGGCGGGTGGGGTGCGCGTCGTCCGGCGCCGCCTCCGCCGGTGGTGTCAGCTCCAGTCATGGTCTCCCCCCCGGCGCCCCCGCCGCCGCCGCCGCCCCCGCCGCCGCCACCACCGGTGCCGGTACCGTCGGCCGATGCGAGCGGAAACATCGTGGTGACCGGCAGCGGCGCGTACGCGCCGACAGTGCCCGGTGGATCCCCGGTGAATCCGGACCGCGACCGTTACGAGCGCAACGCGGTCGCCGGCGTCGTCCGGGTAAGCGACGCACCGGTTTCGACCTTCTCCGTGGACGTCGACACCGGCGCCTACGCCAATGCGCGACGCTTCATCCTCGGCGACAATCGTCTGCCGCCGCAGGATGCGGTGCGGACCGAGGAGCTAATCAACTATTTCCGCTACGACTGGGGGCGTGCGCCAGACGCGCGCCAGCCGTTCGACGTGTCGCTCGCCGCGAGCGCCACGCCCTGGAATCAGGGGACTCGGCTGCTGCGCATTGCGTTGACCGGCCACGACCTCGCTCGCAGTGCGCCGCCACCGGCGAACATCGTGTTCCTAGTCGACGTCTCGGGTTCGATGACGAGCCCCGACAAACTGCCGCTCGCCGCCTGCACGCTCGCGCTCGCGGCGGAGCGGCTGCGGCCGCAGGACCGCATGAGCATCGTCGTGTATGCGGGGCGGACCGAGTTGCTGCTGCCGCCGACATCCGACCGTCAAAGCGCGCTCAACGTGCTTGCGCGGCTGTCGGCGGGTGGATCGACCGCGGGCGCATCGGGCATCCAGCTCGCCTATGCCACGGCGCGGCAGGCCTTCATCCCAGGCGGCGTCAATCGCATCATCCTTGCCACCGACGGCGACTTCAACGTCGGTATCAGCGACAATGCCGCGCTGGTCGACATGGTCGAGCGCGAGCGCGCGTCGGGCGTGCAGATGACGACGCTCGGCTACGGACGCGGCAACCTCAACGATGCGATGATGGAGCAGCTCGCGGACAAGGGGAATGGCGCCTACGCCTACATCGACAGCAGCGAAGAAGCGCGCAAGGTGATGGACGAGGAGCTTGCTTCGACGCTGTTCACCATCGCGCACGACGTGAAGGTCCAGGTCGAATTCAACCCCGCGCACGTCAGCCAGTATCGCCTTCTGGGTTACGAGAACCGGGCGCTGCGCGAAGAGGACTTTAACAACGACGCGGTCGACGCGGGCGAGATCGGAGCCGGGCATCAGGTCATCGCGCTTTACGAAATCGTGCCCGCCGGCTCTGAGGGCTGGCTGCCCGATCGCCGGTTCGAGGGCAATCGCAGGCCGCCGGAGCCTTCGTCGGCGCGGAGCGGCGATGCTGCGGTGGTGGCGCTGCGCTACAAGCTGCCGGGCAGACAGGCCTCGCGCCTCATCGAGCGGCGGGTGCCCGCGCGGATGCTGTCGCAAGCGACTGCGCCGCGCGGTGATGATGCGTTCGTGACGGCGGTGGCAGCCTATGGCCAGCTGCTGCGCGGCGATACGCAGCTCGGTCGCTACGGCTGGAGCGATGTGCGCGCGCTCGCGGCGCCAGCGGTGGGCGACAACCGCTATCGCCGGCAATTCCTGACGATCGTCGACCGCGCCGCCACACTCACGCCGGCGGGGCGGGAGGGCGCGCGCTAGGGGCTGACGCGCACAAGTGCGTCGATCGCGCCTTGGAGGATATAGGCTGCGGCGGCGTTGTCGACGCGCTCCGCGCGCTTCGCGCGGCTGGTGTCGGCAGCGATCAGCTCGCGCGTCACGGCGGCGGTCGACCAGCGTTCGTCCCACAGCAGGATGGGTCGGCTGAGCCCGGAGAGGTTGCGGGCAAAGGCGCGCACCGACTGCGTGCGGGGGGAGTCGCTGCCGTCCATGTTAAGCGGCAAGCCGATGACCAGCGCCGCCACCCGTTCGCGCTCGACCATCGTTTTAAGGGCCGCGAGGTCGGCGCTGAACTTCGCTCGCTTTATGAGGTGTGCGGGGCTGGCGAAGTGCCATTCGGCATCGCACAGCGCGGTCCCGATCGTGCGGGTGCCGACATCGAGCCCGAGCAGGCGGCCCCCCTCCGGCAGCGTCGCACGAAAGTCAGCGACGTCGGTCGTGATCATCGCGCCGCGCGCCAGGCTGCGAGCCGCCCGTTGGCGTCGGCGCGGACATTCGCCCAGAACAGCGGGATGTCGTACACGTGATAATTGTTGCCCGGCAGCACAAACGGTCCAACCTGCGGGGGATCGCCGATCAGCAGCAGCCCCCGCCCGCCACGCGCCGGATCGTCGCACCGCGCAGGGACGGCCGCTGCGATCAGCGTTCCATCGTCCAGATTGGCGTTGGCTCGCACCGTGCCGAGGTTGGCGGCGGCCGCCGCTGAGCCGTCGAGCGTTCCCGTGAGCGGATTGACGCACAGGACGCGACTGCCGCGGCGGCTCTGCCGGTCGAAACCCAGCGATGCGTCGAAGACGTCGAGCACCATGCGGGGATCCGCCGGCTCAGCAAAGCTGTTCCAGCCCAGCAGGCAGTTCGCTTCGTCGGCGCGAGTGCAGGGGTTGAGGCCGAGGGCGGGGACGTCATGTTCGACCGACAAAGGCCAGCCGACGACATAGGCCGCGGCTACCCGTTCGGCGATCGGCCGCCCGGCGACCTGCTCCTTCATCAGTCGCGCGAGGTGGAGCGCGCCCTGACTATGCCCGGCGAGGATGATGGGCTGATCGGGGGGGATTGAGGACAGAAAGCTCGTCCACGCGGAAAGCACATCGTCATAAGCGGCATCGAGCGCGCGGTTGGCGGTGTCGACATCGCGCGTCAGGAATGCGCCCATCGCTGCTTGGCGATAGCGCGGCGCCCAGACTTCGCCCGCGCCGGCAAAGGCGCTCGCCATGCCTCGAACGAACAGCCGAGCGCGCCAGTTGGCCTCGCTGTTATCGAGCGCAGCGTTCCACTGCTCGCGCCCGAGATAGCTGGTCGGATGCACAAAGAAAATCGCAGCACCGCCGCGTTCGGCCTCCGGCGGATAGCGGAGCGGGGCGCCATCCGCGCTCGCCTGGGTGAGCAAAGGGCGCCACAGGGTCGGGTCGTCGGGAAGGCCTGGGCGGGCGATCCACAGATTGGGCGCGTCGTACCCGGATGGCCGTGTCGCCGGCGGCGCGAAGGCGACGCGCGGTTCCAGCGCGACCCGCATGATGTCGCCCGGAAACAGGCGATAGGCGAAGGCCGACGCCACCACGATTACGATCACGAAAGCGACGAAATACAGGAATTTGCGGGCCACGTTGCTTCCCAGGCAGGTCCAGCGGAAAGTGTCGCCCGCCGTGGCGCGAAATAGGCGTGGCACGATGCGCGGGCAATGCTAGCTGTCGGTGATGACCGAAACGCCCGCACTCGCCGCCCGAGACCATCCCGCCGACGAGAGCGTGGCGCATCGTCGCGATCGAATGCGCTGGCTGGAAACCGACGCCGGCGCAGACGCATGGCCGCTGCGGCCATGGATCATGGCAATCATCGGCGCCGTCGCGGGGCTGGCGATCGCGCTGCTCACCGAAGGCGAGGTGAGCCGAGCAAGCGTGTTCCTCATCGCGCTAATCGGAGTCGGCTCGACCGCGTTCGTGCTGACGGTCGAGCGGCGCTGGTGGGTCTGGTCGGCGGTGTTTGCCGTTGTCTGGGGGCTGGTGATCGGTTTCATCACCTGGACCGCGCGAAGCTACAGCCAGCAAGCGACGGTGTTCGAATTTCCCGTATTCGCCAGCCTGTTCGCGGCGCTGCTGGCAGCGCCGCTGTTTCAGGCATGGCGCGACGGAGGGCGTCGTTCGCTCGACCCCGGGCGGGTGCACCTTCACCTGTGGAGCGATGCCGCGATCGCGGCTGCGGGTCTTGCCTTTGCGGTCATCACCTGGGGCCTTACCTGGCTCATCGCGGGGCTGTTCGACCTGATCGGGATCAAAGTGTTGAGCCGCGCGCTCGGTCACAGCTGGGTTGCGTTGCCGTTGCTCGCGGCGACCTGGGGCGCGGGCGTCGGCGTTCTGCGCGAACGCGACGCGATCGTCGCCACCATGCTGCGCCTCGTTTTCGCGGTGATGAGCGTGCTCGCGCCGATTTTTGCGGTGGCGATCTGGCTGTTTCTGCTGACGCTGCCGTTCACGGGGCTGGACGGATTGTGGAACGGTTGGGGGTCGGCCGCCGCGCTGACGATGCTGGCGAGCGCATTCTGCCTGCTGCTGCTGAACGCGGCGATCGGCCTCAAAGGCGAAGGGGTGCAGGGCGAAGGTCTCCACCGCCTGCTCCACTGGTCGGCGCGCGCGCTGGGGGTCGCGATGCTCCCGCTTGGCGCCATCGCCGCGGCTGCGATCCTGCAGCGCGTCGGCGATTATGGCTGGACGCCGGGACGGATGTGGGCCGCAGTGTGTGCGATCGTTGCGCTCACCTATGGGCTGGTGTCGGCGGTCATATCGGTGTGGCCGCGCGGGCATTTCCCGAAACGCATTCTCGCGGCGGAGACGCGGGCGTCGGTCGCGGTGTGCGTGCTCGCCCTGATCCTTGCGCTGCCGTGGATCGATTTCGGCGCGATGTCGACGCGCGACCAGCTCGCTCGACTGCGCGACGGGCGCACGACGACGGAAAAGTTCGACTGGGCGGCGCTGGCGTTCGATTTCGGACCGTCGGGTCGTCGGGCGCTCGAAGCCATGGCGGCAAGCGGGCCGGAGGATAAACGCCGGCGCGCCCGCGAAGCGCTTGCCGCCAAGAATCGGTACGAGGTGCGCGACACGAGCGCATCGGCGGATGCGCGCGCGAATATTCGCGTGACGCCGACCGGCACTGCGGTGCCGTCAGCGCTGATCGACGCGCTGACACTCAATTATCAGTGCCGGGGCAACGCTTGCCGCGCGCATTTCCTCAGCGACGACGCGGTCGTGCTGGTGAGCCAGTCCGCGCGTGCTGACGCGCCGATGGCTTCGCTCTATCGGCGCTGCCCGACCGGGCGCTGGGAGGAAAGCTGGCCGATCCCGCGCGAGACGCAACGCCGCGTCAACGTGAACTCGGCCGAAATTCGTCTCGCGCCGCAGCCGATGCAGCGCATCGTCATTGACGGTCTGCCGGTGGGGTCCGTCCTCCCCGTGCCGCTGCCGCCGCCCTGTGTGGAGGAGGGTCTGCGCAGCCCCGAGCCTGCCCCGAGCGCACCACCACCGCCCCCGCCGCCGCCGCAAGCGAAGGCCACGCCTTGAGCTAGGCGGGTGGCGCTGCTAGCGGCGCGGCCATGTCGGTCGATCATGCAACAGTAGCCAAAATCGCCAGCCTTGCCCGTATCGCGCTCAGCGACGCCGAGGTCGAGACGATGGTCGGTGAGCTCAACAACATCCTCGGCTGGGTCGAGCAGCTGGGGGAGGTCGACGTGACCGGCGTCGAGCCGATGGCGGCGGTCATCCCCAACCAGCTGCGCCTGCGCGATGACGCCGTGACCGATGGCGACTGCCGCGACGCGGTGCTCGCTAATGCGCCGGGTGGCGCTCACGGATTCTTCACCGTGCCCAAGGTGATCGAATAATGTCGAACGTCATCACCGATCTGACCGTCGCCGAGCTGCGCGACGGCGTGCGCGGCGGGAGCTTCTCCGCCGTCGAGGTGGCCGAGGCATTCAACGCCGCGGTTGCGGGTGCGAGCGCGCTCAACGCCTTCATCGTGACGACGCCGGAGCACGCGCTTGCCGCCGCCCGCGCCGCCGACGAGGCGCGCGCCAAGGGCGAGACGCTCAAGCCGCTTGCCGGTGTGCCGATCGGCATGAAGGATCTGTTCGCGACCAAAGGCGTGCAGACCACCGCCGCGAGCCACATCCTCGAAGGCTTTGTGCCGCAATATGAAAGCAGCGTGTCGCAGCGGCTGTGGGACGCCGGCGCGGGGATGCTGGGGAAGCTGAACCTCGACCAGTTCGCGATGGGGTCGTCGAACGAAACCAGCTATTTCGGCAATGTCGTCTCGCCGTGGCGGCGGAGCGACGGGGGTAACGCCAGCCTCGCGCCGGGCGGGTCGTCGGGAGGTAGCTCCGCCGCGATCGCCGCGCGCATCGCGCCCGCCGCGACGGGCACCGACACCGGCGGCTCGATCCGCCAGCCCGCGGCGTTCGTCGGCATCAGCGGCATCAAGCCGACCTACGGTCGCTGCTCGCGCTGGGGCGTGGTGGCGTTCGCGAGCTCGCTCGATCAAGCCGGGCCGATGGCGCGCACCGTGCAGGATTGCGCCATCATGCTCGAGGCGATGGCCGGGTTCGACCCCAAGGATTCGACCAGCCTCGACCTGCCGGTGCCGGCGTGGGAGTGGGGTCTCAACCCCGACATGCGCGGCAAGCGCGTCGGCGTGCCAAAGGAGTATCGCGTCGACGGGATCGACGCGGACGTGGCGCGGGTGTGGGACGATGGCATCGCCTGGATGCGCGATGCCGGGGCAGAGATCGTCGAGATCAGCCTGCCGCATACCAAATACGCGCTGCCCGCCTACTACATCATCGCGCCGGCCGAGGCCTCGTCGAACCTCGCCCGATATGACGGCGTGCGCTACGGTCAGCGCGAGCTGCCCGAGGGTGCGAACCTTCAGGAGATGTATGCCGCGACCCGCGCCGCCGGCTTCGGGCCGGAAGTGCGCCGCCGCATCATGATTGGCACCTACGTGCTCTCAGCAGGCTTCTACGACGCCTATTACACACAGGCGCAAAAGGTGCGGGCGCTGATCGCGCGCGATTTCGCGGCGGCGTTCGAGGCCTGCGACGTCATCCTCACTCCCACCGCCCCCAGCGCCGCCTTCGCGCTGGGCGACAAGAGCGCCGACCCGCTGGCGATGTATCTCAACGACGTGTTCGCGGTACCCGCGAGCCTTGCCGGACTGCCCGCCATGTCGGTCCCTGGCGGCCTCACCCGAGACAGCAGTCTCCCGCTCGGCCTGCAGATCATCGGCCCCGCATTCGACGAACAGGCCGTCCTCAACGCCGGCCTCGCCCTCGAACAGCGCGCGGGCTTCACCGCCCGGCCGGAGTGCTGGTGGTGAGGCTGTTCAGCTTGGACGACGATCATGCGCGCAACATCGCGCTGACGGGGCTTTTGGCGGGGCTGCACGCGCTCAACCTCAACGCCCGTAGCGGCCTCACCGCCCCGGCGGACATGCGCATCGCGGTCAAGGGGCTGCGTGACATGGTCGATCGGATCAAGCCGGAGCAGTTCCCCGCCGGCCAGCACGAGCGATTGGTCGGGCTGATTGATCAGCTCGTCCCGCACACCGAGCGGAGCTGGGCGGAGCGCCTCGGTCGCCCGGCAACCGACAGCGCGCAGCACACGCCCAGCGTCGGCGACCAGCGACCGGTCTATGAACAGGTCGAGAGTGCGACCCACGTTGAAGTCTGGAACGGGCAGAAATGGACGCGCGTCGAGAAACGCCACCCGACGGGGACCGCGGAATGAGCCAGCAGGAGTATCGCATCACCGGCCGCACCGGCGAATGGGAGGTCGTGATCGGCCTCGAAGTGCATGCGCAGGTGACCAGCGCGGCGAAGCTGTTCTCCGGCGCGGCGACCGCGTTCGGGGCGGAGCCGAACACGCAGGTGAGCCTGATCGACGCGGCGATGCCGGGGATGCTGCCCGTGCCGAACCGCGAGTGCATCCGTCAGGCAGTGCGCACCGGCCTCGCGCTCGATGCGGAAATCCACCGCTGGAGCCGCTTCGACCGCAAGAATTATTTCTACGCGGACCTGCCGCAGGGCTACCAGATCAGCCAGCTATACCACCCGCTGGTGGGTGAGGGGTCGCTGACGCTCGACGCGGACGAGAAGGTGGGCGTCGCGGAAGGGCGCCGCATCGGTATCGAACGCATCCACGTCGAACAGGACGCGGGCAAGCTGATGCACGATCAGCACCCGACGCTGAGCTACGTCGACCTCAACCGCGCGGGCGTCGCGCTGATGGAAATCGTCAGCCGCCCCGATCTGCGCTCGCCCGCAGAAGCCGGCGCCTACGTCAAGAAGCTGCGCTCGATCCTGCGCTACGTCGGCTCGTGCGACGGCAATATGGAGGAAGGGTCGATGCGCGCCGACGTCAACGTCAGCGTGCGGCGTCCGGGTGAGCCGTTCGGCACGCGCACCGAGACGAAGAACGTCAACTCCGTTCGCTTCGTCATGGCCGCGATCGAGCATGAGGCCAGGCGCCAGGTCGCGCTGATCGAGGAGGGCGGCACGGTCGTGCAGGAGACGCGTCTGTTCGACCCGGGCACCGGCACGACGCGGACCATGCGGTCGAAGGAGGATGCGCACGACTATCGCTACTTCCCCGACCCGGATCTACTGCCGCTGGAGCTGGACGAGGCGTTCATCGACGAGTGCCGCGCGAGCCTTCCCGAACTCCCCGACGCGAAGCGCGCTCGCTATGAAGGGCTGGGGATCAGCCGCTACGCGGCGAATGTGCTCACCGCGGAGGCCGAGGCGGCGCGCTGGTTCGATGCGCTGCTCGATGCGGGCGCGGCGCCGGTGGCGGCGGCGAATTGGGTGACGGGCGATCTGTTCGGGGCGCTCAATCGCCTGGGCCTCGGCATCGACGCCTCGCCCGTGTCGCCGACCCAGGCGGCGGAGCTGCTGGCGCTGATCGCCGACGGCACGATCTCGGGCAGCATCGGCAAGCAGGTGTTCGAGAAGATGCTCGAAACCGGCGACAGCGCTGCCGCGATCGTCGAGCGCGAAGGCCTCAAGCAGACCAGCGACACCGGCGCGATCGAGGCGGAGGTGGACAAGGTGCTCGCCGCCAACGCCGCCAAGGTCGAGGAATATCGCGGCGGCAAGGCGGCGCTGTTCGGATTTTTCGTCGGACAGACGATGAAGGCGATGGGCGGCAAGGCGAACCCCAAACTCGTCAACGACGTGCTGCGCGCGCGGCTCGAGGGGTAACGGGTCGGCGATGCGGCGGGTGACAGGCGCGCCCCGCCGCTTTACTCGCGCAGTTACGGACGCGCTGCCGGTCAGCACCGGCGCTCAATCGACCGCCCAGACGGGCAGAGGGATGCGACATGGCCGACGACTATCAGTATGACGTGATCATCATCGGCGCCGGCCCCGGCGGATATGTCGCCGCCATCCGTGCCGCGCAGCTCGGGCTGAAGACCGCGTGCGTCGAAAGCCGCGAAACGCTTGGCGGTACCTGTCTCAACGTCGGCTGCATCCCGTCGAAGGCGCTGCTCCACGCCTCGGAGCTGTATGAGGAAGCGGTCGGGGGGCACCTCGCGAAGTTCGGCTTCTCCTGCGACAACCCGCGCATGGATGTCGGCCAGATGCAGGCTGAAAAGGCGAAGGCGGTCGGCGAACTCACCGGCGGCATCGAATTCCTGTTCAAGAAGAACAAGGTCGACTGGCTGAAGGGCCGCGCCGCCTTTACCGCGGCGGACACGATCGACGTCGCCGGGACGAGCTATCGCGCGAAGAACATCGTCATCGCCACCGGTTCGTCGGTCACCCCGCTCCCGGGGGTGGAAATCGACAACGAAGGCGGCGTGGTGCTCGATTCGACCGGCGCGCTGGCGCTCGCCAAGGTGCCGGAGAAGATGGTCGTCATCGGCGGCGGGGTGATCGGCCTCGAGCTCGGCAGCGTGTGGCGGCGGCTCGGTGCGCAGGTCACCGTAGTTGAATATCTCGACCAGATCTTCCCCGGCATGGACGGCGACGTGCGCAAGGAAGCCGCCAAGATCTTCAAGAAGCAGGGCGTCGAAATCCGTACGTCGACGAAGGTCACCGGCGTCGGGGTCGAAGGCGGTCGCGCAACCGTCACCGTCGAGCCGGCGGCGGGGGGCGAGGCGTCGACGCTCGACGCCGACGTCGTGCTGGTGGCGATCGGTCGACGGCCCAACGTCGATGGGCTCGCGCTCGACAAGGCGGGCCTGCGGCTCAACCAGCGCGGTCAGATCGAGGTCGATCACGAATTCCGCACCGGAGTTCCGGGCGTCTGGGCGATCGGGGACGTGGTCCCGGGGCCGATGCTCGCGCACAAGGCGGAGGACGAGGGCATTGCCGTCGCCGAAAATATCGCCGGCCAGACGGGCATCGTGAACCACGCGGTTATCCCGACCGTCGTCTATACGCTCCCCGAATTTGCCGGGGTTGGCATGACCGAGGAGCAGGCCGAGGAGCGCGGTGCGGTCAAGGTCGGCAAATTCCCGATGCTGGCCAACAGCCGCGCGAAGACCAATCGCGAGCCCGATGGCTTTGTGAAGGTGATCGCCGATGCGGAAACCGACCGCGTGCTCGGCGTGTGGATGATCGCCAACGTGGCGGGCACGATGATCGCCGAAGCCGCGGTGGCGATGGAATTCGGCGCCACCAGCGAGGACATCGCCTACACCTGCCACGCGCACCCGACGCATGCGGAAGCGCTCAAGGAAGCGGCGATGGCGGTGCGCGGCAAGCCGATCCACGCCTGACCGAAGGTTCGCCGTAACCGAGCGCTCTCCCCAAACGGGGGTGCCGGTTCGCACCGTCCGTCTCCATGCCCTGAACAGCGGACAGGGAGTGGGGCGGGATGCGGTGTCGGTTTCTGGGGTTAGGATTGGCGTTGGCGTTGGCGGCAGCGTCCCCGGCGGCGCCGGCGCGCGCTGAATTCGTGACCGGCCGCTGGCTGCTCGAACGGTGCGAGCGGCCCGGCAGCGGGGCCGCGGCGGAACTCGAGCGCTATAATTGCCTCGGCTTCATTATCGGTGCGGTGGACTCGATGATGTTCGTGCAGGAGCTCAACCGCCTGCCGCGCTGTATTCCGCAGGGTCTCAACACCAGCCGCATCCAGGAGGTCGCAGTCGCCTATATGCGCGCGAACCCGCGCGACCTTGACGGACCCGCGGCCGGACTGGTGGTGCTGGCCATGGTCGAGCGGTTCAACTGTCGGATCCCGGTACCGGGCGCGCCTTGAGCGCGGCGGCGCCGCCGAGCATGGCGACCGCAATCCACAGGCCGTCCATGCCGAACCGTGCGAACAGGCCTGCACCGATCAGCCCGCCGGCAACGAAGCTCGTCCACAGCAACAGATCCTGCGCGGCGAGTTCGCCGGCCGGCTCACCCGACAGCCGCCGACCGAGCGCCTTGCCCAGCCGCACGAGCGTGCCGGTCATGTAGGTGAGGCCGATGCCGCGGTCGCCGAGTGCGACATTCAGCATGCCCATCCCCGCCGCCAGCAGCAGCAACGCGGCGCTCCCGCCGCCCGACCCGAGCAGCGCCGACAACGCTATCAGCAGCGCCGGCGGCATCAGGCGAGCAGGCGCGGGCAGAGCGGCGCGACGTTCGAGCATCGTCGCGATCGCCACCCCGGCGACGAAGGCCGCCAGCAGTGCGGCGGCAACCAGCGCCTCGACCGGTGCACTCGCGACACCGATCGCGAGGCGCGTCGTGTTGCCCGACATGAAGCTCGCGAAGAAGCCGCCAAAGCCGATGAAGGCGGTAACATCGACCAGCCCGGCGGCGGCACTCGCCAGCACGGCAGGCATCAGCAGGCGATCGTCGAGGCGCATCGCCGCCGCCTAGCAGCGTCGAGCCGGGGTGGGGAAGGGGGTGAGCGGCAGCGCACAGCGTCCTTCACAGTGCGCGTTGCTTGGCGCAAGGCGGCGGCGATGTGGCTGCATGAAATCTACGCTGCTGTCCCTGCGCTGGCGCCCGAGCCTGGCACCGCAACCGAGCGCGTGGCGGAGGCCACGCTCGACGTGCTGCCGCTGCTCGACGTATTCGGCATCGCGCTGTTTGCGCTCTCGGGCGCTCTAGCGGCCGCGCGCGAGCGGCAGACGCTGGTGACCTTTGCGTTCTTCGCGCTGATCACCGGCGTCGGCGGAGGCACCGTGCGCGACCTGCTGATCGACGCGCCGGTGTTCTGGGTGCAGTCGCCCTGGGTCAGCCTCACCTGCTTTGCGATGGCATTGCTGGTGTGGCTGACGCCCGAGCGTTGGTGGACCGACGCGCAGGGCGGCTATGGCGCGCTCGACTGGTTCGACGCCGCGGGGCTCGCCGCCTACGCCGTGTTCGGCAGCTTCAAGGCGGTCAACGCCGGGGTGCATCCGTTCGTGGCGGCGCTGATGGGGGTCATCACCGCGTGTGTCGGTGGCATCCTGCGCGACGTGCTGGCGGGGCGGCCGTCGATCATCCTGCGACCGGAGCTTTACGTCACCGCCGCGGCGCTGAGCGCGGGGCTGTTCGTCGCGCTGCACGCAGTGGGGCTGTGGTGGCCGCTCGCCGCGCTGGTCGCCGCGGCGAGCGGATTTGGGCTGCGTGCCGCCGCAATTTCGCGCGGGGTGTCGCTCCCGGCCTACCGCGGCCGCTGACTCGTCAACGCGCGAAGAGCCAGGCGAGCCAACTCGAATTGGCTTGCGTCATCGGCGCGGCTGGCGCTGACATGGCGGCGCATTCGAGGCACTCGGCCTGCACGCCCGACGTGGTCATGAGCCGCCGCGCTTGCGCAATCGCGCTCGACAACAGCCCTTCGCGTTCGGCCGACAGCCGGGCGAGCAAATCGACGCTAACGGCGTGCCGCGCTTCGCTGCCCGAGAGTCCGCTCAGGAGCGCACCCAGCGGCGAATCGCTCTCCTCGAAATAGACGGGGTGCACTTTCTTGGGATCGAGCTTGGCGAGGCGCGCCGCCTCTTCGATCGCCACGTCCAGCCCGCCGAAGCGATCGACGAGACCCAGCTGACGTGCGTCACCGCCAGCCCATACCCGGCCCTCGGCGATCTCGCGCACGCGTTCGATTGGGAGGCGGCGGTTCTGCGCCACGAGCCCGGTGAAGCGGGCGTAGATCTGCTCGACCGCAGCCTGACTCATCGCGCTGGAGGTTTCGTTGGGGCCGGTCAGCAGATCGGGCTGGCCGGACAGCGGCGTGGTCGCGACACCGTCCGCGCCAATCCCCAACTTCGCGAGCGAGCCTTCGAAACTCGGAAGCAGGCCGAACACCCCGATGGAGCCGGTGATGGTATCGGGTTCGGCGACGATGCGGTCGGAGGAGGTGGCGACCCAATAACCGCCCGACGCCGCGACATTGCCCATCGACACGACCACCGGGATCTTGCGCCCTTCGCGGGCCAGCCGGAGGGCAAGGCGGATGCGCTCCGACGCTTCCGCCGAGCCACCGCCTGAATCCACGCGCAGCACCAGCGCCTTGATCTTCGGATCGGCGACCGCATCGAGAATATGTTCGGAGATGGTCTCACCGCCCGCCGTTCCCGAAGGCGCCTCGCCATCGACGATATTGCCGACCAGCGGAACGACCGCGATGCTGTCGCCGACCGTTTCGATCGGGTTGGCCGCGACCCAGTCGTCGAGCTTGGTGCGACGAAAATCCCATGGACGCTGGCGATCGAGCCGACCAACCTTGTTCGCGATCGCCGTTTCGAACGCGTAGCGGCTGCCGATGCGGTCGATGAGCCCGCCGACGCGGGCGGCTTCGGAAAAGCTGTTGCCGTTGGCGCGGGCGGCGGCGGCCGGGTCCTCGACCAGGGGTGCAAAGTTGGCGCGGGGCCGCAGCGCGCGAACGCGTTCCTGCCAGCGCGTCCACAAGGCGTTGGTATATTGCTGCGCGGCCGCCTCCGCTTCCGGGCTCTGGTCGGAGCGCGTGAACGGCTCCACCGCGCTCTTGAACGTGCCGACGCGATAGACGTTGGGGGTCACCCCCAGCCGATCGAGCAGTCCGCGGAAATAAAGCTGGTTGCCGCCCTGACCGGCGATGAGAACCCCGCCCTGGGGACTGGTCCACACTTCGCTCGCCGCCGCGGCGAGGAGGTAGGAGGGGCGGGTGTAGGCGGTCGCGTAGGCATAGACCGGCTTGCCCGCGCGCCGCACGCGCGCAAGCGCGTCCGCGACATCGCCGAGCGCGACCTGGCCCCCGCCAGTGAAGGTGTCGAGGTCGAGCACGACCGCGGGGATGCGATCGTCGGTGGCAGCAGCGTCGAGCGCGCGCACGAGGTCAGATCGCCGAAACTCCTTGACCGGTGCCGAGCCGCTCAGAGCCGCCAACGGCGACACGGACGTTTTCTGCTCGACGATCGACCCGTCGAGGTCGAGCAACAGCGCGCTGCCCGGCAGCACCGACGGGTTAGGCCGGCCTGCGAGCATCGCCGCCAGCAGCAGGAAGAACAGCAGCAGGAACAGCAGCGACAGGCCATCCTTGATGGCGACGAGGAGCTTCCATGCGCCGCGCAGCACCTCTCGCGTCGTATAGCGTCGCGCAGGCCGACGTGGCGCATTGCGGTCGTTCGGAGCAGGGCTTGGATCGAGCGCGGACGGGGCGGGGGCGGTGGCGTCGGTCATACGGACGCCTTACCTGTCGATTGGCGCGGTGAACAGTATCCGTTGGATGCCCGATCACCTTGACGGTCGATCGAGCAGACAACATATGCGCGCCGTCTGGCACTCGCTTAGGCGGAGTGCCAACAGGTTCCACAATCATGAGAGGGAAGCACCCCATGAACTTCCGTCCGCTGCACGACCGCGTGCTCGTGCGCCGCGTCGAGGCCGATGAAAAGACCGCCGGCGGGATCATCATCCCCGACACCGCGAAGGAAAAGCCGCAGGAAGGCGAAGTCGTCGCCGCCGGCACTGGCGCGCGCGGTGATGATGGCACGGTCCACCCGCTCGAGGTGAAGGCCGGCGACCGCATCCTCTTCGGCAAGTGGTCGGGCACCGAAGTGAAGGTCAACGGCGAAGACCTGATCATCATGAAGGAATCGGACATCCTCGGCATTCTCGCCTGAGGACCGGTTCAACTCCCCCAATCAGACTGAAGGACACAGCACATGGCTGCCAAGGACGTACGCTTCTCGCGCGATGCGCGTGAACGCATTCTCAAGGGCGTCGACATCCTCGCCGATGCGGTGAAGGTGACGCTCGGGCCCAAGGGCCGCAACGTCGTCATCGACAAGAGCTTCGGCGCGCCCCGCATCACCAAGGACGGTGTGACGGTCGCCAAGGAAATCGAGCTCAAGGACAAGTTCGAGAACATGGGCGCGCAGATGCTGCGTGAAGTGGCGTCGAAGACCAACGACGTCGCCGGCGACGGCACCACTACCGCGACCGTGCTCGCCCAGGCGATCGTGCGCGAGGGCATGAAGTCGGTCGCTGCGGGCATGAATCCGATGGACCTCAAGCGCGGCATCGACCTCGCGGTCGGCAAGGTGGTCGAGGACATCAAGGGCCGTTCGAAGCCGGTTTCGGGTTCGAGCGAGATCGCCCAGGTCGGCATCATCTCCGCCAACGGCGACCGCGAAGTCGGTGAGAAGATCGCCGAAGCGATGGAAAAGGTCGGCAAGGAAGGCGTCATCACCGTCGAAGAGGCGAAGGGTCTCGATTTCGAGCTCGACGTCGTCGAAGGGATGCAGTTCGACCGCGGCTACCTGTCGCCCTACTTCATCACCAACGCGGAAAAGATGACGGTCGAGCTCGCCGATCCGTACATCCTGATCCACGAGAAGAAGCTGTCGAACCTCCAGTCGATGCTGCCGATCCTCGAAGCGGTGGTGCAGTCGGGTCGTCCGCTGCTGATCATCGCCGAGGACATCGAGGGCGAAGCGCTGGCGACGCTGGTGGTCAATCGCCTGCGCGGTGGCCTCAAGGTCGCGGCGGTCAAGGCGCCGGGCTTTGGCGATCGTCGCAAGGCAATGCTGCAGGACATCGCGATCCTCACCAACGGTGAGATGATCAGCGAGGATCTGGGCATCAAGCTCGAGAGCGTGACGCTCGACATGCTCGGTCAGGCCAAGCGCGTCACCATCGACAAGGACAACACCACCATCGTCGACGGTGCGGGTGAAGGCGATGCGATCAAGGGCCGGGTCGAACAGATCCGCGCGCAGATCGACACCACCACCAGCGACTATGACCGCGAGAAGCTGCAGGAGCGTCTGGCGAAGCTCGCTGGCGGCGTGGCGGTGATCAAGGTCGGCGGCGCCTCGGAGGTCGAGGTGAAGGAGCGTAAGGACCGCGTCGACGACGCGCTTCACGCGACCCGCGCCGCGGTTGAAGAAGGCATTGTCCCCGGCGGCGGCACCGCGCTCCTCTACGCGTCGAAGGCGCTTGAGGGCGTGACCGGCGCGAACGAGGACCAGACCCGTGGCGTCGACATCGTGCGTCGCTCGCTCACCGCGCTGGTGCGTCAGATCGCGTCGAACGCCGGCCATGACGGCGCCGTCGTGTCGGGCAAGCTGCTCGACCAGAACGACAGCTCGTTCGGTTTCAACGCGTCGACCGACACGTACGAGAACCTGGTCAGCGCTGGCGTGATCGACCCGACCAAGGTCGTCCGCACCGCGCTCCAGAACGCGGCGTCGGTGGCGGGTTTGCTGATCACCACCGAAGCGACGATCGCCGAGCTGCCGGAAGACAAGCCCGCGATGCCGGCGATGCCTGGCGGCGGCATGGGCGGGATGGACTTCTAAGTCGATCGCCTGACGACGAAAATCGAGAAGGGCCGGGGGAGCGATCCTCCGGCCCTTTTCAGTTGGCGTGGGTTGTGCAAGACAGCGCGGCTTGAGCATCGGCTCAGCATGAAGGGGATGGGTCCTGCATCGTCTGGCATCTTTCGAAGTGGCGCGGGGGCGGCCGCGCGCACAAAAGATGGCGTTGCGGTTCGGCTTCGGGCTTGCTTGCGCGGCGCTGATGGTGCTCGTTCGCAAGCTCATCGACCCGATCGCCCCGGGTGCCGGGCCCTATGCGCTGGCATATCCGGCGGTGATGCTGGCGACCCTTTACGGGCGGTTGCGGGCGGGTTTGCTCACCTTCGCAATCTGGTTCGCCTATGCCTGGTTCGTTCTGGTGCCGCTCGCCGGCGTGAGCACGCATGGGCCGACCGAGGTCAGCCGACTGATCGTCAACGCCCTGTCGGCGCTGGTCCTGATCGTGTTCGCCGAGGGTTTTCGCCGCGCGGTCAACGAAGCCACCGCGCAGCGCGATGCGGAGATCGAGCGCCGCAGCATGATGTTCGACGAGCTGCTCCATCGCACCAAGAACAACTTCACCGTGGTCGCCAGCCTGCTCGGCGCGCAGAAGCGGGAGACCAACGACCCTGACGTGCGACAGGCTTTCGACCAGGCGATCGGCCGCGTACACAGCTTCGCCAGCGCCTATCAGCAGTTGCTCGAGGAAGAGCACACTGACAGCGCGCTCGACATGTCGCAGTATCTGTCGCGCCTGGTGGACACCGTATCGCCGTCGCTGTTTCCGACGAACGTTCAGGTGACGCATCGCCTGTCGCCGCTGACGCTGCCCAATGCGCGGGCGGTGGCGATGGGGCTGATCGTGAACGAAGCGCTCACGAACGCGGCGAAATATGCCTTCGTCGACGGGCGCGACGGCGCCGTCGAAGTCGCGCTCGAAGGGGGCGAAGACGACTGGAGTCTGAGCATTGCCGACGACGGCCGCGGGGCGGAAAGCGCGCCCCCGCCCGGCGCCGGGGAGCGGCTCGGCACCGGCTCGCGCCTGATGCAGGGGCTCGCCAAGCAGGCCAAGGGCGTGCTGTCGATCGACGATCGGTCGACCGGCTATCGGGTGACACTGCGCGCCGCCGCCTGACGTTGCCCTCGACAGACGCTACGGCGCTCCCTATGTAAGCCCCCGGCGCGGACGGCATTGCCCGTCCCGATGCGATAGCGTGACGATCCGCGGTTTGCGGTCCGGTCGCAGCGCCAACGTTGTTTTCAGAGGCTTCCCATTCACGCGGGTCGTTTCGATCCGCTGACGCGTGCACGACGCTTCGTCGTTGCGCGCCGATGCCTTTGCATGAGAGTTTTCCATGACCAATTTCCGTGACCTTGGCCTCGCCCAGCCGACGCTGAAGGCGCTCGCCGCCAAGGATTATGACACGCCGACGCCGATCCAGGCGCAGGCGATCCCGCCGCTCCTCGAAGGGCACGACCTGCTCGGCATCGCGCAGACCGGCACCGGCAAGACCGCCGCCTTTTCGCTGCCGTCGATCGACCGGCTGATGGAGAGCGGCAACCGCCGCACGCCGCGCAGCTGCCGCATGCTGATCCTCGCGCCGACGCGCGAGCTCGCCGCGCAAATCCAGCAGAGCATCTTTGCGTACGCCCGCTACACGCCGATCACGTCAGACACCGCATTCGGCGGCGTGCCGATCGGCCGGCAGATCAAGCGGCTGGCGCAGGGCGTCGACGTGCTCGTCGCGACGCCCGGGCGGCTGCTCGACCTCATCGACCAGCGTGCGCTGACATTGAACGCCGTCGAGATTTTCGTGCTCGACGAGGCGGATCAGATGATGGACCTCGGCTTCATCCACCCGCTGCGGCGCGTAGCGAAGCTGCTCCCCAGGCAGCGGCAGACGCTGTTCTTCTCGGCCACGATGCCCAAGGAGATCGCGGACCTTGCGAAGGAATTTCTGACCGATCCGGTCAAGGTGTCGGTGACCCCGCCCTCGACCACCGCGGAGCGGATCGCGCAGTCGATGACGTTCGTCGACCAGCGTGAGAAGCAGGCGCTGCTCAACCACATCCTCAAGAGCGAGCCGATCGAGCGCGCGCTGGTCTTCACGCGCACCAAACATGGCGCGGACCGTGTCGTGCGGCATCTGATGGGCGCAGGCATCCGCGCGGCGGCGATCCATGGCAACAAGAGCCAGGCGCAGCGCACGCATGCGCTTGGCGGGTTCAAGGATGGCTCGACCCCGATCCTCGTCGCGACCGACATCGCCGCGCGCGGGATCGACGTGAGCGGGGTGAGCCACGTCATCAACTTCGAGATCCCGGACGTCGCCGAGCAATATGTTCACCGCATCGGCCGCACCGCTCGCGCCGGGGCGGAGGGCATCGCCATCAGCCTCGTCGCCGAAGATGAGCGCCAGCGCATGCGGGCGGTCGAGCGGCTGACCGGGGTCAAGCCCAACGTCGTATCGCTGCCGGCGAACTTCGTCGAAATGGTGGCGAAGCTCCCCAAGCCGGTGGCCCCGCCGCGCGACACCGGCAGCCAGGGCCGCGATCCTCAGCGCCAGCGCGAACAGGCGCGTGGCGGGCGCGGACCCGGCGGTGGCGGCGGCTATCGCGGCGAGCGCTCGGGGGGCGACCGTCCGGGTGGCGACCAACCGCGGCCGCGCCGCTTTGACAACCGTGGCCCGCGTCGCGGTCCGCCCGAAGGCGTGCGCCGGATGGGCTGATCGCCCAACGTGAGATCGGAGCCGGGGAGGGGGGGCGCGCGGCGTCCCCCTTGTCGCGTCAGGCCGTGGCCATTGCGGAGAACGGGTCGATCCCTCGCCCGCGAAACGCCGCGTGGCAGGCGCGATAGTGGACGGGCTCACCGATGTTGAGCCGACGCCGCGCCGTCACGAGCGGCTCGGCCAGCAGCGCGCGGATGTCTTCGTTGATGATGTTGGGTGAGCGTTTGCCGTTGCGATAGGCCTGCCACAGCGCCTTGAACACCGGCGCCCCGGCGCGCGTGCCGCGCCGGATCTCCCGCCCTGCCAACGCCGCGATGAAGGCGTTGCCGTAGTTGCCGGTCTGGCCAAAGGTAAAGGCGAGCACGCACGCCTCCCCCAATGCATCGCGGCTATGCCCGGTCAGAATATGCAGCATGTCGTGCGTATCGCGCAGCCGGTCGCGATACCACTGCATCTGATCGTCATAGGTCTGCCGGAACTGCTTGGCCGATTCCTCGACCAATCCTGCCGCGCTCAACCCCTGGCTGGTCATGAAGTCGAGGTAGGCGCGTCCCACGGTTCCCTCCGGCAGCCTGGCGATCGGGCCATGATCGTCGAGCAGGTCGGGAAGGTAGGGCTCGCTCGCCATTCGCGCGCGGCCGGTCGCGCTTTCGCAAAAGGCGCGCGCGTCGTCGACGAAACCGGCGCGCGGCAGCGCCTCGAAAATGCCGAACACTTGCCGAGTGTCTTCCTTATCCGCGACCAGCGCCTGAAAATGCCGCCATGCCTTGAGGGGCCGCAGCCGCAGCCGCTGACGCGCCGGGTCCATGAAGGGGCGGTCGGCGACCGGCGACGCGACCGCAGCAGCGGCGTCGAAGTGAGCAGGCGCGTTCATGCTCGGGAGATTGCCGGGATGCTGACACTCATGTCAATATCCTGGCGCGCAAGCGTCAGCGCGCCTCCCAAGCGGTGAGGCCGGACCCGAGCGCATTGCCGCGCAACGTTGGTCGCACCCCGCGCCAGCCGGCGACAAAGACGGTGTTCCGCGCCACGCCGGGGGCGATCCGAGCGACATTATTCTCGATGATGAGGTTGCCCGCGTGCTCGCGCACCTCCGCCGCGATGGCGATGAAGGCGCTGTAATTTTCCTTGTTCTCGCCCTGGATGAACAGATTGCCGCTGATCGTGCCGCGTCCGCCGCCGGCGACGTCGATCATATAGTTGGTCGCGCGCCCACGGCTGTCGTCGAAGGTGGAGTCGACGACGACATTTTCAGACGCGCGGCTTTTCACATAATGCCCACCCGTGCCGCGGTCGAAGCGGCACTCGTGCACCTCGAGCCGGGCGATCGCGCCGGCGTAGAGACCGTGGCTCGGCCCGCCGTCGTTGTCGCCGAGGCCGGAGAAGTCGCTGCGCGTGACGGTCAGCGTCAGATTCGGTTCGTTGGCGGTCAATATGCCCTGTTCGCTTTCGAGAAAGCGGCTTCGCTCCACGTCGAGCCGGCCCGCCTCATGCCGGATGCCCGATCCGTTGCGGTCGGGGACGCGCATGCCGCGAAAGGCGATGCCGACGACGCTCGCGCTGCGCCCGCGGAGTACCAGCGCGGCTTTGCCCTCGCAGGTGACGCCGTCGAAGGTAACGCTGCCCGGCGCGGCTTCGAAGCGAACCTCGCCCTCGTTCTGTACCGCGCATTCGCGATAGATGCCGGGGGCGAGGCGGACTGTGCCGCGGCCTTCGCCGATCGCGTCGACGGCCGCTTGCACGCTTGCGAAGCTGCGGCCGAGTTCGGGCACGTTGATCCGCGGCGCCTGTGCGGCGGCGCTGGTCGAGAGCGTGAGGGCGGCGATGAGAGGAAGGGTGGTGCGCATGGCGCCACCCTAGCTCCCTCGCCTGTCCCTAGTCGAGATTGGGCCGCAGCCAGCGCCGGGCGGTGTCGATGTCCACGCCGCGCCGCGTGGCGTAATCGACCAGCTGCTCCTCGCCCACGCGGGCGACGCCGAAGTAGCTCGCCTGCGGATGGCCGAAGTAGAAGCCGCTCACCGCCGAGGTCGGCAGCATCGCGAAATTTTCGGTGAGGCTCGCGCCCACGCTATGTTCCGCGTCGAGCAGGTCGAACAGGATCGGTTTGAGGCTATGATCGGGGCAGGCGGGGTAGCCGGGGGCGGGGCGAATGCCGCGATATTCCTCGCGGATCAGCGCGCTGTTGTCGAGCTGCTCGCCCGGGGCATAGCCCCACAGTTCGCGGCGGACATGCGCGTGCAGCCGCTCGGCAAAGGCCTCGGCGAAGCGGTCGGCGAGGGCTTTCAGCAGAATGTCGGAGTAATCATCGTGCGCCGCGCGGAAGCGTTCGAGGTGTGGCTCGATGCCGTGAATCGCGACCGTGAAACCGCCGATCCAGTCCCCTTCCGGGTCGATGAAGTCGGCGAGGCACATGTTGGCCCGCCCATCGCGCTTGACGATCTGCTGGCGGAGAAAGGGGAGGCGCACGGCACTTAGCCCCTCCCCTTTAGGGGAGGGGTTGGGGTGGGGGCTATCGTCTTCACGCGGCGCCCGCCGGAGAGCCCCCACCCCCGACCCATCCCCTGAAGGGGAGGGGGGAAGCAGCAGGACCACGTCATCGCCCTCGCGCGCGCAGGGCCACAGGCCGACGACGCCCTTCGCAGTCAGCCATTTCTCGTCGATGATACGCTTCAGCATTACCTGCGCGTCGGCCCAGAGTCCGCGCGCGCTGTCGCCGACGACCTGATCGTCGAGGATCGCGGGGAAGACGCCCGCCAGCTCCCACGAACGGAAGAACGGCGTCCAGTCGATCGTCTCGGCGAGGTCGGTGAGGTCCCAGTCGTCGAATATATGCAACCCCGGCTGCTCCGGCGGCGGGGGCTTCAGGCGCATGTCCGCGACGAAGGCATTGGCGCGCGCGTCGGCGAGGCTGGCGAGCATCGACTGGCCCTTGCCCTCGCGCACTTCGCGGACGTGGGCGTAGTCGCGCGCGATCTCCCCCACATATTCCGCTACGCCGGTTTCGCTGACGAGGCTGGTGGCGACCCCGACCGCGCGGCTCGCGTCTAGCACGTGGATGACCGGCCCTTTATAGGCGGGGTCGATGCGCAGTGCGGTGTGAACCCGGCTGGTGGTGGCGCCGCCGATGAGCAGCGGGATCGACAGCCCCGCACGCTGCATCTCCTCCGCCACCGTCACCATCTCATCGAGGCTGGGAGTGATGAGGCCGGAGAGGCCGATGATGTCGGCATCCACCTCGCGCGCGGTGTCGAGGATCTTCGACCAGGGCACCATCACGCCCAAATCGATCACCTCGTAACCGTTACACTGCAGCACCACGCCGACGATGTTCTTGCCGATGTCGTGCACGTCGCCCTTCACCGTCGCCATGACGATGCGGCCCTTGGCGCGCGCGCCTTCCTCCTTCTCGGCTTCGATGAAGGGGATGAGGTGCGCAACCGCCTTCTTCATCACGCGCGCAGACTTGACGACCTGCGGCAGGAACATCTTGCCCGACCCGAACAGGTCGCCGACGATGTTCATCCCGTCCATCAGCGGACCTTCGATGACCTCGATCGGGCGCGGGGCGATCTGCCGCGCCTCCTCGGTATCGTCGACGATGTGGGCGTCGATGCCCTTGACCAGCGCATGTTCGAGCCGGCGTGCGACCGGCCAGCCGCGCCATTCCTCCGCCGCCTTTTCCGCCGCGACGTCGGTGCCGCGGAAGCGTTCGGCAAGGGTGATCAGCCGCTCGGTCGCGTCGGGGTGCGCGTCGAGGATGACGTCCTCGCACGCTTGCCTGAGCTCAGGGTCGATGGTGTCGTAGACGTCGAGCTGCCCAGCGTTGACGATGGCCATGTCCATGCCCGCGGGGATGGCGTGGTAGAGGAACACGCTGTGCATCGCGCGGCGCACCGGCTCGTTGCCGCGAAAGCTGAACGACAGGTTGGAGAGCCCGCCCGAGATGTGCACGTGCGGACAGCGCGCCTTGATCTCGCGCGTCGCCTCAATGAAGTCCAATGCGTAGCGGTTGTGCTCTTCGATCCCCGTCGCCACCGCAAACACATTGGGGTCGAAGATGATGTCTTCGGGCGGAAATCCGTCGGCGGCGAGCAGCTTGTAGGCGCGTTCGCAGATTTCGACCTTGCGCTGCGCGGTGTCGGCCTGCCCGACCTCGTCGAACGCCATGACGACGACCGCCGCACCGTAGCGCCGCGCAAGCCGCGCCTGTTCGAGGAACTGCTCTTCGCCCTCCTTCATGCTGATCGAATTGACGATCGGCTTGCCGGGCACGCATTTGAGCCCCGCTTCGATTACGCTCCATTTCGAGCTGTCGATCATCACCGGCACTCGCGCGATGTCGGGTTCTGCAGCGATCAGCTTGAGGAAGGTCGTCATGGCGAGTTCGGCGTCGAGCAGCCCTTCATCCATGTTGACGTCGATGATCTGCGCGCCGTTCTCCACCTGGCTGCGCGCGACATCGACCGCCTTCGCATAGTCGCCAGCGAGGATCAGCTTCTTGAACGCCGCCGATCCGGTGACGTTGGTGCGCTCGCCGACGTTGACGAAGCGGGCGGTGGAGGCGGTGGTGGTCATGCTTTTCCTGATCCTCCCCGCTTCGGGGAGGGGGACCGCCCCGCGAAAACGGGGTGGTGGAGGGGGCTCTCCGTTGAACACTATCGTCGCGTCTGGCGGAGAGCCCCCTCCACCAGCCTGCGGCTAGTCCCCCTCCTCGCGATCGGGGAGGATCGATCAGGCCGCCATCGTGAACGCCTCCAACCCGGCGAGCCGCGTCGCGACGGGCAACTCGGGCACGACTCTCGGCGCGACGCCCGTCACCGCGCGAGCGATCGCCGCGATGTGCGCGGGCGTTGAGCCGCAGCAGCCGCCGAGGATGTTAACCTGCCCGCCCTGCGCCCACTCGGCGACGAGGCCGGCGGTCTCCGCCGGCGTCTCGTCATACTGGCCAAGTTCGTTTGGGAGGCCCGCGTTCGGGTAGACCATCAGCAGCGTGTCGGCGATCTGCGACAGCGTGCGCACGTGCGGGCGCAGCTGCGCCGCACCGAACGAGCAGTTGAGGCCCACCGTGACCGGCCGCGCGTGGCGCACGGCGTACCAGAACGCCTCGACCGTGTGGCCCGAGAGGTTGCGCCCGGCGAGGTCGGTGATGGTCATCGACAGCATCAGCGGCACCTCGCGCCCCGAAGCTGCCTCCGCCTGCTGCGCGGCGACGACGCCCGCCTTGGCGTTCAATGTATCGAACACCGTCTCGATGAGGATGAAGTCGACGCCGCCCGCGATCAGGGCATCGCACTGTTTGCGATAGACCGAAACGAGCTCGTCAAAATCGATCTCGCGGTAGCCGGGGTCGTTGACGTCCGGGGACAGCGACAGCGTTTTGTTGGTCGGCCCGACCGCGCCCGCGACGAAGCGACGGCGCCCGTCGCGCGCCTGCGCCGCGTCCGCCTCCTCCCGCGCGATGCGAGCGGAGGCGATGTTGATCTCCGCCACCAGCGCCTCGGCGCCGTAGTCGGCCTGGCTGATGCGGTTGGCGCTGAAAGTATTGGTCGAAACGATATCCGACCCGGCGTCGAGATAGGCGCGGGTGATGCTCCGCGGCACCTCGGGTTTGGTCACCGCGAGCATATCATTGTTGCCCTGCTGGTCATGCCCGAGCGTCAGCGCGCCGCGATAGTCGGCTTCGACAAGCCCGAGCCGCTGAATCTCCGTGCCGAACGCGCCATCAGTGATGAGGATACGCTCGCGTGCTGCGGCCTCGAGCGCCGCCCGCGCGCTCACGCCGCAGCCTCCACGGCTTGCGCCTCGCCCTTGGGGCGCACCCCCAGCAAGTGGCAGATGGCATAGGCCAGTTCGGCGCGGTTGAGCGTGTAGAAGTGAAACTCGCGCACGCCGCCCGCATAAAGTCGCCGGCACAGCTCCGCGGCGATGGTGCCCGCGACCAGCTGACGCGCGTCGGGTTTGTCGTCGAGACCGGCGAACAGCGTCTCCATCCAGTCAGGGAGATGCGTGCCGCACATCGTCGACATCCGCTTGATCGCGGCGAAGCTCATCACCGGCATGATCCCCGGTACGATGGGCGCGTCGATCCCAGCCGCCGCCGCGGCGTCGCGAAAGCGGAAGAAGGTGTCGGGCTCATGAAAGAATTGCGTGATCGCGCGGGTGGCGCCGGCGTCGATCTTGCGTTTCAGATTGTCGATATCGTCCGCCAGCGACGCGGCCTCAGGGTGACATTCGGGATAGGCCGCAACCGAAATCTCGAACGGCGCGATGGTGCGCAGTCCTGCGACCAGCTCCGCCGCGCTGGCATAGCCGTCGCTATGTGGCGCGAAGCGCGACCCCGCTTCGCTCGGATCGCCCCGCAACGCGACGATGTGGCGCACGCCCGCGTCCCAATAAGCGCGCGCCACGTCCGCGATCTCGTCCCGGCTCGCCTCGACGCAGGTGAGATGTGCCGCGACGGGAATGCGCGTTTCGCGCGCGATCCGCGCGACCGTGGCGTGGGTCCGCTCGCGCGTGGTGCCGCCCGCCCCGTAGGTGACCGACACGAACGCCGGGTCGAGCGGGGTCAGCGTCTCGATCGACTTCCACAGCGTCGCCTGCATCGCCTCGGTCTTTGGCGGAAAGAATTCGAAGCTGACCCTTACGTCGCCGGATAGCCCGGCGAACATCGGCGATGCCGCCGCGCGGCGCGCTTCGCTGATCGGGGTGGGCACGATCATATCACTCATCACAGATTATCCTCGCTGCGCCGACGCGCGAGCCAGAGTTTGACGGTCAGGACGCCGCCACCGAGCTCCTCGATCTTTTCCATCACCAGCCCCGCGCTCGCGAACCAGCCGCGGATCTGGCCGTCCGAAAAGCCGAGGCGGACATGCGCCGCATCGCGTCGCAATTCCTCACGGTCATGCGGTGCGAAATCGACGATCAACAGGTGCCCGCGCCCGCGCAGCACCCGCGCGGCCTCTGTGATGGCGGCGCCAGGTTCATCGAGGAAGTGCAGCACCTGGTGCATGACGATGCTGTCGACGCTGCCATCGGCCAGCGGCAACGCGCGCAGATCGCCGAGCACGAACTCGACCTCGGCATCTCCGTCACCCGAAAGTCGCGATCGTGCGACCCGCAACATCTCGGGGCTGCGGTCGATGGCGATGACGCTGCTCGCCTGACCGCGCAGGATCGCCGCCATGCGGCCGGTTCCGGTGCCGAGATCGACAAGCTGACCAAGCCGCCGGTTGCGCAACATGCCGAGCACTGCGGCTTCCACCTCGGCCTCTGCAACCTGTAGCGAGCGGATGGCGTCCCAGGTCTCCGCGTGGTTGGCGAAGTAGCGGGCTGCCGCGGCGGCACGTTCTGCCTGGATCGCCCCGAGCCGAGCTCGATCGGCGGCAAGGACGGCAGCGTCGTCGGGATGCACCGGCAGATCGGCGAACAACCGCCGCAGCGCATCGCTGGCGCGGGTCTGGGTCGGGCGAACAAACACCCAGCTCCCCTCACGCCGCCGTTCGACGAGCCCGGCCTCTTCAAGAATGCGCACGTGCCGGGAGATGCGGGGCTGGCTCTGTTCGAGCAGCACCGCGAGTTCACCCACCGCCAGCTCCCCGCGGCCGACAAGGGTCAGGATGCGCAGGCGACTGGCGTCGTGCAGGGCCCCGAATAGGTCGGCCCAAAGGCGCGCTCGATCCGGCGAATCGTCTGAGACGGCAAGCGCGTCCGCACGAATTTGTTCGACGGGGCGGGTGGGCTCAGGCACGCGACGGATATAAAGATTGCTTTATATGCTGTCAAACGTCCAGCCGACGAGAAAAGTCCACCAAATCGCTTGAGTTTTCGACTGGTCACACTTGGGCGTCGCTAGCAGCGCACGAAACGACGACAAAATCCGTTGCGTGAGGTTCAGGTAAAGAATATTGGCTCACCCGTTGGCGGCGCGAACCGGATTGCCGGGGAGAGACCAGCCAAGTTTTGCTAGAGGGGTTTCCTCATGAAGAAAATTGCATTCTCGATCGTCGCCGCCTCGGGTCTCGCGCTTGCTGCTTGCTCGCAGCCGGCCGCCGAAACCACGACGACCACTGACACCACCACCACCAGCACGCCGGCCGCGACCGATGGTACGATGACCTCGACCACCGGTTCGACCGACATGAACGCTCCGGCGACGACCGGCACCGACACCACCGGCACGGCGACCACCGACACCACCGGCACGGCGACCACCGGCACCATGACCACGCCGGCGACCACGTCGACGACGACTGGCGCCACCGGTTCGACCTCGACCACGAGCGCGACCAACCCGGCGACCGGCACCAGCACCACCGTCACCACCGAAGAAAAGAAGTAATCTTCTGATCTTTGGTCGGTCCGATGCTGGATCGATTGCGATGGGGTCGGCATCCGTAGGGGTGCCGGCCCCATTCGTTTTGGGAGTGGTCGTCATGTCACGCACCGTGACGGTCGTGTTCTCGGCGGGCCTGGCGATGCTGATCGCTGGCTGCGCGCCGGCGCCCGACGACAATGCGGGCGGCGGGCTCAACACAGCCGAGGCCGAACAGCTCGACCGTGCGGCGGCCCGGATCGACGCACGCCCGCCGTCACCGAGCGCAGAGGCCGCCCGCGCGCACGAAACCATGGTCGCCGAACGGCTTCAACGGGAACAAATGAGCCGGTGAAGGCTTGCAGCCCCTCGCGGGATTGTTACAACCCGCCGAGAAGCTCCCGAAGGCTGCGGCCGTTCGTGGACTGCTTCGGATCATCGTTGGAGTAATGGTAATGAAGTCGACCCTGACCCTGACCGTTGCAGCCGCCGCCGCGCTCGCGCTTTCGGCTTGCTCGCAGCGTACCGAGAACGCCGCCGAAACCGCAGTCGAAGGCGCCGCGGCCGACACCGCCGCGAACGTCGAGAATGCTGCCGAGGCGACCGCCGACGCCGCGCGCGATGCTGGGCGTCACGCTGAAAACGCCACCGAAAACGCCGCCGCTGCTGCCAACCGCGCCGGCGACGCCGCGGCCGACGCTACCGGCGAAGCGACTGCGAAGGCGGGCCGTGCCATGCAGGCTGCCGGCGCCGAAATGAAGGACTGACCGCTCGCCAGAGCGACGTTCAAGTCGCACGAAGGGCGCGCTTTCGATCGGAGGCGCGCCCTTTTTCGTTGTCGAGAAACGGTCGGTCCGTCTGACAGGCAGTCTGCCTGAACCAGCGGCTAGGCCAAAGCGGAATCGCGCCCCATCAGCGCGGGCAGAAAGCCCTCGTGCGCCTCGCGCAGCCGCTCGAGCGTGACGCTGGCGCTGCCCAGCACGACGTCATCGCCCATCGCCGCGCCGACAAGGCGGTGGGGCACCTGAAGCTCGGCGAGGCGGCGCACCAGCGGGTCGCCATTGTCGACCGCGACGAGGTAGCGCGCCTGGTCTTCGCCGAACCACCAGCCGGCCTCGCCGGCCTCGCCGAGATCGCGCGTTTCGGGAGCCCACAGCCGCACACCGACGTTGCCGGCCAGCGCCATCTCCGCCGCCGCCACGGCAAGGCCGCCGTCGGAGAGGTCGTGCACCGCGCGCACCAGCCTCTCGCGGATCAGCGCGCGCACGGCATCGCCGACCTTGCGTTCGGTGGCGAGATCGACAGGGGGCGGGGGGCCTTCCTCGCGGCCGTGCATCACGCGCAACCACTGGCTCTGACCGAGGTGGTCGCCACCGCCGCCGATCAGAAACAGGTCCCAGCCGTCCTCCAGGGCGAGGCCGACGGCGCTGCGCCAGTCGTCGATCAGCCCGACCCCGCCGATCGCGGGCGTCGGCAGGATCGCGGAGCCACCGCCGGTCGCCTTGCTTTCGTTGTAGAGGCTGACGTTGCCGCTGACGACGGGGAAGTCGAGCGCGCGGCAGGCCTCACCCATGCCATCGAGGCAGCCGACGATCTGGCCCATGACGTCGGGGCGCTGCGGGTTCGCGAAATTGAGGCAGTTGGTGATCGCGAGAGGCGTCGCGCCGACCGCGGTGAGGTTGCGCCACGCCTCCGCCACCGCCTGCTTGCCGCCCTCCACCGGGTCGGCGAAGCAATAGCGCGGGTTGCAGTCGGTGGTGATGGCGAGCGCCTTGTCGCCCGGCGCACCGTCAGCTCTGGCGACGCGCACCAGCGCCGCGTCGCCACCAGGCGGCATGACCGTGTCGCCGCCGACCTTGTTATCATACTGCTCCCAAATCCAGCGCCGCGAGGCGAGGTCGGGCGAGCCCATCAGCGCCAGCAGGTCCGCCGCGGGGTCGCCGCTCGTCGGTACGTTGCTGAGCGGGGCGGGCTTGGGCGTCGGAACGTGCGGCCGGTCGTACAGCGGCGCTTCGTCGGCGAGCGGGCCGAGGGGAATGTCGGCGACCGTCTCACCGCGCCAGACGAGCTCCATACGGCCGGTGTCGGTGACTTCGCCGATGACCGCGAAGTCGAGTTCCCATTTGCGGAAGATCGCCTCCGCCTCGCCCTCGCGGCCGGGCTTCAGGACCATCAGCATGCGCTCCTGGCTTTCGGAGAGCATCATTTCGTAGGGCGTCATGCCGGTTTCGCGGCAGGGCACCTTGTCCATGTCGAGCCGGATGCCCGCGCCGCCCTTCGAAGCCATCTCGACCGACGAGCTGGTGAGCCCGGCCGCGCCCATGTCCTGGATAGCGACGATCGCGTCCGTCGCCATCAGCTCGAGACACGCTTCGATCAGCAGCTTTTCGGTGAATGGGTCGCCGACCTGCACCGTGGGGCGCTTGTCCTCGTCGCCCTCCTCGAAATCGGCGCTGGCCATGGTTGCGCCGTGAATGCCGTCGCGCCCGGTCTTGGAGCCGACATAGACGATCGGATTGCCGATGCCGGTCGCGGCGGAGTAGAAAATCTTGTCCGTCCGCGCGACGCCGACCGTCATCGCGTTGACGAGGATGTTACCGTCATAGGCGGGGTGGAAGTTCACCTCTCCGCCGACCGTGGGCACGCCGACGCAGTTGCCGTAGCCGCCGATCCCCGCGACCACGCCCGAGATGAGGTGTCGCATCTTGGGGTGATCGGGCCGGCCGAAGCGCAGCGCGTTCATGTTCGCGACCGGCCGCGCGCCCATGGTGAAAACGTCGCGCAGGATGCCGCCGACCCCCGTCGCCGCACCCTGATAGGGTTCGATGTAGCTAGGGTGGTTGTGGCTCTCCATCTTGAAGATCGCCGCGTCGCCGTCGCCGATGTCGATGACGCCTGCATTTTCGCCCGGCCCGCAAATCACCCACGGCGCCTCTGTCGGCAGCTTCTTCAGGTGGATACGCGAGCTTTTGTACGAGCAGTGCTCTGACCACATGACCGAGAATATGCCGAGTTCGGTAAGATTGGGTTCCCGCCCCAACGCGGCGGGCACACGATCATATTCTTCCGGTGAAAGGCCGTGGTCGGCGACCATTTGTGGGGTGACGGCAGGCTGGCGGGGGCTATGGTCGGACATGCGCCGGGCTTTAGCGAGCCGGTCGGGGCGAGGCTAGGGTGAGCGCGCGTCAGCGCAGCTGACTGTCTTTGCTCCCGCGGCGATTAATGCTGCTGAGACGGCGGATCTTGTCGCGCTCCGACTGGCAGGCGACGCAGGTGCGGACACCGGGCAGCGCCTTACGGCGACCCTCGGGGATATCGGCGCCGCACAGGTCGCATTCCTGCGCGCTATCGCCCGAAGGCATGGCAGCGCGCGCAGCCAGCACGGCGTCGCTTACGGTATCGTCGATCTGATCCTGCACCGCGCCGTCGCGGGCCCATCCACCAGCCATGCCGAATGAACGCGCGGGCCGTTCTTCGGCTCCGAGAAGATCTACCGATCATGGAGGAGGGGGAAAGGCTGGCTCCTCGGGCAGGATTCGAACCTGCGACCAATCGATTAACAGTCGATTGCTCTACCGCTGAGCTACCGAGGAACGGCCAACCTGTGGCGCAAGGGGTGCCCCGCACGCGGGAGCGCTCTTGGCGCGGCCGGACCGATATTGCAACCCCGTTTCAGCCGATGAACTGCTCCCGAGCGATGCGCTCGTCGAGGGCGTGTTCGGGGTCGAACAGCAGTGTGAGCGAGCGCGTCCGGTCGACCTCGACCTCGACCTGCTTCACGTCCCGTACCTCGCGCTGGTCGGCAACCGCGCTCACCGGGCGCTTTACCGCCTCGCGCACGCGAATGACGATGCAGACGTCGTCGGGCACGATGGCACCGCGCCAGCGGCGGGGGCGAAACGGGCTGATCGGCGTGACCGCGAGCATCCGCGATCCGAGCGGCAGGATCGGACCGTTGGCGGAAAGATTATACGCGGTCGACCCCGCCGGCGTTGCGACGAGCACACCGTCACCGGACAGTTCATCGAGCATGACACGACCGTCCACCAGCAATTCCAGCTTCGCCGTCTGACGCGTTTCGCGCAGGAGCGACAGTTCGTTGATCGCGGGGAGGCGATGCACCTCTCCGGCGCAACTGGTGATCGTCGCCTTGAGCGGGGCGACGGTAAATGAAATCGCGCGTTGAAGCCGCTCGATCAGCCCCTCGACCCGATATTCGTTCATCAGAAACCCGACGGTGCCGCGGTTCATGCCGAACACGGGCAGGGTGCGCGCCTGATCGAGCATGGCGTGAAGCGTCTGCAGCATGAAGCCGTCGCCGCCGAGCGCGATGATCAGTTGCGCGTCGCCGGGCTCCACGAAATCATACTCGTCGCGCAGAACCGCTGCCGCCTTGCGCGCCTCCACCGTTTCGGAATGAACGAGCGCGACGCGGGGCAGGCCGGTCGATGCGAAGGTCGCTTCGTTGCTCAACATCGATCTCGCTAGCGGTCGGACGCGGCCTTCGCTGTGCCGCGATGATCCTTGACTGGCAAGCACTTGCGCCACGTCGGCTGCAAGGGCAGGGACGGCGGGCATGGCAGAACCCAACGGCCAGAACCGGGACGCGCTGACCCGTTTGTTGGGACGCGACGCGATGCTCGCAGCGCTTGCGAGGGCGCCCGACGATGGCCGCCCGCTCGGCCTGGTCGAGCTCGGCCGGCTCATGCGGTACAATGACGTCGCCGGGGAACAGGCGGGCGACGCGCTGCTCAAGACGCTGGCACGTCGGCTGCAACGTTTGATGCGCGCCGAATTTGGCGCGCGCGCCACGCTGTACCGGGTCGGGGGCGCGCGGTTCGCGATGATGCCGCCGCAAAGCGTTCCGCTCGCGCGGCTACGGGTGGAGCTGCGGGAGATCCTGCTGGGGGCGAGCGACTTGCTCCCCGAAACCGTCGATACCTTGCATCGGCCATTGCTGCGCATGGCGATCGGCACCGTCCGTCCGGTTTCCGTGGAGCAAGACGTCGCCCGCATCGCGCAGCGTCTGTCGAGCCGCGCGGGGTCGATGCGCGCCATCGACCTCGACGCGGTGTTGCGCGGGGACGGTCTGGCGGTGCGCCTACAGCCGCAGTTCCGGGTTGCCGGGGACCGGCTCACCGGCGCGGAGGCGCTCGCATATTTCAATCATCCACGACTGGGCGAGATTGGCGGCGCGGCGTTGTTTGCGGCGGCGGCCCGCGCAGGCGTCGAGCGGGAGTTGAGCGCGCGAGTGTGGCGCTCAGCCATGGACGCGATGGCGCGCTGGCCGCGATCGCTGGATGGGGTGCGTGTGCACCTCAATCTCACCTCCCGCGACCTGGCGGATCCGCGTCTGGCGACCGAGCTGCTCAACTTCGCGACGGCCGCAAGGGTCGATCCGCCCCGCCTGGGGGTGGAGGTGGTCGAGTCCGCAGCGCTGATCAGTATGGAGACGGCTCGTACGACCCTTGGAACCTTGCGCGCAGCTGGCGTCCATGTCGCCCTGGATGATTTCGGCACCGCGCATTCAGGGTTTGCGTGGCTGCGACAGTTGCCCGTCGACATGATCAAGATCGACAGCGACTTCGCTGCCGACGCCGAAAGCGGCGCGCGCGACCGGGCGGTGCTTCAGGGCGTGCTCGACCTCGCGGGATCGCTCGACGTGAAGGTGCTTGTCGAGGGCGTCGAGAGCGAGGAGCAGCTGGAGCGCATCGCCGCAATGGGCGCTTATGCCTATCAGGGCTACCTCCGCGCCGAGCCGTTGACGCCGGCGGCCTTCGCGACTTTCGCGGCGGAGTGGGTCGGCGCCTAGCCGGCGATCTTCGCGAGCCCCTTGGACAGTTGCAGCGCGCCGTTGAGCCGGGCCTCCGCCGTCGGCCAGGCGCGCGCGATGGCGAGTTTGCCGTCGGGGCGGAGCTTCGCGGTGCCCTGCAGCCGCTCGGCGTAGGCGAGCAGGCCTTCGACGTTGGGCGGCGCGTCGTTGTGGAACGCGACGAGCGCGCCCTTCGGCCCGACGTCGAGCTTGCCGATCCGTGCGCGCGTGGCGTTAAGCTTGATCTCCATCAGCATCAGCAGGTTCTGCGTCGGCTGGGGGAGGGGGCCGAAACGGTCGATCATCTCCGCCGCAAAGGCGTCGATTGCGGCGCGGTCCTCGAGCTCGTTGAGGCGGCGGTAGAGGCCCATGCGCACGGGGAGGTCGGGGATATAGTCCTCCGGCAACAGGATCGGTGCATCGATGGTCAGCACAGGAGAAAAGGCTTCGAGCGGCTTGGCCGCGCCCGACCCGACCGCCCGCGCCTCGAGGATCGCCTCCTCCAGCATGGACTGGTAGAGTTCGAACCCGACCTCGCGGATGTGGCCCGACTGTTCGTCGCCGACGAGATTGCCTGCACCGCGAATGTCGAGGTCGTGGCTCGCCAGCTGGAACCCGGCGCCAAGGCTGTCGAGGTCGCTCAGGATCTTGAGCCGCTTCTCCGCCGTCTCGGTCATCAGCCGCTCGGGCGGGGTGGTGAGATAGGCGTAGGCGCGCGTCTTGGCGCGCCCCACCCGGCCGCGCAGCTGGTAGAGCTGGGCGAGCCCGAAGCGGTCGGCGCGGTGGACGATGAGCGTGTTGGCGTTGGGGATGTCGAGCCCGCTTTCGACGATCGTGGTCGACACGAGCAGGTCGTAGCGGCGATCGTAGAAGGCGCTCATCCGCTCCTCAACCTCACCCGCCGCCATTTGGCCGTGGGCGATGACGTAGCGGATCTCGGGCACCTCGCGGCGCAGATATTCCTCGATGTCGGGGAGGTCGGCGATCTTGGGGGTGACGAGGAAGCTCTGCCCGCCGCGATGATGCTCTCGCATCAACGCCTCGCGGATGACCACCGGGTCCCACGGCGCGACATAGGTGCGCACCGCGAGGCGATCGACCGGCGGGGTCTTGATGACCGACAGCTCACGCAGGCCCGACATCGCCATCTGCAGCGTGCGCGGAATCGGCGTGGCGGTGAGCGTGAGGACGTGGACGTCGGTCTTGAGCGACTTCAGCCGCTCCTTGTGGGTGACGCCGAAACGCTGCTCCTCATCGACGATGACGAGGCCGAGGCGCTTGAACTCGATCCCCTTGGCGAGAAGGGCGTGGGTGCCGACGACGATGTCGATCTTACCGTTGGCGAGCCCCTCCTTGGTCGCTTTGGCCTCCGCCGCGGGGACGAGGCGGGAGAGGCGGCCGATCTCGATCGGGAAGCCTTTGAAACGTTCGGCGAAGTTTGTGAAATGCTGCCGCGCGAGCAGGGTTGTCGGACAGACGACCGCGACCTGCATCCCCGCCATCGCCGCGACGAAGGCGGCGCGCAGCGCGACCTCGGTCTTGCCGAACCCGACGTCGCCGCAGACGAGCCGGTCCATCGGCCGACCCGCGGCGAGGTCGCTCAGCACGTCGGCGATGGCGCGGTCCTGGTCGTCGGTCTCGGTGTAGGGGAAGCGGTCGACGAATTCGTTGAGCGTGCCGTCGGCGACCGCGACATCCGCCGGGCGCAGCGCACGCAAGGCGGCGGTGGCGAGCAGTTCGCCCGCGATCTCGCGGATGCGCTCTTTCATGCGCGACTTGCGCCGCTGCCACGCTTCGCCGCCGAGACGGTCGAGCGGCACCCCGTCGCTCTCCCCGCCATAACGGGTCAGCACGTCAAGATTTTCGACCGGCACGAACAGCTTGTCGCCGCCGGCATAGGTCAGCCACACGCAATCGTGCGGGTTGGTGCCGACGGGGATCGAAGTCAGCCCCTCATAGCGGCCAATGCCGTGGTCGCGGTGGACGACGAGGTCGCCGACCGAGAGCGTCGCCATCTCCGCAAGGAAGGCGTCGGCGCTCTTCTTGCGGCGCTGGCGGCGGACGAGGCGGTCGCCGAGCACATCCTGTTCGGACAGAATCTCGATATCGTCGGTGGCAAAGCCGTGGTCGAGCGGCAGCACCACAGCGGTCAGCGCGGAGGCGGCGGTGGCGATGGCGTCCTGCCAGCCATCGGCGCTTGCCACCGCGTCCAATCCGTGATCGCGGATCAGCGTCAGCAGCCGATCACGCGAACCTTCGGAGTAGCAGGCGAGGAGGTGGCGTTGCTGGCTCTGCGCGCGCACGTGCGTGACGAGTGCGTCATAGACGTTCGCCCCCGCCGATCGCTCCGGCAGAAAGTCGCGCGCCGGGCGGGTGGCGAGGTCGATGACGTTGGCGGCGGGCGGCTCGTCGAACGCGGTCGCGTAATGCGCGACGCGGGTGTCGAGCAGGCCCGACCACTCCGCCTCGGTGAGATACAGCGCGTCGGGCGGCAGCGGGCGGTAGGCGCCGGGGGAGCTGCGCTCCGCCTCCACACGGTTCTGGTGGTAATCGGCAATCGCCTCGAAGCGCGACGCGGCGGCGGCGACGCTGCCCTGATCGCGGACGATCAGCGCGCTCTCGCCGAGATGGTCGAACAGCGTTTCGAGGCGGTCCTCGACCAGCGGCAGCCAATGGTCGACCCCGGCGAGGCGGCGCCCCTCCGACACCGCTTGATAGAGCGGGTCGCCGGTCGCGGTGGCGCCGAAGCGGTCGCGGTAGCGGGTCCGGAAGCGGCGGATCGACTCCTCATCCAGCAGCGTCTCTGCGGCGGGCAGCAGGGTCAGCGCTTCGGCCGAACCGGCGCTGCGCTGGTCGGCGGGATCGAAGCGGCGCAGCGTCTCGATCTCGTCGCCGAAGAAGTCGAGCCGGTAGCCATGGGTCTCGCCCGCAGGGTAGAGGTCGACGATCCCCCCGCGCACTGCATATTCGCCGTGATCCGCCACGGTATCGACGCGGACATAGCCATTGGCGGTGAGCATCGTCGCCAGCGCATCGCGGTCGATGCGCGTGCCGGGGGCAAGCTTCGCCGCCAGCTGGCGGACGCGGAACGGCGTCAGCGTGCGCTGCGTCGCGGCGTTGACGGTGGTGACGAGCAGCTGCGGACCGGTGAGCGTCGCCTGCAACGCCGCCAGCGCGGCGAGGCGGTCGGACGAGGCGCGCAGGCTCGGCCCGGCGCGGTCGTAGGGCAGGCAGTCCCAAGCCGGGAAGCGAACGATCTCAAGCTCGGGCGCGAACCATTGCGCGGCGTCGGCGAGCGCGTGCATCGCCGCCTCGTCGCTCGCGATCCACACCGCGCGCACGCCGCGTCCGCCCCATGCCGAACGTGCGAGGTCGGCGGCGAGCAGCGGCGTGAACCCCGCCGCCGCGCGAGCGAGCGTCAGCGGGCGCGTGGCCGAAGCGATGCGGGCGATGGCGTCGCTCATCGCGGCGGCAGGCTCACATAATCGGCGGCGAGGAAGCTGTCGGCACAGGGGCCCGCGTAGCGATCGGGCAGAGGTTCGCGGCGCATCGCCCAGGCGAGGATGTCGACATCCTGTTCCTCCAGCAACTCCTCGAACCAGTCGAGCCCGGCAGCATCTAGGCTCGCGCCGTTACGGTCCCACCAGCCGCCGACCAGCATATCCGCTTCGCGCAAGCCTCGATGGTGCGCGCGCCAGTGGATGCGGCGGCGGCGCAGCGAATGGGGGTCGTTGGGGTCGATCTCGATCACGGAAGCGTCCTCGGGCGGCAGCGGCTTGGTGCAACGGCAAGAGGAGGGCACGGCGAAACCGGCCCTCTCGGCATGGCGCTGGCGTGGGGGCGGGGACGCCCTTATGCGGCGACATAGTCATGCGCCCGTCGATCCTCAACATGCTGTTCGCCGATGTCGCGTCGCGGCGGGGGGTGGGGCCGCAGCTCGCCAAGGCGCTCGAACGGCTAGATATCACGCGGACGCGCGACCTCCTGTTTCATCTGCCGACCGGGCGGATCGACCGGCAGCGGATCACGCGGCTCGACGACGCCGCGATCGGGCAGGGGGTGGTGATCGAGCTGACTGCGCGCCAGTACCGCCCGCCCTCCTCCCCGCGCGCGCCGTTCCGCGTCGACGCCTACGACAGCGCGGGCGATCATGTTGCGGTGGTGTGGTTCGGGCGCGCAACGGCCATGGCGAAAAAGGCGATGCCGTTGGGCGAGCCGCGGCTGGTGTGTGGGCGGCTCGACCAGTGGGGGGACATGCGGCAGATCGTGCGCCCCGATCAGGTGCTCGAACCCAAGGACACAATGGCCGCGCGGCTGCGTGAGAGCATCTACCCGCTGACCGAAGGCATCACCAACCCGCGCATGGGTGCGCTGGTAGGCGAGGCGCTGGCGGAGGTGCCAGAACTCACCGAATGGATCACGCCGAGCGTGCTCACCGCGCGCGGCTGGCCGGCATGGAGGGCGGCGCTCACTCGCGCGCATGCCGAACCACAGGACAGCGCGGCGCGCGACCGGCTCGCCTATGACGAGCTGTTCGCCGGGCAACTCGCGATCCTTCTGGTGAAGGCGGCAAGCCGCGCGCGGCGGGGCCGGCCGATCGTCGGCGACGGGCGGCTGCGGCGGCGGCTCAACTTGCCGTTCGCGCTGACCGGAGCGCAGCGCCGCGCCATTGCCGAAATCGACGGCGACATGGCGCAGGCCTCACCCATGCTGCGGCTGCTGCAAGGCGATGTCGGCTCGGGCAAGACGCTGGTCGCGCTGATGGCGCTGCTGGCGGCGGTGGAGGCAGGGACGCAGGGCGCCTTCCTCGCGCCGACCGAGATCCTCGCGCGCCAGCATCATGAGACGCTGCGACGCATGGCGGCGGGGACTGGGGTGGAGGTCGCGCTCCTGACCGGGCGGGACAAGGGCCGCGCGCGCACCGCGACGCTGATGGGCCTCGCCGATGGCAGCATCGACATCCTCGTCGGCACGCACGCGATCTTTCAGGAGACCGTGGACTACCGCGACCTCGGGGTGGTGATCGTCGATGAACAGCACAAGTTCGGCGTGGCGCAGCGGTTGATGCTGGCGCGCAAGGGCAGGGTGGCGCCGCACGTCCTGGCGATGACCGCCACGCCGATTCCGCGCACGCTGACGCTCGCTGCCTATGGCGAAATGGACCAGAGCCGGCTCGACGAGCGCCCGCCGGGGCGCACGCCGATCGATACGCGGGTAATGTCCGCCGACCGACTGGAGACGCTGGTGGAAGCGGTCGGGCGGCATCTCGCCAGTGGCCAGCGCGCCTATTGGGTGTGCCCGCTGGTCGAGGAGAATGAGGAGGCGAACGCCACCTCCGCCGAAGCGCGCGCGGCGGCGCTGAAGCTGCGCTTCGGGGAAAAGGTCGGGCTCGTCCACGGGCGAATGAAGGGGCCTGAGCGCGACGTCGTCATGGCGGATTTTCAGGCGGGGCGGGTGGCATTGCTGGTGGCGACGACGGTGATCGAGGTCGGCGTCGACGTCCCCGAGGCGACGCTGATCGTCATCGAGAACGCCGAGCGTTTCGGCCTCGCCCAGCTCCACCAGCTGCGCGGGCGGGTGGGGCGGGGGACGGGCGCATCGACATGCATCCTGCTGCGCGCCGGGACGATCAGCGACACCGCCAGGGCGCGGCTCGCGCTGCTGCGCGACAGCGACGACGGCTTCCGCATCGCGGAGGAGGATTTGAAGCTGCGCGGCGCGGGCGAATTGCTCGGCACGCGTCAATCGGGGGAGGCGGCGTTCGCGCTCGCCTCGCCCGAGCAAGTCGATCGGCTGATCGAGGTCGCGCGGGACGATGCGCGGATGCTGCTAGATCATGAAGGCGGGCTCGACGGACCGCGGGGTGAGGCGGCGCGAGTGCTGCTCTACCTTTTCGAGCGCGACGCCGGGGTGGCGATGCTGCGCGGGGGTTAGTCGTCGAGCCGCGCGCCCAAGGCGCGCAGCAGCGGCAGATAGTCGCGCTCGGGCACCTGTTCGAGGAAGTTCAGTCCGCTGCGCCCGCCCATCGACCAGATTACGACCGCGTGCGTCTTACCGAGCACCGGCAGCGACAACTGGCATCTTCCGCCCACCTCGAGCGGTGCATCGTAGCGCAGCAGCACACCGTCCGCGGAGATATTCACGATCGTCGCCATGACCATGCGCGCGCAGGGCAGGCACACCGCCACGCGCGCATAGACGTCGGTGCGCGGCGAGGTACGCTGGTCAACGCCGAGATAGGTCGCGCTCCCGATCGGGATCATACTGGTCCTCCGCCCCATCAGTTTGAGGGGCGAACCCTTACTTGTTCGTAAAAGGCGGTGGTGGACCCTGAAACAGGTTCAGGGTGACGGAGCTGGTGATAGTGTGGGCTTAGGCCCTCCCGCCCCCCGTCATGCTGAACTCGTTTCAGCATTCACGGCTGACCTCGCCGTCGAAGGTAGGACGCAGCCTCAGCCTTCCCGTTCGACCAGCCCGTGGCGTTTGGCGCCAAGCTGGATGCGCAGCGGCTCCGCACCCGGGGTCAGCCGCTGCATCGCATCGCGCACGACCTCACCGTCCACCCGGACTGCTCCCTCGGCGAGCTTGCGCTTAGCCTCATTGCCAGAGGCGACGAAGCCCAGTTCGCGCAGCGCCGCCGCGAGGGTGATCCCATCTGCAGGCGCGGTGGTCCGGGGGAGGGCATCGCCCCCGCCGCCGGCGAAGGCGCTCGTCGCCGTGGCGCGTGCCGCTTGCGCCGCCGCCTCGCCGCGGCACAAGGCGGTGGCGGCATCGGCGAGCACGATCTTGGCGGCGTTGATTTCCGCCCCCTCCAGCGCCTCCAGCCGCGCGATTTCGTCGAGCGGCAGGTCGGTAAACAGCCGCAGGAAGCGGCCGACGTCACGGTCGTCAGCGTTGCGCCAGAACTGCCAGTAATCATAGGCGGGCAGCATTGCTTCGTTGAGCCACACCGCGCCCGATACGCTCTTGCCCATCTTGGCGCCGTCGGCGGTGGTGATGAGCGGCGTCGTCAGCCCGAACACCTCCGCGCCATCCATCCGGCGGTTCAATTCGACCCCGTTGACGATGTTACCCCATTGATCGGAGCCGCCCATCTGCAGCCGCACCCCATGCGCCTGCCGCAAGTGGCGGAAGTCGTAACCCTGCAGGATCATGTAGTTGAATTCGAGGAAGGTCATCGGCTGCTCGCGCTCGAGGCGGAGCTTGACCGAATCGAAACTGAGCATGCGGTTGACGGTGAAGTGCCGCCCGACAAGCTCCAGCATCTCGATATAGCCGAGCTCGCCCAGCCAGTCCTGATTGTTGACCAGTACCGCGTCGGTCGGGCCATCGCCGAACGTCAGAAAATGCTCGAACGCCGTACGGATCGAGGCAATGTTCACGTTGATGCTGTCGACGTCGAGCATCTTGCGCACTTCGTCCTTGCCCGTCGGGTCGCCGATGCGCGTGGTGCCGCCGCCCATCAGCACCACGGGTTTGTGCCCTGCCTGCTGAAGCCGGCGCAGCAGCATGATCGAGACGAGATTGCCGACGTGCAGCGACGGCGCAGTCGCGTCAAAGCCGACATAGCCCGTCACGACTTCACGCCCCGCCAGCGCATCGAGCGCCTCCGCATCGGTCGCCTGATGAATATAGCCGCGCGCGTCGAGCAGGCGGAGGAGGTCGGACGTGTAGGCACTGGTCATGATGGGGCGGCGCATAACAGCGCGCGCGGCGCTTGCCAAAGCGGCGCTGCTTTGGGCAGGGCGGCGCGATGTTGAGGCTCACCGCGCACCCGTCCGCCCCTTGTGACGACCTGATCGTCAGCGCCCTTGCCGAACGCGGCGCCGGGGGCGCGATCGCGCTGCGCTGGCGGGTGGAGGGGGCGGTCGACACGATCGTCTGGCCCCCCGCCGCCAGCGGCCGTGCCGACGAGCTGTGGCGCACGACGTGCTTCGAAGCGTTTGTCGCGCCGGTCAACGCGAGCGGCTATGTCGAGCTCAACCGCTCGCCTTCGGGCGCGTGGGCCGCGTACCAGTTCGACGACTATCGCGCGGGGATGCGCGAGTATTCGGTGATCGGCACCGCCTTTTCCGCGGCGCGGGGCAACACCCACGCCGAATATGGCTTCGCGACGCGTCTGCCAGGAATGGCGGATGATTGGCAGGTCGGCCTTGCCGCGGTGATCGAGCGGAACGATGGGCGGCTGCACTATTTCGCGCTCGAACATGTCGGCGGCCGCCCCGACTTTCACGACCGCGCTGGGTTCGCGCTGACGCTGGCCGAAGGGGAGGGCGCATGAGCGTTGCGTTTGGGCTCGATCGCCTGCTTGTGGAGCCGGAGCTGCGCCGATCGCTCGCAGGACAGCGGGTCGCGCTGCTGGCGCACCCGGCTTCGGTCACCGCCGACCTCACCCACGCACTCGATGCGCTAGTAGCGGCGGGGGTCAAAGTCACCGCGGCGTTCGGCCCGCAGCACGGCCTGCGCGGCGACAAGCAGGACAATATGGTCGAGTCGGACGATTTCACCGACCCGCGCCACAACATCCCGGTGTTCAGCCTTTATGGCGAGCATCGCCGTCCGACCGGCCAGTCGATGGACACGTTCGACGTGCTGCTGGTCGACCTCCAGGACCTCGGCTGCCGCATCTATACGTTCGTGACGACGCTGCTTTACGTGCTCGAAGCGGCGGCAAAGCATGGCAAGCGGGTGGTGGTGCTCGATCGCCCCAATCCTGCGGGTCGCCCGATCGAGGGGCTGACGCTGCGCCTCGGTTGGGAGAGCTTCGTCGGCGCGGGGCCGATGCCGATGCGGCACGGCATGACGCTGGGGGAGATGGGGCGCTGGTTTATCGCCACCAGCCGCCTCGACGTCGAATATGAGGTGGTGACGATGACCGGCTGGGCGCCCGACGATGCGCCGGGGTTCGGCTGGCCGACCGAGCGGGTGTGGATCAACCCCAGCCCCAACGCCGCCAACCTCAACATGGCGCGCGCCTATGCCGGGACGGTGATGCTCGAAGGCACGACGCTCAGCGAAGGGCGCGGCACGACGCGGCCGCTCGAACTGTTTGGCGCGCCCGACATTGATCCGGTTGCGATCATGCAGGCGATGGAGCGGCTCGCGCCCGAATGGCTGGCGGGATGCCGCTTGCGCGAGGTGCATTTCGAGCCGACCTTCCACAAGCATCAGGGGACGCATAACCGCGGGGTGATGATCCACGCCGAGGGTCCGTGGTACGACCATGCCGCGTTCCGGCCGTGGCGGCTGCAGGCGCTGGCATTCAAGGCGATCCGCGAGTTCGCCCCCGACTACCCGCTGTGGCGCGACTTCCCCTACGAATATGAGTTCGACAAGCTCGCTATCGACGTCATCAACGGCTCACCCCTGCTGCGCGAATGGGTCGACGATGCGGGCGCGACGCCGGCGGACCTGGACGCGCTGACCACCGCCGACGAGGCCGCTTGGGCGGAGGAGCGGCGAGCGCATCTGATCTATTGATGTCGGCTTGACCGAGGTTGCGCCGCGGCACAGACCGTCCGCCTCATCACGGAGTCACGCAATGCCCGGACCTCTCCACGGCCTTCGCATCGTCGAGTTTGCGGGCATCGGCCCCGGCCCGTTCGCAGCCATGATGCTCGCAGACCATGGCGCGGAGATCATCCGCATCGATCGTCCGTCCGGCGGGATGTTTCATCCCAAGGACCCGCTGTCCCGCAACCGGCGGTCGATCGCCGTCGATATGAAGCGGCCCGAAGGGGTGGCGCTGGCACGGCGCATCGCGGCCCGCGCCGACGGTCTCATCGAAGGCTATCGCCCAGGGGTGATGGAGCGGTTGGGGCTTGGGCCAGAGGTGCTGCTCGGCGACAATGAAAAGCTCGTTTACGGGCGGATGACCGGCTGGGGACAGAGCGGGCCGTGGCACCACATGGCGGGCCACGACATCAACTATATCGCGCTGTCGGGCGTCCTCCACACCATCGGTCGCGAAGGCGAGCGGCCGGTGCCGCCGGTCAATTATCTCGGCGATTTCGGCGGGGGCGGGATGATGCTCGCCTACGGGATGCTCGCCGCGCTGCTGCACGTCGCGCGGGGCGGCGAAGGGCAGGTGGTCGATGCGGCCATGACCGACGGGTCGGCGCTGCTCGCAGGGATGACCTGGGGCTTCCACGCAATGGGGTTCTGGTCCGATCGCGCGGGCGTCAATCGCCTCGACGGGGGCGCGCCCTATTACGACACCTACGCCTGCGCCGACGGAAAATTCATCGCGGTCGGCGCGATCGAGCCGCAATTCTACGCTTTGCTGCGCGAGAAGACCGGGCTCGACGCCGATCCCGACTTCGACGCGCAGGACGACGCGGCGGGCTGGCCCAATCTGAAGGCAAAGCTCGCCACACTGTTCGCGACGCGGCCGCGCGATGAATGGGCGGCGCTGTTCGACGGGAGCGACGCGTGCGTCGCGCCGGTGCTGTCGCTGGCCGAGGCGCCATTGCACCCGCACAATGTCGCGCGAGACACCTTTATCGAGGTCGACGGCACGGTCATGCCCGCCCCGGCCCCGCGCTATTCCGTGACGGCTGCGGATCATCCGCGTGCAGCGCCGCGTGCGGGCGCCGACGGGGACGCGATCCTTGCCGACATGGGTATGGCCGGCGAAGAGGTCGCGTCGCTTAGAGCCGCCGGTGTGATCGTCTGAGCGCGTTCAGGCGAAGACGGCGAACAGCGCGTCGAGCAGCTCCTTGCGTTCGCTCGCCGGGATCATTTCCGCAAACAGCTGCGGCGTGACGCCGCCCGGTGGCCGCAGGTCGAGGCGCATGTTCCAATCGGGAAAGGCGCGGCGTTCGGCGGGGCGGTCATAAACGACCTCCAGATCCTGATGGCGGGGATCGGAGCGGAGCCGACCCAAGAGGTCTTCGATCGCTTCCGGCACGCCCTCGACCACCTGCACGATGTCGATGCCGTCGGAGAGCAGCAGCCCGGTGACGCCATCGAGCGCATTGTTGCGGCGGGATGAAAGCGCAATCATTTCGAGATCGCTCGGCGTCATCGGAGTAACCGCCCGGCTTCGGTAAGCAAGGGCGCGCAATGGCAATTCGTGGCTCATGACAACAGACATCCGGAGGCGCCAACCCGCGGGCGCGGATTCAATCTAGCAGAGCATGCCGTCAAATGCATTGGAAAAGCGAGTGACGCAGACTCAAGCGTCGCCGCGTACGGATGGTGAGCCCTGCTGGGTTCGAACCAGCGACCTACTGATTAAAAGTCAGTTGCTCTACCGACTGAGCTAAGGGCCCGCACCGCTGCCGCGTCCGTTAGGGCCATCGTGGTCCAAGTCAACCGCGGCGCGGTCGGCGCGTTGCGAGCCGGTGGTGGAAGTGAGTGACCTGGAAGGCTGCGTGGAGTCTTGCGCGAGGCGCGATTTGGTTGAGCGGCGCAAGCGCGAAACTCCGCCGAGCCAGTTCGCGGTGCGGGATGGCGAGCGCGCGCGAGCGCCACGTTCCGCCGCTCCACCACAAGATGTCGAGATCGAGCACGCGGTCGCCCCAGCGTCGGCCGGCGCGTCGACCGAAATCGTGCTCGATGTGTTTGAGCAGCGCGAGCAGGTCGGGCGGGGCGAGGGGGGAGCGGATGAGCGCGGCGGCATTGGCAAAGCGGCGCTCCGCAGGGCCGAGCGGCGCGCTGGCGATGATCTGCGACAGGCGCTCGACCTCTAATCCGCGTGAGACCATCGCCCCCGCGGCCGCGCGCAACACCTCGGGTGGCGAACCGTGACGGTGGTGACGGCGGTTGGAGCCGAGGCCGATGGCGTAGAGCCACGGCGCGCCGCTTGCGCGGCTCACCGGGTGGCTCCAAGGCGATGAAAATGGAGCGCCCCATCCCCTTTCAGACGCCGGTGCCAGAGCATGAGCCGTCGGCCGACTGCCCCCGCTGCCCGCGGCTGGTGGCTCTGCGCGAGGCGTTGCGATTGGAGCATCCCGACTGGTGGAACGCGCCGGTGCCGGCATTCGGCGATCCTAAGGCCTGGCTCGGTTTCGTCGGGCTCGCACCGGGCAAGCATGGCGCGAACCGCACCGGGCGGCCGTTTACCGGCGATTACGCGGGCGATCTGTTGTTCGATACCCTGTTGAAGTGCGGGCTCGCGCGCGGCACCTACCGCGCCGAACCCGACGACGGTTTCGAGCTGATCGGGGTGGCGATCCTCAATTCGGTCAAATGCCTGCCGCCGCAGAACAAGCCCGAGCCGAGCGAGGTCGCCAATTGCGCGCCCTTTTATGCGGCACAGCGGGCGGCGCTGCCGACGCTCAGGGTCGAGATCGCGCTCGGGCGCATCGCCCACGACACCGCGGTGCGCAATGCGGGCGGGCGGCTCAGCGCTTACCCCTTCGCCCACGGCGCGGTGCACCGGCTGCCCGACGGGATGGTGCTGGTCGATAGCTATCACTGCTCGCGTTATAATCAGAACACCGGGCGCCTGACGCCTGCGATGTTCCAAGCGGCGGTCCGCACCGCCATCGCTCAGCGGGATGCGCTTGTGCGGGCGGCGGCGAGCGGGCCGAATTCGGCGACTAGCGCTTCGTAGAGCGGCCGTTTGAACGGCACGATCAGCTCGGGCAGCTCTTCCATCGCGCTCCAGCGCCAGTCGTTGAACTCGGGGTGCGGCTGTTCGATGTCGACGTCGGCATCGCGACCGATGAAGCGCAGCAGGTACCAATGCTGGCGCTGGCCGCGATATTTGCCGCCCCACAGGGTCTTCGCCACCGCATGGGGAATGTCGTAATCGTAGGGCGCACGGCAGCAGGCAATCAGCTCGAGATGCTCGCGCCTGATGCCGGTCTCCTCCTCGAGCTCCCGGTAGAGCGCGGTCTCGGGCTCCTCGCCGTCGTCCACGCCGCCCTGGGGCATCTGCCAGGCGTCGAGTTCCTTGTTGTCGATGCGCCGTCCGACGAAGACGCGGCCTTCGGCGTTGACGACCATCGCGCCGACGCCGGGGCGGTAGGGGAGATCCTCGTGGCTCATGCGGCCGCGCCGGCGGCTTCGTCGGCGAGGCTCTTCAAGGCGAGGATCATGCCGTCGATGTCGGCGGCGGTGGAGGGGATCGCCTTGCGCAGTTGGACGAAGCCATGGATCGACCCTGCCGCCTCGCGAAAGATGTGCGTGACGCCATCTTGCGCGAGGCGCGCGGCGTAAGCGCGACCCTGATCGCGGATCGGGTCGAGACCGGCGGTGACGACCACCGTCGGCGGCATGCCCTTCTGGCTGTGCAGTGCAGGCGACGTGTGATGGTGCGCGGGGTCGGGGGCGTAGGCCTCGCCGAACCACTGCATCCCCTCGCGCGTCAGCAGATAGCCTTCGGCGAAATCGTCGAAGCTCGGATGTTCGTTGGCCATGTCGGCGGCCGGGTAGATGGCAAGCTGCGCCGCGACCGCCACCGGCGCGGGATTATCGCGCAAGGCCATCGCCGTGACGATGGCGAGATTGCCACCGGCGCTGTCGCCCGAGAGGTAGAGCGCGGTGGCGGGGCGGCCCAGCTCAGCGGGGGAGGAGGCGGTCCAGCGGGTCGCCGCCTCGCAATCCTCGGGCGCGGCGGGCCAGGGATGCTCCGGCGCGAGGCGGTAGTCGACCGCGACGACCGGGACATCGAGCATCTCCGCCATGCGCGCGCAGAAGGGCTCGTGCGTATCGAGGTCGCCGATGACGAAGCCGCCGCCGTGGAAGAACACCATCACCGGCCCCGGCCCGCGATGGTCCCGCGCGTCGTAAAGGCGCAGCGGGATGTCGCCCGCCGGACCGGGGCAGCTAAGGTCTCGGACGACCGCGAGCGGGCGAGCGTCCTCATCGGCGATCGGTCGCATCATGCGAAACATCGTGCGCGCGTCGGCGGCGCTCATCTCGTGCATCTTGGGGCCGGGTTGCGCGTTGAGGAAGTCGAGGAAAGCCCGCACGTCGGCGCGCACGAAAGGTGCGCCATCGTTGGTCGTCGCTTCGCTCATCACCGCTCTCCCGTTGTCGTCGTGGCTCTTGCGCGCTCGACGCTAGGCCAGCAAAATCCATTTGTCGCGGCTTGCCTAGCGGGCGTATGGCCGGACGACTGCGCAAAACTCGCGAAAAGGTTGCATCGTTCATGGCCGAGGCCGTTCCCGCCGTTACGGAAATCACCGCTGCCGAGGCGAACGCGCTACCGCCGCGGGAGTCGGTGGTGGTGCGCTTTGCCGGCGACAGCGGCGACGGGATGCAGCTCACCGGCGGCCAGTTCACGCTGTCGACCGCGCTGACCGGCAACGATCTCGCCACCTTCCCCGACTTTCCGGCGGAGATTCGCGCGCCGCAGGGGACGCTGTTCGGGGTGTCGGCGTTCCAGATCAACTTCGGCTCCGACGTCATCGAAACCGCGGGCGATGCGCCCGACGTGCTGGTGGCGATGAACCCCGCGGCGCTCAAGACCAATCTTGCCGCGCTGGTGCCGGGGGGTACGATCATCGCCGACACCGGCGAGTTTTCGAAGCGCAACCTCGACAAGGCGAAGTATGACGCCAACCCGCTCGAGGACGGCAGCCTCGCGGCGTTCAACCTGATCCCGATCGACATCAGCGCGCGCACGCTGGAGGCGGTGAAGCCCTTCGGCCTCGGCAACAAAGAGGCGCTGCGCTGCAAGAATATGTGGACGCTCGGCCTCGCGTTGTGGATGTTTGACCGCGACCGGGCGCCGTTGATCAAGTGGCTCGAGGGCAAGTTCGCCAAGAAGGCGGAGCTGGCGCAGGCCAATATCGCCGCCTTGAACGCCGGCCACGCCTATGGCGAGACGGTGGAGCTGGGCGGTCAGCTGCACCGCACGCATATCGCGCCGGCGCCGGTTGCACCTGGCCTCTATCGCACGATGACCGGAGCCGAAGCCGTGGCGCTCGGCCTCGTTGCTGGCGCCCAGCTTGCGGGATTGCCGATGTTCTTCGGCGGCTATCCGATCACGCCGGCGAGCTCGATCCTGCATTACCTCTCCGGCCTCAAGGAATATGGCGTCACGACTTTTCAGGCCGAGGACGAGATCGCCGCGATCGCCAGCGCGATCGGCGCGAGCTATGCGGGGAGCCTCGGCGTGACCTCGTCGTCGGGGCCGGGGATTGCGCTCAAGACCGAGGCGATGGGCCTCGCGATCATGACCGAGCTACCGCTGGTGATCGTCAATTCGCAGCGCGGGGGGCCGTCGACCGGGCTCCCCACCAAGACAGAGCAAAGCGACCTCTATCAGGCGGTGTACGGCCGCAACGGCGACGCGCCGCTGCCGGTGATTGCGGCGCGCTCGCCCGGCGACGCGTTCGATTGCGCCATCGAGGCATGCCGCATTGCGGTGCAGTATATGACGCCGGTGATGCTGCTCACCGACGGTTACATCGCCAACGCCGCCGAGCCGTGGAAGGTGCCTGACCTCGAAGGCTACGAGCGGTTCCCCGTGCGCTTTACGACCGAAGCGCCGGCCGACGGCTTCCTCCCATACGCGCGCAACGAGCGCATGGCGCGGCCGTGGGTGAAGCCGGGAACACCCGGCTTGATGCACCGCATCGGCGGCATCGAGAAGGCGGCGGGCACGGGCAACATCGATTATTCGCCGAGCAACCATCAAGCGATGACTGAAATCCGCCGCGACAAGGTGCTCGGTATCGCAGTGCCCGATCAGCAGGTCGAGCAAGGCGCGGCCGGCGACGGCATTGCCATCGTTGGCTGGGGTTCGACCTATGGCCCGATCGCGCAGGCGGTGCGGCGCGCACGCCACCGCGGTTCCTCGGTGGCGCACATCCACATCCGCCACATCTGGCCGCTGCCTGCAAACTTGGGCGAGCTGCTCAAGAGTTTCGAGCATGTCATTGTTCCAGAAATGAATACCGGCCAGCTGAAGACGCTGCTTCGCGACCAATTTCTGGTCGATGCGAAGCCGCTCAACAAGGTGTCGGGCCAGCCCTTCACCATCGGTGAGATCGAGACAGCGATCCGCCAACTCGACCGCACCGGTGATGCGCCCGAAGAGGTAGAATACAGCGAAACCCAATTGCCCAGCCCCGAGGCGGTGAACCCATGAACGACATGACCCCCATCGCTCGCGCATCGTCGCCCAAGGATTGGGAGACCGACCAGGAGGTTCGCTGGTGCCCCGGTTGCGGCGACTATGCGATCCTCAAGGCGGTGCAGCGCACCATGCCGGAGATTGGCGCCGACCCCGCCAAAACGGTGTTCGTCAGCGGCATCGGCTGTTCGTCGCGCTTCCCCTACTACATGAATACCTACGGTTTCCACACCATCCACGGTCGCGCGCCAGCGGTGGCGACGGGGGTGAAGCTCGCCAATCCGGAGCTCGACGTGTGGATCATCACCGGCGACGGCGACGCGCTGTCGATCGGAGGCAACCACAGCTTTCATATCCTGCGTCGCAATCTCGACTGCCAGATCCTGCTGTTCAACAACGAGATCTACGGGCTGACCAAGGGTCAATATTCGCCCACCAGCGCGGTCGGGACGCGCACGCCTTCGACGCCCTACGGTTCGGTAGATCGCCCGGCGCAGGCGGCGGCTTTTGCGCTCGGCGCGGGCGCGCGGTTCGTAGCGCGCGCCTACGACGTCGCCAAAGAGCTGCCAAATGTTCTCAAGGCCGCGCACGCGCACAAGGGCGCGGCCTTTGTCGAAATATATCAGAACTGTATCGTCTATAACGACGACGTGTTCGCAGGTTTCACCGAAAAGGCGAACCAGCATCTTCAACTGTGGGTGAGCCACGGCCAGCCGATGTTATTCAACAAGGGCACACAGGGGTTGAGCCTCGATCGCAACCGGCTCGAACTGCGGGTGGTCGATGTGACCGACGGCGACTGGCAGGGGGCGGGGGTGCTGGTGCATGACGTCACCAACCGCGCGGTCGCGAACATGCTGATCGACATGCCGTTCGGTGAGTTTCCGATCGCTTTGGGCGTCCTCTACGACGACCCGCGTCCGACGTTCGAGGCGGCGGTGATGGCGCAGAATGCGGCGGCGAGCGAAGGCAAGACCGCCGACCTCTCCGCGCTTCTAAAGAAGGGCCAGACCTGGCAGGTCGAAAAGCAGCCGCGCATTGTCTGAGCCGACCGCGCGCGTGAGCGACACGCCGACCATTCTCTGGCTGCGGCGCGACCTGCGGCTTGCGGATCAGGCGGCGGTGTTGGCGGCCGCGGAAGAGGGGCCGGTGGTGCCCCTCTACGTGCTCGACGACGTCGGGCCGGGCGTGCGGCCGATGGGTGGCGCATCGCGCTGGTGGCTGCACCATAGCCTTGCGCGCCTAAGCGAGGCGCTCGCGGAACGTGGTTCGCAGCTGATCCTCCGGCGGGGCGCTTCGGCGGACGTCATCGCCGAGGTCGCGGCGGAGGTCGGCGCGACGCGAGTGCATGCGCTGAGGCACTACGAGAGCTGGTGGCGCACGGCTGAGGCGGCAGTGGCTGAAAGGCTCGACCTTGTCCTGCACGACGGCAATTATCTGGCGCCGCCGGGGAGCGTGACGACCGGCGGGCGACCCTATCGCATCTACACGCCGTTTTGGCGCGCGCTGTCGTCGCGCATGCCGCCGCCGAAGCCGCAGCCCGCCCCTGAGCGAGTACCAGCACCGGCGGCATGGCCACGCAGCGATCGACTCGACGATTGGGATCTGCTGCCGACGCGGCCCGACTGGGCGGGCGGGCTGCGCGAGATGTGGCAGCCCGGCGAAGCGGGCGCGGCGGCGCGGCTCGATACCTTCCGCGGGCGCGTTGCGGCCTATGCCACCGCGCGCAATCTGCCCTCGGAGCCGGGCACCGCGGCGATCTCGCCGCACCTCCATTTCGGCGAGATCAGCGCGGCGCAGGCTTGGCATCAGGGCGGCGCGGCGGGGAGCGCGACGTGGGCCTCGGAACTGGCGTGGCGGGACTTTGCGCAGAATCTGATCGTGCAGTTTCCCGACTACGCGCGGGTCAATGGGCGGCGGCGGTTTGACGCGTTTCGCTGGCGCGAGGGGGCGGAGGCGGAGGCCGACCTCGCCGTGTGGCAGCGGGGTGAAACCGGCTACCCGATCGTCGATGCCGGCATGCGCCAGCTGTGGGCGATCGGCTGGATGCACAACCGCGTGCGGATGATCGCCGCGAGCTTCCTCATCAAGCACTTGCTGATCGACTGGCGACTTGGCGAAGAGTGGTTTTGGGACTGCCTGGTCTGCGCCGATTACGGCAACAACTGCACCAACTGGCAGTGGGTCGCGGGCACCGGCGTCGACTCGAGCATGTTCAGCCGGATCATGGCGCCGATCGGCCAGTCGGAGAAGTTCGCCGCGGGCGACTATATCCGCCGCTGGGTGCCTGAATTGGCGCACCTCTCGAGCGAGGTCATCCACGATCCCGAGGCCGCCGGGGTGCGGCCCGCGAACTATCCGCCGCCGCGCATTGGCCATCGCGAAGCGCGCGAGCGGGCGCTCGCGGCCTACGCCGCGCTGCCGCGGGAGGCCTAGCCTTCGACGCGGACGAAGGCGGTGCTGGCGAAGTCGCTGGCGAGAAGATCGGCGACCGCTTCGCCGACCACCGCCGGCTCCTTCACCCGCAGCGCGTCTTCACCGGGGAAGGCGCGCGCGCGCATGGTGGTGCGGGTGGCGCCGGGGTCGACAATCGCGGTGCGCACGTTGGAAATGCGCGCCATTTCGTCGCCGAACGTCGCGATGAGATTCTCTAGCGCAGCCTTCGACGCCGCGTAGGGTCCCCAGTAGGCGCGCGGGGTGCGCACGACGCTGCTCGTCAGCGCGACGACGCGGCCGGCATCGCTTCGGCGCAGCAGCGGCTCGAATGCGGCGATCAGGCCGTGCTGGGCAATGACGTTGAGGGTGAACAGGCGGCCGACCTCGGCCATGTCCGACGACGCGAGCGGCGCCAGCGTGCCGAGGCCGGCGGCGTTGAGCACCAGCATGTCGAGCCGCTCCCACCGCTGCGCCACCGCGCCGGCGAGTCGGGAGACGCCCTCGCCATCGGTGATGTCGAGCGGGACGATGGTCGCGGTTCCACCTGCGCTGTGGATGGCGTCCTCGACCGCTTCGAGGTCGGTCGCCTTGCGCGCGACGAGAATGACATGCGCGCCGCGCGCGGCGAGCGAATGCGCAATGGCGGCGCCGATCCCGCGGCTGGCGCCGGTGACGAGCGCGACGCGCCCTGCGAATGCGCCGCTCATCCGGCGACGCGCTCGGCGATCAGCGCGAGCTGGTCGGGCTCGCCCATCTCGTCCTGATCGGTCAGGCGGGTGGGGTAGTCGCCGGTGAAGCAGGCATCGCAATGGCGCGGGCGGGCCGGGTCGCGGCCACTCTCCCCGACGGCGCGATACAGCCCGTCGATCGACAGAAAGGCGAGGCTGTCGGCCTGGATATAGGCCTTCATCTCCTCGAGATTATGTACCGCGGCGAGCAGCTTGGAACGCTCTGGCGTGTCGACGCCATAGTAGCAGCTGTGGCGCGTCGGCGGGCTGGCGATGCGCATGTGCACCTCCGCCGCGCCCGCTTCGCGCATCATCTGCACGATCTTGAGGCTGGTGGTGCCGCGCACGATGGAATCGTCGATGAGGACGATACGTTTGCCCGCGACGAGCGCGCGATTGGCGTTGTGCTTGAGCTTGACGCCGAGGTGGCGGACCTGGTCGCCCGGTTGAATGAAGGTGCGGCCGATATAGTGCGAGCGGATGATGCCGAGCTCGAAGGGAATGCCGCTCGCCTGCGCAAAGCCGATCGCCGCGGGGGTGCCGCTGTCGGGAACGGGCACAACGAGGTCGGCCTCGACCGGCGATTCGAGCGCAAGCTGCGCCCCGATCGCCTTGCGCACCGCGTAGACGCTGGTGCCGCCGACGATCGAATCAGGGCGCGAGAAATAGACGTGCTCGAAAATGCAGGGGCGCGGCTGGTAGCTGCCGAAGGGTCGGTGGGAGCGAACTTCGCCGTCGGTGACGATGATCAGCTCACCCGGCTCGACTTCGCGGACGAACTCGGCGCCAACCACGTCGAAGGCGACAGTTTCAGAGGCGAACAGCACGGCATCGCCCACCCGCCCCATCACCAGCGGGCGCACGCCGAGCGGGTCACGGCAGGCGATCATGCCTTCGGCGGTGAGACAGATGAGGCTGTAAGCGCCCTCGATCTGGCGGAGCGCGTCGATGAAGCGGTCGATCAGCGTCCGATAGCCCGACGTCGCGACGAGGTGGATGATGCATTCGGTGTCGCTGGTCGACTGAAAGATCGAACCCCGCCGCACAAGTTGCCGGCGCAGACTCGCGGCGTTGGTGAGGTTGCCGTTGTGCGCGACGGCGAAACCGCCCGAGGACAGGTCGGCGAACAGCGGCTGGACATTGCGCAACGCCGACGCGCCCGTCGTCGAATAGCGCACGTGCCCGACCGCGCTGGTGCCCGAGAGACTGTCGATCACCGGCCCGCTGTCGAAATTGCCGGCGACGTGACCCATCGCCCGGCGGGCATGAAATTCGACCCCGTCGAAGCTGACGATCCCCGCCGCCTCCTGTCCGCGGTGCTGCAGCGCGTGGAGGCCGAGCGCGGTCATGGCCGACGCCGAGGGGGTGCCATAGACGCCGAACACGCCGCACTCTTCGCGCAGTTTGTCGTCGTCGAACGGATGCGTCGTCAGCATGAGCGCGCGCTTTCGTGGATTCGGGGACCGCGGGGGTGGGGCGCATATAGGAACGCGCGTCTCACTTGTCGCCCCCGTATCGTCGCTCGGATGTCTCGAAGGGGGAGCGCTGTCCGCGCCGGCCGGTTGACGTTCACGTCAACGTCAATTAGCCATCGGGCCATGGCGAGCGAATATGGCCAATCGCATATCGACACGGTCGACGAGGCCGGCCGCGAACATTATTCGATCACCGACCTGTCGGCGGAGTTCGGCGTTACCGCGCGCGCGCTGCGCTTCTATGAGGACGAGGGGCTGATCGCGCCTGCTCGGCGCGGCATCGCCCGCATTTACTCGAAGCGCGATCGTGCGCGGCTGGCGTGGATCCTGCGGGCCAAGCGGGTGGGCTTCAGCCTGTCCGCCATTCGCGAGATGATCGACCTCTACGATGTCGGCGACGATCGCCGGACGCAGCGGCAGGTGACGATCGACCGCTGCCGCGAGCGGATCGAGTTTTTGAAAGGGCAGCGCGCCGACATCGACAGCTCGATCGACGAGCTCGAACAGTTCATCGATATCGTTCGCTCCGCCCGCGACAAACACTGAGAATTTCAGGCGACCCGACGCAAGGTCGGGCGTTGCTCTCCCAACCATCGACACCAAGGACATTTCGATGCCGAGCTACAAGGCCCCCGTCACCGACACCATGTTCATCCTCAACGAGGTGATCGGGCTCGAACGCTACGCCAACTTGCCCGGTTTCGCGGCGGCGAGCCCGGACATGGTCGAAGCGGTGGTGGCGGAGGCCGGCCGCTTTTGCGGCGACGTGCTCGCGCCGCTCAACGCGGTCGGCGATCGCGAGGGCTGCACGCGCCACCCGGACGGCAGCGTCACCACGCCGACCGGCTTCAAGTCCGCGTTCGACCAGTTCGTCGAGGGCGGCTGGCCGCTGCTGACGCTGCCGGAAGAGTTCGGCGGGCAGGGCATGCCGCACGTCGTCGGCTGCGTGATGGAGGAGTTCACCAACGCCGCCAACCAGGCCTTCGCCATGTATCCGGGGCTGACGCAGGGCGCGGTCGCAGCGATCCTCGCCAAGGGGTCGGACGAGCAGAAGGCGAAATATGTGCCGTCGATGGGGTCGTGCAAATGGGGCGGCACGATGAACCTCACCGAGCCGCATTGCGGCACCGACCTCGGCCTCATCCGCACGCGCGCGGTGCCCAACGGCGACGGCAGCTATGCGGTGACGGGTACGAAGATCTTCATCTCGTCGGGCGAGCACGACCTTACCGAGAACATCGTCCACCTCGTCCTCGCCAAGCTGCCCGACGCGCCGGACACGGTGAAGGGCATAAGCCTGTTCATTGTGCCCAAGTTTTTGGTCAACGACGACGGCTCGCTGGGCGCGCGCAACGGCGTCAGCTGCGGCTCGATCGAGCACAAGATGGGCATTCACGGCAATTCCACCTGCGTCATGAACTATGACGGCGCGACGGGTTACCTTGTCGGCGAGGAGAACAAGGGCCTCGCCGCGATGTTCATCATGATGAACGCGGCGCGGCTGGGGGTCGGCATTCAGGGCCTCTCGCAGGGCGACGCGGCGTATCAGAACGCCGTCGCCTATGCGCAGGAGCGGCGACAGGGCCGCGCGCTGACCGGGCCGCAGGATCCGGAGGCGAAGGCCGATCCGCTGTTCGTCCACCCGGACATTCGCCGCATGCTGATGCGCGCCAAGGCGGTGACCGAGGGGCTTCGCGCGCTGTGCCTGTGGGGCGGGCTGCAGGTCGACCTCAGCCACCACGCGGCAACCGACGAGGAACGCCAGGCCGCCGACGACCTGATCAGCCTGCTCACCCCGGTCATTAAGGGTTATGGCACCGACATGGGCTACGCCATCGCCACCGATGCGCAGCAGGTGCTGGGCGGCCACGGCTACATCGAGGAATGGGGCATGAGCCAGTTCGTGCGCGATGCCCGGATCACGATGATCTACGAGGGCGCCAACGGCGTGCAGGCGATGGACCTCGTCGGTCGCAAGCTCACACAGAATGGCGGGCGCGCGATCCAGGCTTTCTTCGCGCTGGTCGACGCCGAGGCCGCGGAGGCGAAGAGCGACGCCAACCTCGCCGACTTTGCGACGCGGCTCGAAAAGGCGAATGGCGAGCTTAAGGCGGCGACGATGTGGTTCATGCAGAACGGCATGGCCAACCCCAACCACGTCGGCGCGGGCGCGCATCCCTACATGCACATCGTGGGCATCGTCGCGCTGGGGCTGATGTGGCTGCGCATGGCCAGGGCGGCGAGTGCGGGCCTGAGCGCCGGGTCTGGCGATGCCACCTTCTACAATGCCAAGCTCACCACCGCGCGCTTCTTTGCCGAGCGGGTGATGCCGCAGGCCGGCGCGTTGCGGCGCGAGATCGAGGCGGGGGCGGATGCGCTGATGGGGCTGGCGCCGGAGCATTTCGTCGCGGCGTGACGGTGGCGTAGCCAGCTTCCGTCACCCTGGACTCGTTTCAGGGTCCGTCCCGCACCGCCGCGGCGGATGCTGAAACAAGTTCAGCATGACGGGGCGGGGTGGGAGAGGGTAAGGTGAGCGGGTGTCCACCCCACTCGCCCTTTACGTCCACTGGCCGTTCTGCGTCGCCAAATGCCCCTACTGCGATTTCAACAGCCACGTCCGCGCAAGCGTCGACCAGGCGGCTTGGCGCGATGCGCTGCTGACCGACTTAGCGCATGAGGCGGCGCGGTTCGGTCAACGGCGCACGGTCGACAGCATCTTTTTCGGCGGCGGCACGCCGTCGTTGATGCCGCCCGCCACCGTCGCGGCGGTGATCGATGCGGCGGGGCGGCATTTCGACCTCGCACCCGATGTCGAAATTACGCTGGAGGCGAATCCGAGTTCGGTCGAGGCGGCGAACTTTGCCGGTCTGGCGGTGGCCGGGGTCAACCGCGTGTCGCTGGGGCTGCAGGCGCTCGACGATGCGGCGCTGACGTTCCTCGGACGGGTGCATCGGCTTAGCGAGAGCCTTGCCGCGCTCGATCTCGCGCAACGGCATTTCCGGCGGGTCAGCATCGATCTGATTGCAGCGCGTCCGGGACAGGGCCTCAAGGCTTGGGAGGCCGAACTGGCGCGTGGTCTGGCCTTCGGCACCGGGCACATCTCAATCTACCAGCTGACGATCGAGCCGGGCACACGCTTTGCGACGCTCGCGGCGAAAGGCCAGCTGGCGCTGCCCGACGAGGAGCTGGCAGCGGACATCTACGCCGCGACCGACGCGATGACCGCTGCGGCGGGGCGGCCGGCGTACGAAATCTCGAACCACGCCGCGCCGGGGCAGGAGAGTCGGCACAATCTCCACTATTGGCGCTACGACGATCATCTCGCGATCGGGCCGGGCGCGCATGGCCGTGCGCTCGGCGAAGCGCGGGTGCGGCATCGCAAACCCGAAAACTGGATCGCGGCGGTCCAGCGCGACGGGCATAGCGTGAAGGAGCGGGTGTCGCTCGACCCCGTTACCCGCGCGAACGAAGCGTTGTTGATGGGGCTGCGGCTGGTCGAGGGCGTCGAACTCGCCCGCATCGCCGCGCTGAGCGGCGTGCCCCGGAACGCGCTCGTCGATGAATCTGCGGTCGAGCGCCTGGCGCGAATGGGGATGGTCGCGCAGCAAGGGGACCGCCTTCGTGTCCGTCGCGCGGGGCGACTGCTGCTCGACCATATCCTTGGCGAAATCGTGCTGGGCGGAGAGGTGTCCGCGCCGGCGCCTTCGACGGATGCTGCTGTTGCTGTTGCCGGGCGCGACGTCGCGGCGGCGCGGCCGTGAAGGCCCTGCTGGCGCGCTGGCACGACAGGCTGGCGCTGGAGCAACGCCGCTCGCCCCACACGGTGCGTGCCTATGTCGCCGCGGCCGAGCGGTTGCGTGCATTTCTGGCGAGCTATGATGCGGCCACGGTCGATGAGGCGCGGCTGCGTGCGGTGGATGCGACGACGCTGCGCGCTTTTCTTGCCGAGCGGCGCGCGGGGGGGCTTGCCGCGAGTTCAGCGGCGAGGGAACTGTCGGCGGTGCGTGCATTCCTGCGCTTTGTTCGCGGCGAGCGCGAAGCGTTGCCTGCGGTGCGCGGCCCCAAGGTGCGTCGCGGCCTCCCGCGACCGGTCGCGCCGAGCGACATTCACGCACTCGCGAACGACGCCCGCGACGAGGCGAGCGCGCCGTGGATCGGTGCCCGTGATCTGGCGCTGGTTCTGCTGCTTTACGGTGCGGGCTTGCGCGTGGCCGAAGCGCTGGCGCTGAATGGCGACGCACTCGCCGCGCTCGATGTGCTGCGCGTGACGGGCAAGCGGGGCAAAGCCCGCGCGGTCCCGCTGCTCCCGGTCGTACGCGATGCGGTCCGGGCTTACGCTCAGGCGGCACCGTTTCGCATCGCTGCCGACACGCCGCTGTTTCTGGGCGCGCGGGGGGATCGGCTCGACCCCGCCGTGGTCCGCCGCGCGGTGCGCCGCGCGCGCCGCAGCCTCGGCCTCGACGAGCGCGCCACGCCGCACGCGCTGCGCCACAGCTTTGCGACGCATCTGCTGGCCCGAGGGGCGGACCTGCGCAGCCTCCAAGAATTGCTCGGTCATGCGAGCCTGCGTTCGACGCAGATCTACACCGGCGTCGACACCGCGTGGTTGCTCGACGTTTACGCCAGCGCCCACCCGCGCGGCTAGGCGGCTTGTCACGCCGCGCCGCCCCGCTATCTCAGTGGCAAGCCGCAACAGCGGCTCAAGACGCAAAGCGAGAGAGATGATCGAAAGCGCCGAACCTGCAGCCGAAAGCGCACGTCGCTGGCATGATTTCGACTATGCCGCGCGGTTCGACCATCCGGTCGCGTGGGACGAACAGTTCCAGCCGACCACGTTGGTCGCTATGTTCGAGCGGTCGGCGGCGCGGCATGCCTCCCGCGCGATGATCGATTTTTATGGGCGCAACTATCGTTACGCCGAGGTGCTGGAGAGCGTGCGCCGCGTCGCGCGCGGATTGCAGGATCTGGGCGTGGGGAAGGGCGACCGGGTGGGCCTCTACCTCCCCAACGTGCCGCATTATGTCGCGGCCTATTACGGCGCTCTGAGCGCTGGGGCGACCGTGGTCAATTTCTCCCCGCTCTACACCGTTGAGGAACTTGCGCACCAGGTCGAGGATTCGGGGACGCGCATCCTGTTCACCCTGTCGGCAAAGGCGCTGCTGCCCAATGCGCTCAAGGTGCTGGAGGCGAGTTCGCTCGAGCGTCTGGTGGTCGGGTCGGTCGCCGGCGGCCTCGGCGGCGTGAAGCGGGCGCTGTTCCACTATTTTAAGTCGCGCGAGGTGATCTCGGTCCCCGACGATCCGCGCATCTGCCGCTTCTCCGCGCTGATCGACAATGACGGTCGCCCGACGCGCGCCGACGTCTCGCCCGACGATGTCGCCTTGATCCAGTACACCGGCGGCACCACCGGCACGCCAAAGGGCGCGCGGCTAAGCCACGCGAACCTCAGCACCAATGCGGCACAGGTCGTCGCGATCGACCACGATCGCGCGATGGATGATCGTATCGTCGGCGTGCTGCCATTCTTCCATGTGTTCGCGAACACCTGTGTGCTCAACCGGACGGTGATGAACGGCGGGCGGATCGTGATGCTGCCCCGCTTCGATGCCGGTGCGACGCTGGCGGCGATCAAACGCACCCGTGCGACCGCGCTGCCGGGCGTTCCGACCATGTTTCAGGCGCTGCTCGACCACCCCGACATCGGCAAGACCGATTTTTCGAGCCTGCGCGTGTGCATTTCGGGGGGTGCGCCGATGCCGCCCGAACTCAAGGCGCGGTTCGAGGCGGCGACGCAGTCGAGCGTGGTCGAAGGCTATGGCCTCACCGAAAGCAGCGGGGTCGTGTCGGTCAACCCCTATGTCAGCGGGGGGAAGCCGGGGACGATCGGCCAGCCACTTCCCGGCACGCGCGTGCGTCTCGCCGATCGTGACGACAGCCAGCGCCCCGCCGCCGACGGCGAACCGGGCGAGTTGCTCGTGAAGGGGCCACAGATCATGCAGGGCTACTGGAACCGGCCCGAGGCCGACGCCGACAGCTTCACGTCCGACGGGTGGCTACGCACGGGAGACGTCGCCACGATCGACAGTGACGGCTACATCCGGATCGTCGATCGCCTGAAAGACATGATCGCGGTCGGCGGATTCAAGGTTTATCCGAGCACGATCGAAGCGGCGATGCGCAAGCACGCCGGCATCAAGGAGGCGTTGGTGCTGGGGGTGCCCGACCCCTATCGCGGTGAAGTCCCCCGCGCCTACGTAACGCTCGAGGATGACGCGACCGGCTGCGGCGAGGACGCGTTGCGCGATTGGCTCAATGGGCAGCTTGGCAAGCATGAGCGGGTCGACCGCGTGGTCGTCCGTAGCGAATTGCCCAAGACGATGATCGGCAAGCTCGACCGCAAGGCGCTGCGTGCTGAAGTGGCGCAAGGGGGCTGACGGGATGCGCGCTCGGGTGCGGGGCACAGGCTGGGTCGCGACGCTCGCGCTGGCGTTGGCGTTCGTGCCGCAGGCGGCCGATGCGCAGTCGCGCCGGTCGGAGCGGCCTTCGATCGACGAGCGGCTGGCGAAGCTGGGCAAGATGGAGGAGCGGGTCATCCGCATCGGCCATCGCCTGTCGGGGGCCGCTGCTGCCGCAGGTTGGTGCGACGCCGCGCCCACGCTGGGCTGGACGCTCGGCGAGCTAGGTCAGTACGGCAAAGGCATCCGCCAGAACGTCCGCAGCGCGTGGGGCATCCCGCCCGGCGCGTCGCTGTTCGTCGCCGCAGTCGCGCCCGGAAGCCCTGCGTCGAGGGCGGAAATCCGCCCCGGAACGGGCATTGCCGCCATCGCCGGGATGGCGCCCCTGACATTGTCGGCGGACGGCGAGCAACGCCTCGCGCTCGCCAATTCGGAACGCGTCATCGATGGCGCGCTTGCGACCGGCTCGGTCGAGGTCGAACTCGTGCAGCCGGACGCAACGCGGCGTACGGTGCGGCTGGTCGGTACGCCGGGGTGCAAAACCCGCTTCGAAGTGGTGACCGAGGACGACCCGCAGGCCTATGCCGATGGCGAGATCGTTCAGGTGACCGCGGGCATGAGCCAGTTTACCGAAGCCAGCGACGATCAACTCGCCGCGGTGATCGCGCATGAACTTGCGCACAACATCCTGCGTCACCGCGAACGCACCGAGCAGTCGGGCACGCCGCGCGACTATCGCCGCTACCTCCGGCGCTACACGAGGCTGTCGCGCGCGATGGAGGAGGAGGCGGATCGGCTGTCAGTCTGGCTCCTGCAGCTGGCCGGTTACGACCCCCGGGCACCGATTGCGTTCTGGGAGCGGTTCGGTCCCAACAACGACAGTCCGCATCCGTTCGGCCGCACCCATTCGCCGTGGCGCGAACGCGTCATCGCGGTGGAGGCCGAGCAGCACGCGATGCGCGCGACGCTCGCCAGCGATCCGCGGGCGCGGCCGGCGCTGCTCGGACGGCGCTCCGGCGCGAGCGACGATACCAGGCCGCAGCCGTTGCCGGGCGCGTCGGACGCCCCCACATCCCCAACCAACGGCAACTGACCCCGGGATCATTTAAATGAGTAAAGACGCAGGCGGCGAAGTCGCGATTTTCGCCGGTGGGTGTTTCTGGTGCACGGAGGCTGTCTTCAAGCGGCTGCGCGGCGTGAAGGCGGTTGAGAGCGGGTACATCGGCGGTTCGGTTGCCAACCCGACCTACAAGGCGGTCTGCAGCGGCTCTACCGGGCACGCCGAGGCGATCCGGGTCGAATATGACCCGGCGGAGATCGGCTACGGCGACCTCCTTGACGTGCATTTTGCGACGCACGACCCGACCCAGCTCAACCGGCAGGGCAACGATGTCGGCACGCAGTACCGGACCGCGATCTTCCCGCAGTCGGCCGGACAGGAGGCGGAGGCCCGTGCCGCGATCGCGCGGGCGCAGGCCGACCACGCGCAGCCGATCGTCACCACCATCGAACAGGGCGATTGGTGGCCGGCGGAGGGGTATCATCAGGACTATTGGTCGGGCGAAGGACAGCGCAACGGCTATTGTCTCGCGGTCATTCCGCCCAAGCTCGCCAAGCTGACCAAGACCCACGCCGACAAGCTGGCTCCGCAATCGTGAGCGACGCGTCCTCGCGGCGCCGGGTGCGCAAGGCGGTCTTTCCCGTCGCCGGTCTCGGCACGCGGTTCCTGCCCGCCACGAAGGTCGTGCCCAAGGAGATGCTGCCGATCGTCGACAGGCCGCTCATCCAATATGCTGTCGATGAGGCGATTGAGGCGGGGATCGAACAGCTGATCTTTGTCACCGGCCGCGGCAAGGGCGCGATCGAGGATCATTTCGACATCGCCTACGAGCTTGAAGCGACGATGGCCGCGCGCGGCAAGTCGCTCGATGTGCTCGATGGATCTCGACTGCCGCCGGGTGCGGCGGTGTTCATTCGCCAGCAGGAACCGCTGGGGCTGGGCCATGCGGTTGGCTGCGCGGCGGAGATCGTCGGCGACGAGCCCTTCGCGGTGCTGTTGCCCGACGAATTCATGTTGGGAACCCCCGGCTGCCTCAAGCAGATGGCCGACGCTCATGCGGAGGTCGGGGGAAACCTCATTTCGGTGCTCGAAGTGCCGCGGGAGGCGGTGTCGAGCTACGGCGTGATCGATCCCGGGCAAGCCAGGGGCGCACTGACCGAGGTGCGCGGGCTCGTCGAAAAGCCGGACGTCGAAGCGGCGCCGTCGAACCTGATCGTGTCGGGCCGCTACATCCTCTCACCCGGCGTCATGCGCGCGCTCCCTGATGTCCCGCGCGGAGCGGGAGGCGAGATCCAGCTGACCGACGCGATGGCGGCGGTGATCGGGCGCGAGCCATTCCACGCCGTTACCTTTGCCGGGCAACGGTTCGATTGCGGCTCGCATCAGGGCTATGTCGAAGCCAATGTCGCGGTCGGCCTGTCACGCGAAGCGATCGGACCGGGGCTGCGCCAGTCCTTGTCTCGCCTGCTCGCGGAGCGATGACATCTCGCCGCAACGATCGGCGGCGTTCACTTGGCGGTCAGGCTGAGCTGTTGAGGGTGCTGCCATGCGCGTTTCGCTGATTTTTCTTGCGCCCGCAGCCCTGTTGCTAGGCGGCTGCCTTTCGACCGCGGCCAACATCATCACAGCGCCGGTGCGCGCGGTGGGGCAGGTCGTCGACTGGACGACCACCAGCCAGTCGGAGGCGGATCGCAATCTCGGCCGGCGCTTGCGCGAACGTGAGGCGCGAATCGGTCGGCTCGAGCGCGATCGGGCGCGACAGGCGGACCGCTGCCAGCGTGGCGATACTGAGGCGTGCGTGCGCGCCGAACGGCTTGCGGCCGAGATCGCGGAACTGCGCGACACTCCTGTTCGCTAACGTCCGCCGCCGACCTCAGACGAAGCTGTAGGGATCGACGTCGACCGCGACCCGCACCCGGCTTGGCCAGGCGAGGCTGCCCAACCAGTCACGCAACAGCCGCTGCAATGGAAAGGCGCGCGTCGCGTGCACGAGCAGCCGGTGCCGGTGGCGGCCGCGCAGCATCGCGAGCGGGGCGGGGGCGGGGCCATAGATGTCGACGCCGTCCGCCTGCGGACGTGCTTTGCCGAGCGCGGCGGCGGTCGCTTCGGCGGCGGTGGCGTCTTCGCTCGATACAATGATCGCAGCGAGCCGACCGAACGGCGGCATCCCCGCTTCGGCGCGCGCGTCGGTTTCCGCCGCGTAAAAGGCTTCCGCATCGCCTGCGATCAGCGCGGCGATCACCGGCGCTTCCGGCGCCCGGGTTTGCACAAGCACCTCGCCCGGCTTGTCGCCGCGCCCGGCGCGTCCGGCGACCTGAGCGATCTGCTGAAAGCTTCGCTCCGACGCGCGCAGGTCGCCTCCCGACAGCCCGATGTCCGCATCGACCACGCCGACGAGGGTCAGGTTGGGGAAGTGATAGCCCTTGGTTACCAGCTGCGTGCCGACGACGATATCGATCATGCCGGCGTCCATCGCGTTCACGAATTCCGCCGCGCGTTCCGGCGACCAGAGCGTGTCGGACGTGACGATGGCGGTGCGCGCTTCGGGCCAGCGCAGCTTCACCTCGTCCGCGATGCGTTCGACACCGGGTCCGCAGGCGACGAGGCTGTCCTCGTCGTTGCACTCCGGGCAGACCCGCGGCGGCGGCATGACATGGCCACAGTGGTGGCAGGCGAGCCGTCGCGACAGGCGATGCTCCACCATCCAGGCGGTGCAGTTGGGGCACTGAAAGCGATGGCCGCAGGTCCGGCACAGCGTCAGCGGCGCATAACCCCGGCGGTTGAGGAAGAGCAGGCTTTGCTCGCCGCGCTCCTGACGTGCGGCGATCGCTTCGACCAGCGGCGGGGCGAGCCAGGCGCCGCGCTCGGGCGGGGTCTCGCGCAGGTCGATGTCGGCAATCGACGGCATGACCGCGCTGCCGAAGCGGGCGGGCAGGCGGATCTCTTCATATCGGCCGGACGCGACCTGAACCCGGCTTTCGATCGCGGGCGTGGCGCTGGCGAGGATGATCGGCGCCTGCGCGAACTTCGCGCGCATCACCGCGACATCGCGCGCGTGATAGTGGACGCCGTCCTCCTGCTTGAAGCTCGCTTCGTGCGCCTCATCGACGACGATGAGCGACAGGTTGCGATAGGGGAGGAACAGCGCAGAGCGAGCCCCAATGGTGACCCCGGCACTGCCGTCGGCGATGGCGCGATAGGCGCGCCGCCGCTCCGACTGGCGCAGGCCGGAATGCCATGCGACCGGCGCGCAGCCGAAACGTGCCTCGAACCGCTTGAGCATGGGTTCGGTCAGTGCGATTTCGGGGAGGAGGACGAGCACCTGCCCGCCCGCGCGCAGCGCCTCGGCGACCGCTTCGAAATACACCTCGGTCTTGCCCGAACCGGTCACGCCGTCGAGGAGGAACGGCTGGAAACCGCCGCCGATCGCTCCGCGCAGGCGCGATGCCGCGTCGGACTGCGCTTCGTTGAGCGCAGGCGCAGCGTGGTCGGGGTCCGGCCGCGGGGGCGGGGCATCGCTGGTCAGCGCGATTTGCGCGAGCACGCCGTCGCGGATCAGACCCCTCAGCACGCTGTCGCTCTGGCCCGTCAGATCGCGCAGGTCGCCGATCGTGCCGTGGGTGGCGCCAATCGCCGTCATCGCCGCCTCACGCTGCGGCGTCATCCGCCCCGGCGCCTTGCCGGAGAGGGCGTAGATCGGCTGCGGGCGTCCGCCGGCGTCGAATGCCGCGGAGGGGATCGTCATGCGCAGCACGGCGCCGACCGGAGCGAGGTAATAATCCGCCGTCCAAGCGATCGTCTGCATCAGCTCGGCGGGCAGCGGCGGCACGTCGAGCACGCCGAGGATCTCGCGCAGGCGATTGTCGCCCACCGGATCCGCGGCGAGCGCGTCGGAAGCGTCATCGCCCCACACCACGCCAAGCATCCGCCGGGGTCCGAGTGGCGCTTCGACGAAGCTGCCCGGCGGCACCTGCAGCCCATGGGGCGCGCGGTAGTCGAGCGGACCCAGCGCCCCGGTGGCGAGCACGATGCGGAGGCGGGTCATGGCTCTCGCCCTACCGCGTGCATGCCGATGAAGCGAGGGGGTGGCGTGCGGCGGCGGGGGTGCTAGGCCCCTGTCATGCGCGAAAAGGAACTGCGGCTGGCGCTCGTCTGCTACGGCGGGATCAGCCTCGCAGTGTATATGCACGGCGTCACCAAGGAGGTCTGGCACCTCACCCGCGCGAGCCGCATGGCGCTTGATCGCGCGGAGCCGGCGGGGGGCGTCGCCGACGTCTATCGTGCGCTGCTTGACCGTCTCGCGAATGCCGGTTCGGTGCGACTGCGGGTGGTGACCGACATCCTCACCGGGGCGAGTGCTGGCGGCATCAACGCCGCGTTCCTCGCCCGCGCGCTTGCATGTGGGGAGAGCCTCGAGCCGCTCACCGACCTGTGGCTGACACGGGCGGATGTCAGCGAATTGCTCGATCCCGACGCGCGGCCCGTCTCGCGTTTCAGCAAAATCTGGGCGCAGCCGATCGCGTGGTGGGCGGCGCGCGCGGGCGGCGAGATCAATGCCACGGTGGAACGCGGCGCTCGCGACGAGGTCAGCGCGAAAGTCTCGCAGTTCGTCCGCGCGCGATGGTTCGAGCCGCCCTTCGGTGGCGAAACCTTGTGCGCGATGCTGCTCGATGCATTCGACGCGATGGCGGAGGGACCGAAGGGGCCGGTGCTGGTGCCCGGCGGCCTGCCGCTCGACCTGGCGCTTACCGCAACGGACTATGCCGGCGAAGATCGGGTGATGCGGCTCAATAGCCCGCCGATTGTGCGGGAGAGCGAACATCGCGTGACGATCGCCTTTCGGCACGCGGGGGGCAGCCATGCGTCGCTCGATCCGATCGCGCTCACCTTTGCCGCGCGCGCGTCGGCGAGCTTTCCGGGGGCCTTCCCCCCCTTTCGCGTTGACGAGCTGGACCGCGTGCTGACCACGCGCGACCGCGCGTGGCTACAGCGGGGCGCGTTCCTCTCCCGACTGTTCGGCGAAGACGCCGAATATGCGGAGCGCCGGGTGCTGATCGACGGGTCCGTGCTCGCGAACGCGCCGTTCAAACCGGCGATCGCTGCCCTGCGCGAACGCAAGGCGCGGCGCGAGGTGGACCGGCGCGTCGTCTATATCGATCCCAAGCCTGGCCGCCCGTCGATCGGGTTCGGCGCGTCCGGAGCGGACGGGGACGGTGAGGACGCTCCGCTGCCCGGGTTCGTCCAGACCATTCTCAAGGCGCTGTCCGACCTGCCGCGCTCGCAGCCGATCCGCGACAATGTCGAGGCGCTGTCGCTGATGAGCGAGCGGATCGCCACCATGCGCCGGATCGTCGCGGCGATGCGGCCGGAGGTCGAAGAACGGGTCGAATCCGCGCTCGGTCTCACCTTTTTTCTCGACCGCCCCACCCCGGCCAGGCTCGCGAGCTGGCGACGGTCAGTGCAGCAGCGGGCGCGGGACGAAGCGGGCTACGGCTTCCTCGGCTACGGCCACCTCAAGCTGGCGGGCGCGATCAACGAGCTTGCGCGCATCGCCACGGCCTATGATCCGGCGGGCCGTAACCTGACGTTATGGACCGCCCGCATGACGCAGGCGGTGTCCACGATCGGCGCCGACCGGCTCGAAAGCCGCGGGCGTGAGGCGCCGGCAGTGGGCGATTTCCTCCGCGCACACGACATTTCCTTCCGTATTCGCCGTCTGTCGGAGCTGGCACGCCGGCTCGACGAATTGGCCGCCAACCGCGACGATCACGACGCGCTGATGGCGCAGGAGGATATGGTGCGCGACACCATCCACCAGGCGCGCGGCAATTATGAAGAGCGGTTGGCGACCGACTGGTATGCCGGGTTGGCGGTGGGCGAGGCAGACGCCCAGGATGCACGCGACCTCATCGCTCGGATCGCTGGGCTGCGTGACCTTGCATCGCTCGACGCAGCGGTCGACAGCGCGATCGCGCGGGCGCTGGGCGATGTCGACAAGGCGGCGCGGCGGGCGCTGCTCTACGCCTATCTCGGCTTTGCCTTTTACGATGCGGCGACGCTGCCGCTGCTCCAGGGACAGGGCGATGGCGAGTTCGACCCGATCAAGGTCGATCGCATCTCTCCCGATGATGCGGTCGCGCTGCGGGTGGGCGGGGTGGAGGCCACGCTGAAGGGCATCCAGTTCAACAGCTTCGGCGCCTTTTTCAGCCGTTCTTTCCGAGAGAACGACTATCTCTGGGGCCGCCTCCATGCGGCGGAGCGGCTGATCGCGATCGTATCGAGTTCGGTTCCGGCCGGGCTCCACGAAACGGAGATCGCCGCGTTTCAGGCACAAGCCTTTGCCGCCATCCTCGATGAGGAGCGGGAGCGCTTGACCGAAGTGCGCGAACTTATCGACGAGCTGGCGGGCGAGGTCGAGGGTTCGGCCTAGGGATCGCGCTGTCCTCCCACACCGCCGTGACGAACGCGTCGGCGGTGATGAACGGGTCGGTGAAGCGATCCCATTGCGCCGCCGGCCTCGTCGCGATCACCTGCGCCAAGCTACGCCCTCGCGCGCGTTCGGCGCTGACCCGGCTCATCACTGATTTAAGCATGTCGCGATAGGCGATGAGGTCGGACCGGCGCGCGAGCGGGCCATGTCCGGGAATGATCTGCGTCGCATCGTCGCTGCGGGCGAGCACGGCTTCCACGGCCGCGAGCATGCCCGATGCGCTGCCGCCGGATTCACGGTCGATGAAGGGGAAGGTGCCGCCGTTGAAAAATATGTCGCCCATGTGGATGACATTGGCCCGCTCGAAAAAGAGGACGAGATCGCCGTCGGTATGCGCCGCGGGGAAATATCGCGCCCGCACCGCACCGCCCCCGGTGTGAAGGGTGCCGCCCACGTCGGCAAAGGTGACGCTCGGCAGCGTGCTCGGGGTCGCGGGTTGCACTGCGCGCCCGCGCAGCATTTGCCCAGCGGCAAGGCGCTGCCGGGCGTTGGCATGGGCGACGATGGTCGCGCCCGTCCGCGCGAACGCGGCGTTGCCGCCCGTGTGATCGGCGTGCCAGTGGGTATTGAGCAGCGTCCCGACCGCGCGGGGCGTCAATGTCGAGATCGCCGCTTCGATGCGCGGGGCGAGCTCTGCGAACTGTGAATCGACGAGCAGCGTTGGCCCGTCGCCAAATGCGACCGCCATATTGCCACCCGCGCCGGTCAGCATGGCAACGCCGGGCGCCAGCAGTCGCGGTTCGACACGAACATTCGCAAAGCGGTCGGTGCTCGCCGGAGTCGGCGACGGCGCCGCGGCGGCAGTGGGCGGCGTCTGGGCGGGCGATGGCGGCGAGCCTTGCGCGAACGCGGCAGCGGGGAGGGCGATCGACAGCCAGACAAAGCGCTTCATGGCGCGCAGGCTAGGCCGCGCCGCGCTCGGATACCAGCGCCAACCTCGCACCGCGGGGCGGCGTCGTCTTGTCGCTCAAAAAGCACGACCTATATCGCGCTCAGCACCGGGGGGTGGCGTCTGGCAATCGGTCTTTCAAGGCCAGGGCTACGCCGCACCCTCCCGCATTCTGTCCTTAGATTTCTGAGAGGGTTACACGTTCATGGCGAAAGTCATCGGCATCGATCTCGGCACCACCAACAGCTGCGTCGCGGTGATGGAGGGCGGCAGCCCCAAGGTCATCGAAAATGCCGAAGGCGCGCGAACGACGCCGAGCGTCGTCGCCTTCACCAAGGACGGCGAACGCCTGATCGGTCAGCCGGCCAAGCGCCAGGCGGTGACCAATCCCGACAACACCATCTTCGCGGTGAAGCGCCTGATCGGCCGCCGCTTCGACGACCCCATGACCCAGAAGGACATGGGCCTCGTCCCCTACACCATCAGCCGCGGCAAGAACGGCGATGCCTGGGTCAATGCGGGCGGCACCGATTACTCGCCGTCGCAGATCTCGGCCTTCACGCTGCAGAAGATGAAGGAAACTGCCGAAGCGTATCTCGGCGAAAAGGTGACGCAGGCGGTCATTACCGTCCCGGCCTACTTCAACGACGCCCAGCGCCAGGCGACCAAGGACGCCGGCCAGATCGCGGGCCTCGAAGTGCTGCGCATCATCAACGAACCGACGGCGGCGGCGCTCGCCTATGGCCTCGACAAGCAGGAAAACAAGACGATCGCGGTCTATGACCTCGGCGGCGGCACCTTCGACATCTCGATCCTCGAGGTGGGCGACGGCGTGTTCGAGGTGAAGTCGACCAACGGCGACACCTTCCTCGGCGGTGAGGATTTCGACGCCAAGCTGGTCGGCTACCTCGCCGACAAGTTCAAGGCGAAGGAAAACATCGACCTCCGCACCGACAAGCTCGCGCTGCAGCGGCTGAAGGAAGCGGCCGAAAAGGCGAAGATCGAGCTTTCGTCAGCGCAGACGACCGAGGTCAACCTCCCCTTCATCACCGCGCGCATGGAGGGTGGCGCCACCACCCCGCTGCACCTCGTCGAAACGGTGACCCGCGCCGATCTCGAGCGGCTGGTCGATGACCTCATCCAGCGCACGCTCGAGCCCTGCAAGAAGGCGATGGCCGACGCGGGCCTCAAGAATGAGGAGATTGACGAGGTCGTGCTCGTCGGCGGCATGACGCGCATGCCCAAGGTCCGCGAAGTGGTGAAGAACTTCTTCGGCAAGGAGCCGCACACCGGCGTCAACCCTGACGAAGTGGTCGCGATCGGTGCCGCCATCCAGGCGGGCGTGCTGCAGGGCGACGTCAAGGACGTGCTGCTGCTCGACGTGACGCCGCTGTCGCTCGGTATCGAGACGCTCGGCGGCGTGTTCACGCGCATGATCGACCGCAACACGACCATTCCCACCAAGAAGTCGCAAACTTACTCGACCGCTGACGACAATCAGCAGGCGGTGACCATCCGCGTGTTCCAAGGCGAGCGCGAGATGGCGGCGGACAACAAGCTGCTCGGCCAGTTCGACCTCGTCGGCATCCCCCCCGCGCCGCGCGGCGTGCCGCAGATCGAGGTCACCTTCGACATCGACGCCAACGGCATCGTCAACGTCAGCGCCAAGGACAAGGGCACCGGCAAGGAGCAGCAGATCCGCATTCAGGCCTCGGGTGGGCTCAGCGACGCCGACATCGACCAGATGGTCAAGGACGCCGAACGCTTTGCCGATGAGGACAAGCAGCGGCGCGAGGCGGCGGAAGCCAAGAACAACGCCGAGAGCCTTGTCCACACCACCGAACGTCAGCTCGCCGAGCATGGCGACAAGGTCGATGCGGCGCTCAAGAGCGAGATCGAGGCGGCCATCGCCAGCACCAAGACCGCGATCGAAGGCGGCGATGCGGCGGCGATGCGCGATGCGTCGACCAACCTCTCGCAGTCGGCGATGAAGCTCGGCCAGGCGATCTATGAGCGCGAGCAGGCGAGCGGCGCGGCCGCTGGTGCCGCGGGCGGCGAGGCGGCGGATGCTGCAGCCACCGGCACTGCGTCGCAGGACGATGTGGTCGACGCGGAGTTCTCCGAGGTCGACGACACCAACTCCGACGCGAACAAGGGCTGACGAACGCGGGGCGGCGGAGAGATCTGTCGCCCCCGTTCCTTTGACGACGCGCCGAAATGAGCCTCGACATCGACTATTACGAGCTGCTGGAGGTCGAGAAGACCTGTGACGACGGCACGCTCAAATCCGCCTATCGCCGTCAGGCGATGCGCTTTCACCCCGACCGCAACCCGGGTTGCGCGGAGAGCGAGGCGCGCTTCAAGGCGGTCAACGAAGCCTATGACTGCCTGAAGGACCCGCAGAAGCGCGCGGCATATGATCGCTTCGGCAAAGCGGCGTTCCAGAATGGAGGCATGGGCGCGGGCGGGGCCGAGTTCGGCGACATCGGCGACATCTTTGAATCCATCTTCGGCGGCGCGTTCGGCGGTGGCGCGGGGCCGCGGAGGGGGCCGGCGCGCGGCGCCGACCTCCGCTACGACATGCAGATCAGCCTCGAGGAGGCGTTTGCCGGCAAGCAGGCGGAGGTCGACGTCGAAGTCGCGGTCGCCTGCGCCACATGCTCCGGCAGCGGCGCCAAGCCGGGCACGCAGCTCAAGCGCTGCGGCATTTGCGCCGGCCATGGCAAGGTGCGCGCGCAGCAGGGCTTTTTCATGGTCGAGCGGATGTGCCCGAGCTGCGGTGGCCGGGGCGAGGTGATCGCCGATCCCTGCGGCAGCTGCCATGGCGAAGGCCGCGTCGACCGTCGCAAGACGCTGTCGGTCAACATCCCGCCCGGCGTCGACGAAGGCACGCGCATCCGCCTCTCCGGGGAAGGCGAAGCGGGTCCGCGCGGGCTTCCGCCCGGCGACCTCTACATCTTCCTGCACGTGGCGGCGCATCCGACCTTCGCACGGGAGGGCACGACGCTGATGGCGCGGCTGCCGGTCGGCTTCGCGACGGCGGCCCTTGGCGGAACATTGCAGCTCGACGGGCTAGGGGGGGAGGCGCATGAGGTTCGCGTGCCCGCAGGCATCCAGTCCGGGAAACAACTTCGCATTCGCGGTGGCGGGATGCCCGTGCTGAACGGCCGCGGCCGTGGCGACCTGATCGTCGAGGTCGCCGTAACGACGCCCACGAAGTTGAGCGCCCGTCAGCGCGAATTGCTCGAGCAATTGCGTGAGACCGAGGACGAGGAGCCCGAAGGCTTCTTCGACAAGGTGAAGGGCATGTGGGGCGGCTAAGCCGGAGATTGGTCGTGCAAACGCGCGACCGAGGCGAGCATGTGAGAGGGTGGGAAGTTCGATGCGTGCAACGTGGATGATCGCCTCGCTGGCCATGGCTGCGACCGCGGTGACGGGGTGCCAACGAGGCGGTGAAAGCGCGGATACGGCGCTCGCCGGCGGCTATGGCGTGCGGGGCGCGGTCTTGCGCGCGAACGCCAACCCGGACGCTCCCTCGGCCGCCTACTTCACCTTTGCCGCCGGGCCGAGCCCACGGGTTATCGTGCGCGCGAGTTCGCCCGACTTCGATCGGGTCGAAATGCACGAAAGCCGCATGAATAACGGCGTCATGGAGATGGTGCCGCTTGCACGGGTCTCGGTCCCGGCCGATGGCGAAGTCGTATTCCGCCAGGGCGGCAAGCACCTCATGCTCTACGGCCCGAGCGAAGCCGCGCGCACGAATGGCCGCGCGACGATCCTTTTGCATTTCGAAGACGGCGGCAATCTGCCGGTGGTGTTCACCTTCAGCCCGACCACGCCGACACCGATGGGGAGCGCGTCGGCTTCGGGTGGCGGCGAACATAGCGGCCACTGATCCGCTGGTGAGCGAGCGTCGCGGGCTGACCGCGCAGGAGGTTAGGCTCGCCCGCAGCATGTTCGGCGACGCCATCGACCTCGACGGGGTCGAGCTGGTTAACCGTCGCTGGGCGTTTTTCCAGCCGCGCAACGTGGTGATGGCGCCGATGGGGCGTATCCATTTCCACCCGCACGGCGACCTTTTCTGCGAAGATTTCTGCGCTGCGCCGACTGGGCGACAAGGGCTGCTGCTGCACGAGCTGACGCACATCTGGCAGACGCAAACCCGGGGGCGCTGGTACTTGCCCCTGATGCGCCACCCGTTCGTGCGCTACGACTATGTGCTGGAGCGGGGGAAGCCGTTCGACGCCTATGGTCTGGAACAGCAAGCCGAAATCGTCCGCCACGCCTTCCTACTCCGCCAGGGCATAGCGGTCTCCGGGAAGCCGGGGTTGAGCGCCTATGAGGCTGTCCTGCCGTTTGGCAGCGGTGAAGTTGTATCTGCGACGCTTTGAAATCGGCTGACGATGTACGAAAAGCTCGCGCGGATATTGTTCACAGCAAGCTTCGCATCATCGACTTTGACGGCGAAATAGCGGGACTATTCGTGAACACTCGCCAAAGTACGGAATTCGGGCGTTCGGGGCGCATCGTTACTCAACATGATTTTATCATGTTGCACCGCCAAATTCACCGAGCGGAGCAAGTGCTACGCTCCGCTCTCAACCCCCCTTCGCGACCCCAACCAGTGCCGGCCGCAACAACCGATCCTTGATCTGATAGCCGGCCTGAATCTCCTGCACGATCGTACCGGGGGTGGCTTCGTCGTGGGGGATTTCCATCATCGCCTGGTGGAGGTTGGGGTCGAGCGGCTGGCCCATCGCTTCGATACGCTTCACGCCATTGCGCTCGAACACCGACAGCAGTTCGCGCTGGGTCGCTTCGATGCCGGTGATGAATGGCGTCCACGCATCGTCCTCGCGCGCGCTGGGCGGGAGCGAATCAAGCGCGCGGCTGAGGTTGTCGGCAACCGACAGGATGTCGCGAGCGAACCGCGTGGCCGCATAGGCGTGCGCATCGGCCACTTCCTTTTCCGCGCGGCGGCGCACGTTCTGAATTTCGGCGCGGGCGTAGAGCGCGTCCTGCTTCGCCTCGGCGAGCTGCGCCTCAAGCGCCGCGAATGCATCATCGGTGGCGGCCGGCGATGCCTGCGCTTCCGCAGCGGCTTCGGCGGCAATGGCGGCCGCCTCGTTATCGGCGGCGGGGGAGGGGTTGGTCGTGTCGTTCATCCTGTCAGCCTTGCCAGCGTTTGGGCGGTAAAGTCCACCATGGGGACGATCCGCGCGTAATTGAGGCGGGTTGGGCCGATCACGCCGACCACCCCCACCACCCGGCCGTCGCGCCCATGCCAGGGCGCCGCGACCAGGCTCGAACCCGACAACGCGAACAGCCGCGTTTCGGCTCCGATAAAGATGCGCGTCGCCTGCCCTTCACCGGCGGAGGCGAGCAACTGCGCGATCTGCCCCTGCGTTTCGAGTTCGTCGAGCAGCGTCTGCACGCGGGTGAGATCGCGCGCCGCGCTTTCGTCGATCAACCGCGCCTGACCGCGCACGATCAGCACCGGCCGCGCGGTGCCGTCTTCGCCCCACGCCGCCAGCCCCCGCGCGACAAGGTCGGCGGCCGCCGCGTCGATGGCGCTGCGCTGCTGGGCGAGCGCGTTGCGAGCGTTCGTCAGCGCGGCGCTCAACGTCTGCCCGCCGACCGCCCGGGTCAGCAGGTTGCCGGCGGTGATCAGTGTCGCCGGATCGGTGCCGGGCGGCAGATCGATGACGCGGTTCTCCACCGAATTGTCGGCGCCGACCAGGATGACGAGCGCGCGTCCGTCGGCGAGCGGGGCGAAGGCGATTTCCTTCAACACGCGCTCGGCCCGCGGCACCATCACGAGCCCCGCGCACGCGGACAGGCCGGATAAGGCAGCCGTGGCGTTCGCAAGCGCACTCTCGACCGGCCCGTCGGCGACGGACTGTTCGATCTGCGCGCGATCCTCGAGGGACGGCTCGGCAACGTGCATCATGCCGTCGACGAACAGCCGCAAACCGATCTCCGTCGGTATCCGTCCGGCGCTGGTGTGCGGCGCGGCGAGCAGCCCCGCCTCCTCCAGATCCTGCATGACATTGCGGATCGAGGCTGGCGAGAGGTTGAGGTTCGCGCGACGCGACAGGGTGCGCGATCCCACCGGCTGCCCTTCGCTGAGATAGGCTTCGACGACCGCGGAGAAAATGTCGCGCGCGCGGTCGCTGAGGTCGGTGATGTTCGGCTTCATCGCTCACCCTATCTAGCGCCGCAAACGAAGCGCGCCTATGCCCGGCGCCATTCGAGATCACAGGAGAAGTTCATGCGCCCCTCCGGTCGCGCGGCGGACGCCATGCGCGCAATCAGCATCGAAACCGGCTTCACCCGCCACGCCGAAGGGAGCGTGCTGGTCGGCTTTGGCGATACCAAGGTGCTGGTCACCGCCAGCGTGGAGGAGCGGCTGCCGCCCTGGCTTCGCGGCAAGGGGCAGGGGTGGGTCACCGCCGAATATGGCATGCTCCCCCGCGCGACGCACACGCGCGGCCAGCGCGAGGCAGCGAAGGGCAAGCAATCGGGGCGGACGCAGGAAATCCAGCGTCTGATCGGGCGCTCGTTGCGCGCCGTGACCGACCTCGCCAAGCTCGGCGAGCGGCAGATCACGCTCGATTGCGACGTCATCCAGGCCGACGGCGGCACGCGCACCGCGGCCATCTCCGGCGCCTGGGTGGCGCTGCGGCTTGCGATCGACGGGCTGATCAAGGGGGGTGCACTGAGCGAGGATCCGATCACCACCAAGGTCGCGGCGGTGAGCTGCGGGATCGTCGGCGGGGTGCCGGTGCTCGATCTCGACTATATCGAGGATTCAAGCGCCGACGCGGACGCGAACTTCGTCCTCCTTGGCGACGGGCGGCTGGCTGAGGTTCAGGCGACTGCGGAGGGCGCGCCCTATGACGAGGAGGCGCTGCTGCGGCTGCTGCGGCTGGCGAGGATTGGCTGCGGCGAAATCTTTGCGGCGCAGGACCGGGCGACGGGGCGCTGAGGATGCGCAGACTCGATCCCGGCAAGCTTGTCATCGCCAGCCACAACGAAGGCAAGGTGCGCGAGATTTCGGCGTTGCTCGGCCCCTATGGCATCGTGCCGGTCAGCGCCGGGTCGCTCGGCCTGCCCGAGCCGATCGAGGATGGTGAAACCTTCCGCCAGAACGCTCGCATCAAGGCGCACGCAGCGGCTCGAGCGAGCGGGATGGTCGCGCTCGCCGACGACAGCGGGCTGGAGGTTGCCGCCCTTGGCGGCCGGCCTGGGGTTTACACAGCCGACTGGGCGCAACGGCAAAGTTTCGAAGGGCCAGGCGGGCGCGACTGGTATCTCGCCATGGGCAAGGTCGAAGGCCTGCTCGCGGCGCAGGGGCCGGAGGTCGATCGCTCCGCGCAGTTCGTCTGCACCCTCGCCATCGCCTGGCCCGATGGGGCGGAGGCGCTGTTCGAGGGTCGTGTCGACGGCACGCTGACCTGGCCGCCACGTGGGCACAACGGCTTCGGATACGATCCGGTGTTCGTCCCCATGGGCCGCGAGGAAAGCTTTGGAGAACTGGACCCCGACGCGAAGCACGCCATCAGTCACCGCGCCCGTGCCTTCGCCAAGCTTGTCGGAAGTGCGATGCCTGTCGACTGACGGGCCGGACGTTGCGCGAAAGCTCCGCCATTGGGTAGAGCGCAAACTGCGATCATTGGGGAGCGGGTGTTTGGATCACGGGCCTGAGGGGGGCGTGGCCGGGGCGGCATCGGACATGGAAGCAAGCCGAATTGACGATGCCGGCCCGATGTTGCTGCCGATCGTAGAGGCGGAGCGGAACTGCTGGACGATTGCACGCAGCGCGCGTGCGTCTGTCGTGATCGACGCGGCCGACTATTATCATTTCGTTCGCGAGATGATGCTGGCGGCCGAGAAACGCATTCTCATCATCGGCTGGGATTTCGACGTTCGCATTCCGCTTGAGCCCGACGAGCGGGGCAAGGGCGAAACGCTCGGCGCGTTCATGCTGCGCCTGGCCAAGCGCAATCCGCGCCGGGAAATCGACATCCTGAAGTGGAGCTTCGCCGCCATGCGCCAGTTCCTCCGACCGTCGGCGCTGATGTGGCTGTCACGGTGGAAGGTCGCTCCGGCGATCCGCTACCGCTATGACAGCGCCCACCCGGTGGGCAGCAGCCACCATCAAAAGGTGGTGGTGATCGACGACTGCCTCGCCGTGTGCGGCGGGATCGATATCTCCGGCGCGCGCTGGGACCGATGCGAGCATGCCGACGATGAGCCTCGGCGACGCCTGCCAAGCGGCAAAACCTATGCGCCCTGGCACGATGTGACGATGGTCCTCGACGGTCCGGTTGCAGGCCGCCTCGCCGAACTGGGGCGCGACCGCTGGCAGGACGCGACGGGTGAGGAACTGGGCGCCATCGAAACCTGCCCGGAGCATTGGCCGGACGACCTCGCCCTCTCGTTCGAAGAGGTGGACGTGGCCGTCGCCCGCACGCGGCCCGCCTATGGCAACCGGACCGAAGTGCGCGAGGTCGAAGCGCTGTTTCTCGACATGATCGCTGCGGCACGGCGGTTCATCTATATTGAAAACCAGTATTTCACCGCCGGCAAGATCGCCGCTGGCATCGCGGCGCGGATGCGGGAGGATGATCCACCGGAGATCGTCCTCGTCATGCCGCGCACCGCGGACGGCTGGCTCGAACAGCGCGCGATGGATGCCGCCCGGGTCCGCCTAGCCCGCGCGATCGGCCGGGTCGATCGGCTCAACCGCTTTCGCATCTATGTGCCTGTCACCGCGGGGGGCCAGGACATCTACGTCCATGCCAAGGTGTCGATCGTTGATGATCGCTTCCTGCGCGTCGGCTCGGCCAACCTCAACAACCGTTCGCTCGGGTTGGATAGCGAATGCGACATCGCGATCGACGCCGCGCTGCCCGCCAATCGCGATACGATCCCGGCAATCGCCGGCGTTCGTGGGAAGCTGATGGCCGAACATTGCGGCGTCAGCCCGGAGGAGATGGCCCAAGCAATCGAGGCGGCGGGCGGATCGCTGATCGGCGCGATCGAAGCCATGACTGCGCCCGGCCGCCGTCGCCTCGAACTGCTGGATCTGACCCCGCCCGGTCGCTTCGACCGCTTCATCGCGGACAATGAGTTGCTGGACCCCGACGCGGCCGACGGCTTCCTCGAACCATGGAACCGGCGTGGGTTGTGGAAGGGGTGGCAGCAGGGCCGCCGCGCGCTGCGGGTGCGCCGCGCCCGCCGCCTGGAGCGGCTGGCGAAGCAGCGCGAGCGCAGCTAGCCCCGGCGCATGCACTGCTGGCGCTGGTCGCGCGGGAACTGAGTGCAATTCCAGAGCGCGCGTTCGAGGCCGCTCGCCCGGTTGCGCAGGTAAGAAAAGCTCATCGCCGCGCGCGCCGCATCGCCGATCGCCCCGCCCGTCGGCACGTTGGCGGGATCCGACCAACCCATGACCTTGCAATATTCGCGTCCGCCGCAGGCCTGCTCGGCCAGTGCGGGGAAGGTCTCGGGCGCGCGCGGCCCGAGCGTCAGGATGATCGTGTCGCCAAGCTCGAAGGGCGCCGCGGCGACGATGGTCTGACGCACCGGGCCCTTAGCGACCGCTGCGAGCTCGGCCTCGCTAGCGGCGCCGGCATCGGACGCGGCCACGGCGACGTTCGGGTAGATCCCGGTTGCCGCCGCGTGGAACGGCGACAGCCCTGCGAGTTTGCCGATGGCCGGTTCACCCGCCCCACCGCTTCGTCGCATCACGCGCGCGCTGCCCCACCAGCCGGGCCAGCGGAAGAATAGGTGCGTGCCGACCTGCGCCACCTTGTCGAGCGAACCGCTCCAGACCGGACGCACCCAGTCGGTGTGATAGTGAGTCGCCAGTCCTACGCTCGGATCGACCGAGCCATAGAGCGCGGCGATCGCATTGCCGCGCGCACGCTCCCACGCGGCAGATGAATAGCGCCGGTTCAGCGCTCCATCACAAGTGAAGGTGAATTGGCAGCCCGTCGACCGCTCGGACCCCTGAAACACAACACCGCAGACGGTGTTGGGGTAGGCCGGATGTCGCACGCGGTTGAGCACCACCTGGATGACTGAGCGCTGACCTTCGAAGTCGTCGCCCGCCTCGTAAAGAGCGGCGGCGGCCAGGCAGTCGGTGGCGCGCGCATTATCCTCGATGGTGCCGGCAAAGCGGAATGGCGATGCAGGCGGGTTGCTCGCCGCGACAAAGGGCTGCGCGGCATTGAGCGCTCGCGCATCCTGCGGTGTCACCGGAAGCAGGGTGACGGGCTCGACCGGGGGCGGCGCGGCGCCGGGAGGGGGCAGGGCAGCCGGTTCCGCACGGCCGCCCAGCATCAACGGCCCGATCGCCGCAGCAAGGGCGACGATCAGCACCAGCAGGATCACGCCCAGCGGCGCGTCCCGACGCGAGCGACGATGCCGCATGAGCTTGCCGCGTTGCCCCTAGGCTTCCGGCAGGAAGTCAGGGACCGACAGGTAGCGCTCGCCCGTGTCGTAGTTGAAGCCGAGCACGCGGCTGCCCGCCGGAAGCTCCGCAAGCTTCTGCGCGATGGCCGCAAGCGTGGCGCCCGAACTGATCCCGACCAGCATGCCCTCTTCGCGAGCGCAACGCCGGGCCATCTCCTTTGCAGCCTCCGCTTCGACCTGGATCGCACCGTCGATCGCCGACGTGTCGAGGTTCGCGGGAACGAAGCCGGCGCCGATACCCTGGATCGGGTGCGGTCCCGGCGCTCCGCCCGAAATGACCGGCGACAGCGTCGGCTCAACCGCGAACACCTTGAGCTGCGGCCATTGCGCCTTGAGCACGCGAGCGCAGGCGGTGATGTGCCCGCCGGTGCCGACGCCGGTGATCAGCACATCGGGGGGCGTGTCGGCGAAGTCGGCGAGAATTTCCTGCGCGGTCGTGCGCAGGTGCACGTCGATATTGGCATCATTCTCGAACTGCTGTGGCATCCAGGCACCGGGCGTGCCCGCAACGATCTCCTGCGCGCGCTCGATCGCGCCCTTCATGCCCTTTTCGCGCGGCGTGAGATCGAAGCGCGCACCATAAGCAAGCATCAGCCGCCGCCGCTCCAGCGACATCGATTCGGGCATGACTAGGACGAGGTCATAGCCCTTGACCGCTGCCACCATGGCGAGACCGATGCCGGTGTTGCCGCTGGTCGGTTCGACGATCGTGCCGCCGGCACGCAGCCGCCCGTCCGCCTCCGCCGCCTCGACCATCGATAGCGCGATGCGATCCTTGATCGATCCGCCCGGATTGGCCCGCTCGCACTTCACCCACACTTCGTGCCCGGTATCGGCGAACAGGCGGTTGATGCGCACGTGCGGCGTGTTGCCGATCGTGGCGAGGATCGATTGCGCTTTCATGGGGTCGGGGCTCCGGCAGTGCTTCAGTCGGCTCGCGTCATGTCGGGCGGATCAAAGCTCTTTGCAAGCCTGAGCTCCGGGTATCGCCACGCCCAGAGCGCGGTGACGAGGATCGCGCCGACGCCCCCGACGACCACCGCCGCGACCGGACCGAGCACCGAGCCGAGCAGCCCGCTTTCCGCTTCGCCAAGCTCGTTCGACGCGGAAATCGTCAGCTGCGACACCGCGCTCACCCGCCCGCGCATCGCGTCCGGGGTGTGGAGCTGGATCAGCGAGGAGCGGACGTAGACCGACACCATGTCCGCCGCCCCGGCGACCGCGAGCGCAGCGGCACTCAGCCAGAAACTGCGCGAGAGGCCAAAAACGATCACGGCGACCCCGAACACCCCCACCGCGGCCAACATCTTGGTGCCGACGTCATGCCTCATCGGCCGCCAGGCGAACAGCAGCGCCACGATCGCCGCGCCTACCCCCATACTTGCCGCGAGGATGCCGAGTCCGGCGCTGTCGGTCTGCAGGATGTCGCGCGCGAACACGGGCAGCAGCGCGGTCGCGCCGGCGAGCAGCACTGCGAACAGGTCGAGCGTGATCGACGCGAACACCAGCCGGTTGGTGCGGACGTAGCGAAACCCCTCGCGCATCCGTTCGAGCGGACGCTGGTCGGTCTGGGCGGGCGGTTGGGGGACCTTCGGGATCAGAAACAACAACCCCAGTGCGATAACGTAGAGCACGGCTGAGACGGTATAGGTGAGGCTGTGGTGGGCAGCGTAGAGCACACCGCCGAGGCTCGGGCCGGCGATGGTGCCGACCTGCCATACCGTCGACGACAGGCCGATCGCAGTCGGCAGCTGCTCGCGCCGCACCAAATTGGGCGCCAGCGCGCTGAACGCCGGTCCGGAAAAGGCGCGCGCGATCCCCATCGCTACCGCCGCGGCGAACAGGAGCGGGATACTGATCCGGTCGGTGAGCGTGGCTGCCGCCAGCCCCACCGCCACGAGCAGCATCAGCGCCGTGGTTGCTCGCGTCACCCATCGCCGGTCGACCGTATCCGCGACCAGTCCGGTGACCGGCGTCAGCAGGAACAGCGGCACAAACTGCGCGACGCCGATCATGCCGAGCAGGAACGTCGCCTCCTTCACCGACATGGTGAGCCGCGCGAGATGGTACATCTGCCAGCCAATGATCAGCGTCAGCCCGGCCAGCGCGATCGTCGAGGCAAAGCGCGCCAGCAAATAATGGCGATAGGCCGCGATGCGCAGCGGGTGCGGGGCGACTGCCGCGGTGTCGCTCATCGCTCGCCCGATAGCGTATCGCGCATCACGCGAGCGTCACGAAGCTGTCGAGCAGCCGCTTGGTCGAGCCGGATTCGAAATCGATGGTGAGCTTGTTGCCTTCGATGTCGCCGATCGTGCCATAGCCGAACTTGTCGTGGAACACGCGCATGCCGATGGCGAGGTCGCTGCGGCCTGGGTTGCCGAAGCTGACCGCGCTGCCGCGCGCCTCTGCGACGCGTTTGGGCGCGGGGTCGAAGCCGATCGCCTTGGCGCGGCTCCAGCCCGGCCCGCGCCCGGTGCCGCGCGCGACGTCGGCGAAGGGGTCCGCCGCCTGCGTCCAGTTGGCGCGCCACAGCGACTCGCCGCCCGACATGGTGGTCTCGCTCTCGACATGATCGTCGGGCAGCTCGGCGATGAAGCGCGAAGGGATCGCGCTCTGCCACTGGCCATAGACGCGGCGATTGGCGGCGTGGAGGATGGTGCAGCGTCGCTTGGCGCGCGTGATCGCAACATAACCGAGCCGCCGCTCCTCCTCGAGCGCCGCCGCCCCGCCTTCGTCTAGCGCCCGCTGTGAGGGGAAGAGACCATCCTCCCACCCGGCGAGAAAGACGTGGTCGAATTCGAGCCCCTTGGCGGCGTGGACGGTCATGACCGTCACCTTCGGCTCCTCCGCCGCCGCCTCATTGTCCATCACCAGGCTGACATGCTCGAGGAATGCCTCGAGCGTCTCATACTCCTCCATCGCGCGGACAAGTTCGGTGAGGTTGTCGAGCCGCCCCGCGGCCTCCGCGCTGCGATCCGCCTGCAGCATCATCGTGTAGCCCGACTCATCGAGCACCAGCTGCATCAACTGGGGATGGCGCATCGCCGCGGCGGCGTCGCGCCACTTGACGATATTCTGCGCAAAATTTCCGAGCGCCCGGCGGGCCTGTGGGGTGCCCTCGTCGCTATCGGCGATCATCGCCGCCGCACCGAGCAAAGGGACGCCCGCATCGCGCGCGACGCCGTGCACCGCCGCGATCGCCTTGTCGCCCAGCCCGCGCTTGGGTGTGTTGACGATGCGCTCGAACGCGAGGTCGTCGGCGGGTTGGTGGATCAGCCGGAGATAGGCGATAGCGTCACGAATCTCCGCGCGCTCGTAGAAGCGAAAGCCGCCGACGATGCGATAGGGGAGGCCGATCTGGACGAATCGCTCTTCGAACTCGCGCGTCTGGAAGCTCGCGCGCACCAGGATCGCGGCATGGTCGGGGGAGACGCCGTCGCGCATCAGCCCCTCGATCTCCTCCCCGACGCGGCGCGCTTCTTCGGGGCCGTCCCACACGCCGATGACGCGCACCTTCTCGCCTGCGTCGACCTCGGTCCAAAGCGTCTTGCCGAGCCGTTCGCCATTGTTGGCGATTAGCCCCGACGCCGCGCCTAGAATGTGCGGCGTTGAGCGATAATTCTGCTCGAGCCGAATCACCTTGGCGCCCGGAAAATCCTTTTCGAACCGCAGGATGTTGGCAACTTCTGCGCCGCGCCATGAATAGATCGACTGGTCGTCGTCGCCGACCACCGCGATATTCTTGTGCCCCTGAGCGAGCAGCCGCAGCAGCAGATACTGGACCTGGTTGGTGTCCTGATATTCGTCGACAAGGATGTAGCGAAAGCGGCGGTGATACTCCTCCAGCACGTCGCGATGGGTGCGCAGAACGACCAGCATGTGCAGCAGCAGATCGCCGAAATCACAGGCGTTGAGCGACTTCAGCCGCTCCTGATACAAGGTATAAAGTCGCTGTCCCTTGCCGTGGGCGAAGCCGTCGTCGTCGCCGGCGCTCACCTCGTCCGGCGTCAGCCCGCGGTTCTTCCAGCGGTCGAGCAGCCCTGCGAACTGTCGCGCAGGCCAGCGTTTGTCGTCGACATTCTCCGCAGAGAGAATCTGCTTGATCACCCGCAACTGGTCATCGACGTCGAGGATCGAGAAATTGCTGTGCAGTCCGACCAGTTCGGCATGACGGCGCAGCATCTTGGCGGCGATCGCGTGGAATGTGCCGAACCATCCCATCCCCTCCGCCATCGGGCCGAGCATGCGTTCGGTGCGCTCGCGCATCTCGCGCGCGGCCTTGTTGGTAAAGGTGAGCGCGAGGATCTGACTGGGGTAGGCGCGCCGGCTGGCGATGATGTGCGCGATGCGCGCGGTTAGCGCGCTGGTCTTGCCTGTACCGGCCCCAGCGAGCACTAGCACCGGGCCTTCGGTCGTCAGCACCGCCTCGCGTTGCGGCGGGTTGAGGCCGCGCAGGTAGGGCGGTTCGGCGGCCTCAGCGGGGGTGGCGTCGGTTCGGGCGGGGAGCGTGCTCACGCCCTCGCGGCTAGGCGTTCGCGTGCCCGCACGCAAGTTTCAGCGCCAGCAAAGTTCGCCCCTTGTTCTGGTGGAACAAAGTCGATACATCGCTCGGGTTGCGGCGCCGTTGCGGGGCTGCGGGCGACGCACTAGAGGCGAAAAGGAGAGGCGGCCATGGCGGCGCAGCTCAAACTCATTGGAGGTGACGGCATGGCGCAGAGCGCGGAACGGCAGCGGGCATTGGACGCGGCTCTGGCGCAAATCGACCGCGCGTTCGGCAAGGGCTCGGCGATGAAACTGGGCTCGAAAGAGGCGATGCAGGTCGAGGCGATTTCGACCGGCTCGCTCGGGCTCGACATCGCGCTGGGCGTCGGCGGGCTGCCGCGCGGGCGCGTCATCGAAATCTACGGCCCGGAAAGTTCGGGCAAGACCACGCTCGCGCTGCACACGATTGCCGAGGCGCAGAAGGCGGGCGGCACCGCGGCCTTTGTCGATGCCGAACATGCGCTTGACCCTGTCTATGCCAAGAAACTGGGCGTCGACATCGACGAGCTGATCGTGTCGCAGCCGGACACCGGCGAACAGGCGCTCGAGATCGTCGACACGCTGGTGCGCTCGAACGCAATCGACGTGCTGGTGGTGGACTCGGTCGCCGCGCTGGTGCCGCGCGCCGAGATCGAGGGCGAGATGGGCGACAGCCACGTCGGCCTGCAGGCGCGACTGATGTCGCAGTCGTTGCGTAAGCTGACGGGGTCTATCAGCCGCTCGCGCTGCATGGTGATCTTCATCAACCAGCTGCGCATGAAGATCGGCGTGATGTACGGCAATCCGGAGACGACGACCGGCGGCAATGCGCTCAAATTCTACGCCAGCGTGCGGCTCGACATCCGCCGCACTGGCCAAATCAAGGATCGCGACGAAATCATCGGCAACGCGACGCGCGTGAAGGTGGTCAAGAACAAGGTCGCGCCGCCGTTCAAGCAGGTTGAGTTCGACATCATGTATGGCGAGGGCGTGTCCAAGGTCGGCGAGATCCTCGACATCGGCGTGAAGGCGGGACTGGTCGAGAAGTCGGGCGCCTGGTTCAGCTACGACTCGATCCGCATCGGCCAGGGCCGCGAGAACGCCAAGACCTACCTCAAGGAACATCCGGACGTGATGGAGCGCCTTGAAAAGGCGATCCGCGCGCAGACCGACAAGGTCTCGGAGGAAATGATGGTCGGGCCCGACGGGGACGAGCTCGACGATGAATGACGGCGCCGCGGTGGCGGGGCGGCTCGGCTATGTCGAGCTCCCCGTCGCCGAAGTCGCGCGCGAGCGCGCGTTTTTCGAACAGGCGTTCGAATGGGCCTTCACCGCCTACGGCGATGGCTATGCGAGCTCGCATGACGGCGGTTGCGAACTCGGCCTCGTCGCGGTCGACCGACCGGGTGCCGCCGATTCCGCCGACGTTGCGGAGCGCGCGATGTCGGCGGCGCTGATCGGCGTTGCTGTCGCCGACCTGAACAGGGCCGAACGGGCGGTCGTCGCTGCGGGCGGACTGATCACCATGCCCGCGTTCGACTTTCCGGGCGGCCGCCGGTTCGAGGCATCGACGCCGCACGGCCATCGTGTCGCGCTGTTTCGATATGACGGCGACCCAGACGCGGCATGACCACCACAGCAGACTGGCAGGGCCGCGTCGGGGAGACGTGGGCGGCGGAATGGCGGCGCACTGACCGCGCCTTCACGAGCATCGGGTCGCTATTGGTCGACGCTGCTGTGGATCTGCTCGATCGTGCGCCCAGGGACAAGCCGCGCGTCGGGGACGCGCTGCAGCTGCTGGATGTGGGCTGCGGTGCAGGTTCGCTTTCGCTGTCGTTGGCAGAAAGGCTCGACAACGCACACGTGCTGGGCATCGATCTGTCCCCCGATCTGATCGACGTGGCCCGTGAGCGCGCGGCTGAGGTATCGCGCTGCCGCTTCGCGGTGGCTGATGCGGCACGATGGCAGGACCCGGCCTGGCGTCCGGACCTCATCGTCTCGCGGCATGGAGTGATGTTCTTCGACGATCCCATCGCGGCGTTCGCGCATCTTCGCGGGCGGGCTGCTCCCGGCGCAAAGCTGGTGTTCAGCTGTTTCCGCTCGCGCAGCGAAAACAGCTGGACGCAGGCGTTCGCGCCGTTGCTTCCCGATGGCCCGGCAAGCCCCGATGATGCACCGGGCCCCTTCGCCTTTGCCAACCTCAATCGCGTCAGCGCCATCCTCAATGCTGCGGGATGGCGCGATGTGGTAGGCCACGCGCATAAGGTGCCCTTCGTCACCGGTGGCGGCACCGATCCGGAAGCGGATGCGCTCGCCTTTCACACGCGGATCGGTTCGACCGCGAGTGCGCTCGCTTCGTTCGAGGACGACGCCGAGCGCGCTGCCTTCACCGACGCGATGCGCGAGGTCATCGCGGCGCACCGCTTCGATCAGGAAGTCCGCTTCAATGCGGCGATCTGGATCATCTCCGCCCGCGCGAACGCTTGATGACGAATCGCTACCGCGCCGGTTGGATCTACACTCTGGCGATCCGCCCAGGCCGCCGGGGCCGGTGCTGCTGAATTCGGCGCTCAATCGACTGCCCAATTCGATCCGCACTTCCCTATTGGCGTCAACTCGCGCGGCCGAGCGCCGGACGGAGCCCGGCCGCAAATCTTGCTCCCGTCGCCGCCGCCGCCTATCGCGCGGGCATGACGTCGACCAACGATATCCGCCGTTCCTTCCTCGAGCATTTCGCCGCTGCGGGGCATCATGTCGAGCCGTCCGCGCCGCTCGTTCCCAACAATGATCCCACGCTGATGTTCGTCAATGCGGGCATGGTGCCGTTCAAAAACGTCTTCACCGGCCTAGAGACGCGACCCTATCAGACCGCGACGTCGAGCCAGAAATGTGTGCGTGCGGGCGGCAAGCATAACGACCTCGACAATGTCGGCTACACCGCGCGGCATCACACCTTTTTTGAAATGCTCGGGAATTTCTCGTTCGGCGATTATTTCAAGGAACGCGCGATCGAGCTGGCGTGGGATTTGCTGACCCGCGAATGGGGGCTCGACAAGGACCGGCTGCTGGTCACCGTCTATCATACTGACGACGATGCCGCCGCGCTCTGGCGCAAGGTGGCAGGCCTCCCCGACGATCGCATCATCCGCATCGCCACCAAGGATAATTTCTGGGCGATGGGCGACGATGGTCCGTGTGGGCCATGCTCCGAGATTTTCTACGATCACGGCGCGCACATCGCGGGCGGCCCGCCGGGTTCGCCCGACGAAGACGGCGATCGCTTCGTCGAGATCTGGAACCTCGTCTTCATGCAGTATGAGCAGGCGGCGGGGGAGGTCGTGCGGGACCTGCCGCGGCAGAGCATCGATACCGGCATGGGCCTCGAACGCATCGCCGCGGTGATGCAGGGCGTGCACGACAATTACGACACCGACACGTTCAAGGCGCTGATCGCCGCCTCGGTGCAGGCGACCGGGGTTGAGGCCGAGGGCGACGCCCGGGCGAGCCACCGCGTCATCGCCGACCATCTGCGCTCGTCGGGTTTCCTCGTCGCCGACGGGGTGCTGCCCGCCAACGAGGGTCGCGGCTATGTGCTGCGGCGGATCATGCGCCGCGCCATGCGCCACGCGCATCTGCTGGGCGCGGACGAGCCGCTGCTTCACCGGCTCGTGCCGACATTGGTGGGGGAGATGGGGGTCGCCTACCCCGAACTGGTCCGCGCGCAGCCGCTGCTGGTGGAAACGCTCGCGCGGGAGGAAACCCGGTTCCGGCAAACGCTGGGCAAGGGGCTGCGGCTGCTGGACGAAGCAACGGTCGGCATGGGCGAGGGCGGCACGCTGCCCGGCGAGACCGCGTTCAAGCTCTACGACACTTACGGTTTCCCTTACGACCTGACCGAAGATGCACTGCGCGTGCGTGGCATCGGCGTCGACCGCGCCGGCTATGACACGGCGATGGCGGTGCAGAAGGCGGCGGCGGCTGCGGCGTGGAAGGGCTCGGGCGCGCGTGCCAGCGACGAGGTCTGGTTCGCTCTCAGCGAGGCGCACGGCGCGACCGAGTTCATCGGCTACACCGATACGAAGGGCGAAGCGCTGGTGCTCGCGCTGGTCAAGGACGGCGCGGAGGTTCAGGCCCTTGAGGCGGGTGAGGAAGGCTGGCTGCTCGCCAACCAGACGCCCTTTTATGGGGAGAGCGGCGGGCAAGTTGGCGATGCGGGGCGGATCACGGCCGCGGCAGGATCGGGCAAGTCGATCGACGTGATTGTCGACGACACGGCGAAGCCGCTCGGCAAGCTGCACGCCCACAAGGTGCGGGTGGCGATCGGGCGGGTGGCGGTGGGCGACGCGATCGCGCTCGAGGTAGACGAGGCGCGGCGCGACCGGGTGCGCGCGAACCACAGCGCGACGCACCTGTTGCACGCGGCGCTGCGTCACCGGCTGGGCGAGCATGTCACGCAGAAGGGCAGCCTCGTCGCCGAGGATCGGTTGCGCTTCGATTTCGCGCATCCGGCCGCGCTCTCGAGCGAGGACATTGCCGCGATCGAAGCCGAGGTGAACCGCCATGTCCGCGAAAATGTGGAGGTCGGCACGCGGCTGATGAGCCCCGATGACGCCATCGCCGCGGGCGCGATGGCGCTTTTCGGTGAGAAATATGGCGAGGAGGTGCGGGTCCTCTCCATGGGTCGCCCCGGCGACGACGGTCGCAACTGGTCGATCGAACTGTGCGGGGGCACGCATGTGCGCGCGCTGGGGGACATCGCGCTGTTCAAGATCGTCAGCGAAGGCGCGGTCGCGAGCGGTGTCCGCCGGATCGAGGCGCTGACCGGCGAAGCGGCGCGTGCCTATCTGACGCAGCGCGAGGATGCGCTGAAGGCGGCGGCGGCGAGCCTCAAAACCTCGCCCGACGACGTGCCCGCGCGTGTGGCGGCGCTGACCGACGCGCTACGCAAGGCCGAGCGCGAGCTCGCCGACGCCAAGCGCAAGCTGGCGCTGGGCGGCGGGGCATCGGACGGCAGCGCCGGGTCGTCAGCGGTGGAGACGATCGCGGGCGTCAACTTCCTTGCGCGCAGCGTCGAGGGGCTTGACCCCAAGGAGCTGCGCGGCGCGGTCGAAAGCTTCAAGTCGCAACTGGACAGCGGCGTCGCGGCACTGGTGGCGGTCAACGACGGCCGTGCCTCGGTAGCAGTGGCTGTGAGCGATGACGTCAGCGATCGGATCAGCGCGGTGACGCTGGTGCAGGCGGCCGTGGCGGCGCTCGGCGGCAAGGGCGGCGGCGGGCGGCCGACGATGGCGCAGGGCGGTGGGCCCGATGGCGCGTCGGCGGATGCGGCCATCGCCGCGATCCGTCAGGCGATCGCCGGCTGAGGCGCGCTGGCGCTTGCGTGGCGGCGAGGGCGGTGCCATCCCGTCGCCTGTGCAACAGTTGATCCAGCGCTATTCGCCCAATTTCGACGAGCGGCGCACGCCGGTCTCGATCATCGTGCTGCACTATACCGGCATGGCCGATGCGGCGAGCGCGATCGACTGGCTCGCCAATCCGGAATCAGGCGTCAGTTCCCACTATGTCGTCGCCGAAGACGGCCAGGTCGTGCACATGGTCGATGAGGTCAAGCGCGCCTGGCACGCCGGGCGCAGCTATTGGCGCGGCGTGACCGACGTCAACAGCGCCAGCGTCGGGATCGAGATCGTCAATCCGGGGCACGAATTCGGCTACCGGCCTTTCCCGCATGAGCAGATGGCGAGCGTCATGCGGCTCGTTTACGACATCAAGGCGCGCTACGGCGTCACACGCGGCAACATCGTCGGCCATTCGGACATCGCGCCGACCCGCAAGCAGGACCCGGGCGAGCTGTTCCCGTGGGAGGAGCTGGCGAAGCGCCGCCTCGCCCTGCCGCGCCCGCGCCAGCGGCTGACCGACCCGATGTGGAGCGACGCGGGCTTCCTCCTCGCGCTCGAACGCTTCGGTTACGACATCACCGACCCCCTTGCGGCGACGGTGGCGTTTCAGCGCCGCTTCCGGCCGGAACTGTTCGACGGTACCATCGACGGCGAAACCCGCGCGACCCTGCTCGGCCTGCTGCTGCCGCAGCCGGAGGGCGGCACCGCCTCGCAATAATCAGGCTTTGTGCTATACGCGCTCCCGCCAGAGGGCCGGGCGGCCGCCGGCGGGTTCGCCCGCGGGAGGAAAGTCCGGGCTCCATGCAATCGCGGTGCCGGGTAACGCCCGGCGGGGGTGACCCTAGGGACAGTGCCACAGAGAGCAGACCGCCGATGGCGCGAGAGTTCGCTCTCCCGCACAGGCAAGGCTGAAAGGGTGCGGTAAGAGCGCACCGCGCGACGGGCAACCGAAGCGGCTCGGCAAACCCCACCGGGAGCAAGGCCGAATAGGGATGGCGTGCGTCGTTGCCTCGCAAGGGGCGCGGCGCGGGCGGGGTTGCCGCCCATGTCGTCCGGGTTGGCTGCTGGAGCGCGTCGGCAACGGCGCGCCTAGAGGAATGGTCGCCCCGCGCGCGAAGCCCTCACGGGAACCGGCGTGCGGACAGAACCCGGCTTACAGGCCCTCTGGCAATTTTCGCGCCTGCAGTCGATCTGAAGGCAGGCTCGATTTCTGCGACGTTGGACGCGCGGGTTTCCCGCGCTACATGGGTCCGATGGCACGAGCGACACGCAAGGACGATTGGGGTTTCCCCCGCTGGCGGCCCTATGAGGGCTCCCGCGCCGCGACCGAGGTACGCCTTTGCGACCGGCACGGCTGCACCGAGCCCGCCACCTGCCCCGCGCCCAAGGCGCCCAACAGTCCAGAACGGTGGATGTTCTGTCAGCCGCACGCGGCGGAATATAACCGCGGCTGGGACTATTTCGAAGGACTGTCGGCGGAGGAGGCGGCAGCGCGCGAGGCGGACGAGCGTCGGACGGCAGCGGGCTTTGCCACGTCCAAGCATCAGCAATGGGCGGCGCGCGGGGATGAAGGGCGCAGCGCCGACGAGATGCGCGCGCTCGACCTGTTCGACCTGCCACCCGACTGCGACTTCGACGCGGTGCGGAAGGCCTGGCGGGCGCTCGCCAAGGAGACGCACCCCGATGTGCGTCCCGACGATCCCGAAGCCGCAAAGCGCTTTCATGCCGGGCAGGCGGCGTTCGAGATCCTGCGCCTGGCTGACGAACGGAAAAGCTGGAAGGGCTGAGCCGATCAGGCGGCAGCGGCGCGGGCGGCGGAATCCTTGATCAGCGCGATCATGTTGGGCACGCCCTGGGTCCGGTTCGAGCTGAGCTGGTTCGACAGATCGAACGGTGCCAGCGCCGCAGGGATGTCCATCGCGCCGATTGCCTCCGGCCGCTGGTCCTGCACTGCTGCCAGCACCAAGGCGACGATCCCCTTGGTGATCGCGGCATTGCTGTCGGCGAGGAAATGCAGCGTTCCGTCGGGGACTCGCGTGGGGTAGAGCCAGACGCTTGCCGAACAGCCCCGCACCAGCGTCGCGTCGGTCTTGAGCGCATCGGGCATATCTTCGAGTGCGCGGCCGAGGTCGATCAGCAGACGGTAGCGATCATCGGCGTCGAGCATCTCATAATCGTCGGCGATGGCGGAGAGGGGAGGGAGCATGTCCGCTCCCTAGCGGTCCGCAACGCGTGCGTCAGCCGGAAAGGCCGCCGGGTCGGGTGAGGGCATAGTAGCCGACGTAGAGCCACGACAGCACACCATGCACCGCGGCCCAGACGATCGATTTGTGCAGGCTCCACGAAATCGCCACCGCAATGGCGCTGCCAAGGCCGATACCCGCCTCGGTGACGCGCTCGCGGATCATGACTTCGCGCGTCACAAGTCGACCCCGGCGGCGATCGCTTCCAGCTTGCGCACCCGTTCGCGCAGGTCGGACAGGTCGATGCGCGACCCGGCGTCCCCGCGCGGGCTCGCCCGACGGTCGAGCTCGGCGCGACGCAGGTCCAGCCAGCCGTGCCATGCCTTGAGGCCCGCCAGTGCGACGATGGCGGTGGTCGCGAGCAGGCTCAGCGCAATGCTCAGCGTGATGGTCGGGTCGATCATCGTCACTCTCCTTCAGCGACGGGTTGGCGGTTGGTGAACCGCGGCAGAGGCACGCCGCGGTCGGTGGGCAGTGCCCCCGACAGCGGGCGCTCCGGGCCGCGCAGCGCCTCGATCTCCTGCGCGAGGCCGAAGCCGCGGTCGGTCAGGATACGTTCGAGCACTCGGACTCGCTGTTCGAGCTGTTCGGTGTGCGCCGCATATTGCGCGGCCTTTTCCGCGGTTTGCGTGCCGAGCACCTCGATCTCGCGTTCGCGCAGGCGCATTTCGCGTTTGTGGCGGTCGTTGAAGTAGCTGACGATCACCGGGATGCCGACGACGATCATGAAGAACAGGATGACGGTCAGGTTCATGGCGAAAACCTTCTCGTTACTCGGCGCTTAGCGGAGCTTTTCGATCTCGGCTTCGAGCCGGTGGTTCTTGCTGGTGTACATCAGTTCGATGTCGGCGAGGCGGCGATCGAGTTCGCGGAAACTGGCACGGACGTCGCGAGCGGAGCGACGCGGATTGGCGCGCACCCCCTGCCAGAACCGCTGCTCGTCCTCGTCCTCATAAAGTCCGACCGGCCGCACCGGGGCCATGATGGCGATGAGTATGTAGGCGAGGAGGGGGAGGCCGGACCCCGCGAGGACCAGCGCCACCAGCCCGACGCGGATCCACAGCGCGTCGACCCCGGTATAGTCGGCGAGCCCTGCGCAGACGCCCGCAACCTTGCCGTTGACCTTGTCCCGGTAGAAGGTCGTGCGGCGGGCTTGGCGTCGGGGCGCATCGGTCCACTCCGCCAGGGATTTGGGTTGGCGACGGCGCGTCATGTCAGCGGCTCCTTTCGCTGGAGCGCCGTGTGCTCAGGCGACCCAGTTCATCGTCGAAGTCTTCGGGGCGGCGGCGGCGGGGGCGCATGTCGTCCGCCTCGTCCGGCCCCGGCAGTGCATCGCGTCCGCGACGGTCGGCGAGCATTGGGCGCCAGTCCGGGTTGTCCGCGGCAATGATCCGTTCGACGGTGTGCACCCGATCCTCGAGGCGCCGTGCGAGGTCGTAAAGCTCCTCGAGCAGATTCTCGTCCTCGACCGGCAGCGTCTGCGCGCTTTTCCACTTGGTGATATAGTGGAGGATCATCCACGGCAGGCCGATCAGGAACGCGGCACCGAGCAGCAGCCCCCCAATAATCCCGATGATGTCGTCCATGACCCTCAGCTCCCCTTGTTCAGTCGCGCTTTCATCGCCGCGAGCTCGTCGTCGAGTTCGTCGGTGGCCCGCAATTCGGTGAATTCATCTTCCAGGCTGCGCGGCGCGCCCATCAGCGCGGCGTCGGCGCGGCCCTCCGCCCAGTCGACGCGGCGTTCGAGCTCGTCGAAGCGGCTCAGCGCGTCAGCGGTGCGCTCGCCATGCGTCATTTCCCGCAGGCGAAAGCGGTTCTCCGCGCTTTCGAGGCGGGTCGACACGTTCGCCTGTCGGCTGCGCGCTTCGCGCAGCTTGGTCTGCAGTTTGGCGATGTCGCCCTCATATCCGGCCAGCGTCTGGTCATGCAGCGCGCATTCGGCTTCGAGCCGCTCGATCATCTCGCTCGCCTTCTTGCGCTCGGCGAGCGCAGCGCGCGCGAGGTCTTCGCGGTCGCGCGAGAGGGCGAGCTCGGCCTTTTCGTTCCAGCCGTCACGCATCTCCGCCAGCTTCGCGATGTGGCGACGCAGTTCCTTGCTATCTGCGATCGTCCGCGCGGCCGACGCGCGCACTTCCACCAGCGTTTCCTCCATCTCGAAGATGATGACGCGGATCGTCTTCGCCGGATCTTCCGAGCGGTCGAGCAGGTCGGTGAAATTGGCCGCGATGATGTCGCGAGTGCGGGAGAATATGCCCATCAATATGTCCTCAAAGCGCGCGCAAAGGACCTTCACCGCGTCCGGCGAAGGGGTCAAATCGGAAAAAAGGGGACGGCGCCGGAGCGCGGCAGGGAAGGATATTGCTCCGGCGCCGTCGGACGCCCGGGTCTGGAGTCCCGAGCGAACTGAGAATGGGGTGGCCACGGCGCGAAGGCGTCCGACGATGCGATCCAGCTGTCCGGCACCGGCGTCCGCATCAGCGCGACGAGCGCCAGTAGCAGGACCACCGGCCAGAGCCGGGAGGAGGTTCGTCGGAACATGACGGCTTTCGTGGTTGTGACCGAACATGCCCGCTACAATTCAACGAGCGTGCCAAGTGCCAATGCGAGCCAAAACTTGGGTCGGCGACCTCATCACGATTGGGCTGTCTTGCCAACGGGTGGGAATTTGCGCCACCACGCCGTATGCAGCGCGAAAGCCCCCGCTTTGTCGGACAATCCTCCGCCTTTCTCGACAGCGTCGAGCGCGCGCTGGCGGCCGCCGAGCTGACACGGCCGGTGCTGGTCATCGGCGAACGCGGCACCGGCAAGGAGCTCATCGCCGAACGTTTGCACCGTCACAGCCCCCGCTGGGCAGGTCCGCTGATCACCATGAATTGCGCGGCGCTGCCGGAGACGCTGATCGAGGCGGAGCTGTTCGGTCACGAAGCGGGTGCCTTCACCGGCGCAACCCGGGCCCGGCCCGGCCGGTTCGAGGAAGCGGACGGCGGGACGCTGTTCCTTGATGAACTCGCCACCCTCTCCAACGGGGCTCAGGAACGACTGCTGCGCGCCGTCGAATATGGCGAGGTGACTCGCATCGGCGCGACCAAGGCGTTGCGGGTGGACGTACGTATCGTCGCCGCAACCAACGAACATCTGCCGACGATGGTCGATCAGGGCCGGTTCCGCGCCGACCTGCTCGACCGGCTTTCGTTCGAGGTCATCACGCTCCCGCCGCTGCGCGTGCGAGAGGGCGATGTCATGGTCCTGGCCGACCATTTCGGCCAGCGCATGGCAGCGGAGCTTGGGTGGGAGAGCTGGCCCGGCTGGAGCGACCGCGCGCGCGGGCTGCTTCAGGGGCACGACTGGCCCGGCAACGTCCGCGAATTGCGCAACGCGGTCGAACGATCGGTCTATCGCTGGGGGCAGGCCGGCAAGCCGGTCGACACGATCGTCCTCGATCCCTTCGCCAGCGACTGGGCGCCACGTGCGGCATCGGCGGCGACGACCAGCCCGACCGTGAGCACCGCTCCGGCGCAGGCGCCGGTAACCGCGCCGCCAGCGGAAGATGGCCCGGTGACCGACCTGCGCGCGACGGTCGACGCCTACGAAAAGCGGTTGCTGGAGGCAGCCTATGCGCGCTGCCGCTACAATCAGCGTGCCACCGCCGCAGCGCTCGGTCTGACCTACGACCAACTCCGCCACGCACTCAAGAAGCACGGCTTGGCCGGCTGAGTCGGCTGCCCCCCGTGGCCCCCCTTGCCCCCGACACGCTGCTGTCGCATCGCCTTGGCAGTTCGCGCGTTGGCCAAGCGAGCCACAATCAAGGAGCCGAGAGATGACCTTCCGCCTGCCCGATCTCCCTTACGCCAAGGATGCCTTTGGCGACACGCTTTCGGCCGAAACCTTCGACTACCACCACGGCAAGCACCACAAGGCCTATGTCGACAAGACCAACGAGTTGGTCGCCGCCAAGAGCGACCTGTCGGGTGCCAGCCTGGTCGAAGTGATCAAGTCCGCGCACGCCGGCGGCGACAAAGGGCTGTTCAACCAGTCCGCGCAGATCTGGAACCACAGCTTTTACTGGCAGTGCCTCAGCCCCGAACAGCAGCAGCCTACTGGTCAGCTCGCGCAGCTGATCAACGACGGTTGGGGCGACACTGCGACCATGCTCGACGCGCTCAAGAAAGAGGCGGTCGGCCATTTCGCGAGCGGCTGGGCGTGGCTGGTGCACGACGGCGGCAAGCTGAAGATCACGTCGCTGCACGATGCCGACACGCCGGTGGTCTATGACGGCATGAGGCCGCTGCTGACGATCGACGTGTGGGAGCACGCCTATTACATCGACTATCGCAACGCGCGCCCCGGCTACCTCGACGCGCTGCTGCAAAAGGCGATCAACTGGGAATTCGTCGCGCAAAACCTCGACCGCGACGCGACCGCCTGCGCCGATCAGCGCGGCTGAGCGACTGGCCCGTCCGCCGCAGCCCGCGGCGGACGGGCTGGATGTTCAGGCGGCGTCGACGGTGCGGTGGTCGTAGCCTGGCTGAAGCAGCGGGCGAATGTCGACGCCCGCTTCACGTTCGGCCGCTGCGACGATGCGCTCGGTCGTGAGCGGTCCTTCCATGGCCGCCAGCGCCGCGATCCATCGCATGGCCGCCGCGCGCCCCGCGCGCCGCTCGACAAACCGAAACACCGACCCGGCGCCGAAGTAATGCGCTCCGGTGAAATTGCTCTGGTCGAGTTCTGCAGGGCTGAACGTGTATTGCCGGGGCGGAAGTCGTCCGGCGCGCTTATACTCCGCGAATTCTTCGGCGGAGACCTGCCGCTGGATGGCCGCGTCCGTCGGGCGGCCGCGCCGGAAATTGCCGACATCGACGTGCTGGTAGACGGCGCCGTAGGACAATCGCTCCGCGGTTTCGCTGTAGCGGCGGGCCAGGGCGAATTCCGGGAAGCTCGCGGCGACGACCCCCTCGATCCAGTCCGCATGACCTTCGCCGAACCAAAGCGGCGTGCGCGGCTGGGGGGCGCCGTTGACGAGCTGCGTGGTCGGGTTCGCCCGGTGCGCAAGCTCGTGCGGGACCAGCCCGGTCAGCGCAGTGATGGTGTTGATGCCGATCGTCCCGTCCGCATTGAGCACGATCGGCCATTTGCCTTTGCCGCTTCGCGCGATCCTCTGCGCCGTCTCCTGGCTCCCGACGAGAATGAGGTCATCCCATCTGACGCTCGTCACCGGCACGCCCGCGGTCTGCGCCACACGCCGCGCGATTTCGGCGATCACCGGCGCAAAGCGCGGGGCGGCAGCGGTTCCGACCGCATCGGTATAGAGGTGGAACGCTACGCCGGGCGCAATCTCCATGCGCCAGCGTTCGACCCCGTCCAGCCCGCTCGGCCCGCCGGGCGTCAGCGCGACCGCGGGAAGGTCGGTCGGCAAGGTGAAGCTGTCGACCACCGACTGGTAGCGGGGCACGGACGGATGTCGATGAACCCGTTGCAGCAACTCCGCCTCGATGCGCAGGGCTTCGGCCCGGTCGGCTGGCGCGCGGACGGGTTCGATTGTCACCGTCTCGCCTGGGGTCGCTGACGCGGTTGGCGCAACAGGTGGCGTCTGAGCTACCGGTGCAAGTGCCAGCCCGATGAGTGTCGCGGTCGAAAACATATTAGCTCCCCCAATTTCCGAGGAGATAGTTTTCCTCTCGTCATGAATGGAGAATGAAGTCGCGAACGCCGCTCAGTTCGTGGAGGCGTCAGTTCTCAAACCATGGCGCAGCATCAACGGCAGCTGTGCGAGCGCGAACACCAGCGACAGCGCGGTGACGCCCCACACTTTCGCGGTCAGCCAGTCATCAAAGCTCAGGGTGTAGCGCAACAGCTCGTTGAGAAGCGCCATGCCGGCGAAAAACAGGCCCCAGTTGCGCGACAGCAGCCACCAGCCTCGCTCGGTCAATCCTTCGAAGGCGGCGGCGAGCAGCGGCTTGATCAGCGCTTTGCCGAACGCAAGGCCGCCGAGCAGCACCGCGGCAAAGCCGGCATAGATGATCGTCGGTTTGATCTGAATGAACTTGGGGTCGTTGAACCAGACGGTGAGCGCACCGAAGCCCACCACCAGCAACCCGGACATCCACAGCATCGGCGAGATGCGCCCCAGCTTCCAGCGCGCCACCGCCATCGCCACCAGCATCGCCGCCATGAAGGCGAGCGTCGCCTCGACCGCGGCGGCGGTGGTCGCCACCGGCCCCGGTGCCTTCTGCCAGCGGAACACCGCGAAAAAGATCAGCAGCGGTCCGTAGTCGATGGCATAGCTGAGCCAGCCCGGCGCATGCCGCGCCTTGGCATCGGCGCTGATCACCTCATCCTGCGGCAGCTCCTCGCTCATGCCATCCGCCCCGCGATGGCGGCGCCGATCTGCGCCGGGTCGAACGGGCGGAGGTCGTCGATCCGCTCGCCGACGCCGATGGCATGGACGGGAAGGCCGAACTGCTCCGCCGCCGCTACCAGCACCCCGCCGCGCGCGGTGCCGTCGAGTTTGGTCATGACGAGGCCGGTGATGCCCGCGAGCTCGCGAAAGGTCTGAATCTGCGCCAGCGCATTTTGTCCCGTAGCGGCGTCGAGCACGAGCACGACGTCGTGCGGCGCGCTCGGATTAAGCCGCCCGAGCACGCGTTTGATCTTGGCGAGTTCGTCCATCAGCTCGCGCCGGTTGTGGAGGCGCCCGGCGGTGTCGACGATCAGCACGTCGGTGCCCTCGGCCGTCGCGCGCTTGACCGCGTCGAACACCAGCCCCGCCGCATCGCCGCCCTCGGGCCCGGTGACGATCGGCACCCCGATGCGATCCGCCCAGGTCTTGAGCTGCCCGATCGCCGCCGCGCGGAACGTGTCCCCCGCCGCGAGCATCACCGAATAATCCTGCTCGACGAAATTATGCGCCAGCTTGGCGATGGTGGTCGTCTTGCCCGACCCATTGACGCCGACGACGAGGATGACCTGCGGCCGCGGGAAGGCGGTCACCTCCAGCGGCTGCGCGACGGGGCCGAGCGTCGCGGCGATCTCCTGCGCGATCAACGCGCGCACGCCCGCTTCGTCGCTGCGGTCGCTGGCGAGCTTCGCGCGCACGCGGCCCGCCATCGCCGGGCCGAGGTCGGAGACGATCAGCGCCTCTTCGATCCGGTCGAGCGTCTCGTCGTCGAGCCGTCCGCCCGCGCCGAACAGCCCGGACAGATTGTCGCCCAGCCGGTCGGACGTGCGGCGCAGCCCGCCGAATAGGCGGTCGCTCCAGCTTTTCGGCGTGTCGCTTTCCATCAGCCGAGCCTCTCCGCAACGAGCGTCGTGCCGTCAACCGCGATTGCGCGCGCGGCGACGATGCTGCCGGGCTCGGCGGGCGCGGTGATGCGTACGCGCGCGAAATTCTCGGCATGTCCGCTCAGGCCGTCACGCTCGACCAGCAGCGATAGGGTCGTGCCGACTTGCGCCGCGAGCCAGGCCTGTGTTGCGGCGCCGGCGAGAGCGCGGAGCGCCCTGGCGCGGGCGTGAATCGTAGCGCTCGGCACCTGCGGCATGCGCGCGGCGGGGGTGCCGGGGCGGGGTGAATAGGGGAAGACGTGCGCACTCACGAGCCCGCAGTCCGCGACCAACGCCCGTGTGCGCGCCGCCGCCGCTTCGTCTTCGGTCGGGAAACCGGCGATCAGGTCGGCGCCGATCGCGATGCCGGGGCGTGCGCTCCGCAGAGCCGCGCACAGCTCGACGGCGGCCGCGCGACTGTGCCGTCGCCGCATGCGCTTGAGGATGAGGTCGTCGCCGGCCTGCAGCGACAGGTGAACGTGCGGCATCACGCGTTGCTCGCGGGTGAGGCGGTCGAACAGCGCCATGTCCACCTCCGCCGGATCGATCGACCCGAGCCGCAGCCGGTGGAGCGCCGGCACCGCCTCGAGGATCGCCGCGATCAGCCCCGCCAGCCGCGTGCCCGCATCGTCGTAGCTGGTGAGGTCGACCCCGGTCAGCACCAGCTCGCGGTGGCCCGCTGCGGTCAGCGCCCTTGCCTGCGCGACGACGCTGGCCACGGGCACCGAACGCGATCGCCCGCGCCCGTTCGGGATGACGCAGAAAGTGCAGGCGTGATCGCAGCCGTTCTGAACCTCCAGGAAGGCGCGCGCATGGGCCGAAAAGGCGGGCAGCAACTGCGGCGCGGTGCGCGCGATGGCGAGCGCGGGGCCGACCGCCACCCGCGCTGCTCCGGGCGCGTAAGCCGTCGCGTCATGCTTCTCCGCATTGCCGAGCACGCGATCGACCTCGGGCATGACGGCGAACATGGCCGGGTCGACCTGCGCTGCGCAGCCGGTGACGATGACCTCCGCGTCCGAGTCGGCGCGCCGCGCCCGCCGCGCCGCCGCGCGCGCGTCGGCCATCGCCTGGCCGGTCACCGCGCAGCCGTTGATGACAATGCGCCGCCGATTGACCGGCTCGGCGGCGAGCATCGTTTCGACCTGCGCCGATTCGGCGATGTTGAGCCGGCAGCCAAAGCTCTCCACGCGGACGCGCGCATCGGGACGGGGCGGGGCGAGCGTGGTCACGCGAACGCTGCCCAGTCCGCTTCGCCATCGAACACGCGTGTCGCCGGGCCGGTCATGCGGATCGGCGCATCGCCGCCCGCCCAGTCGATGGTCAGCGTGCCGCCGGGCAGCGTCACCTCGACGGGGGAGGCAACGAGCCGCCGCCGGATCGCGACCACAGCCGCGGCGCAGGCGCCAGTGCCGCACGCTTGCGTCACCCCCGCTCCGCGCTCCCACACCCTCAGCTTCAGCGTAGACGGGCCGGTGACCTCCGCGACGCCGACGTTGATTCCCCTCGTGAAGATCGCGTCGTGCTCGACCTCCGGCCCGAGCGTCGCTAGCGGCACTGCGTCGGCATCGGGGACGGTGAAGACGATGTGCGGATTACCGACGTCGACCGTCCACCCGTCCGCCAGATCCCCCCACGCCATCGGCAGTGGCGCGGTGTCGGCGGGGTAGGCGAGGTGAACGCTCGCGGCGTCGAAGCGCGGCGGGGGGAGGGTGATGGTGACCCCGGCCGCGACAATCTCCGCCGCTAGCTCACCGCCGCGGGTTGCGATGCGCGCGCCTGCCGGCAGCAGGGTCGCGACGCAGCGTGAGGCATTGCCGCATGCCTCCGCCTCGCTGCCGTCGGGGTTGAAGATACGCATCGTCGCCGCGACGCCTTTCGCGCCAGGCGGCGGCGGATCGAGTAGGATGAGTTGATCGCAGCCGACGCCGCGGTGCCGGTCGGCGATCGCCCGCGCGCGTGCCGCCGTGATCTCCTGCCGCTCTACGCGCGCGTCGATGACGACGAAGTCGTTGCCCAACCCGTGCATCTTGATGAAGCGGAACCGGCCCATGCGCGGGCATCTAATGATGCGAACCCCGCCCGTAAACGTCGTGTCCCGGCGCGCGCGTCGGCAGATGCTTGCGAAATTCCGCGCATATCGCTAACGGGGGCGCGACGGGACGCCTTGCGCGTCCGACGCTGGCCGGCGAGGTTTCGCCCGCCGGCGTTTTTGTCGTGTTGTGGACGCTGTCGCGTCGTGGGCTGAGGATGGACGCATGTTCGACAGTTTGAGCGATCGGCTCGGCGACGTCTTCTCGCGTCTGCGCGGCCGCGGCGCGCTCACCGAAGCCGACGTGCGCGAAGCGATGCGCGAAGTGCGCGTGGCGCTCCTCGAAGCCGACGTCGCGCTGCCGGTGGTGCGCAGCTTCGTCGACCAGGTGACCGAACTCGCCATCGGTCAGGACGTGCTGCGCTCGATCACCCCGGGGCAACAGGTGGTCAAGATCGTCAGCGATGCGCTGACCGAGATGCTCGGCTCCGACGCCAGCGACCTCGAGCTTGGCGTCGTGCCGCCTGCGGTGGTGATGATGGTCGGGCTGCAGGGGTCAGGCAAGACCACCACTACCGCCAAGCTCGCCAAGCGGCTCAAGGAAAAGAGCGGCAAGCGGGTCATGATGGCCTCGCTCGACGTCAACCGTCCTGCGGCACAAGAGCAGTTGGCGACGCTCGGCCGGCAGGTCGGGGTCGACACGCTGCCGATCGTCGCGGGCCAGCCGCCGGTCGACATCGCGCGGCGCGCGCTCAATGCGGCAAAGCTGCAGGGCTACGACGTGCTGATGCTCGACACTGCGGGTCGGCTCCACGTCGACGACGCGCTGATGGGCGAAATGCGCGCGATCGAGGCAGACGCGAAGCCGACCGAGACGCTGCTCGTGGTCGACGCGCTCACCGGGCAGGACGCGGTGCAGGTCGCGCAGCGCTTCTCCGACGACATCGCGCTGTCGGGCGTCGTGCTCACCCGCATGGACGGCGACGCGCGCGGTGGTGCGGCGCTCTCCATGCGCGCCGTCACCGGCAAGCCGATCAAGTTCGCCGGCACCGGCGAGAAGATGGACGCGATTGAGCCGTTCCATCCCGCGCGCGTCGCGCAACGCATCCTCGGCATGGGCGACGTCGTCAGCCTCGTCGAGAAGGCGGCGGAGGTCATTCAGCAGGAGGACGCGCAAAAGCTCGCGATGCGCGTCGCCAAGGGTCAGTTCGACATGGACGACCTGCGCGGCCAGCTCAGCCAAATGCGCCGCATGGGCGGCATCGGAGCCATCGCCGGCATGATGCCCGGCATGAAAAAGGCGCAGGCGCAGCTCGCGCAGAGCGGCATGGACGATCGCGTGCTGCTGCGCATGGACGCGATGATCACGTCGATGACGCCCAAGGAGCGCGCCAAGCCTTCGCTGATCAACGCCAAGCGCAAGATCCGCATCGCCAAGGGCTCCGGCACGACCGTGCAGGACGTCAATCGCCTCCTGAAAATGCATCAGGAGATGGAAGGCGCGATGAAGAAGATCAAAAAGATGGGCGGCCTCAAAGGGCTCGGCGCGCTGTTCGGCGGCGGGGGCAAAGGCGGCCTTGGCGGCATGCTCGGTGGTGGCGGTGGCCTCGGTGGCCTGCTCGGCGGTGGCGGGGCAGGGGGCGGCGCGGGCGCGCTCCCCGGGCTCGGCGGCGGGGCGATGCCGACCAACCTCCCGCCCGACCTTCAGAAGCTTCTCGATCAACAGAAGAAATAACGAGCGCTGCGGCGCTCACTCATTCAGAAGAGGAAGACGAAACAGATGGCAACCAGCATTCGCCTGTCGCGCGGTGGCTCCAAGAAGCGTCCTTACTACAAGATCGTGGTGGCGGATTCGCGCAGCCCGCGCGATGGCCGCTTCATCGAGCGCATCGGCAGCTACAATCCGCTGCTCGGCAAGGACAATCCCGAGCGCGTGAAGCTCGATGTCGAGCGTGCGAAGCACTGGGTCAGCGTCGGCGCGCAGCCGACCGACCGCGTCGCCCGCTTCCTCGATGCCGCGGGCGTCAAGGAACGCGCCGCGCGCAGCAATCCGAACAAGGCGGAGCCGGGTCAGAAGGCCAAGGAGCGAGCCGAGGATCGCGCCGCCAAGCTCGCGGCTGCCGAGGAAGCCAAGGCCGAAGCCGCCGCGACGCCGGTCGCGGAAGAAGCGCCTGCCGCTGCGGATGACGCCACGACGGAGGCTTCGACCGACGCCGCCGCCGCGGACACGACCGCCAACGAAGCGACGCCGAACAGCGACGCCGGCGACACCGCCGCAGCTGCTGACGGCGAAAGCGCCCAGGCTCCGGCCGAGGGCTGATGCCGAAACCTTCCCTCCCGCCTGCGGGAGGGGCTGGGGGTGGGCGCGGAGCCACCGACGCCCGCGCTCGACCCGGCCCACCCCCGACCCCTCCCGCAAGCGGGAGGGGAGAGGGCACGTCCGAGCCAACGGCCACTTCGTCCCTGTCCCACCTGCGGGAGGGGCTGGAGGTGGGACAGGCCGAGCGCGCCCAACGCCCTGTGACGCTCGCCGTCATCACGGGCGCGCACGGCTTGGCGGGCGAGGTCCGGCTAAAACTCTTCGGCGAGGATGCGAACGCGCTCAAACGCTATCGCAGCTTCAACGACGCCGCGCTGACGCTGAAAGCGATCCGCGCCGACAAGGGCGGCGCCATCGCGCGTTTTGCCGAGATCGCTGACCGCACCGCCGCCGAACGCGCGCGGGGCACCGAGCTGACCGTCCCCCGCAGCGCGCTGCCTCCGCTGGAGGAGGGGGAGTACTATCACCACGACCTGATCGGCCTCGCCGCGATCACCACCGGCGGTGAGCATCTCGGCAACGTGGTGCGCGTCGAAAACTTCGGCGCCGGCGACATCTTAGACATTCAGGGCGAGGACGGCCGCACCCTGATGGTCCCCTTCACTCGCGAAGCTGCGCCCGAGTTCGACGACACCCGTGTCCTGATTGAACCCGCGCACCTGCCGTGACCTTCACCGCACGCATCATCACACTTTACCCGGAGATGTTCCCCGGGCCGCTCGGCGTGAGCCTCGCGGGCCGGGCGCTGGCGGAGGGGCGGTGGAGCCTCGACGCGGTGCAGATGCGCGACTTCGCGCAGGGCCGGCACCGCACCGTCGATGACACGCCCGCGGGCGGCGGGGCGGGTATGGTGCTCAAGTGCGACGTCGTGGCGCGCGCGCTCGACGCGACCGTTGCCGCCGCGCCTAACCTGCCGGTCCTCGCCATGACCCCGCGCGGCGCGCCGCTCACCCAGGCGCGGGTGCGTGAGCTTGCCGCCGGGCCCGGCGCGATCATCCTGTGCGGGCGGTTCGAGGGGTTCGACGAACGCCTGTTCGAGGCGCGGCCGCAGATCGAGCAGATCAGCGTAGGCGACCTCATCCTTTCGGGCGGGGAGATGGCGGCGCTGACGCTGCTCGATGCTTGCGTTCGGCTGCTTCCCGGCGTAATGGGCGCCGCCCTTAGCGGTGAAGAGGAGTCGTTCGAGAACGGCCTCCTTGAGTACCCGCACTACACCCGGCCCGCCGAGTGGGAAGGGCGCACGATCCCCGAAGTGCTGCGATCGGGGGATCATGCCAGGATCGCGGCGTGGCGCCATGCCCGCTCGATCGAGGACACACGGTCACGCAGGCCGGACCTTTGGGAGCGCCATTCGGGTGTTCGGGTTCAGCCTGCCTCTGGCGCGCGGCGAGAGACAGAGGAAGAGGCATGAACCTCCTGCAACAGATCGAGGCCGAAGAGGTCGCGAAGGCCACCGAAGCCCGCGCCATTCCCGATTTCCGGCCCGGCGACACCCTGCGCGTCGGCGTGCGCGTGGTCGAAGGCGACCGCACCCGCGTCCAGGCTTATGAGGGCGTGTGCATCGCGCGGTCGAACAAGGGCATCGGCTCGAACTTCACTGTTCGCAAGATCAGCTTCGGCGAGGGCGTCGAGCGCGTGTTTCCGCTCTATTCGCCGAACATCGACAGCATCACCGTCGTCCGCAAGGGCGCCGTGCGTCGCGCCAAGCTCTATTATCTGCGCGGCCGCCGCGGCAAGAGCGCGCGCATCGCCGAACGCCGCGACAATCGCGAGTCGGCCGAGGGCTGATCGTCGCGAAAGCGCGATGACGAAAGGGCGGGGGCGAAAGCCCCCGCCTTTTTCGCATCTACCTCGCACCCAACACCACGTCGGCCCGGACTTGATCCGGGGCAGGGCTTTCTTGCCAAGCCGCCCGCTATCGATACAGCATGCCCACGGAGATGACGGGAGCATGTGATGCGGTGGCGGGGACTGGCTTGGGTGGCGGTGTTGATGTCGGGGTCGGCTTTGGCGGGAACGCCTGAGATGGCGGTCGAAGCATCATCGCCGGCGACGCATGCGGCGACGTCCGCGCCGGTGGCCGAATTGCCCGTGCCCCCCCCGGCCCCCGTGCCCCAGCAGCAGCTGACGCTTGAACGAGTGTTCGCTTCGCCCGGCCTCGCGGGAGCGGCGCCGCGGGGGGTGGCGTTGTCGCCCGACGGTCGACTGATGACCGTGCTGCGGCCGCGCGTCGAGGATCGCGACCGCTACGATCTGTGGGCGGTCGACACCGTCACCGGCTTCTCGCGCATGCTGGTCGACAGCACGCAGCTCGGCGGTGGCGAACTTACCGAAGCCGAACGCATGCAGCGCGAGCGCGCGCGGGTCGGCAGTATCAAGGGTATTCTGCGCTACCAATGGTCGCCCGACGGGCGCAGCATCCTCGTGCCGATCGACGGCGCGCTCTACCTCGCGCCGATCGACGGCAGCAGCCCACGCAAGCTGATTGCCAACCCCGCGGGCGAGCTGAACCCCACCGTGTCCCCCCGCGGAAGCGCGGTGAGCTTTGTGCGCGGGCAGAACCTCTACGCGCTCGATGTCGCCAGCGGCACTGAGCGCCGGCTGACCCCCGACGGCGGCGGCACCGTCTATTGGGGTGAGGCGGAGTTCGTCGCGCAGGAGGAGATGAGCCGAATGACCGGCCACTGGTGGTCGCCCGACGATCGCCTGCTCGCGGTGCAGCGCTTCGACGAAGCGCCGGTCGGCACGGTCACCCGCACCGCGATCGGCGCGGGCAGTACGCGCAGCTATCAGCAGCGCTACCCCGCCGCGGGCACGCCCAATGTGCTGACGCAACTTCACATCATCCCGGCGAGCGGTGGGCAGGGGGTGCGTGTCGATCTCGGCGCCGATCCCGACATTTACCTCGCCCGCGTCGACTGGGCACCCGACGGCCGCTGGCTCTATGTCCAGCGTCAGACGCGCGATCAGAAGCGGCTCGACATGCTGCGCGTCGATCCCACCACGGGCGCGTCGAGCATCCTGTTCAGCGAGACGTCGCCGACCTGGGTCAGCCTTTCCGACAACTACCGCTTCCTCAAGGATGGCAGCCTCATCTGGTGGTCGGAGCGCGACGGCAACGGCCATCTCTGGCGGCTTCGCAACGGGCGCTGGAGCCAGCTCACCCGTGGGGACTACCAAGTGCTCGGCATCGCCGGCATCGACGAGACGCGTGGGCGGATGTGGCTCACCACCAACCGCGACAGCGTCCTCGAAACGCAGATCGACCTTCTCGATTTGCGCCGACCAGGCCGCCTCACCCGCATCAGCGAGCGCGGCTTCTCGACCGGCGCCTATGCCGACAAAAGCGGGCAGCGGCTGGTGATGATGCGCAGTTCGGTGTCGCAGCCGCCCCAATACTACCTCGCCGATTCGAAGGGCCAGCGGCTGTCGTGGATCTTCGAGAACCGCCTCGACGCCACGCACCCCTACGCGCCGTTCCTCGCCGCGCACCGCACGCCGACCTTCGGCACGATGGCGGCGGCGGACGGGTCGACGTTGCACTACAGCTTGCTCACCCCGGTGATGGAGCCGGGGCGGCGCTACCCCGTATTTTTCTCGCACTATGGCGGCCCGACGTCGCAGCAGGTGCGCAACAGCTGGACGTCGGCGGTGCACCAGATGCTCGTCCAGCGCGGGTGGATCGTGTTTCAGATCGACAACCGCGGGGTCGAGAACCGCAACGTCGCCTTCAGCCGCCAGATGTATCGCGCGTTCGGCACGGTCGAGGTCGAAGATCAGCTGCTCGGCGCGCGCTGGCTGGCGCAGCAGCCCTTCGTCGATCCGCAGCGCATCACCACCTATGGCTGGAGCTACGGCGGGTACCTGACGCTGAAGCTGCTCGGCGCCGCGCCGGGTGTGTTCGCCGCGGGCGTGTCGGGCGCGCCGGTCACGCGCTGGGGTCTTTACGACACCCACTATACCGAACGCTATCTGGGCATGCCGCAGGCGGACGCGGCAACTTATGCGCGCGCCGACGCGATCGACGACGCCGCGCGCATCCGCGACCCACTGCTGCTGCTCCACGGGATGAGCGACGACAACGTCATCTTCGACAACAGCACCGCCTTTGCCGCGGCGATGCAGGCCAACCGGCGCCCGTTCGAGATGATGTTCTACCCCGGCCAGACGCACGGTTTCGCGGGCGAGGCGATCCAGGTGCACCTTTGGCGCACGATCCTGAACTTCCTCGAGCGCCACACCGCGCCGGCGGCGACGACTGGACAAGCGATACCGCGACCCTAAGTCGCGGGTCGCGCTCCTCTCTCCGTCCGCGCACGAAGGAACAGTCAGCACATGGGTTATCGGGTGGTGGTCGCCGGGGCGACCGGCAATGTCGGGCGCGAGATGGTCAACATCCTCGCCGACCGGCAATTTCCCTTCGACGAGATCGCGCTGCTCGCCTCGTCGCGCTCGGTGGGGGAGGTGATCGACCTCGGCGACAGCGGACGCACTGCCAAGGTGCAGAATATCGAGCATTTCGATCCCGCGGGCTGGGACATGGCGCTATTCGCCATCGGATCGGAAGCGACCAAGGTCTATGCGCCCAAATTCGCCGCCGCTGGCTGCGTGGTGATCGACAATAGCTCGCTCTACCGCATGGACCCCGACGTTCCGCTGATCGTGCCCGAGGTGAATGCAGACGCCATCGACGGCTACACCGCGAAGAATATCATCGCCAACCCCAACTGCTCGACGGCGCAGATGGTCGTGGCGCTGAAGCCGCTGCACGATGCCGCGACGATCAAGCGCGTCGTGGTCGCGACCTATCAGTCGGTGTCGGGCGCGGGGAAGGAGGGGATGGACGAACTGTTCAACCAGACCCGCCAGATATTCGTCGGCGACGAAAAGGACGTCTCCAAATTTAGCAAGCAGATCGCGTTCAACGTGATTCCGCACATCGACAGCTTCCTCGACGACGGTTCGACCAAGGAAGAGTGGAAGATGGTGGTCGAAACGAAGAAGATACTCGACCCCAAGATCAAGGTCCACGCGACCTGCGTGCGCGTGCCCGTTTTCGTCGGCCATTCGGAGGCTATCAACGTCGAGTTCGAGCGCGAACTTGGCGCGGAGGAGGCGCAGGCGCTGTTGCGCGAAGCCCCGGGCGTGATGCTGATCGATAAGCGCGAGGACGGCGGCTACGTCACCCCGGTCGAGGCCGCCGGCGACGACGCCACCTTCGTCAGCCGCGTGCGTGACGATCCGACGGTCGACAACGGCCTGTCGCTGTGGTGCGTGAGCGACAACCTGCGCAAGGGGGCCGCCCTCAATGCGGTGCAGATTGCCGAGCTGCTCGGCCGCCGCCACCTCAAGAAAGGGTGAGCGTGACGACGTCCACCGCACCTGCGCCGACCGAACATCGCCTGAGCACGCGCGACGGTACGTCCATCGCGTGGCGGGAAATGGGCAGCGGTCGCCCGGTCGTGCTGCTGCACGGGCTGTTCTCCGACGGGGTGATGAACTGGATCAAGTTCGGGACCGCACGAAAGCTCGCCGACGCGGGCTTCCGCGTCATCATGCCCGACCTGCGCGCGCACGGCCTCAGCGAACGGTCACACGACCCGGCACGCTATCACACCGATATGCTGGTCAATGATCTGGAGGACCTGCTGGCGGCGCTCGGGTTGGGGCCGGGAAGTTTCGACCTGGCCGGCTTTTCGCTGGGCGGACGGACGGCCGTCAAAGCAGTCTTGTCGGGCGTCGCGCCGCGCAGGCTGGCGTTGGTGGGCATGGGGCTCGACGGGTTGGCGGACTGGGACCGGCGGAGCGGGTTCTTCCTTGGCGCGCTTCAACGTTTCGACGAGGTAAAGCGCGGCGACCCTGAATATATGGCGGTTGGCTTCATGAAGACGATGAAGGTCGACCGCACCGCCGCGGCGCTGCTGCTGCGCGCGCTGGGCGACATCGACGTCGCGCAGCTGTCGCGCATCACCATGCCGACGCTGGTGCTGTCAGGGCGCGACGATCGTGACAACGGTTCGCCCGAAAAGCTGGCAGAGCTGCTGCCTGACGCGACGCTCGAGTGGATCCCGGGCACGCACATGTCGAGCGTGACCGAGCCCGCGCTGGGCGAAGCGCTCAGCCGATTTTTCGCCTAGCTCGAACGCGTCACCGCCGCGAACGCCGAAACCGGTAGGTCACGGCGAGGCTGGCGGAGATCTGGTCGCGCGACCCGTCCCGATCGCGCAGCACAGGGGAGGCGCTCACCGGACCGATCAGCCGCGCGTAGTCGCCCGCAATCGAGCCGCTCCAGCGTTCGGCGATGGGGAAATAGAGTGTCGCTCCGGCACCCGCCTCGCTGACGCCGCCGCCGGGGGCAAAGGGGGCGAAGCGCCCCCCCGAGGCCAGCGACTGCGCCGGCGTGACGCCGAAATAGGCGCGATTGTAGCGGGCGTCGGTGTAGCGCGCGCGAACGCCCGTGAGGAGCGCCCCGCGTTCCGAGAAGCGCCAGACCCTCTCGAGGGTCGCGTCGGCAATCAGCCCCTCGTGACCCGTCACCGCCTGGCGCGCTTCGACGCGCGCGTATGTGTCCGGGACGAGCGCGACTTGCGCGAAGCCGCCGAGTTCGAGCCCGAGCCCGACCTTGCCAAGGCCGGGTGTATAGCGATCCGCGTCGCGCCGGGTGCGGCCGAAGTCGAGGCGCACTGCGGGGCCGAAGCCCACGCGCTCCGGCGGGGAGACGAGGTTGTAGCGCAACCCCTCGCGCACGCCACCAGCGAGGCGGTCGCTGGGGTCGAGATCGGCGATGCCGCCAAAGGTCGGGCGGGGGGCGATCCGGACGCTGCCCGCACCGGGGTAGCGCGGCCGCATGAACAGGCCCGCCCCGGCCTCGAAATATTCGTCAGCCCCAGCGGTCGACGACGGGGTGGTCGCTTCCTGCGCGATGGCGGGGACCCCAGCCATCAGGGTAAGGCCGGCGACGGCGAGGAGGGACTTGCGCATAGCTTTGATCTCCGGCGACCGACGGTCGCGCTCAGCGGAAGGGCGGTTCGTTGAAGGCGCGCAGCTTGCGCGAATGCAGGCGCGCGCCCTCGGCGCGGAGGCGGTCGATGGCGTGAATGCCGATCTGCAGGTGCGCGGCGATCGCTTCCTCGTAAAACTGATTGGCCTGCCCCGGCAGTTTCAATTCGCCGTGCAGCGGCTTGTCGCTGACGCACAAGAGCGTGCCGTAGGGAACGCGGAAGCGATAGCCCTGCGCGGCGATGGTGGCCGACTCCATATCGATAGCAATCGCGCGCGACTGCGAGAAGCGCAGCGCGCTGTCAGAGTAGCGCAGCTCCCAATTGCGGTCGTCGGTGGTCACGACCGTGCCCGTGCGCATGCGTCGTTTGAGGTCGGCGCCGCTCTCCCCCGATACCGTCTCCGCCGCTTCGGCGAGGCTCATCTGCACCTCGGCGATGGCGGGAATCGGAATCTCGGGCGGGAGCACGCTGTCGAGCACATGGTCGTCGCGCAGATAGGCGTGGGCGAGAACATAGTCGCCGATGCGCTGCGTCGGGCGGAGTCCGCCGCAGTGCCCGATCATCAGCCAGGCCTCGGGCCGCAGCACCGCGAGGTGATCCGTGACCGTCTTCGCATTGGAAGGCCCGACGCCGATGTTGACGAGGCTGATCCCTGCCCCATCCTCGCGCATCAGGTGGTAGGCGGGCATCTGATGGCGGCGCCAGGCGCTGTCGCCGACCAGCTGCACCGCATCGCCGCCTTCGCGGTCGATCATCAGGCCACCCGCCCCCGACAGGGCCGTGTAGCCCTCCCGCCCGACCTGCCGCGTTGCCCAGGCGACGAATTCATCGACATAGCGATGATAGTTGGTGAACAGGATATACTTCTGGAAATGCGCGGGCGGCGTGCCGGTGTAGTGCCGCAGTCGCGCAAGACTGAAGTCGGTGCGCAGCGCGTCGAACAACGCGAGCGGGCGCGCTTCGTTACCTGCGGTCAGAAACAATCCGTCCGCCAGCTCGTCGCCGATGTGCGCCAGCTCGGTCGCCGGAAAATGTTCGGCGAGCTCCACCGGCGAAACACCGCCGAGCGCCCCCCCGGTGAGCCCATCCAGCACGTAGGCGAACGGGATTTCCTGCTCGCTCGCCCCGACTTCGAAGCGCACGTCATAATGCTCCGCAATCAGGCGAAGCTGTTCGGTAAGGTAGGGTGCGAACAGCTCGGGCTGGGTGACGGTGGTGGCGTAGCTGCCCGGTTCGGGCAGGCTGCCGAACGCGACCGTGCGCCCGCCCTTGAGCGGCGCGCCGAGGCGCGTGATACGCAACTCGGGGTAGGTAAAGGCGCCGCCGCGGCGCAGCAACGGATCGGGCCTCTTGCCGCTTGCGACGTAGGCGGCAACCGCTTCGCGCAGCCGGGAGACGGATGCATCGTAGCGACGCTGAAGCTGATCGATAATGCCGGCGACGGCAGCGGCGGGATCATCCTTGCGCATGGCCCCGCCTATGCCGCCGTCGCCAACCTGACAACCGGTCAGAGCTGCGAGAGCATATGCTCGGCGCTCGATACGCGATAGTCGCCCGGCGCTTCGACATTGAGCTGAGCGATCACGCCGTCGTCGACAATCATCGAAAAGCGCTGTCCGCGCTTGCCCATGCCGAATTTCGACCCGTCCATCGACAGGCCGAGCGCCTCGACCAACTCGCCGTTACCGTCGGCGAGCATGGTGATGCCCTCGGCCGAACTCTGCTGGCCCCAGGCGCGCATGACGAACGGGTCGTTGACCGCGGTCGCGCAAACCTCGTCGATGCCCTTGTCGGTCAGCGACTGGCGGTTCTCAACGAAGCTCGGCAGGTGCTTCGCCGAGCAGGTCGGGGTGAAGGCGCCAGGGACCGAGAACAGCGCGACCTTGCGGCCGGCGAAATATTCATCGCTCGACACCGGCTGCGGGCCGTCGTCGGTAACCTTGGTGAGCGTGAGGGACGGAAAACGTTGTCCGACTTCGATGGCCATGGGTGAAGCTCCTGTCTGCTGGTTCGAGGTGAGCAAGCGCTGGGCGCGTTGGCTGGTTCCCTGTCCGGTGCCAAGCGTGCCGCGATTGACAGCGGTCGGCGCGACGGGTCACCTGCACCGATGCGTGACCCCGACCCCCGCTGGTTCACCGGCCGGCTTTTGCTGGCGCTCCCCGGCATTGGCGATCCGCGCTTTGAGCAGAGCGTCATCGCCGTCGTCTCTCACGACGAGGAGGGGGCGATGGGCGTCGGCTGCTCCGCGCTGAGCGGAATGATGTTCGACGATTTGCTGCAACAGACGGGCATCGAAGGGTCGGTCGGCGGCGATCACCCGATCCTGATGGGCGGGCCGGTCGAGATGAGCCGGGGATTCGTCGTCCACAGCCTCGACTGGAGCGGCCAGGGAAGCATCGACGTCGCCGGGCGCTTCGGTCTCACCGTCACGCACGATGCGCTGCGCGCCATCACCGACGGTCGCGGGCCGTCGCGTTGGTTCGCGGCGCTGGGCTATGCCGGGTGGGAGGCCGGCCAGCTCGAGCGAGAGGTCGCCGATGGCGGCTGGCACGTTACCGACCTCGACGATGAAACCCTGTTCGACCTCGCACCCGACGCGCGTTGGGCCGCGACCTTTGTCCGTGATGGTATCGACCCCACGCGGCTGGTCTCGCACGGCGGCCATGCCTGACCGCATATAAAGGCGTCTTTATACGCGCCTTGCGATTTTCCGCCCGGGCGCTACAGCGCGCGGCAATCCCTGATGTCTGTTGCTGGAGCTTTTGCCGTGGCCACTACCGCCGCCTCGCATGACTATGTCGTCGCCGATATTTCGCAGGCCGATTACGGCCGCGCCGAAATCCGCATCGCCGAAACCGAAATGCCGGGGCTGATGGCGCTTCGCGAGGAATATGGTGCCTCGCAACCGCTCAAGGGCGCGCGCATTACCGGATCGCTGCACATGACGATCCAGACCGCGGTGCTGATCGAGACGCTGACCGCGCTCGGCGCCGAAGTCCGCTGGGCGACGTGCAACATCTATTCGACCCAGGACCACGCCGCGGCCGCCATCGCCGCGACGGGCGTTCCGGTGTTTGCGATTAAGGGTGAGAGCCTTGCCGACTACTGGGACTATGTCGGGCGCATCTTCGACTGGTCGACCAACGACCAGCATGACCGCACCTGCAACCTGATCCTCGACGACGGCGGCGATGCGACCATGTTCGCGCTGTGGGGTGCGCGGGTCGAGGCGGGCGACGAACTCTCCGAGCCCGCGAACGAGGAAGAGGTCGAGTTCCAGCGTGCGCTGAAGGCGTTCCTCGCCGCCAAGCCCGGCTATCTCAGCCGCACGGTCAATGCGATCAAGGGCGTCAGCGAGGAAACCACCACCGGCGTCCACCGGCTCTACCAGATCGCCAAGGACGGCAAGCTCCCGTTCCCGGCGATCAACGTCAACGACAGCGTGACCAAGTCGAAGTTCGACAACCTCTACGGCTGCAAGGAAAGCCTGGTCGACGCGATCCGTCGCGCGACCGACGTTATGCTCGCCGGCAAGATCGCCTGCGTTGCGGGCTTCGGCGACGTCGGCAAAGGCTCGGCCGCCTCGCTCCGCCAGGGTGGCGCGCGCGTGATGGTCACTGAAATCGACCCGATCTGCGCGCTGCAGGCGGCGATGGAAGGCTATGAGGTCGTGACGATGGAGGAGGCGGTCGAACGCTGCGACATCTTCGTCACCGCGACGGGCAACGAAGACGTCATCACCGCCGAACATATGGCGGCGATGAAGCCGATGGCGATCGTCTGCAACATCGGCCACTTCGACAGCGAGATCCAGATCGCGGCGATGTCCAACTACAAGTGGACCGAGATCAAGCCGGGCACCGATCTGGTCGAATTCCCCGATGGCAAGCAGATCATCATCCTCGCCAAGGGCCGCCTCGTGAACCTCGGCTGCGCGACCGGCCACCCGTCGTTCGTGATGAGCTCGAGCTTCACCAATCAGGTGCTGGCGCAGATCGAGCTGTGGCAGAAGAGCGCGGAGTATGAGAACCGCGTCTATGTCCTGCCCAAGCATCTCGACGAGAAGGTCGCGGCGCTGCACCTCGACAAGCTGGGCGTGAAGCTCACCACGCTGACCGACAAGCAGGCGGCCTACATCGGCGTCCCGCAGCAGGGGCCGTTCAAGGCGGACCACTACCGCTACTGATCGGTCGGGGGGCGGGCGCCGTGGCGTCCGCCCAGCCGTGGAGCACACGCGTCAGCGCAGGCAGGCGTCGCCGCGCTCTTGCGCCACGGTCCGGCTGCGCGCGGCGATGGCGTTACCGTAACGGCGCGTGAAACCCTTCGGTGCGATGGCCGCACGGCGCTGCGGCAGGGGGAGCACCGCCGCGATGCGAGCGGCTTCGGCGCGCGACAGGTTCGCGGCGCTCTTGCGGAAGTATCGTTGCGCGCCGGCCTCGACGCCATAAGTGCCGATGCCGGTTTCCGCGATGTTGAGATACACCTCCATGATCCGGGCCTTCCCCCAGATCGCCTCGATCAGCATCGTGAACCACGCCTCCAGCGCTTTGCGGAAATAGCCGCCGTCCTGCCACAGGAACGCGTTCTTCGCCGTCTGCTGCGAGATCGTGGACCCGCCGCGGATGCGTCCGCCGGAAAGGTTGCGGACGAAGGCCGCGGCGATCGCATCGGTATCGAAACCCCGATGCGCGCAAAAGCGCGCGTCCTCCGCCGCGATCACCGCCTGCGGGACGACGGGATCGATCCGCTCGAGCGGTCGCCACGTCTGCCGGATGCCGTCGCGATTGAGCAGCATCGTCGCCGTCACCGGTGGGTTGATGAACTTGTAGGCCAGCACCCAGATCACCGATCCGACGATGAAGATCAGCAGGCTCTTCCCGATCAGCCAGCCCAGACGATAGGCGAGCGGGTGACGCCCGCGCGTCGGGCGTGCCGCCACGCTGCCCCCGGCGCGGGCTCGACGATCAGAGCGGGAGGCCAAGCCGTGTTCCGATGGCCACCGTCGCGGCGTAGAGGAGGATGGTCAGCAAACACCCTGCGCCGAGCGCGGCCCAGAATGTCCAGCCCGCGCGCAGCATCGCCGGTATCAGCAGGAACATCGGCAGCGACGGGATCACATACCAGAAGGTCGCCGTCGAATGGGCGGCGAGCAGCTCCGGGTCGGCGCGATCGTGCCACAGCCACATCATGCCCAGCACGGAGATGAGCGGAAGCGAGGCAATCAGACCACCCAAGCCGGGGAATCGCTTCGACACGTGCGCGATCGCGACGACCAGCGCCGCCGACACCAGCGCGCGCACGATCAACTGCCAGCTCATCCCCCGTGTCCGGCGTCAGTCGGCGGGCAGCAGGCGCCGTTCTTCGGCGATGGTCAGCATCGCCTTTTGCAGCTTTTCGAACGCTCGCACCTCGATCTGGCGCACTCGCTCACGGCTTACATTATAGACCTGGCTCAGCTCCTCGAGCGTCTGCGGGTCATCGACCAGCCGGCGGCGCGTCAGGATGTCGCGCTCGCGGTCGTTGAGTCGGCCCAGTGCCTCGTTGAGGAGGGCGCTGCGCTGCGAACGCTCCTGCGCATCCGCGACGCGTTCGTCCTGCAACTGGTCCTCGTCGCGCAGCAGGTCCTGCCACTGACCTTCGCCGTCGTCGCGCATCGGCACGTTGAGGCTGGTGTCGCCGCCCAGCGCCATGCGCCGGTTCATCGACGTCACCTCGTCCTCGGTCACGCCCAGGTCGGTGGCAATCTGGCGAAGGTTTTCGGGGCTGAGATCGCCGTCCTCGAACGCCGACAGACGATTTTTCATCCGGCGAAGGTTGAAGAACAGCTTCTTCTGCGCGGCCGTGGTGCCCAGTTTGACGAGGCTCCACGAGCGCAGGATGAACTCCTGGATCGAGGCGCGAATCCACCACATGGCATAGGTCGCGAGGCGGAAACCGCGGTCGGGGTCGAATTTCTTCACCCCCTGCATCAGCCCGATGTTCCCCTCGGCGATCAGCTCGTTCACGGGGAGGCCGTAGCCGCGATAGCCCATCGCGATCTTGGCGACGAGCCGCAGGTGGCTCGTCACTAGCTGCGCCGCCGCATCCTGATCGCCATCCTCCTGATACCGCTTCGCCAACATATATTCCTGCTCCGGGGTCAGCAGCGGGAATTTGCGGATTTCGGAGAGATAGCGGTTAAGCCCGGCTTCGGTGCCGAGCGAAGGCATGGTGGCAGGGAGGCGTTCTTTATCGGCCATGACGGCGGGGGGTGTCCTTAGCTGGCGGGCAGCAATATCTCTTAGCAGCTGCGCTTGCCGTTGTCTTTCATGACCGCAAGGCTCTTAACAAGGCCTGCATGTCGCCGGGCAAGTCACTGGTGAACGACATTCGTGCCCCGCTCACCGGATGAATGAACCCGAGGGTCGTGGCATGCAACGCCTGCCGCGCGAAACCGATGCGTGCCAGCGTCTCGCGAAGCGCTTTTCCAATACGGCCATAGGTCGGGTCGCCGACGAGCGGGTGGCCGATGTGGCTCATGTGCACGCGCACCTGATGCGTGCGCCCCGTCTCGAGCCGGCATTCGACGAGCGCCGCACTCCGCAAGGGTTCGAGGACGCGGTAATGCGTCACCGCGCGTTTTCCGCGATCGGCAGGCTGCACGGCAATTTTCTTGCGATCGTGCTGCGATCGTCCGAGCGACGCGTCGACCGTTCCCTGACGTGGGAGCGGCAAGCCGGCGACGACGGCGAGGTAAGCGCGTTCGAGGCTGTGGTCCGCAAACTGTCGTGCGAGCCCTTCATGCGCGGCGTCGGATTTGGCCACGACCAGAAGGCCGGACGTGTCCTTGTCGATACGATGGACGATGCCCGGCCGCTCCACCCCGCCAATGCCCGACAATCGTCCCGCGCAGTGGTGGAGCAGGGCGTTGACGAGCGTGCCCTCGGCATGGCCCGCGGCCGGGTGGACGACCAAACCTGCCGGCTTGTCGACGACGATCAGATCCTCGTCCTCATGAACGATGGTCAGCGCGATGTCCTCCGCCCGTGCGTTGAGCGGGACGGGCGGGGGCATTTCGATGATCAGCCGCACCGGCGCTGCGACCTTGCCGCTGGCGGTCAGGGGCGCGGCGTCCAGCGCATGGATGGCGCCGCTTTGCAGCAGCGCCTTGACCCGCTCGCGCGACAGGCCCGATGCTTTGGCGATCGCGCGGTCCCAGCGATCGCCCACCGCGTCCTGCGCAATGTCCAGCTGGCGGTGGCGATCATCGTCCATGTGCCGGGGGGGTAGGGTGCTGGGCGCGGGGGTCAAGCGGCCAGCCAACCGCGCGTCGTCCTGCCTTGCCGAGCGGCTTTCGCCCGCCTAACCCCGGCACGCATGGATGACGCCATCGATTTCGCCAGCCTGGTCGGTTCCCGCCTGTGCCACGACCTCCTGTCGCCGGTGGGATCGTTCGGCAACGGTCTGGAGCTGCTGGCCGACGAACAGGACCCTGCCATGCGGGCGCGCTTCGTCGAGCTGCTGGAAAGCAGTTCGCGCGCAGCCATCGGCCGGCTCAAATTCTCGCGCCTCGCCTATGGCAGCTCTTCGGGATATGGCGAGGGCATCGCGCCCGACGACATCATCGACGCCCTCTCGGGTCTCGCCAGCGAAGGCCGCGCGGTCACCATCGACTGGATCGGCGAGCGGCGCAGCGTGCCCAAGGCTGCGGCGCGGATCCTGCTGCTGTTCGGGCAGGTGGTGGTCGAAAGTCTGATCCGCGGTGGCCGCGTGGGGCTCGCCGCCGAAGGGCAGGGGGCGGCATGGGAACTCGCCGTCCGGGGGGATGGCGACCGGATCGTCATCGACCCGACGCTGGTCGCGGCGATCACCAGCGACGCCCCGCTCACCGCCAAGACCATCGGCGTCGCTCTCGCGCGGCGGCTCGCATCGGGTTGTGGCGGGCGTGTCGAGATGGCGCGTCCCGAAGGCGCGGCCGAAATCCTGATCGGTGCATCGCTGACGCGCGTGCCCGGCGCCTCCTAACCCGCCTTTAACCCTCCCGCGGGCACAGGGAGGGCCTGGCGAGGTGGGTTGGCGATGGACGGACTGCTGCGGGAATTTGTCGGCGAAACGCTCGAGCTGACCGAGGAAGTCGCCGGCGACCTCGTCACCTGGGAAGAAGCGCCGGACGACCGGGCGGCGCTCGACCGGATTTTTCGTGCGATCCATACCATTAAAGGGAGCAGCAGCTTCCTCGATCTCCCGCGGATCGGACGCATCGCGCACGCGGCGGAGGATTATCTCGCCGCCTGCCGCGATCGTGGCGTTGTCGCGGGGCACGCCGGTGTGTCTGCCGTGCTCGCCGCCGTCGCCGAGCTTCGCGCCATTACCGCGCACCTCGCCAGCGATGGAACCGAGGGGGCGGGCGACGACACCGCGCTCCTGCAGCGTCTTGCCGCCGCGCATGACGGGCAGGGCGGTGGCGAGGCGCGTCCGACGGCGGAGGCGGACATCGATGCCGCCGCGCTGTTGCCGGATGCCTGGCGGTCGGTGCGTGTCCCGCTGGAGCTCGTCGATGCGCTGATGAGTTCGGTCAGCGACCTCGTTCTCGCGCGCAACGATGCGATGGCGCAGCTGCGCGGGCTGAGCGCCGACCCGGCGGCGATGATGGCGCTCGACCGCATCTCGCAGCAACTTGCCGACGTTCGCACGCTCGTCGGCAAGATGCGCATGGTGCCGCTGCGGCAGTTGTTCGCGCCGCTCCCGCGGCTCGTGCGCCAGCTCGCCGACGAACTCGACAAACGCGTCCATCTCGAGGTGAGCGGGGGAGAGGTCGAGATCGACCGCGAGATGGGCGAGGCGCTGCGCGACCCGCTGCTCCATCTCGTCCGCAACGCGCTCGATCACGGGATCGAGGACCCCGCCGCCCGCGTCGGCGCGGGTAAGGACATGGCCGCGGTTCTGACCATCGCCGCCACCTCGAGTCACAATCGCATCTATATCCGGATCAGCGACGACGGGCGCGGGATCGACCGTGCCGCGCTGGTCGAGCGGACGCGTGCCAACGGTCGGATCGACGCCGCGGCATTGGCGCAGATGACCGAACGCAACATCGACGAGCTGATCTTTCTGCCCGGCCTGTCCACCCGCGAGCGCATCAGCGACATCTCGGGGCGGGGTGTCGGAATGGACGTCGTGCGGGCCAACGTCGAGCGGCTCGGCGGTCACGTCAGCCTCGACAACCGGCCGGGTGAAGGGCTGACCGTCGCACTCGAGGTGCCGCTCACCCTGACCATCGTCGGTGCGCTCGCCGTTTCCGTCGGCGAGCGCTGCTTTGCGATACCCCGCGGCGCCATCGCCGAAGTGCTGCTCGCGGCCGGCGACGGGGTCGACCGCGAAGTCGCCGGCGGAGCGGGATTGGTGCGCGTGCGTGGCGAGCTGCACCCGCTGCTGGCGCTCGAAGATGTGCTCGATCTCCAGCCCAGCACGACGCCGGCTGATGAACGCGTCATCCTCATCGTGCGCGCCGGCGGTGGCACGGTCGCGCTGGAGGCGGACGATGTGTTCGATCACGAGGAGCTGGTCATCAAACCACTGCCGCCGGTGGTCGCGCGCAGCGGCCTGTTTCGCGGCATGAGCCTGCCCGACAGCGGCCAGCCGCTGCTCCTGCTCGATGTGGAGGCGATCGTGCGGCGGACGTTGATCGAACCGCGACGCGAGGCGTCGCCGTCGCCGACCGCCCCTGACCGCATCGTCAGCGAATGGATCACCTTGCGACCGCTCGGCGGGGAGATGCTGCAAGCGCTGCCGATGCGATCGGTCGAACGGTTTGTCCGGCATAACGGCCCGCCGCCTCAGCGGGTGGGCAATGGCCTGGTGCTGCAATTCGATGGGGAGCTGGTGCCGATCGTCGGCGGGTTCGATGCGGCCGCTCGCACCGGCGCGCACTCCACGCTGACGGTGATCCTGCTTCGCGACGAACAGCAGCGCATTGCCGGCCTCGCCACTCGCGAGCTGGGGTCCATCACGTCGCTGGAGACGCGCCTCGGCAGCGATGGCGATGCGGCGCGGACGGGCATCGCCATGATCGGCGAAGAGATCGTCGAGATGCTCAGCCCCGATCATATCGTCGCTTCGGCGCACCGCGCACTTGTTTCGGAGGGAGTGGCATGACCGACGACCGGCTGCACCTGATCGTCCACCTCGGAACGGACCGCGTCGCGTTTCCCGCGGACGCGATCGAGGCAGTTGTGCCGGTGTGGGAGGTGACGCCGGTCCCCGGCGCGGAGGCGGAGGTGATCGGCCTCGTGCCCATCCGCAGCCGGGTGCTGACCCTGCTCGACGCGCGCCGCATGGTTGGCCAGAACAGCGCTGCGCCTCCGCCCTATATGGCGCTCACCAGCCACGACGGCCACGGCTATGCGCTGGCGCTCGACCGGGCGGAGGACGTGCGCGCGCTGAAGCCGCCGCGCAAGGTCATCGGCAACCTGTCGCCGGCGTGGCGCGCGCTCGAGCCGTCGCTTGGAGAGGTCGATGGGGAGAGCATCCTCGTCGTCGACCCGGGTGCGTTTGTTGCGCTCGCGAACGCCGGGACGGCTGCGGCGGCTTAACGCTTGAGTGACGCTCTCCGGCTACTCCCGTGATGCTCGGGCATCGGGGGATCGCCCACAACGAAGGATTGGACGATGGCAAAGTGCCTGATCGTCGATGACAGCAAGGTGATCCGCAAGGTTGCGCGGCACATCATCGAGACCATCGGTCATGACGTGGAGGAGGCCGAGGACGGCAGCATCGCGCTCGACGCGTGCGGCCGGGAAGCCTTCGACGTCGTCCTGCTCGACTGGAATATGCCGGTCATGGGCGGCATGGAATTCCTGTGCGCGCTGAACGAAGCGCCGTCGGTTCATCGGCCGAAGATCATCTTTTGCACGACCGAAAGCGGCACGGCGCACATCCGCGCGGCCATCGAAAATGGCGCGGACGAATATGTCATGAAGCCATTCGACCGCGAAACGCTGGAGCGCAAACTGCAAATCGTCGGCGTCGGCTGATCATGTCCGCCACCGTCGCGCCGTCGCCCTCTTCCGGACGCATCGCACGCGTGACGCCACGGTCGCCGGTGCGGGTGATGCTGGTCGACGACAGCATCGTCGTACGGTCGATTCTCGAGCGTATTCTCGCGACCGACGGCCGGTTCGAGGTGGTGGCGAGCTGCGCGCGCGCGGAGGATGCGCTGCGCTTTCTGGAACGCGAGCAAGCCGACGTTGCGCTGCTCGATCTCGAAATGCCGGGCATGCACGGGGTGGATGCCATCCCCGCGTTTCTCCGGTCCGCGCCGTCGATGCGGATCCTGATCCTGTCCGCAAATTGCGCCTCGGAAGGCGCGATGGCGGTGGAGGCGCTCGCGCGCGGCGCGCATGAAACCTTGCTCAAACCGGGCGGCGGCGCGACCTTTGCCGGCAGCTTCTCGACCATTTTGACGAGCCGCCTGCTCGCGCTGTCGGAGACGGTCGTGGCGCCCGCTCCGGTCCGCGACCCGCCCGCCGGCGAAGTGGCTCATCTCCAGCCCTTTTCCGCGATCGGCATCGGTGGATCGACCGGAGGGATTGCCGCGCTGCACGCGGTGCTGGCCGAACTCCCCCGCGACCTCGCGTGTCCGCTGTTCGTCACCCAGCATCTACCCGCAAGCTTCGTAAGTTTTTTCGCTGATCAGCTCAGCCGCGCGACGGGTCGGGACGTGGCGATTGCCGACGATGCCATGCCGGTCGAACCGAACCGGATCTACGTCGCCAATGGCGAATCGCATCTGCGCGTGGTGCAGTCGACTCGTGGCGTTCGCATCATCCTCGACCGGCAACCTGCGCCGACCGGCATCACGCCCTCCGTGGACCCGATGCTGGCGAGCCTGGGCCACGTCTACGGCGCGTCGACGCTTGGCGTGATCCTGTCCGGCATGGGGCGGGATGGATTGATCGGCGCGCAGTCCCTGCGCGCGAGCGGCGGTCAATTGATCGCGCAGGATTCCGCGAGCTCTGTCGTCTGGGGCATGCCGGGGGCGGTGGTCGCGGCGGGGCTGGCCCAGGCGAGCCTTTCGCCGCAAGACATCGGGATTGCCATCGCGCGATCGGTCGCACTCAAGGCCTATGGGGCCGCGGCATGAGCGTCGGCGCGCCGCACCGCATCCTGGCGGCACTGCTCGAAGCGCGTGCCGGCCATTCGCTCAGCCCGGATCGCATCGCACGCATCGACACGCTGTTGCAGCCGCTGCTGCGCGAGCGGGGTCTCCCCTCGATCGAAGCGCTCGTCGTCGAACTCGCCGGCTCGTCCGATCGCCGCCTGATCGACCAGGTGATCGACGCGATGATCAACCACGAGACCTACTTCTTCCGCGACATCAATTCGTTTCGCGAAATCGACAGCTGCGCGTTCGAGCTGCTGCGCACCGCGCGGGAGGCGCGCAAGAGCCTGTCGATCTGGTGTGCGGGATGTAGCACCGGGCAGGAGCCCTATTCGCTGGCGATGATGATCGCCGACGCGCCCACGCGGTGGGCGGGCTGGGATGTCCGCATCGTCGCGACCGACATCAGTCCGTCGGTGATCGCCGCTGCGCGAGCCGGGCGCTATTCACACTTCGAGGTGCAGCGCGGTCTGCCCGCGCGCGCGATGATCGACTGGTTCGAGCCGGACGGGTCGGATTGGCTGCTGCGCGGCGTGTTGCGCGAGCGGGTGCGCTTCATGGAGCACAATCTTCTCACCGACCCGCTGCCACCCGGACCGTTCGACCTGATCCTGTGTCGCAACCTGCTCTATTATCTGACGCCGCAATCGCGCTCGCTCGCGCTTGGCCGCTTGGCGGACGCGCTGTCACCGGACGGGTTGCTGATGCTCGGCGCGGTTGAGACGACGATCGATCACGGATCGCAGCGCTCCCCGCTGGTCCCCGCTGGCGACTGTCGCGGCTTTTACCGGCGGGCAAAGTCGTCGGACCGACCAATGTCGAACCTGCGCGCGGCCTGACCGCTCGAAGCGGCGGCCTCCCCTTAAAGGACGCCGCGCATCAATCCGGGCACGAGCGGCGACAATTCCCGGGCGAGGAACCCAATCGGTCCGTGGCGTTCGGCCAATCGCCGGCCCGCTTCGCCGTGCAGCCACACCCCCCAGGCGGTCGCTTCGAGCGGGGAGTGTCCCCGCGCCAACAGACCCGCGACGATCCCCGCCAGCACGTCGCCCGAGCCCCCGGTCGCCAATCCGACGCCGCCACCCGCATATTCGAGCAGTTCGCCATCGGGGGTTGCCAAGAGCGTCGAGCTTCCCTTCAGCAGCACCACCGCGCCGAACCGCTCGGCCGCATCGCGCACGTGGCCTTCGCGGTCCGCATCGATCGCATCCGCCTCGACCCCGAGCAGCGCCGCCATCTCACCCGTGTGTGGGGTGATCACCAGCCGCTCGGCATAAGGTCGCAGCAATGCCGCTTCCTCGGCGGCCGCACCGATGGCAGCGGCATCGAGCAGCACCGACAGGCACTCGCGCGGTTCCGCCAGCAAGGCGCGCAACAATGCCCGCGCCGGCTCCGGCTTGGCCATGCCCGGGCCGAGCACGAGGCAGTCGCAGGACTTAACGGCACGCGCGAGCTGGTCGGCAGCGCTCTCGGCAATCTCGCCGTCCTCGCCCTCGTCGAGCCCAATCATCCCCGCTTCGGGCACGGCCATGCCGAGCGCGATGGCGCATGCCTCAATCGTCGCGAACTGGACCTTTCCGGCCCCGCTGCGGAACGCCGCTTCGCCGGTGAGCTTCAGCCCGCCGGGCACCAGCCGCGATCCGCCGACCGCGAGAACGCGGCCGCGACTGTTCTTGTCGGTGCCGTCGGGGTGCTCCGGCAGCGGGTGCCGCCGCAGCCAGGTCGTGTCGAGCGGCGTCGTCCCGCTCTCAGCCACGCGCGGCCACCATCACGTCGGGCGCCGACGTGACCGCCGTATCATCCGCCTCTAGGGGAGCGGTGACGTTATAGGCGCTGAGCTTCAAGTTGCCGTCCTTCCCCGCTGCCGGGTCGAAGCGATATTCGGTCACGCCGCAATTGTGCACGTCGCCCTCGCGGTCGATTGCGAGAATTTCCGCCTCGCTCAAATTCTCGATGATGTAGCGCAGGCAGAGGACAACCACCTGATGCGCGACGATCATCACCGGCCGTCCGCCATAGTGCAGCGACACCGTGTCCAGCAGCGAACGCAGGCGGAAGATGACATCGCACCAGCTCTCGCCCCCCGGCGGGCGATGATAGAATTTGCCCAGCAACCGGCGAAACTCCGCCTGATCGGGCAGCAGCTCCGCCACTCCGGGCGTGGTCAGCCCGTCGAGGATCCCGAACTCCTTTTCCCGCAGCCGCTCGTCGATGCAGATCGGCTCGTCGGGGTGGCAGCCGCCCGCGGCGCGGAACAGCTTGGCCGTCTCCTGCGCCCGCACATAGGGGGAGGCGAGCATGACGTCGGGCCGCTCGTCGCGCTGCGAGAACCAGTGCCCGAGTGCTGTCGCCTGCTCGCGGCCGAGATCGCTCAGCGGCACGTCGACGTCGCGATGGGTGAGCTCGATCCGCAGCGAGCCTGCCGCATGGGCTTCGTCACGCGCGACATTGCCCGCGCTCTGTCCGTGGCGGACGACCCACAGCACCGAAGGCCAGCGCGGGGTCATGACAATGGGCTCCGGGTGGTAGCGATAGTCGGTTGCATGCGGCGACAACCCCGCCCGGACGGAAGCGTTGCGTCGGCCGGTCGAGCCTCGGGGTATGACGATGAAGATTTGGTCGGGACGACAGGATTCGAACCTGCGACCCCCACACCCCCAGTGTGATGCGCTACCAGGCTGCGCTACGTCCCGACCGTGGGCGCGCCGCTAGCCGGTCGGGCGGGCGGTTGCAAGCTGCGTGCGTGGGCTGGCCCGTGTCTGCGTCGACGTTGCGCGTTCGGGGGCTTGCTGTTAGGCGCCCCGCCATTGGTGCCGCATTGCGCATAGGCGATGCGGGCGATCCGTCATTTACGCGCCTGACGTCGGTTGCAGCGATTGCACGGCGGTAAGCGCGTCGTTTGCTGCGAAGGCCACATCGATGTCCGCCCTCTCGATCTTCACCGCTGCCGCCGCCCCCGCCGCCGGGGGAGGGTTCGCCGCCTTCATGCTGAACGTCGTGCCGCTGATCCTGATGTTCGCGGTGTTCTATTTCCTCATGATCCGCCCGCAGCAACGGCGTATGCGCGAACATGCGGCACGGGTCGCGAGCATCGCGCGTGGCAACACCGTCGTCACCGCCGGCGGTCTCATCGGCAAGGTGACCAAGGTGACCGACGACGAAGTTGAGGTCGAAGTCGCCGCGAACACGCGCGTGCGGGTGGTCAAGGCGACCATCTCCGAAGTGCGCAGCCCGGTTGCCAAGCCCGCCAACGACTGACGCCTTGCGCGATCCGCTGCATTGGAAAGAAACGCACGAGTAATGTCCGGCCATGCTTGATTTCCCCCGCTGGAAGGTCCTCGCGATCGTCGGGACCGTGATTGCCGGCCTCCTCATTGCGCTGCCGAGCCTCGTCCCCCCTGCCTGGACGAGCGGCTTGCCGGCGTGGATGCAACCGCGCGTCAACCTCGGCCTCGACCTTGCCGGCGGCAGCCACATCATGCTCGAAGCGGACGTCAACGACGTGCGCACGCAGCGGCTCGACAATATGGAGCGCTCGATCCGTGCCGCGATGCGGGGCGAAGCGGGCGCCGCCGATGATATCGAGATTGGCGCCGTCTCCCGCACCGGCAACAGCGTGTCCTTCCTCGTCCGCGACACCACCAAGATCGACGCCGTGCGTGAGCGGCTGAACCCGTTGACCACCGGCGCCGGGCTTTCGGGCAGCCGAACCTGGGATATCGAGGTGCGCGACGGCAATCGTTTCGTCCTCACCCAGACCCAGGCGGGATTCAACACCTTCGTGGGCGAGGCTATGGCCGGGGCGCGCAGCGTCGTCGAGCGTCGCGTCAACGCGCTCGGCACGCGCGAGCCGACCATCGTGTTGCAGGGCAACGATCGCATCGTGGTGCAGGTGCCGGGCCTGCAGGATCCGAAGGCGCTCAAGGATCTGCTCGGGCAGACCGCGCGGCTCGAGTTCCGCATGGTCAATGACGGCCCGGGCGTGCGCGAAGCGGCCGCCGCGGGCAATCCGCCGCTCGGATATGTCGTCGCCCCCTATGCCGACAGTGCGAATTTCGAGGTGGTGGGGCGCCAGGCGATCATTTCCGGCGACCAGCTTACCGCCGCCAATCAGGGCTTTGATCAGCAGAGCGGCCAGCCGGTGGTCAACATTCAGTTCAATGGTGAGGGCGCCACCGTCTTCTCGCGTGTCACGCGCGAAAACACGGGCAAGCGCTTCGCCATGCTGATCGACGGCAAGGTCCTGTCCGCGCCGACGATCAACGAACCGATCAACGGCGGCGCCGCGCAGATTTCGGGCAGCTTCACCGTCGACAGCGCCAACCAGTTGGCGATTGCGCTGCGATCGGGCGCGTTGCCGGTCAAGCTTTCGGTGGTCGAGGAACGGACCGTCACGCCGGAACTCGGCGCCGATTCGATCCGTGCGGGCGCGATCGCGGCGATCATCGCGACGCTGCTCACGCTGGTGTTCATGCTCGTCGTGTACGGCCGCTTCGGAGTGTATGCGAACATCGCGCTGGTCGCGAACATCTTCCTGGTTATCGCCGCGATGGCGATCATGGGCGCGACGCTTACGCTGCCGGGGATCGCCGGGTTCGTCCTGACGATCGGCGCGGCGGTCGATGCCAACGTGCTCATCAACGAACGCATCCGCGAGGAACTTCGGCGCGGGCGCAAGGTCGTGTCCGCCGTCGAAACCGGCTATCAGGAAGCGAGCCGCGCGATTTTCGACGCGAACATCACCAACGTCATTGCCGCAGCGCTGATGTTCTTTTTCGGTACCGGCCCGATCAAGGGCTTTGCTGTGGTGCTGACCATCGGCATCGTCACCTCGGTATTCACCGCGGTCACCGTGACGCGGCTGATGGTCGCGCGCTACCTGCGCAAGCAGCGCCCCGCTGCGCTGACGATCTGACGGGCTGACGGATATGCGCCTTCTCAAACTTGTCCCCGACAACACCAACATCGGCTTTCTGAAGTGGCGGACGATCGCCATGGCGGTCAGCATCCTGATGATCCTGGGCTCCATCGCGCTGGTCGCGGTGCGGGGCCTTAACGTCGGGATCGACTTCGCTGGCGGACAGTCGGTGCAGGTGACCTTTCCGCAAGGTGTGCCGCCAATCGATCAGGTCCGTCAGAGAGTCGCGGCGATTGGTCTGGGCGACCCGGTCATCCAGCAGTTCGGCACGTCGAACGTCGTCTCAATCCGTACCGCGGTGCCCGAGGGCGGCGAAGCGGCGAGTAACGCGGCAGGCGAACGGCTCGTGGCGGGCATCCGCCAGGCGTTTCCAACCGCTCAGACCGGCGGCGTCCAGACCGTCAGCCCCAAGGTGTCGAACGAGCTGTTCCGCACCGGCGCTATCAGCCTCGCGCTCGCGATGCTGGCGATTTCGATCTACATCTGGTTCCGGTTCGAATGGCAGTTCGGCGTCGGCGCGCTGTTTTCGCTGTTTCATGACGTCGCGCTGACCTTCGGCTTTTTTGCGCTGACTCAGCTTGAATTCGACCTCAACGTCATCGCCGCGCTGCTGACCATCGTCGGCTATTCGCTCAACGACACCATCGTCGTTTACGACCGCGTGCGCGAGAATCTGCGCAAGTATCGAAGGATGGGGATCATCGAGCTGCTCGACCTCAGCGTCAACGAAACGCTGTCGCGCACGGTGATGACCAGCCTGACCATGATCGCAGCGCTCGCGGCGCTGCTGCTGATCGGCCCGCCGGTGATTTTTGGCTTCACCGCTGCGATGCTGCTGGGCATTCTGATCGGCACCTATTCCTCGATCTACATCGCCTGCGCCATCCTCGTCTGGCTGAAGGTTGGCCCCGACAGCTTTGTCGCCGTCGACGACAAGGCCGCGAAGCCCGCCGCTCCCGCCGATCCGCACGCCGGCGCGGTGGTGTGAGGGTGACGACGGGCGCTTGACGGCGTCCGTCGTTCCCGCGATGTTCCGCGGATGACACTGACCGCCGCGCACTTCGTTCTGCTCATTGCCATCGGTGGCGGGGCGGCGCTGATCGGCTGGCTACTGGGCTCGCGCGCTGGCGCCAATGCGGCCCGCGAGGCGGCCGCGCTCGGCGCTGAACGCGATGCCTTGAAAAGCGATCGCGACGCGCATGCCGATCGCTGGCGCGCCGCGGTGCGCGATCTTGAGACCGCCAGCCGCGAGCGGGAAGGGCATGCGCTGGAGCTTGAGCGGTTGCGCTCGCAGCTCCACGCCGGCGAACGTGCGCACGCGGCGCAGGTGGAGGCGCTGACGCAGGCGCGTGACGCGCTCGCCGCGCAGTTCCAGGAGGTCGGCGCGCGCCTGCTCGACCGAGCGCAGGCGCAGTTTCTAGACAAGGCTGGCGAACGCTTCGCGGCGTCGGAAGCGGCAGCGGGCGAGCAGTTGAAGGCGCTGGTCGCGCCCGTCCACGACCGGCTCAAGGCCTATGAGGATGCGGTTGCCAAGGTCGAGGCCGAACGACGCGAAAGCTACGGCAGCCTCCACGCGCTGATGCACGATATGCGGCGGGGTCAGGAGGCGGTGCGCGAGAGCGCGAGCAACCTCATGAACTCGCTGCGCAACGCCCCCAAGGCGCGGGGGCGCTGGGGGGAGCAGCAGCTGCGCAATGTGCTCGAGCATTGTGGCCTCGCCGAACATGTCGACTTTTCGACCGAGGTCAGCGTCGAGGGGGAGGGCGGTCGTCTGCGCCCAGATGCGGTGGTGCGCGTGCCCGGCGGGCGGACGCTGGTGATCGACGCCAAGGTCTCGCTCAACGCCTACCAGGATGCACACGGCGCGCCCGATCATGAACGTGCAGCGCACCTCGCGCGGCACGCGACCGACATCAAGGCGCATGTGACGACGCTCGGCGGCAAGGCCTATCAGGACCAGTTCGACGACGCGCCCGACTTCGTCATCATGTTCATCCCCGGCGAACATTTCCTTGCCGCCGCCTTGGAGGCGGAGCCCGGATTGTGGGACATCGCCTTTCAGAAGCGCGTCCTGCTGGCGACGCCGACTAACCTCGTCGCCATTGCGCGCACCGTTGCCGGGGTATGGCGACAGGAAAAACTGGCCGGTCAGGCGCGCGAGATCGGCACGCTCGGCAAGGACCTCTATGCGCGGATGGTCACGATGGGCGGCCACCTGTCGAAGCTCGGCGGCAGCCTCGACCAGGCCGTGTCGCGCTACAACCAGTTTGTCGGCAGCTTCGAAAGTCAGGTGCTGACGCAGGCGCGCCGGTTCGAAGCTCTGGACATCGAGACCGGGGGCAAGGAAATCCCGCTCAGCACTGGCTGTGAACAGACGGCGCGCCCGCTGACCAAGCTCGCAGCGAGCACGGACTCCTCGCCAACCGAACTGGTCGACCTCACGAGCTGAACGCGTCTATTCCGCGCGCGACAATTCGATGCGGCCGATGCCGTTCTGCAGCGTGTAGCCGCCCGACGACGTGCCCCTGACCGCCAGCGGCTCCGCCATGATCGCGCCGAACCGCGACTCTAGCCTGGCGAGAGCGTCGGGGCATCCCATTCGGGTTGACGCCACTGCGCCGGCGACGAGGCGACCGCGTTGCAGCGTATAAGGCGCGCTCATGCGATTGCAGCCCACGGTCGCGGAAAGGCGCGACCCGTCAAACCGCACGGTCGCCACGTCGGCATTGCCCGGGACCGTACCGCCGTCGATGCTGCGAATGCGCCACGCGCGCTCCTGCAGCGTGATCGGCTCCCCGCCGCACCCCTCGTACTGCCGGCCCTTGGCCGTCACCTGCACTCGGTCGGGATACACACGGTCGCTCATCCCGTCGCTGCAATCCGCATGGACGATGTTTACGGAGAGATCGCGGCCATTGTAAATCTCGCCTGCGAAGCCGTGGATCACACGCGGGGTCGGCGTTCGGACATTGCGACCGTTCATTTCGTTGAAGGTCATGTGGCTGGGAGTAATCTCCAGCGTCCAGAACGGTTCGGTCCCGACCGCCAGATAGGCGCCCTGTGCGGTCACCGGCGGGCGCGCCGGGGAGGGAGCCTCTGCCGACTGCGGCGAAGGGTAGGCGCAAGCCCCGGCTGCGAAAGCGGGCAGCGACAGCAGGGCCAGGCGCAAGATCAACTTGGACATGGACGTCTCGTCGTAAGTTAAGTCGATCACCCAACGCGCGTTCGTTCGAGAATGTCCGCCACGCGATAGGCGGTGACGGCCGCCGCGACCGACGCGTTCAGACTGTCGGCGCGCCCTCGCATTGGGATGCGCACGCGCATGTCGCAGGCGTCCTCATAACTCGACGGCAGTCCGCGCGCCTCGTTACCGACCAGGACGAAGCATGGCGATGCATAGGCGGCGTCGCGATAGTCGACGGTGCCCGGTGCGAGACTGGTGCCGATCAGCTGGCCGGCGCCCCGCCGGAGCCAGCCGAGAAAGCCATCCCAGTCGCTGTGCGTGATCGCCTGTGTGAACAGTGCCCCCATGCTGGCGCGGACGGTTTCCACCGAAAAGGGGTCGACGCAGTCGTCGATCAGGATCACGCCGCCGGCCCCGACCGCATCGCCGGTGCGAAGCAAGGTGCCGAGATTGCCCGGGTCGCGCATCGCCTGCGCGACGAACCAGATCGGCGCGCGCGTGCGGTCGAGCTGTTCGAGAGCGGCCCATCGTTCGCGATAGATGCCAACGACGCTCTGCGGATTGTCCTTGCCCGACAGCTTTGCCAGCACGTCGCGGCTGGCGACGATGGGGTCTCCCCCCGCGGCTCGGGTTTCGTCGATGAGGGCGTCGATCAGGGGATGACGGTCGGCGTGGTCCCCGATAAAGAGCTGGACCGGCAACACCCCCTGTTCGCGCGCTTCGGTCGCGATCCTCAGTCCTTCGGCAAGGAACAGCCCCGTACCGCGGCGATGTTTCTTGTCGCGCAGACTTCGCGCCGCCTTCACCAACGGGTTGGCCACGCTGTCGATCCGGCGCAGCGGTGGCGGCTCCACCGGGTCAGTCCTCGCCAAAGCGGTCGCGGACCAGCCCGGCGAGTTTCAGCAAGGCGGCCTCTGCGCCTTCACCGTCCACATGGATGGTGATGGTGTCCCCGCGCGCGGCCCCCAGCATCATCAGCCCCATGATCGACGTTCCCGCCACGCGGTGACCGTCCTTTTCGACCTCGACACGAAGGCCCGGGGGAAGCGCCGCGACGTGATTGACGAATTTCGCGCTGGCGCGCGCGTGCAGCCCGCGGAGGTTGGAGATTTCGACGGTCTCGCTCGCGCTCACGCGATCGAGCTCAACAGTTCGGAAGCAACCGAGATATATTTCTGTCCCGCCTCCCGAGCGGCACGCACGGCATCGGTGATGTTCATGCTGCGACGCGCGGAATCGAGCCGGATCAGCATGGGCAGGTTGACGCCGGCGATGACCTCGACCGCACCCGGCTCGAGCATCGAGATTGACAGGTTGGACGGCGTGCCGCCGAACAGGTCGGTCAGCAGGATGGTGCCGCCCGGTCCGCGCACCGTCGCGATCGCATCCGCAATTTCGCTGCGGCGCTGCTCCATATCGTCGTTGGGGCCGATGCAGACGCAGGCGATCGATCGCTGCGGTCCGACCACATGCTCCATCGCGACGCGGAATTCTTCGGCAAGTCGGCCATGGGTGACGAGCACCAGGCCAATGGCGGGTGGGGGAGGAACGGGCATGGAAGCGGCCCTTTAGGCCGAGACGCCGGTCGTCTCAAGGCTCGGTTGCGGCTGCGTCCGATCGAGGTCGCGGTGGATGAGCGACGGGGCGAAACCGATGCCCGTCATGGTCCCCGCGATGCGCTCCGCCACATGCACCGACCGGTGGCGCCCCCCGGTGCAGCCGATGGCGATCGTCAGATAACTCCGCCCTTCCTCCGCATAGCGCGGCAGCATCGCCGTCAGCAGCCCTTCGATGCGGGCGACGATCTCTTCATACGCAGGGTCGGCCCGGACGTAGGCCGCAACCTCCGCATCGCGTCCCGTCTTGGGCCGCAGTTCGGGGTCCCAGTAGGGATTGCGCAGGAAACGCATGTCGAAGACGAGGTCGGCATTGCGCGGCAGGCCGCGGGCAAAGCCAAAGCTCATCACCGTCACCGTCAGACCTGGTCGGGCGCCCGGGGTGAAGCGCCGCCGCAGATCCTGCGTCAGTTCGGGCGCGGTGTAATGGGTCGTGTCGATGATCGCGAACGCCCAGCGCCGCAACGGTTCGAGCATTTCACGCTCGCGCGCGATGCCATCCGACGCGGGTCGGTCGAGCGCCAGCGGGTGGCGACGTCGGGTTTCCGAGAAGCGCCGCTCCAGTTCCGCGCCGGAACAGTCGAGAAACAGCGTTTCGACCTCGACATCGCCGCGCTCCCGCAAGGCGGTGATGGTGGCGAGCACGCTTTCGGCGGAGAAGCCGCGGGTGCGGGCGTCGATGCCGATGGCGAGCGGGCGGTCCAGCGCCCCGTCTTCGGCAAGGTTCGGCGTCTGCAGCAGCGGGTCGAGCAAACTGATGGGGAGATTGTCGACCGTCTCCCATCCCATGTCCTGCAGTGCGCGCAGCGCCGTCGATGCGCCGGCGCCGGACATGCCGGTCACCAAGAGGATGCGCGGCGCAGCGCTGGAGGGGGCGACCGCGGCGGGCGATCCCGGATCAGGTGCCGTCATGGCTGCGTCCTAGAGCCCCCAGCGTTCGACCGCCAGTGCGATCCGATCCACCGCCGCAGAGAGAAACGGGTCAATTCGAAACGCAGGCAGGCGCCGGTTCGCGACCGTGGCGATGTCGATGTCGATCCCGGTGCGATCGGGACGGTAGCCCGGCGCACATTCTACGACCAACGCGATCGGATGCGCGCCCGCGGCGCAGGGAAGGTCGATCGCGCCGAGTCCGGCGAGCCACAGACGCGGGCTTCCGGTGTGAGCGGATGACACGGTGGGGAAGGGCGGCGACAAGTCGATCACGAGCGCGTCGTCGCCGATGAGCCGTGCGCTGTCACGGATCAGCGCCCACGCGAGTTCGCTTTTGCCGCTACCCGGCGGCCCGACGATCAGCACCGCGCGGTCGCCGCACAGCACTGCGCTGCCGTGGATATGGGCGGGCGGTTCGTCGTCCATCGGGCGTCTCAAGCAAAGCCCGACGCGCGCCGCAAGCGGTCGGGCGGGGGAGGCAGGCCCGTCAGCGAGGTTTGACCCGTGACGGCACATTATTTAGGGGGGAGCCCCATTACGCGGCCCGCCGTCCGGCGTGCGCGATCGTGACCGGCGTGGCTGTTCCGCCCGGCCTCCCCTTGGGGAGGCACGGGCCAACGGCGCAACAACTGAAGAAGGCGAGCGCGACGATGACCCTTTCGATTGGTGGCACTGAGGTGGAGACGCGCGCGACGGTTCACCGCAACCTGTCGACCCCGGCGCTGGTCGAACACGCGATAGAGCGCGGCGAGGGCGTCATCGCCAAGGATGGTCCGATCGTCGTCGCGACGGGTGCGCATACTGGGCGGTCGGCGCAGGACAAATATATTGTTCGCGATGCCGAGACCGAGAACACGGTGTGGTGGGGCAAGGTGAACCAGGCCATGAGCCCCGAGCATTTCGCGGCGCTCAAGGCGGACTTCCTCAAGGCGCTGGCGGACAAGGAGACGTTGTTCGTTGCGGACCTGTTCGGCGGGTCGCAGCCCGAGCACCGGGTCAACGTGACGGTCATCAACGAACTCGCCTGGCACAACCAGTTCATCCGGACGATGCTGGTGCGGCCGACGCGCGAGCAGCTCGCTGCCTTCACGCCCGAATATACCATCATCGACCTGCCGAGCTTCCGCGCGGACCCCGCGCGTCACGGCTGCCGCAGCGAAACGGTGATCGCGGTCAACTTTATGGAAAAGCTCATCCTGATCGGCGGAACCGCCTATGCTGGTGAGATGAAGAAGTCGGTGTTCGGCCTCCTCAACTATCTGCTGCCGGAGCAGGGCATCATGCCGATGCATTGTTCGGCCAATATCGGCCCCGATGGCGACACGGCGGTGTTCTTCGGCCTCAGCGGCACCGGCAAGACCACGCTCAGCGCCGATGCCAGCCGCACGCTGATCGGTGACGACGAGCACGGCTGGTCGGACACCGCGGTCTTCAATTTCGAGGGTGGCTGCTACGCCAAGATGATTCGCCTGTCGGCCGAGGCGGAGCCCGAAATCTTTGCGACGACGAAGCGTTTCGGCACCGTGCTCGAGAATGTCGTAATCGATCCGGTCACGCGCGAGATCGACCTCGACGACGCGAGCCTCGCAGAAAACAGCCGCGGCGCGTACCCGGTGGAGTTCATTCCGAACGCCAGCGCGGACAATATGGGCCCGGTTCCGCGCACGATCATCATGCTCACCGCCGACGCTTACGGCGTGCTGCCGCCGATCGCGCAGATGACGCCCGAGCAGGCAATGTATCATTTCCTGTCGGGCTACACCGCGCGCGTGGCGGGAACTGAGATCGGCGTCACCGAACCGACGGCGACCTTCTCGACCTGTTTCGGTGCGCCGTTCATGCCGCGCCACCCGAGCGTCTATGGCAACCTCCTCAAGGAGCGTATCGCGCGCGGCGGGGTGACCTGCTGGCTGGTCAACACGGGCTGGACCGGCGGCAGCTACGGCACGGGCAGCCGCATGCCGATCAAGGCGACGCGCGCGTTGCTCAATGCTGCGCTCGACGGCAGCCTCGCGCGGGCCGAATTCCGCACCGACCCGATCTTCGGTCTGAAGGTCCCGGTGTCGGTGCCTGGCGTCGACAGCAAAATCCTTGATCCGCGTTCGACCTGGTCCGACTCGGCGGCCTATGACGCGACGGCGAAGAAGCTGGCCGATCAGTTCGTCGCCAACTTCGCGCAGTTTGCGGACCATGTCGATGCGGGTGTGCGTGAAGCCGCGCCGCGGGTGGCGGCCTGACCGGCGCGATGGCGGCGGTGCGCGACGCGACCGCCGCCGACCTCCCCGCGCTGGTAGCGCTCGTGCAGTCCGCGTATCGCGGTGACAGCGCGCGCGTGGGTTGGACGCACGAGGCGGATCTGCTTGACGGGCAGCGCATCGATGAGACGATGCTGCGCGACCTGCTGGCGAACGACGCCAATCGCATCATTGTCCTGGAGGATGGCCCCGAAATGGTGGGGTGCGTCGCGATCGAGCCTCGCGACGGCTATGCGTATATCGGCATGGTGACCGTCGCGCCCGACCGGCAGGGCGCGGGCGTCGGGGCGAGATTGCTGACGGCGGCCGAATGGGCGGCAATCGACCGGGGCTTCACTGAGTGCCGGATGACCGTCATCGCACAGCGCGAAAAGCTGATCGGCTGGTACGAGCGTAAGGGCTATCGCCGGACAGGCGATCGTGAACCCTTTCCCTATGGTGACGAACGTTTCGGACGACCGCGCCGAGACGATCTCGCATTCGTCGTCCTCAGCAAGACTCTGCCCTCCGCCAAATAAGAAAAGGGCGCCGCGGTGTCGCGACGCCCCTCCCAACGTTCTACGGTGCTGGCTCAGTCCATCATCTGCGGCGGAACCTTGCCACCGTTGACCGACAGCGCCTTCATCACCGCGCGATGCAGGCGGGTGTTCATGTCAGCGCTGCCGTCGAGCGGCCCCTGGTAACCCAGCTCCTGCGCCAGCGCCTTGCGGTTATCGAGGCTCGAATCCATGTCGAGCGTCTTCATCAGGTCGACGATAGAATTCTGCCAGTTGAGGTTGCCGCCCTTGGCCTGCGCCTTGGCTTCGAGAACCGCAGCGACGTCGACTTCCTCTTCCTGCACCGGTGCGGCGGCTGTGGTGGTGGTCGTCGTCGTGGCAGGGTTCGCCGCCTGCGCGTTCGCCTCGTCGCGACGGCCGAAGATCGCATTTTTGATGCTCGAGAAAATATTCATTTCGCCTCCCTATCGCCCTTCAGGGCCCAACGGCGCGCGGAGTCCAAAGGAACAAACTGAACCGCCCGGCGCTTCCACTGCGATAACGCCGTCGGCGCGAAAGGGTTCGTGCCGGCGCTGCTTTTTCGGGGAGCCTTCATTCATGGATATCGCTTCGATGCTGGCACAGTCCGGCGCACTCAGTTCAGCCGCGCGCGAGCTCGGGATCGACCAGCAGACCGCTTCGACCGGCGCGGCGGCGCTGCTTCCGGCGATCCTTGGCGGCTTTCAGCGTCAGGCCGAAACCGGCGGCGGCGCGGGCGCCATCGAGGCCATGCTCGGCGGCATGGGCGGGCCGATGCTCGCTGAATCGGTCGTCGGCGATCAGCCCACCAACGTCGTCCAGGGCAACAACCTCCTCGGCGGGATTTTCGGCACGAAGGACGTGAGCCGACAGGTCGCCGACCATGCGGCGGGGCAGACGGGGATCGATCCGGCGACGTTGCGCAAGCTGCTGCCGGTCGTCGCCATGCTCGTCGGCGGTTATCTCGCCACGCGCGGTCGTGACGGCCAGGGCGGCGGTCTTGGCGGAGCCCTCGGCAATGTGCTGGGCGGCGGTGCCGGCGGCGGCATGGGTGGCGGCTTGCCCGGCGCGGCAGCGGGCGGCGGTCTGGGCGGCATCCTCGGCCAGGTGATCGGCGCTGCGATGGGCGGTGGCCGCCCGCTGCAGCAGCAGGCGCCGGCCGGCGGAATGGGCGGTCTCGGCGATATTCTGGGCGGCATCGCCGGCGGATCGAACAACCCGCTGACCCAGATCCTCGGCGGCATGATGGGAGGTCGGCGCTGACGCCGTTCCCGGACCCGGAGAAAAGGGCGCGCCATGAGGCGCTGCAATCACGGCTGTGGCTGGTCGTGATGGCGTTGATGGTTGCGGTCAGCGTTGCATCGCTCATCAAGAACGGATGACACCGACCTTTGAAGCGGGCGGGCGATGTAACTCGCCCGCCCGCATCTTGGCGCTACGGGGGTGTGACGCTAGGGCTCGAGGCGGACAGTTTCAGGAGTAACGACACGTGCGGCAGATCGACCACCTCATTGTCGGCGGCGCCAGCGCCCCAGCCGCCCGTCATGGTGACGTTTTCGATCCAAATGCGGGGTCGGTTCAGGCGCGTGTGGCGCTCGGCGACAAGGCGGTTCTCGATCGCGCCGTCGCCGCCGCGCAGGCCGCGCAGCCCGAATGGGCGGCAACCAATCCGCAACGCCGCGCACGCGTCATGTTCCGCTTCAAGGAGCTGGTCGAAGCTCGGATGGACGAGCTCGCCCGTCTCCTCTCCAGCGAACATGGCAAGGTCATCGCCGACTCCAAGGGCGACATTCAGCGCGGGCTGGAGGTGATCGAATTCGCCTGCGGCATCCCGCACGCGCTGAAGGGCGAATATACGCAGGGCGCGGGACCCGGCATCGACGTTTATTCGATGCGCCAGCCGATCGGCATCGGGGCGGGCATCACCCCGTTCAACTTCCCCGCGATGATCCCGCTATGGATGAGCGGTGTCGCGATCGCCTGCGGCAACGCCTTCATCATCAAGCCGTCGGAACGCGATCCGTCGCTGCCGGTCAAGCTCGCGGAAATCTTGCTCGAAGCCGGCCTGCCCGAAGGCATCTGCCAGGTGGTCCACGGCGACAAGGAGATGGTCGACGCCATCCTCGACCACCCCGCCATCGGCGCAGTGAGCTTCGTCGGTTCGTCCGACATCGCGCATTATGTCTATAACCGCGGCGTCGCGGCGGGGAAGCGCGTGCAGGCGATGGGCGGGGCCAAGAATCACGGCATTGTCATGCCCGATGCCGACCTCGACCAGGTGGTCAACGACCTCGCCGGCGCCGCGTTCGGCTCGGCGGGGGAGCGTTGCATGGCGCTGCCGGTGGTGGTGCCGGTGGGCGACGCCACCGCCGACCGCCTGCGCGAAAAGTTGATCCCTGCCATCGAGGGGCTCCGCGTGGGCGTCTCGACCGACGCTGACGCGCACTATGGCCCGGTCGTCACCGCCGCGCACAAGGCCAAGGTCGAAGGCTGGATTCAGACCGCCGCCGATGAGGGCGCGGAGATCGTCATCGATGGTCGCGGCTTCACGCTGCAGGGTCACGAGCAGGGCTTCTTTGTCGGCCCGACGCTGATCGATCGCGTAACGCCGCAGATGAAAAGCTATCAGGAGGAAATCTTCGGCCCGGTGCTGCAGATCGTCCGCGTTCCCGATTTCGAGGCCGCTCTGCGCCTGCCGAGCGAGCATCAGTATGGCAATGGCGTCGCGATTTTCACGCGCAACGGCCACGCCGCGCGCGACTTCGCCGCGCGTGTGAACGTCGGCATGGTCGGCATCAATGTGCCGATCCCCGTGCCGGTCGCCTATCACAGCTTCGGCGGCTGGAAGCGTTCCGCATTCGGTGACGTCAACCAGCACGGCATGGAGGGGGTGCGCTTCTGGACCAAGGTCAAGACGGTGACGCAGCGCTGGCCGGGCGATGACAGCGCCATGTGCACCGTCGCCGAAGATGGCGGCCCCGCGCGCCTTTCAGGGGATGCGTTCGTCATCCCCACCATGCGCTGACAGGGAAGGGCGGGTCATGGCCAGCATCGCATTCATCGGCCTCGGCAACATGGGCGGCGGCATGGCCGCGAACCTCGCCAAGGCGGGACATGATGTGCGCGCGTTCGATCTCGATCGCGGCGCTCTGGAACGTGCGGTCGGGGCCGGCTGCAAGGCCGCGCCGGATGCCGCCGCGGCGGTCCGGGACGTCGACGCCATCGTGACGATGCTGCCGGCCGGACGCCACGTGGCGCAGGTTTATGCCGAGTCGGTGATCCCCCATGTGGCGCCGTCGACGCTGCTGATCGACTGTTCGACCATCGACGTCGCGACCGCGCGCGCCAATGCAGATCGCGCCCGCGATGCAGGTCTGGAGGCGGTCGACGCCCCCGTCTCCGGCGGTATTGCGGCGGCGAACGCCGGCACGCTGACCTTCATGGTCGGCGGCAGCGATGACGGCTTCGCGCGCGCCGAGCCGATCCTCGCCGCGATGGGCAAGGCGGTCATTCATGCCGGCGCCAATGGGGCGGGACAGGCGGCCAAGATCTGCAACAACATGATCCTCGGTGCGACCATGGCCGCCACCGCCGAAGCGTTCGCCCTGGCGGAGAAGCTCGGGCTGGACCCGGCGCGCTTCTACGACATCGCGAGCGTGTCCTCGGGTCAGAGCTGGTCGCTCACCAGCTACTGCCCGATGCCCGGCGTCGGCCCCGACAGCCCTGCCGACCGCGACTATCAGGGCGGATTTGCTGCGGCGCTGATGCTCAAGGACATGCGGCTGGCGATGGAGGCGGCGCAGAGTGTTGGCGCGGAAGTGCCGATGGGGGAACGCGCGACCGAGCTTTACGAAGCGATCGACGGTTCGCTCGACTTCTCCTCGATCATTCGCCGCTATCGCTGAGGCCGGCGACCGCGCGGAGTTGCGCGGCCAACGCAGCGCCGTGGTCGTCCCAGTTGAAGCGGGCGTGCGTTCGAGCCGCCAGGCGGGCGGGGTCGTGGGGCTGATCCAGCAGCGCTTCGATGGCCGCGGCGAGTGCAGCCGGCTCGCGTTTGACGAGCGCGCCGTCTTCGGCCCGTTCGACCGCCTCGCGGGCCGACGGGATGTCGGTGGTCACCACGCGCGTTCCGCAACCGAGCGCCTCCACCCATACGTTCGCGAGACCCTCGCGTTCGGTCGGGAGGACCATCAGGTCCGCCGCCTTTAACCAGGCTGGCACATCTCCATGCGCGAGCCCACCGAGGAAGGTGACGGCTTCGTCGACCCCGAGTTCGCGAGCGCGGCGTTGCAGCGCTGCCAGCTCGGAGCCCGCGCCTGCGACGAACCAGCGCAAGGCGGGCAAACGCTCGCGCAGCGTCGGAAGAGCTTCCAGCACGATCGCGTGGCCCTTCAGCGGGATCAGCGCCCCCACCGTCAACAGCGCAGGTCCGGGGCCGATGTCGAGCCGCCGCCGCGCCTCGTCCCGCCCCGCGGCGTTGAAGCGCGACGTATCAAGACCGGTGTAGCGGACGACGATCTTCTTCGCGGGAAACCCGAGCTTGGTCATGTGCTCGGCGAGGCTGGCGCTGACCGCGAAGATGCGTTCGGCGCGATGCGCCGCGTCCAGCATTTGCGCGAGGATAGGGGGTCGCCGTCGCCAAAACATGATGTCGCTCCCCCGCGCGGTCGCGGTAAACGGCAACCCCAGGTGTCGGGCGACCGTCGCAGCCGCCGCGGCATCGGGATGGAAAAAACCGGCGGTGATGACGTCGATGCCGCGTTCGCGGGCAATCTGGCGAGCGATCGGGAGCGCCGCGCGGGCCATCGCCGCAGCATCGAAGCGCGCGATGCGGGGGAGCGTCGTGAAACTTGGACGGTGAACCATGATGGTTTCATCCAAGCGGTCGACGCCAGGCTCCGCCGTGGTGCGATAGTGGGCGAGCAGGGAGAGTGGCCACGGCGGCCGCGCCACCGGTGCGATCACCTCGACCTCGACTCCGGGCTGTCTGGCGAGCGCCTGGGTCGATCGCGCCACAAAAATCCCGAAGTTGGGACGTGACGGGGTCGGGAAGAGCGAGGTGAGTTGCAGAACGCGCATGGCCGGGCCACCGCCGCTCACGCGTATTCGCGGATCAGCGTGACCACCGGGGCGATCCATTCGGGTCGATTGACGACGGCCTGCCGGGCGCCGGCGCGGAGGGGAACGAGTTGCAGGCGGCCGTCGTCGATCGCGATCAGCCGACCGAATGAGAAACGGCCGCCGCCCCTCGCCACCAGCACGTCCCGGTTAAGCGCGCTTGCGAACCGATCCGGTTCGACGCGGCGGCACCAGACACGATCCCCGGCACGATAATCTCCGACCGATTGCGCGATGTCGAGCGCGACCATGTCGCCCGAAGGCATCGGCGCGCGCGTCGATCGGGCGCGCGCGACGGGCTGGACCCGATCCTCGTTCAGCACCGCAACGACCGGGAGCTCGGTATTCAGCGGCGCGCCTCCAACCAAGGCGGCAGGGTCGACGCCCAACGCGGGCGCAAGCCGCATCAGCCACGGCACGCTGAGCGTTCGATTTCCCGTCTCCAGCCGCCCCACCGTCTGTGCCGTGGTGCGCGGTCGGGCGCGCGCGGCGACTTCCGCAAGCGTCATACCGCGATCGAGCCTGAGCCGCCTCAGTTCATTCTGCACCGCAACGCCCCCTTGCTTCGAACCAATCCGGATGGTGCCAACGGCTCTGAGATGCGTCAATGGTTCGGCGCGGGGCCTTACGTCGCGGCGAGCGCGTCCGCCATCTCGGCGAGAGCGAGCCAGCGTTCCTCCGCCGCGTCACGCTCGTCGCGCAGTTGCTGGAGCTCCGTATTGAGGCGGTCGAACGCGGCGCGGTCGCGGCCGTAAAGGTCGGGGTCGGAGAGCTTGGCTTCCGTGGTGGCGATCGCCTCTCCCAATTCATCGACACGGGCCGGGAGCAGATCGAGGTCGCGCTGGTCCTTGTAGCTCAACTTGGCACGGCGGGCGGTCGGGGCGGGGGTCGCGCCGGCGGTTTTCGGCGCCGGGTTCCGCTGCGCGGTGCGCGGGGCGGACCGCTTCGCCTCCCAGTCGGCATAGCCGCCGGCGATGATGTCGACATGCCCGGACCCGTCGAGCCCGAGCGTCACGGTCACCGTCCGATCGAGGAAATCGCGGTCGTGGCTGACGAGCAGGACGGTGCCTTCATAATCGGCGATGACTTCCTGCAGCAGGTCGAGCGTTTCGAGGTCGAGATCGTTGGTCGGCTCGTCGAGCACGAGCAGGTTGGACTCCCGCGCAAATTCGCGCGCGAGGAGCAGCCGCGACTGTTCGCCCCCGGAAAGCGTGCCGATCCGAGCGTCGACCAGCGACGGGTCGAAAAGGAAATCCTTGAGATAGCCGCGCAGATGTTTCTTGACGCCGCGCACCTCGATCCAGTCGCCGCCGTCGGCCAGGACGTCGCGCACGCGCTTTTCCGGAGACAACAGGCTGCGCTGCTGATCGATGACGATCCCGTCGAGCGTCTTCGCGCGCGTGATACTGCCCTCGTCCGGCGCGATCTCGCCGGTCAGAAGTTTGAGCAGCGTTGTCTTGCCGGCGCCATTGGCTCCGACGAGGCCGATGCGATCGCCCCGCTGCACGCGGAACGTGAAATCGCGGATGATCACCCGATCGCCGTAGCGCTTGCTGACGCGGTCGGCGGAGATAACCGATTTGGTTTTGACCTCGTCCTTGGCGAGGCCCAGCCGCGCGGTCCCTGCCGGCGCCAGCATCGCGGCGCGCTGCTCCCGCATGCGGTGCAGCGCTTCGAGCCGGCCCTGATTGCGTTTCCGCCGCGCGGTCACCCCGCGCGCGAGCCAATGGGCTTCGATCTTGAGCTTGGCGTCGAGTTTCTCGGCGGCCCGCGCCTCTTCGGCATAGGCCTCCTCCATCCACGCCTCGAAGCCGCCGAACCCGACGGCTTTCCGCCGCATACGTCCCCGGTCGAGCCACAATGTCTCCCGCGTCAGGCGCGTGAGGAAGGTGCGGTCATGGCTGATGACGACAAAGGCGCCGGTAAACCGACCCAGCCACCCTTCGAGCCAGTCGATCGCGGCAAGGTCGAGATGGTTGGTCGGCTCATCCAACAGCAGGATGTCGGGCGAACTCGCCAGCGCACGCGCGAGCGCTGCGCGCCGTCGTTCCCCGCCGCTGGCGGTCGCCGCATCGCGGGTGAGGTCGATCCCGATCTGATCGGCGATCGCCGCGACCTCGTGCGCGGCGGGCGCATCCGCCCCCCCGGTCGCGAAGTCGTGGAGGGTGCGACAACCAGCATAGCTCGGCTCCTGCTCGAGCATGACGACCCTGGTGCCGGGGACGATGGTGCGTTTGCCTTCGTCGGGCTCGATGCGGCTCGCCAGCAACCGGAGCAGGGTGGATTTGCCCGCACCGTTGCGGCCGATCAGGGCCAATCGATCGCGCGCGCCGATGTGAAGATCAAGGTCGCGGAAGAGCCAGCCGGCGCCTTGCACCAGGCCGAGCCCTTCCCAGGAGAGAAGCGGGGCTGCCATCCGCGCCGCTTAGGCGAGCGGCGGCGTGTCGCCAAGGCACGCGGCGTGCGCTCGTGCGTTCATGCCTTTGTCATGGCGCTGCTTTATGCCGGCGGCTGAAGGAGATGGTGATGCGAAGCGTTGCGATGAAAGCATTGTTGGCGAGTGCGCTGGTGATGGGGGTTGCCCCCGCCGCCGCGCAGACGAGTGGGGAAGTGCGCATGTCCGAAAGCCGCGATCCGCTGCTGACCTTCTCGATCACCGAAACGATGCGGCGCGCGCCGGATCGCGCGTCGGTCGGGGCGGGAGTCACGACGCAAGCGCCGACCGCGGTCGAAGCGATGCGCCAGAATGCCGAGCGCATGGCGCAGGTCGTGCGCACACTCCGTGCCCGCGGCGTGCCCGAGCGCGACATCCAGACCAGCGGAATCAACCTGTCGGCGCAATATGATCACACGCCCACGCAACGCGGCGAACCACCGCGTTTCACTGGCTACCAGGTCACCAACCAGGTTCGCGTGAGAACGGCGGATATCACCAATCTGGGTCGCCTGCTCGATGCGCTGGTGGAAGCCGGGGGCAATAATCTCGATGGCCCCGACTTTTATCTCGACCAGCCGGAGGAGGGGCTCGCGAGCTTGCGGGCGAGCGCGATGCGCAAGGCGGAAGCGCGCGCGGCCGAATATGCGCGGCTTGCCGGCGCCCGCGGGGCGAGGCTGGTGAGCGTGACCGAAGGCGGCGGCTATGCGCGGCCGATGCCTTACGCAGCGGATGCGATTGCGGTCACCGCCTCACGCGTAGAGGCGACGCCGGTCAGCCCGGGGCAGGTCCAGAGCAACCTTTTGCTCACCTTCCAGTACCGCCTCGAGCGCTGATGGCTTAACCGGGGGCGCCGTTCGGCCACGGCCAGGGGCGCTCCCGGTACCATTTGGTGATCACATATTTGCGCCCTTTGCGGACCTTCATCGCGTGGTGAAGCGTCCAGGGGTTGGGCTGGCCTTCGGGCGTTAAATTGCACCAGAGGAGGAGCTTGCCGCGCTCCGGCTGGTAGGTGCGTTCGATCGAAGCGAACCGCGTCGCCCCTCCGGCTTCGACGCTGTTGAGGTAGAGCATCGCCGTCCACGTTCGCTGCCCCGACACCCGCGTATGCGGTTCATAATCGATGCCCATGGGCTCGAAATAGTCGGTGTGGCCCTTGAACTGCTGCCCCGCATCATATCGCTGCCCCTGCAACGGCTCGCCGCAGGCCGGGTCGATCCCCGTCAGCTCCGCCAACCGTGCGTCGAGGGCGGCGACAACAGGGTCGCCATGGTTGAGGTCGCCCGTCTGGCTCGTGCGAAATTCGGGGTCGCCGATGTCGTCGGTGATGGTGGACGGTCGCACTGCGGCGTCGATGCGGTCGATCAACGCGGCGCAGCTCTGGTCGTCGCAGAATTTGGGCACGAACGCCTGCTGCAACCGGCTGTCCGGGACACAGCGCACACCGTTCGCGGCTTTGAGGCGGTCCCACGTCGTCGCCGCGCCGCTGCTGCCGAGGTCGTAAAGCATGCCCGCTGTTAGCGCGCGCCAGCTTCAATGCGAAGCGCCCTTGCTCTTGGGGGAGGGCGCCGCTATCGCGCCCCGGCCCCGCCTCATGGCCGGGCTTTCGCGCGTGGCGACCGTAGCTCAGCTGGTTAGAGCACCGGTTTGTGGTACCGGGGGTCGCGGGTTCGAACCCCGTCGGTCGCCCCACGCGCGATCCTCAATTCGTTGCAGATGAAACTGAGTGGACGACGCCCGCACGCCTGAGTAGGCGAATGCGCCATTTCCCCCTCCCAAGCTTCGGAGTGCGCCTGTCGTGACTGCCCCCTGGACCCTGCCCGATTTCGACGATCATGAAGGGGTGCATATCTTTCGCGATGCGCCGTCGGGGCTGACTGCGGTGGTCGCAGTGCACTCGACGCACCGTGGGCCGGCGGCGGGCGGCGCGCGCTACTGGCACTACGCCGACCCGGAAGCCGCGATCACCGACGCGCTTCGGCTGTCGCGCGGGATGAGTTACAAAAATGCGATGGCCGACCTGCCCTTGGGCGGCGGCAAGGCGGTATTGCTCGCCCCTGCGCCCGGCGCGGACAAGAGCGACGCATATCTCGCCGCGTTCGGAGGCGCCGTCGACTCGCTCGGCGGGCGCTATGTGACGGCCGAGGACGTCGGCATGTCGGTCGACAACATGATCGCGATCGGCCGTGCGACGCGCCACGTTTCCGGCCTTCCCGCCGCGGAGGGGAGCGCGGGCGGCGATCCGGGCCCGTTCACCGCGCACGGCGTCTATCTGGGCGTGCTGGCGGCGATCAAGCGCGGCCTCGGCAAGGACAGCGCGGCGGGTGTCCATGTCGCCGTGCAGGGCGTCGGCAGTGTCGGCGGCGGCGTTGCACGCAAGCTTGCGGCGGACGGCGCGAAACTGACGCTCGCCGACGTCGACCAGGCGCGCGCGGAACGCCTCGCGCAGGAACTTGGGGCAGAGGTCGCCGATCCGCAGGCGATCCTGTCGCTGCCCTGCGATGTGCTGAGCCCGAACGCATTGGGCGCGATCCTCGATGAAGCGAGCATTGCCGCGCTCCAGACCGGCGTCGTCGCCGGCGGTGCGAACAATCAACTCGCCACCGCCGCCGACGGGCAGCGCGTATTCGACCGCGGCATCGTTTATGCGCCGGACTATGTCATCAACGCGGGCGGGATCATCAACGTCGGTCTCGAATATCTGGGACAGGGCGGCCGCGACGAGGTGATGACCCGCATTGCGAAGATTCCCGCGCGGCTCGACGAGATCTGGGCCACCAGCGAAGCAGAACGCCGCCCCGCCAGCGACGTCGCCGACGCGATGGCACGGGCGCGGATTGGGCGGTAACCGACGCCCCCCTGTGGGGAGGGGGAGCACAGGCCCATCACAACCCCACCCTTCACAACGCCCGCCCGGCGGAGTAACGGCGCGCACGTGCACAAATTCGCGAATCCGGCACGGTTCCTGCGCATTGCGCAGCCGTTGACCCCGTGGCTGCTCGGCCTTGGCGTGTTGCTGGTGCTCGCGGGGAGTTACGGGGGCCTGGCACTCGTCCCGCCCGAGGCCAAACAGGGCAATGCGGCGCGCATCCTCTACGTCCACGTCCCCGCCGCCTGGCTCGGCATGGGCGGCTGGGCAGGGCTGGCGATCGCGGGGCTGGTGCAGATGATCTGGCGCCATCCGCTGGCGGGCATCGCCGCGCGGGCGATTGCCATTCCGGGCGCGCTGTTCACCGCGCTGTGTCTCGCCACCGGTTCGATCTGGGGCAAGCCGTCGTGGGGCACCTGGTGGGCATGGGACGGGCGGATGACGTCGATGCTCATCCTGCTATTCCTCTACATCGGCTATATCGCGTTCACGAGCCTCGACGGCAGCAAGGGCGCGGTCAGCCGGGCGGCGGCGATCTACGCGCTGCTGGGCGCGATCAACCTGCCGATCATCAACCGGTCGGTCGTGATCTGGCGCTCGCTCCATCAGCCGGCGAGCATCAGCGTCGGCAAGAGCGCGATCGCGCCCGAACTTCTGTGGCCGCTGGGCCTGACGGTGGTCGGGTTCAGCCTGCTGTTCGGTGCGCTGGTGCTGATGGGGATGCGTGCGGTCATCGCCGAAATCCGCATCGACGCGCGCCTCCGCCGCCTGGCCGCGGACTGAGCCTCATGATGCCGCCAAACTGGGAATATGTCATCGCGGCCTATGCGTTGAGCGCGGTCGTGACCTTCGGGACGATCGGCTGGAGCTGGCTGCGCATGCGCCGCGCCGAAGCGCAGGCCGAGCGCATCAAAGGGCGCGACTGATGGCGATGGCGCCCAAACGACAGCGGCTGATCCTCAGCATCAGCGCGGTCGCGGCGGTGATTATCGCCGGGCTGATCGCGACTTACGCGCTGCAGTCGCAGGCGTCCTTCTACCTGACGCCCACGGAGGCGAAGGCGCAGTCGGTGGCACCGGGCCGCGGCGTGCGGCTGGGGGGCATGGTCGAACGCGGCAGCCTGGTGCGCGCCGGCGACGGCCTCGACCTCAGCTTTCGTCTGACCGACGGCACCACCGCGTTGCCCGTGCGCTATCGCGGGATCGTGCCCGACTTGTTCGCGGAGGGGGCGGGGGCAGTCGCCGACGGCCATTTCGCACCCGACGGCGTGTTCGTCGCGACCCATATCCTCGCCAAGCATGACGAAAACTACGTCCCGCCGCAGATGACGCGGGCGATCGAACAACAAGCGGCACGCCGCGCGAGCGACGCACCCCGGCCATGATCGCCGAAATCGGTCATGCGCTGCTGTGGATGGCGGCAGCGCTCGCGCTGTTGCAGCTCGTCGTCGGCGTCCGGGAATTGCGCACCGGTGAAGCCGTGATGGGCGCGCGGCCGCTGGCGGTCGCTCAGGGGGCGCTGACCCTTCTCGCATTCGCGCTGCTGATCTGGCTGTTCGGCGTCACCGACCTGTCGGTCGATCTCGTCGCGCGCAACAGCGCGGTCGACAAGCCACTGCTCTATAAGCTGACCGGCGCGTGGGGTAATCACGAAGGGTCGATGCTGCTGTGGCTGTCGATCCTGTCGCTGTCGGGCATGGGGGTCGCGCTGTTCGAACGGCGTCTCGACCGGCCGACGCTGACCGCGACGCTGAGCGCGCAGGCGGCGCTCAGCCTCGGCTTTTTCGCGTTTCTGCTGCTCGTATCGAACCCCTTTTCGCGGCTCTATCCTGCGCCGGCAGAGGGCATGGGCCTCAACCCGCTGCTGCAGGACCCAGGTCTCGCCTTCCATCCGCCGACGCTTTACCTCGGCTATGTGGGGCTGTCGGTCGCGTTCAGCTTCGCCGTCGGCGCGCTGGTGACCGGGGTCATCGGCCCCGCCTTTGCGCGCGCCATGCGACCGTGGGTGCTGGGAAGCTGGGTGTTCCTGACCCTCGGCATCGTCGCCGGAAGCTACTGGGCTTATTACACGCTCGGCTGGGGGGGCTGGTGGTTCTGGGACCCGGTCGAGAACGCATCGCTGATGCCCTGGCTCGCTGCGACCGCGCTCCTCCATTCGGTGAGCGTCACCGCGACCCGCGACGCGTTGCGCGCATGGACGCTGATGCTCGCGGTGATCGCCTTTTCGATGTCGATGATCGGCACCTTCATCGTCCGTTCGGGGCTGCTGACCAGCGTGCACAGCTTCGCGGTCGATCCGCAGCGCGGGACGTTCATCCTCGCGCTGCTGGTGATCTACATCGGCGCGGCGCTCGTCTTGTTCGGCTGGCGCGCCGGCGCGGTGCGGGAGGGAAAGAGCTTCGCCCTGTTCAGCCGCGAAGGGGGCATCGTCGTCAACAATCTGCTGCTGACCGCGATCCTGTTCATCGTGCTGGTCGGCACGCTCTACCCGATCGTCGCCGAGGCGCTCGGCACGCGCATCTCGGTTGGTCCCCCTTATTTCAATGCGGCGGCGGGGGTGCCGGCGCTGATCATGGTGGCGGTTCTGATGATCGGGCCGCTGCTGCGTTGGCGAGAAGACAGCCCGCAACGCGCGCGGCGGTGGTTGCCCGTCATGGCAGGGGTGACGCTGGCGAGCGGCGCAGCGGCCTATTTGCTCGCCCCCGGCATCCGGGTGCTGCCGCTCGCTGGTCTTGCGCTCGCCCCCGCACTTGCGCTGCTGTCGCTGGTGCCGCTGATGGGGCGCAAGCTGTCGCGCGCGCCGCTCACCCTTTGTGGGATGGTGATCGCCCATCTGGGGGTCGCGGTCGCGCTCGCGGGTATGGCGAGCGAGAGCGCGTTCACCTCCGAACGTCTGGCGAGCCTGCGCGCGGGCGAGGTGACGCGGGTGGCGGGGTGGGAGGCGCGGCTCGATGAGGTACGGCCGCGCGTCGGCGAGAACTTCACCGCCCTCGAAGCCGTGGTACGCCTGTCGCGCGGCAACGATACCGTCGTGCTGCGCCCACAGGCGCGCAGCTTCGCCCGGCCGCAGATGGAGACATCGGTCGCAGCTCTGGCGACGCGAGCGGATGGTCAGCTCTACGCGGTGCTGGGCGCGGGGATGGTGGACGGACGGTGGCCACTGCGGCTTTGGTGGAAACCGTTCGTGTGGGCGATCTGGGTCGGCGGCGTGATGATCGCCCTCGGCGGCGTGCTCGCGCTGATCGGCCGCTTGCAGCCGATGCGGGCTTGGCGTGCGCGCCGCCACCAATCGGCGTTCGTGAGCCGCTACGCATGAAGCGTCCCATCATCTGGCTGCCGCTGGCGATATTGAGCCTGCTCGCGATCATGTTCGCCTGGCGCCTCGCGCATCCCGGCGAGGTGTCCGTGCGGTCCGCGCAGGTCGGGGCGATGGTTGCGCCCATCGACCTGCCGGCGGCACGAGCCGATCGACCGGGCGTCACCCCGGCCCTGCTGAGCGACGGCCGCCCCAAGCTCGTCAATCTGTTCGCCAGCTGGTGCGTGCCGTGCCGCGCCGAAGCGCCCGAACTCGAACGACTCCGCGAGGCGGGGGTGCCGATCGTCGGCATCGCCATCCGCGACAGCGCGCCGGCGCTCGATCGCTTCCTCGCCGAAACGGGCAATCCCTATATCGCGATCGGCAACGACGTGCGCAGTAGCGCGATGATGCAGCTTGGCGCGGCCGGGGTGCCGGAAACCTTCGTGCTCGATGGCGCCGGGCGGATCGTGATGCAGCATCAGGGGCCGCTGACGCCCGCCGAGCGGCCGCGCCTGTTGGCGGCTCTGCAAGGCGCAGCGCGATGACTGCGCGGTCGTTCCTCCTCGCGCTGGCCGTGACGCTGACGATTCCGGTCGCAGCGCAAGCGCAGCAGGACGTACCGCCCGCGCCCTACGCTTATGCGCAGATTGCCGATCCGGCGAAGGAGCGCGTGGCGCATGATCTGATGGCCACGCTGCGCTGTCTCGTCTGTCAGGGGCAATCGTTAATCGACAGCGATGCGCCGCTGGCGGGGGACATGCGGCACGAGGTGCGCAGTCGCATCGCCGCGGGCGAAAGCCCTGACGCGGTGCGCGCCTGGCTGATCGGACGCTACGGCCTGTGGGTGACCTACGACCCGCCGCTGACGCCAGCTACATTTCTGCTGTATGCGGCGCCCATAGTGGCGCTCGGCGCGGGGCTGTGGATTGCCGCACGACGCTTTCGGCGCCGGGGGAGGGGGGCTGAGGCGTGAAGACGACGATCCTCATCCTTCTGATCGGAGCGACCGTGATCGGGGCCTTGTGGTGGGCACACCCGCGGCAGCCGCGGGCGCGCGCGCCGCTGTTCGCGACCGTGGCACTCGGGCTCGCCGCCTATTTCCTGATGGGCTGGCCGGGGATCGAAGGCACGTCGGCGCGGGTCGCGACCCCGGCGCAATTCGGCGCGCCGATCGACGACACGCGGGCGCGTTTCACGCAGCGCGGGAACCCGTCGACGGGGCTGCTCAATTTTGCCGACGGGCTGATCCGCACGGATCGCTCCGCCGACGCGGCGCGAATGCTCGAACGAGCGATCGATCGTCGCCCAAACGACCCCGACCTCTGGCTGGGCTACGCCAACGCCCTTGCGGCAGTCAGCGATGGCAAGCTGTCCCCCGCGGCCCGCGTGGCGTTCGATCGCGCGCAGATGCTTGCGCCAGACAGTCCGGCGCCGGTGCTGTTTCGCGCACTTGCGCTCGCGGAAACGGAGCCTGCGGAGGCGCGTGCGCTCGTCGAACCGCTGCTCGCCGCCGCGCCGCGTGATGCATGGTGGCGACCGCGGGCGGAACGCGTGCTTGCAACTCTCCCGCGCGAGCCTACACCACCGCCTCCCGACTCGGAGTGACGCTTCCGATGATCCATGCCGACGACGCGCCCGACACGCCGGTCGCGACCGACCCGTCCGGATTGCCCGACGAGCGTGGGCATCATGTGGGGGGCAGCCTGCCCAAGCTGATGCTGGGGGCGACGGGCGTGGTGTTCGGCGACATCGGCACCAGCCCGATCTACGCCTTTCGCGAAACATTCGTCGGCCATCACCCGATGGCGCCGACGGCCGGGCATGTCTTCGGCGTCCTCAGCCTCATCTTCTGGTCGATGATGATCGTGGTGACGTTCAAATATGTCAGCATCATCATGCGCGCCGACAACAAGGGGGAGGGCGGCAGCCTCGCGCTGCTCGCGCTGATCAACCGCTCGACCGGAGGCAGCCGGCGCTGGACGGCGCCCATCGTGGTGCTGGGCGTTTTCGCGACCGCGCTCTTCTATGGCGATTCGATGATCACGCCGGCGATGTCGGTGTTGTCGGCGTCAGAGGGCCTCAAGGAAGTTAGCCCCGCGTTCGAGCCCTTCGTGCTTCCGATCGCAGTGGGATTGCTGGTCGGCCTGTTCCTCATCCAGTCCCGCGGCACCGCGAAAGTCGGCGCGTTGTTCGGGCCGATCATGGTCACCTATTTCACCACCATCGCGGTGCTGGGGTCGATACAGCTTTTGCAGAACCCCGCCATGCTCGGCGCGCTGTCGCCGCATCATGCGATCCTGTTCCTCGCCGAGACGGGGTTCGGCGGTTTCGTCGCGCTCGGCGCGGTGGTGCTGGCGATCACCGGCGCCGAAGCACTCTATGCCGACATGGGGCACTTCGGGCGCAAGCCGATCAGCTGGGCGTGGTATCTGATCCTCGTCGCGCTGATGCTCAATTATCTCGGCCAAGGGGCGATGATCCTGTCGGGCGATGCGGCGCATGCGGCGGATATGGTGAAGAACCCGTTCTTCCTGCTCGCGCCCGAACAGTTCCGCATCGGCCTCGTCATCCTCGCCATCCTCGCCTCGCTGATCGCGAGCCAGGCGGTGATTTCGGGGGCCTTCTCACTGACCCAGCAGGCGATTCAGTTGGGCTTCATCCCGCGCCTCAGGATCACCCACACCTCGGAGCACGCTGCGGGGCAGATCTACATCCCCAGCCTCAACTGGGCGCTGATGATCGCGGTGCTGCTGCTGGTGCTGGCGTTCCGCACCTCGTCCAACCTCGGTGCGGCCTATGGCATCGCGGTCACGGGCGCGATGTTCATCGACACCTGCCTGCTGGCGGTGGTGCTGTTCAGCCTGTGGAAGTGGAACCGCATCGTCGCGGGGCTGCTGATCGCGATCTTTTTCACGGTCGACCTCGCCTATTTCAGCTCCAACCTGATGAAGGTGCCGCAGGGTGGCTGGGTGCCGCTGATCGTCGGCCTCGCCATCTTCACGCTGCTCACCACCTGGGCAAAGGGGCGCAAGCTGATGCAGGATCGGCTCGCCGAAGGGTCGATGCCGATGCCGCTGTTTGTCGAAAGCGCGGCGGGCAGCGCCACGCGCGTGCCGGGCACCGCTGTATTCATGACCAGCGCCGCATCGGGAGTGCCAGCAGCGCTGCTCCACAACCTCAAGCACAACAAGGTGCTCCACGAACGCGTTGTCCTGCTGACCGTCGAAATTCGCGACGTGCCGTTCGTGGATGAGGAAAAGCGCGCTTCGATCGAGGACCTGGGCCACGGTTTCCGCCGCGTCGTCCTGCGTTACGGCTTCATGCAGACACCCGATGTGCCCGCGGCGCTCAGTGACATGTCGGCATGCGGCCCCAAGTTCCGCATGATCGAAACGAGCTTTTTCCTCTCACGCCAGACGCTGCTCGCGTCGTGCAAGCCCGGCATGGCGATCTGGCGCGAAAAGCTGTTCGCCTGGATGCTGCGCAACGCGGAAAGCGCGATGGAGTTCTTCAGGCTCCCGACCAACCGCGTGGTGGAGCTTGGCAGCCAGGTCGAGATTTAGCGGCGCGTTCGCGGCAGAGCGCAACGCCGGGGCGGCGGGTGTGGTTTAAATTGCTCACCTAGCGCACGCGCGCCTGCAGGCTGGCGTAGCCGTCGCGATATTCGCGCTCGAGCCGGTCCACGAGCGCCGCGACCGGCACCACCTCCCGCACCGCGCCGACGCCCTGGCCGGAGCCCCAGATGTCCTTCCACGCCTTTTTGTCGGTATTGCCGCCCGAACCAAAGTTCATCGTCTTGAGGTCGCCCGACGGCAGATGATCGGGATCGAGCCCCGCGCGCTCGATTGAGCCGCGCAGATAATTGCCGTGCACCCCGGTGAAGAGGTCGGAATAGACGATGTCGCTGGCCCTCGCGGTGACGACCTCGTCCTTGTAACCGTCGACCGCGTTCGCTTCGCGGGTGGCGATGAAGGCGCTGCCGATATAGGCGAAATCCGCACCCAAGGCCTGCGCCGCCAGGATCGACCGACCGTGCGCGATCGCTCCCGACAGCGCGATCGGCCCGTCGAACCAGGCGCGAATCTCCTGCATTAGCGCAAATGGCGACAGCGTGCCCGCGTGCCCGCCCGCGCCCGCCGCGACGGGGATCAGGCCGTCCGCCCCCTTCTCGATCGCCTTGCGCGCGAAGCGGTCGTTGATGACATCGTGCATGGTGATGCCGCCCCAAGCGTGCACTGCCTGGTTAAGATCCTCACGCGCGCCGAGCGACGTGATCGTCAGCGGCACCTTCCACTTGGCGCAGGTCATCAGGTCGGCTTCGAGCCGGTCGTTCGAGCGGTGCACGATCTGATTGACCGCGAACGGCGCGGCGGGGCGGTCCGGATTTTCGCGGTCGTACGCGGCGAGCTCCTCGGTAATGCGATGCAGCCATTCGTCGAGCTGGCTTTGCGGTCGCGCGTTCAGCGCAGGGAAGCTGCCGACGATCCCCGCCTTGCACTGCGCGATGACAAGGTCCGGCCCCGACACGATGAACAGCGGCGAGCCGATCACCGGCAGGCGGAGGCGATCGAACAGGGCGGGCAGGGGCATCACATCACTCCGGTCGCAGGGGTCGAAGCTGACCTTAACGTCAACGTGAAGTCGAGCAAGCCCGGGTCGCGGAGGGCGTTGCGCTTATCCGAGCGTTGATCTTAGCTTATCGCACAGCGCCCCGAGCGCGCGCGGGTAGAGCTGATGCTCCGCGATCAGCACGCGGCGCGCGAGCGTCTCGGGCGTGTCGTCCGGCTGGATGGCGACGGCCAGCTGCCCGAGGGTGGGGCCGGCGTCGAGTTCCGCGGTGACGAGATGCACGGTGCATCCGGCTTGCGCATCGCCCGCCGCAATCGCCCGCGCGTGCGTGTCGAGCCCGGGGTGGCGCGGCAGCAGCGAAGGGTGGATGTTGACCATCCGGCCGCTCCACGCGCTGACAAAGCCGGGGGTGAGCACGCGCATATAGCCGGCGAGCGCCACGACACCGCAGCCCGCGGCGCGAAGCTCGGCGTCGAGCCATGCTTCATGCTCCTCGCGAGCAAGCCCGCGGTGCGACTTCGCGGCGGTTGGCACCCCCTCGGCACGCGCGAGCGCCAATCCGCCGGCCGTCTCGTCATTGGCGAGGACGACAGCAATCTCGAACGGGCAGTCGGGCAGACGGCTCGCGTAGAGCAGGGCGGCCATGTTGGTGCCCGTGCCGGAAATCAGCACGCCGACGCGAACGCGGCGCGGGCTGCGCGCCTCAGCCATGATGTTCCGCGCGCCAGGAGCCGCGCGCCGACCAGGTTTCGGCCGAGCCCGTGACGGTACAGCCGCGCACGCCCGCGACGATTTCACCGATGCGCTGCGCGCGCTCGCCGGCAGTGGTCAGGGCAGCGATGACCCCCTCGCAATCCTCCGCTGCGACGATGGCGACCATGCCGATCCCGGCGTTGAAGGTGCGTGCGAACTCCTCCGGCTCGATCGCCCCCTGCGCCTGCAGCCATGCCATCAGTCGCGGCAGCGGCCAAGCGTCGGCGTCGACCATCGCATGAGCATCATGCGGCAGCACGCGCGGGATATTCTCGAGAAGCCCGCCGCCGGTGATGTGCGCCAGCCCCTTGATCTGCCCGGCGCGAATCAGGGGCAGCAGCGAAGCGACATAGATGCGCGTCGGCGTCATCAGCGCGTCGATGAGCCGCACGTCGATGTCGAACGGGGCGGGGCGGTCGAGGCGCCAGCCCTTGTCCGCCGCGAGGCGCCGCACGAGGCTGAACCCGTTGGAGTGAACCCCGCTCGACGCCAGCCCGATCAGCACGTCGCCCGGCGCGATGTTCCTGCCCGTGAGCAGGTCTTCGCGCTCGACCGCGCCGACGCAAAAGCCCGCGAGGTCATAATCCTCGCCAGCATACATCCCCGGCATTTCGGCGGTTTCGCCGCCGATGAGCGCGCAGCCGGCGATCCGGCACCCCTCCGCTATCCCCGCGATGACCCGCTCCGCCACCGCCGGGTCGAGCTTGCCGGTCGCGTAGTAATCGAGGAAAAACAGCGGCTCGGCCCCCTGCACGACCAGGTCGTTGGCGCACATCGCGACGAGGTCGATGCCGACATGGTCATGCGCGTCATGCTCGATCGCGAGCTTCAGTTTCGTGCCGACGCCATCGTTGGCCGCGACGAGCAGCGGGTCGCGAAAGCCGGCGGCTTTGAGATCGAACACCCCGCCGAATCCGCCCAGGTCGGCGTCCGCGCCCGCCCGTCGTGTCGATCGGGCGAGCGGCGCGATTGCCCGGACCAGCGCGTTGCCCGCCGCGATCGAAACGCCCGCATCGGCGTAGGTATAGGGTTCGTTTCCGGGCCGGTGGCCGTCGAGGTCGCTCATGCCTGCGCTGCTAGCGACAAGGCCCTTGGATTTCCACGCCGCAATCGCCAAAAGACGCGCGCGATGTTGAGCTCTCGTCCCTCTGTGCGCCGCGCGGCGATGGTTGCCGCATGCGCCGCGTTGATTGCGGTCGGTGCGGCTCAGGCGCAGATCGAGCCCGGCAATCGCGGGATTCAGCCGATCGGCAGTTCCAACGACCTCGCCGTCGCAGGCATCCAGGTCGATGAAAAGGGGGAGACGGCGGAGGAGGCCCGCCTCAACGGCTGGCGCGAGGCGCAGCGCAAAGGCTGGGAGGCGCTGTTCAAACAGACCAACGGCGGCGCCACCGCTCCGCAACTGGCGGATTCGGTGCTGGACGGCATCGTTTCGGCGATCGTCGTCGAACGCGAACAAATCGGTCCGGGGCGTTACGTCGCAACACTCGGCGTGCAGTTCGACCGCGCCCGCGCCGGGGAAATCCTCGGCACCTCCGGTCGCATCTTCCGCTCGCCTCCGTACCTCGTGATGCCGGTGGTGATCGAAGCGGGCGTGCCGCAGACCTTTGCGTCGCGCAGCGAATGGCAGCGCGCGTGGGCCGAGTTCCGGACGTCGGACAGCAGCGTCGATTATGTCCGCACCGCCGGCAACGGCTCGGACCTGCTGCTGCTCAATCCTGGTCAGGCGCAGCGGCGTCAGCGTCGCTGGTGGCGCGACATCCTCGACCAATATGGCGCGAGCGACGTCCTGATTCCGACCGTGCGGATCGAGCGCAGCTATCCCGGCGGCCCTATCACCGCTCGGTTTGCCGCACGTTACGGGCCGGATAACGAACTTCTCGGCACGGCGGCGCTGACCACCAACTCGCCCGCGGGGCTGCCGCGGTTGATGGATGAAGGCGTGCGCCGCGTCGATGCCATCTATCTCGCCGCGCTGGCCGACGGGCGGCTGCGAACCGATCCGTCTCTGGTGATCCCCGATCCCGTGCCGGTCCCCGCGACGCTGCCCCGGCCCGTCCCCGCGCGCCCCACCGAAGGCGGGCAAAGCCCCACTTCCGCAACGCCGGGCACGGAGCCCGACGCTGCCAGCGGCAGCGCGCCCGTCGAAACGCCGCCGGCGGTCGAGACCAACAGCTTCTCGATCCAGGTCGAAACCCCCACCGACGCCTCGGTTAATGCGGCGGAGGCGGCCTTGCGCGGGATTGCCGGCGTGGAGAGCGCGGCGACCAGCAGCGCGGCGATCGGCGGCGTGTCCGTGGTGCGCGTCCGCTTCCGGGGCGATTCGGACGCGCTTCGCAGTGCGCTGTCGTCCGCCGGCTGGCGCGTCGCATCCGAAGGCGGAAATTTCCGCATCGCGCGTTGATCCCCGCATGAACGACGAACTGCCGCTGTTCGGCGATCGCGCGGCCTGCGACACGGCGCGCCCGACCCAGCTCGGCCTCCCGCTCGGCTGGCGGCGGGCGGAGCGGCAACTGGTCGTGGGCGCGTCGCTGGCGCAGTTGTCGCGCGCCTTGTTCGATCTCGACCGCACTCCCGACGTTGCAACGCTGCTCGTCGGCCCACCCAGGTCGGGGCGTACCCTGATCGGAGAAGCGCTGCGCGCGCGCGGTTACGCGGTGGTCGACGACATCGAGCAACGCTCTGACGACGATCTTTTCCACGCCTGGAACCGCGCGCGGGAGGAGGCGGCGCCGCTGCTGATGATTGCGCGCGCCGACTTTTCGATCGACAGCCGCGCGCTTCCCGATTTGCGCACCCGCCTCGGCAGCGCGACCCGGGTCGAGGTCGGCCGGCTCGACCCCTGCGAAGTGCGGGCGAGGGTGGTCGACGCGGCGTCGCGGGTCGGAAGCCATCTGGGCGAACCCGCCGCCAGCTACATCGCGGCGCGGGTCGAGCGCAGTCACGTCGCGGTCGCCGCGGTCTGCGATGCATTGAGCGCGCATCTGGCCGCCGGCGGCGGCTCCGGGCTCCCCGCGGTTCGGGCGATGCTCGCGTCGGCCGGGCTTATCGATATCGGCGCGGTTGCAGCGTGATGGCGGGACCGTCGTCCATGTTCTTCAACCGCGAACTGTCGTGGCTAGCGTTCAACCGGCGGGTGATGGAGGAGGCGCAGAACCCCGCGCATCCGCTGCTCGAACGGCTGCGTTTCCTGTCGATCTCGGGCAACAACCTCGACGAATTTTTCATGGTCCGCGTCGCCGGGATCAAGGCGCAGAAGCTGCAGGGTGTCGAAAGCCGGTCGCTCGATGGCCTCACGCCCGGCCGCCAGCTCAAGCTCATCACCGGCGCCGCTCAGGCGCTGGTCGCCGAACAGCAGGACGTGTGGGCGTCGCTGCGCGGGGAACTCGCCGACGCGGGGATCGAGGTCGTCACGCAGCTCGCCGACGCGGAACCGCTGCGGGCCGAGCTTGAGCCGCTCTTCGTCGAACAGATCTTTCCGCTGTTGACGCCGCAGGCGCTCGATCCGGCGCACCCGTTCCCGTTCATCCCCAACAAGGGGCTGGCGGCGATCTTTGCGCTCGAGCGCGACGGGGAGGACGTGCGCGAACTGGTGATGATCCCGCCCGCCGTGCCGCGCTTCGTCCGGCTGGACGGCGACCCGGTGCGCTACATCGCCATGGAAACGCTGATCGCGCTCTTCGCCGACCGGCTGTTTCCGGGGTTCGCCGTGACCGCGCACGGGCGCTTCCGGCTGATCCGCGACAGCGACATCGAAATCGAGGAGGAGGCGGAAGACCTCGTCCAGCATTTCCGAACCGTCCTGCGCCGCCGCCGCCGCGGGCGTGTCGTCCTGTTCGAGATCGACGCCGGCATGAGCGACGGCCTGCGCGCCGACCTCCTCGACGAGGCGGAGGCGGAGGCGCCCGAGATCATCACCCTGTCGGGCGTGATCGGCATCGGCGCGCTGGCGGAGGTCGTCAGCGAAGATCGCCCGGAGCTCAAATTCGCGCCCTATTCCGCACGATTTCCCGAACGCATTCGCGATCATGGCGGCGACTGTTTCGCGGCGATCCGCGCCAAGGACATCATCGTCCATCACCCGTATGAGAGTTTCGACGTCGTGCTGTCGTTCCTGCGGCAGGCGGCGGCGGATCCCGATGTGCTGGCGATCAAGCAGACGCTCTACCGCGCCGGCGACCAATCACCGGTCATCCGGGCGCTGATCGAGGCGGCCGAGGCGGGCAAATCGGTCACCGCGGTGGTCGAGCTCAAGGCCCGCTTCGATGAAGAGCAGAACCTCCACTGGGCGGCGCAGCTCGAACGCGCGGGCGTGCAGGTCGTGTACGGCTTCATCGACTGGAAGACGCACGCGAAGGTGTCGATGGTCGTGCGGCGCGAGGGCGGCGGGTATCGCACCTACTGCCACTTCGGCACCGGCAACTACCACCCGGTCACCGCGCGCATTTACACCGACCTCAGCTTTTTCACCGCCGACCCCGCCTATGGTCGCGACGCGGCGCAGCTGTTCAATTACATCACGGGCTATATCGAGCCGCGCGATCTCGAACGGATCACCATTTCCCCGCTCGGCCTGCGCGATCAGCTGATGGCGCTGATTGACGTCGAGATCGAGCACGCGCGCGCCGGTCGAGGGTCGGGCATCTGGGCGAAGATGAACAGCCTCGTCGACGGCCCGATCATCGAAAAACTCTACGAAGCAAGCCGCGCCGGGGTGGAAATCGAACTGGTCGTGCGCGGCATCTGCTGCCTGCGGCCGGGCGTTCCGGGCATGTCGGAGAATATCCGCGTCAAGTCGGTGGTCGGCCGCTTCCTCGAACACAGTCGCGTCGTCGCTTTCGGCAACGGCGACGCGCTGCCCAATCCGAACGCCCGCGTGTTCCTGTCGTCCGCCGACTGGATGGGTCGCAATTTCGACCGCCGCGTCGAATATCTGGCGGAGATCGAGAATCGGACGGTCCACGATCAGGTGCTGGACCAGGTGCTCACCGCCAATCTGCTCGACACCGAACAAAGCTGGCGGCTCGAAAGCGACGGACGTTACGTCCGCGTCGACCCCGGCGAGCGCCCCTTCAATCTGCACCGATACTTCATGACCAACCCGTCGCTGTCGGGCCGGGGCGAGCTTGGCGGCGGCAGCGACGTGCCGGTGCTGGACGTGGGGGACGCGCTTGGTTGAGCAGGGCAGCGACGTGGCGGAGGCGCGGCGCGCGATCATCGACATCGGCTCCAACTCGGTGCGGCTGGTCGTCTTCGCCGGAGCGGAGCGCGCGCCGTTCGCGGTCTTCAACGAAAAGCTCGCGGTCGGTCTGGGCGCCGAACTCGCGACCACCGGGTCGATCCCGCCCAAGCGATTTCGGCGCGCGCTGGATGGTCTCGCACGCTTCCGTGCGCTGACCGACGCGATGGAGCTGTCGAGCGTGCGGACGGTCGCCACCGCCGCCGTGCGCGATGCGAAAAACGGCGATGCGTTCCTCGCCGCCGCACGCGACATCGGCCTCGACGTCGAGCTATTCTCTGGCCGGGAGGAGGCGCGGGCCGCTGGCCTCGGCGTGATCTGCGCCATTCCGCGCGCCGACGGGATCGTCGCCGATCTCGGCGGCGGAAGCCTTGAGCTCGTCCGCATCGGCGGCGGAGAGACGCGGCACCATTCGAGCTTTCCGCTCGGCGTCCTGCGGCTCCCGGCGCTGCGCCGCGATTCGGGCAAATCCTTTTCACGCACCATTGCCAAGCTGCTGAAAGGCGCGGGTTGGCCGGCGGAGGACCGCAACCTCCCGCTATATCTCGTCGGCGGCTCGTGGCGGGCGCTGGCGCGCTACGACATGATGATGCGCCGCTGTCCGCTGCCGGTCGTGTCGGGTCACCATTTTCCGCTCGACAGCGTGCCGCGCATCGCGCGCCGCCTCGCCGCGACCGACCTCGCGACGCTGGAGGCGATGAAGGGCCTGTCGACGAGCCGCACCGATTCGATGGCGGACGCGGCGGCGCTGCTGGTCGCGCTGACCCGGACGCTGGAACCAAGCGACCTCATCGTCTCGACCGCCGGCCTGCGCGAAGGGCTGCTGTACGACGCGATGAGCGCGCCCGTTCGCGCGCAGGATCCGCTGCTGGTCGCGGCGGAGCATGAGGGGCGGCGCTTCGCCCGCTTTGCGCCGCACGGTCGCGCCGTCGACGATTGGATCGCGCCACTGTTCGGCGACGATGATGCCGAGGCCCGGCGGCTGCGTCTCGCTGCGGGAATGATGGCGGAGGTCGCATTCAGCGCGAACCCGGATTTCCGCCCCGAACGCGCGGTCGAGATCGCCCTCCACGGCCCGTGGCTGGGGATCGACCTCTCCGACCGACTGGTGCTCGCGCAGGCGCTTCACGCAGCGGCCGGGGGCAGCGGCCGGGCGGTGACGGAGGCGGATGCTCGCCACGACGCGCGCCTCGTCCGCGCAAGTCACTGGGGCCTGGCCGTCCGGCTCGCCGAGCGCCTGTCGGGCGGCGCGCCGCATGTCTTTTCGACGACGGATTTGCGCCTGGGCGCCGATGGCACGGTGGAACTCAAGCTCTCGTCGCAGGCGCGCGCGCTCGCCGGCGAACAGGTGGAGAAACGCCTGCGTCAGCTCGCCAATGCGCTCGGGCGTGGTTACCGCGTCGTCGCCTAACCGCAGCTCAGCCGAACGATGCGCCCGTTTGCGTCGAGGTTCGCGTTGAGCCGGTCGGGGCGATAGTCCATCGTCACCGCATCATTGGGGCCGATCCAGCGCAGCGATTTCGCCTGCGACCGCGCGGCGACATCGCGCTTGACCTGATCGGTCGCGTTGAGCCCGACGTAGGTCGCGACCAGCGACGCGCCGCATTCATCGCCTTCATCGCGCAGCGAGATGGGTTCGCGTTGGCCGGTGGTCGTCTCGCGCTCGACCGGGGCGCACGCGCCCAGTAGCGCCACCAGCGCGGCTGCGGCCATTACGCGCATCGTCAATCTCCCTTATCGCTGCTCACGTCGTCGCCGTTCGTTTGAGCGCCGCGCATCATCTTGAGCCGACCGTTGGTCACGGTGAAACCGAGCCGCCCCTCGACCAGTTCCAGCGCGTCCTGTCCGAACACGTCGCGCCGCCAGCCGGTGAGGATCGAAAGGCCGTCCCGCACGCCGCAAGCCAGCGATTCAAGCTCGTCGCTGCGCGCGATCAGCCGGGCGGCAACATTCATTTCGCGCGCCCGAATCTTGAGCAGCAGTTTGAGGAGGTCGGCGACCAGCACGCCCTCCTTGCCGAGCCCCTGTCCGCGCGGAGGGCAGGGTGCCTCGTCCCGCTGCACATTGGTTGCCCCTGCTAGCGCCGCCATCAGCCGCGCTCCGATGTCGTTGTTGCGCCAGGCGGGCGACAGACCGCGAATGCGGGTGAGATCTTCCTGGCGCTGCGGCGGATGCGCCGCGATCTCGAGCAGCGTTTCGTCCTTGGCGATCCGGCCGCGGGGGAGGTTCTTGCCGCGCGCCTCGCGTTCGCGCCACGCGCCCAGCGCGCGCAGCCGGCCGAGCACGTCGGGCTTCTTGGTCGGCGCCTTGATCCGCAGCCACGCATCGTCGGGATCGAGCGCGTAGTTCGCGGGGTCCGCGAGCTTCTCCATCTCCTCGTCCAGCCAGTGACCGCGGTCGGTCTTGCGCAGCTTGTCGAGCATCATCGGCACGATCTTGGCGAGATGTGTCACGTCGGCGATGGCATAGTCGAGCTGGCGCTTGTCGAGCGGGCGGCGCGACCAGTCGGTGAAGCGCGCGCCTTTATCGAGGCTGATCCCGAGCCAGCTTTCGACGAGGTTCGAATACCCCAGCTGTTCCGCCTGCGCGAGCGCCATCGCCCCGATCTGCGTGTCGAAGATCGGGTGCGGCGTCTTGCCGGTGAGGTTGTAGATGATCTCCACATCCTGCCCGCCGGCGTGGAATACCTTGAGCAGGTCTTCGCGGTTGACCAGCAGGTCGAGCAGGCAGCTGAGGTCGATGCCGTCGGCCAACGGGTCGATCGCCGCGGCATGATCGCGGCTGGCGACCTGGATCAGGCAGAGTTCGGGGTAATAGGTCGACTCGCGCATGAATTCGGTGTCGACCGCGATGAAGTCGGCGTCTGCCACTTGGGCGCAGAATGTTTCGAGCGCGGCGGTGTCGGTGATCAGGTTCACATCGGGCATGGCTGCCGCGCGTTTATCGGCTTTGCCGGATTCCGCAAACCGCGTGGCGCTCGGCACCCGCGCGCGGTTGACAAAATGCGCCCCCCCGCGCTCAAGGCCGCGCCATGACGACCGCATCGACGCTTCACGCCTATCGCTCGCACAACTGCGCCCAGCTGACCGCCGCCGACGTCGGGGGCAGCGTTCGCCTGTCGGGTTGGATCCATCGCAAGCGCGACCATGGCGGCGTGCTGTTCATCGATCTGCGCGATCATTACGGCATCACGCAGATCGTCGCCGACAGCGACAGCCCGGCCTTGCCGATCCTCGAGGCGGCACGGGTCGAGAGTGTCGTCACCATCGACGGGGAGGTGAAGGCGCGCTCCGCCGGCACGGTCAACGCCAATCTCCCGACTGGTGAGATCGAGGTGTTCGCGCGCGGCGTCACGGTCCAGTCGGCCGCCGCCGAACTGCCGCTGCCGGTGGCGGGGGAGCAGGAATATCCCGAGGACATCCGTCTCAAATACCGCTTTCTCGACCTGCGGCGCGAGCGGCTGCATCGCAACATCCTGCTGCGCTCCAACGTGATCGCCTCGCTGCGGCGGCGGATGATCGAACAGGGCTTCACCGAATTTCAGACACCGATCCTGACCGCGTCGAGCCCAGAAGGCGCGCGCGATTTCCTCGTGCCCTCACGCCTTCATCCCGGCAAATTCTATGCGCTCCCGCAGGCGCCGCAGATGTTCAAGCAGTTGCTGATGGTCGCCGGCTTCGACCGTTACTTCCAGATCGCGCCCTGCTTCCGTGACGAGGACGCGCGCGCGGACCGCTCGCCGGGCGAATTCTACCAGCTCGATTTCGAGATGAGCTTCGTCACGCAGGACGATGTGTTCAACGCGATCGAGCCGGTGCTCGCGGGCGTGTTCGAGGAGTTCGCCGACGGTCGCCAGGTGACCCCGGCGGGCAGCTTCCCGCGCATCCCCTATCGCGAGGCGATGCTCCGCTACGGCAGCGACAAGCCCGACCTTCGCAACCCGATCGAGATCACCGACGTCTCGGACCATTTCCGCGGCTCGGGCTTCGGGCTGTTCGACAAGATCGTCGGCGACGGTGGTGTGGTGCGCGCGATCCCCGCGCCGGGTACTGCGGACAAGAGCCGCAAATTCTTCGACGACATGAACGAATGGGCGCGCGGCGAAGGCCATGCCGGGCTCGGCTACATCACGCAAAAGGGTGGCGAGCTGGGTGGGCCGATCGCCAAAAATCACGGCGAAGAGGCGACGCGTGCGCTGATCGCGCAGCTTGGCCTCGGCCCCGACGACGGCATTTTCTTCGCAGCCGGTCCCGAAGCGAAGGCGGTCAAGCTCGCCGGGGCGGCGCGCACTCGGGTCGCGGAGCAGCTGGGCCTCATCGAACCGGGCGAATTCCGCTTCTGCTGGATCGTCGACTTCCCCATGTTCGAACGCGACGAGGACACGGGCAAGATCGATTTCAGCCACAACCCCTTCTCGATGCCGCAGGGCGAGCTCGAGGCGCTGGAGACCAAGGACCCGCTCGACATCCTCGCCTGGCAATATGACATCGTCTGCAACGGGGTGGAGCTGTCGTCGGGCGCGATCCGCAATCACCGCCCGGACATCATGTACAAGGCGTTCGAGATCGCGGGCTACACGCGCGAGGACGTCGATCGCGACTTCGCAGGCATGATCAACGCCTTCAAATATGGCGCCCCGCCGCACGGTGGCTCGGCGCCGGGGGTGGATCGCATCGTCATGCTGCTCGCCGACGAGCCCAACATCCGCGAGGTCGTGCTGTTCCCGATGAACCAGAAGGCGGAGGATCTGATGATGAACGCGCCCGGCACAGTCGCGGACAAGCAGCTCAAGGAACTGCACATCTGCTTGGACGGCGCCGCGCTCGACGGGCCGAAGTAACGCTCGCTCTCCCGGCGGGGCACGGCTGGCTTGCCCTTCACCCGCGCTTGCGTCATCCCTGACCGGATGACACCGCCCGAGCATCCCGCCACGCCCGCCACCGGCAACATCGCGTGGGCGAGCTGGCGGGAGGGTGCGGCGGGGCGGCCGCTCGTGCTGCTCCATGCGACGGGGTTCCATCGCCACCTGTGGGACGCGGTGGTGGAGCGGCTCGGCCACGACGGGCCGGTGTTCGCGGCGGACACGCCGGGGCATGGCGCTTCGCCGGGGAGCGACAATCGCGACTGGATCGCCACCGCGCGCGCAATGCTGCCGTGGTTCGATCACGTTACCGCCGACGCCGCGCCGGCGCTCGTTGCAGGTCACAGCTTCGGCGGCTTCGTCGCGATGCTGTTCGCGGCGGAGCGGCCCGGCCGGGTCGCGCGACTGGTGATGATCGACCCGGTCATACCCCCGCGCTTCACCGCAGAGCAGCTAGCCGCGGTCGACCCGTCGGCCTTCTTCACCGCGCGCCGCCGCAACGCGTTCGACAGCGCGGAGGGCTTCGTCGATGCCTACGCCAGCCGCGACCCTTACGCTGGGTGGGAACCACGCGTGCTGCGCGACTATGCGGCGCACGGCTTGGTGCCGGCCGACGGCGGCTTCAAGCTCGCCTGCGATCCGCTGACCGAGACCAGCGCTTACTTGGGCGGCGTGACCGAGGAGCTTGCGCCTTACATGGCTGCCGTTCGCGCCCCCGTGACCGTGGTGCGCGGGCGGGCGGGGGAGCGGGGGCAGCCGCTCGATTTTTCCGTCAGCCCGACCCCGCCCGACCTCGCCGCGCGCTTTGCCGACGGGCGCGACCTGCACTGGAGCGACCACACCCACTTCATTCCGATGGAGGCGCCGGGACGGATCGCGGCGCTGCTCGACCAGGAGCTTGCCGCATGACCGTGGACCTCACCGACTATGAGCGCGGTCTCGACGGCGACGACTATGCCGAGCGGCTGGAGGCCCTGCAGGACCGGCTGGAGCGGCTTCAGGCCGCGCATATCGGCACGCGCGCGCGGACGATGATCGTGTTCGAGGGGTGGGACGCGGCGGGCAAGGGCGGCATCATTCGCGCGCTGTGCGGACGCTGGGATCCCCGCTGGTTCGAGGTCCACCCGATCGGCGCCCCGACGCAGCCCGAAAAGGATCGACACTTCCTCTACCGCTTCTGGACCCGGCTCCCCGGTGCGGGCGAAATCGCGGTATTCGACCGCAGCTGGTACGGCCGCGTCGCGGTCGAGCGCGTGGAAGGCTTCGCGACGCCGAAGGAGTGGCGGCGCGGATACGACGAAATCAACGCCTTTGAAGAACAGCAGCGCGACGCCGGTGTCCAGATCCTCAAGCTGTTCGTCCATGTGAGTCAAGCGGAGCAGGATCGTCGGCTGGCGGCGCGGCTGGACGATCCTTGGAAGCGCTGGAAAACGGGCGTCGATGATTACCGCAATCGCTCGCGCCGGGCCGACTATCTGACCGCCTATGCCGAAATGTTCGAGCGCACCGACACCCGCGCGGCACGGTGGAAGGTAATCGACGGCAACCGCAAGAAAGGCGCGCGTCTGGCGGCGCTGACCTATATCGCGGATGCGCTCGAACAGCAGCTCGACCTCACCCCGCCGGCGGCTGACCCGGCGGTGGTGGCGCTGGCACAAGCGGCGTTCGGCTATCGATCGGGCGAGGGAACGTAGGCGTGACGATGCGGGCAGCGATTGGCGTCCTTGCGACTATGGCGCTCCTGTCGGCGGGGTGCGCGGCGGACGTCAATAACGCTCCGTCATCACCCCGCGAGGCTTCTGAGCCGCCGGCGAAGCCAGACTCGCACGGGGCGGGGGAGCCGCAACGCACCGCGACCGCGACGGACTCGCTGTGGGGCGCATGGACCGTCGTCGCCTCGCGTGACGCGGCCGGGCGGTCGCTTCACGTTGCGCTGCCGCCTGCCGGCGCCGACCGCGATCAGGATGGCAGCCCGCCCATCCGCATGATCTTTGGCAACGGCGAGGTGTCGGCGACGTCGCAGTGCGTTTCGATGGGACCGTTCGGCTACCGACAGACTGCGACGGGCACGGAACCGGCGCCCCTGCCTGAGCGACCGCCGAGCTATGTGGACCAGCCCGTCCCCATGTGCGCGCGCGGGCTGAGTGAGGCAGAGAGCCTCGTGGCTCCGGTCTTGGAAAGCCGGACGGCGCTGCGCGTCGTCGCGGATGGCGTCGAGATTGCCTCCGACAAGGGCGCGCTGGTGCTGCGGCGGCAGGGCATCGTCTCCAACCCCGGCGGTTGGTCGCCGCGACCGCGCGTGCCGCCGCCGTGGGGCGCGTGGCGGGTGGTGCGGATCGACGGCCGCGCGGTGCCCGCCGACCGGCCCATCCACCTGGCGATTGGAGGGATCGGCCTCCACTACAGCTCGGGCTGCGTCGCCGGCTCCGCCTGGCTGAAGCGGGATGAGCCGATCGGTTCGATCGTGCCCGATGGCGTCAAACCGATCGTCGTCTGCGACCGCGGCCGCTACGTCGAAGAGGAGCGGATGGATCGGCTTCTCAGCGAGCGGAGCCGTGCGCGCATGGACGCGAGCGGCGCGATCACGCTGGACCTGGCGCGCGGCGGACGCATCGAGGGGGAACCACTGGACTAGGCACCGACGCCGCCGCGTTTACGGATAGCGGATCGCCATCACCTCATATTCGCGCTCGCCAGCGGGGAGCTGGACGCGGCGCAGGTCGCCGACGCGCGCCCCACGCAGTGCGCGGGCGATCGGTGAATCCCAGCCGACGAGGCCTGCGCCGGCGTCGGCTTCGTCGTTGCCGACGATGGTCAGCGTGCGACGGGCGTCGTCCTCGTCGGCGATCTCGACGGTGGCGCCAAAGAAAATGCGGTTGCGGTCCGGCTGAGCCGCGGGATCGACCACCTTCGCCGCCTTCATCCGCCGCGCCAGCCAGCCCAGGCGCCGGTCGATCTCGCGCATCCGCTTTCGACCGTAGAGATAGTCGCCGTTTTCGCTGCGGTCGCCGTTACCCGCGGCCCAGCTTACCACCTCGACGATCGCCGGGCGTTCGGTGCCGAGCAGCCGCTCATATTCCTCGCGCAGCGCGGCATAGCCTGTTGGCGTGATGTAGTTGGCGCGCGCAGGCGCCCCGGCGTCGGCCACGCTCAGCCGGGGCTGCGCTTGCCGAGCAGCTGCGACAGGCGGTTGCGCACCTCGCCGGTCTGGCCCGGGCGCATCGTCTCGTACACCACCGCATTCTCGAGCACGCGCTGGACGTAGCCGCGCGTCTCGCTGAGCGGGATCGCCTCGATCCAGTCGAGGATGTCGATCTGCCCGGTGCGCGGATCGCCAATGCTGTTGAGCCAGCGGTTCACATTGCCCGGCCCGGCGTTGTACGCCGCCACCGCCAGCGGATAACTGCCGCCATAGTAGCTCACCATGCGCTGGAAATAGCTCGAGCCGAGCATGATGTTGTACTGCGTGTCGGTCGTCAGCGCGTCGAGATTATAGCCGAGCCCCAGCTTGCCCGACTGTTCGCGCGCGGTGCCTGGCATCAGCTGCATCAGGCCGCGCGCGCCGACGCGCGACATGGCGGCACGATCGAACTGGCTTTCCTGCCGGGTGATGGCGTGGATGAAGGTCCAGTTGCCCTCATGCCCCGGCGGGACCGCCATCGTCGGAAACGCGACCGGGACATAATCGTCGAGGCCGTTCAGCCGCGCACTGCGTCCGACCATGACGGCCAGGTCGGGACGCCCGATCTGCCGGGCGAGCTCCCCCGCGAAATGATGATCCGCGTCGCTCGTCGCGTTGTTGGCGATCGCCCGGACGAACAGGCTCTGGTCGCGCCATTGGCCCGTTTCGCCCAGCACCCGGGCCGCGCGGACGAGGCTGCTGTCGAAAAACGCATTGCGTTCGGCTTGCGAGAAGCTGGCCGTCGCCGCCGCCGGTCGCGGCTGCGCCTGACCCAGCCGCTCGAGCGCGAGCTGGCCGTGGAACTGGTCGAAATGGCGACCGGCGCGGGTGAAATAGCCGTTGGCCGCGGCGCCATCGCCCGCCGCCGCCGCAGCGCGACCTGCCCAGTACAGTCCCTTCGCCTGCACCTGCGGCGACCGTCCGCCCCCGGAGTAGAGCTCGTACAGCGACGCTGCCTCACGCGGGCGACGCAGCTGGTGATGGGCGGTGGTCGCCGCGAGCCACACCGCGTCGGTGTAGGCGTCCCGCACGCCGATCGGCTGTTGCAGGATCTGCGCGCCGGGCGGCAGGGCATCATCGACGCGGCGCGCAATCTGGTAGGCCTGCTCGGGACGCCCGGCCGCCAGCGCGGCGCGGGCGACGTCGACGTGCAGCGAAATCCAGGCGTCGGCATCGAGCGGAGGCGCGCGCAGCGGGCCACGTCCGGCGAGCAGGGCGCCCGCCTCCACGCCGCGGCCCATGCTCGACAGCCACAGTGCCTTGTCGGCGATATAGCCTGCATCGCTGCGGGTCAGCGTCGGGTCTGCCGCTTCCGCCTCCGCGGCGCGCAGTGCGGCGGCGGTCGCGCGCTGGCGCATCGCCAGGCGAGCGGCATAGGTGGCGCGCTTTGCGGGACTGGTCATCCACGCGACCCGCTCGGCGGCGGTGGTCGACCCGCTCCACAACAGCCGCTCCATGCGCGCGTCATGATCCGCGGCGCCGAGTGCCCCCGGGAACGTTGCCTGAAGCCGGGCCTCCTCGACATCGGACAAGGCGCCGGCGGCCCAGGCGCGACGCGCGGCCGTAACAGCATCGGCGTTCCGCCCCGCCGACTGGAGCGCGAGCGCATAACGCAGCCAACCGGCCGCGTTGGTCGGCTGAAACCGGTCGTAATAGGTCGCGGCAAGCGGGGGGATATAGCTGTTCGGGTCAAGCGCGGTGTCCGCCGCGCGGCGCAGTTCCGTCTCCTGCGGCCACCCCGGATTGGCCATCAGAAAGCGCGCGACGCGATCAAAGCCGGGCCGCGGATCGCGGGTCAGCGACTGCCATTCGGCGACGGCACCGGCCACGTTCGACGGCGAAGTGACCGACGGCGCGACCGAACCCATGCCCATGCGCGGCGCAGTCGCCATGTCCTGCGCGGCTAGCGCTACGGGCGTTCCCAGCAGCGGCATCGCCACGCACAGCTGTCGGGAAAGGCGGCGGAATGCGGAACGTCGAACCATGCTTGCCATTCTCTCCGAGCGATCCTTATGGAGCGCTGAACATAGTGGCGCGGCACGATGAGCGCCACGCTCTCGAAACCCCTGCCGCTTCCATAGGGACCGGCCAAAGCGGCTGTAAAGGAGGCACGCGATGTTTGCCGGGAGCATTCCCGCCCTGGTGACCCCGTTTCGCGACGGAGCGGTGGACTTCGCCGCGCTCGAACGGCTGGTCGACTGGCAGGTGGGGGAGGGGAGCGCCGCGCTGGTGCCGTGCGGCACCACGGGCGAGAGCGCCACGCTCAGTTACGACGAACATTATGCCGTGGTCGCCCGCGTGGTCGACGTCGCTGCCAAACGCGTGCCGGTGATTGCCGGCGCCGGGTCGAACGACACCGCGACTGCGCTGCGTCACCTCGAGCGCTGCGCGGCGATGGGCGCCGATGCGGCACTCGTCGTCGCGCCCTATTATAATAAGCCGAGCCAGGAGGGGCTGGCGCGCCATTTCGAAACGCTCGCCGACGCCTCCGCGCTGCCGATCGTGGCCTACAACGTCCCCGGTCGCACCGTCGCCGATCTGCTCCCCGAAACGCTCACCCTCATCGCCGCGCACCCGCGCGTGGTTGCGATCAAGGATGCGAGCGGAGACCTCGCCCGCGTCACCCGCCACCGCGAACTGATCGGCGAAAACTTCTGCCAGCTGTCGGGCAATGACGACCTGTGGCTGCCCCACGCGGTCATGGGCGGGGTCGGCTGCATCTCGGTCACCGCCAACGTAGCCCCCCGGCTATGCGCGAATTTTGCCAAGTCCTGCACTCAAGGGCATTGGGATGACGCGCGCGCGCTGCACGAGCAGCTATTTGCGCTTCACGGCGCGATGTTCGCCGACGCGAGCCCCGGCCCCGCCAAATATGCGCTCGCAAGGCTGCACGACTGGATGACGCCGGAGGTGCGCCTGCCGATCACCGCGCCCAACGAGGGCGCGCGCGCCGCCATCCATGCAGCACTCTCCAGCGCAGGTGTCTGCTGATGGCGCGCCCCCATCACACCGCCTTCGACAAGGTAAAGGTGGTCGCCGACAACCGCCGCGCGCGCTTCGATTATGCCGTGGACGAGGTGTTCGAAGCCGGCATCGCGCTCAAGGGCACCGAGGTCAAATCGCTGCGCTTCGGCGACGGTTCGATCGGGGACAGCTACGCGGAGGTGAAGGACGGGGAGGTGTGGCTCATCAACAGCCACGTGCCCGAATTCAGCCACGGTAACCGCCACAATCACGAACCGCGCCGGCCGCGCAAACTGCTCCTGTCCGCGCGCGAAATTCGCAAGCTGCATGGCGCGGTCGCGCGCGAAGGCATGACGCTCGTCCCGCTCACCGTCTATTTCAACAGCCAGGGGCGCGCCAAGGTCGAACTGGCGCTTGCGAAGGGCCGCAAGGCGCACGACAAGCGCGAGCATATCAAGGAACGCGACTGGAAACGCGACGCGCAACGGATCCTGCGGGAACGGGGCTAGGATACTCCGCAAACCCGTTGCCGCGCCCCGCGCGGCGCGTTAGGCGCTTTCTCGAAATGGTGGCGCTGTCCCCGCGTCGCCGATGGGAGAGAGAGCGCGATGCGCCTGGTCAAGATCTTTGCCCTTTGCACCCTGTCGAGCGCGGCGCTGACCGCCTGCGCCTACAACGCCGCCCCGGTCGAGACTGCGACCGCAGTGCCGGCCCAGGCCGCCGCGCCGGCCCTCGCGCCGACGCCGACGCCGACTGCGCAGCTCGGCACCTACGGCTTCGACACCGCGGGCATGGATCGCGCAGTTGCGCCGGGCGATGATTTCTACGCCTTCGCCAACGGCACCTGGGCACGCACCACGGCGATTCCGTCGGACAAGTCGAACTACGGTATGTTCGCGCAGCTGGCCGACCTCAGCCTCGATCGCACCAAGGCGATCCTCGACGAAGCGCGCGGCGATACGTCGAGCCAGATCGGCCGCGCCTATGCGAGTTATCTCGACACCGCGACGATCGAGTCGCGCGGCCTCGCACCGATCGAGCCGTGGCTGACCCGCGTTCGCGGTATCCGCACGAAAGCCGACTACCTCGGCTTGAGCGCGGACGCCCGCCGTCATGGCATCGGCCAGCTGGTTGGTGCCTATGTCGGGCAGGACGATCGCAACCCCGAAAACTACATCGTCACCGTCGGCCAGAGCGGCCTCGGCATGCCCGACCGCGACTATTATCTGGGCACCGAAGCACGCTTCGCATCGGCGCGCGCCGCATATCTGCGCTATCTCGAGACGATGCTCACCAACGCGGGCGAGGCCAACGCCGCAGCCCGCGCGCGTGCGATCCTCGATTTCGAGACCGGCATCGCTCGCGCGCACTGGACCCGCGTGGACAGCCGCGACGCGACCAAGACCTACAACAAACTGACGCTTGCCGACCTCGCCCGGCTGGCGCCGAACCTGAAGCTCGCCGATACGCTGGCGAGCCTCAACATGCGGCAGGATTCGCTGCTGGTCAGCCAGCCGACCGCGGTGCGCGCGATCGACGCTGCCTTCGCACGCGCGCCGGTCGGGGTTCTCAAGGACCAGCTACTCGTGCGCAGCCTCGGCGCCTATGCCGACTATCTGCCCGAGCGTTTCGGCCAGACGCAGTTCGACTTTTACGAAAAGACGCTGTCGGGTACGCCCGAGCGGGAGGAGCGCTGGAAGCGCGCCGTGCGCTTCACCGAAGGCGTGCTGCCCGACGCGCTGAGCCAGATTTATGTCGCGCGTCATTATCCGCCCGCGACGAAGGCGGCGATGGACCAGCTGGTGCGCAATGTGCTCGACGCGATGGGGCGGCGCATCGACGGGCTCGAATGGATGCAGCCGCAGACCAAGGCGCGTGCCCGGGCGAAGCTCGCCAATTTCACGGTCAAGATCGGCTACCCCGACCGCTGGCGCGATTATGGCGGGCTCGACATCCGCGCCGACGACGCGTTCGGCAATGCGTGGCGGTCGAACGCGTTCGACTTTGCCGACATGGTCTCAAAGATCGGCCAGCCGCTGCGGCGCTGGGAATGGTTCATGACGCCGATGACGATCAACGCTTATGCCAATTTCGGCATGAACGAGATCGTCTTCCCCGCGGCGATCCTGCAGCCGCCGTTCTTCGACCCGAATGCCGACCCGGCGATTAACTACGGCGGGATCGGTGCAGTCATCGGTCACGAGATCAGCCATCACTTCGACGACCAGGGCGCCAAATATGACGAGAATGGTCGTCTGCGCGACTGGTGGACCCCGGCGGATGTCGCGGCGTTCACGGCTGCCGGCCGCCGCCTTGTCGAGCAATATGGCGCCTACGATGTGCTGGGGGAGAAGATCAACGGCCAGTTCACGCTGGGCGAAAACATCGGCGACCTTGCCGGCCTCGCCATCGCGTATGACGCCTACAAGCACTCGCTCGGCGGGCGCGAGGCACCGGTGATCGACGGCATGACCGGCGACCAGCGCTTCTACCTCGGCTGGGCGCAGGTGTGGCGTCGCAACTACCGCGATGCGAACCTGTTGCAGCGTTTGACCACCGATCCTCACTCGCCGTCGATCCAGCGCGTCTGGGTCGTGCGCAACCTCGACCCGTGGTACGCAGCCTATAATGTGCAGGCTGGCCAGCGCCTGTACCTTCCGCCGGCGGAGCGCGTCCGCGTCTGGTAAGGCGCTGAAACGCGAAGGGGCGGTGCCGACATTGCGCGAGACGACATGACCGACCGCGCCGCCCCCAATCCGTTCGCGTCGATCCCGGCAGGGGCCGACCGATCGGCGTTGCTCGCCATCGCATTCGCCGCGCTTGCGAGCTTCGGCCTTGTCGCTTGGCTCGGCGGCTCAGCATTGCTGGCGGGCGGGGCGGCCGCGGTGACACTGGGTGTCGCGTCAGGGCTTTTGGCGGCGAACGCTCGCGTGCGGTCGCGCGGCATGACCCTCGCAGCGCCGATCGCAGGCGGAGACCGCAACGACTGGGTGCTCGCGCGGGCGGTGGCGGACGCGAGCGACGACGCGCTGGCGGTCACCGATCGCGCCGGACGGGTCGTGTGCGCGAATGACCGCTTCGTCGATTGGTTCGGCGCCGAGGCCAGCCCGGTCGCGCTTCCGGTCGATGCCGCCACCCTCGCGCTGATCGCCGATGCGGGTCGAACGGCGTGGCGTGACGGCGAAGCGGCGGTGGCGGACTTTCCGGTCGAGGGCGGCAGCGCATCGGGCGCCGTGGCGCGCGCGGGCCGCGCCGCCGATCACCTGGTCTGGCGCTTTCGTCGTCACCAGCGGCTCGACCCCGCCTTGCAGATCATCGAAGGTTTGCGCGGCCGCGCCGGCATCGCCCTCGGCGAAGCGGGGTTGATGGCCGCACTGGTGAGCGCCGGCGGCACCATCCGCGCCAGCAACGAAGCCTTTCGTCTGCGCGCCACTGCGAACCTGGCCGAACCAGTCGAGGGCTCCGACTTCGCCCAATGGCTGCGGGTCGACCGTCACGGCGTGCTGCGCTTCAGCCGGGAGGCTGGCGCCGCTTCCGCGGGTCAGGCGATCGCAGCGCCACCCGTGCGCCTGATCGAAGTTGCGCTGGATCGCGATCTCGACGCGTCGCCGTTGCTCTTGCTGCTGATCGACGACGACGGGGCGGTCGGCGAACGCTCGCTCGCCGCCGAGCAGGTCGAGCGGCTTGTGTTGACGATGCCGGTGGCTTTGGCGCTGGTCGACCGCGACGGCCGCTTCCGCCTGGTCAATTCTGCGTTCGTGGAGGTCTTCGGCGTACCGGCCGACCGGCCGATGCCGAGCTACCCCAGCGATCTCGTCATCGGCGAGGACAAGGCCGCGCTGGGAGAGGCGGTGCGCCGGAACGCCCGCGGCAACGGCGCGCACACGAGCCTCGCAGTGCGCGCGGCGGCCGCCCCCGACCGTACGCTCACGCTGGGGCTTTCGGGCGTGCGCGGCGTGGGAGACGCGACCGTTTTGCTGACAGTCGAGCCGACCGCCAACCCCTCGACGTCTGCCACCGAACAGCAGGTTGCTCAGGCGACCAAGATGCAGATGGTCGGCACGCTCGCGGGTGGCATCGCGCATGACTTCAACAATATCCTCACCGCGATCATTGGCAGTTGCGATCTGCTGCTGCTGCGACACGCCTCCGGCGACAGCGATTACGAGGACCTTCAGGGCCTGAAGAGCAACGCTCATCGGGCGGCGAACTTGACCCGCCAGCTGCTCGCCTTTTCGAGGCAACAGACGCTGCGTCCGCAGACCGTGTCGCTGTCGGATATCGTCGCCGATGTGACCCACCTTCTCGAACGCTCGCTGGGCAATGGCGTGACGCTGGCGGTCAAGCACGGGCGCGGCGTCGAAACGGTGCGCGCCGATCCGACCCAGATCGAACAGGTTATCCTCAACCTCGTCGTCAACGCGCGCGACGCGATGCCGCGCGGCGGCACGGTTACCCTGTCGACGCGCGCGGTCGGCGCCAGTGAGGTGGATGCCTTGGGCGAACCGGCAATGCCGCCGGGCGATTATGCGCTGCTGCAGGTCGCGGACACCGGCACGGGCATCCCGCCCGACGTGCTGCCCAAAATCTTCGAGCCGTTTTTCACGACGAAGGATGTGGGTCAGGGCACCGGCCTCGGGCTGGCGACGGCCTATGGCATCGTCAAACAATCCGGCGGCTTCATTTTCGCCGACAGCGAAGTCGGGAAGGGCACGACCTTTTCCGTGTACCTGCCCGTCCACCGAGGGGAGGGGGAGAGCACCCCGGCGACTCCGCCCGCCCCGAAAGCCAGCGCTTCGGGATGGGGGAGCGGCACCATTCTCGTCGTCGAGGACGAGGATATGGTGCGTGCCGTGGCGGAACGCGCGCTCACCCGCGCGGGCTATACCGTGCTCACCGCCAGCAATGGCGAGGAGGGGCTGGAAGTCGCGCAGCAGGCCAATATCGACCTCGTCGTCAGCGACGTGATGATGCCACAGATGGACGGCCCGACGATGACCACGCGCTTGCGTGAAAAGCGCCCGGACCTGCCGGTGCTGTTCATGTCAGGCTATGCCGAGGAGCAGCTTCGACAGTCGATCGCGCTTTCCAACGTCGCGTTCCTCGCGAAACCTTTCTCCGTCGCGCAACTGTGCGACGCGGTGAACGACATTCGCGGCAGCACCTGACGCTGGTTGCAGTCGCAACCATTTCCGCTACGTCAGCGCGATGATTTCGACTTTCGAGCTGTTCAAATTGGGGGTTGGCCCGTCCTCGTCGCACACCACCGGGCCGATGGTCGCGGCGGGGGCCTTCGTCGACCGGCTGGCCGGGCTAGGGCTGCTAGACCGGGTGGCGGCGGTCGGCGCCGAACTTTACGGCAGCCTCGCGCTCACCGGAAAGGGCCACGCCACCGACCGCGCGATCGTCGCCGGGCTCGCGGGGGAGCATCCGCCGACCACCAGTGCCGCAGCCATCGGCGCCGTCTGGGCGCGCGCGGAGAGGGAGGGGCGGCTGCGCCTCGGCGCACAGGACATCGACTTTCTGCCAAATCGCGACCTTCTGTTCCTGCGGCGTGAACGACGGCCGGAACATAGCAACGCCATGCGCCTCATCGCGCGCGACGCGAGCGGGGCCGTCCTGGAATCGCGTTGTTATTTCTCGATCGGCGGAGGTTTCGTCCGTGACGAAGACGAAATGCGCGCCGGGAACAGGGCTGATTTACCCGAGGCGGCGTTCCCCTTCCCGTTCACCAACGGCGCGGAGCTGCTGGCAATGGCGGTCGACGCCGGTCTCTCCATCTCAGAGTTGATGCGGGCGAACGAGCGGACGCTGCTCGACGACGCCGAAATCGACGCGCGGCTGGATGCGGTGGCCGACGCGATGGGCGCGGCGATCGATGCGGGTTGCTGCACCGAAGGCGTGCTTCCGGGCGGGCTCAACGTCCGACGGCGCGCACCGGCCATCGCTGCAAGCCTGCGCGCGCGCGATGCCGGCGTGCTGTCCGAACCCTTGGCCGGGCTCGACTGGATCAACCTCTGGGCGATGGCGGTGAACGAGGAGAATGCCGCCGGGGGACGCGTCGTCACCGCGCCCACCAACGGCGCGGCCGGAGTCATCCCCGCCGTCATCCGCTATTATGAGCGCATGTGCCGTGGCAACCGTGCTGGCGTGCGCGACTTTCTCCTCACGGCGAGTGCGATTGGCGCGCTCTACAAGCGCAATGCCTCCATTTCCGGTGCCGAAGTCGGCTGCCAGGGGGAAGTCGGTGTCGCTTGCTCGATGGCGGCGGCGGGGCTCACCGCGGCGCTTGGCGGCACCAACTCGCAGATCGAGAATGCCGCCGAAATCGGGATGGAGCATAATCTCGGGCTCACCTGCGACCCGATTGCCGGGCTCGTCCAGATCCCGTGCATCGAACGCAACGCCATGGGGGCGGTGAAGGCGATCGACGCCAGCCGCATCGCGATGATTGGCGACGGCAGCCATATCGTGAGCCTCGACAAGGTCATCGCCACCATGTGGCAGACCGGTCGCGACATGCGCGCCAAATATAAGGAAACGTCGACCGGCGGCCTCGCCGTCAACGTCGTCGAATGTTGAGAGCGGGCGCCGGCTGACCGTTAGCTCGTCGGCAAGCTTCCCTGAGCTTCGTAGCGGAGCGCATCGAAGATCTTCGCCCCGCCCAGAAAAATCGAGCCGGTGCAGGCGGCGAATAGCAACTGACCGCCGATACCCGGATACTGCTCCAGATAGTGGATGCCGCGCTCCACCACGCCCAGCGAAAGCGCATAGATGATGAGGCAGGCATCGAGGCGCGTGCGAATCTGGAACAGGCGTTTGATGCGGCGCATGGCGGGACGCTGCGCGCCGCATGCAAAAGTTTAAAGCATCTTAACCATCTTCACGCACAAGTTCGGTCAGGTCGAGCGCTTGGAGAAGCGCGGCGCGGGCAGCGCGAACAACATCGACCAAGCGAGCGCTCGACAGGTCGGCGGGCGCGATTGTTTCCGGCCAGTGATGCGCGACCACATCTTCGGCGCGCGCCATCCGGTCGGCATTTACGATGAAGCGCGGGTCGACCGTCTGTGGGTCGCACACGACGCGCAGCCGCAGGCACGCCGGCCCACCGCCGTTGGCCATCGACTGCCGCACGTCGACCGGCACGACTTCGCGGATCGGCCCGTTGGCAGCGAGCGTGCGTTCCACCCAGCGCGCGATGGAGGGGGTCTCCGCCGCCTCGGTCGGAATGACAAGCGCCATGCCGCCCGACGGGCGGGTGATGAGTTGCCCGTTGAACAGATAGCCGCGGATGGCGTCGGCCAGCGGCACGTCCGCCTCCCGCACTTCGACGAGTTCCATCCACGGGGCGGCGGCGCGCATCGCCGCCAGAGCGCCATCGCGGTCGGCGAATGCGGCTTCATGAGCGAGCAGCACCGGCCCGTTGGCGACCGCAACCACGTCGTTGTGAAAGGCGCCGGCGGCGATCGCGCGCGGTGCCTGCTCGATCAACAGCACGCGTTCGGGATCGAGCCCATGCCGCCGCGCTACCGCCGCGCTGGCTTCGCGATGCTGGCGCGCAGGGAACCCGCCTCCGTCGCGGCCGTAGACGAACACTTCGAGGCCTGGTGCGTCATGCGCGGGCGCGAGCCGCATGTGGTTGGCCGCACCTTCATCGCCGAACGGCGGGTCGACCGGACCGTGCACGGCGAACGCGTTCGGATCGGCGAAGGCGAGCGACAGCTGCTGCAACGTGCCGCGCCATTCGTGGCTGCGGTGCGGCATGGTGACGAGATTGGCGACGGTGAGGTGACAGCGGCCGTCGGAGGTATCCGGCACCGGACTGACGGTCGCAGCGTTCGCCGCCCACATCGCCGAGGCGCTCCAGGCCGCAGCGCGCAGGTGCGGCTCCGCCGAGGCCAGGTCGGTGCCAAGCCGGTCGAGCCAGCGGCGGTTGGGCCGGTCGAGGGGCATGAACCAGCCCTGGACCACGCCCAGTTCCATCACCCGCCGCATCTTGGCGAGACCTTGCAGGGCCGCGGCGCGCGGATACGAAACCGCGCCGGCATTGTTCGACGAAGCGATGTTGCCGCGGGAGAGTCCGGCGTAGTTGTGGCTCGGCCCGACGATGCCGTCGAAATTGATTTCGGTGAGCGTCATGCGGCAATCCATTGCACGCGGTCGCCAGCCTCCACGCCCAAGAGCGCGGCCGCATCTTCATCGATAGTGACGCCGCCGTCCTGCGTTTCAATGACGCCGATGGCGCAACGAAAGTCCGACCAGCGCCCCGTCGCGATCAGCGCCCGCGTGCCCGTCGGATTGCTCGTGACGCCGGTCACGGCCGCATCCGCGGCTTCGGCGATGGCGCGCACGCGATCGGTGGGCGCAATCATGGTCGGGCCCCCGTCGAAGATGTCGACATATTTCTCGTAGGCGAAGCCCTCGTTCTCGAGCATCCGCATCGCGGCGCGGCCGCTCGGATGCGGCAGACCGACGACATGCCGTGCGGCTTCGTTGAGCATGGCGAGGTAGACCGGGTGCTTGGGCATCAAGTCGGCGATAAATTGGTTGCCATACAAGGCGTTGAAGGTGTCCGCTTCCTGAAAGGTCATGCCGAAGAACTTGCCCGCGACGCCGTCCCAGAACGGCGACCCCCCGGCATCGTCGATCACGCCCCGCAGTTCGGCGAGGATGCGGTCGGCAAAGATCGGTCGATGCGCGCGCACGAACAGGTAGCGCGACCTGGCCAAGAGCAGGCCCAACCCGCCGGCGCGTTCGTGGGGATGGAGAAACAGGCCGCCGACTTCGCTCGAACCTTCAAGGTCGGTGACGAGGCTGAGCGTATCCGCCCGAAATGTCCGGCCAAGTTCCTTGCTGTGCTGGGTGATGGTCCCGATGCGGTACGAGTAGAATGGCCAATCGGTGCCGACGCGCGTGAAGATCTGCGACGTGCCGCGAACCTCGCCGGTGGGGCGATGCTCCAGCATCAGCACGAACCGCCGGTCTTCGGGGCCGTCGTCGGCCTGAGCAAATGCCTCCTCCGCCCGCGCGAGCTTGGCCTTCAGCGCCTTTCGGTCGGGTGGGAGGTTGGTGAAGCCGCCGCCGGTCAGCTTCGCCATTTCGTACATCGGTTGCAGGTCGGCACCGGTCGCGGCGCGAATGACGAAACTCAAATTAGCCCCCTGATCAAACGTCGCCGAGTCCGCGTTCCGCCAGGCGGAGCATGGTCACCGCCGCAAGCCCCGCTCGCTCGACCAGGCTGTCGGAGATGAGATATTCCTCCTCCGAATGGATCGCCCCGCCGCGCACGCCCATGGTGTCGATCACGGGCACAGCGCAAGCGGCAATATTGTTGCCGTCGCACACGCCCCCGCTGTCACGGCGCTCGATCGAAAGGCCGAGGTCCGCACCCGCGCCCTCCACCAGCGCGAACAGCCGTTCCGCCTCCGGCGTTACCGGCTTGGGTGGTCGGCCCCAGCCGCCGTGGCGATGAATCATGACCTCGTGCAGGACGGCAACGTCGGCCAGCGCGCCTGCGATGAGCCGTTCTGCCGCCTCAAGTTCCTCGGCACCGCGCGGGCGCAGGTTGACGCGCAGGATGGCGAGGTCGGGCACGACATTGTTGGGGCTCCCCCCGTCGATCCGGGCGGGATTGACGCTGAGGCCATCGCGCACGCCCGCTTTGAGGCGGACCGCCAGATCGGCAGCGGCGACCAGAGCGTTGCGCCCGTCTTCGGGATTGCGCCCGGCATGCGCCGCGCGACCCCGGATTTCGAACGAGAAATTGCCGCTTCCCGGACGTGCCGCGGCCAGCGTGCCGTCGGGAGTCATCGCCGGTTCGAATGTCAGCGCAGCGAGCTTGCCGCGTGCGCTGTGCGCGATCAGCGGCGCGCTGCTCGCCGAGCCGACCTCCTCGTCGCTGTTGATAAGGACGTCGTAGCCGAAGTCCGCGTCCACCCCCGCCGCTTCGATCGCCTGCAAGGCGGCGAGCATGACCGCGATGCCGCCCTTCATGTCCGCGACGCCGGGACCGTTGAGCACGCCGGGTGCGGTCCAGCGCAGCGACTGAAACGGATGATCGGCCGAGTAAACCGTGTCCATGTGCCCGGTCAGCAGGATCCGCCTCGCGGCATCGGGCCTCACCGATACGAGGAGATGATCGCCCGCTTGCGCGCTCACGCGGCTTCCATCCGCCGCGACGCTCTCGACCGGGGCAGGCGCGTGACGGGCGATCTGCCCTGGCAGGGCGCCGAAGGCGTCGGCAAGCTGGTCGGCCATCGCGGCAAGTCCGCTGAGGTTCGTCGACCCGCTGTTGATCGCACACCAGCGCTCGACCCGCGCGAGCATCGCCGCCCCGTCGATCGCCTCCAGTGCGCGCTGTTCCTGTTCGCTCAACATGCGCCCGCTCTATCCCGGCGGGCGCGCGGGTCAACGCGGCAGGTGCATCGAGCAGCAGTGAAAGCTGCCGCCGCCGGCAAGCAAGGCGCGCGCCGGCAGCGCGACGACGCGCCGGTCGGGAAACAGCTCAGCGAGCCGCGCCACCGCCGCGTCATCGGTGCCGGTCCCGTAGGCGGGCACCACGATCAGGCGTTCGGTGATGGCAAAGTTCATGTGGCTCGCCGGCGCGACCTCGCCGTCCACCTCGTAACGGCCCGGGGAGGGGAGGGTAACGACATCCACCCCTGCCGCCGCGGCCCGCTGATGCGCATCGGCGTAAATCTGTGTGTTGGGATCGTCGTCCCCCGTTGGCTGCGGCACCAGCAGCCGTCCCGGCGCGACCCAGCGCGCGAGATTGTCGACGTGGCCGTCGGTGTGGTCGGCCACGAGCCCCTCGACAAGCCACAGGATATCGCGCACGCCCAACGCGTCACGCAAGTCCTGCTCGACATCCTCTCGCGACATCAACGGGTTGCGGTTGGGATTGAGCAAACATTGCTCGGTTGTCACCAGTCGGCCCGCGCCGTCCCAGTCGACCGCGCCACCCTCCAGAACCCAGTCGCGCGTTTCGACGGGAAGCGCGCGGTTCGTGGCCAGCCGCTCGCCCAGCTCGGCGTCGCCGGGCATCAGATATTTCCCGCCCCAACCGTTAAAGCGGAAAATCTGGGCACGGCGGTCGGAGCCGGTGCCGGTGGTGATCGGCCCGGTGTCACGCAGCCACACGTCGCCGAGCGGCACCACGCGCACCTCCGCCGCATCGCCCGCCAGATCGCGCGCGATGGCGGCGTCGGCCTCGCTGTTGCACAGCAGGTTGGTGTGCTGCCCGCTTTCGGCGACTGCGCGGGCGAATGCGGCAATCTCACCCCTCGCGGGCTCGAACGCGTCGCCCCACTCGGCGGGGATGGCCGGGAAGCCAATCCACAGCAGTTCCTGTGGCGCCCATTCGGGCGCCGGTCCGATGTAACGCGGCACGACCGTCAGCGAGCGGCGGCGCGGCTGCGATCGCGGGCGGCACGGAACTCGTCGCCCTCCACCCAGTTGGGCCAGGCGGTGGTCATGGCAAGCTCGCGCCCCACCCGATAATAGAGGCGAAGGTCCGCCATCATCCCGTCCCAGCGGCGGATGATGCCCACGTCGTCCGACGGACCGTGATAATGATTGGCGGTGTAGTCGGCGTTGACCGCCGCGCCGGCTTCGCGGCCGCCGTCGATCAGATCCTCGCCGCCATCGAAGTAGATCATCGGCACGCCCAGCTTGGCGAGGCTGAAATGATCGGAGCGATAGTAGAAGCCCTTTTCCGGCGTCGGTTCGTTGGCCGCCACGCGGCCCTCCGCCGCCAGCGCACGGGCGAGATACTGGTCGAGCTCCGACTTGCCGCGGCCGATCACGGTCACGTCGCGCGCCGGGCCGGCCGGCGACAGCGCGTCCATGTTGACCCCGCCGACCGTCTGCCCGAGCGGGAATACCGGGTTGGCCGCATAATATTCGGAGCCGAGCAGCCCCGATTCCTCCGCGGTGACCGCCAGAAAAACGATGCTGCGGTCGGGCGCGCCGGCGCGCATGTGGGCCTCGGCCAGGGCGACGAGGCCTGCGGTGCCGGTCGCATTGTCGACCGCGCCGTTGCAGATATCGTCGCCGTCCTTCGGCTCGCAGCGCCCGAGATGATCCCAGTGCGCGGTGTAGAGGACATATTCGTTCGGCCGCCGGCGCCCGGGAATCATCGCCACGACATTGCGCGACGGCGTCGTGCGCATGGTGTTGTCGAACGACAGCGACATGGTTGTGCCGGTCAGCGGGACCGCGCGAAAACCCGGACGCTTGGCCGCGTCGCGCAGCGCATCGAAATTTTGCCCCGACGCGGCAAACAGCCCGCGTGCACGCTCCAGCTGCATCCAGCCGTTGGCCTGCGTCTCGCTCATGTGGTTGTCGGCCGCCGCCGCGGTATATTGCGGGCCGGTCCAGGACGAGCGCACGACGTTCCAGCCATAGGCGGCGGGTTCGGTGTCGTGAACGATGATCGCCGCCGCTGCGCCCTGACGCGCCGCCTCCTCGAACTTGTAGGTCCAGCGCCCGTAGTAGGTCATCGCGCGACCGTTGAACGGGCCGTCGACGGCCGGCGTCTGCCAGTCGGGATCGTTGATCAGGATGACCACCGTCTTGCCGCGGACGTCGACCCCGGCATAATCGTTCCAGCCCTTCTCGGGCGCGTTGATGCCGTAGCCGACGAATACGACGTCGCTGTTCGCAATGCGAGTGTTGGGCACGAGACGATAGCTGCCGGCGACGAAATCGTCCGCCTGCGCCAGTCGCTGCTCCCCACGCGGGGTGCGGAAGACCATCGGGGAATAGTTACTCGCGGTGACTTCGACCAGCGGCACCGTCTGCGTCCAGCTGCCGTTGTTGCCCGGCTGCAGCCCCAACGCGCGAAACCGTTCGATCAACAGGTTGACCGTTTTCTCCTCCCCCGCCGTTCCGGGGGCGCGGCCTTCAAATTCGTCGGAGGCGAGGCGGGTGGTGACGTCGCGGAACGTCGTTTCGTTGATGTTGACCTGCCGCGCATTCACCGCTCCCTGTGTCGCGCGCACGACGTCGCGCATCAGCAGCACATCGGAGGCCGTGGAGGTCGCCTGACTGAGCGCGGTGCAGCCACTGACGGCGATCGCGGAAAGGCTGGCGAAAAGGAGGAGGGAAAGGCGCATGGAGGACCTCAGGCATATGGGGACTGATCCCCACGCTAGCGCATCCCGACCCCTTCGCAAGCCACGAAAAAGGGCGGGAGCCGTTGCCGGTCCCGCCCTCCTCCGCCGATATCGCCGTGGCGATCAGCGCGAATGTCGTTCGATTAGCGCGAGTAGAATTCGACCACCAGGTTCGGTTCCATCTTCACCGGGTAGGGCACTTCGTCGAGCGTCGGCACGCGCGTGAAGGTCGCCTTGGTGCCGTCCACCGCGATATAGTCGGGAAGGTCGCGCTCGGGCAGCGACTGCGCTTCGGCGACCAGCGCCATTTCCTGCGCCTTCTTGCCCAGCGTGATTTCGTCGCCCGGACGCACCTGGCGGCTGGCGATGTTGCAGCGAGTGCCGTTGACGACGACGTGACCGTGGCTGACGAGCTGGCGCGCGGCGAAGATCGTCGGCGCGAACTTCGCGCGGTAGATCACCGCGTCGAGGCGGCGCTCGAGCAGGCCGATCAGGTTCTGGCTGGTGTCGCCCTTCATCCGTGACGCTTCGGAATAGGCGCGCTTGAACTGCTTTTCGGTGACGTCGCCGTAATAGCCCTTAAGCTTCTGCTTGGCGCGCAGCTGGATGCCGAAGTCGCTGACCTTGCTCTTGCGGCGCTGGCCGTGCTGGCCGGGGCCATATTCACGCTTGTTGAAGGGACTTTTCGGGCGGCCCCAGATATTTTCGCCGAGACGGCGGTCGATCTTGTACTTGGCGCTGTGGCGCTTCGACATCTGTCACTCCATCGTGTTGTGCCGCGAAACGCACGATTGCGCGCGGCAAGCCCGGAGCCACCCGTCGGAGCCCGAAAGGCGCCGACGCGACCGCCGCTTCACCGGGGTGCGGGGTCCATGTGTGGAAGGCCGCGCGCCTAGGCGAAGTGGCGCGCAAGGTCAACCAATCGCTCTCGACAGCCCGCCCGCAGCGGCTAAAGGCGAGGCCATGTCGCACACGCTCCCGCCCGAAGCCTGCTCCACCATGACCGAGGTGCGCGAGGGCGTCGATGCGCTGGACGCCGAACTGGTGGAGCTGCTGGCCAAGCGGTTCGGTTATATGCGCGCCGCTTCGCGCATCAAGACCGAGCGTTCGACGGTCCGCGACGAGGATCGCAAGGCGGCGGTCATCGCCGCCGCCTGCCGCGAAGCCGAAGCCCGCGGCCTTCCGCCAGAACCGATCGGAGACATCTGGGAGCGGCTGGTCGAAGCGTCGATTGCCTATGAGTTGACGCTGTTCGACGAGCGGACGGCGGGCGCCCTCACGCCGTCGGGGTAGGGCGTCCTCGTAAGCTTCGGAGGTCCAGAAGTGGCTTCCCGCCGCTGGATGCTGAAACGAGTTCAGCATGACGGGGCTGAAAACCGTCATCTTGTAGCTTCAGGTCCGCCAAGCTCTCTGCGCAGCGCGGTCACCCCCCACGTCGCCCGCGGTCGAGTGCGGTAACGATGCCGCGCATCATCTGCACTTCCTTCTCGCTCCAGCCCGGTTTGGTCAGCAGCGTGCGGAGTGAGCGCATCGTAGCGCCGGTCCGTTCGGGCGGCTGGAAATAATCACGGCGGTCGAGCGCGTTGCGCATCGCTTCGACCAACCCGTCTAAAGCCTCTTGCCGGGCCGGTGGCGCGTCGTCGAGCCGTGGCGGCTGCATCAGCGGCGCGTCCTCGCGCGCGGCGAGCGGTTTCGACCATTCATAGGCGGCGAGGATCACCGCCTGCGCCAGATTGAGCGAGCCGAATTCGGGGTTGATCGGAACTGTTAGGATCGTGCGGGCCAGCGCGACGTCATCGGTCTCGAGCCCCGAGCGTTCGGGTCCGAACAGATAGGCGCTTTTGCCCCGTTCGTCGTGAACCAATGCCGCCGCGCCTTCGGCATCGACCACCGGCTTCACAAGCCCGCGGCGGCGGACGGTGGTGGCGACGACCTGGGCGCAGTCCGCGACGGCGCTCGCCACGTCCGGGAATAAGCGGGCTTCGTCCAGCACCCGATCCGCTCCCGCGGCGCTCGGCCAGGCCGTGGGATTGGGCCAGCCATCACGCGGCGACACCAGCCGCAGCTCGTCGAGACCGAAGTTGAGCATGGCGCGCGCGACTGCTCCGATATTCTCGCCAAGCTGGGGCCGGACGAGCACGATTGCAGGGCGGTTCATCGCCCGCCGACTTCACGCACAGACGCGGCAAATTCCTCGAAATCAGCGGCTTGTGCAAAATCCTTGTAAACACTTGCGAAGCGGATGAAGGCGACGCTGTCGACCGTCTGCAACGCGTCCATCACCGCGCGGCCGATGTCGGTGGTGGAGGCTTCGCCCTCCGCACCCAGCTCCAACGTGCGCTCGATGCGCGAGACGATGCGATCCACGCCCGCCGCGTCGACCGGGCGTTTGCGGCAGGCGATGGCGATCGAGCGCGCCAGCTTGTCGCGGTCGAACGGTTCGCGACTGCCGTCCGACTTGACCACCGTGATGTCGCGCAGTTGCACGCGCTCGAACGTCGTGAAACGCGCCGCGCACGCTTCGCATTGACGGCGGCGGCGGATGGCGCTGCCGTCGTCGGTGGGGCGACTATCCTTGACCTGGCTGACGTCGTGACCGCAGCTCGGGCAGCGCATCGATGCTCCGTCGGATCAGCGGCGAACAGCGCGCCACAGCGCGTAGCCCGCGCCCGCGGCGAGACCGACCGGCAGTGTGACGATCGGCAGCACCATTCCCGCGACCGCCCCGGCGGCACCGAACTTCACGACATTTCGCGAGGACGGGCGCGCCCAGCCTTCGCGAGCCATCGCTTTCACTTCGACAGCGGCGTCGCTGGCGAGGTCCGACAGATCGTTGCGCGCCATGGCTTAGAGTCCTTCGTAAATCGGGAAACGTTCGCACAACGCACGAACGCGGGATTTGACGTCGGCTTCGACCGCGGCATCGCCATGTTCCCCTGTGCGGGCGAGGCCGTCGAGCACGTCGGCGACCATGTCGCCGACCGCCTCGAACTCGGCGGTGCCGAAGCCGCGCGTGGTGCCCGCGGGCGAACCGACGCGGATGCCGCTCGTCTTGACCGGGGGCAGCGGGTCGAACGGCACGCCATTTTTGTTGCAGGTGATGCCGGCCCGCTCGAGCGCTTCGTCGGCATCGCGGCCCGTCACCCCGAGCGGGCGCAGGTCGACGAGCGCGAGGTGCGTGTCGGTGCCGCCCGCAACGAGGTCCGCACCGCGCGCCTTCAACCGCCCCGCGAGCGCCCGCGCGTTGGCGATGACGCCCTTTGCATAGTCCTTGAAGCCCGGTTCGAGCGCTTCGCCGAAGGCGACCGCCTTGGCGGCGACGACGTGCATCAGCGGCCCGCCCTGCAGCCCCGGGAACACTGCCGAATTGATCCGCTTCGCGAGCGCTTCGTCGTTGGTGAGGATCATCCCGCCGCGCGGACCGCGCAGCGTCTTGTGCGTGGTGGTGGTGACGACGTGCGCGTGCGGGAAGGGGGAGGGGTGCTCGCCGGCCGCGACCAACCCCGCAAAGTGCGCCATGTCGACCATCAGCAGCGCGCCGACGTCATCGGCGATGGCGCGGAAGCGCGCAAAGTCGAGCGTGCGCGGATAGGCCGAGCCGCCGGCGATGATCAGCGCCGGACGATGCTCCTTCGCCAGTCGCTCGACCTGCTCGAAATCGACCAGATGATCGTCCTGCCGCACGCCATATTGCACGGCATTGAACCATTTGCCCGACATCGCCGGGGGCGCGCCGTGGGTGAGGTGCCCGCCGGCGTCGAGGCTCATCCCCATGATCGTCGCGCCGGGCTTCAGCAGCGCGAGCATCACCGCGCCGTTCGCCTGCGCGCCCGAGTGCGGCTGGACGTTGGCGAAGTCGCAGCCGAACAGCTGCTTGGCGCGGTCGATCGCGAGCCGTTCCACCGCGTCCGACGGGCCGCAGCCCTGATAATAGCGGCGACCGGGATAGCCCTCCGCATATTTGTTGGTGAATACCGACCCCTGTGCTTCCAGCACCGCGCGGCTGACGATGTTCTCGCTGGCGATCAGTTCGATCTGATACTGCTCGCGCGTCAGTTCGTCGCGTACCGCCTGCGCGACCGCGGGGTCGGCGCTGGCGAGGCTGGCGGTGAAGAAGTCCGCGGGGCGCAGCGCGGGGCGGGTCAGCGTGTCGACGGTCATAGGGGCTCCGGGGTGAGGGCGCTCAATTTGGCGACGCGCGGGCCGTGGCGACCGCCTGCGAAATCAGTGGTGAGAAAGGCGCTGATGCAGGCCTTGGCCATGTCGATGCCGGTCAGCCGCGCGCCCATGGCGAGGACGTTGGCGTCGTTATGCTCACGCGCGAGCGCCGCCGATAGCGGCTCGGACACGAGCGCGCAGCGGCAGGCACGGTGGCGGTTGACCGCGATCGAGATGCCGATGCCCGATCCGCACAGCGCGATGCCGCGCTCCGCATCGCCATTGGCGATCGCCGTCGCGAGCTTGGCGCCGTAATCGGGATAGTCGACGCGGTCGTCGTTGTCGGGACCGAGGTCCGTCACCGCGTGCCCCGCCTCGCGCAGCCAGTCCGCGAGCGCGGCCTTGAGTTCGACCGCGGCGTGATCGCTGGCGAGCGCGATGGACGTGGGGGCGAGTGGCATGGCGTCGCTCTAGGCGAGCGAGCGCGATGATGCCAGCGCCTAGCGTCGCGCTCGCCAAGATTTCGGTAACCTCGGTGCCGCTAGGATCGCGCAATGCTGACCCGCCTCGCCACGCAACTCGCCAGTTCGATTGTGCCTCTCACGATCGCGCTGCTGACCTACGCGGCGAGTTGAACCTAACCATCCGGCTGAGCCGAGCTAGAGTGACGAGCCAAAGGGTGAACAGCAATGTGGACTTGCGTGCTCGCAATTATCCCCGTCGCGGCTCTTCTCGACTTCCTTCTTTACGGGGGGTTGACGATAAACTCGCCTCAAGCACCTGCTTGGCTTGAGACCCACTCCTTGTTTTCCGTTACGGCCGCCGTTGTCCTGTTTTCCGTTACGGCCGCCGTCGTCGCGACGCTTGCGCTGTTCAACATTGGGATGGTGGATACCGATTTGCGTCTGCTTGCAGCTTTGAGCGTAACCATCGTGGCGATTTGCGTGTGGGGCGTGCTCGAATGGCAGTACGCTTTCCAAGGCATGCCGAATTGAAAGCTTGCACCTAGGCGCCGCCTTGCGCTTTGACGCAGACCCATGTCCGGGACGATCCTCAGCATCCTCATGCTTGCCGCCGTCGCGCTCGGTGTCGGCGCGGTCGTCCTGCTGCGGCGGGGCGAGCGCAAGCGCGGGTGGCTGATGGCCGGGGCGGCGCTGGTCGCGGCGCTGAACGTCGCGATCTGGCTGGTGCCGCTCCCCGGCTGAAAGCGTCAGCGGATTGGCGAATCCGGCGCGAGGCGCATGTCGAGATAATTGTCGACCGAGCGCATCATCACGTCGAGCTCGTTTTCGAAGAAGTGATTGGCGCGCGGGATCTCGTCGTGGTGAATGGTGATGTGCTTCTGCGTGCGGAGCTTGTCGACCAGCTTCTGCACCGACGCCGCGCTCACCACCTCGTCGTTGACGCCCTGGACGATGATCCCCGACGCCGGGCAGGGCGCGAGGAAGGTGAAGTCGTACATGTTCGCGGGCGGGGCGATCGAGATGAACCCGCGCACCTCCGGCCGGCGCATCAGCAGCTGCATGCCGATGAGCGCGCCGAAGCTGAAGCCCGCGACCCAGGTGGTCTGGGCCTCCGGGTGGATCGACTGCACCCAGTCAAGCGCCGATGCCGCGTCGCTGAGTTCGCCGATGCCGTTGTCGAACGTCCCCTGGCTCCGCCCAACGCCGCGAAAGTTGAATCGCAGCGTCGCAAAGCCGCGCCGCACGAACGTCTTGTAGAGCGCCTGGACGATGCGGTCGTTCATCGTACCGCCCGCGTGCGGGTGCGGGTGGAGGATCAGCGCGACCGGCGCGCGCGGGCGCGGCGGCGGCGAGAAACGGCCTTCGAGACGGCCTTCGGGGCCGGGAAAAATGACGTCGGGCATGGGCGAGACTCGCAACAGGGTGAGCGTGCGGTGGGGCACCCCCCTCCCGCTTTGCGTTGGTCGGCGCTATAGCCGCGAGCGCGGAAAACCGCAAGTTTTGCGAGCGATTCTCAACAGATGATCTATCTCGACTATCAGGCGACCACCCCGATCGCGCCGGAGGTGAAGGCGGCGATGCTCGAGTGGCTGTCGGGTCCGGGCGAGGGGGACGGGTTCGCCAATCCGGCGAGCCCCTATCGCGCGGGTCGCGCGGCGTCGGTGATGGTGGAGGGCGCGCGCGATGCCGTGGCGGCGCTGCTGCCGCCGGGGGGGCAGGTCGTGTTCACCTCGGGCGCGACCGAGGCTCTCAACTGGGCGATGAGCATGAGCGCGGGGCCCAAGGCGGCGCTCAGCATCGAACATGCCGCCGTGCGCGCGGCGATGGAGCGCACGGGCGGGGTCGATCTGCCGGTCGATGCGGATGGCGTCGCGTGCGCGCCCGACCCGGCGCTGATCCCCGACGGCGGGCTCGTCGCGGTGATGCTCGTCAACAACGAGGTTGGCACCATTCAGCCGGTCGAGGCCTACGCCGACGCTGCCCATGCCAAGGGTTCGCTGCTGCTGTGCGACGCGGTGCAGGCCTATGGCCGCGTCGCGATCCCCGCCAACGTCGACCTCGTCGCGCTATCGGCGCACAAGCTGCACGGCCCCAAGGGCATCGGCGCGCTGTGGATCCGCGACGGGGTCGAACTGCCCTCGCTGCTGGTGGGCGGCTCGCAGGAGCATGGGCATCGCGCGGGCACCGTTTCGCCTGCGCTGGTGGCGGGCTTTGGCGCGGCGGCGCGGTTGTGCGCGGAGCGGTGGGACGAAGACCACGCGCACGTCACGCGGCTGTGGGAGATGGCGGCCGAGCGCTTTGCGGGCTGGGAGATCCTCGGCTCGACCGAGCGTCGCTACCGCGGCAACCTCAACCTGCGGAAGGACGGGGTCAACGCCTCGCGAGTGCTCTCCGACGCGCGTGACGTCGCCTTTTCGCTCGGGAGCGCGTGCGCCAGCGGGTCGGGCAGGGCGAGCCACGTGCTGCGCGCGATGGGGCGGACGGCGGAGGAAGCGCGCGGCGCGATGCGCATCGGCTGGGGCCGCTACACGACCGAGGCCGAACTTAACGCTGGCATCGACGCATTGCTCGCCGCGGCGGACGTGCAGGAGCGGTTCGCAGCGTGACCATTCGTTTCATCGAAGCCAACGGGCGCGAGACGGTGGCCGAGCCGCGCGAGGGCGAAGAGACGCTGCTCGACCTCGCGCAGCGCGTCGGCATGCCGCTGGAGGGGACGTGCGAGGGGCAGATGGCCTGCTCGACCTGCCACGTCGTCATCGCCGACGCCGACGCCTTCGCAGCTCTGCCGCGCGCGAGCGAGGATGAGGAGGATATGCTCGACCTCGCCGCGGGGGCGCGGCGGACGAGCCGGCTAGCCTGCCAGTTACGCCTCGCCGATCTGCCCAACGCGCTGGTGGTCCGCATCCCGGCGGAGGCGCACGACGCGCAGCGTTTCTGAACCTGAACGCGCTCTCTGCGTTGAGCCCCCGAACTTTCCGGAGGGGTCGAGCGAATGAACGGGTGGATGCGGTTCGGACTTGGTGGTGCGCTGGCGTTGTCGCTCGCGGCGTGCGGGATGCAGGGCACCGACACCCCCTACGAAGGCAAGAGCGAAACGCGCACCACGTCGACCTCCCAAACCGCCGCCCCCGCTCCACGTGGGGAGGCGCAGGCGGAGGCGGAGATCAAGGCCATCGAGGCGCGCGTCGGCGGGCGGCTGGGCGTGCTGCTAACCGACGCGGCAGGCAATGTGCTGGTCGCGCACCGTGCAGGCGAACGTTTCCCGATCTGCTCGACCTTCAAGCTGCCGCTCGCCGGCATGGTGCTCGCAGAAATCGACGCCGGGCGGGTGAGGCCCGAGCAGGAGATCGCCTACGGCAAGGATCAGGTCGTGCCGCACAGCGACGTGCTTCAGGCGGGGCTGAAGGGCGATCGTGGCACCACCACCGTCACCCACGCGCTCGATGCCGCGCTGGTCAACAGCGACAACACCGCCGCCAACCTGCTGCTGACGCTGGTCGGCAGCTACGACGGCTATCGCGCCAAGGCCGACGCGCTCGGCGCCAATGGCCAGGTGCGCGTCGATCGCAGCGAAGGCGTGCTCAACGAGAATGCGCGGGCCAGCAACGAAGACAGCGCGACGCCGGTGGGCATGCTCACCGTGCTGCGCTCGCTGTTTGCGGGCGAGGCGCTGTCGGACACTGCTCGGCAGCGGCTGATCGGCTGGACGCGCGACGCGCAAACCGGGCTCAACCGCGTCCGCTCGGGTCTGCCGGAGACGGTGCGGGCAGGCGAGAAGACCGGCACCTGCACGCGCAGCTATAACGATGTCGGCTGGATCGCCGCCAACCGCGACGGCAATGCGCCCATTAGCCACCTGTTCACGGTCTATCTGGACGAGACCGACGCCAGCGAGGAGGCCGCCAACGCCGCGCTCGCCGATGTCGGTCGCGTGTTCGGGCGGGTGCTGACCTCACCCGGCAGCGCCGGTGCGGTCGCTACGCAGACCGCGACGACCAAGGCCGCAGCGCCGCGAACGCGTGAGGCTCCGGCGGCCGAGACGACTGCTCCGGCGAAATAGCGCCCTTGCGCGCCGCCCGGCCCCCCGCCATATGTGGCGCGGGAGTCGGGCGGACGTCGTCTTCGCCAACCCGGTCAGGTCCGGAAGGAAGCAGCCGCAACGAATTCGCGGCGGGTCGTTCCGGCTCCCACCTCTCCACATGATGTCGCGAAATGGACTCGGGCCGGTCCGTGATCCTTGGCCCTCGGCTGCGCCGATTGCGCCAATGGCCCCGTTCCCCAAAGCCGACCGTCCCCCTATGTTCACGGCCGTGAGCGATTCTCCCGCCGATCCCGAGGAACTGGTGCCCGAGGCGGCGACCGGTGACGATGCGCCGATGCTTGGCATAGAATTGCCCGAGCAAGCCCCGCCCGCCCCGCGCGGCGGGGAGGCCTACCGCGTGCTCGCGCGCAAATATCGGCCGCAGACCTTTGCCGAACTGATCGGCCAGGACGCCATGGTGCGGACCCTCGCCAACGCGATCGAGCGCAGTCGGCTGGCGCACGCATTTCTGATGACCGGCGTGCGCGGCGTCGGAAAGACCTCCACCGCGCGGCTGATCGCTAAAGGGCTCAACTGCATCGGCCCCGACGGGCAGGGCGGTCCCACCACCGATCCGTGCGGGGTGTGCGAACCCTGCGTCGCGATCGCCGAGGGGCGGCACATCGATATCATCGAGATCGATGCCGCGAGCCATACCGGCGTCGACAACATCCGTGAGGTGATCATCGAAGCGGCGCGATATTCGGCGGTCAGCGCGCGCTACAAAATCTACATTGTCGACGAGGTGCACCAGCTTTCGAAGCACGCTTTCAACGCGCTGTTGAAGACGCTCGAAGAGCCGCCGCCGCATGTCAAATTCATCCTCGCGACGACCGAGGTCGACAAGGTGCCGGTCACGGTGCTGTCGCGGTGCCAGCGGTTCGACCTCCGCCGTGTCGCACCGGAAACGCTCGCCGATCATTTCGCGCGTGTCTGCCAGGCGGAACATGTGCCGATCGACGACGAGGCGCTGCGACTGATCGCGCTCGCGGCGGAAGGATCGGTGCGCGACGGGCTGTCGCTGCTCGATCAGGCCATCGCGCACGCCGACAGTGCGGGCGACGGCGAGGTCGTGGGCACGCAGGTGCAGGCGATGCTGGGCCTCGCCGACACGCGCTCGACGCGGCGCCTGTTCGCTCGGCTGGTCGCAGCGGACGGCCCCGGCACGCTGCAAGCGGCGCGGCAAACCTATGAGGACGGCGCGGACCCGACCGCGATCATGCGCTCGCTGCTGGCGCTGACCCATGCCGTGACGCTTCGCCGCGTGTCGGGCGTGGACGACCCGGCGCAGCCCGGCGATGCGCAGGCGGCGATCGCGGAGTTTGCCGAGGCGCTGTCGATCGGCCGGCTCCAGCGGCTGTGGCAGATCCTGCTTCGCGGGATGAGCGAGGTGCGCGAAGCCGCCGACCCGCTGCCGACGCTGGAGATGGCCTTGCTGCGCGTGGTGCACGCGGCGACCCTCCCCGACCCCGACGCGCTCGCCGCGCTGTTGAGCGGGCAGGGGGGCGCGATGCCATCGCCGCCGCCGCCGACGCCCGCGCTCGCGCCCGCATCGGAGACGACGCCAGCGGCGAGCGAGCCGGTTCGAACGCCGACCGCGTCGCCACCGCCCGCACTCGCGCCCGCCCCGGCTCCGGCTCCGGCGCCGCCACCCGCCGGCCCCGACAATTTCGCTGCGCTTGTGGAGGTGCTGGGGCAGGCGGGGGCGCTGGTGCGCGCGTCGAACCTGCGGCGCAGCGGTCGCGTCGTCCACTATGATGCGGCTGGAACGCTGGAACTTCAGCGGCACGACCGCTTCACCGACGCTGACGCGAGCGACCTGCAAGGCGATCTGCGCCGCAGTCTCGGCTCGCACTGGAAGGTGGTGTTGAGCGACCAGCCCGGCGCCCCGACCCTCGCCGAAGCGGCGCAGGCCGCCGAAGAGGCGCGGCTTGCCGAGGTGCGCGCGCACCCGGTCGTCTCGGCGCTCAGCGAAGCCTTTCCGGATGCCGAGATCGCGGCGCCGTCAACCCAATCCGAGTAAGAACAGGAGTTTTCGATGGACATGAACGAGATGATGGCCGCTGCGCAGCAGGCGGCCGCGCGCATCCAGGAACAAATGAACGAGGCGCAGGCGAAGCTCGACACGATTGAGGTGGAAGGCGCCGCAGGCGGTGGGATGGTGAAGGTGCTGGCCACCGCCAAGGGCCGCATCCGCCGCGTCACCATCGACGAATCGCTGCTGCGCCCGTCGGAGAAGCAGATGGTCGAAGACCTCGTCGCTGCAGCGTTCAACGATGCGCGCACCAAGGCGGACGCCGCTTCGAACGAGGAGATGGGCAAGGTCACGCAGGGCCTGCCGCTGCCCCCCGGCATGAAGCTGCCGTTCGGCTGAGGACGGCACGCGGCAACCCACACCCACGTCGCCTCGGTCCGGGGCGACGTGGGGCTCCGTTGTCACCGATGCGCGCCGATTGAACGCGCGCTGCAGCGCACCATATTCCGTTGAACGCGGACCAACGCCCGCACCCTCTCCCGAAAGCCAACGACCGCTAATGACCGAAACCCTGCCGCTTCTTCCCCTGCGCGACATCGTCATCTTCCCGCAGATGGTGGTGCCGTTGTTCGTCGGGCGAGCCAAATCCGTGGCGGCGCTGGAAACGGCGATGGCGGGGTCGAAGGATCTGGCGCTGATCGCTCAGCGCGACGCGAGCCAGGACGATCCGCAGACCGCCGATCTCTTCCCGGTCGGGGTGGTCGCGACGATCGTGCAGCTGCTGAAGCTGCCCGACGGCACCGTCCGTGTCCTCGTCGAGGGCAAGTCGCGCGCGCGTCTCGTCGCGATGAACGATCTGGGCGCCCACCTCGAAGCGGAGGTGGAGCCCGTCAGCGAAGTGGCGGACGAGAGTGCCGAGCTGGCCGCGCTCGCGCGCAATGCAGCGGAGCAGTTTGGCGAATATGCCAAGCTCAACAAGCGACTGTCCGACGATACCGTGGCCCAGGTCGAGCAGCTCGAGGAAGCGGGCGAGATCGCCGACTCGATCGCCGCCAACCTCGGCATCAAAATCGCCGACAAGCAGGCGGTGCTGGAGGAGCTCGACGTGCGCGCGCGCATCGAGCGGATCATGGCGCTGATGGAAAGCGAACTCGGCGCGCTTCAGGTCGAAAAGAAAATTCGCGGCCGCGTGAAGCGGCAGATGGAGAAGACCCAGCGCGAATATTATCTCAACGAACAGCTCAAGGCGATCCAGCGCGAACTGGGCGGCGCCGGCGACCCTGACGGCGAGGGCGAGATAGCCGAGCTTCAGCTCAAGATCGAGCAGGCCAAGCTGCCGCGCGAGGCGCGCGACAAGGCGATCGCAGAGCTCAAGAAGCTACGTGCGATGGCGCCGATGAGCGCCGAATCGACGGTCGTGCGCAACTATCTCGACGCGCTCCTGGGCGTGCCATGGGGCAGGCAGTCGAAGCTGCGCCGCGACATCGAAGCCGCACAGACGATCCTCGACGAGGACCATTATGCGCTCGAAAAGGTGAAGGAGCGCATCGTCGAATATCTCGCCGTGCAGGCGCGAACCAACAAGCTGAAGGGGCCGATCCTTTGCCTCGTCGGCCCGCCGGGGGTGGGCAAGACCTCGCTGGGCCGCTCGATCGCCAAGGCGACGGGGCGCAAGTTCGTGCGCCAGTCGCTGGGCGGCGTGCGCGACGAGGCCGAGATTCGCGGCCACCGCCGCACCTACATCGGCTCGATGCCGGGCAAGATCGTCTCCAACCTCAAGAAGGCGGGCACGATGAACCCGCTGATCCTGCTCGATGAGATCGACAAGCTCGGCCAGGATTATCGCGGCGATCCGGCGGCGGCGCTGCTCGAGGTGTTGGACCCCGAACAGAACGACAAGTTCCAGGATCACTATCTGGAACTCGACATCGACCTGTCGAACGTGATGTTCGTCACCACGGCCAACAGTCTCAACCTGCCGCAGCCGCTGCTCGACCGGATGGAGATCATCCGCCTCGAAGGCTATACCGAGACCGAAAAGCTCGAGATTGCGCGCACCCACCTGCTGCCCAAGCAGATCGAAGCGCACGGGCTGAAGGCGGGCGAGTTCACGCTGACCGACGAGGGGCTGATCGACCTCATCCGCTACTACACCCGCGAGGCGGGGGTGCGGACGCTGGAGCGTGAAATTGCACGGCTGGCGCGCAAGGCGCTGCGGCGAATCCTCGAGAAAAAGGCCGACAGCATCACCATCGACGCCGCCAATCTTGGTGAGTTCGCGGGGGTGCGCAAATTCCGCTACGGCGTGTCGGAAGAGGAGGACCAGATCGGCGCCGTCACTGGGCTCGCCTGGACCGAAGTCGGCGGCGAACTGCTGACGATCGAGGCGGTCACCGTGCCCGGCAAGGGGCAGGTCAGGACCACCGGCAAGCTCGGCGACGTCATGAACGAGTCGGTTCAGGCGGCGATGAGCTTCGTGAAGGCCCGCGCCCCGGCCTATGGCGTGCGACCGAGCCTGTTCCTGCGGAAGGACATCCACGTTCACCTGCCCGAAGGCGCGGTCCCCAAAGACGGGCCGTCGGCGGGGATCGGCATGGTGACGGCGATGCTCTCCACGCTGTCGGGGGTGCCGGTGCGCCGCGACGTGGCGATGACCGGCGAGGTGACGCTGCGCGGGCGCGTGCTGCCGATCGGCGGGCTCAAGGAAAAACTGCTGGCGGCGCAGCGCGGGCAGATCAAGACCGTGCTGATCCCCGAGGAAAACGCCAAGGACCTCGCCGAGGTGCCCGCTGCCATCCTCGAGGGGCTCGAGATCGTGCCGGTGCGCCACGTCGATGAGGTGCTGGCGCGGGCGCTGGTCACCCCGCTCGAGGCGATCGAGTGGAGCGAGGCGGACGACCTCCTCGCCGCGGCGCCGCCGAGCGCCGTCGACGCGGCGACTGCGCGCCATCATTGACGGTCGCACAGGCCGCCCGGGCCACGTTCCGGGCGGCCGCGCACCGGCGAACTGTGTCGTTACGGCATCTCCCGTTCGTCGCCCCTTTACACGGCCCGCTTTCACGTCCTTAGTGCGCGCCGGCTACGCCGATTCAGGGGGGTTCCCGTCGGGCGTACGGAAACAAGGGGAAGAGCGAGTCATGAACAAGCAGGAACTAATCGGCGCCGTTTCGGAGCAGACTGGCCTGGCCCGTGCCGATGCGGTGCGTGCGGTCGATGCGGTGTTCGACAGCATCGCGTCGGAGCTGAAGAACGGCGGCGACGTGCGCCTCGTCGGCTTCGGCACCTTCTCGGTCTCGAAGCGCAAGGCGTCGACCGGTCGCAACCCGCGCACCGGCGAACCGATGCAGGTCCCCGCGTCGACCCAGCCGAAGTTCAAGGCGGGCAAAGGCCTCAAGGACGCGGTCAACTAAGACCCGCGCGCCTTTCGGCACAGACATGGCGGCGCGGAGTGGCACCACTCCGCGCCGCTTTGCGTTTCGGCGGTATCGGGGGGGGGCGTTGACTTGGCGTGTCCTCAGGCGAGACGTTTCTGAAGCCATCGCCGACGGGGGACGCGATTAGTGCGGCCGCACGGGTCGGAAGGAGGCCCCCGACGCCCTTGCCTTCGCCAGCGCCGCTCGCTAGAGCGCGCGCACCCCAAGGCGTCGGGCTCCCCGGCGCGATCTGGCGGGCGCGTAGCTCAGTGGTAGAGCACTGTGTTCACACCGCAGGGGTCGCAAGTTCAATCCTTGCCGCGCCCACCATTTTCCTCAAGTTCGAGCAGGCTTGCCAGAGGCTGGCGCCCACATTCATACGCTATTCAATGCTTGACCGCTAACTGGTCGGCACATCGCCGATCGGGTGGTGCATAGGATGGATCGCTGGTCGGGTGCGCAATTTTCTCCCCCCTCTGATGGCACGGCTGCGGCGCCCGGCGCTGCTCGGGCTGGTGGGTGCGATCAGCGCGGCGGTGGCTGTACCGGCGCAGGCGCAGCCGGCGCCGCGCACGCGCCCGCCGGCCGCAACGTCCAGCAGTTCAACCCAGATTCTGATACCACGATCCATGCCGCCGCGTCCGCGGATGCCGGCGCCCGAAATGTCGCCGTTCGACATGGACCGGCCGGCCCCGCGCATGGGTCGTCCCTTTCCTGAAATCCTCGCGTCGGTGCGGTCTCAGCCCCCCTATGACGAGATGGAATATATCGGTGTTGCCGGGTTCGAGATGCGCCGACAGATCTACGTGCTGCGCTTCATCGACGCGCGGAGCTTGGTGGTGGTGCTGGTCGACGCGCGGACGGGACGGGTGGTCGGTCGCCAGCCCTGATGCCATCACGCTTGCCCGGATGCGCGGTTGTTGCCACACGCGAGACTGTATCGGGGAGGGTTGATAATCGATGCGCCTGTTGATCGTCGAAGATGAACCGAATCTCGGTCGCCAGCTTAAAACGACGCTGGAGGGCGCGGGATATGCCGTCGACCTCGCCACCGATGGCGAGGACGGGCACTATCTCGGCGCGAACGAGAATTACGACGCAGCCATCCTCGATCTGGGGCTGCCGGAGGTCGATGGGCTGACCGTGCTCGACCGCTGGCGCAAGGAAAAGCGCAATTTCCCCGTGCTGGTGCTGACCGCGCGCGACAGCTGGTCGGACAAGGTGGCCGGGCTCGACGCGGGCGCCGACGATTATCTGGCGAAGCCGTTCCAGACCGAAGAGTTGATCGCCCGTCTGCGCGCGCTGATCCGCCGGTCGAGCGGCAATGCTTCGTCCGAACTGGTGGCGGGCGATGTGCGGCTCGACACGCGCTCGGGCCGCGTCACCCGCGCCGGCGATCCGGTGAAGCTGACCGCGCAGGAGTATAAGCTCCTGTCCTACCTCCTTCATCACAAGGGGAAGGTGGTGAGCCGCACCGAGCTGATCGAACATATCTACGATCAGGACTTCGATCGCGATTCGAACACCATCGAGGTGTTCGTGACGCGCATTCGCAAGAAGCTCGGGGCCGATGTGATCACCACCATTCGCGGACTCGGCTATCAGCTTGACGATCCGCTCGGCTGACGCTGTCGCCGCGCCGGCGCGGCGTCGGCGAAAGGGCAATTTCTCGCTCGGGCGCCGCATGATCGGCATTGCGGCGGCGTGGATCGCACTGTTGCTGTCGGGCGGCGGTTTCGCGCTCGATCGTGTCGTTTCGCAAACGATCACGACCAACTTCGACAACAATCTCGAATATTTGCTGAAGGCGCTGATGAGCAACGCGGAAGTGGGGCCGCAGGGCCGCATCATGCTTGTTCAGCAGCCGAGCGAGCAGCGCTTCATCGAACTTTACAGCGGCCTTTACTGGCAGATCAGCGGGACGGGCGCGCCGACCGCGGCGTCGCGTTCGCTGTGGGACCGCACTTTGATGACCGGCGAGGTGCACAGCGACGACGCCGTCCACGCCTATGACAGCACGCAATTTCCGGGCGAGCCGCTGCGGGTGGTCGAACGCGATGTCGTGCTGCCCAATTCCCCCGTCATCTGGCGATTTCAGGTGGCGCAGAGCCGCGCGGCGCTGGACGCGCAACTGGCGCAGGTACGACGGGTCATCGTGCGCAGCTTTGCCATCCTCGGCCTCGGGCTGACGGTGCTCGCGGCGTTGCAGACGGTGTATGGCCTGTGGCCGCTGCGGCGAATTCGCAGCGGCATCGCCGCGCTGCGGCAGGGCGACCGCTCGCTGCTCGATGCCTCGATGCCGACCGAGGTTCGACCGATGGTCGACGAACTGGGCGAACTGATCGAACATAGCGACCGCCAGGCGGAGGAGGCGCGCCGTCACGCCGGAAACCTCGCCCATGCGCTGAAAACGCCGCTGACCGTGCTCACCAACGCCGCCACGGCGAAGGAAAAGGACCTCGACACCGCCGTGGTGCGCGAGGTGGCGGCGATGCGGCGCCATGTCGACCACCATCTCGCGCGGGCGCGCGCGGCGGGGCGGCGCGGGCAGGCGCTGCTCGGCGCCCATGTCATGGCCAGCGTGGAGAGTGTCGAGCGCGCGGTGTCGCGGCTTTACCCCCAGGTGCGCTTCGACGCCGACGGAGACGACGAACTGCGCGCCCGCATCGAGCGGCAGGACCTCGACGAGGTGGTCGGCAACCTCCTTGAAAACGCCGCAAAATATGGCGGCGGCAGCGTGTTCGCGACGGTCGAGGCGATCGGGCAAGCCCGCGACGGCACGCGCTGCATCCGCCTGACGATCGAGGACGACGGACCCGGTATCCCCGAAGCGGATTGGGAGAAACTGTTTCGCCGCGGCGTCCGGCTCGACACCGACAAGCCCGGCACCGGCCTCGGCCTCGCGATCGTGCGCGACGTTGTCGAAACCTATGGCGGGACGGTCAGCGTCGCTGAAAGCGAGGACCTTGGCGGCCTGGCCGTGATCGTCACGCTCCCCGCCGCCGATGGTTGAGGTTGCGAAAACCGCTGGGAGCGCGCAAGGCGCGGGCACATGAGCGCAACTCTCCACCCGCTCCGGGCGACACCACCTTCGCTCGATGCGCTGCTGGCGCTGACCGCAGCCGACATGAACGCCGTCAATCAGGTGATCCTCGCGCGGATGCAGTCGGACATCCCGCTGATCCCGGAGCTTGCCGGGCACCTCATCGCCGGCGGCGGCAAGCGCCTGCGACCGATGCTGACCTGTGCCTGCGCGCGCCTGCTCGACTATGGCGGCACGCGGCAGCATCTGCTCGCCGCAACGGTCGAGTTCATCCACACGGCGACGCTGCTGCACGACGATGTCGTCGACGGGTCGGAGCTTCGCCGCGGTCGCCGCACCGCCAACATCATCTGGGGCAATCCGGCGAGCGTGCTGGTGGGTGATTTCCTGTTCAGCCGCTCGTTCGAACTGATGGTCGAAGACGGCAGCCTGAAGGTGCTCCGCATCCTCAGCCGTGCATCGTCGGTGATCGCGGAAGGGGAGGTGGCGCAGCTTTCGGCGCAGCGTCGGGTGACGACGAGCGAGGAGACGTACCTCCACATCGTTTCCGCCAAGACCGCTGCGCTGTTCGCCGCCGCATGCCGCATCGCCGCAGTGGTCGCCGAACGCGACGAGCGCGTCGAGGAGGCGCTCGACGCCTACGGCCGCAATCTCGGCGTCGCGTTTCAGCTGGTCGACGACGCAATCGACTATACGAGCGATGCGGCGACGATGGGCAAGGGCGTCGGCGACGACTTCCGCGACGGTAAGGTGACGCTGCCGGTGATCCTCGCCCACGCACGCGGTGATGAGCAGGAGCGCGTGTTCTGGAACGCGGCGATGGCGGGGCACCGCATCAGCGACGACGATCTCGCCCACGCGACCGCTTTGCTGCAGCGGCACGGCGCGATTTCGGACACGCTCGAGCGCGCGCGGCTGTACGCGCAGCGCGCAATCGATGCGCTCGCCGAGTTCGCCCCGTCGACGGCGAAGTCCGCGCTGGTGGAGGCGGCCGAGTTCGCGGTGTCGCGCGCCTATTGAACGTGCGCGCCGCGGGCGATAGGCGGGACGCCATGGACGCACGACTGTTTCAGGAACCGAAAAACGCCATGCAATCCGGCAAGGCGCGGGCCGGGCGCTGGATTCTGGAGCACGAGCCGCAGGAGCCCAAGCGCGCCGACCCGCTGATGGGCTGGGCCGGGAGCGGCGATACCCAGCGCCAGGTGGTGCTGCGCTTCCCGACGCGCGAGGCAGCGCTCACCTATGCTGAGAAGGCAGGTCTCCGGGTGGAGGAGATCGTGACGCCTCCCAAGACTCTGAAAATTCAGGCCTACGCCGACAATTTTCGCTGATCGAGCGCGTTCAGCGAAAGAAGAAGTCGGCGGGCGCGATCGCGCCTTCATCGCGGATGAGGACCGCCGCCCCGCGCTCGAAGCGTAGGGTCTTCAGTTCGAACAGCGGCGTGTCGCCATCGCCGCGACGTGCCCGATAGAGGAACAGTTGGACGGCCCCCGGACGCTGAGGGCAATTCACCGCGATGCGGTACGCCGCGCCCGGCACGTTGAGGAATTGCGTGACCTCCGCCGCAACCGCCCCTCGCAAAGCGATGCCGTTGAACGCAACGCTGGCGGACCGGGCGGGGCGCGGCATCCCGTAATCACGCACCTCGACACCCACGCCGGGGCATCGTGCGCGAAACGCCTCGCTTCGCAACGCGGGCGCGACTGGCTCGGCCGTCGTCACAGCTATATCGCCGGGGGTGGCAAGCAACACTGCCGCGAACATCAACAGCCCCATCGGTCAGTTCCCCCTCGCTAGCCCGGGGTTGGCCACAGCGATGGCAGGCCGAGCAATAGAAGCAGTTTGACATCGATGCCGCACCCCTCGGCGCGCTTGGCCGCGATGAAATCGGGCAGGGCAGGGAGTGCGACGCGGTGCACGACGATATCCTCCCCGGCCACCCCGCCGCCGCCGTGGACGCGGGTGAGGTCACGGGCGACGAACAGCGTGAAGCTCTCCGACACCATTCCCGGCGAGGAGTAGAACTCGCCGGCGTCGATGAGCGTGCCGGCGCGGTAGCCGGTTTCTTCTTCGAGCTCGCGCGCGGCGGCGGTCGCGGCGGGTTCGACCGTGCCATCGTCGCCGATCAGGCCAGCGGGAAGCTCGATGCAGCGCTTGCCGAGCGGCACGCGATACTGCTCGACCAGCAGCACCGACCGCTCCTCGGGCGAGTCAATGATGGCGAGGATGACCGCGGCGCGGATGTTGCGCGCGCGCCGCACATATTCCCAAGTCCCGCGCTGTTCGACGGCGATGTAGCGACCCTCCCAACGCGTCTCCGCCGGGGGCAGGGCGGGGTCGCTCACAGCTCGATCAGCCGGTCGGGAAGCTCGTTCTTGTCGTCGCGGCTGCGCGGGAAGTGGGCCGCGATGGTCGCCCCGATCATGCCCACCGCCGCCACCAGCCCGTCGGTGGCGCGGCCATCGCGGACATGCTGGATCAGCGCGGCCATCGCATCGCCCCAAGGGTCCGGCCCGACCTTCGAGGTGATGGCATCGTCGGCGACGATCTCGGCGCGCCGTTCGGCGAGGCTGAGGTAGATGAGCGCCCCGGTCGCGGCGCGGGTGCGCGCCTCGACCGCGATGCGGTAGGCGCGCACGGCAGAGCGACGCACCCGTCGCCGCTTCATCCCCGGCGGCACCAGCGCCATCCGCAGCGGCATCCAGCCAAGGATCAGCCGCACCGAACCCAGTTTGAGCAGCGTGAACAGCGCCGCGGCGGTGAGCATCTCACGCGGCGTCAGCTCGCTCCGCCAGCCGCCGGTGAGCAGGTCGACCACCCGCGTCAGCCACTCGGGCCACAGCGCCGCCCACAGCGGCACCGCTGCCGCAGCGAGCGCCGCCAGCGTCATCGCCCAATCGGCATAGCTGTCCGACTGGCCGGCGGTGATGACCGCGATCTCGCCATCGCTGGTCGCCTCGGCCGCGTGGACCGCATCGCTGACCCGCGCATGATCCTCGGCGGAGAAGTTGCACGTCGCGCGCATCACCAGCCCCCGCTCGCGCCGCCGCCGGAGAAACCGCCGCCGCCGCCAGAGAAGCCGCCGAAGCCGCCGCCGCCGCCACCGCCGCCGAACCCGCCGCCGCCGAAGCCCCCGCCGCCCCAGGGGCTGCCGCCCCAGATGATGACCGGCGGCCCGCCCCAGCCGCTGCGATAACCCCGACCGCGGTTGCGACGGTTGCTCATGACGATGATCAGCACGACGATGACGATGAAGATGATCCAGCCGATCGGGATGCCCCCGTCGCCATTGTCTGCCGCCGCCTGCGACTGCGCGGCGATCTCGCGAGCCTGTTCGGGCGGGAGTTGCAGTTGCGCGAGGATGCGGTCGACCCCCGCGGTGACGCCGCCGTCGAAATCACCGGCCTTGAATCGCGGCGTGATCGCATCGCGGATGATCCGCGCCGACAGGGCGTCGGTCAGGATCGGCTGGAGGCCATCGCCCACCTCGATCCGCACCTTGCGCTCGTTTGGCGCGACCAGCAGCAGGATGCCATCGTCGCGGCGGGCGTCGCCGATGCCCCAGACACGGCCAAGCTGATAGGCATAGTCGTTGATCGGCTGGTCGTTGAGCGATGGCACCGTCGCCACCACCACCTGTCGCTGAGTCTGCTGCTGAAAGTCGAACAGCCGCCGCGACAGCGCCTGTTCGGTCGCGTCGGAGAGGATGCTGGCCTCGTCCACGACCCACCGGCCCCGATGCTCGGGAAAGCGCAGCGCCTGCGCGCTCGCCGCCGCGCCGCACAACAGCAGCAGCGCGAGCGCCAGCCAGCGCGCGACCGTCGCAGACAGTGGGGCGGGGAAGGCGCGGGTCACGCCGCGCGATACCGCTTACTTGACGCCGAAATCGACCGTCGGCGCATTCTGCGCGTTCGGCGAGACCGCCTCATAGGGCTGCATCGGCTGCGCGCCGTGAATGACCTTGGCGCCGATCGCGTCGGGGAAGGTGCGGATGGTCGTGTTATACCGACGCACCGCTTCGTTGTAATCGCGAATGGCGATCGTGATGCGGTTCTGCGTCCCTTCGAGCTGCGACTGCAGGTCGGCGAAGCGGCCTTGGCTCTGCAGCTGCGGATATTGCTCGACGGTCACCAGCAGCCGGCTGAGCGACGAGGACACGTTGCCCTGCGCCTCGCGAAAACGTGCGACCGCGGCGGGATCGCTCAGCTGGTCGGCGTTGACCGTGACCTGGGTCGCGCGGGCGCGGGCATTGATGACGTTGGTGAGCGTTTCTTCCTCGATCCGCGCTGCGCCGCGGACGGTGCCGACAAGCTGCGGGATGAGGTCGGCGCGCGCCTGATAGGCCGCCTGCACATTGGCCCAGGCCTGCTTCGCCTCCTCCTGGCGGGTCGGCACCGAATTGATGCCGCAGCCTGCGAGGCTGACGGCGGCAACCGGCACCATCAGCGCGGTAGCGAGTCGACGGTCGAACATGATTTCCTCCCCCTACGATCGCCGTGCGGCGGCGAGCGCTTTGTATGCCGCTCCTACGCAGGGCGCAACGATCGGTTGCCTGCGTTCAGACCCCCGTCAGAGTCGGACAGGCATGAATGGGGCAATCTCAAAAGCCAGGAGAACCAACCTTGCGCAGGATCGCAATCACCGCCGTCGCGGTCGCTCTGCTGAGCGCCGGAGCCGCGGCGCAGCAGCCGACCGCCACATCGCAGTCCGTTCCGGGCGATGCACGCGGTCGTTATTTCGGGGGCGCGGATGAGAGCCGCGCGCAGGTCGGCGAGCGCGCGGCGGCGCTGTTCGACCGGATGGACGCCAACCGCGATGGCAAGATCGATGCGGGCGACGTCACGTTGCGGCGCGAGCAGCGTCAGGGCGAACGCTTTACGCAACTCGACAGCAACCGCGACGGTATGATCTCGCGCGCCGAATGGGATGCGGGACATGCGGGCCGCGCTCAGGCGCGCGGGACGACGGGGTCCGAACCCCGCCGCGGGATGAGGGCCCATGGTGGTCGCGCGGGAATGCACGCCGGGTCGGCGACGACGCAGCTGACCCGCGAGGCGTTTGTGAATAACGCCTACGCCCGCTTCGATGCGATGGACGCAAATCGTGATGGCACGGTCACGCAGGCCGAACGGACGCAGCATCGCACCACGATGCGGCAGCAGCGCCAACGCTGAGACGGATCGCTTCGGGGGCGGCGTCCGGGTCGCCCCCAATGGTCACACGTAGAGAGCGACCCCTTGGCTGCCGACGGCGACCAGCTCACGCCGACGGTTCCAGATCTGCATTTCCTGGACCGAAAATCCGCGTCGGACCCAGTGCGAGCGGCTCGACAGCAGCCACCAGCCGTCGTCGGTGCTCGGGTCGTCGGTGAGATAATGTTGCGTCCAGGTTGACGAGCTGACCGGCCCGAATTCGCGGAAGAGGGTGATCGCCGCCGGCGGCAGCGCGTCGCCCAGGGCGAGCAGTGACAGCGTGGCGGGCGCGGCGGGCTCGTCAACCCAGCGAACCCAGGTGACGACGTCCGCATTCGGCTGGGCGTGGCCGAACCCCGGACCATTTCGCGGGCGCATGTCGAACTTGCGCGTGAAAGCCGGCCGCATCGGGTGGTCGGGCACGCCTTCGAGCGCGTCCGGATCGGCGATGTCGGGCGGCGACAGCTGGTCGAGGTCGACGTGGCAGGTCCGCGGCGACATGAAGCTGAACGTCGCGCTGGTGCCGAAGCCGGCTTCGCTGTCGACCTCCGCGGTGACGAAGAGCGACGATTTGGAGCGGCGCAGTTCTCGTGATGCGACGCGCACCTCGCCGCCGATCGGCCCGACAAAGCTGACCTGCGCCGTACGCAGCGGGGCGTGCGGTAGGTGCGCACGCATCGCCGCGTCGAGCGCCACGGCTGCGCTGATGCCGCCATAGGCGGTGCGCCCCTGCATCCAGTCGCTGCCAAGGTGGTAGCGGCGAACATCGCCCTCCGCGTCCGACTGGCGCAGCAGTTGATCGAGGGTCGTGTGCGCCATTGCTTCGCCGTCGCTCACCGCGTCAGCCCTCGACCGTGAAGCTGAGGCCCGCGCGCGCCTCCAGCCGATCGGCGAGCTTCAGACCCATCAGCCCGCCCGGCGTATAGACGCCGCCCGGCGCGTCCCATTCGGCGAGCAGCAAACCGGTTTCCGCGAGCATTTTGGACGTCGAGCCATAGCCCGGATCCTTGTCGCCCTTGACCGAAAGGCGCAGGCGTCGCCCGTCGGGCCATTCTGCGACGAACAGCACGTCATAGAACCCGGCCTCGCGCTCTTCGCGGGTCGGCCCTTCGCCGGGGGCGGGGTCGTTGGGGGTGCCGATCATCGGCGTCGACGCGACGAACTTTGCCGCGGCTTCGCCAGCCTCGCCAGGGCCGGTGAGGATCATCTCGTCATAGACAAAATCCTCGCCCCAATGATGGCCGAGCAGGAAATTGGTGCGGTGGACGTTCTTGGTGTTGATCGCCGCCATGACGAAGGGCGCCGCCCAGCTGCCGATGCCCGCGTCATATTCAATCGCGTCACCGCGCGGCTGGTCGGGCCCGCTAAAGCCCGGCGTAAGCGCGAAGGGATTGGTCAGCGCGGCAATGACGCTCGGGTCTTTCGCTGCGGCAGCCAGCGTTGCCCGCAGAGACGCCGCGGTGCCGCCGGAAAACTTGCCCTGCATCGCGCGCACCCGTCCTTTGACGCGTGGTGCCGGCGCGCCGAAGCGCTCGATCGCCTCCGCCTGCAGCACGCTGACGCCAAGGTCGAACGGAATCGAGTCGAAACCGCACGAAAAGACGATGCGCGCGCCGGTCTGCTTGGCGGTGCCGTGGTGCTGCTCGATCTTGGCCTTCATCCACGCCGGCTCGCCGCAAAGGTCGGCATAGTCCGTGCCGTTGGCGACGCAGCTCGCCACCAGCGCATCGCCGTAGAGCTGGTAGGGGCCGACGGTGGTGACGATCACCTTCGCCGAACGCGTCATCGCGTCGAGGCTGGCGGGGTCGTCGGCATCGGCGACGATCAGCGGCACGCCCGCCGCGGCGCCGATCTCCTCGCGCACCGCCTCCAGTTTCGCGCGGCTGCGACCGGCCATCGCCCAGCGCGTGCGGTCGCCCTCGGCCTGTCGCCTGGCGAGATACTCCGCGACCAGCCGGCCGGTGTAGCCGGTGGCGCCCCAGACGATCAGGTCATGTTCGCGCTCGTGGGTCGCCATGGTCATCTCGCTTTCGTCAGAGGCGCGGCAGGGTGACGCCGCGCTGGCCCATATATTTGCCCGCCCGATCGGCGTAGCTCACCTCGCACGGCTCGTTTCCTTGCAGGAAGAGGAACTGGCACGCGCCCTCGTTGGCATAGATTTTCGCCGGCAGCGGGGTAGTGTTCGAGAATTCGAGCGTGACGTGCCCCTCCCAGCCCGGTTCGAGCGGTGTCACGTTCACGATGATGCCGCAGCGGGCATAGGTCGATTTGCCGAGGCAGATCACCAGCACATCGCGCGGCACGCGGAAATATTCGACAGTGCGCGCAAGTGCAAAACTATTCGGGGGGATGACGCACACGTCGGTCTTGCGATCGACGAAGCTGTTGGAGGCGAAGTCCTTGGGGTCGACCACCGCGCTGTCGACGTTGGTGAAGATCTTGAAGTCATCCGCCACGCGCGCGTCATAGCCGTAGGAGGAGAGGCCGTAGCTGATACACCCATCGCGCCGCTGCGCCTCGACGAACGGCTCGATCATCCCGTCCTTGAGCGCGCGCTCGCGTATCCAGCGGTCGGAGAGGATGGCCATCAGCTGATCCCGAGGTCGCCCGGCCCGAAGGCGTGGGGGAGGAGGTCGGAAAGGCGGTGCGTTTCGACGACGCGGCCGTCGCCCGAGGCGCAGTGCACGGTGAGGTCCCGCCCCGACAGGCTCGCCGCCTCGTTCAAAATCTGGCGGCAGCGGCCGCACGGGCGCACCGGGTCGGCACTCGACAGGCCGCCCGCGCCGTCCATGGCGCCGCCGATCACCGCGACCTCCACGACCCGGCGTAGCGCGCCGTCGCTGTTGGCCTTGGCGAGTGCGACGGTTTCCGCGCACAAGGAGAGGCCATAGCTCGCATTTTCGAAATTGGTGCCGCTCACCACTCGCCCGTCGTCGAGCAGCAGCGCCGCGCCGACGGCAAAGCGCGAGTAGGGGGCGTGGGCGTGCGCCGCCGCGGCGCGGGCGGCGGTGATCAACTCGTCGCGGGTCATCGCCGCGTCTCCTGCCCGAGATCGCGGCGCAGCGCCAGCCAGCGCACGCGCCCCTCCACCCCGTCGAGCTGCGTGCGATCGTTGGCCAGCCACACCGCCCAGCGGCGAGGGCCCGCGTCGGACTCGGGCGGCGTTCGCGGAGAGATCAACAACCGTTCGCGCCGGATCGCGCCGAGCGGGTATCGCTCCGCAAGCTCGGGCGCGACGCCGATCACTGCGCGTCGCTCGCCATGGGTTTCGACCTGGCCGAGGAAGGTCGTCAGTTCGGCGCGCAGCAGTGACGCGGAGGGCGGACGCTGGCAGTCGGGCTGATCCTCGATCATCACCAATGGCGGGAGGCTGTCGCCGTCGCGCGGCACCAGCGTCACGAATGCCGCCGCCTGTTCCGCTGCCGGCGTGCACAGTTCATAGTGATGGATCGCGCCGGTCGGCAGCCCGCTGCGCCGGGTCGCGTCGAGCAAGTCCGTGAAGCCTCGCTCCAGCCGGGTGCCGCGGGTCGCGTCGAGGTACACGAAGCGCGCGCCCGCAGCCTTCAGCGCGTCGGCGGTCAGCAGCCGGTTGGCGGTGCCGAGCGCGACGCCTTGCGCGCCCACGCTCGCGGCATCGGGGCGCCACCGGTCGGCCCGCATCGCCCACAGCGCCCAGCCTATCAGCGCGGCGAGCGCGATCAGCATCGCCGCCTTCATCAACCCTCGCTCAGCCACGGATATGCAGCACGCAGATTAGGGTGAACAATCGCCGCGCGGTGTCGAAATCGAGCTCGACCTTGTCAGCGAGGCGGTCGACCAGCATCTGCGCGGCGTCGTTGTGAATGGCGCGCCGGGCCATGTCGATCGTCTCGATCTGGTCGGGCGTCGCGGACCGAAGCGCTTTGTAATAGCTGTCGACGATCGCGAAATATTCGCGCACGGGGCGGCGGAAGCGGCCGAGCCCGATCACCAGCCGCTCCCACGGCGCACCGTCCTCGCGAGCGATGTCCATCGCCAGCCGCCCGTCATGCACCGCGAGCGAAAGCCGCCAGGGGCCGGCATAATCATCGCCGTCATGCACGCGCAGCGGTCGGAAATGGCTGGTTTCCTTGAGGTCGAACAGCGCGATCCGGCGCTCCTGCTCGACGTCGTCGCTCCGCCGGACGACCGTCGCTTCGTCGAGTTCGATGTGGATGATGCGCGGGTCGGTCATGGTGTCGGCGCGTTCTTGCCGCAGCGCATTGCGGATATCCACAGCTTTGCGATGCGGCGAACTTGACGGCGCGCGGCTGGGCGCGTGAGGGTCGCGACATGGCCGCCGCTCTTCCGATTCCCGCAAACCAGACCGCTGCGGCGGAGCCGGCGACCCCGACGCTGCCCGCGAATCTGGAGGCGGAGGCGGCCTTCCTCGGCGCGTGCATGATCGACAATCGTGTGCTCGAGGACCTGCCCGTCCCGCTCGAGCCGCAGCATTTTTTCGAGCCGCTTCACCAGCGACTGTTCGAGCGGATCAGCGTGCTCGTCAGCGACAACCGGGTCGCCAACCCGGTCACGCTCAAAGTCTATTTCGAGGCGGACGAGGGGATGCGTGCGCTCGGCGGGCCGGGCTGGCTGGCGCAGCTGACGGGCAGCGCGGCCGGACTGATCGGTGCGCGTGACCTCGCCCGGCAGATCCACGATCTCGCGCTGCTTCGCGCGCTCATCGGCGTGGGGCGGGAGCTGGTCGACCGTGCAACCGACACGCGCGACAGCATCGACCCGCACACGCAGATCGAGGAGGCGGAGACCGCGCTTTACCGCGTCGCGGGCGGCGATACCGAACTCGGTCAGGCGCGCAGCCTCGGCGCGGCGGCGTCGGTGGCGCTCGCGAACGTCGAGAAGGCGCTGAACAGCGGCGGGTCGCTGTCGGGCGTCACCACGGGCCTCGCTTCGGTCAACGCCAAGATCGGCGGGCTGCACGCGTCGGACCTGCTTATCCTCGGCGGGCGTCCGGGCATGGCCAAGACCTCGCTCGCGACCAACATCGCCTATGCTGCGGCCGACCGCTGGATGCGCGACGAGGCCGACGGCATCCCGCCCGAAAAGAACATGGGCGCCAAGGCGGTGTTCTTCAGCCTCGAAATGAGCGCCGACCAGCTCGCCACGCGTATCCTTGCCGAACAGGCGAACATCAGTTCCGAAGCGCTGCGCATGGGCAAGATCAGCCACGGCGACTTCGATCGGCTGGCGGATGCCGCGGCGCGATTGCAGTCGATGCCGCTGTTTATCGACGATACGCCCGCGCTGACCATCGCGGGCCTGCGCACCCGCGCACGCCGGCTGCATCGGCGGCACGGGATCGGGCTGGTCATCGTCGATTATCTCCAGCTGCTGCAGGGTGCGAGCCGGTCGGGCGACAACCGCGTCCAGGAAATTTCCGAAATCAGCCGCGGCCTTAAGACGCTGGCGAAGGAGCTGAACGTGCCGGTGCTGGCGCTGTCGCAGCTGAGCCGCGCGGTCGAAAGCCGTGAGGACAAGCGCCCGCAGCTCGCCGACTTGCGCGAATCCGGCTCGATTGAGCAGGACGCGGACATGGTACTGTTCCTGTTCCGCGAGGAATATTACGTCAACTCGCGCGAACCCAAGCGGCCGGTCGATGGCGACGATGCCAAGGTGTTCGACGACCACGCCAAATGGGCGGCGGAGCTCGAACGCGTGCAGGGCCTCGCCGAATTGATCGTCGCCAAGCAGCGGCACGGCGCGACCGGCAAGGTCCGTCTGCACTTCGAAGCGCGGGTGACGAAGTTCAGCGACCTCGCCGACGACCGCTACGGCGCGTACGAGGACGACTAGCCCGCGCGCTCCAGCCGGGCGATGAAGAAGCCGTCGAGCCCGCCCACCTCCGCCAGCATGGAGGGCAGGGTGCGGACCGCTCCGTCGGCCGTCGGCGCGAGACCCGCGGGCAGTTCGTCGGCGGTGACCGGGGCCAGCCGCCAGTCGTTATGCGCTGCGAGGAAGCGCTCGAGCTGTGCTTCGCCTTCTTCGGGTTCGAGGCTGCAGGTCGCAAAGACGAGACGTCCGCCTGGCCGCACTGCCCTCGCGGCTGCGTCGATCAGCTCCACCTGCAAGGCCGCGCGGTCGTCAATGTCGCGTGCGTCGATGCGGTGGAGCACGTCGGGATGGCGACGCGCGATCCCGGTTGCGCTGCACGGCGCATCGAGCAGCACGGCGTCGTACTGCCGGTCCGGCGGCAGCGCGCGCCCGTCGCCGACGACCACCTCCGCGTCGAGCCCCACGCGCGTGAGGTTGTCGCGCAGCCGCTGCGCGCGGCGTGCCGATGCATCGAGCGCGGTGACCTGCCACCCCGCGGCCGCGAGCTGCATCGTCTTGCCCCCCGGCGCCGCCCCCACGTCGAGCACCCGCCGTCCGCCCCCGTCGCCCAGCAGCCGCGCAGGCAGCGATGCGGCGAGGTCCTGCACCCACCACGCTCCGTCACCAAAGCCGGGCAGATCGACCACCGCCCTCCCGCGCGGGAGCCGGAGATGGCCTGGCGCCACGCTGGTCGCGCCAAGGCGCTCTGCCCAAGCCGAGGTTTCGCTCGCATCGCGCAAGCTGAGGTCGAGCGGCGGTGGCGCGGCGAGCGCGGCGGCGATGGCGCGGCATGCTTCCGCCCCCCACGCCGCCTCCCACCGTTCGGCAACGGCGAGCGGCAGCTCAGGCACCGGCGGGAGCGTCACGCCGCTGCGCAACACCGCGCCGAACACGCCATGAAGCAGGCGGCGCGGCCCGCCGCTCAGCAGCGGCAGCACCGTCGCGATTGCCGCATGTTCCGCGACGCGCAGGCCGAGCGCCTGCACCAGCGCGATCCGCAGCGCCTGTCGCACCTTGAGGTCGTGGCCGAGCGGCTCGCGTGTCTGGGCGTCGATCAGTGCGTCGAGCGACACCGCGTGGCGGCACACTTCGGTGGCGATCGCGACGGCGAGGGCACGGTCGTTGGGCGCGAGGGCACGCAGCACATTGGGGCTCGCGGCATCGAGCGGCTCGGCCCGGCGAAATACCGCGTCGAGCAGGCGAAGCGCCGCTGCGCGTGCCGGGACGCCTGGCGCGTCAAGTTCGTTCGTCGCCGGGCGTGTCGAACGGCGGTGCGGGGGAGGGGGGCGTCGCGATGGCATTGCGTATCCCGCGGCCCTATATCGCTTGCATGGACAAGCCCACCCCCGACCGTGACGCGCGTGCGACGACGCCGCGCGCCACGCGCCGCCCGCCGGGCGTCAGCGCGCCCGCGCATTGGACGTCCAGCCCCCCGCCCGCGCCCCGGACAGTGACCTACGAAGGGCGCGCGGAAAAGGGCCGTCCCGACCCGGTCCGCTACGGCGACTGGGAGAAAAAGGGCATCGCGATCGATTTCTGAGGCACCGCAAGTGCCCGTCGGCGAATCTCCCGACGGGCACTTCTCATGCGGTTGTCTAGAAACGGAAGCCGACCGCCACCCCGTAGCGGCGCGGCTCCAGCGTGAAGATGTTAGTGAAGTTCCCCGACGTCGCGTCGGTGACGTAGAGCCCGGTCGTGGCGTTGCTGTCAAAGATGTTCTGGATGAATGCACGCGCGTACCAGCGGCTCGACGGGCCGTTGAGCTGGACCTGCGCATTGGCCTGGGCATAGCCTTCGATCCGGTTGACGTTGCCGTTGAAGATGTTGCCGTAGCTGTCGCCGGTGTAGGTTACGTCGACGCGGGGCACGAGCGTCATCTCGTTATCGAAGCGGAAGGTGTACTGGGCGCCCGCGCTCCATTTCACCGTCGGCGCCTGCGGCAGTTGATTGCCGCGGATGTTCACCGGCACGCCTGCGCCATAGAATTCAATGCCGCCGAACGCCGGCCCGACGGTCGCGGCGGTGGCTTGCAGCGCCGCACAGATGCTGAACGCGCCGGTCGAGGCGATGCCGCTGGTCGGGCCAAAGGGTTGCGGACCGCGCAGGCCTGCGCCGGGTGAGACACCGGGGATGGCGCCGGCGTTGATCAGGTTGTTGATCTGCGTGACGAAGCCGTTGACGCCGGCGACGCTGCCCGCGCGCGAGGCGACCGCGCAGTGGGACGCGTTGGTGATGTCCTTAATGATCACCGCATCCGCGCGGCCGCCGCCCGGGTCACGCGGATTAGGCAGGAATTTGTCCTCCGACACCTCGGTATTGAGGTAGGAGAAGCCGAGGTTGACCAGCATGTCGCGCGTCGGCTGGATGATCGCCTCCGCCTCGACGCCCCAGATGTTGGCGCTGACATTGTCGTTGACCGACGTTCGCGCGACGATGCGCGACAGCTGCAAACCGTTGTAGCGGTAATAGAAACCGGTGAGGTTGAGCTGCAGCCCGCCGAACGTGTTCTTGGAGCCGATCTCGAATGCGTCGACCGACTCCGGCTCGAAACTTTCGGCCACGGCAAAGATCGGCGACAGCGGCGGATTGATACCTCCCGATTTATACCCTCGCGAATAGCTGACGTAGAGGAGGTTGTCGGGCGTCACCTGGAAGTCGAGGACCGCCCGCCCGGTGATCGCGTCGAAATTCGCCTCGCGCACCTGGAACGGCTGATTGCCGGCGGTCGCCGGGTCGGCATCGAATGCGCCCAGATATGGCGACGCGTCGGCAGGGCTGGTCCCGAACGGCGTCAGGAAACTCGCCAGCGTCGTGCGGGCGCTGATCTCCTTGTGGTCGTTATTGTACCGCACGCCGAGCGTCAGCTTCAGCCGATCGGCGAGGTCGACATAGGCTTCGCCGAACAGCCCGTAACTCGTTGCGAGGAAATTGTTGGTGTTGTTGCGGTAGAAGGGCGATGCGAGGAACGATGGCGGCAGCGGCCCACCCGCCGCGGGGGGATTGGTGAACGCGCTGAACGCCCCCAGCAGCCCGGCCGCATAGTCGAGCTGGAAAGCGTTCACATAATAGCTGTTCTCGGTGAGACGCAGCCAGCTGTAGATGCCGCCTACGAGGAAGTTGAACGGCCCATCCCAGTCCGACGATATCAGCCCCTCGGCTGACCAGCTGCGGGTGTACGCATTGGACCGGTCGAAATCGAGCGGCGTCTGCGCGCATACCGCACTGCCGCCGAACGCGCCGGTGTTGGTCGGCTCGGCCGCGGACGTGCAGAGCTGACCACCCGGCCCGCCCGGGATCAGCGCCTGTGCGATCGGCCGGAAATAGGCGGCGGGAAGGCCGGGGATCGCCCCCGCCGCAGCGCCCGCGAGTACGGTCAGGCCGGGAGTCGCCAGCGCACGGTTCTGCACGGACAGATTATAGTCTTGGCTGCTGTCGACGCCGGTTTCCTGATAGTTACCGAGCAGTCGCACCGACAGGCCGTTGCCCAGATCCTGGCGAAGCGACGCCTGAAAGATCATTTCGTCGGCGTAATAGAGCGACGGATAGTCGGTGTTGACCTCGCGCACGTCGCTGGGGTTGACCGAGTTGGCGTAAACGTCGGTGCCGTAGAGGCTGCCCAGCGCGAAGGCGGTCGGGATGCCGCGGATGGCGAAGAACTCACGACTGGTCAGCACCGCAGCGACCGTCGAATTGCCGTTCGTCACCTGCGCATCGCGCGACTGGTTGAGGCAGCCGAGCACCCCCGTCGGGTCGCGCTGGCACAGCTGGCGCGTGATTCGCATCCGATCGTCGTTCTCGCGGAAATAATATCCCATCAGGTCGATGGTGGTGCGATCGCTCGGCTCCCAGCGGAACGACCCGCGCACCCCGAACAGGTCGCGGCCGTCCATCCGCGTGTTGTCGTAGAGGTTGCGGGTGTAACCATCGCGATTGAGGTAAATGCCCGCGACCCTGATCGCCGCGTTGTCGCCGATGGGCACATTGACCATCCCGCGCGCTTTGATGCTGTTGTAATTGCCATATTCGAATTCGCCGGCCGCGCCGAAGGCGTCGGGGTCCGGGCGGGCGGTGATGAAGTTGATCACCCCGGATGTCGCATTGCGACCGAACAACGTGCCCTGTGGTCCGCGCAGCACCTCGACCCGTTCGAGGTCGAAAAACTCGGTCTCGAAAATGCGCGTGGAAAACAGCGGCGCGTCGTTCATGTGGATCGCGGTTGCGCTGTCGCAGCTGACCCCGACGCACAGGTCGCCGATGCCGCGAATGGTAAAGCTGGCGCCGGTAAAATTGCCTTTGGAAAAGGTGATGTTCGGCAGCGACAGCTGAAGGTCGGACGTATTGCGGATCTGCTGCTGCTCAAGATTTTGCGCCGAGAAGGCACTGACGGCGATCGGGACATCCTGCAGTCGCTGTGAAGAACGCTGTGCGGTGACAATGATATCGCCCGCCTGGTCCTCGGGCGGCGTCGCCTGTTGCGCTTCGGCGGCGCTGACAGGATCGCCGGTCGCATTGGCATCGGTCGTCTGCGCCAGCCCCGGGGAGGAAAGCGCGAGCGCCAGTAGCGATGCGCCGCTGAACTGTCGGCTCGCTGTCCAAATGGTCCGCATGATCATCTCCCCTTCTGCTCCGGCCGCGCGGGCGCCGGAGTGCACGTCGTCCGGCGCGGAGGCGCCGTCGGGGCGGGGAGATGGTCGCAGCCCGGTCACACAGGCTCCGCCGACGCACACGATCTGATGGCCGTGGTCGCTGCGCCGGGTTTGCGAGCTATCGAGATGGTCGTCAATCCAGAAAAGACTGCCCGTTCGGGACGGCCGTCGAAACGTCGGTATGATGCAGCGTTCCTAGAGTAGTGACTTTTCTGCCACGGACCGGGCTGTCGATCTACCGACCGGTTTTTGCGCCGTTGACGAAATCGGGGAGCGCGCCAGAGATGGGCGCCAATGCACCAGGACCATCGCATCCTGAGACGCAGCGGTCTGTTTGGAGATGAGCTCGATGAAATTTTATCCCGTGCGGCACGGCGCCAGCCTGATTGCGCTGGCGATTGCCACGCCTGCCTTTTCCCAGGACGCGGCGGTTCCCCCGCCGGGCAACACTCCGCCGACGGGCGCGCAGGCGCAGGATCAGGCCGATGACCAGAGCAACGACGCGGGCAACGACATCATCGTGACCGCGTCCAAGCGCGAAGCGACGCTGCAGGACACGCCGATCGCGGTTTCGGTCGCCACGGCGGAAACGCTTCAGCAAGCGCAGGCGCGCGACCTGATCGACGTGCAGTCGCTCGTGCCCTCACTCCGTGTGGCGCAGCTCCAGTCAAGCGCGAACACCAATTTCATCATTCGTGGTTTCGGCAATGGCGCCAACAACGCCGGCATCGAACCGTCGGTCGGCGTGTTCATCGACGGCGTCTATCGCTCGCGTTCCGCCGCGCAAATCGGCGACCTGCCCAACATCCGCCGCATCGAAGTGCTGCGCGGCCCGCAGTCGACGCTGTTCGGCAAGAACGCCAGCGCGGGCATCATCTCGATCGTGACGCAGGAGCCGCAGTTCGACTGGGGCGGCCACGCCGAGCTCAGCTACGGCAATTACAATGCCATCGTCGCGCGCGCCGATGTCACCGGGCCGATCAGCGACACGCTCGCGTTCAGCCTCTACGGCAACTACAACCGCCGCGACGGGTACGCGCAGGACCTCAATCTCAACACCGATTTCAATGACCGCAACCGCTATGGCTTCCGCGGGCAGCTGCTGTGGGAGCCGTCGGACCGCTTCAAGCTGCGCCTGATCGGCGACATCGACCAGATCGACGAAAATTGCTGCATCGCCGCCAACATCATCAACGGACCGACCGGCGCGGCCGTGTTCGCGGTGGGCGGGCGCATCGATCCGCAGAACCCGTACAGCTACGAAGTCTACAACAACTTCGTCTCCGAAAACGACATCCGCAACTGGGGCGTGTCGGGGCAGGCCGACTATGAATTCGGGCCGATGACGCTGACGTCGATCACCGCCTATCGTGAAGTGCGCAGCCGTACGAACCAGGACAGCGACTTCACCAGTGCCGATCTGATCGGTCAAAACCGCAACGCGCTCGACATCCAGACCTTTACGCAGGAATTGCGGCTGGCGTCGGACTTCGACGGCCCGCTGAACTTCCTCGTCGGCGGCTTCTATTTCAACGAAGACATCACTACGACCGACGCGCTGTCCTACGGCACGGCTTTCCGTCCCTACGCCAACCTCCTGATCCAGTCGCAGACCAACGGGGCGTCGAGCGTTCCTGCGCTCGAGACACTGCTCGGTGTTCCCAACGGAACATTGTTCGCGGCGGGGCAGGGGCTGTTCGGCACGTTCGACTATTCGAACGAAGCCTTCTCGCTGTTTGGCACCGTCGATTTCGACGTCACCGACCGGCTGACCCTGACGCTGGGGTTGAGCTACACCGAGGATCGCAAGCAGGTCCGATCGGACGTGCGTTCGACCGACGTGTTCTCGGGTCTCGACCTGACCGCCATCGGACGTCAGGCGATCATCAATCAGGGCATTGCGACCACCGTCGGCCAGCTCCTCCGCTTGCCCGGTGCCGCCAACGCGCAGCAGATCGCCGCCTTTGCCGCTGCGAATCCGGCGGGCTTCGCACAGGTGCAGGCTGGCGCAACCGCGTTCGGCAATGCCAATGCCGCCAACCCGGCGGTGAACCCGCTACTCGGGCTCCGTCCGCTGCAGTTCCTGCCGCCGTTCCTCAACTTCCCGAATGCGGTCGAGGACGGGCGCACCAACGACGACAATCTTAGCTACACCATTCGCGCCGCGTACGATCTGACCGACAACGTCAATGTCTACGCGACCTACGCCACGGGCTTCAAAGCGAGCAGCTTCAACCTCTCGCGAGACTCGAGGCCCTTTGCTGGCGATTTCATTCCCGGTTCGCCGGTCACCAATCCGGCATCCTCGCCGATCCGCGCGGCGGGGCTGGCGGTGCCTAATCTCAGCACCGGCTCGCGCTTTGCCGGCCCTGAAGAGGCGGAAGTTATCGAACTCGGCCTCAAGGCGCAGTTCGACCGCGTCGCGTTCAACATCGCGCTGTTCGACCAGAAGCTGAAGGGCTTCCAGTCGAACATCTTCACCGGCACCGGCTTCGCGCTGGCGAACGCCGGGCAGCAGTCGGTCCGCGGTATCGAGTTCGACGGGTCGGTGCGGCCGATCGATCCGCTGACGATCACCTTGGCCGTGACCTACCTCGATCCGAAATACGACAGCTTTGTCAGCACCGGCATCGCCATCCCCGGCCTGCCCACTCCGCAGCAGGGCGGGCCTCAACTCGACCTGTCGGGCGCGACCCCGGCGGGGATTCCGCAGCTGGGCTTCAGCCTCGGCGGTGCATATGTCCATGAATTCGCCGGCGGTTCGACCCTGACCTTCCGTGCGGATTACAGCTACGAAAGCCAGGTGCAGGTAGCCGAGAATGTCCCGAACGTCAGCCGGGAGATCGACAATCTCAATGCCGCGGTGATCCTCGGCCTGACCAACGGGCTCGAGTTGTCGCTGTGGGGCCGCAACCTGCTCGATAGCCGCTATCTGACGACGGTCTTTCCGTCGGTGGCACAGAACGAAAGTTTCAGCGGCTATCCCAACCAGCCGCGCACCTACGGTGTTGCCGCGCGCTTCACTTTCTGAGCCGAGGGGGGAAGGGGAGGGGGGCGGCGCCCCCTTCCGACCCCAATATGAAAAGGGCCTCCCGATCGCTCGGGAGGCCCTTTTCTTTAGCGATCGGTTCCGATCAGAAGTGGAACACCACGCCCGCCTGCGGACGGATCGTCTGGAAGTCGCCGGTGTTCGCTTCCAGGCGGATGCGGACACCCGAGTTGGTGCTCACGCCGCCGAGCCCGATGTCACGCGGACCGACTTCGACGCCGAGACCATAGACTTCCTGACCGAAGTCGCCGCCGGTGACCGACGCCGCGCCGCGGTTGAAGTTGGTCCACTCGTACCCGGCCTTGCCGTAAACGAGGCCGCTGTCGCCGGCGCGCACGCCGAGACGACCCGCCACGCCGTAGCGCCAGTCGATGTCACCGTTGATGCCCTTGGCGACGTTGCCTTCCACCCCGGCCACGATCGGACCGAGCGGAATGTTCGCGCCAAGCGCGCCTTCGATGAAGGCACCTTCGTAACGGCCACCGTTGCCATAGGCCGGAACACCGTAGGCGTCGCGATCATAGCTGTTGTAGCCGCCGGTCACAGCGACATAGGGCTCAAAACCGAACGCCGGCGAACCGTCGGGCGCAGTTTCCTGCGCCGAAGCGACAGTCGGCAGGGTCGCGGCAACCGCCGCAGCTGCAAGAAATGCAAATTTCTTCATGGTGGGGAGAGCCTCTTTCGTTTCTATACTCAGCGCGGACTGTTCCTCGCTGTCCACGCACCCGGATTATGCTCCGATCTGCGCGATGCCTTCACAACCGACGATTTGGGATGCGGTTGCCAGTTTTCCAGAGAAGTTTCGAACAAAAGCGCGACTGTGACGAAAGCGTCACGGTTTCTGTCACTGACGTGAACAGCCGTGGCGTTTCATCCAGGTCGAGCGATCAGGCTGGGGTCGCGCCGAGCCGGGGCTGACGGCGGACCTGCGGAACCGAGCCGACGTGGCCGTCGATCGCCCGCGGCTCACCAGCCTTGGGATCGCTCGGACGATCGACCCCACCACCGGCAATGACCAAGCGCGCTTCCTCGCCCGACAGCGTCTCATATTCGAGCAGCGCCTCGGCGAGCCGATGAAGCTCGTCGATATGGTCGCTCAGCACCTGGCGCGTCTGACCCTCCGCCTCCTCAATGAGACGGCGCACCTCCTCGTCGATCAGCTGTGCGGTGCGCTCGGACATGTGCTGCGCACGACTAACGCTGTGGCCGAGGAAAACCTCGTCCTGGTTGTCGCGATAGCGCAGCCAGCCAAGCTTGTCCGACATGCCATATTCCATGACCATCGCGCGAGCCATATCGGTCGCCTGCTGAATGTCGTTCGACGCGCCGGTGTTGAGTTCGTCCTCACCGTAGATGAGCTGTTCCGCAATGCGTCCGCCAAAGGCCAGCGCAAGGCGCGCCTTCATCTGCTTCATGCTCATGTTGAATCGGTCGCGTTCGGGCAGGTTCCAGGTCACGCCCAGCGCGCGGCCGCGCGGGATGATCGTCACCTTGTGCAGCGGATCGCAGCCCTCGACATGCAGCGATACCAGCGCGTGACCCGCCTCATGATAGGCGGTGACCTTCTTTTCTTCCTCGGTCATCACCATCGAGCGGCGCTCTGCGCCCATCATGACCTTGTCCTTGGCTTCCTCGAACTCGGCCGAGGCGATCAGGCGCTTGCCTTTCCGCGCGGCGAGGAGCGCCGCTTCGTTCGCAAGGTTGGCGAGGTCCGCGCCGGAAAAGCCCGGGGTGCCTCGCGCGATGCGCCGCAGGTCGACATCGGGCGCGAGCGGCTTGGTGCGGCTGTGCACCTCGAGAATCTTGACGCGGCCCTCGATGTCGGGACGCGGCACCACGACCTGGCGGTCGAAACGGCCCGGACGAAGCAGCGCCGGATCGAGCACGTCGGGGCGGTTGGTTGCCGCGATGATGATGATGCCTTCGTTGGCCTCGAACCCGTCCATCTCCACGAGGAGCTGGTTGAGCGTCTGTTCACGCTCGTCATTGCCATTGCCGAGGCCGGCGCCACGGTGCCGACCGACGGCGTCGATTTCGTCGATGAACACGATGCACGGCGCGGACTTTTTCGCCTGCTCGAACATGTCGCGCACGCGGCTGGCACCGACGCCGACGAACATTTCCACGAAGTCGGAGCCCGAAATGGTGAAGAACGGCACGCCCGCTTCACCTGCGATTGCGCGGGCCAGCAGCGTCTTGCCCGTCCCGGGGGAGCCGACCAGCAGCGCGCCCTTGGGGATCGACCCGCCCAAGCGGCTGAACTTGCTCGGGTCCTTCAGGAACTCGACGATCTCTTGCAGTTCCTCACGCGCTTCCTCGATGCCGGCGACATCGTCGAAGGTGACGCGGCCCTGCTTTTCGGTCAGCAGCTTCGCCTTGGACTTGCCAAAGCCCATCGCGCCGCCGCCGGAGTTTTTCTGCACCTGCTTGAAGATGAAGTAGCCGATCGCGAAGAACAGCAGGAACGGCACAATCTGGGCGAACATCCACAGCAGCATCGACGGCTGGCTCTGCGGCGCGCCGTCGAATTCGACCCCGCGATCCTGCAGCGCCTTGATGAGCTCGGTGTCGCCGACGCGGTTGGCGGTGAATTCCTTGTCATCGGCAAGTTTGCCCGTGATCCGGGTGTCGCTGAGCACCACGCTCTTCACTTCGCCCGCAGCGAGCCGCGTCTTGAATTCCGAATAGGGCATCGCGTTGGCGGTGCGAGCATTGCCCCCCATCAGCTGAGTGACCATCAGCACCGCGAGGATGATCCCCGACCAGATCATCAGCGTCTTCGCCCATCCCGCAGGAGGCTTCGAATTCGGCTTGGGATCGTTCACGCTGCTTGCTCTCCGGAGCGCCCCGCCGGGCGCGCTTGTGACGCACGAAATGTAGGAGGGGTCCCGCCCCCCCACAAGACAACGCGCCCCCTATTTAGCAGCGCGCGGTGGCGCCAGGGTTAACCGCCAGCGCCCCGCAGCGTCGATCGGATCGACGATGAACTGGCCGAGCGTCGTGCGCCGCCCCGAGCGCAGCGTGGCAATCGCAGCCTCCAGCGTTTCGCCGCGGGGCGAAGGCTCGCCGAGCGCGCTTTTGAAAAGCCGCAGGACGAGTTCGTCGGGCAGTTCTGTGACGTTGAGTTCGATCGTCGATTCGCGTCGCTTGCGCCGCTCGCGCGCGAGTTCCTGCGTCACCCAGTCGAGCGCCTGCGCGGCGGCGGCGGCCGCGCTTGCACTGCGGGTCGCACTGACCGGATCGATCAGGCCATCGAGCCGCGCAATCGCTGCGCGGAAACGGGCGCGATCGTGGCGTTCGTCGACGTTGCTCGGATCCTCGCACCAGGCGAGTCCATGCTCCGCGCAGTAGTGCGTCAGTTCCGCGTGGCGCCGCCCCAGGAGGGGACGCAGCAGGTGACCGCTGCGGGCCCGAATGCCGGAGAGCCCGTCAACACCGCTGCCGCGCGCGAGGCGCATCAGCATCGTTTCCAGCTGATCGTCGGCATGGTGCGCGGTCATGACCCAGTCGAGGCCTCGCTCGGCCCGCCAGCCATCGAGCAGCGTGTACCGTGCCGCGCGTGCGGTTGCCTGATCTCCGCGTTCGAGGCGCTTTCCCGGGCGCAGCGTCACGTGCGGCATATCTAGCGTCGCCGCTAGTACCGCGACGGCATTTGCCTCAGCCTGAGCCTCCGGGCGTAGCCCATGGTCGACCGTTGCGGCCTCCACCCGTCCGGGAAAGGCGTGCGCCGCCAGGGCGAGCAGCGCGACACTGTCGCCGCCGCCGGACACAGCGATGCCGAAACGGTCTCGAACGCTCGCCGCTTCGCCGATCAGGGCCGTAACGTGACGGCGGAGATACTCGGCGTTGAGTGGCTCAGCAGCTCGCCTGGCCACGTGCCGCTGCCACCTGCGCCTTCAACGCCGCGCTCGCGGTCGTGCCGAAGTTCGTGTCGAACTCCGTGAAGGTCCGGCAGGCGTCGGGCTTACGGTTCAGCGCGATCAGCGCCATCCCCATATAGTAGAGCGATTCCCCGGCCCGCTCGCCGCGCGGACGTTCGCGGAAATTGTCGTACAGCGCGCGCACCGCGAGCGTCGGCTGCCCGTTGTCGAGATAGGCGCGACCGAGGAGGTTGCCCGCATAACTCGCGCGGCGATGCGTCGGATAGCGGGTCAGCACGGTCTGCAGCTGCGCCTGCGCTTCCGGATAAAGACGCGCTTCCCACAGGCGATAGCCGTAGAGGTACGCGTCCTCTCCGGCATTGCCCGATGCGGGCACTTCGATCGCCGCCACGCGCGCGCGACGCGCGGCGTTGCTGGCAGCGGTGGGGGCGGGGGCGGCGGCCGCTGGCGTGCTCGCCCTGGTCGGCGCGGGAGCCGGCGTTGACGTGGGCGTCGGCGTGAGCGTGGCTCCGACCGGCGCGGGGCTCGGCACGACATTGGTCCCGCTGTCGGTGCCGGTCGCACCGCGCGCCGTCAAATCCGCCCGGAGTCGCTCGATTGCGCCCTGCTGCTCGCGCTGACGAAAGGAGATTTGCTCGACCTCGCCAGTGAGGCGCGTCAGCGACGCTTCGATCGCATCGAGCCGTGGCGCGAGGTCCACCGACGCCGCCGTTCCGACGGACGCCGGGGTTGCCGGCGGGGGGCCGCTCTGCGGCTGGACAAGACCGCCCTCGCCGCCGGGAAACACGCGCCGCTGCACTGCGCGCAATTCGCGCTCGAGCCGGTCGATCCGTCGTGCCGCCTCCGCCGGGTCGGCGGTCTGCGCGACGACCGGAACGGAGGTGCCGAGCATCAGCGCGGCGGTGGCAAAGGCAATCGGGCGGCGGGTCATGCTGGTCCTGTCTTCCTCTTAGAAAGCGCTGTTCGGCGTGGGGCGCACGCCCGGCGCGGCGTCCGGCGAAACGCTCATGTCAGGTGCAATGACCGTCGGCGTAGTGGTCCCTACCTGAACCGACGCTGCCGCCGATCCCGTCTGCGCCGCGCGCTGCGCGAGCGATGCCGCATCAAGTCCGACGCCCGACGCGACGCTGCCGGTACCGAGGGGGAGCCGGTTGTCACCAACCACTAGCCGCAGCCCGGCGGGATTGTTGGTCCGCAGCTTGAGCGATCGTTGCGCCTCGCGCACGGTGTAGAACTCGCCTGGCGCGAGGCTGAGATCGAACACGCTGCGACCGTTGACGTCCTCCAGGCTGAACCACGCGCGTTCGGTGGCGGCAATGCGGAGCGGGCCGGCAAAGCGTGCGGCCGTCGCGGGATCGACCGGGGCAGGGGTCGGCGCGGCTGCAAGGCCACCGGGGGAGGCTGCCGGGGCATCGGTGGACGCCTGCGTCGTCTCCACTGCTTCCGCTTCGGTCGTCGCAGGGCGGTTGGCCCACCATTGATAGCCGAAATAGGCCGCCAGCAGGACTGCGCCCGCGATCGCCGCGTTCAACGCGAACCGGCCCGTCGGGACGCGGTTTTCGTCGGCAGGCTCAAAGATCGGGGCAGGTCGCAGCGCGATTTGGTTGCGCGAATCCATCGCGCTCCGCATCTCGCTCGCGGCAGCCTGTTCATCGAGTCCGAGTTCGCGCGCATAGGCCCTCGCGAAGCCCGCGGCATAGGGTCCGACCGGCATTTCATCGAGCGCGTGCCGCTCGATCGCCGACAGCATTCGCTGATTGACCTTGGTGCGCTCCGCCATTTCGGCAAGCGAGAGTCCGCGCGCCTCTCTCGCAGCGCGCAGCCGGTCGCCGATCTGCTGGGGTGCGGTCGACTCTTCGGGGATTTGGGGATCGGCTTCGCTCATTCGCGTTTGAATTCCATCGGTAACGGTCGGTCGCGCGCTGTCGGCGTACATCAGCATGCGCAGACAAGCAAAAAGCGGTGCGACGTGTAAAGCGGGCGCTGACACGCCGCGCGGCTGGTGACGTCAGGCGCCGAGATCGACGCCGCGTTCGTCGGCCCGCTGCTGGAGCGCGAGACGAATGTCGGCGCGTCCCTCGTCGAGCCACTGCTCCATCTCGGTCGCCAGCGGGGCAAGGTCGAGGCTGCGCACCATCGCTTTCACCTGGCCGACGCCGGCCGGGGTGATCGAAAGGCGGCGTACGCCGATCGCCAACAGCGCGATCGCCTCGAGCGGGCGACCGCCCATCTCCCCACACACCGCGACCGGCACGCCCGCCGCGTCGCACGCCCGCACCACGCGCCGCAGAAAGCGCAGGATTGCCGGCGAGAGCCAGTCATAGCGTTCGGCAAGACGCGGGTCGGCGCGATCGGCGGCGAAGAGAAACTGCGTCAGATCGTTGGTCCCCACCGACAAGAAATCGACGCGCGGCAGCAGGACGTCGAGCATCTCGGCCAGCGCGGGCACTTCCAGCATCACACCATAGTGGATGTTTGCCGGCAGCTTGCGGCCACGGCCTGCGAGAAACGCACGCTGCTCCTCGAACATCGCCCGTGCCGCCTCGAATTCCCACGGTTCGCTGACGAGCGGGAACATCACGTCGAGCGTGCGTCCCGCCGCCGCCTCGAGCAGCGCGCGGGCTTGCACCTTGAGCAGCGCCTCACGCGACAGCGCAAGCCGCAGCGCGCGCCAGCCCATGGCGGGATTTTCCTCCCGGTCCTGCTGCTGCGAGAGATAGGGAAGGGCCTTGTCGCCGCCGATGTCGACCGTGCGAAAGACGACCGGCTTGCCGTGCACGCCGTCGAGAACGTCGCGATACAGCCGCTGCTGACGCTCGCGTTGCGGGAGGGTGGCCGACACGAGAAACTGAAATTCGGTGCGGAACAGGCCGATACCGTCGGCGCCGGTCAGGTCGACCGCGGTCAGGTCTTCACGCAGACCGGCGTTGACCATCAGCGTAATCCGCTGCCCGTCGCGGGTCACCGGCGGGACGTCGCGCAGCGCGGCGACACGCTCGCGACGTGCCGCGCTCTGGCTCAGCCGTGCCTCGAACGCGTCGAGAACGGCGCGTTCCGGGCGAATGTGAACGATCGCCGAGGGCACGTCGAGAAGGAGCAGGTCGCCTTCGTTGGTGCGATTGCGGATGTCGCGGACCCGCCCGAGCACGGGCACACCCATGGCGCGCGCGACGATGGTTACGTGCGCGGTGAGCGACCCTTCCTCGAGGATCACGCCCTTCAATCGCCGTCGATCATATTCCAGCAGCTCCGCCGGCCCGAGGTTGCGCGCGATGAGGATCGAATCCTGGCGCAGGCCGCTCTGCGCGGCGGTGCCGATCTGGCCGGAGACGATTCGGATCAGCCGGTTCGACAGATCCTCGAGGTCGTGCATGCGATCGCGCAGCAGCGGATCGTCGATCTGCCGCATCCGCATGCGCGTGCGCTGCTGCACGCGCTCGATCGCCGCTTCCGCAGTCAGCCCGCTGTCGATCGCCTCGTTGATCCGCCGCGACCAGCCTTCATCGTAGGCGAACATGCGATAGGTTTCGATGACCTCGTCGATCTCGCCGCCAACGCCGAATTCGGCCTGGCTCGCCATGCGGTCGATCTGATCGCGCATCTTGGTGAAGGCGTGATAGACGCGCGCGCGCTCGACCTCGATGTCGTCGGCGAGCGTATGTTCGATGGTGACGCGCGGCTGGTGAAAGACGGCGACGCCCTTGGCCATGCCGTCGACCAGGCGCAGGCCGCCGCGTTCCAGCGCGGCCGTGTCCGTCGCCGCGGCGTCCGCGTCATGCGGGTCGATCAGCTGCGCGTTGGCGATCAGCTCCGACAGCACCAGCGCCACCGTCTGAAGCGCCTCGATCTCGATTTCGTCATAGCCGCGCGGTTCGGCATGCTGCACCGCGAGCACGCCGACGCTGCGTTCCTTGCGGATGATCGGCACGCCCGCAAAGCTCGCGAACCGCTCCTCGCCCGTTTCGGGACGATAGGCGTAGTCGGGGTGCGCCGCCGCCTGGGCGAGGTTCATCGTTTCGATGTTGCGGGCGATCGTTCCGACCAGCCCTTCGCCCAGCGCGAGCTTCGTCACATGCACCGCGCTCTGGTTGAGGCCGCGCGTCGCAAACAGTTCGAGCAACCCGTCGCGCAGGAGGTAGACCGAGCACACCTCGCTATCGAGCGCTTCGCCGATGAGCTGGACGGTGTGGTTGAGCTTGGCCTGCGCCGGGCTGTCGGCGGCCATCACCGCGTTGAGGTTGCGCAGAATCTCGCGCGCGGCGCGCGCGGCCGAGCTGGGGGGCGGGGGCGTCGTCATGAAGCGATCCCGCGCCTAGCAGAGGGAGCCCCCCGCCGCCAGCCGGAGCTCGTCCGGCTGCCGGGCGGGGGCGACATCTCTACCGTGCCTGCGGCGTGGTGGTGCCCGGCGGGACGGGCACGGTCGTCTGCGGCACCGGCTGCGGCTGGGGAAGCGGCTGGATCGTTGGCTGAGGCAACGGCTCCGGCAGCGGTTGGGGCTGAGGCAGCGGAACCGTCGGCGTCCCGACTGAAGGCGTCGGCAGCCCCGCCGTCGGCTGCTGCGGCGGCAGCGTCGGCGCGGGCACGGCGAGCGGGGCGCTCGTCGTCGGCGGCGTCGTCACGAGGGTCGCATCGACCGGCGCGCCCGTCGCCACCGGCGCGGTCGCCGGCTGCGGCGCGTAGCGGCTGATCCAGTCGGCCAGGTCCGCCTGATAGCGGGCGTAGTCATTGTAAAAGGTCACGAACGGCTGATCGACCTCCGTCAGCCGCAGCGACGCGAAGCTGAGGATATTCGCCCGCGGCTCGGTTGCGGCGGCGCTCGCCACGCGCACCGCCGTCGGGCAGAAGGACGCGAGCACCGGCGGCTGCGCGAAATAATTATAGAGCCGCGTCGACAGGGCATCGCGCTGCGAAATGCCGTTGCCACCATTGAGCTTGCGCTGATCGGCGATCACCGTGCGCTCCGCCGCCGCGATCTCACGACGGTTGTTGGTCAGAAACTTCGAATAATCGGGGATCAGCGTCTCATAGCCCAGGCCGCGGCAATTGAGCGCCGCGACGTTGAGCGCGATCCGCAGCTGCCACAACGCCTGCGCGGGCGTGAGATCGACGTTCGGCGTCAAGCGACGGCCGGCGGCATCGAGCGACGGGATCAGGAGGTTCGGCGCCGAACTGTTCGGCGGATAGGGGCGCGGCGGCGGCGGGGGCGGAGCCACGACGACCGGCGGCGGCGGCGGCGGGGGTGGGGGCGGGGGTTTGGCCGCGCAGGCGGCGAGCGCCAGGGTGGCGCCACCGGCCATCGCCAGCTTCGCGAAACGGCGCAGGCGCACGTCATGTTCGGGGGTCAGCATCACGATTTGTCTCTCCGCAACTCGGTCGCGTGCAGGGCTGAATCGAGCCGCGCACAAAGTCAATGGCGCGACGTCAGACTGTCCAAAAGCTGCCGTCGATCAATGACGCAGCGCCGCTTCGGCATCGCGGGCCAGCTCCAAGATGATGTCCGCCGCGGGCTCCTCGCGCGTCACCAGCCCGACCGACTGACCCGCCATCACGCTGCCATGTTCGATGTCGCCGTCGATGACCGCGCGGCGCAGCGCACCAGCCCAATAATGTTCGATCTGCAGTTGGGCCTCCGTCATCGCCAGCGCTCCTTCGTCGAGCGATTGCGCGACCTCGCGTTGCTTGGCGGTGAACGCGTCGCAGCCTGCGTTGCGCAGCGCACGCACCGGGATGACGGGGAGGCGCGGGTCGATCTGAACGCTCGCCACCGCGTCGCGCGCCGACGCGCGAATGAAGGCGCGCTTGAAATTGGGATGGGCGACGCTCTCCGTCGCGCACACGAAGCGGGTACCGAGCTGAACGCCGACCGCGCCCATGTCGAGATAGGCCGCAATGGCCGCCCCCGTGCCGATGCCGCCGGCGACGAAGACCGGGATGTCCTTTGCGAGTGACGGCAGGATTTCCTGCGCGAGCACGCTCGTCGACACCGGCCCGATGTGTCCGCCCGCCTCGGACCCTTCGATGATCAGCGCGTCGACGCCCGATCGCTGCAGTTTCTTGCCGAGCGCGACCGTGGGCGCAAAGCACACCAGCCGCGCGCCGCTCTCCTTGATCTGTTCGATGCTGCCCTTGGGCGGCAGGCCGCCGGCGAGAACGATGTGGCTGACGTGGTGGCGCGCGCACACATCGATCAGCGCGCCCAGTTCGGGGTGCATGGTGATGAGGTTGACGCCGAATGGCCGACGGGTGAGCGCCTTGGTCGCGGCGATCTCTGCGTCGAGGAGCGCCGGGGTCATCGCGCCACAGGCGATGAGGCCGAAGCCGCCCGCGTTGCTGACCGCAGCGACAAGGTTGCGCTCGCTGACCCACGACATCGCTCCGCACATGATGGCGAGTTCGGAGCCGAGGAAACGAATCCCGCGGTCCATCGCCGCGGTAAGGGTCGGAAAATCGTTTCGGTCGAGCATCGCGTTGCCATGAAGGCTCGACGGGCTATCCGCAAGGACGATCGATTATCGACCAATTCCGTAACGTCACTCGTCTGTCGCAAAAGCAGCACGCGATTGCAGCGATCGGCCGCCAGAGGGCCGTGCGGCAGCGCCACACATACAGGGCTCTCCCCGCCGCGCGCTTGTCGAGGAGACGATAGATGAGCAAGCTGACCGTCACCGCCTGCGCCGCTGCGCTGGCTTTCATGCCTAGCGTCGCTGCGGCTGGGACCTCCACTGTCGACGGCGAAGGCCGCACCACGATCGATCTGTCGAGTCACCCGCTCGACGACAGCGCCGGAGCCGAGCGCGCGCACCGCGTCATCGATCGCGCGGTCCGCGTCCATTGCTACACGCCGGGCGCGCGGCGCATTCAGGACATGGTCGCCGAGGCGCGTTGCCGCAGCGACGCGATGGCGGAGATCGCGCGTCAGGTACGCGCGCCGGCGCTGCTGGCGCTGATCGAAGGTGGCCGTTCGCGCCGCGCCGGTCTCAATCGGCGGGCCGACCTCGGGATCCGGTCGTTCTGACCTGTTTGGCGGCGGGGAGCCGGGGCGCCGTGCCCCGGCCCTTCGCCGTCAGTTGCCGTCGTCGGCGTCGAGGCCGTACGCCGAGTGGAGGACGCGCACCGCCAGTTCGGTATAATCCTCCTCGATCAGCACGCTGATCTTGATCTCGCTGGTCGAGATCGCCTGAATATTGATCCCGCGTGCGGCGAGCGCCTCGAACATCGTCGCCGCGACGCCGGCGTGGCTTTTCATGCCAACACCCACCACCGACACCTTGGCAATGCCGCTTTCGTGGAGGAGGCGGTTGTAGCCGATGCGTTCCCGCTCGGCCTCGAGGATTTCCAGCGCTTTGGCGAGATCGGCGCGAGGCACGGTGAAGGTGACGTCCGTCTCGCCCTTCTCGCGCCCGACGTTCTGGATGATCATGTCGACGTTGATCGCGGCTTCGGCGAGCGGCGCGAAAATCTTGGCGACCGCGCCGGGCTGATCCTCGACCCGCGTGAGGATGACCTTCGCCTCGTTCTTGTCGTAGGCGATGCCGGTGATGACCTGACGTTCCACGCTGAGTTCCTCGATTTCCGTATCGCTGACGATAAGCGTGCCGGGAGTGGGCGCCCGCCCCGGCTCGACGAAGCTGGACAGAACCTGCACCCGTACGCCCATCTTCATGGCGAGGCCCACCGACCGCGTCTGCAGCACCTTGGCCCCGACACTGGCGAGCTCCAGCATCTCTTCATAAGTGACGTGGCTGAGCTTGCGCGCCCGGGCGACGATGCGCGGGTCGGTCGTGTAAACCCCGTCGACATCGGTGTAGATATCGCAGCGGTCCGCTTCGAGCGCAGCGGCGAGCGCAACCGCGCTCGTGTCCGACCCGCCCCGCCCGAGCGTCGAGACGCGGCCGTTGGCCATCATGCCCTGAAAGCCCGGGACGACGGCGACCTCGCCCGCCTTCATTCGCTCGCGCATGGCGGCGGTGTCGATGTCGGCGATGCGCGCCTTGGCATGGGTGCCTTCGGTCGCCACCGGCAATTGCCAGCCCAGCCAGCTGCGTGCCGGCTGTCCCTGACCCTGCAGCGTGAGCGCAAGCAGCCCGGACGTGACCTGCTCGCCCGACGAGACGACGACATCATATTCGGCGGGGTCGAAACGCGGGTTGGCATCGCGGCAGAAGGCGACGAGGCGGTCGGTTTCGCCGGTCATAGCGGACACCACTACGGCGACCTCGTTGCCCGCCTGCGCCTCGCGCTGAACGAGCGCGGCGACCGTGCGGATACGCTCGGTTCCGGCCATCGACGTTCCGCCGAACTTCATCACGATACGCGCCATCGTCGCTGCCGCTGCCCCCTCCTCGCCGGACGTCGCGCGCGGCTCTGGCGGTCCCGCCCCCGCTTGGCAAGCCGGACGTCACGATGGCAGTAGGAAAGGACATCGCATCTGCGCTAAGCGAGGCTCCATGTCCGCCTCATCGATCCGCTCGTCCGAAGCCGAACATTTCGGCCGTCTCGCCGCCGACTGGTGGGACCCCAAGGGCAGTTCGGCGATGCTGCATCGGCTCAATCCGCCCCGGCTCGCCTACATTCGTGCTGCGCTGGAGCGCGCGTGGGGGATGGAACCCGACGTGCGCCGCCCGCTCGCCGGGAAACGCGCGCTGGATGTGGGCTGCGGTGCGGGCCTGCTGACCGAGCCGCTGGCCCGCATGGGCGCGAGCGTCACCGGCATCGACGCCGCGGACGAAACCATCGCCATCGCGAGCGCTCACGCGGTGGGGGCAGGGCTGGCGATCGACTATCGCCGCGCGGACATCACCGATGCGGCGGTTGGGGAAGAACTCGGCACCTTCGACCTGGTAACCGCGCTTGAGGTGATCGAGCATGTCGACCACCCGGGCCGCTTTCTCGAAGCGCTGGCCCGTCGGCTGGCGCCGGGGGGCGTGATGGTGTTGTCGACGCCCAACCGGACCAGTGCCAGCCGCGCCATCGTCGTCGGCGCGGCGGAGATGACCGGCGCGGTTCCACGCGGCACGCATGACTGGTCCCGCTTTCTGACGCCCGAGGAAGTCACCGCGCTGGCCCGCACGGCGGGGCTCGAGGTGAGCGACGTGACCGGGCTCAACTTCGATCTCTCCCGCGGCGGGTTCCGTACTGGCGGCAGCGTTGCGCTCAACTATCTGATGACGCTCGGCCGGGCCTGATCCGCCTGTGCGGTTACATTCGAGCGCCGCGCCCCTATATAGGGGCGGCGCGGTTTATGGATGCTTGGCGCGGCGTCGTCAGACGGAGCGACCGGATGCAGCCCTCGATTGACCTGTGCGACACGCAGGAGCGGATCCACCGGGATCGTGCCGCCGCCTCCCCGCTGGAGCGCGTGCGCGAGGTGGCGACCGCCGCAGCGGATGCTTGGCATGCCGAAGGCGTGCTGGCTCGCCGTCGCGCCGCCAAATTGAAGGCCGCACCGGCGATCGAGCGCGCGACCGCGGACTAAGGCTCAGAAATTGACGTCGGCGTAGTGCGCGGGGGGCAGCAACGTCCCCATGCGTTCGTCGAGCAGCGGGCGGAAGCTCGGGCGACTTTTCAGCGCCGCATACCAGTCCTGCACCGTGTCATGGCCCGACCAGTCGATGCCGCCGAGATAGTCGGCGACCGATAGGTGCGCCGCTGCGGCAAGATCGGCCATCGACAGCGTCGCGCCCGCGATCCAGCGATGTTCGTCGAGCAACCCGCCGAGCATGTCGAGATGCTCGGTCGCGCCGCGCATCGCATGACGAAGCAGCGTTGCGTCCGGGGGTTGGCGCAGGAACAGCCGCTTGATCATCTTTTCCTGAAGCAGAAGCGCACCGACCTCATTGTAGAATTTGCGGTCGAACCACGCGATCAGCCGACGAATTTCTGCCCGCTGCGCCGCGCTGCCGGCGTAGAGGGGACGGGAGGGTTCGACTTCCTCGAAATATTCGCAGATTGCAGTCGACTCGGCGAGGCTCAGCCCACGATCGGGGTCGGTCAGCGCCGGGGTCGAAGCGGCCGGATTGATGTCGCGAAACGCCGCCCGCCGCTCCCAGGGATATTCGGTGACCGCCTCGTACGCGATGCCCTTTTCGCCCATCATCAGGCGGACTTTGCGGGAAAAGGGACAGAGGGGGAATTGGTAGAGGTGCCACATCCCCGCCGCCATAGCCGCCGGCGCCGCGCATAGGGAAGGGCCGGATTACTCGCCCCGCTGGCTCCGCGCGGTGGCGATCCTCGCTTCCATCTGCGCCGCCATGTCGCGGCCCATCGCCATCAGCACCGGCGCCATCCGCGCCATCTCACGCATCGCCGCACCGGCGACGACGCTGCCGGTGCGCGTGCCCTCCGCGACGCGGCCGGGGAGGGTCGGATCGCTCCCGGTGATCTCCGCAATGGTCGCGTTGCGATCGACGCGGGGCAAATCCTGCGCCGCCCGCGGATGAGCCTTGCGCATCGCCTCGATGAGGCCGCCGACGGGCAATTGCATCATCGCTTCAGTCATCCCGCCGACAGCGTCGGCGATCGCGTCGGCATTGCGCGGGTCTTCGAGCACCGACGCCGCGCGTTCCGCGCCGCGCGCAATCTCCGCGTCGCTTGATCGCTCCTGCGCGGCCACAGGCGTCGCGGCGAGGGCGATGGGGAGAAGGAACAACGCGCGCATGAGACACTCCGACGGTCGACTGCAGCGCGTTTAAAGCTGCGCAACTGTCCCGCCCCTGAACGTCATTTTCGCGCGAGTGCCTGCACGTCGCGCATGAACGCCGCCATGATCGGCTGAGTCGCGCGCTCAATGGCCGCTTGCAGCGCTCTGGCGCCGCGACCTTGGGCAACCTCCCGCGCGATCTGGCTTTGCTCCGCGAGTAAGCGGCGACCCACCGGGGAAGCGTTAAATGCCTCGATTTCCGTCAGCTCGCTCACGCTAAAGCGGCGGGCCCACGCCGCGGCAAGGTCGTCACGCTGCGCCTGCGCATTCGCGTTGAACATATTCAACGTCGTCGATCGCACATCGGTCGCCAATCGATCCATCAGACGGCGCGCCGCGGCGTTCTCTCTTGAAATCGTCTTGAACTCGTCATTCTCGCGCAGCAGCGCTATCTCGGCGTCGAATGCCGCCAGCGCCATATCGCGCACCGGTCCGCTCCCGTCGGCGGCGATCATCATCAGCGCAAGGCGGTTTGCGACTGCGAGACGGGCCGGGTCGATATCGCCGGCGGTGCTGGCCGCGGGCGTTGCCTCAGCCGCTGCCGCCTGTGCCGACGCCGTCGACGGCGCGACACAAGCCAGCAATGCCGCCGTGATCAGAATACGCATGATTGCCCCCGTTTCGCACGAAAAGTGCGACTGCGAGCGATGTTACGCACCTTCGGCGCAGGGGCAAGCGCGCATCAGCGGTTCAGCAGCCACACCAGCGCCAGCGTGCCGACGACGATACGATACCAGGCGAATGGCGCGAAACCGTGGCGGGCCACGATGGCGACGAACGCCTTCACCACGAGCAACGCGACGATGAACGCCGCGCCGAAACCTATCGCGATCATGCCGAGGTCGTCCGCGCTCAACAGCGCACGATCCTTGTAGAGCGCATAGGCGGTCGCTCCCGCCATCGTCGGCACCGCGAGGAAGAAGCTGAACTCCGCCGCCGTTTTCCGCTCGGCGCCCATGGCGAGCGCGCCGAGGATCGTGGCGCCCGACCGGCTCACGCCGGGGATCATCGCGAGGCACTGGATGAAGCCAATTGCGACCGCGGTGCGTAGCGGCATCGCCTCGACGCTGTCGAAGCGCACCGTGCGGACCAGGCGTTCGAGCGCGAGGATGGCGATGCCGCCGACGATCAGCGCGACCGCGACCACCTCCGGCGACTGCAGCACCGCGCGGATCGCATCATAGGCGACGGCCCCGATCAGCATGGCGGGCAGAAAACCGATGAGGATGTTGCGCGTGAACTTGATTGCGTCCGCATCGCGTCGCAGCAGCCCCGTTCCGACGGCGTAGAAGCGGCGCCAGTAGGCGACCAGCACGGCGAGGATCGCGCCGAGTTGGATGGCGATCTTGAAGGTAACCGAACCGGGATCGCTGAAGCCGAGCAGCTCGCCGCCCAGAATGAGATGGCCGGTAGAGGAGACCGGCAGGAACTCCGTCAGCCCCTCGACGATGCCGAGGATCAGCGCGATCAGCGTCGGCGACATGGGTCAGGCGGCGGCCGTGACCTTGCGGGCGAAGCGTCCGGTCGGCCGGTATCGCTCCAACCAGCCCGCGGCGACGCTTTCGAGCGCGACCGGAACGATCCCCAAGTCAGCGAAGCCGGCCGCGCCCTCCGGCACCACCGAATCGCGCTGCAGCAAGGTGAACTGGTCCTGCGTGATGGGCGCGCCGGGCAGCCAGCCGAACGCCTTCACACCTGCGGCGGCGGCGGCATCGGGCACGTCGACGAAATGCGCCTTGCGACCGATCTGGGCCGCCAACCATTCATGCAGCTTGCGCATCGACAGCGTCTGCGGCCCGCCGAGCGTGTAGGTCTTGCCGCCGTGCTGGCCGGGGTCGCCAAGGGCGACCGCCACCGCTGCCGCCACATCACCGACAAACACCGGCTGAAACCGCACGTCGCTGCGGATGATCGGCAGCAGCTTCAGCCGCGCGATGAGTCCCGCAAAGCGGTTGATGAACTGATCGTCGCGGCCGAATACGGTGGAGGGGCGCAGGATGGTCGCGGCGGGGTGCGCCTCGTTGACCGCACGCTCCGCCCGTCCTTTTGCGCGAGCGTAGCCCGCTTCGCCGGCTTCATCGGCGGCGGTTGCGGAGACGTGGACCATGGGGATGCCGCGCGCGGCAGCAGCTTCGGCGATGGCGCGGGCAGTGCCGACGGTATTCCGCTCGAGATCGCCGCCGAAATGCCCGATCAGATTGACGACCGCGTCCACATCCTGTGCGGCTCGTGCGGCAATGCCGTCGCGCTCGACATCCGCGGCAACGAACTGCAATTGCCCGAGGTTGGCGAGCGCGCGCACCTCGAACGCTCGCTCCGGATGGCGCTGGATGATGCGGACTCGCGCACCGGCACGCAGGAGTGCTTCGGCGACGCTACGCCCGATAAATCCACCGCCACCGTACAGCGCCACGAGCTTTCCAAACAGCGCGGGTTCGACCGTGCGCACCGCGCTGGCGGCGGGAAGGGCCGGGGGGAGGGCGGTCGGCGGCGCGGTCTCGATCATGGCCTCGCGCCATGCCCAACCGCGTCGCGCGACGCAAGGCGCTCGCTCAGCCCGCCTTCGTATCCGGATCGCGCTTGTCGGACAGCAGACGGGCACCCTGCTGCTCGACCGTCTTCTCGATCAGGCCGCGAAAGAAAACGAGCGCGGCGGGCAGCGTGAAGGTGACGCGCACCGCGTCGGGTTCGAGGAACAGGCGCGCGTCCACGTCCTGTCCCATCGCGCCGACGCGCAGCGCCATCTCATCTTCACTGGTCCAGTTGGCGTCGACCGTGGCGAAGCCGCCGGGGATATGATTGGGCAATTCGCCGATGCGCGACTGGAGGCGGGTCTTTACTTCCTCGCGGGACAGCTTGTGGGGCAAGCGCACGGTCATCGGCTGCATGGCATCGTCCTTCAGTAGCAAAGCCTCGCCCGCAACGTGGGGCCGGCTCGCGCAAACGCAAGCAAGCGCTCAGCCGGACCGGCACGCAGCTTTGAGTGCGGCGACGAAAGGCGTCACCGCCGCAGGGCCTGTGCGATGGAGCAGATCGACGATGGCGGAACCGCAGATCACCCCCGCGGCGCCCTCCGCCCGCGCCGCGGTCACGGCCGCCGGGGAGGAGATGCCGAAGCCGAAGACCGGCGGGGGGGCGCCACAGCGTGACAGCGTTGCGATGACCTCCGCGTGATCGAACTCTTTGGTTTCGGTCCCCGTCACGCCGGGGCGGGCGACGACATAGGTGAAGCCGGACGCCGCCTCCGCGATGCGTCGCAACGCCGGTTCGGGCGTGGTGTTGGCGGCGATCATCACCCAGTCGAGCCCCGCTTCGCGCGCGGCTGCTGCATAGGGGCCGGCCTCCAGCGACGAAATATCCGCGACCAGCAGCGCATCGACCCCGGCCGCACGCAGATCGCGGACGAACCGATGAAAGCCGCGAGCGACGGCGATGTTGGCGTAGGTGAGGATACCGATCGGCACGTGCGGGTGCGCCTCACGGATGCGCTGGATGATGGCGATGCAGTCCGCTGTCGTCACGCCAGCCGCGCGCGCACGGATCGCCGCCGCCTGTATGACGGGACCGTCAGCCACCGGATCGCTGAACGGAATGCCAAGCTCGAGAAAGTCTGCACCGCCCGCTACCACCGCGTCGACCGCAGCCAGGGTGCCCTCGGCATGCGGGTCGCCGAGCATCAAGAATGCGCCGAGCGCCGTTTCGCCGGCCTCGGCCGTTCGCGCGAACATGGTGTCGAAACGGCTCATGCCCGCTCCCCCCGGAAGCGATCGCCGAGCAAGGCCTGCGCCTGGCCCATATCCTTGTCTCCCCGGCCGGAGAGGTTGACGAGCAGGACCTGGTCGGGCCGCTCCTCCGCCATGGCCAGCGCATGCGCGAGCGCATGGCAGCTTTCGAATGCACCGACGATGCCTTCCTGCCGGGCGAGCGCGACGAAGGCGTCGAGCGCCTGCGTATCGGTCACGCCGACATAATCGGCGCGCCCGATGTCCTTGAGATGCGCGTGCTCTGGTCCGACGCCGGGATAATCGAGGCCGGCGGACACCGACCAACTGTCCGAAATCTGGCCATCCTCATCCTGGAGAAGCAGCGTTTCGGCGCCGTGGAGGATGCCCGGCCGGCCGCGCAGGATGGTGGCGCCATGTTCGTGCCCGTCGAGCCCCTTGCCCGCGGGTTCGGCCCCGATCAGCGCCACATGTTCGTCGGCGATGAAGTCCGCGAAGATGCCGATGGCGTTGGAACCCCCGCCGACACAGGCGACCACCGCGTCGGGCAGGCGACCTTCGGTTGCGAGGATCTGCTCGCGCGCTTCGCGGCCGACGACGCGCTGAAATTCGCGAACCATCAGCGGGAACGGGTGCGGCCCGGCGGCGGTACCGAGGATATAGTGAGTGCGCTCGAAATTCGCCGACCAGTCGCGCAGCGCCTCGTTGACCGCGTCCTTGAGCGTGCGGTCGCCGGTCTCGACCGGGACCACGCGTGCGCCGAGCAATTCCATGCGGAACACGTTGAGCTGCTGGCGTTCGACATCGACCGCGCCCATGTAGATGGTCGCGTCCATCCCGAACAGCGCCGCAGCCATCGCGGTGGCGACGCCGTGCTGACCCGCGCCGGTCTCCGCGATGATCCGGGTCTTGCCGATCCGCCGCGCGAGCAGGGCCTGCGCCAGCACCTGGTTGGTCTTGTGCGCGCCGCCGTGAAGCAGGTCTTCACGTTTGAGGTAGATGCGCGCTCGCCCCGCGCCGAGATTGCGGCACAGCGTCAGCGGCGTCGGGCGGCCGGCGTAGTTGGCCAGCAGCCCCGCCAGCTCCGCCTGAAAATCCGGGTCGACCTGCGCGTCGAGGAACGCGGCCTCGAGCTCTTCCAAGGCGGGGACCAGGATTTCGGGCACGAAAATGCCGCCGAAGCGGCCGAAACGGCCGGACTGCCTCATGTATCTTTCCTCGAAGCGGGGCGGATCGCCGCGAACAATTGCTGCAACCGATCGGCGTCCTTGATGCCGGGTGCGCGCTCGACACCCGAGCTTACGTCAATGGCAAAGGCCCCGAGCGCAGCGGCCGTGCGTGCGTTTTCCGGAGAGATGCCGCCCGCGACGATGCTGCTTGGCAGGTCGGAGCGATCCTTGATCGCCGACCAGTCGAACGCCGTCCCGGTTCCGCCCCCGGGCGAATCGTAGATGATGCGATCGACCCCGAGGGCGCCGACCGGGGCGTCCGCGCCGTCCACCTCGCACACCCCCCACAGCTCGACCTCGGGCAGCGCCTGCCTGAGCGTGGCCGCGTGGCGCAGGTCGTCCCGGCCATGCAGCTGAATGACGTCGAGGCCCAGTTCGCGTGCGATCGCAACAATCTCCTCAACCGGAGCGCCGCGAAACACACCGACGGTGCGAAGCCCGTTCGCGCGCGCGACCGTCGCGAGCGGCCGCGCCGCCTCCAAGTCGAGCGCGCGTGGGCTTTCGGGAACGAAGACCAGCCCGGCATGGGTCGCGCCGACCGTGGCCGCGGCCACCACATCTTCGGCCCGCGTGAGGCCGCAGATCTTCACCTCGCCGAACACCAGCCGGCGTGCGGCGGCAGCGATGTCGTCTGCCGCCATCAGGCTCGACCCGACGAGGAAGGCGTCGACCATCGGGCTCAGTCGTCGCACGTCCGCGTTCGACATGATGCCGGATTCGCTGATCACCAGCACGTCGTTAGGCACCTGCGCTGCCAGCCGTTCGGTCGTGGCGAGGTCGATTCCCAGCGTCGTGAGGTCGCGGTTGTTGATGCCGACAATCGCGGGATCGAGCGCGAGTGCGCGATCGAGTTCACGCTGGTCGTGCACCTCGATAATCACACCCATGCCGAGCCGGCGCGCCTCGTCGAGCACGCGCCGGGCGCTGTCGTCGTCGAGCACCGACATCATCGCCAGCGCCGCATCGGCGCCATGCGCCCGCGCCTCCGCGACCTGACGGCGATCGACGATGAAATCCTTTGCGAGGATCGGGCCGTCGAACCGCTCCCGGACCCGGCGCAAATCGTCGAGCGAGCCGCCGAAATCCTCGCCGTCGGTAAGCACGCTGATCGCATCGGCGATCGGGGCGTAGGCCGCGACCGCCTGCTCCAGCGTCGCCCGGCTGCGATGGCCGGAGGGCGAACGTTGCTTCACCTCCATGATGAAGCGCGCCCCCGGCCGCGCAAGCGCCGCGCTGAGCGAGCGCGCGGTGGGCTCGGCCGTGGGCGTGCCGACCAGCCGCTCAGCGACTTCGCGGCGTTTGCGCTCGACGATGCGCGCGAGCACGTCAGTCATGGCTCGCCTCCACATAGGCTCGCAGCACGGCGCCCGCCCGTCCGCTTTTCAATGTGTCCATCGCCCGCTTCGCTCCCGATGCGAGGTCGGGCGTCACCCCCGCCGTTTCGAGGAGGGCCGCCGCGTTGATGGCGACGATGCCGCGCTCGGCGTCGCTTCCCCCGCCGTTCAGCAGGGCACGCAGGCGTTCGGCGTTGGTCGCCGGGTCGCCCCCGGTGACGGCGGACAACGGAGCGCGCGCCAGCCCCGCCTGTTCGGGCGTGATCGTGCGCACGGCCAGCTCGCCTGTGGTGCTCTCCATGACCTGCGTCGGACCGTGAAGCGCGACTTCATCGAGGCCGCTGCCATGCACGACCAGCGTGCGCTCCACGCCAAGTTCCGTCCCCAGCCGCGCGATCGTCGCGACCTTCGTCGGGTCGGCGACGCCGATCATCTGCACCGGCGGTCGCGCCGGATTGAGGCTCGGGCCGAGCAGGTTCATCACCGTGCGGACCGCGAGCTGGCGCCGCACCCCGCCCGCGTGGCGCATGCCGGGGTGATATTGCGGCGCGAACAGAAAGCAGAAGCCGACCTCGTCGAGAATGCGCCGCGACGCGTCGGCTTCGATCTCGATGCGCGCGCCCAGCGCCTCCAGCACGTCCGCCGACCCGCACAGGCTGGACACCGATCGATTGCCATGTTTCGCGACCGGCAGACCGCAGGCGGCGGCGACAAATGCGGTCGCGGTCGAGACATTGATCAGCCCTGAATCATCGCCGCCCGTTCCGCAGCAATCGGCAAACAGATAGTCGGGGCGCGGGAAGGATAGGGCGGCATTGCGGAGCGCACGCGCTGCGCCCAGCATCTCCGCATCCGTCTCCCCCTTCATCCGCAGCGCGACGAGCAGCGCGGCGATCTCCGCTTCGGTCAGCCGTCCGAGCACCAGCCGCTCGAACAGCAGCTCGCTTTCGTCGGCGCTAAGGTCGTGACCTTCAAGCAGGCGGGGGAGGGGGTTCGCCACCGGCCCGCGGTCTGGGGGCAGGCGGTGGGGGGCGAGCGTGTCAGCAAGCGCACTCATCGCGCCGCCTCCACCGCCAAAGCCGGTTTGACGCCCGCGGGTCTCCAGTCGCGCAACCAGCGATAGAGATTGTCGATCAGCGCGTCGCCGTCGGGGGTGAGGATCGATTCCGGGTGGAACTGCAACCCGATCTGCCCGGCGCCCTCGTCACGGATGGCCATCGCCATCCCCTCCAGCGTCGCGTCCACGGTGAGGCCGGAGGGGAGCGCGCCGACATTGGTGCACAGCGAATGATAGCGGCCGATGGTCAGCGGCTGGGGGAGCCCCGCGAACGGCCCCCCGCCATTGTGCGTCAGCGCACTCGCCTTGCCGTGAGAGGGCGATGCGGCACGCTCCACCCGCCCGCCGCGCGCGGCGACGATCGCCTGATGGCCGAGACAGATGCCGATCACCGGGACCGCGCCGGCGGCGCGCTGCACCAGGTCGATGCAGCAGCCCGCGTCCTCGGGTGTTCCCGGCCCGGGCGAGATGATGATGCCTTCACCATCGGCGACCGCGTGTCCGATGGCATCGTCCGGCGCGATATCGTTGCGCAGCACCCGCATCCGCGCGCCGACCCGCGTGAACGCATCGACCAGGTTGAAGGTGAAGCTGTCGCGGTTGTCGATCATGATCGTCACGACACCGCTCCCAACGCCCGCAGCATCGCCGATGCCTTGGCCGACGTTTCCGCTACCTCGCTCGCGGGGTCACTGTCGGCGACAATGCCCGCCCCGGCACGCACCTCGGCAACGCCATCCCTGATCAGCGCGGAGCGGATGACGACGGCGAGGTCCATCGTCCCGTCGCCGCAGACGAAGCCGACCGCCCCGCCGTAGGGACCACGCCGCCCGCCCTCCATGTCGCGGATGAGCTCGGTCGCGCGCAGCTTCGGCGCGCCGGAGAGGGTGCCGACGTTGAGGCACGCCCGGATGGCGGACGATAGCGACACGGCGTCGTCGATCTCCCCCTCCACGGTGGATTCGAGGTGCATCACGTCGGCGAAGCGGACCACGTCGAGCAGGCGGCTGACCTGCCGCGTCCCCGGCCTGGCGACGCGTGCCACGTCGTTGCGCGCGAGGTCGACCAGCATCATGTGCTCGGCGAGCTCCTTTTCATCCTGCAGGAGGTCGATCATGTGCGCCTGATCGGTCGCCGGATCGTCGGCGCGCGGACGGGTGCCGGCGATCGGCCGCACGATGATTTTGCGCGCGCCGCCGTCGCGCCGGATCTCGACCGCGGTTTCGGGCGATGCGCCGATCAGCTCGCCGGCCCGGGTGACGAAGCGATAATGATAGGCCGCGGGGTCGCGGGCGATAAGGCGAGCGAATGCGCCCGTGCCATCGTGACAGGGCGCAGTGAAGCGCCGGCTCGGCACCGCCTGAAAGATGTCGCCGGCCGCGATGTGCGCCTTCATGCGGCGGACGACGTCGGCGAAACCTGCATCGTCAGGCTGCGCCACCGCCTCGCATGGGGAGGGCGCGGCGGTGTGGCTTGCAGCCGGGTCGCAGGCGTCGATCTTCGCCAGGATCTCAGCCAGTTTCGCTTCCGCCCGCGCGTCGGCGTCGCTGCCGGCGGCGACCGCGACGATCGTGGCGGCCCCGTCCTCGTCGAAGCGCGCATAGGCGTCGAGCAGCGAGAAGCCGAGGTCGGGAAAATCGCTCTCCGGCATGGCGGGCAGCGGCTCGAACATGTCGACATGGTCGAACGACAGCACGCCGAGCGCGATGAGCGGCGGAGACGCGTTGCCGCCTTCCGCCTCACCCCCAAGGCGGACCCCCGCCTCGAGCAGATCGATGGCGGTAACCGCGCTCGCGCGCTCGTCCTCGAAGGGCGATGAGCAGCGGGGGAAGGTGAACGCGTATTCCGGACCGCCGTTCGAACGATAGCTCGCAAATTTCATGGCCAGTACATCGGCGAAGATCGCACCGGTCGCGTTGTTGGGCCGCAGCACCGCTCGCTCGGCGGTGGCTTCGATGTCGAGCGCGGTCGACAGCGCGACGATCGCGCTCTGTCCGGTGCGTGCGAAGAACAGTCGCGCGTCGAGTGCGGCCGCCAGCGCGGCAGGCTCGAAGCGTCGGGCGATCGTAGCCGTGCGCGTGGCGATTGCCGGGCGCGGCGCGGCGAAAACTGTGTCGGTCATGATCATGGCGAAGCCTTGCGCAAACTTCCGATGCGGAAGCGCAAAATGAAAAGGCCCGCGGGGGAGCGCGGGCCTCGACGTCTGATTACCTCTCGGGTGTCAGTCGCGCGCGCGCCATCGTTCCGCGACGCGCCACCACCGGCGAGCACCGTCGCGGGCGGCCGAAGTCGTGAAGGGGGCGTTCGAGAACATCGCACGCACTCAGCCCAAGCCCGTGCGCACTGTCAACCCCGCGCGGGCGCGGAAGAAAAGAAACAGGCTCACGCATCGCGCTCCTGACGCCGGGCGAGCTCGGCCAGCACGTCCGTAAAACGGAGATCGCGACACATCAGCAGCACCAGCAGGTGATAGATGAGGTCCGCTGCTTCGCCGACGACGTCCGCGTCGCTCGCGGTGGCGGCGGCGAGTGCGACTTCGACCCCCTCTTCGCCGACCTTTTGCGCAACCCGCACCACCCCAGACTCCCGCAAGCGGGCGGTGTAGCTCTGGTCGACGGGGAGGCGGGCGCGCTCGTGCAGGCGCTGCTCGAGCTGCCCGAGGAGGGTGCGCGACGTATCGGCGAAGCATGTTTCGGCACCCGTGTGGCACACTGGACCTGTCGGCCGGGCGAGCACCAGCAGCGCGTCCCCGTCGCAATCGACCGCGATGTCGACGAGGCGGAGATGGTTGCCGCTGGTTTCGCCCTTCACCCACAGCCGTTCGCGCGAGCGGCTGTAGAATGTCACCAGGCCCGATGCCCGCGTGCGGGCCAGTGCCTCCTCGTTCATGTAACCGAGCATCAGCACCGCTCCGCTGAGCGCGTCCTGCACGATGGCGGGGAGGAGGCCGCCCATCTTGTCCCACGCGATGGTGTCAGCGGCGACGGTCATCGGCGCACCTCATATCCCTCGGCTGCGAGGTGAGCCTTCACCTCGGCAATGCTCACGATTCGGTCGTGGAAGATCGATGCTGCCAGCGCCGCGCTCGCGCCCGCCGCGAAGGCTGCGGCGAAATGCTCCGGGGCGCCAGCTCCGCCGGAGATGACCACCGGCACACGGACCGCCGCCGCCAGCTGCCGCAACTGATCGAGGTCATATCCGCTGCGCACGCCGTCCTGGTTCATGCAGTTGAGCACGATCTCGCCCGCGCCTCGACGGGAGACCTCCGCAGCCCATTCGAGCGTCGCCAGACCCGTCTGGCGGTCGGTTTCCGCGCGGCCGGTATATTGCCGGACGTGCAACCCTCCATCGCCGTCGCGCTGGCTGTCGATGCCGACCACGACGCATTGGCTGCCGAATGCGTCCGCAAGTTCCGACACCAGCTCGGGCCGGGCGATGGCGGCGGAATTGATGCTAATCTTGTCCGCCCCCGCGGCAAGGATGCGCCGCGCGGCTGCCACGTCGGCGATCCCACCCGCAACGGCGAAGGGAATGTCGATCACCGCCGCCACCCGTTCGACCCAGGCGGCGCTAACCGTCGTTCCGTCCGCGCTGGCGACGATGTCGTAGAACACGAGCTCGTCCGCGCCCTCGTCGCGGTAGCGCAGCGCGAGGTCGACGATGTCGCCGACGTCCCGATGGTTGCGGAACTTCATGCCCTTGACCACCCGGCCATCGGCCACGTCGAGACAGGGGACGATTCTAACCGCCGGCACGGGCAATCGCCTCCTCGAGCGTAAAGCGGCGCTCCCACAGCGCCTTGCCGACAATCGCGCGCGCGGCGCCGGTCGCGGCCAGCGCGTCGATATCGTCGAGTGCGCCGACGCCGCCCGACGCCTGCAGGGCAACGTGTGGATATTGCGCGACGATGCGGCGGGCGAGGGGGAGGTTCGGTCCGCCAAGCATCCCGTCGCGGCCGATGTCGGTGACCAGAATGTGGCGGAGCCCCGGATGACGCGTCATCACTTCGTCGAACGAAGCGGCATCGACCGATTGCCAACCGTGACGCGCGATTTGCAGCACGCCATCATCACTCACGCGGACGTCGAGCGCGAGCACCAGACGGTCGGCGCCATGCTCGCTCAGCAGCGCCTCGAACAGGTCGGGCTGCGCCAGCGCCATGCTCCCGATCACCACGCGCGCGACGCCGACGTCGAGCAGCGACGCCACGTCTTGCGCCGACCGCACGCCACCCGCGACCTGCAGCGCCACCCGCGCGGACGTGGCGAGCGAGCGCAGGAGGTCATGCTGCACCGCTCGCCCTGAGCGGGCGCCGTCGAGGTCGACGACGTGCACCTCCCGTGCGCCAGCCGTGGCGAATGCGTCGAGCGCCGCATGCGGCGAAGCGTCGTAGCGGGTCTCGCGCGCGAAATCGCCTTGCGCGAGCCGCACGCAACGTCCGCGGACGAGGTCGATGGCCGGAACGACGATCATGACGCGAGGAACGCTTCGAGGAGCGCCGCCCCTGCCTCGGCGCTGCGCTCCGGGTGGAATTGCACGCCCCAGACCGGACCGTCGCGGAGCGCGGCGGGAATGACTTCGCCGCCGTAGTGGGTGACCGCGATCACGCTCGGGTGGTCGGGACAGCGATAGCTGTGCGCGAAGTACATGTAGCTTCCTTGGCCAATCGGCGTGTCGGGCGATGCGGTCGTCAGCCGGCTCCAGCCCATGTGCGGCACCACCGCCGCTTCGGGGCGCAGCCGGGTGACGTTCCCCGGCAGGCGCCCGATCAGCGGCGTGCCGCCATCCTCTTCGCTGCTCGCAAACAGGAGCTGCATGCCGAGACAGATGCCAAGGGTCGGCGCCGTGCGCTCGCGAATGACGCCGACGAGATCGCGTTCGCCAAGCGCGCGCATCGCCGCCGCCGCCGCGCCCACACCGGGAAGCACCAGCCGATCCGCAGTGGCGGCCGCGTCGCGGTCTTCGACAAGGTCAACCGTGCAGCCGAGCCGCCGAAACGCGAGCGCGACCGAATGCGTGTTGCCGTAGCCGAGGTCGAGGAGGGCGACGCGCTTCAAAGCATGCCTTTCGTCGACGGCACGCTGTCGCGCCCGCCCTCGCGCGCGACCGCCATCCGCAGCGCGCGGCCCAGCGCCTTGAAACAGGCCTCGACCTTGTGGTGGTCATTCTCTCCGTCGACCCGCACGTGCAGCGATGCCGCCATCGCGTCGCTGAGCGAACGGAAGACGTGCGGCACCATCTCGAGCGGCAGGTCGCCGACCCGCTCGCTGCTGAACGCGCCATCGAACCGGCAATAGGGGCGGCCCGACAGGTCGATCAGCACCTCGGCGCGACTTTCGTCCATCGGCAGGACGAAGCCGAAGCGATCGATGCCGCGCTTGTCGCCCAGCGCCTCACGCAGGGCCTCTCCGAGCGCGATCGCGCAATCCTCGACGCTGTGATGCGCGTCGACATCGACATCGCCCTCGCAGCTCAGCACCAGCGAAAAACCGCCATGCGCCGCGACCTGGTCGAGCATATGATCGAAGAACCGCACGCCGGTCGCGATCTCGCGCGGCGCTGGCGAGTCGAGGTCGACGCGGACGGCGATGCGCGTTTCCGCGGTCAAACGCGTCCGCGTCGCAACGCGTGCGCGCGCCTCGCTCTCGCCAGCGCCAAACGCTGCCAGCACAGCCCGACGCGTGGCTTCGCTGCTGAGGTCGATCGCGGCTTCTTCGTCGGTCCGCGACGCCGGCGTCACGCCCCAGCGGGCGAGCGCCTTCGCGGGATCGTTGCCGCGCAGCAGCAACAGCGGGGACGCGGCGATGGCCTCGCTCACCCCCGGTCGCCCCGCCAGCACCTGAGCCACGCGCGCCACCTCCTCGGCCAGCGCATGCGCCTCGTGCGCCGCGATCGCCAACCGCTCCGCGCCGAGCCGGCGCAGCGCTTCCTCCGCGATGGCTGAGGGGAGCGGCCGCCGCGCCGCATAGAGTCGCAGCACCTCCATCAGGGCGGGCGGTCCGATGATCGCCGCGACATCGTCGTCCTGCGCGCCGCCCGGCCATGTCAGCGAGCCGAGCGTGAGCAAATTGTCGGCCTCGCCCCGAGCCGGGTCGCCGTTTACCGCATCGCTCAAGCGCGCATCCGCCAGGACAAGGCTGCGCCGGTGCGCGGTGGCGACGGCGCGCGCCTGTTCCGCCGATGCTGGCGTGAGCCGACGATCGAGCCCGAGTCCGATCATCGCCCAGCCTCCGTCCGCGGGGGAGGGCAACTCGTCGAGCCACTCGAACGGCAGCCCATGATGCGCCGCCGCCGCCGCCCACAGCGGAAGGGCAGGGTCGAAGGGCGCGGCGACCAGCGCGATGCGCCGATCCCCGCCAAGCAGCGGCATGAGGAGGTCGAGCGCTCCCGCCAGCCCGGCGACATCGCAGACGCTTTCCGCCGATTGTGCGTAAAGCTCGGCCGCACGCACCGACAGCGGCGAGGGCGAGGGCGGCGGCCCGCCGGTCGAGCGCAGCCCATCGCGCAGGAACGGAAACTTGGCCGTCATCGCCGCAATCTCGCTTCGGCGGCGCGGGCGTGCGCCTCCAGTCCTTCGAGCCGCGCGAGCAGCGCCGCGGGCTCAGCCAGCGTCGCCGCGGCGTCGCGGTCGATCTGCTGCACGGTGATCGGTTTGAGGAAACTGTGCACCGTGACGCCGCTGGTAAAGCGCGCGGCGCCGTCGGTTGGCAGCACGTGATTGCCGCCGGTCAGGTAGTCGCCGAAACTCTCCGCACCGTCATGCCCGACGAACAGCGCACCGCAGTTCCGAACCGAAGCGGTCAGCTCCCCAGCTCCGTCGCAGGCGAGCGACAAATGTTCGGGCGCGTAAAGATTGGCGATCTCCACCGCCTCCCCCAACGACCTACACAGGATCGCGCGCAGCGGCGCCACGTCGCGCGGCAGCGTCGCGCGCTGGTCGGCAAAGCAACGTTCGACCGCGTCGAGCGTCGCCGCCGAAGGGGACACGAGCAGCACCTGCGCATCCGCATCATGCTCCGCCTGGCTGAGCAGGTCGGCGGCGACCACGGCAGGATTCGCGCTGTCGTCGGCGATCGCCATCAGTTCGCTCGGACCTGCGGGGAGGTCGATCCCCGGACCTCCGGGCATGCCCGCGACCATCGTCTTGGCCGCGGCGACCCAGCGATTGCCCGGGCCGAAGATGCGGTCGACCCGCGCAACCTCGCCCGCGCCAAAGGCCATGGCCGCGATCGCCTGCGCACCGCCGAGCAGCCACACGGTTTCGATCCCGCACAGCTCGGCGGCGAGCACGATGGCCGGGTCCAGCGCACCGCTTTGCGTCGGCGGCGTCGTTACCACCAGCTCGCGCACGCCCGCGACCTTTGCCGGAATACCGAGCATCAGCAGCGTCGAGAACAGCGGCGCGCTCCCCCCGGGGACATAGAGACCCGCACGGTCGAGCGGTCGCCACGCCTGCGTCAGCCGCACTCCGGGGGTCGTCTCGACCGTCATGTCGGAAGGCATCGTCGCGTAGTGAAAGGCGCGGATATTTTCGGCCGCGAGCGCCATCGCCGCCTGCGCTTCGGTGGAGACCGCCGCACGCGCCGTCGGCGCCGCCTCCGCCACGGACACCGTCCGCGGCGGCGCACCGTCGATTTCGCGCGCGAGACGGTTCACCGCCGCCCAGCCGTCCGACCGCACCTGCGCAACGATGTCGCTCACGCGCGCCAACAGCGCATCATCGGAGCGTGCGGCAGGGCGGGCCAGCGCTTGTTCGCGCGCGGCCTCATCTGCCCAGTCGAACCGCGTCATAGCATCATCTTTTCGATCGGCATGACGAGGATGCCCGAACCGCCGGCCGCCTTGAGCGCCTCGAGCGTCTCCCAGAACACCGATTCCTGGCACACCGCCTGGACCGCGACATAGCCCGGCCGCCCGATCAGCGGCACGACGGTGGGCGCTTCAACTCCCGGCAGGATGTTCGAAATTGCCGCGACCGCGCTCTCGGGTGCGTTGAGCACGATATATTTGCTGCCCGCGGTCGTCCGCACGCCGTCGATCCGCTGAGCGAGCGCATGAGCGAGCCGGTCGAGCTCGGGTGACATGGCACCCCCCGTGCGCACCAGCACCGCCTCGCTCGCGAGGACATCGCAGAACGCCTTTAGCCCATTGGCGTGAAGCGTCTCGCCGCTCGAGACGAGGTCGCACACGAAGCGCGCGATCCCGAGCCGGGGCGCAATCTCGACCGCGCCCTGCATCTCGACGATCTCGGCGTGGAGGCCGCGGTCGGCAAGGAAACGCGACAGGAGCCGCGGGTAGCTGGTGGCGATGCGCTGACCGTCGACGTCAGACAGGTTGAGCGGCCCTTCGCTGGCCAGCCCGGCAATGCGCAGGTCACAATAGCCAAAGCCGAGCTTCGTCACGAGCTGCAGGCGGTCGGCGATGGCCGCGTCCTGCTCCTCGAGCACGTTCAGCCCGACGATGCCCAGCTGGCACACGCCGTCCGCGACAAAGGTCGGGATGTCGTCGTCCCGCACGAACATGAGGTCGAGGGGGAAATTCTCCGCCCGCGCGGTCATCCGTCCGCGGACGCCTTCGCTGAAGCGGATGCCGCACTCCTTGAGGAGTTCGCGCGACTGTTCGGCGAGGCGTCCGGACTTCTGGATGGCAATGTGCAGCCGCGGCGCTTCGATCACGATGCACGCTCCGCCTTGGCGAGGAGCAGCCGGTAACCGCCGAAATCCTCCTGTCGCAGGAAGCGCGCAACGCGGACGATCGTCGTCGTGCTGACGCCGGTCGCGTCGTGGATCTCGCGATAGGTCATTTTTCCCTCGTTCAGCAGCCGGGCGACGTGCCAGCGTTCGCCCATCGCCTGCACCTCCGCCGGCGTGCATAGATCGGCGAACACTGCGAGCATCTCTTCGCCGCTGGACACCCGCGCGAGCGAGTCCGCCAGATCGCGGGTGAGGGGCGCAGAGCGCAAGTGAGCGATCGACGAAACCATGTGTTAGCGTTACACCACGTTGGAACAGGAGCGACGCCTTTAGCGCCTTTCGCCAGGCAAGCAACCCGAAAGTGAAGCCCAATACCGCTCCCGCTCCGCAGCAAGTGATTGGCCGGAACAGGCCGCGCAGTGCAGCCATTGCCCGGGGACCATGGGCTGCCAAGCGCGCCTTGTCCCCGGGCTCGGTGGCGCCCGCTAAATGCCACTTGCCGCAAGGCGGAGGCAAACGCCTCGACCGGCGCCAGGCAGGCGCTCGCCCACCGCGACGTCACTCCGGGCAATGCGATTTACGCCCGACAGGTGGTCGGCGTACCGGCGGTCGAACAGGTTCTCGATTCCGCCGAGCACGCGGAGGTTCCGTGTGAGCTTCAGAGAACCCGAGAGACCCAAGACGACATAGCCAGCGCTCGCGCGTTCGTCGTTCGCGCGTGCGACGCTCCGCTGCGGCGCGGCGATCGTGACATCGACACCCGCACCTCCGCGCGCGGTGTCCCATGCGAGCCGACTCCACAGCCGCGCGGGCGCGATGCGATAGAGCGCGTCCTGGACGTCGCGCCGACGACCGCGCGCAACGCTCGCCACGCCCTCGATGGACCAACCTCGCCGGAGGTTCCCCTTGAAGGCGACATCCGCGCCGACGATCGACGCGTCGACATTGGCAAAGCGCAGCGGCGTCGGGTCACCGCTCATGGCGGCGACCTGCTCGATCACGCTGTCGGCGACGCCCGGCGTCGCATCGACCGGGCTCCCTGGATGGAGCCGTCGACACGCCGAGCGTGGACCGAAGGCTTCAGCGTCAGCCCGCCGATGCGAATGTCCACGCCTTCCTCGGCGAGCCATGACACCTCCGGGCGCAGACCGAGATCGCCGACATAGATGTTGCCATCCGCCAGCCCACCGCTCGCCTCTGTGGGCAGCCAGATGAACCGTTCGACGGGGGTCGGCACGCGGGTGCGCCGTGCGAGCGTCAGCCGCGGCGCAATCCTCCCCGATCCCCACAGCCGCGCGACGGCGTCAACCGTGGTCGCGCGCCAAGTCCGGTCGGCCGCGGCAAAGCGGTCCGCGAGCACGCGCACCCCAGCTGGCACCGTACCAAGCCGCGGAGCGCCGGCATCCGCGGCATGGCGGTCGACGCGCCCTCCAATCTCAAGGGTGACGCTACCGAGCGGCACTTCGGCCTCCAGAAAGGCGCCGGCCTGGGCCATGACCGACTCGACGAGGCTTTCGATGCGAAAGGCGGGAGCGGAGGGATTGGCGATGACGATCCTCCGGTCGACTACCTCGCCGTCGCCACCTAATCGGACGGCCGCGCCGTTCGTCGTGCGCGACAGGACGACGCGGCCCGACACGGTGCTGGCCACCGTGTCGGTGCGGCGGCGGCCCGCGGGGTTGGCAGGCGCAGCGCGCACTGTCTGATTGTCCATTCTGTGCTCGACCAGCCCGGTGCCGAGCGCGGCTTCGAGCGAAGTGCCGGGAGCAAGCTCGACTCCTTCGCGCGCCTGAGCTGTGTCGGCGCGAAAGTAGACGATGTCGAGCGCGAAGGCCGGGTTGCCGGTCGGCCCGGTGTGCTGGTGCCGCCATTCGACGGACAGCTCGCCTCCGGGTGCGCGCCAGCCCGCCTCCGCGCCGATCAGCCCCCGGTCGTAGCGGGTGCCGAGCGCCCACCCGCCTCCGCCGATACGCAGATCTCCCCCGCGTTCGTGGCTGGCGAGGACGCCGAACCCGACGCGGTCCGTGGCGCCCCCTGATATGCCGCCCACGGCCCAGCCCCGGTCGGCGGAGCGGCCCTGCACGGACATGTCGAGGTGCGGGACTGCGGTCGAATCATGGGCGAAGGGCACGGACTTCAGACGCGCGTCGATCGCGTTCCCAAGCGCCGGCCCGGCACTGACGGGCGCTGCGCCCCGCGCGGCCTCAATCCTCTGGACCAGTAGCGACGGAGAGTAGTGGAAGGCTGGGTCCATCGCGTTCGGCCCGCCGCCGGCGAACGCTGGCCGTTGATGGTCAGACGCAACCGTTCGCCGAACAGACCGCGTTGCTGGACCTGCCCCGACAGGGCGCCGTTACCAACTACTGCGCCACCGGGCAGGCGCGCGGCGGCGGCCGTCGCATCGGGTGCCGGCAACGGTGCGGCGGCAGGATCAAGTGCATCGCGCTGGGGTTGGCGCGGTTCGGCGATGACGATGATATCGTTGCCGTTTGGGGTTTGAGCGACGGCAACGGTGGACGGAGAAAGGGCAAGCGCGAAAAGCGCGCGCTTAGGGAGGGCGTGAGCCATGGAGCACCTCGCGGAATGAAAAATGTCGGTGGACGGAGCGAACGCGCCGGTACGGGCGCGGTCAGATCAGCCCCGGACCGGCGGTGCGCGCGCGGGTGGTCTATCTGTGCGGCGGGCGAGGGGCGTGCTGTCGCGATACTGTGGTCGAGCGATGACGCTGGAGGCCACGACGAGCGCTGGTATGTCCGCGCCGGCTGGTGGCGCCGCCCCCATCGCCAGCGCCGCGAAGGCACAGGCGGCGCGCTCCTTCGTCGGCTGTCGGGATTCCCGTTCGTCATGTGATCACGGGATCGACACGACGACTTGTTGCGCGCCCACGCCGCCACACCACGTCACCGCGATGCTTTGCGGACGCGCCTCGACCATCATTCCGCCCGGCACGAGCGCGCGCCATAGGAGCGCGATGACGGCGAGGACGGGGCCAAGTTGCACGCTGACCAAGGGCACTTAAATTAGCGATATGGCGAATGTAAACTGGGCGTCATGCTCCGGGGCTGGCGGGCCGCGCAGGAAGGCGCGGAGGCGAGCTTCATCGCCGTGCAACGGGACCCAATCGTCGACCTCGGCGCGCTCGACCGCATCGCCCTCGCGGTGAAGCAAGGGGCGCTGTTGAGCCGCTAGGCTTCAGTCGGTGTCAGCTTGAAGGCCCGATCGTTACGGCCCGTCGCAGCACCAATGTTCGCCGAAGGGCTGGCGCATTTTCGCACCGCTCTTTCGGCGGGGCGGATACCGGGGCGGGGCGATGGATTGTAGCTCCGAAAGACAGGCTCCGGAGGCAAGCGTGCTACGTTCATTCCTTATCGGCCTCGTCGCAGGTCAGCGAGGCATCACGCCTCTCGCCGCGATTGCATTGGCCACGCGCAGACAGGAAATCCCTCCCGAACTGCCGCTGCAGAAGTTGCTTTTGAACCCCGTGGTCGCCGGCGGGACCGCCGCGCTCGCCGCCGCCGAGATGGCGGGAGACAAGATGAAAACAGCGCCCGACCGGGTAGTCCCGGCAGGCCTCGCGGTTCGCATCATCACCGCTGCCTATTCGGGCGCCGCGTTGGCACCTCGTGACAAGAAGGCGTTTGGCGCCGCCGTGGCGGTCGGCAGCGCACTTGCCTCGTCCTACATCGGCTGGCGTCTGCGTTGCGCCGCCATGCGCCGCTACGGGCAGACGGTAACCGGCTTCGTCGAAGACGCGGTTGTTCTCGGCAGCGGACTTGCCATCGCAAATCCCACTTTGTTCGGACGATCGGGCGGAGGTGATGCCCGCCCATAACACCAGATCCTGAGGACGCAGACAGGAAACTGCTCCTGACACCCGGATGAGGCGAAACTCCCGAGGACCCCGCCGGCGGTCAGTCAATCGTCAAAGGCAACCCGCTTCCGGGAGATAAGGCCGACGCGGGGAGACTATCGAGCGACTTGGGGCCGGTTGTCCGATGCCGATGAGGTGCTCGGACATGGCCATGAAGACACGGCCCACACGACTGCTTCTGGGATCGTTGGCGTTGGGCCTGCTGGCAGTGGCCGCTTACTGGTTTCTGGTTCCCCGCGACAAGGAAGTCGCTGCAGTCCTGATCGAAATGGCTCCTGCACAACGCTTGCTCGGGTGAATGGGCGGGTCCGGCCGCGGTTGCAGGTCGACATCCAGCCAACCGTTGGCGGAAAACTGATCAGCTTGCCGTTCGATGTCGGGGACCGCGTCACTGTCGGGCAAGTGCTTGCGCGCATTGATGATGCTCCGGAAACCGCAGCGATATCGGAGGCTGAAGCCGCTGTTCAGACGCAGCAGGCAACCGTCGCGCAGGCCCGCCGCGACTTGGCTCGATTCCAGGCTCTCGGAGAATTCGCGACGAAGCGCGAGGTCGAACAACGGCGCCTGGCGGTCGTGGAAGGCGAGCGTGAACTCGAACGCCGGCGCGCTGGCGTGCTACCGGCGCGGGAACTGCGTGACCGCCGGATATTACGCGCGCCGTTTGCCGGAGTGATCCTCGAACGCCCTGTCGATCCCGGCCAGACGGTGGGTATCGAGAGTATCATCTACCGCTTGGCCGATCTCAACAGCCCCGAAGTCACGGTCGAGGTGGACGGGGTCTATGCGGCCGAAATCACGCCCGGCATGTCGGCTCTGGTCGACCTGCCGGGCCAGCAGCGCCAGATCCGAGCAACGGTCGAGCATATCGAACCGCGCGTCGATCCCGCCACGGGCGCCCGCAAAGTCCGACTCACGCTCCGCGATGCCATGCCCGATGCCCCCTCCGGGCTGACCGTTTCCGTCAACATCATCATCGATGAGCGAGAAAACGCGCTCAGCGTCCCGCGCAGTGCAATCATCGGATCCGGGCGGGAGGCACGTGTCCACATCGTTTCGACGGATGGCGTAGTGGCGGCGAGGCGGATCGGGTTCATCGACTGGCCCGCCGACAGCGTCATCGTCACAAGCGGCCTGAGATCTGGAAAGCGCATCCTCGCTGACCCGGTTACGGCCCAGCCTGGCGATAAGGTCAAGGTGCGGACAGCGAGCTAGAACGAGCCCCTATGCGGTCAAACTCGCCGTCCGCCACTTGCTGTCCGAGCCTGGCCAGACGGCGCTCCTGATCTCGGGCGTGGAGCTGGGGTCGGCGTCTTCATCTTCATGAGCGCACTGATCGGCGGTCTCGCTACGCTGCTTACCTTGCGCACAGTGGGCAGCATCCCGCACGTCGTACTGGAAATGCGCGATCGCGATCCAGATATCGTCCGCCCTCAGGCCGGATCGCTGGTTGTGCTGCAAAAGGACCTCGGCCGCCGAGAACAGATCGCCATCTGGCAGCCGATGGTGCCCATCATCGAAGCGGAACGGTCGGTGACCGCCGTCTCGCCTCAGATCCGCGGATCGGCCTATGTCGAGCGGGGGCAGGCTCTCGCGCCGGTCGGGGTCATCGGGATTATGCCCGGGAAGCTTTCCGCCATTGCGGACGTCAGGACAGCCATCGTTCAAGGCAGCAGCAGCCTGTCCACCGACGGGATACTGAGCGGCAGCCGCCTCGCAGAGGATCTCGGCCTTCGTGTCGGACAGGTCGTGCGCCTGACATCGGAGCGCCACCGGTCGCGCAGTTTTCGGATCAGCGGCATATTCACCTTGGGGATCGCCAGCGCCGATCGCCAAACGGTGTACATGGACTTTACCACGGCTCGCGCGCTGTTCGATCTTCCCACCGGCATCTCGCGAATTGAAGTAAAGGTGGAACCTGCCACCGACGCGGGCGAAGTCGCGACCCGGCTCCGCCGCTCCACAGGTCTCAAGGCCACCGCATGGACCGAAGACAATAGCCAGTTGTTCGAGGGGCTGGACGCGCAGGCGCGCACGGGGACAATCATCAAGGCATTCGCCCTCATCACCATCCTGGTGGGCATAGCCAGCGCCATGCTGCTGTCGATCGTGCGGCGCCAATCGGAAATCGGTATCATGAGCGCCATGGGGGCGAGCAAGCGACTGATCGTCTCGGTCTACGTGCTGGAAGGCAGGATGATCGGCTTTGTCGGTGCACTCGTGGGAGCGGGGGTCGCGTGGCTGGTCCTGCTTCCCCTGCCGCCCGTGACTGAAATCACCAGCGGCGGACTCCCGATCGATCGAACGCAAGGCGATTTCTTACTTGCGATCGGCTTGACCACGCCTGCTGCCATGGCCGCCTCGATCCTCCCACCACGCAGGGCGACCCGGATCGATCCGGTGGAGGCTATCGGCTCATGAGCGACGAGCTGATCTTGAAGGTTTCGGGTCTGACCAAGACCTTTGGTGAAGGGGAGGCGGCAGCGCAGGTTCTGAAAGGGATCGATCTCACCATGGCTTCCGGCGAAATGGCGGCCTTGTTGGGTCCGTCTGGTTCGGCAAAGAGCACGTTGCTAACCATTCTCGGCACGCTCATGCGCGCCAGCGGTGGCAGCCCCGAGATGCTGGGCATTGATCTCATGCACGCCAGCGATCCGGAGCGGACGGAGTTTCGTAGCAAGCACCTCGGCTTTGTCTTTCAGTTCCACCACCTTCTGCCCGATCTGACAGCGCGGGAAAACGTGATGATGCCCGCGGCCGCTGCGGCCGGACGGGAAATCATGTCATGCGGCAGCGCGCCGCCGAATTGCTGGAGGCCATGGGGCTCGCCCATCGCAGAGACTACCGTCCCGCCGCCATGTCGGGTGGCCAACGCCAGCGCGTTGCCGTGGCGCGCGCACTTATCAACAATCCGGTTCTGGTTCTGGCCGATGAGCCCACCGGAAATTTGGATCGCCAATCCGCCGACCAGCTAATGACCCTTATCCGGTCCATCAACCAAAGCATGGCGACCCATTTCCTGATATCCACTCACGACGAATATGTCGCATCTCAATGCGCGCGCCGGATTGAGCTCCTCGACGGCAAGATCGTCCGCTCATGATCAGCGAAACAAAAGGGGCGCCCGCCCGAAATTCCAGGAAAATGGCAGAAAATCCTGGTGAAAAATGGTGCCCGGAAAGGGACAAACAAGTAAAAAGCAAGTATTTGATATACTTGCTATATACACATTTCGAAGATTGAAATGCCACTTGTCATGCTTCAAGTCTGAATTGCTTACAAGACTTGGGTCTCTAAGCGCTGTTTCAGGCACATTCATCATGTTGCACGGTGTCTCGTTCCAATGCGAGTTTTTGGTTCGATTTATTTGTGACTGTTTGTTGCAATACGTACCGGCTTTGGGTCCCCACAATTTGATCGCGCCATGACATGGCACCTACGGCCATGAACTGCTGACCATGCTCCCCCGCTCGGAGAGCTGTCTAAAGCGGCAGGTTGATCCCCCACAGGGTATATTGCGGATTTATACCTTATAGGGTATAGAATGACCAAGGGAGGCAGTGATGGATCAGCTTGTAAGGCTCCCGAGGCAGCTAGGTGCAATCATCCAGAGCGCGCGTGTGCGGCAGGGAATGACCCAGTCAGAGCTGGCCGGTATCTCCGGCACACAGCAGAAAACCATATCAGCCATCGAGAACGGCAGCGTCGGAGTAAAGCTCGGTACGCTGCTCCGCGTGATCGCGAGCCTCGATCTCGATATCAAGATCGGGCCGCGAGAGCGTGGCCCCTCGATCGAGGACGTCTTCTAAGGCCAATCAATATAGCTTTGGCTTCCAGCTCTTTCCGTGTGCCGCAGCAGCGTCCCGCTCCGGCAACGACTCAACCCGGAGATGTTAAGAGATCCAAAAGGTCGGTGTGGCACATAGAAAGCTGCGCGATATCTGAGTTGTAGATACCATCAGTGCGCATAACCCCAGACGTAGCGAAGGGCTATGACACAATCTTTGCGCGGCGATTTGGCGAAACGCTATCTTCTGGAGGACCTGCCCGGCGCGTCTCAATTAGGGGCTCGCTTGAATGGGATCTTGTTGAAGATCGATTCCGGCGAGCAAGTGACCGCGTTGCAGCGGCAGTTTCTCGTCGCGTCGGGTCTTCACGCCCTCTGCGCTTTGTCCGATGGCAAGATCACTCAAGGAGAGTTTTCCTCCTGGGCCGAGCGGGAGCAGGCAGCACGCATTGAGGAAGCTTCGGCCAAGGCCGTGAAGGATGCGGCAGAGCGGGCGGCATGCGAAGAGGCAAAAGCCGCTGCGATCAAGGAGACCTTTGCCGCCATGGTGAACGATCCCGAGCTGCGGCGAAAGCGGGAAGCAAGGGAGCTGCGGCAGCGCTTCGGCATAGGATATGTCGAAAGCGAGGACTATCCGCGCGTGATGGCGCTACTCAGGCAAGTCGCCAATCGGCAGCGCCTCAAGGCCGAGGACGTCGCATGGCTGAAGACCGAAGCCGATGACTGCTGGACAGACGCGCTGCAGAAAGCCTTCCATGCATTGGAAGCGGAAGCCTTCACAAAAGCATGGGAAACCAGCGGTAAGCCCTGGGATGCCGTGAACGCGAGCGCGCATTGGCGCAAGGCAGATGAACCCGAGCAAGCCTTGAGCCTGACCGCAGCAGCGCGGGCGCAGATCGGTCCAAATCCCAAACTACATTCGGCCCTTGCAACAACGCGCGGCGGAGCAATGCGTGACCTGCGCCGCCTCGACGAAGCGAAGGCGTTGGCTAGCGAAGCGCATGGATTGACCCCGAGCGACTACAGGCCCTGCACATTGTTGGGCGCAGTCCACATCGAGTTTGGTGACCTCCAAGCAGGGCACGAATGGTATGCCAAGGCCGAGAGCCTTGGCGCTTCGCGCCAAACGATCGACAATGATTTGCGCGGGCTGCTGATGCGCTCCCCCATTGAGGAGCAGCATCGCATCCGCGAATACCTTCTCCACCATGATCCTCAGCGCTTTGCTTGGCTCCGGCGTTGGCCTGGGACCGGTCAATCGCCTTCGCGCCCAAAGCCCGCACAATCGATCAAGAGAAGAAACGACACCGCATTCGTCGAGGTAGGTCAGCATGATCATCGTACCCGATGATCCGGGTCCTGCAGGTCCCGACGACGTTTTCAAGGCGACCGTCCGAAAAGTCTTCGACGGCGATGGCTTTCTGGCAAGCGTCTGGCATCCCTATCGCCGGGCTTGGGTCGAGCGCGTTCCGTTCCGCTTTGCGTTCATCGACGCGCCCGAAATGGAGCAGCCATTCGGTCCGGAAGCCAGGGACTTTCTGGCAGGTCTTGTCGCAGGCAAAGAGCTTCGGCTCCACCCAATCGGCAAGGAGTCCACTGGCTACATGCCCGTCGACCCGTACAAACGGATCTTGTGCATGGCATTCTTGACCGAGCAGATGGATGTCGGGGCGGTTGACTATTACCACGAGGGCGAGCGTGGCGGCGGGTCGGTCAAGCGACCGCGCCCCGTCACGCGCAACATCGAGCTAGAGATGATTGTGAACGGCTGGGCCTGGGTGGCCGAGCAATACACGTTCGACCGCGAGACGGAGTATTTTGCGGCGCAAGACGATGCCCGGCGTGATCGGCGAGGCCTTTGGGCGATGGACAATCCCGAGCCGCCATGGAGTTTCAAGCGTCGGCAGAGACGTCGGAGCAAGGTGTCTGAGGGACAAGGGCAATTGATCTGACTTGAGGTTGCCGAGTTTTCGGCGCGCACCCCAATCTGTGGGGCATCGAGAACCACGACGCCGATGCCTCTGGTTTAACAATGAAAAAAAATGCTAAGTCTAACTTAGCGAAATCGATCAAACTTAAACTGGACGTTAGTTTGAAAATGTGCCATAAGGCTAAGCATGGCTACGCGTTTTGATGGAAAGCTAAACCAGCTGCAGCAAAAGCTCCCCGATGGGCTGCTGGTGGATGCTGCCTGGTTAGAGGACCAAGGCTATTCTTCTGCACTGCGCAGCCAATATGTGCGTGCGGGATGGCTCCATAGCCCAGCGCGCCGCGTCTATCGCCGATCCCAATCCCCGCTGACTTGGGAACAGGTCGTCATATCGCTTCAATACCTCATGGGTCTGCCGCTCACCGTAGGCGGGCGCACCGCGCTCGAGGAGCTTGGCTATGCGCATTATTTCTCCGCGCAGATGCGCGAGGTCCACATCTATGGACCGACACGCGCCCCGACCTGGCTGGCCGACCTGCCCCTCGATATAGACTTCCAGTGGCACAACAGCCTGCGCCTGTTTCCGAGCGATGCTGATGCTCCACCAGCGCCGCAACCTGTGATGTACAGTGCCGCCAGCATGAGCCTCCCTATACGATATTCCAGCAAGGAGCGTGCGCTGCTCGAACTTCTCGACGAGCTCCCGCACCGCGAAAGCTTCCATCAGGTCGATATGTTGATGGAGGGCATGACTGACCTCAGTCCGCGTCGATTGCAGACTCTGCTCGAGGCCTGCGCCAGCGTGAAGGTGAAGCGGCTTTTCTTCTTCTTTGCTGACCGGCACCGCCATGCCTGGCGATCCCGGCTCGACATGGAGCGGGTCGATCTTGGAGCGGGCAAGCGCGTTCTCGTGAAAGGCGGCAAGCTCGATCCCACATACCAGATAACCGTCCCGTCTGACCTGGGAGGTCAATGAGGGAATGCCTTTCCTCGATACCTACCGGCAGCAAGTCGCGCTCCTGATCCGCGCCATCCCTTTCGTCGCCAGGGAGCAGGCATTTGCACTCAAGGGCGGGACCGCGATCAATCTGTTTGTGCGCGACATGCCGCGCCTGTCTGTCGATATTGATCTGACCTATCTGCCGGTCGAGGACCGCGCCACATCGCTCAAGGCCATAGACGCTCCCCTGGCACCGCAGCAGCGCCCCGCTGACCCGGCCCATGAATGCGGTCACCCGCAAGGCCTATCGCGGCGTCAATGTCCTCGCCCTCTGGGCCAGCGCCGAGGCGCAGGACTTCGGCCACGGTCTCTGGGCAACCTACCGCCAGTGGCAGTCGCTAGGCGCACAGGTTCGCAAGGGCGAGAAGGCCTCGCCGATCGTGTTCTACAAGGTGCTGGACAAGGCCGAGGGCAGTGAAGACGAGGCGCGCGAGGGCGCAGGCCGGATCTTCGCGCAGGGCTCGCACGTGTTCAACATCGCGCAGGTCGAGGGCTACGCCTTGCCCGAGGTGGCGGAAGCCGAGGCCTTCGATCCCATCCCCGATGTCGAGGCCTTCATCGCTGGCACCGGAGCTGCCATCTGCATCCAGGGCGACAGCGCCCACTATACCCCGTCCACCGACATGATCACCATGCCCGACCGTGAGCGGTTCTTCGCCACCGACACCGCCAGCGCGGCGCAGAACTGGTATGCCATCCTGCTCCACGAGCTGGTGCATTGGACCGGGGCCGATCATCGCCTCGCCCGCACCTTCGGCAAGCGCTTCGGTGACGAGGCCTATGCCATGGAGGAGCTGGTCGCCGAGCTTGGTTCAGCCTTCCTGTGCGGCGACCTTGGCCTGTCGGTCACCCCGCGTCCGGATCATGCCTGCTACCTCGCCAGCTGGCTGAAAGTGCTCAAGGGCGACAACCGGGCGATCTTCACCGCTGCCAGCGCGGCGGCGAAGGCGGCGGAGTGGTTGGGAGAGCAGTAAGGTAGCCCCTTTCAAATGATGAAAGCGCGCGATTTCGACATGGACATCGCGAGACATGACATGCGGAACGTTCTCCCTTAATCATCAGAAAACTGACAGCAATTCGGGGGTGTCGAGTGAAAGCAGCTGAAACGAGGGTAGATCGATTCCTCGCAAGCAGTGAGACCGCCTTTGCAATTCCGGTCTACCAGCGAAACTATGATTGGACGCGGGTCCAGTGCCAGCAGCTGTTCAACGATATCATTGCCGTTGGCACCGACGAGGCCGTGTCAGGGCACTTCATCGGTAGCATCGTGTATGTCCATGACGACGTCTACACGGTTTCCGGTTTGCGTGAGCTCACCGTAATTGACGGCCAGCAGCGCCTTACGACGCTAACGCTGATTCTTGTCGCGCTCTATCGTTTCGCGCTTGCCACCGGCCGCGATCAGCAGGCCCAGCGCATCTACAAGACTTACCTGATCAATGAGTTCGCGGATGAGGCTGAGAAGCTGAAGCTGAAGCCCACGGACAACAACAAGGCCGCCCTTCGCCAGATCATGGACCCCAAAGAGGGGGCGAAGGTCTCGGGCTATTCGCGGCTGCTGGAAAACTTCCGCTTCTTTGAAAGCCGGATCAGCGAGGGCAACTTCGACACTGTTCTGAAGGGTCTGACGAAGCTCATATTCGTTGAGATTGCGCTGGAACGGGGGAAGGACAACCCACAGCGCATCTTCGAGAGCCTCAACTCGACTGGCTTGGAGCTGTCACAAGCCGACCTCATTCGGAATTACATTCTCATGGGGCTGGCGCGCCGTGAGCAGGAGCAGATTTTCCGGAAGTTCTGGGAGCCTATCGAAGCGAACGCCCGCAATCTTGAGGTCAACGACAGCCGCGTTTCCGATTTCATCCGCGACTTCCTCACGCTGAAGCAGAAGGAAATTCCGAACAAGGGCGCGGTCTACGAGAAGTTCAAAGAACGCTTCCCGCTTCCTAGTTCACAAGAGCTTACAGATGCTCTCGATGAAATTCTTGAACTGTCCTACGTTTACGCAAAGCTTCTAAACCCAAGTCTAGAAAATGATGCGACCATTTCGCACGAACTGGACTATATAAAGACACTTGAGATCAACGTTGCATACCCCTTTCTGATGCCAGTCTACCGGGATTATTCGAAGAACATCATCACAAGGGACCAGTTCACAGCGATCTTACGGCTTGTGCAAAGCTATGTCTGGCGGAGATTTATTCTCAGCCTGCCGACCAACGCTCTGAACAAGATATTCATGAGCTTGTACGAGCGGGTCGATCCCGCCGACTACGTCGCGTCGATCGAGCGATCGTTGATGCAGCGCACCGGCACCCAGCGCTTCCCCCGTGATGCCGAAGTCATCGCAATGCTGAGGGAGAAGGACCTTTACAGCACCAAGAGCCGGACCCGGACTTACTTTTTCGAGCGCCTGGAAAACCACAACAATCGTGAGCCTGTCGACGTCACGACCCCCGACATCACCATCGAGCATATCTTCCCGCAGAATCCCGATCCCGCATGGCAAGGTGGGCTAGACACGGAAGAATATGCCCTGCTGAGCGAGAAGTACCTCAACACGGCAGGAAACCTCACGCTTTCCGGCAACAACGGGCGCCTCGGGAACAAAACCTTTGCCGAGAAGCGTGACATGAATGATGGGGGTGGGGAGCAGGGCTATCGCTTCAGCCGTCTCTGGTTGAACCGCGACCTTCAGGCGCTCGACCGCTGGGGAGTTGCTGAGGTTGAAGCGCGTGCTGAGCGCATAGCAAAACGGTTCCTCGACGTCTGGCCGGCACCAAATGTAGACACCGCGATGGATGTTGAAGGCGATGAGATCAGCATCTTCGACGCCGAAGAGCCCCGCCATAAGCGCCTCGATTACGCCGTGTTCCTCGGAAGCCGGTTGGAGGTGACGCAGGTCGCCAAGCTTTATGCGCAGGTGTTCGAGCAATTGCTGCTCCTCCAGCCTGAGGCATTCCATGGAAGTCGACTCATAGAAAGGTTGCAATTGGCTTCCAATCCCAGTGAGCTGCGCCAGGCTGTGCAAATCGCAGATAACTATTTCATAGAAGGAAATATCGACTCTAAAAGTAAATTTGAGCGCCTTAAGTTTGCGTTATCAGAACTCGGGCTAGAGGAAGAACTATCGATTAAATTTTCTCCAATATAAATGACGCCCTAAATGGTTTTTTCACTCTAATTGATTCGATAAGTATTTTTATAATCGGATTTTTTCACTTTTATATAGCTCGATATTTTGGGAAGTTTATCGTTGATCTGCTGAAGATGAACTAGGGGCTACTACATCGTGTGCTCGTCCACCCTGCTTTGCTCAGTTGAGTCTCCCCAAAAGATGGCTAAAGTAGCTCCAACTCTGGAGGGGCACATGCGGCATATGTCGGCGCGCGACGCTAAAAATGGCTTTGGGCGATTGATTGATCTGGCGCGCGCAGCTCCTGTTTCCATCGACAAATACGGCAGACCTGTCGTGATCGTCCTGTCGGTGGAGGAGTACGAACGGCTCTCGGCCCAGAGCGAAAAGAACGGAACAGCGGCCTGATGGCCACGCACACTGACCTCGCCAATCTGATCTGGGAAATCGCCAACCTGCTACGCGGCCCCTATCGCCCGCCGCAATACGAGCGCGTCATGTTGCCGCTGGTCGTCCTGCGCCGCTTCGATTGCGTTCTGGCCGATACGAAAGAAGCGGTGGTGGCCGAAGCGAAGCGCCGTGCCGGTGGTAAAATCGAGGGTGATGCGCTGGATAGCGCGTTAAACCGGATTTCTGGCCACCGGTTTCACAACCGGTCGGAGCTCGACTTCAAACGCCTGCTGGGCGACCCGGACAACATCAACCAGCACCTGCAAACCTACATCAATGGCTTCTCCGCCAACGTCCGGCGGATCTTTGATTATTTCGAGTTCACAGCAGAGATCGAGCGGATGCACGAGGCGGGCATCCTGTTCCTGATCGTCAAGGAGTTCGCAGCGGTCGACCTCCACCCCAACAAGGTCAGAAACGACCAGATGGGGCTGCTCTTCGAAAACCTGATCCGGCGCTTCAACGAGCTGGCGAATGAGACAGCCGGTGACCACTTCACGCCGCGTGAGGTCATCACGCTCATGGTCGACCTGCTGTTCTACGATGATGACGACCTTTTCGTGAAAGAAGGCGCAGTCCGCACCATCCTTGATCCAGCGTGCGGCACGGGCGGAATGCTGGCGGAGGCGCAGGCTTATATGCGGCGGCACAATTCGCCCGCGAAGCTGTATGTCTACGGCCAGGATTACAACAAGCGCGCATTCGCCACTGCCGCGTCAGACATGCTGATGAAGCAGGTCGACCACAACGGGCACGGCGAGAACATTCAGTTCGGTGATACATTTACCGACGACAAGTTCGCAGATGAGGGCAAGAACCGGTTCGATTACTTCATCGCCAATCCGCCTTTTGGTGTGGATTGGAAGAAGCAGCAGAAGGAAATCGTGGCCGAGCACGTGCGCGGCAAGTCTGGCCGTTTCCATGCCGGGCTGCCGCGTGTGAACGATGGGTCATTGCTGTTCCTGCAGCACATGATCTCGAAGTTTGAAGACCATGCCCCTGCCAAGCAAAAGTACGGCTCGCGCGCAGCCATCGTCTTCAGCGGTTCGCCCTTGTTCACCGGCGGCGCTGGCGGCGGCGAAAGCAACATCCGCAAGTGGATCATCGAAGAAGACATGCTGGAGGCGATCATCGCCCTGCCGGAACAGATGTTCTACAACACCGGCATTGGCACCTACATCTGGATCGTCACCAACCGTAAGGCAAAGGGCCGCAAGGGCAAGATCCAGCTGGTCGACGCGCGCGACACCTGGATTCCGATGCGCCGCAGCCAGGGCGACAAGCGGCGCAAGATCGGCGAGGGGCCTGCACTTGAGGGCGATGACCGTCCGGACGAGCCGGATCAGATTGCCGATATCGTTCGTCGCTATGGTCAGTTTGCCCAAGGCGAGCAGTCCAAGATCTTCGACAATGACGATTTCGGCTACACCCGCGTCACGGTCGAGCGGCCATTGCGGCTGCGTTATCAGATGACGGTAGAAGACAAGGCGCGCTTCCTCGATGCCGCGCCCCACCTGCTCGACGACATTCAGGCGATCGACAAGGAGCTTGGCCGCGAACCGCTGATGGACTGGAATGCCGTGTCAAAATCCATCGAGCGCGTTCTGAAGCAGCGCGGATCGAAGTGGCGCGCAGCAGACGAAAAGCTGTTCCGGAGCGTGTTCACCACCAAGGATGCGGCGGCGGAAAAGGTGCGCAAGGGAAAGGGGTTTGAACCCGATCCCGATCTGCGCGATTTCGAGAATATTCCGCTCAAGGTCGATATTGACGCCTTCTTCGCGCGCGAAGTGTTGCCCCATGTGCCCGATGCCTGGATGGACCGGACCAAGGACAAGGTGGGCTATGAAATCAACTTCAACCGCCACTTCTACAAGTTCACCCCGCCGCGCCCGCTGGCGGTGATCGATGCTGAGCTGAAGCAGGCAGAAGAGGAAATCTTGCGCCTTTTGCAGGAGGTGACGAAGTGAGCGCGTTTCCGAACATCGCCATTCGGCATCTGTTTTCAATCGGAAGCGGCGCGACGCCGGAAAGTGGCAATCCCGACTACTGGGATGGTGATATCTTTTGGGTCACGCCTGAGGATGTCAGCGCGGCGAAAGACGGGAAGATAGTCGGTACGAAGCGCCGCATCACGGATGACGGCTTGAGGAGTTGCAGCGCGCGATTATCGCCGCCCGAAACGGTCGTTCTCACCAAACGCGCTCCAATCGGCCAACTTGCCGTAGCAGAGGTCGAACTGTGCTCCAATCAAGGGTGTTTCTTGCTTGAACCAGGATCGGGCGTTGACCCCCAGTTCTATTTTCACTGGCTAAATGCGAACAACGCCTATCTGAAAACTTTAGGCCGTGGCTCGACATTCATGGAGCTAAGTACAGATGAACTTAAGTCGCTGCGCGTTCCGTACCCTCCCATCCACGTTCAAAACTCAATTGCCAAATTTCTGAACGAGAATGCCGCGCAAATCGACACCCTGATTGAGGCCAAGCAGAAGCTGCTGGGCCTGCTGGCCGAAAAGCGGCGGACGCTGGTGGCAGAGGTGGTCATGCGCGGGCTGGACCGCTCCGCCCCCTTGCGCCCCTCTGGCATAGACTGGCTCGGCGATATTCCCGAGCATTGGGCATCGGTCCCGCTGCGCTTTCTGGTTTCGTTCATGGGCGGCGCGACACCCGACACCAAGAAGGAGGAATATTGGAACGGAAAAATTCCCTGGGTTTCGCCCAAGGACATGAAGCGTGACTTCATCACCGACGCCGAAGACCATGTTTCAGAGCAGGCTTTGGCCAACAGTGCCCTAAAGATGATCGACGAAGGGGCCGTTCTTATTGTGGTTCGGGGGATGATCTTAGCACACAGCTTCCCCACCGCCATCAACACTGTACCGGTCACGATCAATCAGGACATGAAGGCCTTGCGCTGTGACGAACGTATCAGCCCGCGCTTTCTGAAAGCCGTGTTGGAAGGGGCGACACAATACCTTGTCGATCAGGCAGACTCATCTGCCCACGGAACCAAAAAGCTTGAAACAGGCGTGCTGGGAGCACTTGGCATCCCGGTGCCGCCGCTTGACGAGCAAGAACTGATCGTCGCCCACATCGCCGAAGAGCGCGTGAAAATCGACAAGCTGGCTACCGCCACCGAACGCTCCATCACCCTGCTGAAAGAACGCCGCAGCGCCCTGATCGCCGCCGCCGTCACCGGCCAAATTGCCATCCCGGAGGCCGCATGAAGATCACTAAGCTAGATGTGACCAACCTGCGCGGCTTCGAACATGCCTCGTTCGAACTCGATCCGTCCTTCACCCTGCTGGTCGGCGTCAACGGCGTGGGCAAGAGCAGCGTGCTGGAGGCCTTGCGCATTTCCCTGTCGCGCGTGATGCCCAAGTTCACGGCCAGCAAAGCCTTACCTATCGCCTTTACTGAAGACGATACGCGCATCGGCAGTCCGGCCCTAACCGTGCGTCTGGACTTTCAGTTTGCCGATGACGCACGCCATTTCCTCATGCACCTGCCGCGCGAAAAATACGTGCCGGATCAGGAAGGCTCCGTGCGCGCGGGCGCGATGACTTTGCCCGATCAGGAGGAAATGTCGCAGCCCTGGCCGAAGGTGGACAAGGATGGCAGCCAGCCGCTGGCGCTGTTTTTCGGAGTTCGCCGGTCGCACCCCACGGACGAACGGATCAACAAAGGCCGCACGACCACGGGCCAAGCCATCGCTTATGCCGATGCGCTCTCTACTGTCCGCGCGCTCCATCTGGCTGATATTGCGTCGTGGATTCTGGCGCAGGAAGCCTTAGCCGAAGAACTGCCGCGCGCACGGCTGCACCTCGACGCGCTAAAGTCCGCCGCCGCGCGTTTTTTGCCGACTTGCACTGATCTTCGCGCCACCAACGAAGACGAAAAACCGCGCCTGCTGATCACCAAAGGTAGCGTGGAACTGGACGTGCGCCACCTATCCGAAGGCGAACGCGGGATGCTGGCGCTTGCCCTCGATCTTGCCCGCCGGTTGTCGCAGGCCAATCCCGGATTGGACGATCCCGTGCGCGATGGCGTAGCGGTCGTCCTGATCGACGAGCTTGATATGCACTTGCACCCGAGCTGGCAGCGGCAGGTTTCCAGCCTGCTTACGCAAACATTCCGCAACTGCCAGTTTATTGCGACGACCCATTCGCCGCAGATTTTCGGTGAAATCAAACCCGATCAAATTCGCAAAATCGATGGCGGCAAGGTCTATAGCCCGGGGCATTCTTATGGCGTCGATTCCAGCCGGTTGCTTGAAGAAGAAATGGATACTCCGCCGCGCAATGCCGAAGTTGCGGCAAAGCTTGACGTTATCGCGTCGCTCATCGGCGAAGAGAAAGGTGCAGAGGCGCGCAAGGCCATCGACGCGCTGGCCACGGAAATTGGTGACGGCGATCCCGAAATCACGCGCGCGCGGCTCTTGCTCGATTTTCTGGATGAGGGTGCAGAATGAGGGCCATTGCTAAGGGCGATGAGCCTGCCTGCCTTACCGCGCATCGGGCGATGGAACACAGCTTCTACCAGAACTATCAGGGCAAGGATGCGCTGCGCGCCGCACTGGTGGCCGAGCAACGAGGTCTGTGTTGCTATTGCATGGGGCGTATTATCGCCGACGGCCAGAAGATGAAGATCGAGCACTGGCAATGCCAGGCGAATTACCCGCATCTGCAATTGAACTACGACAATCTCTTGGGCGCCTGCCTTGGCGGGCACGGAGCGCAGCCCGATGGCCAAACTTGCGACAACCGCAAGGCCAATCAGGATTTGCAGTGGAACCCCGCGACACCCGCGCACGATATCGAAGCCCGCATCAAATATCGAAGCAACGGCGAGATTCGGTCCGATGACAAGGTATTTGATGGACAGCTAGATAGTGTTCTCAATCTCAACATTGCGGTTTTGAAGAACAGCCGAAAAGGCGCACTTGACGCTGTGCTCGATTGGTGGCGCACAAAAAAACCCAGTAATGATCAGGTTCGCGCAGAAATAGACAAATACGAGACCAGTGTAGATGAACTCCTGCCCTTTAGGCCTGTTGCTATCTGGTTCCTGAGAAAGAGGTTGGCTGCATGACCCACGCAAAGCCCGCCCGCCATACCGAAGAAGCCTTCGAGATCGTTGTCGAGGGGGTACTACTGGCGAATCCCTATGCCTCGATCGCATCGGACAAGTTCGACCGTGCATCTGCCATCTTCCCCGACGCTGTGCTCGATTTTATCCGCGCCACCCAGCCGAAAGAATGGAAGGCGCTGGAGGCGCTCCATGGCGACAAGACCGGTGCGCAGGTACTGGCCGACTTGGTCAAGTGGATCGATGCCAATGGCTCGCTTGCCACGCTGCGGCACGGTTTCAAATGCTATGGCAAAACACTGCGCGTAGCCACGTTCAAGGCCGCGCATGATCTGAACGCAGAGCTGGAAGCGCGCTATGCCGCCAACATCGTCAGCGTCACGCGTCAGCTTCGCTACTCGCTGAGCAACGACAACGAGCTTGACCTGGTTCTGAGCGTCAACGGCATTCCGGTGATTTCTGTCGAGCTGAAAAACGCCATGACGGGATCAACCGTTGAGGATGCCATTCGCCAGTACCGCCGTGACCGCGATCCGCGCGAACCGATTTTCGAGTTCAAGCGGAGGATCCTCGCGCATTTCGCCGTCGATACCGATGCGGTATTCATGACGACGCGGTTGGCAGGACCAGCCACACACTTCCTGCCCTTCAATCGCGGGAACGACGGCGGCGCTGGCAATCCACCTGACCCGAAGGGCCGGAGCTATCGCACGGCCTACCTTTGGGAAGAAGTGCTCCAGCGAGACAGCCTGCTCGATCTGCTGGCCCGGTTCATCCATTTGCAGGTGGAAGAAAAACGCGATGACGCGGGCCGAAAGGTCAAGAAGGAAACTCTGATCTTCCCGCGCTACCATCAGCTCGAGGCCGTCCGCGATCTGGTCGCGAAGGCGAAGTCCGAAGGCCCAGGCCACAATTATCTGATCGAGCATTCGGCGGGCAGCGGCAAGAGCAATACCATCGGATGGCTTACTCATCGCCTTGCGTCGCTGCACGACAGCGCCAATGACCGGGTGTTCGACAGTGTCATTGTCATCACCGATCGCGTGGTGCTCGACAAGCAGTTGCAGGATACGATCTATCAGTTCGAGCACAAGCACGGGGTGGTGCAGAAGATCGACGACAATTCCCGGCAGCTGGCGGAAGCGCTCGAAAGCTCAGTGCCGATCATCATCACGACCTTGCAGAAGTTTCCGTTTGTCTCGCGCCAGCTGATCCGGCTGGCGGAAGAGCGGGGGGACGATGGTGACGGGGTGCTCAAGACCCGGAATTTTGCAGTCATCATCGATGAAGCGCACAGCTCACAAGGCGGTGAAGCGGCGACGGACCTGAAGGAAGTCCTTGGCGGGCAGCGGCTGCGCGAAGAGGCACAGCGCTATATGGCCGAGAACGAAAGCGTGGGCGAAGACGAGCTGTTTCGCAGCATGGCGAAGCGCGGTCGCCAGGCAAATATCAGCTTCTTTGCGTTCACCGCGACCCCGAAGCACAAGACATTGGCGGTGTTTGGGAATGGCGGCAAACCGGCCCACAGCTACACAATGCGCCAAGCTATCGAGGAAGGATTCACCCTCGATGTCCTCAAGCACTACACCACCTACGCCACCTATTTCCGGTTATTAAAGGCCAGTGACGACGATCCAAACGTGGTCAGGAAAAAGGCGGCACTGGCGCTGGCTCGCTTCCTGAAGGTGCATCCGCACAATATCGCCCAAAAGACCGAGGTAATGGTCGAGCACTTCCATTCAGCCACGCAACACAAGGTTGGCGGCCGCGCCAAAGCCATGGTCGTGACCGGCTCCCGGCTGGAAACAGTGCGCTATAAGCAGAGCTTTGACGCGTACATCAAGGCGAAGGGGTATGCGATCAAATCGCTAGTCGCATTCTCGGGTGCGGTGGCCGACGACAAGCTTTCCGATGTCACCTATACCGAGGAGGCAATGAATCTTGGTGTCCGTGAAAAGGAGCTGCCCGACGTTTTCGCGACGTCCGAATATCAGGTTTTGCTAGTCGCGGAGAAATATCAGACCGGATTTGACCAGCCGCTTCTCCACACGATGTATGTCGACCGACGCCTGTCAGGCATCCAGGCCGTCCAGACCCTATCTCGGCTCAATCGCACGCACCCTTTCAAGGAAGATACGTTCATTCTCGATTTCGTGAACGACCGCAGCGAGATTCAGGAGGCCTTCAAAACCTACTATGAAGGCGCAGAGATCGGCGAAGAAGTCGACCCGAACCGCATGTATCAGATCAAAGGCGAACTGGATTCGAGCGGCATTTACGCCCTGAGCGATGTTGACCTTTTCTCAGAAATTTATTTCAAGCCCAAGCTGAAGCAGAGCCCGGCCGATCACCAGAAAATGAATGCCGTTATCGATCGGCCAGTGTCCAATTTCTCTGATCTTGCGAAATCCGATCCGGCCGACGCCGAGGTGTTGCGTGGAAAGATTCTGGCATTTGGCAGTCTCTACAGCTTCCTGAGCCAGATCATTCCATATCAGGATTCTGATCTGGAGAAGTTGTACGTCTTCCTGCGTCATCTGGCCGCGAAGCTGCCAAAGAAGGGAGGCAGCCCCTCTTATCAGTTCGACGACGACGTCCGGCTCGACTACTATCGCCTTCAGAAGGTCAGTGAGGGCTCAATCAGCCTTTCCGAAGGGACTGCCAATAAGCTCGACGGCCCATCCTCTGTTGGCTCGAAGGTGGCGCGCGACGAGGAAGTACCCCTTTCCCGACTAATTGATGTCGTAAATGACCGCTTTGGTACTGATTTCAACAATGCCGACCAGTTGTTCTTCGATCAGATCGTTGAGGCAGCAATGGCCGACGCCAATTTGCGGCAAGCAGCCATTGCGAACCCGGGCGAAAAATTCGAGCTGTTGTTCAAGAATTTGCTTGAAGCGCTATTTGTTGAGCGCATGGATCAGAATGAGGAGATCTTCGTACGATTCATGAATGATAAAGCATTTCAAGGGCTAGTTACCAATTGGCTTTCAACTGAAGCCTATTCAAAATTGCGAAGGTCACAGAATTGATGCTAACTGTGTCAGGCTGTTGTGGTCGATATTGATGTGGAGAAGATATTCATTTTCTTCTGCGCTACCCTGCCGGGCAACCTGCTCTATCCGCTGGTGCGGACCGGGCCTTTAGTCCCGGCCCATTCGGGTGACGATCAGGAGCGTGTACAAGCGGAGCGGGAGTTTCTGGCGGACGCGCTCTGTCCCGCATGGCCGGTGGCCATGCTCCTGAGGGCGCGGCGTTCCTGAGCTAATCCGGAGGCGCTCTGGCCTCTCTCATTGCCGAACGCCCGCTGGCCCACTTGGTCCGCGCGCAGGGCGTCCGGCGGCTTCGCGCCGTGCAAGGGCGCCGTTGTCTGTGCGGAGCGCTGCGGCGACCCTTGAGGGGAACGCCAAAGGCTTTGCCCTCTCGTTCCCAAACCCCAATCGAGCCCCCGTGTGGCGGGCTTCGCCCGCTGGCCCGCGCCAGGGCATCGATTGGGGTTTTCCCTCCCCCTCCCATCCTCGCCGGAAGGCAGGGCCGCATGCCGCGTGACGCTTGCGGCTTTGCCGGATGGAGTTTGGACCATGGGTGATCTGATCTTGAATTACCGCGCATGCGGGGCCGAGTGCCGGGAGGACTGGCTGGGCATGCTGGCGCATGACAACGGCTTGCCGCTGGTAGCGGTGCATCAGCTGGCGGACGAGCTGGGGGAGCGCGAGGATTTTGGCGAGCTGGTGCGTCTGTGCGAGTGCGGTGGGAGCCTTGCATCATGAGCGGCGCGGTGCTGTCGCGGGCCGAGCGGATTGCGCGGCTCAATGATCTGGCGCGCCGCGCCATGGGGATTGCCAGTTTGGTGGTAGCGACCGAGGGCATTCGGGCCTTGCCTGAGGCCGATCAGTCGCGGCTGCGCGAGCTGGTCGAGACCTTTGATGCCTTCACGCTCGACAATGATCCCTATGGCGAACGCGACTTCGGGGCGATCTATCGGGGGGTGGAAGGTCTCTGGTCGACTTCGCGGCCTGTTGATGTTGCCGTGACCGTGTTCTGGAAGATCGATGCCTATGACCGCGAGCTGCGGTTCGGAAGCGAGGACCCTGCCGATCCCGCCGTGACCCGGCGGGTGCTGACCATCATGTTCGCGAGCGAGTATTGACATGGCTCGCCTGTCCCACACGGTGGAACCCTCGCGCCTTGCTTTCGGTGCGTCACGCCGGACGGGAGTTTGTGATGGCCGGTCCGCCCGTCATGTTCGTCGCAGGCGAGGAGGCGCAGCTGTCCCTGTTCTGATGTGGTCGAGGGATAGCGGGCTGGCCAAGCGCGCCGCCTGACACGTCAGGCGGCGCGGTGATCTACAAAGCAGTGTTCATTGTGCCAGTCGAGAAAGGCCGGTTCCGGATCGAACCTTGCCGCCGGGCGCAGCGTGGCCTTCTCGAACTGCTGGAAATAGTCGCGGGTCTCCCGGCTGCGGCTGTCGCGCAGCTGCCGCGAGACATGGATACGGCGGGCGCGGTCCACGGTGATTAGCCCGCGATCGAAGGCGCGGTCGAGCGTGGCGGATAGAAGCAAGCCGTTGGCCGGGTTGTGGCGGTTCTGGGTGTCCTTGCCCCATGGCTTGATATGGCTGGCGGTCAGCAGGCGCGGATCGGCGATGCCGGTGATGCAGCAGGCCTCCTCATAATTGGCGAGCACCGCGCGGCGGAAGAACTCCTGGCCAACCCACTGGTTAATGATGGCCTGTGTCGTGGACTCGCCTTGCCACGGCTCGAATTTGAACTCGCTGCACTTCTCGTGGAGGAGATGGCTGGCGGACGGCGGCAATTGCGCTGCGGCGATTTGGCGGTTGACCTGGCTAGCCCACATCTCTTCGGCGCGCGCGACCAGACCCGACCAATCCTGCCCGAACTCGGCATAGGTGGCGCGGTCGAGCTTCGATGCACCTTCCAGCCCCTTGCGCCCGCTCTCGGTGATCTTGGGATCGAGGCTGGCGAAGTTGCATAGTTTCATCGCCACCGAGCTGTTCGAACGGTCAATGGTAGCGGCCAGCGCCTGGATCTCCGGATTGCCCGAATGCAGCTTCCCGAACGGCAGCTGGAAATAGAGGTGGAGCGCGAGGACCGTCTCCTCCTCGCTCCAGCGTTTCCGCGCGGTGCCTTCCATTGCCATGACAAGGGTTTGGGGCAGAGCGCAGCGTGGTGCAAGCGGGGGATGGGGGCAGCCTAGGTGTCCATCGGTCTGGCCGCTTCGTTTTGAGCACCCGCACTGGCCGCGCGCAGGCGAGGGTCAATGTCCGGCCCGCGCCGGTTCCTGGCAGTCACCCGTGTTGGACATGACCCCGCGCCCTTTGCCGCGCTGCCCTTCTGTTTGGTGCAACGAGCCACCAACACGAAAGGAACATCTCATGGCCCGCACTTCACAAGCACCCGCACCCGCCACAGCGCCCGAGCCCAAGGCTCCGGATTTCATTGCCTGGCATGTCAGCAATCGCGGCGAGAAAGCCTTCTGGACCAAGATCGGTGCCGCATGGTTCCACCGCGACCGCAAAGGCCTGTCGCTGCAGCTTGAGGTCGTGCCGATCAATGGCCGGATCGTGTTGCGGACGCCGCTCGACGACGAGGCGAAGGATGGGCGCCCGGGCGCTTAGCGCCCGGCGATGCTGGAGGCACCAAAGATGCTGGAGGCACCAAAAGGGCAAGCCTAGTGGTGGTGGCCCATGGCACCTTTTCCCCTTAGATTATAGCTTCGGGAGTTCGGGACAGAAACGAGGGGCGTGCCCGACGCAATTGGATCACGATAGAGAATACATTCACATAAAAAATACACTTTCAGTGGTTGCATTCGCACGGAGGTGGGAATATAGGAGACGTCATTCACAAATTCGTTAGGAGTGCGACGCATGGATGACCAAATCCCGACTACGCTGTTGCGGATGGCGCGAGAGGAGTCGAAGGTTCGTCAAGCCGATTTGGCAGCATCCCTTGGGATCAGTCCAAGTGTCTTATCTAGGCTGGAGGCGTCAGAATCCGCTGATCCGAAAATGGCAAAGCGTTACCTCGACGCTTTGGGAACACCCCTCGGTGAAGCGATAGTTGAGTTCTTCTCGCGCAAGTGGTTTCATCTCAGCCGCCCTGATTTTCGGCATCCTGAGCGCGAAGCCATTTGGGCTGCCGAGCAGGCGCTGCAGACACTCGAGGCCTTTGAGAAGAGCGACGACTTCGACCCAATCTTGCAGAACCCGCTGAATAACTTGCGCAAGCGCTTGTTCAGCGACGTCGATTTCATTCGCCACACGGAACACGGGATAGCGTTTATGGGCGAGATCGGCGTCGGCAAGACGACCGCGCTATCGCTCGTTACAAACCTTTTGGTGCCCGATGGTGAGAAGAAGATGAGCGTCTTCCCAACCGGCAGCGGTCGCACGACCGTCTGCGAAGTCGCCATCAAGATTGCCCCTGCCTTTGGTATCGCGGTCGATAGCATGGACGAGGACGACATTCGTATGCTGGTCTCGGACCTGGTCAATGGCGTGGCGTCAGGCAAGGGCGGGCTTCCGAGTGAGCTGGACCGTGTCATCCGTAACATGGCTGACGTTCGCCGTGTGACGGTGCGCTCACGTAAGGCAGGTGAGAAGCCTACCACCATCGACCACCTTAAGGAGCTCATCGACCGCGTTGGCGACGTCGATGCTGCGATTGCTGAGGTTGTGGCGCGGATGAAGCTGGAAAGCCGGACCGGCACCCAAATCATCCTGTCAAAGGATGTTGAGGATAGCATGGACTGGCTTTCGAAAAACATCAGCCGCATCAACTACGGCCAGCACCCCGATTTTTCGGTGCCGGAGCGTATCACCGTACTTCTGCCGCTCGAAGTGTTGCGCGAGACACCTTACGCGTTGAGCGTGATCGATACCAAGGGGGTGGAAGGTACGACCCAGCGCGCAGATCTGATGAAACGGATCGAGGACGAGCGCACGGTCACAGTGCTCTGTTGCTCATTCTCCGACGCGCCAGGAAATGTGCCCTTGTCGATCATGCGAGATACGGTCGATGCTGGCATTGACGCTATTGCTGAAGAACGCATCTGCCTCCTTGCGCTACCGCGCAACGATGAGGCTCTGAAGATAATCGATGATATGGGGAATCGACCCAGTTCCGCCGAAGAGGGTTACGCGATAAGGGAGGGTCAAATTGATCAGCAGTTTGCAACGGAAGGTCTCGCAGCGGCACCGGTGAACTTCTTCCACGTGGAGGAGGATTCGCCAGAGCTGATCTGGACCTGGTTGATCGAACGCGTTGGCGCGATCCGCGCCGCGAAAGTGGTTCGCATCCAACGTCACGTCGAGGCAGCAGAGACGCTAGTTATCAACGCCGATGTCGCGAAGACCCGTGAAGCACGCACGGCCATTGCGGATACGATGCGTAAGGCCGCCAATCGTTTCCGCGAGCTGCCACCGGTAACTCGTCCAGCCGCGTCAAATCTTGTCGCTGAAGTGAAGAACACGCATCAGAGTTCGGTCGCAGCATCGGTAAGTCGGCACGGTGACTGGCCTCAGTTCAACGCTGCCCACATCCTCGGCCAAGGTGTGCGCCGCGACGTCAATCTCCGGACGAACGAGATTTTCGTGCGTATTGATGAGGCGATTGAAGGGTTGAATGACGAATTCGGCCACCTGGCCGACGTCGCGCAGTTTCTTGAGAACCTGCGCGAGGAGTTGCAGGAGTGGCGCAAGGAACTTCTGTCTCGTGTCGCGCTTGCAGGCCGAATGCTGTACGCACCTCACCTGCAGAGTCAGGCCAGCGCATTATGGCAAACTTGTTACAACCGATATGGCGCGGGTGGCGGCTACAGGGTGGATGTCTCTCAGGAATTCCAAGACCATTTCGACACTGACACTCATGCCATTGCGACCGCCACCAAGGTGGAAAGCCAAGTCAAGGCGCTGTGGCTCCAAATCGTGGTCGAGGCATTGCTTGTGACATCCTCCTTCTCAGAGGACGATTAACACCCTGCTGCTGGACCCCGCATCTCAGACTGGACCATCGGAATTCTAGGCTGGTCTGCGGTAGAAATGGCATAGATCGACGACCTAAGCGCCTAATGCTGATTGGCTTAGGTCGTCGTTGCCTTGGCGGACCTAGTGCTGCACCTCGCGCGCCCTTAGGCCATCCAGATAATCGCTCCACCACTGCGCCATTTTGACCCGCTCATCCCAGTACTGGCCTCGGTTGTAGGTGCCGCGAATGGCATTGCTGTCGCCGTGGGGCCGTGCGCGTTCGATGGCATCGGGGTGCCAGAGCCCGCTTTCGTTGAGGAGGGTCGATGCCGTTGAGCGGAACCCGTGCGCGGTCATCTCGTCCTTGCTGTAGCCCATGCGCCGGAACGATGCGTTGATGGTGTGCTCACTCATCGGGCGCAGCCGGGTGTGGAAGGCTGGAAAGATGTAGCCTTGGCCCCCGGTGATCGCCTTCAGCTCTGTGAGCAGTTCAAGCACTTGGCGTGATAAGGGCACAGCGTGGGTGCGCCGCGCCTTCATCTTGCCAGCGGGGATCGTCCAGATTGCCTTATCGAAGTCGATCTCCTGCCACTCGCCGTACCGCATCTCGCCCGGTCGGACGAAAATGTGCAGGGCGACCTTCAGCGCAAGCTTGGTGATGGGGTAGCATTCGAAGGCGTCGATGGCGCGAAGCAGCTCGCCCAGCTTTTCCGGTTCCAGAATTGCTGCATAGTGCCGCGCCTGCGGCGTCAGCAGTGCGCCTTTGAGGATCGCTGTCGGGTCCGTGGTGCAGCGGCCAGTCGCTGCGCCATAGCGGAACACCCGACTTGCGAAGGAGCGGCACTTCTTGGCAGTCTCTCGGTCGCCGCGCGCCTCCAGCTTTTTCAGCGGGGCGAGCATCATTTGCGGGTCGACATCCGAAATCGGCATGTGCCCGATCGCGGGCTTGAGCAGATCGAGGAACCAGCGTGCCTTTAGCAGCGTGGCCTCGGCGCGGCCTTCGCCGACCATCTTGTTCTCGATGTACTCGCGGGCAACTGACTCGAACGTGTTGGCGGCGCTGATTTTGGCCGTCGCCTTGTTCTTCTTCCGGGTCAAAGCAGGGTCTTCGCCCTTGGCAATACGCAGCCTGAGTTCGTCGCGCTCGAGACGGGCCGCCTGAAGACTAACTTCCGGCCAGGCACCAAGAGCGATCCTCTTTTCTTTGCCGCCTACATAATACTTCAGCCGCCAGAGCTTCGAGCCTTTGGGGAAGATTTCGAGGTAGAGGCCGCGCTCATCGGCGCGCTTGTAGGCGGTAGCACCGGGCGAAAAAGCTCGGATTTGCAAGGCTGTCAGTGACATTTGGAGGCATGACCTTTCGCCAGAAAGGGGCATGAGGGGGCATATGCCCCGCTCCACGCCCCTGATTGTGGGGGCACGGCCTGAATCAGCGTGAAATACGCGGCATCAAAATCCAGCCAAAAATGGCAGAATTCTGCGGTTTTTTCAAGGTTTTTGACGCCACTCCCGCAGGAGTTTTGGTGCCAGAAGAGGCATCCAATTGTCGGTAATTTCTGCTGTTGTAACAGGCACTTCCCTAATTTGGTTTTCCGAAAAAGCCCGGAAAGGGCCCGCAAACGGCCACTAACGTATTGGTTCGATGCCTTTTTAGGGACTCCGCGTACGCTTTTGGGGCGGTGGCCAGCTGATCGCCAGTTACATGAGACCGCCCTCATTGGAAGGGGGGTTCGTCCGCCCAGTCGATAATACCAAGCGTTGCTGCGCTTCGGCTGCAGTTATCGCAAATCCCAAACAACATGCGACGCCCTTGGCGTCATTCGAGGGGTCCGGAGGTGAGGTACGGCGCGAGGAGAGAGTTGCTGGCTTCGGAGATTGTCGCCCTGGGCCAGAGCAGCCGGCGAGATCGTGAGGCCAAATACGGGGCTCGGCCGCGAGAAACAGCGTGCGGCTCTGGCGATTGCGGACCAATGGCTTGATCATTGACGGACTCCGGCGGTTCTCAGGACGGTGGACGGGCAGCGATCGGGAATGACCTGACTGGAGAGTTCGCGAGCGGCGGTCGCACTTATGACGTCGCCCGCCAGCGCAAACGAGCGGCCAAGAAGGACCGTGTCACGAGCTCCGCCCAATTCCAGGACGATTGCAAGGCCGCCATCGCTGGTGCGTTCGAGACGCGAGGCCGCTGGCAAGATAGGCGTCATGGCGACTTGCCCGGTTTCGAACACGAGGCAATCGTCCTTTACCGCGAATGAACCATTGATCCCGACGGCCGGCCCTTCCCACCCACCAACGTCCTGGACAAGCACGAAGGCCGAGAGCGCTTCGACCGTCGATGTGTTTTGCTGGGAGGTTTTGGGCGGAGGCGGTTCCGCTTGGCATCCTGCCAGCAGGACGATGGGAAGGAGAATGCCTATCTTCATCTAATTCACGACACCACGCTCAGCCCCAGCTTCTCGATCTCCCATCCGTCGCCCTTGCGTCGCAGACGATAGGCACCATGCTCGGCACCGAGGTTGCCGTAGGTTGCGCCTCCCGAACCCGCGCAGAAACCCCGATCGCCTGAGCAATCGATCCGCGCATCGACATACATGGCGCTTTCGCCGTTGGCCGTCAGAACCACGCCCGGACCGCTCCATGAGCAATCCGCTTCGGAGTAAAGCGGACCGAAACGCTGCGAGAGCCTTCCAATCAGCTCGTCCTCAGCAGCGCGGAGGCAGAAATGGCTATGCATATCGCCTTTGCGGCCCTCATAGTTCTCGAGAATGTAGGCGAACATCGCTTCGCGCGGGTCAGCTACGTTCCTGATCGTCCGTCGCGGCCACCGCTGGTTGTCCCAGTGCTTGTCGAAAGCCTGCGACAGCAGCGTATCCCGAGCCGATGGAGCGGGCGGCGGTGGCGGTGGCGGATCAGGGATGCCGCCCGGTTTCGAAGGATCGAATTTCGCGATGGCATAGAGTTGAACGGCGGGGCCGGTGCAATCGGCAGGAATCTCGCCATCTGCCAATTCCGCCAGATCGGCATCGGACGGATAGAACCGACCGCCCCCGCGGACCGTTTCCCCCTCTCGGATCCGCAACCCCGAGGTGTAGTTGTTCACAAGCCAGTCGGTGTCGTCGAGCCGCGCAACGCGCACATCGTCATCGCCCCATAGGATGAGGGCGCGCTCTCCTGGCGCATGCTCGAGATAAAGGCACGATCCGGCTCGTGTGATCTTGCCCGATATGCGCGCCTCCATCGCAAGGTCCGACCGGGCATGCAGAATGACAGGCAGCGACGACGCCGTTTCGCCGCGCTCGGTTTCGATCTCGGTCTCAAGGGGTGCGAGGCAGCCGGAAAGCGTCACGGCGAGGACAGAGCAGAAAATCCCTTTCATGCTGGTCCAACCATTTCTGCGTACGCCCCGTTCCGCCTATGTCTGGCGTCGCGAAATTGTTGCTGGGTGCTCAGCATTCAAAATCCCCGAAAGCGATTGCAGTCGATCGGTTCGAGGTTTGGGTCGCGCAGGCGGCGGTCAGCCTCGCGCTGCGCCTGCCGGACAGCACAGGCATTGGCCCGCGTGATTATCTGTGCAGGGCGGTCGCCACTACGTTCGCCGTAGCGGCGCAGTGCCGGGTTGAAGCGTTCGGGCCAGGCGAACGGGTCGGTGACCGTCGTTACGCTGACGACCTTGTGGTCCCCGCAAGCTGCCGCCAGTTCAGGCGAGGCTGCAGAGGGTTCGCTGAACCATCCCGTTTCTGCCGAAAGACCGACCCGAACGGTTCCCATCCTGTCTGGCTCGTATCGGGAACCGAAAGCCAGATAGCCCTCATCGTCGATAGTCAGCGCAGTTCCGTAAGGAAAATGGACCAACGGATCGTTATCGCCCTCCCGGTCGAGAAAGAAGCAGCCATCCCGCAACACGATAGTGTGCTGACTGCCGAGATCGAGAACGTCGCCTGCCGGTTCCTCCGCCTGCGGAAACGCGCGGATGTAGTAGGAAAGATCGGGCGGCACGGAAGGCCTGACCAGCTTCGGCTTGTCTGTCACCGGCTGGGGCGGCCATTCCTTGTCGAGATCGGAGAATGGCGGCGGCAAATGCGCTTCCTGAATCGTGAGACGACCGCTGCGCTCCTGCGTTGCACCGATCGGGATCGCTGCCGGTTCCTCACAAGCGGCCGTGAGGTTGCCTGCTTCCATGATCATTCGCCCATTCTCGTCGAACGTGCACAGCGTAGCCGTGTCATCCACTTGCGAGCAGGCCGCGAGAAAACCAGCCATCGCCGAGGAAATAAAAACACGCATCATCGCTCCGCATTGCCGATCAGCACATGTCCGCCGCCAGCAATGAGGAGTTCTCCGTTCGGCCCTACAAGATAACGCGGATCGGAGCGCATGAGATCGGCGAATGCGTCGTCGAGAGCGAGGTATTCACCGGTGCAGTTCTGCTCGGTGGCGCCAATCTCGTCTTCGACCAGCAGACGGTCTCCCTGGATCGCATAGGTGCCAAACAGCGTGGCGCACGAAGCCAGCCCTTGCCATCCGTCCTGCGAGAAGGGCAGGTGCCTGTCGGAGGGACTCGAGCTTGCCGTCTGGCCATCGATGCGGCTGATCGTCCAGCGCGTGTCGGCCAGTTTCTGCGAGACCGGACCGGCGACGGGGATGCGCATGGGATCGGGCGATAGTCCTGAATCACTCGCCCGGCGCGTCCGCCTCAGCGTCAACCGATGGGCGGATGAACGGATCTCCAGTTGATCATTTTCGAGCAGCACCTGCGGATTGGCAAGGAACAGCTCCGAGATGGCTTGCTCCTGCTCGTTCAGCCGCCCTGGACACCCCATTGCGTCACCGCCCCAGCTATGCGCCGCAATGCGGCCCTCGGAAAGAAGAGCCAGCCCGCCGAACGCGTTGCAACCGATCGAACCGCCGATCGCGTCGCTTGAGATGGCGATGAAGGGTTCCTCCGCCATTTCGGGCAGGGCCTCGCCATCGATGCTGACCACCCGCCAGCTACCTTTGAGATCTTCCAGCGAGCGGATATGACGGTCGATATCCTCGCTAAGGTTAGCGCCCGCGGTCCTATCGGGCGCGGGATTGCAGGCGCACAGGATGACAGCGAGTAAGGATACCCAGGCCCTCATTGCAGCATCGCGCGCATAATCACTTCACCACCGGGAAGCGGCACGGTGTATTCCGGATCTTTGGGACACGTGCTGACGCAGATGATGTCGGGGAAGTAGTTGTCCTCGATCCAGCGAACGGCTTCGGCCACCGCAGGTTCGGTGATCGGTGCGCCGTTGGGAAGCTTTCCGGGGCAGGCCACCGCGCTTGCGGCCCAAATACCTTCGCCCAGGTGCAGTTGGCGACTGACGGGCGTGCAGCCGTCGAAATAAGCAGTCACGCCACCGTTACCGCGCGGCGCGCCGAAAACGTATTCTATCCAAAGCCGGGTAGGATCCGGCAATTCCCGCTCGCCAATCTTGGTGATGAAGTAGCGCCGAACCGTGGGGTTGCCGAAATTGTCCACCGGGCGCGGAGGCGCGATAGCTTTCATTCCCTCCTCCACCGACCGCGCCAGCTCGCGCGCGTCATCTACGCTCGTTCCCGCGAAACCTGCCGCCCCCAGCACGTTCGCGCCATCGACGGCTTCGGCCAGCTTGCCTTCCACGATCCGCATCAACGGCAGTGTCATCTGCACAACCCGCGTATCGGCGGAAGGAGGATTTCCCTCGAAAAGACGACCGGCGATATAGCCGCTCCTGCTCGCCAGCAGCAGCACCTCGTCCCCCGGTGCGGGTGTGATGAGTGGCGAGCGGCTCTTGCCCTCCAGTGGCGGCATGCGCACGATCAACAGGTCTCCCGCCCGTTGCCCGCCGCGCCAGCTTTCGCGCACGCGATAGAGGTAATCGAGCGACAAGCCATCGCCGCGATCGACAGGCCGAATTCCTTCCAGCGCCGCAAGCGCAACGATGGGCGCGGACGCCAGATGCTGGCGCAAGCCTTCAGGCGGATCGAGCGGGGCCGGTAAGAGCCCCGCCTCGAGAGCCTGCGCGTGTTGCCATGCCGTCAGCCCCGAAAACGCTAGACGGCGCGGATCGGCTGGCGTTTCGACCTCGGGCGATCCTTCGCCGCCCAGCCCCACGGCACGCAAGGCGAGCGCATCCCGCTTCTCACCCTCAAGTCTGGCCGCAGCCTGGGCAAGTTCCTGCGCCCACGGATGGGGTGGTATGGCTTCAGCGTCGCCTGCCAGTTCAGGAAAGCGGGATGCTGGAACCAGCGTGGCGCGATGGCCAGCGATTTGCAGCGTCATACGCGTTTCGACTGGCTCGGCGCGATAGGATGCCGCTGTGCCGAGTTTCGCCAGGCGGTCGCCCAAGGTGCGTGTGCGGCACCGGTCACTAAAACGAACATAGGAGCCTGCGACCCGAACCTCCCAATCGCGGTCGCTGAACCAGGCATTCGTTGCGACCGAGCAATTGGCCGCGTCCACTCGATATTCCGAACCGAATGTCACGCGGGTCAACTCGTCACCGCGATAGGGGCGCCCGCGCATATCGGCGAGCAACCATTCGCCGCGAATGAAGTCTTCGCTAGGGTGAGTCCCGGCGACATCGACCTTGGCGAACAGCCATGTCTCGCCGCCCCGTTCGACGCGCAATGTCTCACTATCTGGCATTGTGATCGCCACGTCTGCGCCATCGAAAGGAGCCAGAGGAGAAAGGGATCGGCAATTTTCGGGAAGCCCGCCAAACCCGTGTTCGATGGTGAAGCGATTTTCGCCCAGATCGCGCAGCTGTCCCTGCGAGACGTTGCATCCGCTGCCCCACGAAAACATCGGACTCCAGATCGTCAGGCGATCCATTTCCGATACGCCTGGTCCGGACAGTGGGCGCCACTCGCCGTAGAGCTCTCTCACCGCGTCGGTCATCGGAGCGAACTGGCCGGGCGGAGGCGGGGGCAGGGCCGCGGCCGTCCCGACCGTCGGCCCTTCGCTGGTCTTGCAACCGGCCAGCGTGGCAGCCAGCAGCATCGGAAGGGCAAAGACTCTAAGCCGCATTGATGTAGTCCTTGCAGATTTCTTCGGCACCCGGCGGACGTGGTGCGGGCGGCGGTGGCGGAGCAGGTGGGCGCAAGTCTTCGCGGGCTTGTCGGGGCGCTTGCGGTGTTGGAAGGGTCTCTGCGAGGGGCTTGTATCCCGGCGGTGGCACCCACTGTTTGGGTGGCTGAGGAAACATCACCGCGCAATCCTGCGCTGCGCTCCGCATGCCCACCGTCGCCAAGGTCTGAAGCACGGCCTCGCATCCCGCATCGCTGCGGCACGTGCCCCAAAAAATCGGTTCTTCTTTTTCCTTCCAGATCGCGACTCTGGCGCTCTCCGCACCCTTGGCATGATTGGTAATCAGATAGCGCGTGGCGCCATCGGGCAGATGTTTGCGGAATGCAGGCATGCCATTGATCGTTATCTTCTCACCCCAATCGTCGCTCATGGGCACGCCGCCGTAATGATCCAGAACGTAATCGAACCGCACGTCGCCTGCGCGCCAGACTAGATGCGTGCTGTCATCGCCGAGCGGGCATTCGATAGCTCTACTCGGGCACTCTTCGAGCGCACCCTCCACTTCAAGACCACGAGGAAATCGGAACCCAAACCCATCGTAGGAGATGCGCCCGGACAAGTGGTCTATCGGTTCAGGCACGACGATATCGGTGGGTTCGCCGCAGCCTGTGAGCAAGCACGCGGCCAAGGCGGTCAGGTAGATCTTCACGGCAACGTGCCCTGACAGTTGCCATTCCCGCCATTGAGCAGCCAAATGTCGCGTTCGATCCGCTGCATAATGGCAAAAGTGGCGGCTTCGTCCGCGCCGTTGACTTGCGGCAGGCGATCCACCGCGCGATCGAGTGGCCCGGTCCGATCGACGAAAGGTAAGCCAGCGAATGCGCTGGGATCCCCTGCGACTTCGACGGCGACCAAGCGAGGAGCGGCCGTCGCTTGCTGCACCTCGCGCACGGATCGGGTGAACGCTTGGGCCACCTGGTAGCCAAGGCCGGTGCCATAGACACTGTCCGGGCCGAGCTTTCCGCGCAGGAATTCAGCCGCGCCATGATGCGGATCGCCAATGCGTCCCCGCCGGCTGGAATCGAGATAGGTGCTCGCTTTCTCTAGCCAGGGGCGCTCCTGCTCGTGCGGTGCCGGACGAACTTCTTCAACGAAATTGCCGCGCGCATAATAGGCCGCGTGGATCGTTGCGCCGGCTCCGCGCAGACCTTTCTCAACGCCGGCGGGAGAACTGCCGGGCCGCAAATGAAGGAGCTGGATCGTAGTGTCGGACGTATCGCGATACGCTGCAAGCCGCACCGAATAGAGCCAGAAGTCCTCATCTGAAAGTACGACGGGCACGAAGCCGAACGCCGGATGATTGGGCGCGCTGGCCCTTCCGTCGCTCATGGTCAATCGGTTGAGAACCCTGCCCTCGGCATCGCGGAGGACGACGTAAAACCGCCCGGTCTCGGCGGTGAGACCGGGCGGGCTGCAACTCGTCATGGGCGGAGGGGGAGGTGGAGGGGAGCCTTCGGCGACCGGTTCCCGGAACAATTGCGAGGGCCGTTCTTCACTGAAGGAGAACGGCGTAACCTGGCCCGTCTCGCTGGTAAAATGTTGCAAGGGCGCGGAGAAGATGCCTTCCTTGTCGGATGGCGTACCGAACAGGGTGAACCGGTCGGCGCTCCTGCCCTTGAACCGCGCGATGGTGCGTACGGTGATGATGCCGGTCGGACGCGCGTCACCGCCTCTGGTGCCGTCATCCTCCACTAGCACCAGATCGGCGTAGGTTGCCGCGTCCAGCATTTCATTCGCGAAATACTGGCCGCTGGCATGACCGACGGGTTCAGGGCGTTGGCTATACGTGCAGGCGTTTACGGCCTCGGGCACCGCGCACACGGCGATGAGGAACGCGATCAGGACTGGTCTAATCATTTCGTTCACCCTCCTCGATCCGCAACGCACGCGCGATGGGCGCCAATCGTTCGCGCAGTTCGTCGAGCGCGATCGGTTCCGGATGGAGAGAGACCGGACGCACGATGCCATCCTCGTCGATGCGCGAGGGCGGCATCCAGGGTATCGAGACGAACCAGCGTCCTTCGGTGCGCGCGACGCCCTCTCCGCCCTGGACATAGGCCGAGTGCCGATAGAGGGCGTCATTTAGATGCAGCACCCAGCGCGAGCCCGGCTCGAGCGAGTTGGGCAGACCGGGCAGCAACACCGGCTCGTCCATCGCCTGCCCGTAAACGCGCTCCCCCGCCTCGTTCAGGCGCTCGCCCGAGGCGAGCCGCTGGCGCAGCTCGCTGCCGGGAGTAGCGGCGCCCGACAAGGTTTCGACTATTCGCCAGCGAACCGTGGATGTGAAGCCGTCAGGCCCGTTGTGGAACATCTCGATCCCCACCGGCTCGGCGATCACGATATCGGTGGCGAGCACCGCGCGTTTTTCGACCGTTGCCCGCCCGTTCATGGACTCCAGTGCTTCGATCGGGTCGTAGCCTGCGCGTCGAAGGTTCTGAATCCGGTCCAACGTCTGGCCGTAGGCCACGAGAAAATGCGTCTGTTGCAGCGATCCGGCTCTGGAGGGCTTGCTTGCGACCCAGCGGCTGTCGGTCTCGCCGGGGCGTGGCGGTTCGGGCCGCATGATCGGCGTCTGCTCGACTAGCGCACGGATGGCCGAGAAGTCTGGGTGCGCTTCCAGCGGATACCAAACCGCTTCCGGGTCGCGGCGGATCGGAATATCCTGCCAGTAAATGGCCGACTGGTTATCCATCGCCAGCCGGACCAACGCCGGGAAGTGGATCCTGCCCGCTACTGCCGCGTCGGAGATTGCGCGCACATCTTCGGGACGCACACCGACATAGCCTTCGATCTCGCTGATGGTGATCTGAGCCTCGAGACCGAGTGCGGCCAACTGAGCGGCAATGTCGTCGCGTGCGGCATTCAGTGCATTCGCCCCATGCGGCACTACTTGCCCCGTTACGAATGGCCGGAGCGCGGCGGGTGCGAGGGCATCGAGCGAGACCGCGTCGGTGTGAAAAACATGGGCGGTCGCCTGATGCTCATCGATCCAGATCGCAGCGACGACATCGCCGCGTTCCGTCATCCTGCTTTCCCGCCAGGCCTGTAATTCGGCCAGTCGCGCCATATCGGCAGCGTAGTCGGCTTCCGCCGCTACCCGGCTGCCGAGCGCGCGTTCGCGTTCGGCCAGAGCCGACTGTTTGCGCTGACTGTCCCAGACTTCGCGCGGCGTGATCCCGCGCACGACGCGATAGGGACCCGGGCATCCGTCTGCGCCGTTGGCTTTGGCCGGCGGGATCTCCTCGCCCGGCTGAAGGCCCATCAGCACGACATCGCTGTTCGCGAAGACCTTCGCCCCGGAGAACCGGTTCATCACCGCCACGCGCTCAGGATCGGTGAGGTCGAGCGCCTGGCTCTTTTCCCATATCGCAATCTTCGGCTCCTCGCCTTCGGGATGAAGCCACAGGCACCCGTCGCGTAAAGTCAGTCTCGCGGGAACGTCCGGCACCCCGGCCAGCGTGCGCGGCATACCATCGGTGCGGTATGCGAACTGCGGGAAGCCTTTGATGCGCGTGTCGCCCGGCGGAACTGGCGGCGCGGGGATGGGAAACGGGTCCGGCTCCTCGAACAGGACGTAATCCGGCAGGTCGATTTCTCCGCGCGCAGCTGCCTCGCGGATCGGATCGGCGCTCTGGCCAAGAGTGATCCTGATTGTGCCCGTCATCTCGTTACTGCCTGCGCCAAACCAGCTGATGCCGAGACGCGACAGGTCTTTCACCAGTCGATCCTGGGTCGCTCGCAGTTCTATTACCGTTGGCCCGGGCCGTTCGATCGGGAGGAAAAGCGGGTCGCTGGTATACTTCGCCAAAGTCGCCGCCGCGTCGCGGGTGAAGGCGACCGCCACGCCATAGGTCGGCTCGTGCTGAATCCACAGCCCGGCAAATGTGTCCGGTTCCTTCTCGCGAAGAACGCCTTGCAGATTACCGATGGAATCGTCGGGCGCCGCGGGCAGCGGCGGCGGCCCCGGTTCGGTGCGCGGGCCGATCGAGCCGCGCAGCTGGATTTCGATGCGACGGTGCGCCTCCTCCACGCTCACGCAATAGGCGCGGGCATACCAAGCGGTTTCGGCGAACTCGCCCTTGAAATTCTCGATGCCGTCGATCTCTTCGGCGGTGAGATTCGGGCAGGTTTCGGAAAGCGGCTTTTCCTCCTGCGCTTGGGCGGGCGGCGCCAGTGCGAAGGCCAATGCGCTCGCGGAAAGGATGAAACGGTTCATGACGCCTTCTCCACCGGGGTCGGGTCAGCGATGCGACCGAAGAAGATTAGCGCGCCGCTCGCCCGGTCGCGGATGGTGACGAGGAACGGCCGATCAACGATCATACGGGGCACGTCCGGCACCAACCGCGCGCCAACCACGACGATCTTCACAGCCGTTGCCGCTGCCGCCTCGGTGCCTTCTTCATCGACCCGCAAGAAGGTTGCGTGGGCGACATCGTCGATCTTGAGCGGCGCGTTGGCCATGCCGGAAAAGTTCGCGCATGCTTCTGCGAAGGCGCAGGGCATTCCGGCGGCAATGAGCGCGCCTTTTACGCTTTCGTCGAAGCGCGCTTCGAAGCGCGGCAGACGCAGCAGAATGGTCTGCTCTGTTGAAGCGCCCAAATCGAACTTCGCATCGCTGCCCTGATCGGCAAGCATAAACGAAAGTGCGTGAAGGTTCTGCTCCCACCTTCTCAGGGTCTGGGCATCCTTCGGCAGAAAGACTTCCATCACGAAGCGCTGGCTCTTGCCATAGGGCAATGCCACCGCTTGTCCGTCGCGGGTCTCGCGATATTGCAGCGGCGCGAGCCGCTCCATCATGTGGACCGCAACCTTCGAGCCGTCCCCGCGTGTGAACTCGCTCAACGAGCCATCCTCAAAGGGCACGGTCCAGTCGGCTTTGAACCAGACCGCATTCGTCAAGACTGCGGAAGTAAGATCGTTGAAGCCGCTGGCATCGACGATCTTGGTGATCCGCTCACGCGTTGCCTTCGCAACCCAGCCATTGATCCGGTCCGCCGATCCTTGCGGGGCGCCGCCGAAATCGACCGTGTCCGCAGTTGCGCCGAACGCCGCGCGGACGGTCTGCAGATAGTCTTCCTCGAAGGTCAGCTCGTCCGAGAGCCAAAGCGCGTTGGCGACCGACAGCGATACTTTGTCGTCGCCTGTCTCGGTCAGGAAATCGTCGTAGGCATTGACCAGCAGTTCCGGCCGAGTGGCCGCGTCCCATCCCAGCAGCGCACGCATTTCCGTTTCGGCCTGCCCGCGCGCACCCAACAGGGCGAGACCAAGCCCTTCGCTCAGCGACAGCGGAGAGATGAACAGATTGTCGTTTGGCCCGGCCGCCTCGGCCAGCTCGGGATAGAGCCTTGCGGCAAGTTTCGCCTGGCCTGAAGTCAGGTCGAACGGGATGGCCTCGTTTGCCGCATTGCCCGGACTTTGCGCCGGAGTGGTCGTGCACGCCGCGAGAGTGACTGCGATGGCCACGGTGAGCATTGCTGTTCTCATCGATCCTGCTCCAGAAATTCGGCGAGCCACTCGGGGATCGGGCGCAGATAGCCCTCGGGCGTTCGGCACAGACCGAAACTGAGGCTGCTGCCCGGCGGACATATGGCTGGGTCCATTACGGGGGAAGGCGGGCTCATAATGACCATCGAAGCGCCGATCGGGGGCATTAGCACGCCGTCCGGCCCGGTTTGCCGACGGCCCGCCTGCCGCTGCTCGAGCCAAGCATAGGCACGCCGCGCCTGCGCTTCGTCGAGGCCGTAGCTGTCGCGCAACCAGCGCATGGCGTTGACCTCGCCATCGCTCACCTGCTGCTCGCTACGCGCCGCGGCGCTTTCAAGCCCTTCCACCTTGATGACCTTGCCCGGGCCGCACGCTGCGCGGATCGGATCGACCAATTCCGGCTCGGTCACTTCATTGACCGAACCCATGAACTGCACCGTCTCGCCAACCCTTGCGTAGCCCGGTACTTCCTCGTCGCCGAAGGCGAGGTAGCTTTCGCTGTCGACGAACAGATTTGCGCCGAAGGGGAACAGCACCAGAGAATTGTCGCGATCCGCGGCGCGGAAGCAGCCATCCTTCAGCACCACTTTCACCCGGCTGCCGATGGCGTTGACCGGTCCTGCGGGCCGGTCATGCCGGGGAAAGATGCGAATATGCGGCGCGACCGCCGCGGGCACGGCCTCATCGCGTGCTGCGGGCACCGGGGGATTCACCAGCGGCACCACCGGCGGCGCCCGAAATTGCAGCTCCACCGATTCCGGAATCGTAACCCACTTGCGAGCGACCAGCGCGCGGAACTCTTCCGCCGCCACGCTGATTTCTGCTGTCACCTGATTGCCCCCTCCGGTCCCGGCCGAGCGCAACACGCGGTCCTCGCGAAAGGTCTCCCACATCCATCGCGCATCGGCCTGCAACTGCTCCATTGACCAGCGCACGTTCTCCGCGAAAAAGCGCGGGTGCTGCGTGTATTTGCGCAAAGTCTCTGGACCGTCGCGCAGAAACTGGAAGACGACCGAGGGATCGCCCTCATTGTCGTAATAGACGGTGACGTAATTACCGCGCTCCTCGCGCTCGAGCCGGCGCGAAAGCTCCGCCACGTCGTCACTCACCCGCCCCTGAAAATCCACGACTCGCTGGAATTGTTCGTCAGCCGCGATCTGCTCGGCCGTGCGCGGCGGCGGATCGCCCGGCTGCACCGGCGTGGATTCGGCCGGAGGCGCATCGAGGATCGTGGCGAGACCCCGCTCATCAAATTCCGCCCTGAACGGCTGTCCGAGTGTTTCCACGGAGGCCGTATTCGCCGTTTCAGTGCAACCACCGCTCGCCATGACTGCAAGGAACGGCAACGCCAGACGCCTTAGTGCGAGCGCGGAAGAGTAAGTCGATCGTTTCAAATTCATGCTTGTCATCCCGCATCCGGCTCCACTGGTGGAGTGGGCGGGATGGGGTTGGCCATCTCGCACCATTGCGGCTCGGCTTTCCCGCCGCGAAGCCTTTTGTCCGCCAGCACACGCTCTTGCTCCAGCAGGCAATCATTGGCCTGGCGCAGCGCTTCCCCCTTCCTCAGCCCTTCGCGCGCGGCGTTCTGCTTCACCGCAAACCACACCCCGCCATAGCCCGCCGCTTGATCGAGCGATTTGACCGTTACCACGCGGTGGCGCCCGCAGGCTTCGATGAGCGCCGGCGGAGGCTCTGCCACTTCTGCGCGATAGCCGAGCTGCATGCGGGTACCGACGCGGGCCAATTGCCGCGCGTTAGCGGAATGGCGGGAGCGGAAAGCCATATGCCCCTCGCGATCGCGGTAGACGCCGACGCCGAGTGGGAACATCGCCAAAGGATCGTCAGCGCCTTCTTCGTCGATGAAAAAGCATCCGTCGCGCAGCACGATCGCATCGTAGGTTGCCAAGTCTGGCGTGGGACCGGGCAGCGTCCGTTCGTACGGGAAGTAGCGGATCAAGTGCCTTAAATCATCGGGAACAGCGGGGAGATCTGGCTCTGCCCATTCGCTGAAACGCAGAACAAGGTTGGGGGGGATATTCCATCGCTTCGCGGTCCGCATGGCTTCGAACTCGGCGCGTGGCACCGCGATGTTTAACCACGGTACGCTCATATTTCCGAACCCGGGCGATGCGATACCGTCACCGATACGGCCAGCCCACTCGCGCGCGACGCGGTCCTGGTCGGTGCGAGCGAAGCCGGCTGTGGCAGGCTGGAACAGCGAATTGCTGGTATAACGCCGCAAGGTCGCCGCAGGCTCGTTCAGGAAATAGGCGACACCCGTGACCTTGCCCAGGCCGTCATTCTCCGGCCCGTCGCGCCAGCGCCATTCAATTCCCCCGAAGTTTCCGATCTCGCCGCGCTTGAGGCGGCGCAACAGGGGCAGATGTCGTTCCTCCAGCCTGTCGGCAAACCGCCAGCGACGATCTTGCAACGTGGGCGAATAGGGTTCTGGCCCAATCCGGGCGACCGGCGCATAGGGCGGCGCCTCGAGAATGGTGGCGTATGTTTGACCTTGTTCGGCCTGCGAAATGGAAGCCCCATCCGAACAGGCTGAAAGCATCATGAGAACAGCTGTAAGATGGCAGGTAATAGGGCGGCTCCTCATGTTACATGAAGCTAGTCAAGCCTCTCTGAACCATTGATAAATCAGGTCTGACCCCTGTCGCGCCCGGGAATGCTGGCGCTTCGCAATTCAGCCGGGACCCGGGCCAATAGCCTTCAACCCTCGGCTGGGTGCGCTCGTTGACCTTCGGCTCGGTCCGCTGCTCGCGCCGCTCTTCAGCTCTTCCAGCGGCCCCAACAACCCACATCACAGTAAGCTTTCGCTCCGAAGCCTTTAGGACTCGGCAGCAAGTTTGCCCCGTTTTAGGCGTTGTCCTGAGTGCACCGGCGGGCCCCGATTCAACCATCAAGATCCGATGGCATGGCGCGTATTTCGATCATTATCGAAATAAATCTTGACGCCAAATATGCGTTTTTATATTTCGAGGTTGATGGAAATGAACTCTTCTTGGGCGGTCAAGGCTCTCGCCGGCCTTGCCCAGGAGCATCGCCTAGAACTGTTTCGCCTGCTCGTTCAGGCGGGCGAAAACGGCATGCCGGCGGGCGGCATCGCCGAAACGCTCAACATTCCGAACTCCTCGCTATCGTTTCACTTGGCCCACCTTACGCGCGCGGGGTTGATCCAGCAGCGCCGGGAAGGCCGCTCGCTCATCTACACCGCCGACTACGGCGCCATGAATGGCTTGGTAGGCTTCCTGATGGAAAATTGCTGCGGTGGTGCGGGCTGGTGGATCACCTCCCTCTGAACCAGCGACTATAATCGACTTGGATCTCGGCACCGACGAGGGCGTGGAAACCGCGTTGAAGAAGGTTCGGGACCAGTTCGGCGGCCGGATCGCTTCAGTCATCCACCTTGCTGCCTATTACGACATCACGGGAGAGCCGAACCCGCTGTACGAGAAAATCACCGTCCAAGGCACGAAGCGGCTAATGGAGGCACTCCAGTCTTCGAGGTCGAGCGGTTCGTGTTCGCAAGCACCATGCTCGCGCATCAGCCGACGGCGCGGCTTGAAGAGCGGATCGACGAGGAGTCGCCACTTGGTCCCACTTGGCCATATTCGCAGTCAAAACTGCAGACCGAAGAACTGCTCCGTGAGGTGCACCGGCACATACCGGTAGTATTCCTGCGGATCGCCGGTGTTTACGACGACATGGGCCACTCCGCTTTCCTGGCCGAGCAGATAGCGGGCGTGTACGAACACCGGACAATCGCGCATTTGTATGCGGGAATGCTCTGGGCAGCGCAATCCAGGGTGCACCTGGACGATCTAACCGAAGCTTTCGCAAGGGTCGTCGAACACCGCAAAGATCTGCCCTCGGAGCTGCCGCTGCTGATCGGGGAGTCGGACGCCGTGGGATACGCCGAGATCCAAGACACCGTGCATTGCGAAATACACGGCAAGGAATGGACGACGGTCCGGATTCCCAAAGGCGTCGCCAAAGTCGGTGCATGGCTGCAGAACGAGGTGCTTGGAGACGAGCAGTTCGTCCAGCAGTGGATGATCGACGAGGCGAGCTCCCATTACATCGTCACCAACGATCGGGCTAGGCGGCTCATCGGATGGCGGCCGAAGCGCTCCCTTCGCGAGACGCTTCCCAAGATCGTCAAGGCGCTCAAAGCGGATCCGCAGAAATGGTACAAAAGCAAATAAGCTCAATCCCGCCGTCGAATCTGCACCAGAACCAGCCGAACCGCTTAAAGCCTAGGGTATCAATGCTGCCTCACGCTGAATAGCGTGAGGCAGCAAAGATGCGCGAGCGTTCAATTGCGAAGCGGAGCCGCTTTTAGCATATGCGCCAAAAGCAAATTATTGCGCCGGCTCCGACACTTCGCGCACGAGATCCCCTGTCTGATGCTCACCAGCATGCCGCGCGATATCCGCTTGTGACACGATCCCGCAGCACCTGCCCGCATCGTCGACCACCGGAAGGCGACGAACCTGATTGTCTTCCATCTTTTTGCAGCATTCAGCAACGCTGGCATCGGTGGTCACTGTGATGGGTGAAGAGGACATGATGTCTTCGACCAGGGTTTCGGCAGATTTGCCTTCCGCAACGCAGCGGCAAGCGATGTCGCGATCGGTAATGACGCCGACCAGCTCGCCTTCCGCGTTGGTCACGGGAATTTGACCGCAGTCGTTGCTTGCCATCAGCGAAGCCGCTTCCTTCACACTGTCCGACGGGCTGCAGCATGCCGGATCCTTTGTCATCAGTTCGCGAATTTCCACGTCATCTCTCCTAGGTCTTTGGCAAATGGTTGCGCTGCTATGGCGCGCTCACTCGTTTAACGCAGGGCCCTGCCCCCTCGTTCCTTTCGGTCCGATGATATGGTGCCTTCGACCGACGAGCAGCCACTCGGACGAAGATCCATATAAGCGTCGTTGAAGCGCCTGAGTTGGGTCTGCGATCGAAGGGAGGCCAAAGGCTCGAGCTTTGCGTCGAGAACCGGATAGAGGCGGTCTGCCGTGGATCGGCGAAAGCAGAGCGGTTTTCCCCGAGTCGTGAGCTAAGACAGCGGTCCTCGGACGTTGGCGGAACAGTGAACCAACGGCATCGTTGTTATCTACTCGCACGGGTCATGGCGGCTTCTCCTGCAATTGGTGCACGAGCCTGTTAAGATTACCCCTGTGCTCGTGGCTGGTGTCCCATCAAGCCAGACAACGGAATGCTACTGCAGCAGGCCTGCGAACAAACAACGCAAGAAAGACTTTGCTGATGAAAGCATCCGATCTCCTAGTCGCCGCCCTGGAAGCCGAAGGTGTCGAATACATCTTTGCCGTGCCCGGTGAGGAGAATTTGGATTTGCTTGAATCGCTTCGCACATCTTCGATCAGATTGATCGTCACCCGCCATGAACAGGGAGCCGGTTTCATGGCAGCGACATATGGTCGCCTCACCGGAAAACCCGGCGTCTGTCTGGCGACGTTGGGACCGGGGGCGACTAACCTTACAACGCCGGCCGCCTACGCTGCGCTAGGCGCTTTCCCCCTCGTCATCATTACCGGGCAGAAGCCCATCAAGGTCTCGAAGCAGGCCCAGTTCCAGATCGTCGATGTGGTCGCGCTCTTCACCCCATTATGCAAAATGGCAAAGCAGATCGTGAACGGTAATCGCATACCGTCCCTAATTCGGGAGGGTTTTCGAAGGGCGCAGGAAGAACGACCCGGCGCAGTACTGCTGGAGTTGCCCGAGGATATCGCGGAGGAAAAAACGTCGGAACCCGTCGTTGCGCCTCACCCGCGACACTACGCCATGGCGGGCGATGCCGCGCTCGATGAAGCGGCCGAGCGGATCTTCGCCGCCGAACGCCCACTCCTTCTGGTGGGAGCCGGAGCCAACCGGCGCAGCGCCTGCAAAGCGCTCCGCAAGTTTGTTGACGATACCCAGTTTCCGTTCTTCGATACCCAGATGGGCAAGGGGGTGCTCGACGAAGCGAGTCCGCTCTATCTCGGCACCGCGGCATTGTCTTCGGACGACTATGTTCATTGCGCCATCGAGCGCGCCGATCTGATCGTCAACATCGGCCATGACGTTGTCGAAAAGCCGCCCTTCTTCATGGAGCCCGGCGGGCAAACCGTCATTCACATCAATTACAAGGCCGCCGAGGTCGACCAGGTCTATTTTCCGCAGCTGGAGGTCATCGGCGATATTGCTGGGTCGGTGGAAGGTCTGGGAGAGCGGCTTCGCGGCAAGCAGCCGTGCGACCTGACAGCTTATGCCGGTGTGCACGAAGAAATCGCCGCGCATATCCGTCGCGGCAGCGACGATGCACGGTTCCCGGTCATACCCCAGCGCGTGGTTGCCGATGTGCGCCAGGTCATGGGGCGGGACGACATCGTGGCGCTCGATAATGGTATCTACAAGATCTGGTTCGCCCGCAATTACATCGCGCATGAGCCCAACACCATTCTGGTCGACAACGCACTGGCGACGATGGGAGCCGGGCTGCCCTCGGCCATGATGGCGGCGATGCTCTGGCCAGAACGCCGTGTGCTGGCCGTTTGCGGCGACGGCGGGTTCATGATGAATTCGCAGGAAGTAGAAACCGCGGTCCGGCTTGGCCTCAACCTGGTTGTGCTCATTCTGAATGATGCCGCTTACGGGATGATCCGGTGGAAGCAGGAGCAACTTGGGTTTCCCGATTACGGCCTGAGCTTCGCGAACCCGGATTTTGTCACTTACGCGAAAAGTTATGGCGCGACGGGCCACCGGATCGACAGCAGCCAAGCACTGGTTCCGACCCTGAACGATGCGTTCGAGAGCGGCGGCGTTCACCTCGTGGATCTGCCGGTAGATTACTCCGAGAACCGCAAAGTTTTGATCGATGAGCTGAGCGCGATGGAATGCCCCCAATGACTTGGCAGGTCCTCAACCCTTACGACCAGGAGTGCATCGGCAGCGTGGACCTGGTCGAGTGGCCGCTGATCGACCGCTGGCTCGACGAGGCGCGCGCATTGCACGAAGACCGGCGGGCGTGGATTCCGGTTCATGAGCGGATTGCCATTTTGCAACGCGCCGGCGCGCTCATGCGCGAGCGTGCCGAAACGCTTGCGATGCAGATTGCACGCGAGGGCGGGAAACCGCTTGTCGACGCCCGTGCCGAAACCAGCCGCGCCATTCAGAGCGTCGAACTCTGCGTGCATGAACTGTTCGCGAGCGGCGGGCGCCAGATCCCGATGGACCTGACCGAGGCAGGCGCAGGCCGCAGAGCCTACACCTTCAGGGAGCCGATCGGACCTGTGGTCGCGATTTCGGCATTCAATCATCCGCTAAATCTGATCGCCCATCAGGTGGGCCCCGCGGTGGCGACCGGGTGCCCCGTTCTGGTGAAGCCGGCCAAGGATACGCCCCTGTCCTGCAAGAGCTTCGTAGAAATCCTTTACGAGGCAGGTCTCGACGAACAATGGTGCCGCTTCGTACCCTGCACGAACGATGTCGCCGAGCAAATGGTCACGGATCCGCGAACAGCGTTCTTCTCATTCATCGGGTCAGCGAGAGTAGGCTGGATGCTTCGTTCCAGGCTCGCACCCGGTACGCGCGTGGCGCTGGAACATGGGGGCGCGGCACCGGTCATCGTCGATGAAGGTGTTTCGCACGAGAACGTCATTCCGTCGCTCCTGAAAGGGGGCTTTTATCATTCTGGCCAGGTCTGCGTTTCGGTCCAGCGGGTGTTCGTTCCGCGCGCCGAACTGCCGGATTTCGCTGCCGAGCTGGCCGCGGGCGCAGAGGCACTGAGGGTGGGAGATCCGACTGAAGAGGAAACGCAGTGCGGTCCTCTCATCCGCCCTGCCGAGGTCGACCGGGTCGAAGCCTGGGTCGCTGCCGCCGTCGAGAATGGTGCCAGACTGGCCGCAGGCGGGAAGCGCATCGGCCCGACGCTCTATCATCCCACCGTTCTGGTCGATCCGCCCCGCGACGCCAAGGTTTCGCGAGAGGAGGTGTTCGGACCCGTGGTGTGTGTCTACGGATACGACAGTATCGACGCAGCAATTGCCCAGGCGAACGAGCTGCCTTATTCCTTTCAGGCCGCTGTATTTACCCAGCGACTGGACATCGCCGATCATTGTGTCGAGCGCCTATCGGGCTCCACAGTGTTGATCAACGACCACACCGCATTCCGCGTCGACTGGATGCCGTTCGCAGGTCGCCGACAATCGGGACTGGGGACGGGGGGCATCGGCTACACGATGGCGGATATGAGCGACGAGAAGATGGTGGTTCTGAACAGACCGCATAATTGTAATCTACCGTAGGCGCTGCTCATGGCGTCACTAACTTAACATCGAGGCAATGGACCGGTCACGCTCCCGCGCTCCTCCAACGATCCACGCGCCGAGAATGCAGCGAAAAGTGACCCCATGCGCCTATTTCTTCGTTCCCCACTCTCCACTGTTAATCTGAGTCGAGACGGTGTTTTGGTGTTGTCTCAGTTCGCTTTCAGTGGCAATGGCGCGCGGTCCATGACGCTCCGCTCAACCTCGCCTTTTCGGGCACTCGCGGCTCTGCTGCTGTTGTTCGCCGTAGTTTTCGGCGGCGCGTCCGATGCGGTTGCGTGCGATGATGTGGGAACCTCGGTGGAACAGGCTATCCAGTCGGTCGATACTTCGCCAGCACCCGAAGAGTCCGGCGACGACGCGCAACAGAACGCACTGTGCGCGCACGGCCATTGTCACAATGTGGCTCCGCTGGATCGTGGAGAGGCTTACGTGGCGGAGCAATTGGCGGCGACCACGCTGCACTTTGCCCTGCCGATGGTTGCGCTCAGCGCAGTTGAAATCACCTTAGATAAAGAGCCACCTCGGGCCTGACACTTTCCGTGCTGCTGTCGCAGCACGTGTTTTGTGTCAGCAGAGGAGCTCTCCGACAATGGTTTCCCGAATGCGAGTCCGCGCCGTTTGGTGCCGGATTCCTGCCCCGCGATCGAACGCGATTGGTCGCACGAGCAAAGTTGCTCGGCTTGTTATTGCTGCTGCAGTTCTTGGCTACGGCCCCGCTGCGGCACTGGCGCAAGTAAGCTCACCGACAACGCCCCAGGTGGGTTCGCCGACCATAGGTCCACCCGCGCCGATCGATCGCACCGGGAACGATGCGTTGCTGCTGGTGCCGAGCGACGAGCCCTTGCCCGATAACCTTACCCTCGAAGGGGCACTGGGCGCGGCGGAGGCACGGTCGCCGGCAATCGCATCGGCGCGCGCATCCGTCGCGGCGGCGCAGGGCAGGCTCCGTCAGGCGGGTTTCAGAGACAACCCCGAACTCAGCGTCGAGGTTGAGAACTTTCTGGGCACCGGGGAACTGAGCGGGCTGCAAAGCACTGAGGTGACCGTAGCGGTCAATCAGCGGCTCGACTTGGGAGGCCGGAGATCCGCGCGCCAGGCCGTCGGACGCGCCGAGCTCGCCGTGAGCGAGCTACGCTTGCTCGTCACGCGCGCGGAACTGGCCCGATCGGTGAGGCAACAGTTTGCGACAGCGGTCGCGGCGCGCGAGAGGCTGCGTATCGCGGCCGAGAACGAGCAGAGGTCGCGCGAGCTCGCACGGATCGCCAACATTCTGGTCGAAGTTGGCCGGGAGCCGCCACTGCGTGCGCTTCGCGCGCAGGCCGCAGCCAGCCAGGCCGCGGCAGAGCTTCGCGGCGCGCAAGCCGAAGAAGCCGCGTCACGCCGTACCCTTGCGGCTTTGTTCGGTGCAGACACAGCTCCCAGTTCGATTGCGGGCGACCTCGGCGAGCCGATCCCAAACACAAACTTACCGGTCGAATCCTTGGACGTACGGCTCGCCAATGCCCAGCTCGCTCTGGCCGAGGCGAGTCTCCAGCAACAGCTTGCGGAGCGACGGCTCGATCCCGCGGTTGGACTTGGCATCCGCCATGTCCAGGAGCTTGGCGATCAGGCGCTTGTCGCGGGGTTTTCGATGCCGCTGCCGATCAGGGACCGCAACAGCGGGAATATCGAGGCAGCTCGAGCCGAAATCCGCGCCGCGGAGGCTGAGCGGGCCAGTGCGCGTGTGGGGGCCAGCACCCGGATCGCCAACGCGACGGCCAATCTCAGCGCAGCCAACGCGCGTGTCGAAGCGCTCGAACGCGGAGCCATCCCCGAGGGACGTGAAGCACTGCGGCTGGCGCAGCTATCGTATGAGGCTGGCAAGATCGAGCTGATCGAGCTGCTTGATGCGCAAGCCGCGCTGACAAGTGCCGAGACCCAACTGATCGAAGCTCGCCTGGCGCAGGCCGAAGCCACCGCGGAACTCGCGCGCGCGACAGCGCAGTAAGGACACGACCATGGACCTCAATCCAACTGATGATCGCAAAAAGCTCATCGCCATCGCCGGAGGCATCGCCTTGCTGGCGGGCGTTGGCGGCATACTTATCGGCCGTGCTACGGACGAGCCGACCGCAGCCGGTGCGACTGCCGAAGAAGCCGAGGCGGGCGAGGAAGAGGGCGAGGAGGAGCACGGACCCGAAGGGTTTGTGGCGGTTCCGCCTGCAAATCTGGACGCGGTCGGAATTCGGACCGAGCGTATTACTGCGGGCTCGCTTGGATCCGAAATCCTTGCCCAGGCGACCGCGACCGCTCCCCCGACCGGTCGCTCGTCCCTGACCGCTCGGGCGGACGGTGCGATCACGAGCATCTACAAGCGCCTCGGCGATGGAGTCGGTGCCGGTGAGACCGTCGCCTTGCTCGAGAGTCGCGAAGCGGCCGCGATCATGGCCGAGCGCGCTTCGGCCACAGCCCGCGCGCAGGCGACGGCCGCCGCGCTCAATCGTGAGCGGCGTCTGTTCGATGCCAAGATCACCGCTCGGCAGGATCTCGAGGCTGCCCAGGCCGAGGCTGCGCAGGCTCAGGCGGAGCTGCGCCGCACCCAGGCGGCGGTGACCGCGGCCGGGGTGACCTCAGACGGACGGCACATTGCCGTCCGCAGCCTGATCAGCGGCCGGATTACCAAGATGGATGCGGAGCTTGGCGCTTTTGTATCGGCCGGGACCGAGCTGTTCGAGGTCGCCAACCCGCGCAGCGTCCAGATCGAAGCGGCGGTGCCGTGGTCAGACGCTCAGCGCATCCGCCCAGGCGATCGGGCCGTGATCGAGCTGGGCGATGGGGCGACCCTGGATGCGGTGGTCCGATCGACCACACCCTCGCTCGACACCGAGAGCCGCGCCGCAACCGTGGTGCTGTCTCCGTCGGGCATTCCTGCCGGGCTGACCCAGGGCCAGGCATTTCGGGTCCGGATCACGCCGCGTGGTGGCGCGACTGGAAATCGCATCGTCATCCCGGAGGGTGCCGTCCAATCGGTGGAAGGCCGCGATGTCGTGTTCGTCCAGGTGAATGGCGGCTTCCAGGCGACCCCCGTGACCGCGGGTCAACGCAGCGGTGGCCGAATCGAGATTCTCGGAGGCATCAAGCCCGGCGCCGTGATCGCCACCGAAGGCGCATTCGTTCTCAAGTCGCAGCTTGGCGCCAGCGAAGCCGAGCATTGATACAGGCACCTCCCCATTTTCGAGGCTTCGGCCGCGCCCGCGATGCTGATCTCGGCATTGCCGACCGCTTACGCCTCCCAGGAACGTATTTATGTTAGATCGTCTTCTCGACGCTTCGGTCCGATTTCGCTGGGTGGTCATCGCCCTTACCCTGCTCGTTGCGGCGTATGGCGCCTACCAGCTATTCCGCCTGCCGATCGACGCAGTGCCGGACATCACCAACAAGCAGGTGCAGATCAACACCCAGGCGCCGGCCTTGGGTCCACTCGACATGGAGCGGCTGGTCACGTTTCCGGTTGAGACGGCGATGGCCGGGATTCCCGGCCTAGAAAGCACGCGCTCGATCTCGCGCAATGGCTTCAGCCAGGTCACGGTGATCTTCGAGGACAGCGTCGATATCTTCTTCGCGCGGCAGCAAGTTGCCGAACGCCTCAACCAGGCACGCGAGAGCCTTCCCGAAGCGGTCGAGCCGCAGATGGGCCCGCTGTCGACCGGCCTCGGCGAAATCCTGATGTGGACGGTCGATTACAAACGGCCGTTGTCCAAAGAGTCGAGGATGATCGCCGGGCAACCCGGTTTTCAGCCCGACGGCGACTTCCTCACACCCGATGGGGAACGGCTAACGACGGATGTGCAGAAGGCAGCCTATCTGAGGACGATCCAGGATTGGGTGGTCCGGCCGCAGCTCCGCAGTGTCGAAGGGGTTGCTGGGATCGATTCCATCGGCGGCTACGAAAAACAGCTGGTGGTCCAGCCCGACCCAAGCCGCATGGCGGCTTACGGCGTCTCGTTCACTGAGCTCGCCGAGGCCCTCGAGCGCGGAAACATCTCGATCGGCGCCAACTTCGTGCAGCGCGCCGGCGAAGCCTTTCTGGTGCGAGCGGACGCCCGCATTCGCACCGAAGACGAGATCGGCCGAACGGCCATAGGAACCCGTGGAGGGGTGCCCGTGCTCGTCCGCGACGTTGCGACCGTGCAAAGCGGCGGCGATCTCAGGACCGGTTCGGCTTCCATGAACGGGCGCGAAGTGGTCGTGGGGACGGCCCTGATGCTGCTGGGCGGGAACAGCCGCATCGTTGCCGAAGACGTGCGCGAGCGGCTGGAGGAGGTCGCGAAGTCGATGCCTCCGGGCATCGCGGTGAACGTGGTCTACGATCGCGCCGCCCTGGTCGAAGCAACGATCGGAACCGTCGAGAAGAACCTGCTCGAAGGAGCCCTGCTCGTGGCAGCGGTGCTGTTCTGGCTGCTTGGCAATATCCGCGCGGCAATCATCGCGACGCTCGTGATCCCGCTTTCCTTCCTGTTCATGGCGATCGGAATGAATCGCTTCGGCGTGTCGGGCAATCTGATGAGCCTCGGCGCACTCGATTTCGGCCTCATTGTCGATGGATCGATCATCATCATCGAGAATTGCCTGCGCAGGCTGGCGGAGCGCCAGCATCATGAGGGCCGCCTGCTGAGCCTGCCGGAGCGCCTTCACGAAGTGTTCGAAGCCTCCAAGGAGATGCTCCGGCCCACCATCTACGGCCAGGCAATCATCCTGCTCACCTTTGCGCCGCTGCTCACCTTCACCGGAGTCGAGGGCAAGACGTTCTCGCCGATGGCGATCACGGTCATGCTGGCGCTGGTGGGTGCTTTCATCCTGTCGCTGACCTTCGTGCCGGCGATGGTCGCCGTCCTCATACGCGGCAAGGTCGCGGAGAAAGAGGTCAAGGCGGTTGCCTGGTACAAGGAGCGGTACGAACCCGTGCTGCGCCGAGTGGTCCAGCGGCCTTGGCCGTGGATTGGTGGCGGCTTGGCCACCATGGCGGCAGCCTTTCTTGTCTTCACAAGTCTGGGGCGCGAATTCATTCCCACCCTCGACGAGGGCGATCTTGCCATGCAGTCGCTGCGCGTACCTTCGACCTCGCTCGAGCAGTCGACCAAGATGCAGCTGGCGGTCGAGCGCGCGGTGTCCAGCCTCCCGGAGGTGGCCTATGTGTACTCGAAGACGGGTACGGCCGAAGTCGCTTCCGATCCCATGCCGCAGAACGCATCCGATGCCTTCATCATCCTGAAGCCGCGCGACGAGTGGCCGGACGGAGTCGACAGCCGCGAGGACGTTCTCGCCCGGATCGATGACAAGCTGGGGGGCCTCGTCGGCAACGCCTATGAAACAAGCCAGCCGATCGAGCTGCGCTTCAACGAGCTTATCGCCGGTGTCCGCGGCGACATCGCGGTTAAGGTCTTTGGCGACGACATGGACGTTCTCAATCGCGTCGCGGGCGAAGTCGCAGCCGCGATGAGCGGTGTCGAGGGAACTGCGGATCTGAAGGTCGAACAGACCGAGGGCTTTCCCACGCTTGAGGTGCAGTTCGATCGCGAAGCGATCGCTCGCTACGGCCTGGCCATGGAGGACGTGACCGACACGGTCGCGGCGGCCCTGGGCGGACGCGAAGCCGGATTGGTGTTCGAGGGTGACCGCCGCTTCGACATCATCGTCCGGCTCGACAATCTCAACCGTGACGACCTCGACGTGGTCGGCTCGCTTCCCGTGCAGCTCCCCGAAGGTGCTTCCGGTGCCGGAACGTCCGTCCCGCTGCGCGAGCTGGTCGCCTTCCGAACGTCCGAAGGCCTGAACCAGGTCAGCCGTGAGAACGGACAGCGCCGAGTCGTCGTGCAGTCCAATGTGAGGGGCCGCGATCTCGGCTCCTATGTCGAGGAGGCGCAGGAGCGGGTCGCGCAGGTTAAGCTTCCACCCGGTGTCACCATCACCTGGGGAGGGCAGTTCGAGAATTTGCAGGCAGCCTCGCAGCGCATCACCCTGATCGTGCCAGTGGTATTCCTGCTCATCTTTGGCATCCTGTTCCTGGCGGTGCGCAATTTGCGCTCTTCGCTGGCCGTCTATTCGGCGGTTCCGCTGGGGCTCGCCGGTGGCGCGTTTGGATTGGCGCTGGCGGGCTTGCCGTTCTCGATCTCGGCGGCGGTCGGTTTCATCGTGCTATCGGGGGTGACCGTGCTCAACGGTCTCGTGGTGATGACCAGCGTCCGTCAGCGGATCGATGCTGGACGACCGGTGGACGAAGCGATCGTCGAAGGCACTCTGGAGCGGGTCCGCGCGGTGCTGATGACCGGCATCGTGCCGGCGATAGGCTTCGTGCCCATGGCGCTGGCCACCGGGCGAGGGGCAGAGGTCCAGAAGCCGCTCGCGATCGTGGTCATCGGCGGCCTGATCGTCGCCACCATCATGACCCTCTACGTCCTTCCCGCGATCAGCCATCTCATCCTGAGGAAGCGCGGGGAGCCCCATCAGCCGGGCGATTTCGAGGACGGAATACCTGGGTCGGAACCGCTGCCAGCATGATCCGTCCAAGACCTGTCTTCGAGGAGAACACTTTGTGACGACACGCACACGCCTCGACCTTCCGCTCCTTCTCCCGACAGTTCCCGATGAAGCGGATCGCTGTGTCGCGAGGCTGCTTGACGAGCTGACCGAGCGTGACGGCGTGCGTGACGCGCATGTGATCGCTGCGATGGGGGACGAGCCGGCAAAGCTGTGTGTCCATTACGATCCGGAGAAGGTCGGGCTGGAACAGATACGCAAGGCGGCGCGCGCGGCCGGGGCCGCGCTGACCGCTCGCTTTGGGCACCTCGTGTGGCAGGTCGAGGGGATCGAGCAGGAGCGGCGGGCGCGGACCGTTGGGGAAACGCTGTGCCGCATCGAGGGCGTGTTCGAGGCGCAAGCAACGGGTAGCGGAGCTCTGAGAGTGGAGTTCGACCGGAGCCTCGTCGACGAAGCAGAGATAACGTCGGCGCTTGCCTCGCTCGGCGTAAGTCGCCGAGGCTCGAACACGCGCGCTACAGAGGCTTCGGGCGCTTCTCCCGATCCGGTTACGACCCCGACTGCTACTCCCGCCGGCAAGCACGCGCACGACCACGCCAAAGATGCCGAGCACTCCCATGATCATACCGAGGGCGGGGGCCACGCTCACGGCGGCGTATTTGGGTCGAACACCGAATTGTATTTTGCGCTCATCTCCGGCGTCGCGCTCGCTATCGGATTTGCACTGTCCTGGGCCGACGCCGCGCCGGAGGTTGTCTCCACTGCGCTCTACCTTGCCGCCTACTTCTTCGGCGGGTTCTTCACTGTCCGCGAAGCTATCGATTCCCTCAAACTGCGCCGCTTCGAGATCGATACGCTGATGCTCGTCGCGGCCGCCGGCGCGGCCCTGTTGGGGGAATTCGCCGAAGGGGCCTTGCTCCTGTTTTTGTTCAGCCTTGGCCACGCGCTCGAGCATTATGCCATGGGGCGCGCCAAGAAGGCGATCGAAGCGCTGGCAGAGCTCGCGCCGCAGACGGCGGTCGTGCGGCGCGGCAGCGCCACCGAGGAAGTGCCTGTCGAGGCGCTGGTCGTCGGCGACATTGTCGTCGTCAAACCCAACGAGCGCTTGCCGGCTGACGGGTTCGTGATCGAAGGCACCAGCAGCGTCAACCAGGCGCCGGTGACTGGCGAAAGCGTTCCGGTCGACAAGCAGCCGGTAGAGGATCCGGCAGCCGCTGCGGCCGCAGCGGACAGCGTCGCGGCCACGTCCAGAATATTCGCGGGCACGATCAACGGCTCTGGCGCACTGGCAATCCAGGTCACCCGTCTCGCCTCCGACACGACATTAGCCAAAGTCGTGAAGCTCGTCAGCGAAGCGGAGACGCAGAAGTCTCCCACTCAACGCTTCACCGACCGGTTCGAGCGCATTTTCGTGCCGGTCGTTCTCGGACTGGTGGTGCTGCTGCTGTTCGCATGGGTCGTGATCGACGAACCCTTCAGTGCCAGCTTCTATCGGGCGATGGCTGTTCTGGTCGCGGCCAGCCCCTGTGCTCTCGCGATCGCAACACCGAGCGCGGTCTTGTCGGGCGTGGCACGGGCGGCGCGCGGCGGGGTGCTCGTGAAGGGCGGCGGGCCGCTCGAGAACCTGGGCGCACTGAGCGCTATTGCGTTCGACAAGACGGGAACCCTGACCGAAGGGCGGCCGCGCGTGACGGATGTCGTTGCGGCGGCCGATGCAACGGAGCAAGAATTGTTGCAGACGGCGGTCGCGGTGGAAGCGCTCAGCGACCATCCGCTCGCCGCGGCGATCGTCCGCGATGGGACGGAGCGGCTCAAGGGCCCGGCCGCGAAGGCGACCGACCTTAAATCGATCACGGGACGCGGTGTCGAAGCCGTCGTCGACGGCCAGACCGTTCACATCGGACGCGACGAACTCTTTGCCGAGGCGGGCGGCGAACCGCTTCCCGATGCAGTGAAGGCCTCGGCGGATGAACTGCGTTCCCAGGGGCGGACCATTATGATCGTTCGCCAGGGTGCGCGGTACCTTGGCGTAATCGGGCTGATGGATACTCCTCGGTCGGCGGCTCCCGCAACGACTGCCCGCCTGCGCGAACTCGGCATCACGCGAATGATCATGCTGTCGGGCGATGCGACACCTGTCGCCAAGGCCGTCGCCGCGAGCGTCGGCATTGAGGACGCCTGGGGCGATCTCATGCCCGAAGACAAGGTCGAGGCGATCAAGAAGCTCCGTGCAGCGGAGAGCAAAGTCGCGATGGTCGGTGACGGCGTCAACGATGCGCCCGCACTTGCCACGGCCACGGTCGGAATTGCGATGGGAGCGGCCGGGTCCGACGTGGCGCTCGAAACCGCCGATGTCGCGCTGATGGCCGACGACCTGTCCAAACTGCCGTTCGCGGTCGATCTTAGCCGGCGCACGCGGCGGATCATCCGCCAGAACGTGTTCGTGAGCATGGGTGTGGTGGCAGTGTTGCTGCCTGCCACGATACTCGGGCTTGGGATCGGGCCTGCCGTCATTGCCCACGAGGGATCGACGTTGATCGTGGTCTTCAACGCGCTGCGGCTTCTGGCGTTTCGAGAGGTGCCTTTCGCCGGGAAACCGGCCACAAAGGAGCGCAAGGGATGAGCGAAGCCAATTTCGATCTCGGCTCGGCCGACAAACGAAAGACCCTGTGGCTGGTCCTGGCGCTCAACGTCGCCATCGCCGCAGGCTTTTTCGTGACGGCTTTTCTGGGGGATTCGAATGCACTCCTGGCCAACGGTGTCGACAACTCCTCGGACGCAGTTGTCTATGCTTTGAGCCTGTTGGCGCTGACGCGGTCACGTCGCTGGAAACGAGGCGCCGCGCGATTCTCAGGCGTGATGCTTCTGATCTTCGCCGTCGGTGTGATGGCCGATGCTGTGCAGCGTTATCTCAACGGCTCGACTCCCGGCGGCGCGCTCATGATCGGCATGGCGATCGTGGCTGCTGTCGTAAATCTGTGGTGCCTGCGCCTGCTGAACAAACTGAAGAACAAGGATGTCAATTTGCGCGCGGCAACGACGTTCAGCTTCAATGACTTCGTCTCGAACGGCGGCATCGTCCTTGCGGGAATCGCGGTCATGCTGACAGGGGCGAACTGGCCTGATTTGATTGTTGGCATCGCTGTCGCCTGCATCGCGGTTTATGGTGGGATCGAGATCTTGCGTGATGCTCACAAGGACACCCATCAGTAATTCTCAACCGCTCTGCTCGTACAGAAAAACTGGGCCATCCCCCCCGGCGTCAGGACAAATTGGAGCGTTCGAGAGGTTTCGATCGCGTCGTTAAAGACCAATCCCGCGCGGGTCATATGTGCATACCTTGCCCAAGCAAGACGAGAGCCGCCTCCTTCAGCGACTCCGGCAAGGTGGGATGTGCATGGGTCGTCAGCGCGAGGTCTTCGGTCGTTCCGCCATATTCCATCAACAGCACCGCTTCCGGGATCATTGTGCCGGCGTCTGGGCCAATGATGTGGGCGCCGAGCAGACGATCGGTATTCGCATCCGCCAGCAGCTTGGTAATTCCACGGGTGTCGCCGTTGCAGCGCGCGCGGCTGTTCGCCAAAAATGGAAATGTGCCAGACTTGTATTCGACACCAGCAGCCTTCAATTGCTCCTCGGTTTGTCCAACGCTCGCGACTTCGGGCGAGGTGTAGATGACGGCCGGCACGGTGTTGTAGTCTACCCCAGCGTAACGTCCGGCGATCCCTTCCACGCACCTCACCCCATCCAAGGTCGTCTTATGCGCGAGCATCGGTCCGGCAATCACATCGCCAATCGCGTAAATCCCTGAAACCTGAGTCTTGAAACCAAGCTCGACCGGAATGCGCCCCTTGGGATCCAGCGTGATTCCCACCCGCTCCAGTTCCAGGCCGTCGGTGTACGGCCTGCGCCCCACCGCGACGAGTACGACATCGGCGGTGAGCGTCCCGGTTTCGCCGCCTTGAGCCGGTTCGACCGATACGAGCAGGTCGTCAGGGCGCTTCTCGACACCGGTTACCTTGGTTTCGAAATGAAATTCCAGGCCCTGCTGCTTCAGTGCCTTGAGCAGATGCCGCGCAATTTCGCGATCCATGCTGGGGACGATACTTTCGAGGAACTCGATCACCGTGACCTTGGCCCCTAGACGCCGCCAGACGCAGCCAAGCTCAAGGCCGATATAGCCGCCGCCGATCACGACCAGATGCTCTGGCACCCTCGTTAAGGAGAGTGCGCCGGTGTTGGAGACGATGCTCATCTCGTCGATATCGATCCCTGGCAGGTGCGCCACGTCGGACCCAGTCGCGACGAGTATGCCTTTGCTCGCGGTCAGCGATCGGGCGCCGCCTTGGACCAAGTCAACGGTGAGCCGGTCGGCAGCCTCGAACCGCGCGCTTCCTCTCACCCATTCGACGCCGTTTTTCTTCAACAGGTGCTCGACGCCCTTGGTAAGTCCGGTGACGACCTCATCCTTGCGGCTGATCAATTGGCCCAGGTTCAAGGCGACCCCGCCGATACCGATACCGTGCTCCTCCAGTCCCTCGCTCACTTGGGCGAACAATTCCGTGGAATGGAGAAGAGCCTTGGAGGGAATGCAGCCGACGTTAAGACAGGTGCCGCCCAGCGTGGGCCGACGTTCAATGCAGGCGACGCTCATCCCGAGCTGAGCTGCGCGGATGGCTGCTGGGTAGCCCGCGGTGCCACCGCCGATTACGATGATATCGAAGTCGTCGCTCATCCGTGGATCCTTGGTAGCCACATCTTTTGAAGTGAACGCCGCTCATGGCGAACCGGTCCGCAGCAGCCGACGCGCGCTGCTTTGCCCAATGCCACATCGCGATTATATCGAATTGGCGGGGCGGACGCCGGGCGGGATGCTCTTTCGGGCCACTCGCCGATTGTACCAGAAGCCGAACAGCACCGCGGCCAGCATGACCAACTGGGCGAGCACTGACTGCACCGTGGGGGTGAGGCCGAGCAGGTCGATCCGCGGCACGAGTGCGAGGGGCTGCACGTCGATCAACCCCGCCTCCTGAAGGGCCGCTACGCCTTTGCCGGCGAGGACGACGGCCAAGATGGCGATGAGGGCGGAGCTGTACGCGAAGAACCTCGCGATCGGAATATTCCGGCTGTAACGGAGCATTCCGACGGCGATCACTGCAAGCAGAACAATGGCCGCGAGCGCTCCCGCGGCGACAGCGCCAGAATTGCCCTGGTTCCAGAGCGTTGCATAGAAGAGAACCGTTTCGAACACTTCGCGATAGACGACGAGAAAGGTAAGCCCAAACAGGAACCAGGCAGACCGCTTCGAGAGCGCCTTGCTGAGCCGCTCGTTGATGTAGCGCTGCCATGCCCCGGCCTGGGCTTTCCCGTGCATCCAGATTCCGACCGACAGGAGTATTATCGCAGCCAAGATCGAACCGAAGCCTTCGGTCAGCTCGCGGCTCGCCCCGCTTACACTGATCAAATACGTCGCTGCCGCCCAGGTGGCTACGCCAGCCACCAGCGCTGCCACCCACCCGCCATGAACATAGCCCAGCACATCCTGGCGATCGGCCTTCCTGAGGAACGCGATCATCGCGATAACGAGGAGAAGCGCCTCCAGTCCTTCGCGCAAAAGAATGGTGAAGGCACCCAAGAAGCTGGATGCAGCGCTGGCCTTATCGGGGCTGAGCTGAACTTCGGCGTCTGTGAAGAGGGTCTGTACTATCGCGACCTGCGCTCGCACCTCGTCTACCGGCGCGCCGCGGCCGATGCGGGCGCGCAGCTCGGCCATCGCCCCTTCGATCCGCCTCATCAGCGAAGCATCACGCGCCGTCAGGAGCGGCTCAACGGGTTCGAAACCGTCGAGGTAGGCAGAAAGCGCCAGGTCAGTTGCTCTCGCCCGTTGACCAGCTTCATAGGCGTCGAGCGCCTCCTGCAATCGCTCCTTGGCCAGACTGAGTGAGCCCTCCGGTCCGGAAAGAGCCTCTGGATTGCCGCGCAAGTAGGCGGTGACGGCCCGCGCCTTCTCAGCTCCCAGCTTCTCTTCGAGCTGCGCCGGGGTCATGCCGGCCAAGGCAGTCATGTTTGGGATCAGTCGGCGCAGTGCATCGTCATTCGACCAGGCCGTCTCTCCAGAGCGAGCAAGCTTGTTTGGATACGCGTAGCGGCCAACGTGGAATGCGAGCGCCCATCGGTCATCAGGGCTGAGCTGTGCAAAGGAAGGCATGGCCGTGCCTTCGAGGCCCTGCTCGATGACCTGATAGAGGCCGAAGAGGCTCCGTTCACGCGCTCTAGCCTCGTCGGTGAAGCCGATCGGAGGCGGGTCCATGCCGCCTGCCGCCGAACCTCGCCCGTCGCCCATCGATCCATGGCAGCTGGCGCAGTTCTGAGCATAGAGCGTTGCGCCTCGGCTGAGATCGGGCAGGTTCGACGGGGCAAGCGGCACCGGGTAGGCAGCCAAAAGGACTCTTCCCAGCTCCCGGGCCGACGTGGCGATGCTTTCCGGGGCCGCCTTCGCAGCGATATCGGCCTCGAGTCGCTTTGCTCCTTGCAGCAGGTTTGCGCGCGCTTCGGTTGGCGCTAGCTCGCCGAGGCGCTGGCGCACGCTCGCGGAGAACTCCACCATCTCGACGTATTCGGCCTCGTTCACCACTCGGCCGTCAGAGACCGCACCTGCGTAATCGACTGCGATATAGTCCAGAAGACGCCATATGGTCTGAGCCGGCGCCGTCTGCGCACGGGCCGGAGCGGCGAGGACGCAGCCGAGCAGAAGCGCGAGGGCCAACGCCCTGAGGTAGCGGAAAGTCGTCATGCCTTCGCACGCAACTCGCCGCCAGCGTCTCGGATGATCTCCCACGCCGACTGCAGGAAAATTACGGCAATTACGGCAGCCACGATGATGTCGGGCCACGCGCTGTCGAGGAAGAAGACGAGCGCAGCTGCCGCGATTACCGCCACGTTGTTGATCGCGTCGTTGCGCGAGAACAGCCAGATCGCTCGGGCTTGTGCGTCGCCACCGTCCCGGAAACGAGCGAGGATCAGGGCCGCGGTCACGTTCACGATCAGCGCTGCGATGCCGATGCCCCCCATCAGCTCGGGCTCCGGCGGAATGGCGTTCAGAGCGCGCCAAATGGCCATGGCGATGACGGCGAGGCCGAGCGCGCCGAGAAATAGCCCCTGTGTCATCGCTATTCGCGCCCGGGTGGATGCCGCCCATCCGAGAGCGAGCAGACCGACGAAAGTGATCGAGCCGTCACCGAGAAAATCGAGCGCGTCAGCTTTCAGCGCCTGGCTGTTGGCGATGAATCCGCCGACGATCTCGACGAGGCCAAAGCCCACATTGAGGATGACCACCCACCACAGCGCGCGGCGGTACGCGGGATCGGTTTGGGCCCGCTTGGTGTCGCCGGTGCAGCCGCAGCCGTCTGATTCGTTCGCTTCCATTGCCGGTCCCTACAACCTCCAGCCGCTGGAGGATCAAGCCCTTTCTGCGAACGTGTCGCAATTGTTTTGGATTGGCCTTATCGCCTTGAAGAGGCTGATCGCACCGGTGGCGGTCGGCACGACGGCTTGAGGTGCGACGGCGGCCTCATCATAGTCGGAAAGGATGCTCTCCAACGCCCCGTCTGCGTTTGGCTGGGTGTCTGCCAGGCCGTCGATCGCCTGGACCGTCAGGCGGAACAGCGCACGCATCAACGCGCCGCTTTGGTGAGCGTAATCCGCGATGTGGACTTCGCCACCCGGCCTGATGCTAGCGAACATCGCCGCCACAGGCTCGACCGGCTCGAGTTCATGCCTGGCGCGGTACATCTCAGGCAAGCCATCGCACTGGTCGGCGTTGAAGACCGCATAGGCCTTCAGGACACGCCGCGTCTCGGTGCCTTCTTCGCCATCTTCGCGCTCCACCTGCTTGTCGTAGCTCTTGTAGAAGATCGCGATCGTCGACTTCTCGCCCTTGCGGACCTGCCCGCCGAGCTTCTGGCATTGCCGGTATGTCATCCAGTAGGGCGACAGAAACCCGGCCGCTTCGGCGATCATCCACAGCCAGAAGGTGTTCATGCCCCGATAGGGCGTGCCGCAACTGCGCAGGGGTCGTGATACCGGTACCCCGCGCCATGGCTTTACCCATGGTCTGGTTCCCTGCTCGAGTTTCTCGATAATCACAGAGGTGATTTGCGCAGCAGGGGATTGCCCGCCGCTGCGGCGTTCAAACCTGGACATAAGGTGTCTCCCGATTGCCGGAACGAGGTTGTCCCGTGGCAATCAGAAGAAGCCTTCTTTCCTCTCATCTGGACGTCGTGTCAGCTTTGCGCTCTGCGACGAATAGTGCGGAGAGACTGTAGATCTCGCCCAAGAGTCGCATAGGTGCGACCGGCGTCCTCCGCCTCGAGCGGAGCGGCGCGGGGGATATCTGCTATCCAGCTCCGCAGCATCCGGACGGCGAACCGGACTGTTGGGCTTCCTGGATCGGCGGACACGGAACATCTGCGAAGGAGCAGAAGACGCAACAATCGCCGGAAAGCGGTCTGAGCTTCACGCCGCAATGGCGGCAGTCGTAGAAAAACCAGCAGGCATCGGTCGGCATTGTTTCGACCGAAGTGCCGCCGCACTTGGGACATGTGATGGTAGAGGTTGTCTGCATCACGCGCCGCCCAGCACGCGCATCAGCGGCTGCTCGATAAAACCCCACAACGCGCTGATAACGACGATCACCGTCGCACCCACGAGCATCGCCAGCGTGGCTCGACTTGGCGCCGGCACCGCACAGTCCGCGTCAGCAGAGCAAGCGCGATGCTTGCGCAAGTAGAGCATCCAACCCGCAATGATCAGAACCGAGGCGATGATTGTCATCGGCCATCGGTAGGGGACGAATATAGCGAGACCGCCTGCTCCGAGCCCTAGCCCGGCGAGCGCGAGAGGCAGCACGCAGCACGCAGCAGCAGAGAACAGGGCGGTCAAGCTGGCTGCCGTTCCAACGGCAGCGACGCCTCGCTCGGGTCCCTGCAGTCGGATAACGGAAGGGGCACTTCGATCAGTCAGGTCTCGTCTCCAGCGCGATTCGGCGCTATGTGCCACCTGTAGTCGCTACAGGATCAAGGAGTTTCTGCGTGGGCGGTCTTTCGATAGGCGAACTCGCCCGCCGCACAGGCGTGCATATCGAGACAATTCGCTACTTCGAAAAAGTTGGCCTGCTCGCCGAGCCCGATCGAACCGAAGGCGGCCACAGGGTCTTTACCGACCAGCATGTCAGGGCCCTGAGCTTTATAAAGCGGGCGAGGGAGCTTGGCTTCACGCCTGGCGAAGTGCGCGCCATCCTTGAACTGGGCGGCCCCGAAGAGGCGTGCTGCGACGAAGTTCGCGAAATCGCGGTTCATCATCTGGACCAGGTCAGGCGCAAAATGGCGGACCTCGAGCGACTGGAGCGACTGCTCGCCTCGACGGTCGAGCGCTGTTCGGGTGGGCACGTGCCCGACTGTCCGGTCATCGACATGCTGGACGGCGTTGCCCCCTAGAGCATGTAGCCTACGTCCGATGCCCCGGTAGGATAAGCAAACATGGTGCTCTTCAGATCATCGGCGGTGAGATTGTGCCGGATAGCCAGGGCGAAGATGTTGATGACCTCGTCCGCGTGAGGACCGACGAGGTGCGCACCCAGAATTCGACCCGTGCCTTCCTCGACCAGCGTCTTGTATCCGTAAACCGGCTCGGCAAGCCGCCTCGCCGTGTACCAGCGCGAAGCGCGCTCGCATTTCAACCGGAATTGCGCTCCCGATCTGCGCGCCTCGTCCTCGCCCATGCCCACAGCTGCAATCGGCGGAAGCGTAAAGGCGACACTCGGCACGCCCCGATAGTCCGGCGTTCGCTGGTTGCCTTCGAGCAGGTTGCCCGCGACCACCTTCGCATCATGGCTCGAAACAGGCGTCAGCGGCGGTCCCTGCTGGGCAGCATCGCCGGCCGCATATACTGCCGGGTTTGTCACGCTTTGCAGGTACTCGTTGAGTTTGAGCCGACCTTGAGCGACAGCAACATCGGCGACTTCGAGGTTCAGACGGTCGAGTGCAGGGGCGCGGCCGGCGGCGTGAACGACCAGGTCGGCCTCCACGGCGATCCTGTCGTCACCCCTTTCGCCATGCACGACAAATCCGCTGTCTTTGCGCTCGATCGCAACGACGGTCGTATCGGTCAGGACTTGCACCCCGATACTGTCGAACGACTCCGTCAGCCAGCCGACGAGCTCCGGCTCGAAGTGCGTCAGCATGCGCGGACTGCGCTGGACCACCGTCACCTTGGCGCCAGCGCGTGCGGCAATGTGGGAAAACTCCGCTGCAATGTAGCCGCCGCCGACCAGGACGATCCGCCGTGGCAGTTGCTCCATGGCCAGGAAGAACTCATTATCGACCAGATGGTCCTCGCCCGGGATACCGAGCGGCACGGGTGCGGCGCCCGAGGCAATCAGAACATGACGGCCGCTTAGCTCTGCTGCATCGACCTTGAGGGAGTTCGGGCCGGTGAACTTGGCCGCACCGTGAAAAGTGTCGATGCCCTTATCGCGGTAGCGGTGCTCGTGCTTCTCCGGCACGGGATCGGTGAAGGTGCGCTTGAAACCGATCAATTCCGGCCAGTCGATCCGCAAATCACCGTCGACGCCGTGTCCGCTCATCCGGCGCTCCGCATCGATGACCTCTGCGCCCGAGACGAGCATCTTCTTGGGGTCGCAACCGCGCAAGGCGCAAGTGCCGCCAAACGGCTTCTCGTCGATTACAGCAACCGCCCAACCTGCATCGCGCACCCGCATCGCTGCGACCATTGCCGCAGTGCCCGTGCCGATGATGATCAAATCGTAGTGCATTTGCGCGCTCCTCAAGAGAGGAACGATGCAATAGTTGGTACGGGTTCCCCAAGAGGATCAAAGGCTGTCCACTGGGGTGTGACCCCGCTGACAATCAATGCGCTCGTCGATTTCTGGTGACCTTGAAAGCCGGCGCGGCAATCAGTTTTGAATAAGGCGAATGAGGGTTCCGTCTGGATCGATCAGGGCTCCGATCAGGAGACCGCCATCTTCCTGCTGCGGGGGCTGAGCCCGGGGGTGACCCCAACATTGCTCTGGCACTCCAGCGTCTAAACAGACCGAGTAAAACGCGGCCACGTCATCAAGCCGAAGACAACAGCTGAACCAGCTTTCGGCTGGGTTCAGGTCTGGATGCGGGAAGAACTCCAGGATCACGCTGTCACGCTTCAAAATCATCCAGCCGTCATCCCGCCAGTCCCGCTCGAACCCCAGCTTGGCGTAAAATATTGAGGTGACCTCAAAATCCCTCGACGGCAGGTTGGCTGTGGCGTGATCGATCTCGCATCCCCTCGCTGCTCATCATGGAGCTCCAGGCAGACGTTCGCAACGGCGCTCCTGCTGATTATCTAGCGAGGACGTCTCATCCACTAGGTAGAACGACTGACGGTTCAGACTTGGCCAAAACGACCAAAGGCGGCCCGTCCAAAAATGGACGGACCGCCGACCGCGCAAGCCGATCTGTCAGGAGGGTCAGGCAGCTTGCTCGGTCAATTCGTCGTTGGCGTCTTCCGACTCAGCAGACGTTTCATCGTTGCCGATGGGTTCTTCCCTCGGAGTGCCGAAACGCATGACGGCTGGAACCCAGGCCAACGCCTGCTGCTTCACCTCCGCCTCGCCGATGAACTCGCCCGAGAAGATTCGTTCGGCAGCCGATGCGAGATCGGCCTTCTTGGAACCGGCATAGCGGCTGACAAGCTCGGGCCCGCCCACGGCATCGAAGGCTTCGAGGATGCGCGCTTTCGGCACGCGATCGAAGAAGTTCGCAGCCGTCGGCCTCCACCAGTGCGCCATCTCGATCTCAAGCAAGGCGCCCAGTGCGTCGTGGAGTGGGAGTCCGCGCTCCGCATCGATGTTGAGGCTGGCAATGAGCGTGCGGGCAACCACGAAGCCGAGCCATAGGCTGCGCGCCTCTTCGGGGAGTGCCCGAAAGGCGGCAAATCGCTCGACGTCCGAAGCGCCGGCGCGCCAGCTTTCGTCGAGCGAACCAGTGAACTCCGCTAGCGCCGCACTCGCCGGAGCATCTTTGGCTTCAAATCCCGAGACCGGGCCGTTCGCAGTCGGCCCAGAGATCGTGACCGCCTTCTTGGCGCGCCAGTCGTGACCATCGGCATCGGCCAACGTAAAGATCATGAGGTCGAGCGCCAGGCCGGGGTCGTTGGCGAGATGGATGGCGAGGACGTCGCGGCGCTGCATCGCCAGTTCGTCGAGCAGCCGCTGCGAATAGGTTGCAGGCTTGCCCGACGCATCGCCGCCATCTTCGACGGGCTCGATGATGCCTTCGTCCGGCTGTGCCACCTCGCTTTCCGTGTAGTACTGCGGAACAAGAGTAGGCTCGCCACCGCGCGACAGGACCAGGAACGCCCCCGCTTCTTCCTTCAGATCGTCGGCAAGCACCGGCGGGCGATCATTGAGCGCTCGCATCGCCCGATCGATGCGGGCCAGTTGCTCCTCGGCTCTCGCGACCTCCTCCTCGCTGCTGTCCTCGTCCTCGAGGACTGCCGCTTCACGGTCGTAGTCTGCCTCGAGTATCGAAAGTTCCTCAGCTTCCGCTTCATTCAACGGGGCCGGCTCGGCGGAAAGGCGGCTGAGCCCCTCGATCAGATCGTGGCAGACATAGGCCCCGAGCGTCGGACGGACCCAAGCAAGACCGAGTTCGCGCGCCTTGACGCTCGCTGCCTCCTCCATTTTCTTGTGAGCGAGACCCTCGAGCAGCGCGATATCGACCCAGCTCTCGCTGGCATCGTCGTCGAAAAGCTCGCGCTCGATCCGCCCGCCGGCCTGGAGATAGACCTCGCGACCGACCAGGATCGCGCGCGGATCGCCGCCGCGCACGGTCGCGTCCAGCACCATCCGTCGGATCGTATCGGGCGTGATCTGGTACCAGGCATCTTGCAGCTCGGCGAAGACGTGAGCTTGCCGCTCGGTGTCCGAGACCGCGCCATAGGCCTTGGCCATGTCGAGCGTGATCGCGCCTTCCGCCAGCGCTTCGAAGACGCACGGCGCAAGCGAAGCGAGCCGCAGTCGGCCTTCGACGAAGCGGACGGTCAGGCCGAAGCGCCGGGCGACGTCCTCGGTCGTGGCGCCCGCTTCGATGATTGCGGCGAATGCCTGCGCTTCGTCAGCGGGATTCATCGCCAGGCGCTGGAAGTTTTCGGCCAGGCTCGCTTCGCGCACTTCGCATTCGTCGCCTTCAATGACGAGGCAGGTCACTTCGTGGGTTGTGGGAATTGCGCCGTCCTCGGCGAGCGACTGCAACGCGGCAAGCCGCCGGCCGCCGGCCTCGACTTCGAACTTGCCGCGCGCAGCCTTGCGCACGACGAGGTTCTGGAGGAGGCCGCGGGCCGCGATATCGGCCTTGAGCTGTGCATCGGCAGTGGCATCGCTCACCTTCCGGACGTTGCGTGGGCTCGGGACGAGCTTCTTCAAGGGAATGGACTGGATCATCGATCGTCTCCTGATGGATTGAACGAACCGGTGCGGGTGCATCCCACAAGGTTCGCCAGCCCATGGCACTCTCTTCTCTCTGCTGTGGGACGTGCTGCCGCTGATCAGGGGGCGAGCGCTTGAAGAATGGCCGCCCCATTGGGCACAGGCACGAACAAGCGCGTTCGGTAGCGGATGATCTCGGTGACGCAGCCTTTGGCCTTGTACCAGTCGAGCCGATCGGGCGCGAAGCCAGTGAGCTCGATGCGCTGCTCACCACCGACGAGACTGCGCTTGACGATCAGCGGATCATGGCTCTGCAAGGTCTGTGCGGTGCCGCTAGACAGGACGAGAGCGGCCAATTCACCCTGAGTAGGCAAGGCCGAGTTGCCGAGGCCGAAGGTCTCCGACACCTTGGCGATATCCGCGGCCACCACCTCGCGGCCGATGATGGAGGCCCCGTCGGCCGAGACGATACGGGTTACGCGCACGTGATCGCCGGGCAGGCGCTTCCAGACCGGGAGTAGCAGCCCGGTTGCGAGGTGCACGCGTTCGCGGACCGGCTCTTTCGCGGCTTCGATCTCTTCCGCGCGCCAGAGACGTTCGAACGAAGCCGGATCGATGGCCTCCCAAGCGCTTTCGGCGAGCGCCTCGCGGGTCCAGTTGGCGGATTTGAGCGGACGCAGCAGACGCCGCCGCTCGATCACACCGCCGTCGTCGGCAATCAAACGGCGCGCGGGAACGCTGAGCGCCACGCGGCCGGAGCGTGCATTGTGCAGGGGTATGCCATCGGGCGAGCCAATGTCATTCAGTCGCGCGAGCCGCTCGAAGCGCAGCGGCCGCAAGTGCCGCTCGATCTCCAGCGAGAGGAGGCGGGTTTCAGCACCGGTGAGCGGGTCGCTGCGAAGGATCTGATCCGAAATTACTCGACAGCTGTCGACCTTGACCGTTTCGAGCCCGAGATCGAGTGTTCCCGCTTCGCGGGCGGCCTCTACGCGCGCTTCGATCAGAGCAAGATATTCGTCGAAGATCGCGTTCTGCATCCCAATCCGCAGCGCGAGCACGCGGTTGAGCCAACGTTGGATCGAGGGCAGGTCGTCCGTAAGACCACCCTCGGGGCCTTCGAGCCGCAGACCGGTCTGACGCACAAACCCGGCGAAGCTCGTGGCCTCGAGCTTGCCGTCGTATAGCAGGTGGAACCAGCGGGTCAGCGCGTCTCTGGCGTAATCGCTTTCGAGATTATCGGCCGGATCGAACAGGTTCTGTCCGCCCGTTTGCCGCTGTCCGCGGGTGAGCGCACCGAGGCTGTCGAGCCGCCGGGCGATCGTCGAGATGAACCGCCGCTCACCCCTCACATCCGTGGTCACAGGTCGGAACAGCGGCGCGCAAGCCTGGTTGGTGCGATTGGTCCGGCCCAAGCCCTGGATTGCATTGTCGGCGCGCCACCCCGGCTCGAGCAGGAAATGCACGCGCCGCTGCCGGTTTTCGCAATTGAGGTCGGCGTGGTAGGAACGGCCCGTTCCGCCGGCGTCGGAAAAGACCAGGATGCGCTTGGCGCCATCCATGAAGGCCTGAGCCTCGGCAACATTGGCCGAACCGCCGCGGCGTTCGAGCCGCTGCTGTCCGTCCCGCCCCAAGACCAGTCGTCTCGTCCTGCCCGTCACTTCGGCGACGCTGCCGGTTCCAAAGTGTTCGATAATCGCATCGAGCGCAGTTGCGATCGGCGGCAGACCGCAGAGCTGTTCGATCAGTGCATCGCGCGCGGCGACGGCGCGTGGACACATGACCGGATTACCATCGTCGTTGCTCATCGGTTCGGAACGCAGATTGCCGTCTTCGTCGGTGAAGACCTGCATCAGACGAGTGGGGAAGCTCTGGGCGAGATAGTCGATGACGTACTCGCGCGGCGAAAGGTCGATATCGAGCGCTTCGCGTTCCTCGGGAGTGAGATCGGCCAAGCGGCGGTCGAGCATCGCCTCGGCCGTCGAGACCAGCTGCACGACAACCGAGTCGCCGACCGCGAGCGACTCCTCCATCGCGGGGACCAGGCTCGGGAGTTTCATGGAGAGCAGGAGCTGAGCAAAGAACCTCTGCTTGGTGCCTTCGAAGATCGAAATCGCGGCAGCCTTCGCGTTGCGGTTGAGCGTATCGCCGCTGTCCTCGTCGACGATCCGGGTGGCCTGGAGCGCCTCGTCGAGATTGCGATGAATGATCGCCCAGGCCTCGGCATAGGCATCGTAGATCGCGACTTGGGCATCAGTCAGACGGTGCTCGAGGATTTCGTACTCGACTCCCGCGAAGGACAACGCGCGCGAGAGGTAAAGTCCCTGAGCCTTGAGATCCCGGGCGACGAGCTCCATCGCCGCGACACCGCCTGCCCGGATTTCGGTCGTGAACGCCTCATGTGTCGGGAAAGCGGTTGCGGCTCCCCACAAGCCGAGGCGGGTCGCATATCCGAGGTTGGAAATGTCCGAAGCGCCGGTAGCCGAGGCGTAGAGGATCCGGGCGCGAGGAAGCCGGTTCTGCAGTCTTAGTCCAGCCATGCCCTGTTCGGAGCCTTTGGAAGCGCCGCGCGCATTACGGCTGCCTATGGCGTTGGCCATCGCGTGGGCCTCATCAAACGCGATCACGCCTTCGAAATCATCGCCAGTCCAAGCGAGGATCTGGTCAAGCCGCGTATCGTCTGCGCGACCCGAGCGAAGCGTCGGATAGGTAATGAAGAGGATCCCCTGGGACCAACGAACCGGTACTCCCAGCTTCCAACCGGAGAGTGGCTGAATGTCGAGGCGCATGCCGCCGAGTGCTTCCCAGTCGCGGCGGGCATCCTCGAGCAGCGCCTCATTCTTGGTAATCCAGATGTGTCGGCGTTCGCCGTCAAGCCAGCGTTCCATGATCACCGACGCGATCTGCCGCCCCTTTCCCGCTCCGGTGCCGTCGCCGAGGAAAAAGCCCTGACGATAACGGGCTCCATCCTCGGCCTGCTCGAGCGTGGTTCCTTCCTGAGTGGCTCGGAAGCGCCCTGGCAGATCGTGCGAAAACGCCTCGCAGGCATAGACGAGCGTTTCGAGTTGCGCTTCGGAAAGCAGTTCGCGTGTTCGCCAGTCGGCAGGCACCTTTGCCCGCACGGTCGGTATCGGAGCCGCGACCGACCCCATCGCGATGGACTCCACGAGCGGCGTCGGATGGACCGGCGCGCCCTCGATCCGAATCCGGCTCGGGCGATAAGGGAGATAGATCCCTGTCTGCTCCGGAACGGGCGCTGGCTCCTCGAGGGTAGCATAGCCGAGTTCTTCGAACGGCTCGCCAGCTGCGGGGCGAGTTGCAAACGGAGCCGCCGGCCGGGCGTTCGCTGGCTTTCTCAAAATGCCGGTCGCGGGCCGCGCGGTCAGCACGGGAACTTCCGGAGTATCGCGAGGGCGCGGCGGGAGTCGGCCGATCAGCGTTGCCAGATCGGACAAATCGTCCGCTTCCGCAGTGACCACCGGCTGGTCGTCGACGGCCTTGTCGAACACCACCATGCGCACGCGAATGCCTGTGCCCGTTCTCCGGAACGCGCCGGCGATGCGCACATCAAGCCGCAGTCTGGCATCGCTCAATGAGCTGGCGAAGCGAGACGCATTGAAACCTTCCGGCATGATCGCGACGAGGCGAGCGCCGCTCTTCGAGAGACGGAACGCGCTGCGAAGGTGGCGCAACGCCGTTGCCGCACTGACCCCGCGCTCGCGACTGCGCGCAAACGGCGGATTCATGAGGACGACGGTGGGCGGCCTGTGGGTCAGGAGATGGTCGATGACCTCACCGTCGTGGGCGGTCACTGTTGCGTCGGAAAACAGATGGGCAAGGGACAGGCGCCGATCAGGATCGATTTCATTGAGAGCGAGGTCGCAGCCTTGCATCGCCGCCCACAGGGCGAGCGCACCGTTACCTGCGGAGGGCTCAAGAGCCAGGTCGCATGAGCGAAGCTGGGCCGCTCGCGCCATGAGCCAGCCCAGCATGGGCGGGGTCGAGAACTGCTGCAGCTCGATCTGCGCCTCGCTACGCACATGACGGGCAGGCAACGCGGTATCGAGCCATTCGAAGCGCGCGTCCGCCTCATGGATCGCTGTATCGAGCGTAATCCGGCCGTGAGACTTCAGCCACAGGAGCGCGCCAATCTCGATCGCATCGTTGTAGTCGTCGATGGACCAAGCCGTCCCCCAGCTCTGGATCCCGGTCTCTTCGGCAAAAAGCGCAGAAATGGAGCTACGCGTGAGATGGTAGCCGTCGACCAGACGAGAGGCGATCCGATCGCCGATCGTCACAGGCAATAGGTGAGCACGAGGTTCGGCGTCGGGTTCTAAGAGTTCGAACTGAAGCATTTTGGGTTCTCCTGATGGAGGCATCGGGCACGAAGCCGTCTGCCGATCACGAGGCCAAAGCTCTCTCTTCTCTAGGAAGCCTGCTTGCGGGCGAGCCAGTTCACCAGTTCGTCGTTCCAGTCGGTCTCGCGCTTTGAAGGACGCCGGACATGGATAGTCCGGCCTTCGAGCGCATGGCTCCGTAGCGCGCGTTCCGCCGCCAATTTGCCGCCTGCATCGTAATCGACAAAGAGATGGAGCTCGGTGACGCTCTGCGGGATCGAGACGAGCGCAAAGCGCTCATTACCCAGCGTTGCCCAGCATGGAACGCCGGTGAGTGCACGGGCCGAGAGCGCGCTTTCGACACCTTCGGCGATGCCAAGCACTCCATCGATCGCGGGGAACAGTCGGACGGCGGCTGCTCGGAGCGCACCGAGTGCGCGCTTGGGACCGTCGAATGTGGCAAGCCTGGGCGCCTCCGCATCGAGAAATGTTCGGTGAATAGCGATCGGACCTTCGTCAAGGCTGACGGCTGCAATCATCGCTGGCAGAAATTGCGCGCGGCCTTTGGGTCCGAGAGGCGTTCGACTGTTGAAGCGCAGCGCGGGCGAGACAGCCGTAATGCCGCGCGCTTCGAGATAAGCTTTGGCCGGGCTGCCGATCAGGGGGGAGGCGCCGCGCCATGTCCGGAGCGCACTTCGCGACGGCGATAGCTCAATCTTCGATTCCGCGGCATTCAGCGGAGAACCGTCGAACAGCTGAGAGGGCGAAAGCCCCTCCCTTCTGAAAGCGTCAATCACGCTCGCTTGGTCGCACCCGGCAAAGCAATGGAACAGGATAGCACGTCGGCCCAGCGTGACGCCGAGCGAGGGAGTGCGATCATCGTGAGCCGGGCACCGAGCCATGCCCTTGAAACCGGACCAGCGCCCGCCGCGGCTTTTGCAGAGCTGGCGAGCAGTTGCTTCGAGGGATTGTGTGTTCTGACCTTCACTTCGGGACTGCATCGGAAGACTCCGTATCGTCTGCTATTCCCCAGCGCTGCCTCTCCTCTTTGTGATGTTCTAATCGCTTTCCTACAGGTTGATGTTCTTTTTATGTTCTCTTGCGATTCGGTGCAATCGAGGAGAACGCGAAATGGTAAGCCGGTTCATTGCATGCTTGATCTGTGCAGCGAGCCTGACGGCCGGCGAAGGAGCATTCGCTCAGGAATTTCGAATTTTCGATCACGACCATGGCACGGCGGGGGACCCAGGCGCAGGAAGCTTCAGCAGCGAGAGCAGCCCACGCTCGAAGGAAAGCACTTTTGCATTCCGCGCAGTCGTTCCCGGCTATCGAGAAGCGATCTACCTGCCGCTCATCCGCGAAGCCGAATTAAGGTATCGCCTACCGCCGCGGCTTCTTCAGGCTCTGATCTGGGCGGAATCCCGGTTCAACCCGCTTGCGGTCAGTCCCGCAGGCGCAGCAGGTCTTGCGCAACTGATGCCGGCCACCGCCCGCGAACTCGGCGTCGCGAACCGACACGATCCGCAGGAGAACATCGATGGTGGTGCGCGCTATCTCAGACAGATGCTCGATCGGTTTGGGTCGGTGCATCTCGCCCTTGCCGCATACAACGCTGGACCCGGCGCCGTGACGAAGGCGGGCGGAATTCCAAGAAATCGCGAGACGCCCGGTTATGTTCGAAGCGTGCTCGAACGCTGGATGAGTTACGCCAACTAATGACGACTAATCGCAGGCGCATAACGGGCAAGCTCGAACTCGGCCCGCGCGGCTATGCAATCGTGACCGAAGCCGGAGTTCACTGGGTGCTCGTAGGTTGCGAGCCCGATGGTGACATGATTGGCAATCAGGTGACGGCCGAGGGTGAAAGCCACGGCTTGGATCGCCTGCGGACAGATTGGATCGGCACGGCGAGCGCCTGATCATCCCGCCCGAAGGTTGAGGATGCGGCCACCTGCTTTTAGCTGGTCCAGATGATCGCTCCACCATTGGGCCATGCGCACCCGTTCGTCCCAGTGCTTTCCTCGGTGGTAAACACCCCGCACCGCATTGCTATCGCCATGGGCAAGCGCCCGCTCAATCGCATCCGGATTCCAGAGGCCGGATTCGTTCAAAAGGGTGGAAGCGGTCGCTCTGAGGCCGTGTGCAGTGACTTCGTCCTTCGAATAACCCATCCGGCGAAACGCGGCGTTGAGCGTGTTCTCGCTCATTGGCCGTTTGGACGTCCGCGCCGAAGGAAATACGTAACCGTCATAGCCGAGCATTTCAGCCAGATCGGTCAGATGATTGACGACCTGCTTTGACAAAGGGACGGCGTGGGCTCGGCGGGCCTTCATCTTGCCTGCGGGTATCTTCCAGATTCCTTCGATCAGATCGAATTCGTGCCACTCCGCGTGCCGAAGTTCACCAGGCCGGACGAACACGTGGGGGGCGATCTGCAAGGCGAACTTGGTGATCGGATAGCCCGTATAATCATCGATCGATCTGAGAAGGCCGCCGAGCTCAGTCGGTTCAATGATCGCCGCGTAATGCGTTGCTCGCGGCGTCACCAACGCTCCTTTCAGCATACTCGTCGGGTCAGCCTGGCAGCGCGTCGTGGCCACGCCATAGCGGAACACGCGACCGGCGAATGATCGACACTTCTTGGCTGTCTCGTGCTTTCCCTGCGCCTCAAGCCGCTTGAGCGGGGCAAGAATTTCGAACGGTTCGATCTGATCGATGGGCCGCTTGCCGATAGCCGGAGCAAGCTGGTCCAGAAAATAGTTCGCCTTGACGACCGTGCCTTCGGCCCGGCCGTTCTGAACCATCATCTGTTCGATGTACTCGCGGGCGACTGCTTCGAAGGTTTGCGCGGACAGGAACTCGGAGCGTATCTTCTGCTTCCGCTTCTCCAGCGCCGGATCGCCTCCCCGGGCGACGGCCTGCCGCGCCTCGTAGGTGGCTTGGCGCGCATCCTTAAGGCTGATGTCTGGATAGTTTCCGATTGAAAGCTTCTTCTCGAGCTTGCCGATGCGATAGCGAAACCGCCAGAGCTTCCCGCCCGAAGGAGTGACCTCTACGTAGAGGCCACGGTCGTCAGCCACCTTGTAGGGCTTGTCCTTGGGTTTGAGGGCGCGAAGCCGAGTCTCGGTCAGAGGCACGTGCGGGCCTTTTCTCAATGCGGTTTTTGCAAAGCCCGCAAAAGGCCCGCAAAAATGTGCGGAACCCCCGGGAAAACGCGGGACGGTCCGGCACTATCCGAGGGCCAATTCCCTAGGATTTCTGCGGTTTTTATAGACTATTTGGGAGAACGTGAGAAGAACAAATGGTGCCCGGAAGAGGACTCGAACCTCCACGCCGTTTCCAGCGCCGCCACCTGAAGACGGTGCGTCTACCAATTCCGCCATCCGGGCACGTCAGGCAGGCGGGGCGCTTAGGCGGGGGTGGGGAGGGGTGTCAATGGGCGGGGCTGAGGAAGAGCGGATATTTTCGCGTGAGAAGACCTTTCAGGATGCTTCGTCGCGAAGGTCGGGGATCATGGAACGCACCTTTTGCCCAACGGCTTCGATCGGATGCGCGCGCTGCCGCTGCCGGGCGGCGTGCATCTGCGGTCCGCCGACCTGCGTGTCGAGCATTAGTCGCTGCGCGAACCGTCCGCTCTGGATGTCCTGCAGCACGCCGCGCATCTGTTCGCGGACATGATCGTCGATGAGCCGCGGTCCAGTAACATAGTCACCGAACTCGGCGGTGTTGCTGATCGCTTCCCGCATGCGCGCGATCCCCCGTTCGTACATGAGATCGGTGATCAGCTTTGCCTCGTGAACGCACTCGAAATAGGCCATTTCCGGCGGGTAGCCCGCCGCCACCAGCGTCTCGTACCCGGCCATGACGAGGTTGCTGATGCCGCCGCAGAGCACCGCCTGCTCGCCGAACAGGTCGGTTTCGCATTCTTCGCGGAAGCTCGTCTCGAGCATGGCCGCGCGCCCCGCGCCGATCGCCGTGGCATAGGCGAGCGCAAGGGCCTTCGCGCTGCCATTGCCGTTGGCTTGCCCCTCCTGTGCCACCGCGAACAGGCAGGGGAGACCCGAGCCGCGAACATAGGCGCTGCGCACTGCGCGGCCGGGGCCTTTCGGCGCGACCAGGAAAACGTCGAGGTCGGGCCGCGGCGTGATCAGCCCGAAGTGCACCGCGAGACCGTGCGCGAAGGCGAGCGCAGCGTTTTGCGGCAGGTTGGGCGCGATCTCGTCGGCGTAGATGCGCGCCTGCGCCTCGTCCGGCGCGAGCAGCATCACGAGATCGGCTGCCGCACAGGCTTCCTCGGTGGGCAGCACGCGGAACCCGTCCGCCGTCGCCCGCCCGCCGCTCACCGAGCCTTGCCGTGCGCCGACGACGATGTCTGCCACGCCGCTGTCGCGCAGGTTGAGCGCGTGCGCGTGCCCCTGATTGCCGTAGCCGATGATCGCGACCCGCCGGCCACGGATAAGCTCGAGGTCGGCGTCACGTTCGTGGTAAATCTGCATGGCAAAGGGCTATGAAGCGCTCGACGCCAAGTCAACGAGCTTAGCGGCCAGCGCATCGACCGCATGCGCTGCCTGATCGAGGTCGGCGATCCGCGGCCAGTCCCGCGGCGGCTGGTGACGGAACCAGGTGTCCTGACGCTTGATGTAGCGCCCGGTGGCAAGCGCGGTGGCCTCGGCCGCCTCGGCGACCGTGGCCTCGTCGCGCGATGCCACGATGAACTCGGGTACGCCGATCGCGCGCATGGCGGGGAGGGCGGGGTCGAGCCCGCGCGCCGCAAGCTTCGCCGCTTCCTCCAGAGCGCCGCGCTCGACCATGCGTTCGAGGCGCTCGCGAACCCGGACGCGCAGCCATTCGCGCGATGGCGTGAGCACGATCGGGTGAAGCGCGACCCCGGCGGCGATGCCTCCGCTGCGCTGCCGCTGCCAGTCGGCCAGCGGACTGCCGGTCGAGCGCACCACTTCGAGCGCGCGGCACACACGCGTCCGGTCGTTGGGCGCGAGGCGCTCGGCAGCCTCGCGATCCTCCACCCGGAGCGCGGCGTAGGCATGGGCCTGCGGCAAAGCGCGGACCGCGTCGCGCACGTCGGGGTCGATCGGGGGCACCGGCGCAATCCCGTCGAGCAGCGTGTGGAAATAGAGGCCGGTCCCACCGACGAGGATGGGTAAAGTGACGCGGTCGCTCAGCGACGCGATGACGGCGTTCGCACGCGCGGCCCAATCCGCCGCGCTGCCGGGGATCGACGCGTCGGTATCGCCGAACAGGTGGTGGGCGATGCCGTCCCGCTCCGCTGCCGTCGGTTGCGCGGTGAGAATCGGGATGTCGCGGTAGATCTGGCTTGCATCGGCGTTGACCACCGCCGCGCGGCCTCCGCGCGCGATTAGCGCCTGCGCCAGCCGCACCGCGAGCGCGCTCTTGCCGCTGGCGGTGGGGCCTGCAATCAGCACCAGCGGCGGCAGAGGAGCTTCGCGTTTGCGCATCGTCACACTGGTAGCACCGGGCTCGCTCGACCGAGAGACGCTATTTCGCGCCGCCGATCGCATCTCCGCGACGGAGGTCGGAGCGATCCTCGACGGCCGTGCGGCACAGCTTCGCACCGCGGTGCCCCAGGTTGAGGCGCGGGTCGCGCTCGAGGCCCTGCTTGAAGGTGTCGACGTGCTCGTTCGGGACGATGCGGCGCCGCTGCCGCGCCTGATCGTTGCCGACATGGATTCGACCATGATCACCGTCGAATGCATCGACGAATTGGCCGACTATGCCGGGATCAAGCCTGCCGTGGCCGAGATCACCGAGCGCGCGATGCGCGGAGAGCTCGACTTTCCCGAGGCGCTTGCTGCGAGGGTGCGCCTGCTCGAGGGGCTACCCGCGGGGATAATCGACCGATGCTTGACGGAACGCGTGCGGCTGGCACCCGGCGCGCGCACGATGGTGCGCACATTCCGTTCGCTGGGCGCGAAGGCGCTGTTGGTGTCGGGCGGCTTCACGCGCTTCGCCGAGCCGGTCGCCGCCATGCTCGGCATGGACGCGGCGATCGCCAACCAGCTCGAGGTCGAGGACCGCGCACTGACCGGGCGGGTGACCCCGCCAATCGTCGACGCCGGAACGAAGCTCGCGACGCTGGAGCGCGAGGTGGCCGGCGGCGTCGATCGAAGCGCGGTGCTGGCGATCGGGGACGGGGCCAACGATGCGCCGATGCTTCGCGCGGCGGGCTTCGCGGTTGCCTATCGTCCCCACGCGATCGCGGCGGAGGCCGCGCATGGGGCCATCCGTCACACCGATCATCGCGCCACTCTCTACGCCTACGGCCTCGCCGAGGAGGCGTGGGTCAGGGACTGACGATGAAACAGCCGCCCCCGGCCCGCGCGCATGCCGCCTGGGCATCGGCACGCGTGGCGAACGGTCCGGCCTGGAGGCGCGTGACAGACCCCGCCGCCACATAGCGCGGCTGAGCGCCGTTCAAGCGCCCGCGAAATCCGGTCCAGGCCGCTTCCGCGCGCTGCCGCGTCGAAAATGCGCCGAGCTGGACGTGGAAGCGTCCGGTGCTAGCAGGCGCCGACGCGCTCAAGGGTGCTGCGCTGCGCGGCGCAGGGGAGGGCGGCGTCGGACGCGTTGGCGAGGGCGGCGCTGCGCGCGGTGCTGACGCGGCGCTAGTTGTCGAAGCCGGTGCGCGTGCAGGTGCGGTCGCGGCGGGCGGTGTCGGGAGTGGGCGGGTCACGGGCTGGTTCGGCGAAGTCGCCGCCCCCGACACCGCGGCCAGCCGCGCGCTTCGCTCTCCCGTTTCCATGCGCCTTGCCAGCTCGAGACCCTGCTGCCGCTGGGCCAGCGGAATTGCGCCGTCCATCTGCGCGAGGGCGGCGGTGGCGCGGTCAAGCCCCTGGTCCGCGGCGCGCTTCATCAGCGCATAGGCGCGCGGCCAGTCGCGCGACACGCGCTCGCCATTGAAGAGCTCGGCGCCCAGCACGAACTGCGCGCGCGGCTCGCCACGGTCGGCCGACTGCACGAGATAGGGCATCGCCTCCTCCCGCCGCTGCAGATCGTAAAGGACGAGCCCCAGGTTATCGGCGGCCTGCAAGTGGTTCTGCACCGCAGCTCGTCGATACAATTCCGCCGCGCGCTCGAGGTCGATCGGGACCCCGCGCCCGAGCTTGTAGGCCTGAGCCAAGTTGAATTGTGCGTCGGCATCGCCCCGTTCTGCGAGCGGTCGCCATTCGCGCACCGCAGTGGCGTAGTCGCCCCGTTCCCATGCGGTCACACCCGCCAGCACGTCTGCGATGGCCGGCGTCGCGATGAACAGAGACGCCGTCGCCATCAGAGCCGCTGCCGCTCGCAAGCCTGTCATTCGTCGTGCCCCTGTTTGCCTTGCCTTCGACGATAATCGACCGACGGTCGCCGGGCGAGTCTCGGCGGCTTTCATTAACCCTATCTTAGGGCGACGACGCCAAGAAGCGAGCCTGACCAAGGGGTGGTTTCGAACACAGGGGACGGACTTTGCGCGTATTGGCGTTGGCCTCGCAGAAGGGCGGGTCGGGCAAGACGACCCTGTCGGGACATCTCGCTGTCCAGGCGCAGCGAGCCGGATCGGGGCCGGTTGTGCTGATCGACATCGACCCCCAGGGCAGCCTCGCCGACTGGTGGAACGAACGCGAGAGCGAATATCCCGCCTTTGCGCAGACGACGGTTGCGCGGCTTGCGTCGGACCTCGACATCCTGCGGCAGCAGGGGTTCAAGCTCGCGGTCATCGACACGCCGCCGGCAATCACCATGGCCATTCAGAGCGTCATTTCGGTGGCGGAGCTGATCGTCGTGCCGACGCGTCCGAGCCCGCATGATTTGCGTGCCGTGGGGGCGACGGTGGATCTGTGCGATCGCGCCGGCAAACCGCTGATCTTTGTCGTCAACGCCGCGACGCCAAAGGCCCGCATCACCAGCGAAGCGGCGGTCGCCCTGTCGCAACACGGCACCGTAGCGCCCGTGACGCTGCACCACCGCACCGATTTCGCCGCTTCGATGATCGACGGCCGCACGGTGATGGAGGTCGACCCCAACAGCCGCTCCGCCCAGGAAGTGGTGGCGCTGTGGGATTATGTGTCCGACCGGCTCGAAAAGAATTTCCGGCGCACCGTGTTCAGCGCGCCGACCATGTCCGCGCATTCGGTCGCTCCGGGCGCCATCCGCCCGATCGGCGGGGGCTTCGGCCGCCGCGTGGCCGGTTGAGCGGGGAGCGAACGGACATGGCCGACGCCAAACCCATCGCATCGCTGTCCGCCGGACTGCTCGCCCGTAAGGGGGCGGCGCGTCCGGCCATGCGCCGCCAGCTGCCCATCGGCGGCTTCGGACAGGCCGCGGTAGCGCATCATGACGACCTTGGCTGGAACGACATGGGCTATGATGTCGATCCGGTGACCCCCGGCGCCGACACGCCGCGCGCATTCGACCATGGGTTGACCCCGATGGGCCGCGACGATGCGGCGGGGCTCTCACATCGCGAGATGGAAAGCGCGCTCGATCGGCATCCCGCCGAGGTGGCGCCGATCGTTCCCAAGGTCGCGGTCCCTGGCCCCGTCGCCAGCCCGGCCATCGAACAGCGCCAGGCGATCGAAGCGAGCCTGAACGTAACGCCGCTGCCCGAACCTGCGCCGACGCACCAGCCGCTGCCGACGCACCAGCCGATGTCGACGGCGGATTCGGCGCCGGTTCGTCGCCTCGCGGTTCCGCGCGCGCCCCGAGTGAAGCCGGGGACGCGAGGCTGCTACGCCTTCACGCTTCGGCTCGATCCGGAACGCCACATGCGGCTGCGGCTCGCGGCGGCGACGCACAACCTCTCCGCACAGCAGCTTCTGGTGCAGTTGCTCGATCAGCATTTGGCGAAGAACCCGTCGGAAGGATCCGGACGATGAAACTCTCAGCCAGCATTCAATGGAAGCTCGCTGCGTCGGTCGGGCTATTGGCGATCGGCATCGGTCCGGTTGGACTGGTCCACGCCGACGCCGGCGACGTGGGAGTCAATGCGGCTGCCGCGGTTCGTGCGGCGGAAGACGCGCAGCGCGCGCTCGCACGCGGACGGATCGATCGCGCGATCGCGAGCGCCGAGGCCGCCGTCGCGGCCGACCCGAGCAACGTCGAGCATCGCGCGCTGCTGGGCCGCATCTACTTGACCGCCGGGCGTTACGTGTCGGCGGATCAAAGCCTCGATGCGGCGATCGCGCTCGGGGCGAGCGACAGTCGCACGATCATTGGCGCGGCGATGGCCTTGATCGCCAACGATCGCGCGCCTGACGCGCTGGCGCTGGTGGAGCGTCATGCGGAGCGGCTTCCGGCGTCCGACTATGGACTCGCGCTAGCGCTGGCGGGTTCGCCCGAACGCGCCGTGATGGTGCTGAGCAACGTCGCGCGCGCCGAGGATGCGACAGCGCGCGATCGGCAGAATCTGGCACTCGCATATGCGCTGGCGGGCCGCTGGCTCGAAGCTCGCCTGATCGCTGCGCAGGATATGGGGCCGGAGGCGTCGGAGCGCCGCATGACGGAATGGGCGCGACTGGCGCAGGCTGGGCCCGCGCGCGGACGTATCGCCGCCCTGCTGGGCAGGGAAGCGGTCGAGGACGCCGGCATGCCGCAACGGCTCGCCCTCGACGGGCATGTGCGTGCCCCGCGGCTCGCCGCGAGCGAGGATCCGGCGCCGCTGGCGCTTTACGCGCCGCGCCCCGAGACCGCGGCGCTTTCGCCCAATGTGCGCGAACAGCTGGCCGAGGCGCCGCCCGCGCCTCCTGCGCTCCCCACGATGCCCGCCCCGGCGCCGGCCGTCGCCGAAGAGGCTGTGGGGCTCGCCAGCGCGCCGGCCGCACCCGTGGCTGCGCCGGAGACCCAACTCGCGGCGGTCTCAACGCCGACAATCCGCTTCGTTTCGATTCCGGTCGTGCAACCACTGCCGACGCGCACCGCACAAAATGCGGGCTCGAACAGCGTTCTCGAGCGGATCGTGGCGACCATCACCCGCCCATTCCGCTCCGCGCGACCGCGCCGTGTTGCAGCATCGGTTCGCATTCCCGCGCCGACCGGAGCGCAGGCAGGGCGCTGGGGCGTGCAGCTCGCGGCGTTCGAACAGGCGTCGACCGCTCGGCGCGAATGGTCGCGTCTCAGCAACTCCAACGCCTCGCTCGCCCAGCATCGGGCGGTGACGACGCGTGCCACGGTCGGAGGCCGCACCTTTTACCGTCTGTCGCTGTCGGGCTTCGGCTCGCAGGGCGAGGCGGCGCGCGCCTGCGCGGCGCTTGGACGCGGCCAGTGCTTCGTCCGCGCCATGCCGGCACGCGAGGCGGTGCTGTGGGCCAGCCGGGCCGCGCCCGCGCGCGTCGCGGCCGCTCGGGGCGGGATGCAGGTCGCAGCTCGCTAAAGGCGCGTCGCTGCCGGTTCGTCGCCACCTTGCCGGGAACCTGCCGCGCGCCTAAGCGGCGGGCTTCACACGGCGACACAGGGCGGGGCGGTAGGCAGGATGGCGTTCGACGAATGGCGTGACGAAGCGGGCTACACCCGTACCGCCTACGCCGATGTCGCGCGCTGGGTCGACGAAGTCGGCATCGAAGGTCTGCATCATCGCCGCGAGGAAGCCGAGGCGATCTTTCGCCGCATCGGCATCACCTTTGCGGTCTATGGCGAAGGCGGCGATCCCGAACGGTTGATCCCCTTCGACCTCATCCCCCGCGTGTTTTCGGCGCGCGAATGGAGCCGGCTCGATCAGGGCATCCGGCAGCGCGCGCGGGCGCTCAACGCCTTCATCCACGACATTTATCATCGCGGTGAGATTGTGCGCGCGGGCATCGTGCCGGCGAAGCTGGTTTACGACAATGACGCGTTCGTGCCGCAGATGCTGGGGTTCGACCCACCGGGCGGCGTCTACAGCCACGTCGTCGGCATCGACATCGTGCGGACCGGCGCCACCGATTTTGCCGTGCTCGAGGATAATTGCCGGACCCCGTCGGGCGTCTCCTACATGCTCGAAAACCGCGCGATCATGCAGCGGATGTTCCCGACCCTGTTCACTGGCGGCCAGGTGCGTCCGGTTGAGCAATACCCCCAGCTTTTGTTCGATACGTTGCGCGAGGTTGCGCCGCCGACGACGCGCGGCGATCCGACGGCAGTGGTGCTGACCCCGGGGCCGCTCAACTCCGCCTATTACGAACACAGCTATCTCGCCGATCTCATGGGGATTGAACTGGTCGAGCCGGCGGACCTTTTCGTCGACGAAGGCGGGGTCAAGATGAAGACCATCGCCGGCCCCCGGCGGGTGGACGTCATCTATCGCCGTATCGACGATGCCTATCTCGATCCGCTCGCCTTTCGGCCGGACTCGCTGCTCGGGGTGCCGGGGCTGTTCCACGCCTACCGCAGCGGGCAGGTGACGATCGTCTCGGCGCCCGGCGCGGGAATCGCGGATGACAAGGCGATCTACACCTTCGTGCCGGCGATGATCCGCTTTTACCTCGGGCAGGACCCGCTGCTGCCGAATGTGCAGACATGGCGCTGCGGCGATCCCGACGAATGCGCTCACGTCCTCGACCGTCTCGGCGAGCTTGTGGTGAAGGAGGTGCATGGATCGGGCGGCTACGGCATGCTGATCGGGCCCAAGGCGACGCAGACGGAGATCGAGAGCTTTGCCAAGCGCATCCGCGCGAACCCGGACAATTATATCGCCCAGCCGACGCTCGACCTCTCGACCGCGCCCACGCTGGCGGAGGGGCACGACGGCGCGGCGGAGATCGTCGGGCGCCACGTCGATTTTCGGCCCTACTGTCTGGTCGGGAAACAAATTCGGCTGGTCCCCGGCGGGCTCACTCGCGTTGCGCTGACGCCGGGGTCGCTGGTGGTGAACAGCTCGCAAGGGGGCGGGGTCAAGGACAGCTGGGTGCTTGAGCCATGACCGAAATGCTCTCGCGCACGGCGTCCAATCTTTACTGGCTCGCTCGGTACGCCGAACGCGCCGATGCGACCGGGCGCCTCCTGATGTTCGGGCGGCGGCTTTCGATGCTGCCCGACGGCATCAGTGCCGACGACTGGCGATCGGTGCTGCGCGTCGCGGGCTGCGAACGCTATGTCGAGCGGGGCGCGGAAGTGAGCGAGGCGGACGCGGTGGCAGTGTTGCTGCTCGACCCCGCCAACCCGTCCTCGATCCGCGCCAGTCTCGACCGCGCCCGCGCCAATGGCCGCGCGGTCCGCACCGCGCTCACCGCGGAGATGTGGGAGGCGTTAAACGACGGTTGGCGAAAGCTCGAACGGCTCAACACCGAGCGCGCGGTGCGCGATCTGCCGCAGCTGATCGACTGGACGCGGGGCTATGTCGCGCGCTTCCGCGGCGCTGTTTCGACCTCGATGCTGCGCAACGAAGGCTATGACTTCCTGCGCATTGGCGGCGCCGTGGAGCGGTCGGGGCTGACGCTTCGCCTGCTCGACACCAATTACCATCTTCTCCTTCCGGAAGGAGAGGTGATGGGCGGCCACCGCGACCATTATCGCTGGAATGCGCTGTTGCAGACGGTGTCGGGACTTCGCGCCTATTATCATGTCTATCGCGACAATGTCCGCCCGTGGCACATCGCGGACTTCTTGCTGATCAACCGAATTTTTCCGCGAAGCCTCGCCTACAGCGTCGGCCAGCTGCGCTATCATCTCGGCCGGCTGGCGGAGAGCGTCGGCGGCGAGCAGGAGGCCGACCGGACAGTGGCGCGGCTCGACACCCGCCTTCAGCGGATGAAAGCCGGCGCAATCTTCCAATATGGTCTGCACGAATTCGTGCTCGAATCGCTCGGCGAACTCGACCGCGCGTCTCGCGACATCGGGGAGGCCTATCATTTCGTCTGAAGCGAAACGACTGCGTCTCGTCGTCACGCACCGCACGGTCTATCATTTTCCGCGCGGCTCGGGCCGGCTTTCGCTGGCGCTGCGACTGTGGCCGGAGCCGCACGACGCGCTCGCGATCAAACGCTGGGCGGTGACCGTCAACGGCGTCGATCTCGCTCCGTCGACGGAAACGGGCTATGGCGAGGGGGCCGGGCTTTGGGCCGCCCCGGTGCCGCCCGGCGACGTCGAGATCGTCGCACAGGGGCTGGTCGAGACGGAGGACCGCGCGGGTTTGGTGACCGGCCTCACCGTTCGGCTCGCGCCCGATATCTTTTGCCGCGTAACCCCCTACACCAAGGCCGACCGGGCGATCCGCGAGCTGTTGCCGGCGCCGGGTGAGGGCGAACGGCTGGCGTGGCTGCACCAATTGCGTCAGACGGTGCACGACCGTCTGCGCTACGTCAGCGGCGTGACCGACACGAGCACCACGGCCATCGAAGCGCTGAACGGCGGCGTCGGCGTCTGCCAAGACCAGACGCACCTGTTCGTCGCCGCGGCGCGGGCGCACGGCGTGCCAGCCCGATATGTCACCGGATATCTGCTCGCCAAGGATGAGGGGCACCCGCTGCACGAGACCCACGCCTGGGCGGAAGCCTGGGTCGAGGGGTTGGGCTGGGTGGGCTTCGATCCCTCCGCCAACCTCTGCCCGACCGCGCGCTATGTGCGTCTGACCACCGGCCTCGATGCGCGCGACGCGGCGCCGGTGCGCGGTCATGCGTTCGGCGGCAGCGCCAGCGGGGTCGACGCGGACGTCCGCATTGCACTCGCCCAGCCGGGGGACGAACAGCTTGTGCAGGTTGGCCGGATGCGCGCGGCGCAAGACACCCGGCGACCACGACGGAACGGCGACGCGGCTCAGCCTTCGCAGGTCATGATGGGTTCTGAATCGCCAGCCCCGTCGCCCGGCCGCGGCCAACAGGAACAGCAGCAGCAATGACCTATTGCGTGGCGATCAACGTCGAGGAGGGGCTTGTCCTCCTCGCCGACACCCGGACCAATGCCGGCGTCGACAATATTTCGCGGTTTCGCAAAATGTTCACCTGGGAACAGCCGGGCGAACGTGCGCTGGTCCTTATGACCGCCGGCAACCTGTCGATCACGCAGGGGATCGTCACGCGGCTCCAGTCCCAGCTCGACCGGCACATGCTCGGCGAAGATGTCGTGTCGATCATGTCGACCGCAAACCTTTACGGCGCAGCGGAGCTCGTGGGGGAGGCCATGCGCGAAATGCAGGCGACCCATGGCCGGGCCGTCGCGGCGCAAGGTATCAGCGCCGGTGCCTCGCTCATTCTCGCGGGTCAGCGCAGAGGCGGGCGTCCGCGAATCTTCCTCATCTATTCTGCAGGCAACTTCATCGAAGCCACGCGCGACACGCCGTTTCTTCAAATCGGCGAGCATAAATATGGCAAGCCCATCCTCGACCGCGTCATCACCCCGCAGACGAGCCTGGTCGACGCGGTGAATGCCGCGGTCGTGTCGATGGATTCGACGATCAAATCGAATCTCTCCGTCGGCATGCCGCTCGACCTCGCGGTGCTGCCGCGCGACCAGCTGCGCTTCTCGGTGCGCCGCCGAATCGAGACGCAGGATGAAGAGTTTCGCGCCGTCTCGGCGGCATGGGGGGAGGGGCTGCTCGAAGCGTTCGCCCATCTGCCCGACTATCTTCCCGCCGCGAGCTGAACGCGGCGAAACCCGGAGACGACATGGCTGAAATGATCGAGACCGCGATGCTGATCATCGGCTCGGGGCCGGCGGGGCTGACCGCCGCCATCTACGCAGCGCGCGCGGGGATGAATCCGGTCGTGGTGCAGGGGCTGCAACCGGGTGGCCAGCTCACCATCACCACCGACGTCGAGAACTACCCCGGCTTTCGCAGCGCCATCCAGGGTCCCTGGCTGATGGAGGAGATGCAGGCGCAGGCCGAACATGTCGGCACGCGCATGGTGTGGGATCAGATCGTCGATATCGACCTCAACGCGCGTCCGTTTCGCGCGGTGGGGGACGGGGGGACCGTCTATCGGGCGCGGACCGTCGTCATCGCTACCGGCGCGCAGGCGAAATGGCTCGACGTCCCGGGCGAGAAGGAGCTGGGGGGCAAGGGCGTATCGGCGTGCGCGACGTGCGACGGGTTCTTCTATCGCGGCAAGAAGGTCGTGGTGATCGGCGGGGGAAATACTGCGGTGGAAGAGGCGCTGTACCTCACCAATCACAGCCAGGACGTCACGCTGATCCACCGCCGCGATTCGCTCCGCGCGGAGAAAATCCTTCAGGACCGGCTGCTGCAACACCCCCACATCACCACGCTGTGGAACAAGCGGGTCGAACGCTTCGTCGGCAGTGAAGGGGTGGTGAGCGGCCTCGTCGGCGTCGATCTGGTCGACACGGTCACGGGCGAAACGTCGCACATCGCGACCGACGGGGCGTTCGTCGCGATCGGCCATAAGCCTTCGACCGAACTGTTCGCCGGTAAGCTGGACCTCGACGAGGACGGATATCTGCTGGTCGAAAGGGGCACCGCGAACACGCGCATCCCGGGCGTCTTCGCGGCGGGCGACGTTGCCGACAAGGTCTATCGCCAGGCCGTCACCGCCGCCGGGATGGGGTGCATGGCCGCGCTCGATGCGGAGCGATATCTCGCCCACGATGCTAGCGCGGGCGCCGCGACATGGTGAGATGCCGTTCGTGTGAAAAGCGCCTTGCAGGCGGCGAAACTGCCGTCTAAGGCGCGCCACACACCGGCGGGGCCGTAGCTCAGATGGTAGAGCGCTGCAATCGCACTGCAGAGGTCAGGGGTTCGATTCCCCTCGGCTCCACCACCGGACTTCCGACATTTTTAGACGTGCTGATCTGGGGCGCCGGGCGCGCGCTCCAGCCCGAGCATTGCCGCCGGGCCGCGCTTCAGATTGGCGCCGATCCGCCGCACCATCCGGCGCAGCGCGAACAGCGCGACGATCGAGGCGATGAGCATCGTCACGGCCAGCACCGCCGCAATTTCCGGATTGGCGAGCGCCAGCGCCGCAAGCCCTGCGGTGGCAACGTCTTCCCCTGCCGAGACGACGGCGTTGCTGAACGGCTCCGGGCTCGCGTTGACCACGGCGCGGCTGCTTGCCTTGACGCCGTGGCTCAGCATCGCCGCGCCGCCACCGAGCAGGAACACCACGACCTGCCACGCCGGATCGCCGGGGTCGACGATGGCGAGGCTCAACAGCGCGCCGCCGAGCGGGCGGATGAAGCTGTGGAGGGCGTCCCAGGCACTGTCGAGCCACGCGATCTTGTCGGCGAAAAACTCCGCCACGAAGCCGATGGCGGCGATGCCGAGCACCCAGGGGTTGGCCAATACGTCGAGCGCCGCGAGCTTCTCGGGCAAGTCGATCCAGCCCACCCGCATGGCGCCGCCCGCGACGAGCAGCGTGAAATAAAGCCGCCAGCCGGATAACAGGCTGAAGCTCCCGGCCAGCGCAATCAGGTCCAGTCCGCTCATGTCGTGACGCCCTCCCGCCGTGCCGTTGGCCGGACGAATGGCGCTCTGCTTGCCTCAACCCCAGGGAGCGAGCAAGTAACGGCGATGCGGAACGAGTGGACGCCCGAAGATCAGGCAGAGGCTGAACGGCAGGCGCCCGGCTATGTCTTCAGCGACGATGACGATGAGGCGGGCCTCGTCCCCGCCATCCCAGCTGCAACGCTTGTCGTTCTTCGCGAAGGGCATGCAGGCATGGAAGCGCTGTTTGTGCAGCGCTCCGCGCGGATGAGCTTCGCCGCCGGTGCCGCCGTGTTCCCCGGCGGTCGCATTGACGAGGGCGATCGGCAGCTGGCCTCCATCATCGCCCCCCACCTCGATCGTCATGACGCGGCAGCGCGCGTGGCCGCAGTGCGCGAGACGATCGAGGAGACCGGTGTCGCCATCGGGATCGAGGCCGCGGCTCACGAAATCGCACGTTGGCGCGAGGCGCTCCACGCCGGCGCGTCGCTGGGCGAGGTGCTTCCCGACGGTGGGCGTGATCTCGATCTGACCGCGCTGACGCCGTTCACGCGCTGGCGGCCGAATTTCAACCACAGCCGCGTGTTCGACGCGCGATTCTACATTGCCACCGGTCGCTCGGATCAGGAGGCAATCGCCGACCGCGTCGAATCGACCGATGCGTTCTGGTTGGGCGCGCCGCAACTGCTTCACCGCGCCGCCGAAGGAGGCGCCAGCCTGATTTTCCCGACGCGACGGGTACTGGAGCGCGTCGCACAGTGGACGGATGCGCGTTCCGCGAAAACAGACGCGAGCCGCTTTGCTCCGAAACGGGTCACGCCATGGATCGCGCATGTTCGGGGCGAATCACGTCTGTGCATTCGCGGAGACTGCGGATATCCGATCACTCAGGAGATCGCGTCGCGCACGGACCGTGGCTGACGCTAATGTTAAGGTCAGGGCAAGCTGTGGCCAATATATCGCACAACTCGTCTTCCCGCATGTGTCGCGGAAACCTTTAAGGGATTTCGGCATTAGGTGAGGCGAGCTTGGGGTTGCGAGTTCGGGTGAGACTAGCTACTAGGGCCGCGCATTGCGGTTTTGGTTGCACGTCGGGCCCGGCGTGCCGCCCAATAAAGCTGAACCGTGAAGCCAGTGGAGAATAGGAATGACCTTCATGAAGAATGCATCGGTGGCGCTTGCTGCTGCCTCGATGGTGATGGCGCCGGTCGCTGCGTCGGCCGCTCCCCAGTACGACGGAATTCGCGCCGGCACCCAGGTGGTTGACGCGCAGGCGATGGGTGAAGGTCGTGGCGAAGGCAACGGCGGCGGCTGGCTGCTCGCCATCCTCGCTGCTGCTGCGATCATCGCCGGCATCATCATTGCCGTCGACGGCCGCGACACCACGCCGACCAGCCCGTAAGCTGCGAAGCGAATCACGGTTTGATGGAGCCCTCGCACTTCGGTGCGGGGGCTTTTTCTTTGTGACGCTCGCCTGTTGTCTTCTTCTCGGCTCGCCTGCCGTCGCGCGGACTAGGTCGCAGCCTCGTTAGAGATTTCCTCGTCGGTGGCTCTCGAGCGGAAGGCGGCGACGCACGTCGGTGCGGACGTCCGCGTCGATATGCACCATCGTAACAGTGAGGTCGCCGCCAAGGTCCGCCAGCACTCGTCCCCAAGGGTCGACGGCGAGACTGTGGCCGTAGGTGTCGCGACCATCGGCATGAGCGCCGCTTTGCGCGGGTGCGAGGATGTGGCAGCCGCTGTCGAGCGCGCGTGCGCGGACGAGGACGTGCCAGTGATCCTGTCCGGTCGGCACCGTGAACGCCGAGGGGAGGACGATCACGTCCGCCCCGCCCGCACGCAATCGCAAGAACAGTTCCGGAAACCGGACATCGTAGCAGGTCGCAAGGCCGAGCGTACCGACTGGTGTATATTCAACCATAACGACATCGTCGCCCGGCGCGTACGCCGCTGACTCCCGCCAGCTTTCGCCGCTCGGCAGGTCGATGTCGAACAAGTGAATCTTGTCATATCGCGCAACGATGTCGCCCGATGGGTCGATGACCAGCGACCGGTTCCGCCACCGTCCATCCTCGCCGATCACCGGCAGCGACCCTGGATGAAGCCACAAGCGATGGCGTGCCGCCAGACGGCGAGCTGCCATGACGTATGGGCTATCGTCTTCGGTCGTGACCGAAGCCGCCGCCCGCGCGCGATCGCGGTCCAGCAGTCCGGCCATTTCCGGGAGAAACATCATGGCCGCGCCGCCGCCCACGGCGGCCTCGACCGCATTCTCCAGCGTTTCGATATTGATCGAAACGTCCCAGTGGCTGCGGCACTGCGCGAGCGCGACGGTTGTGATGGCCATAGCCGGTGGTTAGGTCCGATACTCCATTCAGCCAAGCGAAAGTCGATCCACCTATGCCGCGGCCCATGGCCTCCGTTCGTCTTGGCGCGCTCAGCGTCCTCGCCCTGTCGGTCTCGCTGCTCGGCGGAGCGCCTGGTCACGCGCAACCGACGCCGCCGCGCGCTTCGGTACCGTCCGCGACGCCTGCGATCGATCGCAGCGCATGGCTGTACGCTGGGAGTGACATCCCGCGGGACGAAGGTTGGCAGTTTGGGACCCTCTCCAACGGGCTTCGCTACGCGGTGCGCCGTAATGGGGTGCCGCCGGGGCAGGTTTCGATCCGCTTGCGGGTCGACGTGGGATCGCTCATGGAGGAGCCGGGCCAGGCCGGTTGGGCGCATCTGATCGAACATCTGGCGTTCCGCGAGTCGCAATATCTCGAAAGCGGTGAAGCGCGTCGCGCGTGGCAGCGGCTCGGGGTGTCTTTCGGCAGCGACACCAACGCGTCGACCAGCGCTACGCAGACGGTGTATCAGCTCGACATTCCGACCGGCACCGCTGCCTCTCTCAATGAAAGCCTGCGACTGATGTCGGGCATGATGCGTGCGCCGGTGCTGACCGATGCGACCGTCAACGCCGAACGGCCAATCGTGCTTGCGGAGCGGCGCGAGAACGATGGTCCGGCATTCCGTGTCGCCACGGCCACCCGCGAGCATCTCTTCGCCGGGCAGCGTTACGGCGAGCATCCGATTATCGGCAGCGAAACCACGCTCGGTGCTGCCAACGGCGCAAGCCTCTCCGCGTTTCACGCGCGCTGGTATCGCCCCGAGCGCACCGTCATCGCGATTGCCGGTGACCTTGAGCCTAAGGTGCTCGAAGAGGCGATCGTCCAGCACTTCGGGAGCTGGCGCGTTGCCGGCTCGGCGGGCATTGAACCTGATTTCGGTCGGCCCGACCCGTCCAAACCGCTGGCATCGGTAGTTGTCGAGCCAAGCCTGCCGCTGGTCGCCAATCTGAGCTGGGTGCGTCCATGGACGCGGGTGACGGACACGGTCGAATATACGCATGGGCTGATGCGCGACACGCTCGCCATGCTGATCCTCAATCGCCGCCTCGAAGAGCGCGCCCGCAACGGCGGCCGTTTCGTCGTCGCGAACGGTCAGGACGAGAAAATCTCGCGCTCTGCCTGGATCACCACGATGACCGTCGCGCCGATCGGGAGCGATTGGGCAGGGGCGATCGCCGATGCGCGCAGCGTGATTGCCGCCTCGCTTGCAACGCCGCCGACCGCGGCGGAGATCGCCCGCGAGGCGTCCGAAGTGGACAGCTTCCTCTCCGTGCAGGCAGCCAACGCGGTCAATGAACCGGGCACGAAGCAGGCCGACGACCTGATCAAGGCGGTCGACATCGGCGAAACAACGACGTCGCCGGATCATGCGCTCGCGATTTGGCGATCGATGGTCGCCCGCGTGACGCCGGCGGACATCCAGCGCCACCTGCGGACACTGTTCAGCGGCACGCAGCGGGCCGTGCTGGTCAGCCCGACGCACGTCAGCGGGGGCGAAGCGACGCTCGCCCGGGCGGTGACGGGGGAGGCGCGCGCGCTGGCGGCTTCGGGCGCCACGCGGGCGGTGCGGATCGCGGATCTGCCGGCGCTCGGCACACCCGGCCGCGTTCTCTCGCGTTCGCGCTTTGCGGGGACCGACTTCGACGCGGTCGAGCTTTCGAACGGAGTAAAGGCGCTTGTCCGTGAGACCGCGATCGAGCCGGACAAGGTGCGCATCCGCGTCCGATTTGGCACGGGTCGCCAGGGCATCGATCCGCGCCGCCCCAATCTGCTTTGGGCGGGCGAGGGCGCGCTGGTTGAGTCCGGGATCGGTCGGTTCGACCAAAGTGCGCTCGATCGCATGGTGGCCGGTCGGGCAATCGGGATGGGCTTTCGGGTCGACGACGACGCCTTCGTTCTGACCGCGGAAACAAATCGCGCCGACCTGGCCGACCAGCTGCGCTTCCTCGCGACGAAGCTCGCCGCACCGGGTTGGAATGCGACCCCGGTCGAGCGTCTTCGTGCTGGCACCTTGCTGACCTTCAACGCCCGCCGCTCCTCGCCGATGGGGGTGATCGAAAGCGATCTCGATGCGCTGCTGTACGGCGGCGATCCGCGCTTTGCCGCCCCGACGCGCGAGCAGGTCTCGGCGCTGACGCCGCAAGCCTTCAGGGCGTTCTGGGCGCCGATCCTGGCGAGCGGACCGGTCGAGGTGCAGGTTTTCGGCGATACCGCAAACCTCGGGCTCGACCGCCTGCTGGGTGAGACGTTCGGGGCCCTGCCGCGGCGCAATGCTGGCTCAACCCCCTATGACGTAACGCTCGCGGCCAGACCTGCTGCCCCGACCACCTTGCGGCATTCCGGAGGGGCAGGCCAGGCGGCGGCGATCATCGCTTACCCGACCGGCGCGACGATCGCGCCGCTCGACGCGCGGACCGAACGCCAGCTCGAGATCCTCGCCGCGGTGTTCAACAATCGCCTGTACGAACGTCTGCGCGACCAGGCGGGGGCGAGCTACAGCCAGGCAGTCGTCAGCAATCCCAACCGCGTGCTTAAGAATGCTGGCTATATTTTCGTCGGTGGGATGGTGCCGCCGGACAAGACCCAGCTGCTGCTGGATACGGCGCGGTCGATTGCGGAGGAATTGACTCGCGCCGACGTGTCGAACGACGAGATCCGTCGCGCGATCGGACCCGCACGCGAGCAAGTCATTCGCGCCGCGACCGGCAACGTGTTCTGGATGAACCAGACCGACCGCGCCTTGCGCGATCCTTCGCAGGTCGAGGATTTGCGCCGCTATCTGGTCGACCTGTCGGGTACGACGCCCGCCGACCTCCGCGTGCTCGCGCAGCGCTATCTGGCGCCTGGCAATGGGCGACCGGTGCTGGTTGTTCCTGAGGGTCGTTGAACGCGAAAGGGGCCGGCAGCGGGTTTTCCGCAGCCGGCCCCTCCAGGTTTTGGTCGGGCTAGTTCAGCTCCAACGTCCCATTTCGATTTCGAGATTGCGGACGATCGCCTCGAAAAATTGCTCGGTGGTCAGCCACTTCTGATCGGGGCCGATCAGGATGGCGAGGTCCTTGGTCATGTCACCGCCCTCGACCGTCTTGATGCACACCTGCTCGAGCGTTTCGGCGAAGCGCACCACGTCGGGCGTGTCGTCGAACTTGCCGCGATAAGACAGGCCCTGCGTCCAGGCGAAGATCGACGCGATCGGATTGGTCGACGTTGCCTTGCCCTGCTGATGCTGGCGATAGTGGCGCGTGACGGTCCCGTGCGCCGCCTCGGCTTCGACCGTCTTTCCATCGGGCGACAGCAGCACCGACGTCATCAGTCCGAGCGAACCAAAGCCCTGAGCGACCTGATCCGACTGCACGTCGCCGTCGTAGTTCTTGCATGCCCAAACAAACTTGCCGTTCCACTTGAGCGCGGATGCCACCATGTCGTCGATCAGGCGATGTTCGTACACCGTGCCAGCGGCGGCGAACTTATCCTTGAATTCGCTGTCAAAAACTTCCTGGAAGATGTCCTTGAAGCGTCCGTCATAGGCCTTGAGGATGGTGTTCTTGGTCGACAGATACAGCGGCCAGCCGCGCCCGACCGCGTAGTTCATGCACGCGCGCGCAAAGTCGCGGATCGAATCGTCGAGGTTGTACATGCCCATCGCGACGCCGCTCGATGGGAAGTGGAACACCTCCTCATCGATGCTCTCGCCATTGTCGCCTTCCCACACGAGCCGCAGCTTGCCGGGGCCGGGGACGAGGAAATCGGTGGCCTTATACTGATCGCCAAAGGCATGGCGCCCAACGACGATCGGGTTCGTCCAGCCGGGGATCAGCCGGGGCACGTTGTCGATCACGATCGGTTCGCGAAACACCACGCCGCCGAGGATGTTGCGGATCGTGCCGTTCGGCGACTTCCACATTTTCTTGAGCTTGAATTCCTCGACGCGCGCTTCGTCGGGGGTGATGGTGGCGCATTTGACGCCCACCCCATGTTCCTTGATCGCATTCGCGGCGTCGACAGTGACCTTGTCCGCGGTCGCGTCGCGATGTTCGACGCCGAGGTCGTAATATTTGAGGTCGATGTCGAGGTAGGGGAGGATCAGGCGCTCCCGGATCCACTGCCAGATGATCCGCGTCATCTCGTCGCCGTCGAGCTCGACGACCGGGTTCTTGACCTTGATCTTCGCCATGCGAACCTACTCTCTCATCTGATGGGGAGCCGCGCCCGCATCGACCGGGCGTTTGGCGCGGCCTTTAGGACGAGGGCGCCCTTGGTGCAACCGGCGGACCCGTTGTGAAGGCGCATTGTGCCGCTCTTGCCGACCCTCTAGGGACGGTGAACAATTAGCAATCCTCTGGAGCATGATGCCCAACGACCTGCTTCCCGACGCGCCGCCGCCCGAGGTGAAGATGGCGACCGCCGACAGCGCCCGAAATGCGGCGCCGCTTCCGTCCGACGACCCGGCGAGCGAGCTGCCGACACCCACGAACCAGCCTGGCGCCCGGGCGCGCTGGCTACGCCCGGCGGTCCATCCGGAAGGCCGTCGTTTCCTCCTGATCGCCGCCGCGCTGACGCTGTTCTTTGCATGGATGGCGTGGGAGACGCTCGCCTGGCCGATGGCCGGCATCACCCTGTGGGTGGCCGCGTTTTTCCGCGATCCCATTCGGTCCACCCCGACCGATCCGGCGCTGATCGTCGCGCCTGCGGACGGGCTGATCACGATGATCGATCGCGCAGCCCCGCCGCCCGAATTGGTCGGGGCGGGCGCGATGGACGATGTGCCGGTAACCCGCGTCTCAATCTTCATGAGCGTGTTCGACGTTCATATCCAGCGCGCGCCGGTCAGCGGCACGGTCAGCCGCCGTCACTATGTCGCCGGCGTCTTCCTCAATGCCGAACTCGACAAGGCGAGCGAAGACAATGAGCGGCAACATTTCCTGATCGAGCGGGACGACGGGGTGAAGGTCGGGTTCACGCAGATTGCCGGTCTCGTCGCGCGGCGCATCGTTGGCTTTGTGAAGCCCGGGCAGCAGGTCGAGGTGGGTCAGCGCGTCGGGCTTATCCGCTTCGGCAGCCGGGTGGATGTCTACCTCCCGGTCGGCACGCAACCTGCTGTCCTGTCGGGCCAGCGCACAGTGGCAGGTGAAACGATCCTCGCGCGGATCGGAGACGCGGGCTCACGCCAGGGCATCGCCGGCTGATGTCGAACAACGCGCCCGTCCGCCGCACGGCGCGCGGCATCCCACTGCGCAGCTTCGCGCCGAATGCCATTACCGCGTTGGCACTGTGCTTTGGTTTGTCCGCCGTTCGGTTCGCCATTTCCGACCAGTGGGAGCTGGCGGTCGCGTCGACCGTGGTTGCTGCCATGCTCGACGGGGTGGACGGTCGGGTCGCGCGCCTTCTGCGAGCCAACAGCCGCTTCGGCGCCGAGCTGGATTCGCTGTCGGACGTAATCGCATTCGGCGTGGCGCCTGCTGTCATCCTCTATCTATGGTCGCTGCAATCGGCGCCGAAATTCGGTTGGACGATTGCCTTGGCCCACGCCCTTTGCGCGGCGCTTCGCCTCGCGCGGTTCAATTCGAACATCGACGTGGAGCATCAACCCCGCAAATCGGCGGGCTTCAACACCGGCGTGCCCGCGCCCGCGGGGGCCGGCATGGCGCTGCTGCCGCTGGTCGCGTGGCTGGCGACGGGCGAGGAAATCTTTCGCCACTGGTGGCTGGTCATGCCCTGGACGGCGGTGACCGCCGCGATGCTCATTTCGAGCTTTGCCACCTATAGCTGGACGAGCATCCGTCTGCCGCAGGCATGGCGCCTGCCGGCGCTGGCGGCGGTCGGATTGCTCGGTGCTGCGCTGGTCACCAACCCCTGGTGGACGATCGGTGCCCTGACGCTGCTCTACATCCTTTGCCTGCCGTTCGCGACGCTCGCCTACGGGCGGGTCAAGCGGCGGCGAGCAGAGGCCGCGGGTTAACCGAAGCCGCGGCTCGAAACGCTCGAGCTGGCGAGGCGCGACGTGCAACCTCGATCCCGTACACCGCAGCAACGAACCGCGTGTCGCGCCACGCCAGATCGAGCGGGCGACTAAGCTCGCGGTGCAACACGATCCCTCCCGCCGTGAGCAGCGCCACAAACAACAAGGTCACCAGTACCGTCGCCATTCTTCTCTCCCCCGCCGCCCGCAACCGTTGGTTTGGATCGACTCCGACCGAACAATTGAGGCTCGCACCGCTCGTAGTTCTCGTTATGTTCCTGAACACATACCGTGTCAACGCCCGGCGGCAACCCACGGAGAGGGGGCGCGGCAGAGCTGGCGCGCTTGCATTTCAAGCGTGGCTAGGCTAGGCGCGCGCCGTTCAACCCACATGGCGGGTCACATACCGGTGCTGCGTTCGTGACGGACGCGGTTTCTTGCCCGCCAGCGGACTAACCGGAAGGAAATGACCTATGGCGGCTCCCACCGTCACTCTTCAGCAATTGATCGAGGCCGGCGCTCACTTCGGCCACCAGACGCATCGCTGGAACCCGCGCATGAAGCCGTACATCTTCGGCCAGCGCAACGGCGTGCACATCCTCGACCTGTCGCAGACCGTGCCGCTGTTTCAGCGCGCGCTTGATTTCGTGAACTCGACCGTCGCCGCAGGCGGCAAGGTGCTGTTCGTCGGCACCAAGCGTCAGGCGAGCGAAGCCGTCGCCGACGCCGCGCGCCAGTCGGGGCAGCATTTTGTCAACCACCGCTGGCTGGGCGGCATGCTCACCAACTGGAAGACAATCGCCAATTCCATCAAGCGTCTCAAGACACTCGAGGAAAAGCTGGCCGACGGCGCTGCGGGCATCACCAAGAAGGAAGCGCTGCAGCTGACTCGCGAGCGCGACAAGCTTGAAGCGAGCCTCGGCGGCATCCGCGACATGGGCGGCATCCCCGATGTCATGTTCGTGATCGACGCCAACAAGGAAATGCTGGCGATCAAGGAAGCCAATACGCTGGGCATTCCGGTCGTCGCGATCCTCGATTCGAACGCGTCGCCCGACGGCATCGCCTTCCCGGTGCCGGCGAACGATGACGCGAGCCGCGCCATCCGCCTCTACTGCGAAGCAATCGCGCAGGCGGCGACCCGTGGTGGTCAGGACAATATGGCCAACCAAGGCTTCGACATCGGTTCGATGGACGAGCCGCCGGCGGAAGCCGCGCTGGGTGACGATGCTGCGGTCGAAGACACCGCGCCGTCCGAGTCGATGCCGCTCGACGCCGGCGCTGACGCGCAGCCGGCCGAGGCTGCCCAGGCCTGAAGCGGGGACGGCGGGGCTCCGCTCCGCCCGTCGTAAATCTTTCGCGCAGCCGTCGCAGGTCTAAACGCCGCGGCGGCTTCGCCACATCCCAACTCATCAGGAGTGAACAGCATGGCCGAAGTTACGGCTGCTACCGTCAAGGATCTGCGCGAGCGCACCGGCGCCGGCATGATGGACTGTAAGAAGGCGCTCGCCGAAACCAATGGTGACGTCGAAGCCGCGGTCGACTGGCTGCGCGCAAAGGGCCTCGCCGCCGCCGCCAAGAAGGCGAGCCGCGTTGCCGCCGAAGGCCTCGTCGGTGCAGCAACCAGCGGCACCCGCGGCGCTTTGGTCGAGGTCAATTCCGAAACCGATTTTGTCGCTAAGAACGAACAGTTCCAGGACTTCGTTCGGTCGGTGACGCAGCTCGTGCTCGACGAAAAGGCGACCGACGTCGCCGCGATCAAGGCTGCTGCCTACCCCGGCGGCGGCACGGTCGAGGAAAAGCTGACGAACAACATCGCCACCATCGGCGAGAACCAGACGCTGCGCCGCGCCGAGCTGGTCGAGGTGCGCGAAGGCACCGTCGTCAGCTACGTCCACACGGCGACGGCGCCGGGCATGGGCAAGATCGGCGTGCTCGTCGGGCTCGAATCGAGCGCCGACGAAGCCGCGCTGCAGCAGCTCGGCAAGCAGCTGGCGATGCACGTCGCGGCTGCGAACCCGCTGGCGCTGACCGGTGAAGCGCTCGACGCCGACCTCGTGTCGCGTGAACGCGCCATCGCCGAGGAAAAGGCGGCGGAGAGCGGCAAGCCCGCCGACATCGTCGCCAAGATGGTCGACGGCGCGATGGCCAAGTTCCGCAAGGAAAACGCGCTGCTCAGCCAGCCCTTCGTGATGGACGGCAAGACCCCGGTGGCCGAGGTCATCGCCGCCGCGGGCAAGGACGCCGGCGCGACGATCACGCTCACCAAGTTCGTGCGGATGCAGCTGGGTGAGGGCATCGAGAAGGAAGAGAGCGACTTCGCCGCCGAAGTCGCCGCCGCCGCGGGCGTCTGATCGCTCGCTTCGCGCATCATCGAACAGAGAAGGGCGTCCGTCGGGGCCGCCCTTTTCTTTTTGTGCCGAACGGCTGGTCAGCCCCGCCGTGTCCACGCATACATCGGTCGAACAATCGCCGAGGGGGGTTGAGCGATGGGCGTTTTCAAAAAGCTGATTTTGGGCGCGGTGATGTCGGCCACGGCGACCGCCGCTGCCGCGCAGGTTCCGCCAGCGGAGCTTGGCGCGCGCTACGTTCCCGCCCCATGGTGGATGCGCGATCCCGTCATCGCTGCGATGGGATCGGTCCACGCCGATCTGCCCGCCAATCGCGCGAGCTTCGTCGCCACCTTCACCGAATTCGCGCGTGATCCGGCCAACGCAACCGATCTCGCCAACCGCCGTTCGCGTGAGCTGGATGTGGCGCTGCGTCAGCACGGGGCGCAGCGGGTCCAATTCACCACCACCTTCAGTACGCGGCCGATTTTCGAGCAGTACAGGGACGAGCAGGGCAATGTCCGCCCGCGGCCCGACCGCATCGAACGGTACGAGGTGACCGGCACGGTGATGATCACCGTGCTCGACATCGCCGTCATCGAGCCGGTTTACGCGACCGTGGTGGCGGCTCGTCCGACTTTGGTGACTCCGGTGCAATGGTCGCTACTGCCCGACAGCGCGACGCTCTCCCGCATGGCCGTCGCCGCAGCGCAGGACGCCCGAGGTCGCGCCACCGAGTCCGCTCGGGCGGTTGGAGCGACGCTCGGCGCGGTCAAGATCATCGACCCCTCGGGCCGCGTCTGCCGGACCGACGTGCTCGCGGGTTGGCCGAGCTACACCGGGAGCGCAGCTTCGCGGGATGTTTCCGAGAGCTTTGGCGGCGCGCCACCGCCGCCGCCACCGGCGCCCCCGCCACCACCAGCGCCGCCCCCGCCCGGCGCGGGAGCAGCCGAGCCGGTCAATATCGTCACACTGCGTCCGCCCCTGCAACGCATCAGCGACACCGCCTGCGTCATTTACTCGCTGACCTGAAAAGACCTGCGCACCCGCGCAGGATCTTTCGCGCCGGCCCCTTCTCGCCTTAGCGACCTGTCGATGGGCTCGCGGCTTGGCACTGCCGCCGTGCTGGTCTAGGCGCTCGCCTGCGCGTGCCAGCGGGGTGGGCGCCCCAGCAAATCAAGGTTTCTCATGAGTCAGCCGCCATACCATCGCATCCTCCTCAAATTGTCGGGGGAAGCGTTGATGGGGCCGCAGGGCTTTGGCATCGACGCCGATGCGGTGGCTGCGCTGGCGCAGGAGGTGAAGGCCGCGCGCGACACCGGGCTGGAGCTGTGCCTGGTGATCGGCGGCGGCAATATCTTCCGCGGGATGGCTGGCGCGGCCAAGGGCATCGAACGCGCCACTGCAGACTATATGGGCATGCTCGCGACGGTCATGAACGCGCTCGCGATGCAGTCCGCGCTGGAATCGATCGGGGTCGACACGAGGGTTCAGTCCGCAGTGCAGATGGATGCGGTGTGCGAGCCGGTCATCCGCCGCCGTGCGCAGCGGCACCTGCAAAAGGGGCGCATCGTGATTTTCGCGGCGGGGGTCGGCTCGCCGTTCTTCACTACCGATAGCGGCGCGGCGCTGCGCGCGGCCGAAATGCGCTGCGACGCGCTGTTCAAAGGGACCAGCGTCGACGGCGTCTATGATGCCGACCCGAAATTGGTGCCCGACGCGACGCGCTATGACCGGCTGAGCTACGATCGGGTGCTCGCCGACAATTTGCGGGTGATGGATGCGAGCGCGGTTGCGCTGTGCCGCGACAACGACATCCCGATCGTCGTCTTCAACGTGCGCGAGCCGGGCAATCTCGCGCGTGTCTTGCGCGGCGAAGCGAAGTCCACCACGGTCGCCAACACGGAGAGTTGAGATGCCGAAATATGACAAGGCCGACATCGAGCGGCGGATGAACGGCGCGGTGGACGCGCTGAAAAGCGACCTCGCGGGGCTGCGCACGGGGCGCGCGAACAGCGCCATGCTCGATCCGGTGACGGTCGAGGTTTACGGCAGCCACATGCCGATCAATCAGCTCGCCAGCGTGACCGCGCCGGAACCGCGCATGCTGTCGGTGCAGGTGTGGGACAAATCGAACGTGGGCCCGGTCGACAAGGCGATCCGCTCCGCTGGCCTCGGGCTCAACCCGATCGTCGATGGACAGACGCTGCGCTTGCCGATCCCCGAGATGACGCAGGAGCGCCGCAAGGAGCTGTCGAAGCTCGCAGGGCAATATGCGGAAAAGGCGCGCGTCGCGGTTCGCAATGTGCGTCGCGATGGCAACGACGCGCTCAAGGTCGACGAAAAGAAGGGCGAGATCAGCGAGGACGAGCAGAAAAAGCTCGAGGCTGAGGTGCAGAAGCTCACCGACAAAGCCATCGCCGACATCGACGCGGCGTCGGCGGCGAAGGAAAAGGAAATTCTCGGCCAGTGACCGTCCCGCGTCCCGGGTCCACCCCGCGCCATGTGGCGATCATCATGGACGGTAACGGGCGCTGGGCGAAAAAGCGCTTCCTTCCGCGCGTGGCGGGGCATCGCGCCGGCGTGGAAGCGGTGCGCCGGGTCGTCCGCGCCGCCGGCGATCTGGGCATCGAGGCGCTGACGCTGTACGCGTTTTCGAGCGAGAACTGGCGCCGCCCGGAGACCGAGGTGAGCGATCTCATGTCGCTCATGAAACGTTTCATCGCGAGCGATCTCGAGGAATTCGTCGAAGCCGGGGTGCGTCTACGCATCATCGGCGATCTGACGCGCTTCGACGCGGAATCGCGCGCGTTGCTGGAGGACGCCCTCGAACGCACCGCCGGGAACAGCGGGACGACTCTGGCGGTGGCGCTCGGTTACGGCGCGCAGGACGAAATCGTGCGGGCAGCTCAACGCGTTGCCGAGCGGGGCGAGCCGGTCACCTGCGAGGCGATCGAGGCGCATCTCGACACCGCCGGCCTGCCGCCGCTCGACCTGCTTATCCGCACGTCCGGCGAAGTGCGGCTTTCGAATTTCCTGCTGTGGCAGGCGGCCTATGCGGAAATGTTGTTTGTCGACACATTGTGGCCCGACTTTTCGCCGCAGCATCTTGCTGACGCGTGCGCGGAGTTCGCGCGGCGCGAACGGCGCTACGGAGCGCTCTGATGGGGGTGCCGAGCGTAGTCACCTCGCCCGCCCGTGCTGCAGGCAAGCGGTCGGATCTGGGCATTCGTGTCGCATCGGCGATTGCCATGCTGGCGGTCGCTGCGGCGGCGGCATGGCTGGGCGGGACTGTCTTCGAACTGTTCGCCATGGCCGTCGGCGTGGCGGCGCTGGTTGAATGGGTCCGGCTCGCGCGGATCGGGTTCACGGGGGTTTCACGGCTCGCACAGGTGCTGCTTGGTATTGCGCTCGTCGCGGTGGCGGTGATGACGTTGATCGTCTTTCGCCGCATCGGACTGCCGCACCTGCTGCTGCCGCTGCTGGTGACGGTGCTCACCGATACGGGCGCCTATTTTGCGGGCAGGACGTTGGGTGGCCCCAAGATTGCGCCGCGCATCAGTCCGTCCAAGACATGGTCGGGCCTCGTCGGCGGGATAATCGCGGCGGGCCTCGGCGGGGCGTGGTGGAACGGTCAGTTCGCCTATCATGGCGATTGGACCGCGCCCAGGATCGCCGCAGGTTTTGCGATGGGTTCGGGGCTTGCCATCGTCGCGCAGATTGGGGACTTTTACGAAAGCTGGCTGAAGCGGCGCGCAGGCGTCAAGGACTCCAGCCGCCTCATCCCGGGGCACGGCGGCGTGCTCGATCGAGTCGACGGCCTGCTGTTCGTCTGCGCCGCCTGCGCGCTGGGGTGGGTCGTCCTGCACTGGCTGGTAGTGGACTGATGGCGCGCACCATCTCCGTTTTCGGCGCGACGGGCTCGGTCGGCAGCTCCACCCTCGACCTTGTCCGGCGTCATCGCGATCAATGGAATGTGGTCGCGCTCACGGCGCAAACTAACGTCGAGCAGCTCGCGGCGCTGGCTAAGGAATTGCGCCCGCAGGTCGTGGTGATCGGCGACGAGACGCTGGTCGGCGACCTCCGGAAGGCTCTGGCGGGGGAGGGCATTGTCGTCGCGGCCGGACCGCGCGCACTTGTCGAAGCGGCGCGGCTCGACGTCGACATGACCATGGCCGCGATTGTCGGCTGCGCCGGCCTCGCCCCGACCATGGCGGCAATCGAACAGGGCAAGACCGTGGCGCTCGCGAACAAGGAGAGCTTGGTCGCGGCCGGGGCGCTGATGATGGCTGCGGCCCAGGCATCGGGCGCCACGATCCTCCCCGTCGACTCTGAGCATAACGCCATCTTCCAGTGCCTATCGGGCGACCTCGAGCGGGTGGCAAAGATCACGCTGACCGCCAGCGGCGGACCGTTTCGCAACCTCCCGCTTGAGGAATTGGCGATGCGGACCCCGGCGCAGGCGGTGGCACACCCCAACTGGTCGATGGGCGCAAAGATCAGCGTCGACAGCGCAACGATGATGAACAAGGGGCTCGAACTGATCGAGGCCTATCATCTTTTTCCCGTGGGCCTCAACCGGCTCGACATCGTCGTTCACCCGCAGTCGGTGGTGCATTCGATGGTCGAATATGTCGACGGATCGACGATCGCGCAGCTCGGGCCGCCGGACATGCGCGTGCCGATCGCCAGCGCGCTCGCCTGGCCGGATCGCATCGACACGCCGTGCGAGCGGCTGGATCTCGCGCGCATCGGGCGGCTGGATTTCGAGGCGGTCGACGAAGTGCGCTTCCCTGCGACGGCGATGGCGAGAGCCGCCATAGCAGAGGGGGGCGGGCGCCCCGCGCAGCTCAACGCGGCCAATGAGGTGGCGGTCGCCGCCTTTCTCGAAGGGCGCATCGGCTTTCTCGATATCGTCGACCGCGTGAAGCATCTGATGGACCAGCATAGCCCGACCGCGCCCGCGACGCTTCATGAGGTGTTCAGCCTCGATCGCGAAACGCGGGCGCAGATGTCGAGCATGCTCCCTCCCGCCCTAGATGCTTGAAGCGCCGTCGCTGCTCTTCACGCTGCTGGCGTTCGTCGCCGTGCTGGCGCCGCTCGTGTTCATCCATGAATTCGGGCACTATTGGGTGGCGCGCAAATGCGGCATTCGCGCAGAAACCTTTTCGGTCGGGATCGGTCGAGAGGTCGCTGGCTGGACCGATCGCGCCGGAACGCGGTGGAAGGTGGGATGGCTGCCGCTCGGCGGATATGTGAAGTTCGCGGGCGACGAAGGGCCGGCGTCGGGGCCATCGTCCGAGTCAGCGCCGAGCGATGGCTTTCTGAACGCGTCGCTCCCTCGACGCGCGATCACCGTCTTTGCCGGGCCGCTCGCTAACCTCGCGCTCGCGTTGCTCATCCTGTCGGCGTTTGCGCTGGTTTATGGAAAGCCGAGCGCGGAGCCCGTGGTCGGGTCGGTCGTGGCGGGCAGCGCGGCGGCGGAGGCTGGTCTCATCCCCGGGGATCGCATCGTCGCGCTCGATGGCGAGCGGATCGAAAGCTACACCGATATTGCCCCGCTCGTCGTCCATCGCCCGGGCGAGACGCTGTCGCTTACCTACGAGCGTGGCGGGGCACGCCAGACGGTCGACATCGTGCCCAAACGCTCGCCGATGGTGGACCGGTTCGGCAACCGTTACGACCGCGGCCTTATCGGCATCCGCAGCGGGGAAGTGCGGATGCGCTCGGTCGGCGTGGTGGAGGCGCCGATCGTCGCCGTTCAGCAAAGCTGGATGATCCTCAAGCAGACCGGGGCGGTGATCGGCCAGATGGTGACCGGCCGTCGCTCGATCAGCGAACTCGGCGGACCGGTCGCGATCGCGAAAAGTTCGGGGGAACAGGCGACGCTCGGCTGGCGTGCGCTGCTGCTGTTCGCGGCGCTCATTTCGCTCAATCTCGCGGTGATGAACCTGCTTCCCTTGCCGATGCTCGACGGCGGACATCTCCTCTTCATGGGTGTGGAGGCGATCCGTCGGCGGCCGGTCTCGGTCGCGACGCAGGCCGCCGCATACCGGCTTGGCTTTGCGATGCTGCTGGCGTTGATGGTGGTCGTGACGATCAACGACCTCGGCAACATCGGGTTGTGGCAGCGCCTGTCCGGGTTGATCGGGTGACGCGCTTGGGGCACAGGGGCCGCGCCCGGGATCAAGCGGGCGATGCGACAGGCGCAAGCGCCTGCGCAACGCCGTCTCGCCCTGCAACCGCGATGGCATTACAGCGCGTTTCGCGTTGAGATTAGGACGGATTTCGTGACGCTGAAGACCTCTGCCCGCACCACGCTGCTGTTGCTCATCTCGACCAGTGCGCTCCCGGGCGTCGCGCTCGCGCAGACAACCCCCGTCGCCCAGCCAACCGCGCCCGCGGGGACGGTGAATACGGCTCCGTTGACGCCGACGCAGGCCGCGGTTGCACCGGCGCAGACGGTGCGTTCGATCACGGTGACCGGCAACCAGCGGCTCGAGCCGGATACCGTGCGGGCCTACGCCGACCTGCGCGTCGGGCAGGCGTATAACGCCGCGGTGCTCGACGCAGCGCTTCGTCGCCTCGCGCAGACCGAATTGTTCGCCGACTTCCAGATCACGGACAACGACGGTGCACTGACCATCCAGGTGACCGAGAACCCGGTCATCAACCGCATCATCCTCGAAGGCAACAGCCGGCTCAAGGACGACAAGATCACGCCGGAGCTGCGCCTCGCGCCGCGGCAGATTTACACGCGCAGCCGCGTGCGCGCCGACGTTGCGCGCATCATCGAGCTCTACAAGCGGCAGGGGCGGTTTGCTGCGACCGTCGAACCGCAGTTGGTGCGGCTCGACCAGAACCGCGTCGATATCGTCTATGAGATCAGCGAAGGCCCGCGCAGCCGCGTGCGGCAGATCAACATTATCGGCAATGAAGCCTTTTCCGATGGCGATCTCAAGGACGAGATGCTGACTCGGGAGCGGCGGCTGACCTCCATTCTGTCGGGCAACACGACCTATGACCCCGACCGCCTCGCGTTCGACCAGCAAAAGCTGCGGCAATTCTACTTGACGCAGGGCTATGCCGATTTCCGGGTGGTGTCGGCGGTCGCTGAGCAGACCAGCGATAATCAGGACTTCATCATCACCTATGTGGTGGAGGAGGGCGAGCGTTATCGGTTCGGCCCAGTCCGCGTCGAAAGCCAGCTGCGCGACTTCACGCCGGAGGCGCTGCAGCGTCTGCTGCCGATGCGCGAAGGCGACTGGTACAACGGCAAGCTGGTCGAAGACACGGTCGAAAGCCTGAGCCAGACGGCGGGCCTCCTCGGCTATGCCTTTGCCGACATCCGGCCGCGGTTCGAGCGCAATCGCGAAGATCGCACCATGTCGATCACCTTCGACGTCAACGAAACGCCGCGTGTTTATGTCGAGGCGATCAACGTCAACGGCAACACGATCACTCAAGACAAGGTGATCCGGCGCGAATTCCGCTTGAACGAAGGCGATGCTTTCAACAGCTTCTCCGTTCGTCGGACGCAGGACCGGATTAACTCGCTCGGCTATTTCCAGGAAAACTTCGAGATCGAGCAGCAGCCCGGCTCGGCGCCGGATCGCGTAGTGTTGAACGCGAACGTCGAAGACCGCGCGACCGGCGAACTGTCGCTGTCCGCAGGTTTCTCGTCGATCGAAAGCTTCGTGCTGCAGGGTTCGATCCGCCAGCGCAACTTCCGCGGCCTCGGGCAGACGCTGTCGGCGTCGGTCAATTATTCGAGCTTCACCAAGGCGCTCGAGCTTGGCTTCACTGAGCCCTACCTGTTCGACCGGAATTTGTCGCTGTCGGCGCAGGTGTATCTGCGCGACCTCAACAGCTTCAACTTCCTGAACAATACCCGGCAGACGACGTTCCAGCAGACAACCACGGGCGGGACCGTCCGCGTGGGCGTGCTCCTCAGCGAATATCTGTCTCTGCTTGGCAGCTACACGCTCAACTTCGACGACGTGTCGCTCGACGAAAATCTTTATTATTTCAACGGGCAGTGCGATCCACTGATCGCCGGTCGCTATCTGTGCGAGGCGATCGGCAAGCGCACCACGTCGCTGCTCGGCTATTCGCTCGTCTATGACGATCGCGACAATCGTCTGCGGCCATCGCGGGGCCAGAGCCTTGTGCTCAGCCAGGACTTTGCGGGGCTAGGCGGCGACGTCAGCTATCTGCGTACGGTCGCGCAGGCGTCGAAGCACTTTCGTCTTGGCGGTCGCTTCGTGCTTTCGGCCTATCTGGACGGTGGTTACATCCACCCGTTCGGCAGCAACAACGTGCCGCTCGGCGCGGACCAGGTGCGGCTGACCGACCGCTTCCAGCTGGGCGAACCGCAGTTGCGCGGGTTCGACATTCGCGGGGTCGGTCCGCGCGTCATCCGCTACACCGACATCGATCTCACCAATCCGGCGGCGCCGGTGATCAGCGAGGACCGCGATCGCGCGATCGACGATGCGCTCGGTGGGCGAGCCTACTACCACGGCCGTCTCGAGCTCGACATTCCGCTCGGTTCGGGTGCGCGGGAGATGGGCCTTCGGCCGTCGATCTACGTCGACGTTGGTGCGGTGTGGAACGTCGCGACCCCGACGCTGACGACGCTGGCGAGCTTCCGCGACACCGATGGCAATTACAAGACGCTGTGCCGCAACCAGGCGACGGGTCAGACGCAGTTCGGAACGCAAACGGTACCGGCGACGGGCGCACCGACCGGCGAATTCAACGTCTGCCCGACCGGCTTTGCGGGTATCCGTCCGTTTGACGAACGCTTCCTCGGCAACACGCCGAACCCGCGCGTGTCGGTCGGCGCCGGGGTCAACTGGCGCTCGCCGTTCGGCCCGTTCCGCATCGATTTCGCCTACGCCGTGCTGCGCGAGCCCGGTGACGACACCAAGACCTTCAGCTTCAACGTGGGAACGAACTTCTGATGATGAAAATCACTTCGATGCGGCTTGTCGCCGCCAGTCTCGCCGCGCTGGCGGTTGCGGCGCCGGCGGTTTCCGCTGCGCAGAGCCGCGGCGCCGCCACCGCCGCGCCTGCCGTCGGCGTGGTGAACGTCGACGCGGTGCTGTCGTCGTCGAGCGCCTACCAGAACGCGATCAACCAAATCCGCACCACCTATGCTGCGCAGATCCAGCAGCATCAGACGCGCGGTCAGGCGTTGCAGACCGAGCTCAACACGCTCGCTCAGCGCGTGCAGCAGGAGCAGGCGCGCACGCCGCGCAACGACGCCGCGCTGCAGCAGGCGGCGCAGGCCTATCAGACGCGTGGCCAGGCTGCTCAGCAGGAGCTCTCCCGCATCAGCCAGCCCTATGAATTGGCTGGTGCCTATGCGCGCGAGCAGGTGACGCTGCGCCTCAATGAGGCGATCCAGGCTGCGGCGACGGCGCGCGGAGTGCAGGTGATGATCACCAGCGACGCCGTCGTTTACGCGTCGGCGGCGACCAACATGAACGCGGCCGTGGTCGGCGAACTCAACCGGTTGGTGCCGAGCGTTACGATCACGCCGCCGGCGGGTTACCAGCCGGGGTCGCTGATTCAGCAGCGAGCTCAGGCTGCGCAGCCGGCGCAGCCCGCCACCCCGCAGGCGCCGACGCCGCAGCCGCAGACGCGCTGATCGATGGCGGACGGCGCATCGGGTCGATCCGTGGATACGGGGGCGGGCGTGCAGACGTCCACCCCCACTGCCGGCGCATGCGATGTCCGCCGGGTGATGGCGTTGCTTCCGCATCGCTATCCGATGCTGCTGGTCGACCGGGTCGAGACGATCGTTCCAAACGAGCGGATCCACGCGATCAAGGCGGTCAGCATCAATGAGCCGTTTTTCGCCGGTCATTTCCCTGGGCGTCCGATTATGCCCGGCGTCCTGATCGTCGAAGCTCTCGCGCAGGCGGCGGGCGTTCTCGCCATCGAAAGCATGGGTCTCGCCGATGCGGGCAAGCTCGTCTATTTCATGACGATCGAGGATGCGAAGTTCCGCAAGCCCGTCGAACCCGGCGTCCTCCTTCATCTCTATGCCGAAATCGTTCAGGCCAAGCGCGCGATCTGCAAGTTCGCGGGCCGCGCGGAGATCGACGGGCAGCTTGCGGCCGAAGCACGCTTCACCGCGATGATCGCCGACCCGCCCGCCTGACGGGGCGGTCGTCGCCGGTGCAGCGCCTTGCCTCTTTCACGCGGGCCCGCTAAGCGCGCGCCAACTTTGGCTGGTCGGAAACCAGCCGACAATCGAGGACGAATATCATGAAGCAGGACCTCCATCCCGACTACCACATGATCAAGGTGCAGCTGACCGACGGCACCGTGTTCGAGACCCGCTCGACCTGGGGCAAGGAAGGCGACACGCTGCAGCTCGACATCGACCCGAGCGCGCACCCGGCCTGGACCGGCGGCAACCAGCGCCTGCTCGACGCCGGCGGTCAGGTGGCGAAGTTCAACAAGCGCTTCGGTGGGCTCAGCCTCAAGAAGGGCTGATCGCCGGACGGTATTTGAAAGGCCGCGCTCCTGTCTGGGGCGCGGCCTTTTTCGTCTTCATGTCGTCGGCGCCTTGACGCGGCGCGCACATCGCAGCGCCGCCTCGGCCTCGATTCGGGTTGGCCGGTTCTCGCTTTGCCGAGCCAGCAGAGAAGCGGGACCCCGGATCACGTCCGGGCTGACGGAGGGGGAGGGCGCCCTCGCAGATGGTCGCGACTTCACCCCTCACCTCCAGGGGAGGGGCTAGGATCGCCTCGCAGCGTCAGCCGACCCTCACATCCGATGCAGCGCGCAGAGTTTGTTGCCGTCGGGATCGCGCAGGTAGGCGAGGTACATGTTCATGCTCTCGCGCACGCCGGGCGGATCTTCGATCGCAGTGCCACCGGCTTCGAGCCCAGCCTTGTGCCAGGCGTCGGCCTGCTCCGGGCTGTCCATCGCAAAGCCGACGGTAGCGCCGTTGGCGTGCGTCGCAGGCTGACCGTCAATCGGTTTGCTGACGAGGAAGGCATTGCCGTTGTGGAGATACATCAGTCGCCCTTTGGGATCGACGAAGCCTTCACGCCCGCCGATCGCCGTGAAGAGGGCGTCGTAGAATTTCTTTGAACGGTCGATGTCGTTCGATCCGACCATCATGTGACTGTACACGGGCTCTCCTCCCTTAGTTGCGGGTCAATATACGACTACGCTGCGAATGCTCTCGCCCGCGTGCATCAGGTCGAAAGCGCGATTGATTTCTTCCAGCGGCATGACGTGCGTGATCATCGGGTCGATCTCGATCTTCCCTTTGAGATACCAGTCGACGATCTTGGGCACGTCGGTGCGACCTTTGGCACCGCCGAATGCCGTGCCGCGCCAGTTGCGACCGGTGACCAGCTGGAACGGACGGGTTGCGATCTCCTTGCCGGCTTCGGCGACGCCGATGATAATACTCGTCCCCCAGCCGCGATGGCAGCATTCGAGCGCCTGGCGCATGACGTCGGTGTTGCCGGTGCAGTCGAAACTGTAATCCGCGCCGCCGTCGAGCAACGCGACGAGATGCGCGACCACGTCGGACACATCGCGCGGGTTGACAAAATCGGTCATGCCAAAGCGGCGACCCCACGCCTCGCGATCGGGGTTGATGTCGACGCCGACGATCCGCTCTGCGCCTACCAGCTTGGCGCCCTGGATGACGTTGAGGCCGATACCGCCGAGCCCGAACACCACGACATTGGCACCGGGTTCGACCTTGGCGGTGTTGACGACGGCGCCGACCCCGGTCGTCACGCCGCAGCCAATGTAACAGGCCTTGTCGAACGGCGCGGCGGGGTCGATCTTTGCCACCGCGATTTCGGGCAGCACGGTGAAGTTCGAGAAGGTCGAGCAGCCCATATAATGGTGCAGCATCTCCCCCTTATAAGAAAAGCGACTGGTGCCGTCGGGCATGACGCCAAGCCCTTGCGTCCCGCGAATGGCGGTGCAGAGATTGGTCTTGCCCGACAGGCAGGATTTACACTGGCGACATTCAGGCGTGTAGAGCGGGATGACATGGTCGCCCGGCACGACACTGGTCACGCCCGCGCCAACCTCGCGCACTACGCCGGCGCCTTCGTGGCCGAGAATGACGGGGAAGCGGCCCTCGCTGTCGAGCCCGTCGAGCGTGTAGCTGTCGGTATGGCAAATGCCCGTCGCCATGATTTCGACCAGCACTTCGCCTGCGCGCGGTCCCTCTAGGTCGACCTCCACGATCTCCAACGGCTGTTTCGGCGCGAAGGCGACCGCGGCGCGCGTTTTCATGCGTTTTCTTCTCCGTTCAGAGCGACAGCGATGGCCGATCGGACAGCCCTTCGCGCCAGCCGCGAATCCCCGGATGGCTCTCGACCGGCTTCACGCCAACCACCCTCGCAAAGTCAACCGCCACCACTGCGGCGATATCCGCGACCGTGAAGCGATCGGTCGCGACGAAGCGACGATGCGCCAGATGCCGGTCGAAGCGATCGAGGAAGTGCGACAGGCGGGCACGCCCGCGCGCCGCCAGTTCCGGTATCTGCGAATAATCCTCGGGGCCGGGCAGAGCGCGATCCCTCATCGCCGCGGCACTGTTCCGCATCGCTTCGGCGATGGCCGCGAAACATTCGAACTCGACGCGATGCGTCCAGCTGGCCACCTCCGCCTTTTCGATCGGCGTGGTTCCCAGCAGCGGTGGGTCGGGACAGGCCGCCTCTGCCCACGCGGCGATGCCCGCGTTGTCGGTCAACGTCGTGCCATCGTCGAGGACCAGCGCGGGCACGGTCAACGCCGGGTTGATTGCGGCATAGGCGCCGGCGCGCTGTTCGCCCGCGGCGAGATCGACGACGATCGTCTGGTGCGGAATCTGTTTCTCGGCGAGCACAATACGCGCCCGGCGAGGACTGGGCGCGCGCGGATAGTCGTAGAAGGTGATGGCCATACCGCTCCCCGGACGTAGGCACGCAACGTCCGGGGGTGAGCGGCTCAAGTCAAGCGCGTGTCAGTCCGAACCGCTGGCGATGGCCGTGCCGCGTCGGCCGGCCAGACGCGTCGGCGCCGTCGGCACCCGCGCCCAGCGCCCGGACGCGAGTTCGGTCCGGCTGGTGCCGGGAACACCCATCGCCGATTCATAGACCCACAGGTTGCGCAGGACGATGCCGACATAGGCGCGCGTTTCCCAGTAGGGGAGCGATTCGATCCACAGCAACGGATCGCCGCCATCGCGCACCTCGGCATTCCAGCGCGTGACCGGGGTCGGCCCGGCGTTGTAGGCGGCGATCACCTTGGGCAGCAGGCCGCCGGTGAAGCTGCTGTCGCGCAGCTGCTCGATATAGCCTTGGCCGTAGGACAGGTTCGTCGCCGGATCGGTGAGCGCGTCGCGCCCGGACGCGCGACCCATATGGGACGCTGCGATCGGTTTCACCTGCATCAGACCGACGGCACCCGCCGGGCTGACCACTCCGCTGCGAAAGCTCGATTCCTGAAGCGTGTGCGCCATCGCGAGGGCAGGGCTGATCCGCCATCCCTCCGCCGGGGCGATGTTCAGCGACGGGAAGCGCGCGGCGAGCGGCTGACGCATGCCGGACGGCGCGTTGTGGGCGAGGAAATACTGCGTTTCTGCAAGACCGAGCTGTGCCGCGACGCGGATCAGTGCAGCGTGGTCGGAGGGTGCCCCGATGCGCGCCTGATGCCGCAGGGTCTCATCGGCGAGCTGCTGTTGTCCCGCAGCGGCCATCGCCCGCGCCGCACGGACGTTGGGAAGCGCTGCGACGCGCGCGTCCGCCGCCGCGTCGCTCCCCAGCGACACGGGCGCCCGCGGCAGCGCGAGCGCCTCCGCAGCGAGCTGGCCGTAAAAGGTTTCCTCGTTCGCGGCGGCACGGCGCATCGCGCTCTGCGCCTCCTGCGGACGGCCTGCCGCCACTGACGCCCGCGCCAGCCAGTAGCTCCCTTGCGCCATCAATTCGGGATCGCTTGCCCGCGCGCTCACCGTGCGAAACGCGGTTGCCGCGGCGTCGTAGTCGCGCTGACGCCAAGCGGCGAGCCCTTCGGCCCAGCTCGCCTGCACCGCCCATTCACCCATGCCGGTCTGCGCCAGCGCCGCCATCCGGCGCGCGTTAAAGTCGTCGTTCTCGATATAATAGGACCAGGCGATGCGCGCGCGCCATTCGGTCAGCGCCTCCATCGACGCGCCGCCCGCGGACATCAGCATCGCTTCCGCACCGGCCGGATTGTCGGCGCTGATTTGCGCCTGCATCTGCGATTTCAGGGGATCGAGGATCGCATCGCTGATCGGCCGCGGATTGCCGCGTCGCGGGGTCGACCCCGCCCAGGCGAGTCGGTTGGCCGAGGCGATGCTGACATCGGTGACGCCACGCGAGCGAGCGAGATTGGCAAGCTGTTGCGCTTGCGGCAGGTCGGGCGACTGGCTGAGAAGGGTGCGCAGGGCATCGCCCTCCACCCGCGGCGAGCCGGCCGCAAGGTACAGCTCCGCGAGCGCGAAGTTGGCGAGCGAGCGATCCTGCATCGCCACGATCTCGGCCCGTGCATCGGTCCACCGTCCCGAGCGGATGTGCGCGATGGCCGAGTCGAAGCTGCCGCTGGCGCGATAGGTCGGCACGATTTCGGCAGCCGTCGGCGGCGGGACCATCACGTCGTTGTCGGTCGATCGCGTGTCGCTCGCGTGCGCGACGCCGGGGGTGCCGAACAGAAGCGCGAGCGCCATCGCGCGAACAGGACGAAGCGAAGCAAGCATGCTCATGACCGGATACTCTCTCGCACCGTTTTCAGTACATCCCACGCCCGTCGCTTCAGCATCGGCTGGCTGAGCAGCACGCGGGGATGATGAATGACGAACGGCGCCATTTTGACGCCGGGATGGTTAAAGTCACGTTGCGCGATGTCCACTCCCAGCGGCGCGCCGGTGACAAGCTCGCACGCCTGCTGGCCGAGCAACAGCAGCGCGCGGGGGCGGGCAATCGTGACGTGGCGTGCGGCGAGGTCGACCAGTTCGCGCGACTGGCGTGGATCGAGGCGACCGGCCGGCGGCCTTGTCGTGGCCAGCGAGGCGAGGCGAATGTTTGCGCGATCAAGGCCGATCGCCCGCATCATCGCGTCGAACAAGGTACCCTGATCTCCACTGAGGAGCGAGCCGTGGTCGACATCCGCCTCCTCGGGCACGTCGCTCAGGACCATCAGGGGCGCATCCGCCGGGCCGGCGGGAGGGACTCGGCGACCGTCATGCCCGCCCGCGACGACCGCAGTGGCGAGCCAGGCATCGAAGCTGTCGAGATCGCCCGGCGCGGCCTCCGTCACGGGGGCGGCGGCGGGCTGGGCCGCGGCGGGGGGCGGCAGGGGGGCGCTCGGCGTCCGCATCGGCGTCGCCGGGAGAGGGACCGCGCGCCAGTCGAACGGCGCATCGCTGACGGCATCGACCGCGCCCGCATCGCGCCACCAGCGCAGGTAGCTGTCGATCAGCGCACGCGCGGCGGCGTCGGGAGCGGGGGCGAGTTGCGTGGTCATCCGGCGTTTCATACGAAAACGCCGGTTGACGTAACCGTCAATGAACGGGCACTGCCAGCACGACCAGATGGTGCGCGCGCGCGGTCAAAGCCGCGTCGGACGGAAAAGAGATGCGAGCATGAGCGAACGCGAGTCGATGCCATATGACGTCGTGATTGTCGGCGCGGGTCCCGCCGGGCTTTGCGCCGCGATCCGGCTCAAGCAGGTCGCCGAAGCGTCGGGCAGCGACATCAGCGTCTGCATCCTCGAAAAGGGTTCGGAGGTCGGCGCCCACATTCTGTCCGGTGCGGTGATCGATCCGCGCGCGCTGGACGAACTGCTGCCTGACTGGCGCGACGAGGGGTGTCCGCTCGCCGAGGTTCCGGTGACCGAAAATCACCACTGGATCCTCACCGAAAACAAGCAGTTCGAATTTCCGCACCTGCTGCTGCCAAGTTTCATGAACAATGCCGGCACCTACACCGGCAGCCTCGCGAACCTGTGTCGCTGGCTGGGTGAGCGTGCGGAAGCGCTGGGGGTCGAGATCTTCCCCGGCTTTGCTGCCGCAGAGGTGCTCTACGACGAAGCCGGCGCGGTGCGCGGGGTCGCGACCGGTGACATGGGCATCCGGCGCGACGGCAGTCACGGCCCCGACTATACGCGCGGGCTGGAGCTCCACGCGAAATACACGCTGTTTGCAGAGGGCGCGCGCGGACAGCTCACCAAGATCGTCAAGCGCACCTTTGAGTTGGAACGGGACAGCGATCCCCAGATCTACGGATTGGGCGTCAAGGAAATCTGGGAGATCCCGGCGGAGAAGCATTCGCCCGGTCGCGTCATTCACACGCAAGGCTGGCCGCTGAACGGCGACAGCTGGGCCAATGGCGGCGGGTTCCTCTACCATCAGGCCGATAATCAGGTGGCGCTCGGGTTCGTGACGTGGCTCGGCTATCGTAACCCGCACGTATCGCCGTTTCAGGAGATGCAGCGCTGGAAGAAGCATCCAGCGATTCGCGCCATCCTCGAGGGGGGTCGCCGCCTCAGCTACGGCGCGCGCGCGATTACCGATGGCGGTTTCCAGTCGGTGCCCAAGCTGGTGTTCCCGGGCGGTGCACTGATCGGGTGCAGCGCCGGCTTCCTCAACGTGCCGCGCATCAAGGGCACGCATACGGCGATGAAGTCCGGCATGATGGCAGCCGAGGCTGTCGCCGGCGCGCTCGCGGCGGGCCGCAGCGGCGACGAACTCGACGCCTACACCGAGGCCTATGAGGCGAGCTGGGTCCGTGAGGAACTGCGCCGCGTCCGCAACACCGTGCCGCTCGTCAAGAAATTCGGCGACACGGCCGGGACCATGCTTTCGGGCGTGACCATGTGGGCCGAACATCTCGGGCTCAAGATGCCGTTCACGATGCATCACAAGCCGGACCATGTCGGCATGTTTCGGTCCGACGTCGCGCCGCGCATCGCCTATCCGAAACCGGACGGAGTGCTCACATTCGACCGGCTGTCCTCGGTCTTCATTTCGAATACCAATCATGAGGAGGATCAGCCGCCGCACCTCCAGGTCTGCGACATGGAGCTCCAGAAGACGAGCGAACTTGGCGAATATGGCGGGCCTTCGCAGCTCTATTGCCCGGCGGGCGTGTATGAGTGGGTCGGCAGCGAAGATAATCCCGACGACGCGCGCTACGTGATCAACGCGCAGAATTGCGTTCACTGCAAGACTTGCGACATCAAGGACCCCAATCAGAACATCAATTGGGTGGCGCCGCAGGGTGGGGGTGGGCCCAATTACCCGAATATGTAAGGTCGCGCGGGCGAAGCTGAACCTCGCGCTGCACGTCCGGGGGCGGCGTGCCGATGGCTATCACGATCTCGACTCCGTGTTCGTCCACACGGTCGACGGCGACGAAATGTGGGTCGAGCCGGCGGAGGACATCAGTCTCACCGTCACCGGGCCCGAAGCGTCAGCCGTGCCGACCGGTGAAGCCAACCTCGTCATGCGGGCAGCGCGTGCGGTGCACGACGCGTTTGACCGTGACGCGCCGCGCCGGGTCGAGCATCTCGAAGCCGATTTCAAGCAGCGGCAACTCCACAGTTCGCGACGGTGGGAACCTATGTACGGCGCGTCGCGCGGGGCTGCCATCACGCTCGTCAAGAATTTACCGGCCGCGAGCGGGATCGGCGGGGGTTCGGCCGACGCCGCGGCGGCCATCGACCTCCTCGTAGCCTTGTGGGAGCTCCCCGACGATTACGAGATCATGCATCGCATCGCCGCCGGACTGGGCGCCGACGTGCCTGCCTGTCTCGACCCCTTCCCCAAGCATGTGAAGGGTCGCGGCGAGAACTTTGCCCAGCTTTACGATCCTGCGCTGCGCCACTGGCCAGTGCTGCTGGTCAATCCGCGGGTCGAGCTTCCCACCGGAGACGTGTTCGCCCTGTGGGACGGGCGCGACCGCGGCCCGCTCGAAACCGTGCCGCAGTGGACGAACATGGCGGACGCACGCAACGACCTGACCTTCGCGGCGATCCAGCTCGCGCCGGTGATTGCCGAGGTGCGTTCGATGCTGGCGTCGTGCGAAGGCGCGCGGCTGGTGCGCATGTCCGGTTCCGGTGCGACCTGCTTCGCCATCTTCGGCAGCGCCGCGGAGCGCGATGCAGCGTCGCTTCGCCTGCGGGACCAGCGGCCCGACTGGTGGCAACTCGCGACGCGGCTGGCGTGAGGGGGCTCGTGCTGCTCCTGGTCGGCGCTCAGACCCTCACGGCCTGTTCGTCCCGCGACGCGGAGGCAGGCGAGCCTATCGCGTGCGCCACGCGCGGGGGTGCGTTCGCTGCGCGATGCACGCTCGAAACGGTCGTCGATCGTGGCGACATGCTGCTCATCGTCGGCAGCCCGGAGCTGGGCTATCGCCGGTTGCGGCGGGTCGACGACGGGCGCGGCGTCGTCAGCGCGGACGGAGCGCATGAGGCTCACGTCTTCCTGCGCAGCGACGGAATGGCCGAGGTCACCGTCGCGGACGACTGCTATCTTCTGCCGGCACGGCGGCCATGATCGCGGGGGGGATGCCGATCCTGACAGCAGCAGAAATGCGCGCGCTTGAGGCGGGAGCGGTCGAAGCTGGCGGAAACTATGCCGACCTGATGGATAAGGCTGGCGCCGCGGTCGCGTGGCTTGCCGCCCGGCTCGCGGCTGGACGACCGATCGTTGTCGTGGCGGGCCCCGGCAACAATGGCGGCGACGGCTATGTCGCGGCACGCCATTTGCGCGAGGTGGGGGGGCAGGTGCGCGTCGTCGCTTTGGCGCCGCCCGTCAGCGATCTCGCCCAACTCAACGCTCGCCGCTGGCGGAACGTCGACGACCACGTCGCAGGCGATGCGTCGCACAATGCCATCGTCGTCGATGCGGCCTTCGGGACGGGGCTGACACGGCCGCTCGACTCCGCGACGCAGTCGGCGCTTGCTCGCATCACGGCCCGGGCCTCGCGCGTGCTGGCGGTCGACCTGCCGAGCGGCGTCAATGCCGACACTGGAGAAGCGGAAGGCGCGGTCCGGGCAGACGTGACGCTCGCACTCGGCGGCCTGAAGCCCGCCCACATGCTCCAGCCGGCGGCGTCGATCTGCGGCATCGTGAAGGTGGCGGATATCGGCCTTCGCGCCGACAGCCAGCTTCGCGTGGCGCATAGCATCGAAGATCGCGAACCCGCTGCGAACGCGCACAAATATAGTCGCGGGCTGGTCGTCGTCGTGGCAGGAGCGATGCCCGGTGCCGCCGAACTGGCGGCGAGAGCAGCGCTCCGCGGCGGCGCCGGATATGTGCGCCTGCTCGGCTCCGGCCTGCCGCCGGCGCCCCCCTATGCCATCGTTCGAGCTACGAAGTTCTCGCCCGAAGTGCTGGCGGATGAACGCATCGGCGCGATCGTCATCGGACCCGGCCTCGGCTCCGGCGATGTTGCGACCGCGCGTCTGGCGGCGGTCGAAGCATCGGGCCTGACAGTAGTTGCCGACGCGGACGCCGTGGCGTGGGCGGCTGCGCAGCCCAGGCGTGCCGCCATCCTCACGCCGCATGCCGGGGAGTTCGCCAACGCCTTCCCCGACCTCGCCGATCTCGACAAAGTCACTGCGGCGCGGGCGGCGGCGGAGCGGAGCGATGCGGTCGTGATTTACAAGGGCGCGGACACGGTCATCGCGGCGCCTGACGGTCGCGCGGCAATCGCGTCGCAGGGCTGTGGCTGGTTGGCAACCGCGGGGACCGGCGACGTCCTGGCGGGCCTGTGCGGAGCCGCTCTTGCCGCTGGGTTGCCCCCGTTCGAAGCCGCGCAGGCCGCCGTCCTGCGGCACCATCGCCTCGCGCGCCAGGCTGGCGCGCACCTTATCGCCGACGACCTCGTGCGATGAGCCAGCCGCCGCCATGCCCGCACTTTCCCCAATGCGGTGGATGCCAGCTCCAGCAGCTCGACGATGCGGAATATGCGGCTTGGATCGCGGAGCGCGTGGGAGGCGCGCTGGCGGGGCAGGGGCTCTCGGCGCCCCTGCGTGAGCCCCATCTTTCGCCACCGTTCGCTCGCCGCCGCGCAGCGCTGAAGGCCGTCAGCACGGCCGCAGGGGTCCAGATCGGTTTCACCCAGGCGCGGACGCATCACGTGGTCGACATGCACACGTGCCTCGTCCTGACGCCGCGATTGTTCGGCATGGTCGCGCCGCTGCGTTCGCTGCTGGGCAGGATGCCCAAGTGGCGCGGGCTGGCGGCAATCCATCTCACCGAAGCCGAGCAGGGTGTCGACCTGCTGCTGCGCGGCATCGACGCCGACCGATACGACGTGCAGTCGGCGCTCGTCGAATTCGCCGCCGCGCACCGCCTTGCCCGGCTGGCTGTCGACACGCGGTCGGGCCCGGAGGACTTGTGGGTGCCTGACCCCGCGACGGTGCGTCTGGGTGCCGTCTCCGTGCCCCTCCCGCACGCCGCCTTTCTGCAAGCGACCACGGACGGCGAAGCGGAGCTGGTCACGCGGGTGGGGGAGGCGCTCAGCGCATCGACGAGGGTTGCGGACCTGTTCGCCGGCCTCGGCACGTTCGCGCTGCAATTGGGGTCTCGCGTGAAGCTGGCCGTCGAAAGCGATCCCGCTGCGACCGCTGCGCTGGACGCGGCGGCCCGCCGGCTGTCGCAGCCGTTCGCGGTCGAGCGCCGCGATCTTTACCGGCGCCCGCTCACCGCGCGCGAGCTTGTGAAATTCGACGCGGTCGTGCTCGATCCGCCGCGCGCCGGCGCGCAAGTTCAGGTCGAGGATCTGGCGATGTCTACGGTCGCGCGGGTCGCTTATGTAAGCTGCGATCCGGTCAGCTTCGCGCGCGATGCCGCGCGGCTCGTCGCGGGCGGCTTTGCACTCGACTGGGTCCAGCCCATTGGCCAGTTCCGCTGGTCGCGACACATCGAACTGGCCGGGAGCTTCACCCGCGCCTAGGCCACCGCCGCTCGCAGCGCCATCACGGTTAGGGCGATCAGGCAGAGCGTCGATAGCGTGAACAGCAGCAGCCGAACGGGAATGCGATTGACCGCGATCTGCCAGACCGAGTGCGCCATCCGCAGCAGCGTATAACCCCACGCCAGTGTCACCGCGGTCGGACTCGCCGCGCCGAGCAGCGCGAGCATGGCGACGACCGCGTAGAACAGCGTCGGTTGCTCGAGCAGGTGGGTGTAATTGTGCGAAGGCCAGACGGCGGACTTCGGCAACACCTGATCGAGATCGCCGCCCCGACCGCCGGGGTGTGCGCCCACGTCGACCCCTGCGGCCTTGAACGCGCCGAAACGTTTGATGCTGAGGTAGAGGAGCACCAGCAGCGTCCACGCGATCAGCACTACCGCGGGCGCCAGCAACGCGCGCGTCATGTCATTGTCCATCTAGCCGTCCCCCACCGGCGCCACTCGCGCCCTCGACTCGCGACGCTAGCGGATCGCGACCGTCAGGCAAGCGGGGCATTCGCTCGCTGGAGCCGTTCGATCAGACGTTCGCGCACCGCCATGACCGCGTCGCGCCGGCCCTCGAACACACGGGATGCGATGAAAAAGCCGGTCGTGTTGAGCGCGTCCAGTCCTTCCGCGACGTCGCCCGCCGCACCCCCCGCCTGCAGGAAGCGGGGAAGGGGGAGCAGGCGGTGCTCATGCCCGCGCGCCGCCGATGCACTCACCGCCGCCGCACGCGCCGGGCTGACCCAGGCGAGGTCCTGCTCCGCGTCTGTCGCGACGCAGCGGTCGAGCGAAAGGCCGAACCCCAGCGACGAGAGCAGCGCCAGCTCGTAGCGCGCGAGGGCGCCAACCCAACCGCGCACTGCGGGTGCGAGCGCGATGACATCGAGCACCGCGTCCAGGGCGGTGGCGATCGCCGGGTAGGCCTGCCCCTCCGGCAGGGCCGCGGCGGTGAGCGTCGTTACCCAGTCGATCGCTGCCGCCAGCGACGGCTCTTCATGCAGCGGCGCGCGGCTGGTCACGAGTTCCGCCGTGAGCGTCGCCAGTTGTGTCGGCGTGCGCGATCGGAGCGATGCCGCGACTCGATTCCCCGGCTGGAGGATCGGCCGCAACCGTCGCGAATGACCGCCGCGGACGTAGCCGCCGACGAGCCCCGCCTCCCGAGTCATCAGCCGCACGATCGCGCCATGTTCGCCGTGCGCGCGGACCGCGCAGACCGTCGCGATCGTGTCGAGCTGCATCGCCAATGTAGCTGGCACTCGCGCGGCTCGTCGTCCAGCGCTATGCGGGCGCCTTCGACCGATCGGCAGGAGCAGTTCACGATGGAAACCCGCGCGGGCGACCCCGGCGCTTTCGCGCGCTTCGATCTCGACCGCGTGCGTTCCCCGGCCTTTGTCGTGGACGCCGCGAAGGTGCGCGCCAATCTGGCCGTACTCGCCGACATTGGCGAGCGGTCCGGCGCCAAAGTGCTGGCCGCACTTAAGGCGTTTTCGATGTGGTCGCTGGGGCCGACCGTCGCGGCGGCGTTGGATGGCGTGTGCGCGTCGGGACTCTGGGAAGCGCGGCTGGCGCACGACCATTATCGCCGGCCGGACGGATCGGGTGAGATCACCACCTATTGCGCAGCTTACACTGCCGACGATCTTCCTGAAATTTGCGCACTGTCGCATCATGTTATCTTCAACTCTCCCTTTCAGATCAGGCGCTTCGATAGTCTTCTCGACAGACTGCGTCAGGAGGGGGCGGAGTTCGAGGTCGGTCTGCGCATCAACCCGCTGCACAGCGAAGGGGAGGTCGCGCGCTACGACCCGGCCGCGCCCTGCAGCCGGCTCGGCTTCCCGGTCGACCAGTTGCAGGCAGAGCATCTGGTCGGCGTCGACGGCATCCATATCCACAGCCTGTGCGAGCAGGACTTCCCGCCGCTCGCGCGCACCTGGACCGCGGTCGCGCCTGCGCTCGCGCCACATTTCGAACGGCTGAAGTGGCTCAACCTCGGTGGCGGCCATCATGTCACGCGCGCGGACTATCAGCGGGACGACCTCATTGCCTTTCTCGCCGATCTGCGGCGGGAGACGGGGCTCCAGCCCTATATCGAACCAGGTGAGGCGGTTGCGCTCGACGCCGGGATTCTCGTCGGCACGGTGCTCGACCGTTTCGAGAATGGCGTGCCGATCGGCATCACCGACATCAGTGCCACCTGCCACATGCCCGACGTGCTGGAAGCGCCTTACCGCCCGGGCATGCTGTTCGAACGACCAGCGGGGGAGGCGGCCCTGCGGCTGGGCGGCCCGTCATGCCTTGCGGGCGACGTCATCGGCGACTTCCGCCTGCCCGGCGGTGGCGAGATCGGTGAGCGTTTCGCCTTCCTCGACCAGGCGCATTATTCGATGGTGAAGACGACCACCTTTAACGGCGTGCCGCTGCCCGACATCTGGCTGTGGGACAGCGACAGCGACGATCTGCGCCTCATTCGCAGGTTTGACTATGCGGATTTCGCGACGCGGCTGAGCTGATCGACTGAGCAGGGGTATTTCCTGCTTTACAGGGGAGACCCCCGTTCATATATGCGCCCCCGCTGCCCCATGGGGACTCCCAATAACCGCAAGGCAGCCTTGTCCTTGAATAACCGTCTTGGGGGTCTCTTGAGTTGCACGAGCATCATAGCGCACGGGGTCTGATCGCCCACGCTTCGCCGGTCGGTCCGGTGACGTTGCTGCGGCCGCACGCCGCGCGACGGGCAGCCCGTTTCTTCGTCGCACGCTTTCCCGGGAAAGTGCTTTACGCGGTCAAGGCGAACCCTTCGCCCGACTTGCTGCGCATTCTGTGGGATTCGGGCGTGACGCATTATGACGTCGCCTCGATCGCGGAGGTGCGTCTGGTGGCGCGTACGCTGCCCGAAGCGACGCTATGTTTCATGCACCCGGTCAAGGCCGAGGAGGCGATCGCCGAAGCGTACAACAAGCACGGCGTGCGCACCTTCTCGCTCGACACGATGGAAGAGCTCGAAAAGATCGTGCGCGCCACGGACGGCGCCGACGATCTGAACCTGCTCGTGCGTATCCGTGTATCCTCGGACCACAGCAAGCTCAGCCTTGCTGCGAAATTCGGCGCGCATCCCGATGAAATGGCGGAGCTTTTGATGGCTGCCCGTCAGGCGTCGGACGCGCTCGGTATCTGCTTTCACGTCGGTAGCCAGGCGATGAGTCCGCATGCCTATGCCGCGGCGCTCGAACGCGTGCGCGCGGCGATCGTGGCGGCGGCGGTCACGGTCGACATTGTCGATGTCGGCGGCGGCTTCCCGTCCGCCTACCCGGGCATGGAGCCTCCGCCGCTCGAGGCGTTCTTCGACGTCATCCATCGCGGCTTCGAGAGCCTGCCGATCAGCTACTCGGCGGAGCTGTGGTGCGAACCGGGTCGCGCCCTGTCTGCGGAGTATAGCTCGCTGATCGTGCGCGTGGAGAAGCGGCGCGGCGACGAACTTTACATCAACGACGGCGCCTATGGGGCGCTGTTCGACGCCGCGCATATCGGCTGGCGTTTTCCGGTAAAGCTGCTGCGCGACAGCGACGCGGCGGGGGAGACGGCGTTCAGCTTCTACGGCCCAACCTGCGACGACCTCGACCATATGGCGGGGCCGTTTCTGTTGCCCGATGACGTCCGTGCGGGCGATCATCTCGAGATCGGGATGCTCGGCGCTTACGGCTGCGCGATGCGCACGGCGTTCAACGGCTTTGGGTCGGATGAGGTCGCCGTGGTCAGCGACGAACCGATGGTCAGCCTCTACACCGGCGAGCAGCCGCAGGTGGAGCGTCGCACGGCGACGGTGACCAAGCTCTACTGACGCAGCGAGGTGGCAGAGACGGGTGGGCAGGAGGTAGACCCCCGCCCGCCCGTTTTTGGCATCGACTTTGGCCTGCTCATCTGCGAATCCCCGCGTCATGGACGCGATGGCCGCATTCTTTCCCTTCAGCGCTGAAACCGCGGGCATCATGGTGCGCGTTTCGGTGTCCTTCATTCACGAAGCATCCGACGAGCATGCCCGGCGCTGGATGTGGAGCTATCACATTCGGATCGAGAACCAGCGAACCGAGGCCGTGCAGTTGCTCGATCGCCGCTGGGAGATCCGGGACGCCAATGGCGCGACCAATGTGGTGGAGGGGCCGGGCGTCGTTGGTGAACAGCCGATCATCGAACCGGGCGAGCGTTACGACTATGTCTCAGGGTGCCCGCTTGCCACCCCCACCGGGCAGATGGTGGGCCATTACCGCATGCGCTGCGCTGACGGGCGCGAGCTGATCGTCGCGATCCCCGTTTTCCCGCTGACCGCCCCGGTGGCGCGGGCCTAGCGCGCGGAAGAGCGCGCCAGCTCGGTCCGCAGCAACTCGGTCGTCCGGCTCGAAAGCTGCGCGAAGGCCGCGTTGTCCACCGCGCGCGCGGTATCGTTCCAGTGCATCGAAACAACGCCCCAGCGTCCGGCCGCGTCCTGCGCGAGGACGTTGGTGGAGATGACGCCGGTTTCCGACCCGCCCTTGAACCCGACATAGCGCCAGCCGGTCGGGCTGGTTTCTGCGACCGTCGGGCTGATACCGAGGATCGCGCGCGATTGCGTTGACCCGCGCGTCGCGAACCAGCCGAGCAGCCTCGCCATGCTGTCGGGCGAAGCGAACCATTCGGTGCGATCAATGTCGCCGGGGCGCTCACCAGCAAGCGCGTCCATGCTCACCCGATCGACGGCAAAGCTGCCCGACGGTGCGCCCGACAGAACCGCCCGGCGTTCTTCCGCGGTACGCGCTGCGAGCCAGCGATCGCGAAGCGGCCCGCGGCTTTTCAGCACGCCGGCTTCGACCGTGGTGAGGAAGGGCGTCGCGTTGGGGCCGGAACTGCCACCGCGCGCCGCGGCGAAGCGCTCGATCCGGTCGCGGCCCAGCGTGCGGATGAGCACGTCGGTTGCGGTATTGTCGCTGATGCTGATCATCATCGCGGCGAGCGTGTGCAGGGTCAGCGGCGAACCGACCGGCCAGGTTTGAAGCCGGCCGCTGGGAAAGCTGTGCGCATCAAGCGCAACGACGTCGCTCCACCGCCGCCGTCCGGCCGCGATCTCTGCATCGAGCGTTCCGAGCACCGCCAGCTTGAAGGCCGACCCGACCGCGAGGGGTGCGTCGCTGTTAGCTCCCGCCAGCCTCTGCGGTGTGCCGTCGGCGCCGATCCGATACGCCCCCCAGGCGACCGACCCGTGCAGCGCCGCCAGTTCCTGGCCGAGCCGCGCCATCGTGTCGTCGGCGACGTTGAACGAGCGCAGCAGGAGCCCCGCGATTTTCCCATCGGCGGCCAAGGCGATGTCGCCGGTGCCGGTTCCACGTTCGAAACGGATGGTGACGATGCCGGCGGTGGGGCCACTCGGCGCGACCGATGCGGAGAGGGGCTGGCCATATTGCGCGACCAACTGGCCAGTCAGCGCGCGCAACTGGTCGGCCGGCACCGCTTGCAGGAAGGAGGGGGCGAACACCGTTTCCGGGGCGGCCTCGTCCTTCAGCCAAGGCACCAGCCGCGCTGCCGCGGCGTCGAGCGCGTCCGACGCCACCGTCGCGCTCGGTGCAGCGGGCTCGTCTGGCCCGGTCTGCGCCATCGCGGGAGGGGCGAGTGCGAGCGCCGTCGCCACCAAAAGAAAGCTACGCATCGATCACCTCCTCATCGACACTGGCCGCATTGGCCTGGATGAACTGGAAACGATGTTCCGGGTTGCGGCCCATCAGCCGTTCGACCAGATCCCTGACGCTGGCGCGCTCCTCATACTCTTGCGGAAGGGTGACGCGCAGCAGCGATCGCGTTCCCGGCGCCATCGTCGTTTCCTTGAGCTGCGCGGGCATCATCTCGCCGAGCCCCTTGAAGCGCGACACCTCGACGCGCTTTCCGGCGAACATGCTCGCCTCCAGCTCTGCGCGGTGCGCGTCGTCGCGCGCGTAGGCATGACGCCCCCCCGCGCTCAGCCGATACAGCGGTGGTTGCGCGAGGTAGAGGTGCCCGCGCTTCACGATGTCGGGCATCTCCTGGAAGAAGAAGGTCATCAGCAGCGTCGCGATATGCGCGCCATCGACGTCGGCGTCGGTCATGATGACGATGCGTTCATAGCGCAGCCGGTCGGGATCGCAGTCCTTGCGCATCCCGCATCCCAGCGCGAGCGCCAGGTCGGCGATTTCGCTGTTGGCGCGGATCTTGTCGGCGCTGGCAGAGGCGACGTTGAGGATCTTGCCGCGGATCGGCAGGATCGCCTGTGTCTTGCGATCGCGCGCCTGTTTTGCGCTGCCGCCAGCGCTGTCGCCTTCGACGATGAACAGTTCGGTCCCCTCCGGCCCGTCGCTGGCACAATCGGTGAGCTTGCCGGGGAGGCGCAGCTTTCGCGCGCTGGTCGCGGTCTTGCGCTTCACCTCGCGTTCCGCCTTGCGCTTAAGTCGCTCGTCCATGCGGTCGAGCACGAGCCCAAGCAGTGCACGCCCGCGCTCCATGTCGGTCGACAGGAAATGGTCGAAATGGTCGCGCACCGCATTCTCGACCAGCCGTGCCGCTTCGGGGGAGGTGAGGCGGTCCTTGGTCTGGCTTTGGAACTGCGGGTCTCGGATGAATAGCGACAGCATGGATTCGCAGCCGGTGAACACGTCGTCTGCCGTCAGCTGCGCCCCGCGCTTGTTGTTCACCAGCTCGGCAAAACCGCGCAACCCCTTCGTGATCGCGGCACGCAGGCCGGTTTCGTGGGTGCCGCCGTCCGGCGTCGGGATCGTGTTGCAATACCAGCTGTAGCTACCGTCGGACCACAACGGCCAGGCGATCGCCCATTCGACGCGTCCCGCGCCGTCGGGGAATGCCTGCGAGCCCGCGAAGGGTTTGGCGGTCGCGCATTCGCGCGTGCCGATCTGCTCGTTGAGGTGATCGAGCAGGCCACCCGGAAACTGGAACACGGCCTCGGCGGGCGTGTCGTCGCCGATCAGTTCGGGCGCGCAGCGCCAGCGGATCTCGACCCCCGCGAACAGATAGGCCTTCGACCGCGCGAGCCGATAGAGCCGCTGCGGCTTGAAGTGCGCGGTCTCGCCAAAGATTTCCGCGTCCGGGACGAAGCTCACCACGGTGCCGCGGCGGTTGGGCGTCGGGCCAAGGCTCTCGATCGGACCCAGTGCGTGACCGCGCGAGAAACGCTGGCGGTAGAGCTGCTTACCGCGCGCGACCTCGACCGCTGTGTCGGTCGACAGCGCATTGACGACGCTGACGCCGACGCCGTGCAGCCCCCCCGAGGTGGCGTAGGCCTTACCCTCGAACTTGCCGCCCGAATGGAGCGTGGTGAGGATCACTTCGAGCGCGGACTTGCCCGGGAATTTGGGGTGCGGGTCGATCGGGATGCCGCGGCCGTTGTCACTGATCGTCAGCCGATTGCCGGGCTCGAGCGTCACCTCGATGCGGGTCGCGTGGCCCGCCACCGCTTCGTCCATCGCATTGTCGAGCACCTCGGCGGCGAGATGGTGAAGCGCGCGCTCGTCGGTGCCGCCGATATACATGCCGGGGCGGCGCCGCACCGGCTCCAGCCCCTCGAGCACTTCGATCGTGCTGGCGTCGTAACTCGCAGCGGAGGAGGGGGCGGAAGCATCGAACAGGCTGTCGGACATATTCGCTCTGCGTAGCGGCGCCGACCGAGCGCGCCAAGCGGTTGACGCAAGCCTGCTTGGCGATAGGTTCGACGTTACGGCTTGGGGAAGCCAGAGGGAGATCATCATGCGAAATCTATTGGTCGCCGGCGTCGCCATGGGCGCGCTGGCGCTTGGCGCGTGCGCGACGACGGGCGAGCCCGCCGCAACCGCATCGACTGCCGCGCCGACGCGCGCTGCTGCGATCGACGTTCCGCTGATCCCGCGCGAGGCGTTGTTCGGCAACCCGGTCCGCACCGCTGGACAGCTCAGCCCGGACGGGCGCTGGGTGGCGTGGATGGCACCGGTGAATGGCGTGCGCAACGTGTTCGTCGCGCCCGCCAGCAACCCGGGTGCCGCACGGCAGGTGACCAGTTCAACCTCCCGTCCGATCCCGCAATTTTTCTTCTCGCCTGACAGTTCGCAGATCATCTTCCTGCAGGACCGTGGCGGGGACGAGAATTTCCTCCTCTACGCCGCCCCCGTCGCCGGCGGGGCGGAGCGCACGCTGACCCCCTTCCAGAACACGCGCGTTCGGGTCGTCGGCACGTCGAACACCAACCGCAACGAGGTTCTGGTCGGGCTGAACAATCGCGACCCGCGCTGGCATGACGTCTATCGCCTGAATCTTCAGACCGGCCAACTGACTCAGGTCATGAACGGCGACGGGTGGGGCGGTTTCCTCGCCGACGACAGCCTGACGGTTCGCATGGGCGCCAAGCCTAACGCTCAGGGCGGGCTTGACTGGTTCCGCATCACCAACGGCCGCGCGGAGGAGCGTCCCTTTCTATCGACCGATCTGGAGGACGCGGGCACGGGGCCGGCCGGATACACCTTCGACGGTCGCACGCTCTACTGGACCGACACGCGCGGGCGCGACACGGCGGCGCTCTATGCCGAGGACACGGCGACCGGTCAGCGGCGGTTGATCGGCGAAAGCCCGCGTGCGGACATTGCCGGCACGCTCACCAACCCGCGCACTGGCGAAGTGCAGGGCTATGCCGAATATTATCTGCGCAACCAGTGGAACATCTCGGACCCGCAGGTGAAGCGCGACTATGATTTTCTGAAGCAGCGCTTCGGCGATGCGGACGTATCGATCACCAGCCGTACGGACGACGATTCGCGCTGGCTGGTTTCGGTCGATCCCGTGTTCGAGACGGGCAAGGTCTATCTGTTCGATCGCGGTTCGCGGCAGGTCACCGAATTTTACACGCCACGGCCGGTGCTCGCCGGCGCGCCGCTGGTGCCAATGCACCCGGTCGAAATTCGCTCACGCGACGGGCTCACCTTGCCGAGCTACCTGACGCTTCCGGCGCACGCCGACCGCAACCGCGACGGCCGTGCGGAAGCTCCGGTGCCGATGGTGCTGCTTGTTCATGGTGGCCCGTGGGCGCGCGACGGTTACGGCTATAACACGCAGCACCAGTGGCTCGCCAACCGCGGCTATGCGGTGCTGTCGGTCAATTATCGCTCGTCGACAGGCTTCGGGAAACGCTTCGGCAATGCAGGCAACATGCAATGGGGCCTAGCCATGCATGACGACCTCATCGACGCAGTCAACTGGGCGGTGCGTTCGGGCGTCACCAGCCCCGACAAGGTCGCGATCATGGGGGGCAGCTACGGCGGATATGCGACGCTCGCCGGGCTCGCCTTCACGCCGACGACGTTTGCGTGCGGCGTCGACATCGTCGGTCCGTCCAACCTGCAAACGCTGCTGTCGACCATCCCGCCCTATTGGGAGGCGGGTCGCCGGCGGATGTATCGGCAGATGGGCGACCCGACGACGGCGGAAGGCCGCGCCATTCTCGACCGTGCATCGCCGCTCAACCGCGCGAACGAGATCGTGCGCCCGCTCCTGATCGGGCAAGGCGCCAACGACCCACGGGTCAAGCAGGCGGAAAGCGACCAGATTGTCCAGTCGCTGCAGGGGCGATCGGTGCCGGTCACCTACGTCCTCTTCCCCGATGAAGGCCACGGCTTCGCTCGCCCGCAGAACAACATCGCCTTCCAGGCGGTGGCGGAGAACTTCCTGGCGGGTTGTCTTGGTGGCCGGGCCGAACCGATCGGCAACGCGCTCGCGCCGTCGACCGCGCAAGTGGTGACCGGTGCGCAGCATGTGCCCGGCCTTGCCGAAGCGGTCGCACGCCGGGGTAGCTGAAGCTCAATGGGGCGCGTCCACCAGCGACGCGCCCCATCAATATTCTCGCTGAATGAACGAGGAGCTTATCGCACCCGCGGGCCGCCGAAGGGCGGCGGCGGGGGGCGACGCGTGCCGCGCGGCAGCTGTGCCTGGAACGCGCGTCCGCAATGGTCGACGCAATAGGGATAGCCGGGATTCACCGCCTCGCCACAGAAGTGGAAATCGGGCTCGCCGGGGTGACCCATTGGCCAGCGGCAGATGCGATCGTTGAGGTCGAGGAGGCTGGTCTTGTCAGCGATCTCCGGCGCCGGCTTTGCGGGCACGCGTCGGCGTGGCGGCGCCGGCGGAATCGGTGCCTGCTGGTCGCCCGGACCCTGCCGGATGAAACCGCCCGGACCGATCGACACGAGCTTCGGCTCGTTGCTCGCCGGCGCTGCGCCTGGGATAGGCTGCGACGGAACCTCAGACGGCTCGCTTGGCGCCGCGGGCGGGGGAGGGGGTGGCGGGGGCGCGGCCGGGGACGGGGCAGGCCTGGGCGTCGACGCCGCAGTAGCACGCGGCTTGGGCGCTGCCGGCGTCCTCGGCGGCGCGGCAGGCTCGGCCGCTGGGGCCGCTTGCGGCGGCGTCGGTGGCGTCACGGACGCAGCCGCACTGTCGTCGTTCGACTTCACCGGCGACGGGCGCGATTTGAGGCCGAGCCGGTGTGCCTTGCCGATCACGGCGTTGCGGGTGACCGCGCCGAGCGTCTCGGCGATCTGGCTGGCCGTCAGGCCCTCCTCCCACAGCCGCTTGAGGGTGGCGATACGTTCGTCGGTCCAGGACATCGGGTTCAGCCAATCACTTTCTTCATGATCGTCCCGCCGCCCGGTCAGGGGTCGGCGGCAGTTGCGCGCGGCAAGCCGCGCCGATAGGCGCTATCGCCATGCACGACCAGCCCCAGATTGCAGCGCCGGCCGCTTCCGGCGGAGCGCCATCCCTTCACCTGCGGCACGCGCCAGGCGAGCGCACGATCGGCCAAGTCAACTGGGGCGGCTTGCGAGCCCTCTATGTCAAGGAGGTGCGCCGATTTTTCAAGGTGCAGCTGCAGACGGTGTGGGCACCGGCAATCACGACGCTGCTTTACCTCATCATATTCACCGTCGCCCTCGGCCGCGGCGGGGCCAGCGCGATGGGGGTGAGCTTCGCCAGTTTTCTGGCGCCCGGGCTGATCATCATGGCGATGATGCAGAACGCCTTCGCCAATTCGAGCTTCTCGCTTCTGGTCGGCAAAATTCAGGGCACAATCGTCGATTATCTCATGCCGCCCCTGTCGAACCTCGAACTGCTGGGAGCGCTGGTCGCGGCGGCGGTGACCCGTGCCATTCTGGTCGGCTTCGCGATCTGGCTGGTCATGCTGTTCTGGCCCGGCGTGTCGGCGCTTCCCCAACATAAATGGGCGGTCGTTGTGTTCGGGCTGCTCGGCTCTACCATGCTTGCGTTGTTGGGTGTGCTGACGTCGATCTGGGCGGAGAAGTTCGACCACGCGGCGGCAGTAACGAATTTCGTCGTCGTGCCGCTCGCGCTTTTGTCGGGGACATTCTACTCGGTCGACCGCCTGAGCCCAACCTTCGCTGCCGTGAGCCATGCGAACCCGTTCTTCTTCGCGATCTCCGGCTTTCGCTACGGGTTCATCGGCGTAAGCGACTCCCCGCTGGCGTTGGGGGTGGTTGTCCTGACAGTCGTCAACCTGGTCCTCGCTATTGCGACCTACGCCGTTCTGCGCCGCGGCTGGAAACTCAAGAATTAATGCCGGTGCCGCTGTCGGAGCTTGTAACGCCCGGCGGCGAAGTCTTCGAACAATTCGTCGATCGCCGGATGCTCGACCGGTCCGCCCTCGTCGTCGCGCACCAGATTCTGCTGGCTGACATAGGCGACATAGGTCGACTGGTCGTTCTCCGCGAGGAGATGATAGAAGGGCTGGTCCTTGCGTGGCCGGATGGCTTCGGGGATAGCCTCATACCACTCGTCGCTATTCGCAAAGACGGGATCGACGTCGAACACCACCCCGCGAAAGTCGAACATCCGGTGGCGGACAACGTCGCCGACACCAAAGCGGGCGCGGGCGACGGGGGGAAGGCCGGCCGCAATCGCGCGGCGCATATCGGGGACGCTGATCGTTCTCACACCACCGATATATGCGCGGCGGCCGATTGCTCCAAGCCCGCGCGCGATGCACTTGGCAAGCGGGCGCGCAAAAGCTAAAGGCCCGCTCCGACCCGCGGCGACGCTATCGCGACGCCGACCTCTGCGGAGAGGTGGCTGAGTGGTCGAAAGCACCGCACTCGAAATGCGGCGTGGGCGCAAGTTCACCGTGGGTTCGAATCCCACCCTCTCCGCCACCCGTCCGACAGGCTCGCTCGGCTCCACAGCGGCCCCCGCGCCGCGGGGGCGGCGCGGGGATGTGGGCGTCATGCGGTCGGCAGCGGGACGAACCGTACCTTGAGGCGGGCATTGTTGCCGATCTCGGTGATCGCCAGGAAGCGGGGTTGGGTGTCGACGGCGGTGCTGTTGTGGATGGGGCCCGCGGCAAATGCCTCCGCCCAGCTGTTGCCTGTGTAGATCCGCCAAGCGCTACCTCTGCGGCTCATGTAGAAGCGTCCGACGCGGGGGGCGAGCGGACCCTGATAGGTGCCCTGTCGGAACGCCCCGAGCCAGGTCGGCCCGCCGCCGCCGCCCTCCGTCTGAATGCTTTCGAGGGTCTCGCCATAGCTTCTGGCATCGAAGGCGATCACGTCGTCGAAGTTCACAAAAAAGCTCGGCGGGTCGGCCAAGGGGACGATCTCAACCAGAATGTCGCCCGATAGCGCGGCGCTTGAACCTACGGCACGGTTGCCGCTCACCGCTTCGGTGGTGACGGTGTAGAAGCCTTCACTGTCGAGCGAGGACAGCGTCCCCTTCGTTCCGAAGAATTGCAGCGGCACGCTTTCGCCGAGAGACGGCGCAGGCGTCGGCGTGGGGGTCGGAGTTGGCGTGGGTGTCGGCGCAGGCGTCGGGGTCGCAACATCTCCGACCAACTGGAGTGCCCAGCTGCTCGGTCCGGCGAGCTTGGTGAGGATCGCTTCACCCCCCAGCGCCAGCGCCGCTCCGTTTGGCGCCGCGAGCGTGACGCCGGCCCCCGCTTCGATCGTGACCGGGCCACCGAGTCGCTGCAGGCGAATCCGCGACCCCGTCGGCAGGGTGAGGTTCGCGTTGTCAGCCTCCACCCGATATACCTGTGCCGACGTCGCGACAAATCGCACCGGCGCGCCCAGATGGGTCACCGCCACGGTCGTGACCTGCGCGTTGATGTCGATCGACGCTCTGTCGACGAGTTGCGCAGCCTCCACGATGTAATCGACGTTGCGCAGCCCCGGACCGGACAGCGGGTAGTATACCGGGGTCACACCCCGCACCTGCCCGGCAATGTGCGCCCGCGACGTGGGATCGAGCGAGACACCGAAACCTGCCGAACCCGGCGCGGTCGTCTGGACGAAAATGCGACCACCATCGTCGAGCAGCAGCTCGCTGTCGTAGAGGCTGAGGGCGACCACCGTTCCAGCGCTCACCGCTTCGAGCGAGGCGCCGTCTGTCACGTGCAGCGCGGTGCGGATGGCGATACTCCCTTGTTCGCCGCGGAGCCTCCCCCCGATGATGCTGAGATTGTTGGTTCGCGCGTCGCCTTCGGTAATGAAGGCTTTGCCCCCGCGCACGTCCAGGTCGCAGTCGATGAACTGGATGTCGTCCTGCACCTTCGCTTCGTTGTGAAGGATCGAGATGCCGTTCGTCACGCGCCCGCTCGCGCGGAAGCCGATGAAAATAATTCCGCGCGATCCCGACACCGGGTGAATCCATGCCGAAGCCGGCACGGGTCCGTCGCTGTCCTCCGCCCAGCAGTCGAGCGCGTACACATTGTCCGCGCCCATCTGCTCAAAGCCATATTCGCAGCCGCGCGTGCCGCAGCGTTCGTAGAGGATGTCGCGCGCACGGGTCGCGTGGGGCTGGACGAAGTGGCCGTAGCCGGACGTGTTTTGCGACATAGTGAGCTCATGCCGGACCCGCGTCGCGGCGAGCTCCTTGAAGCCGTTGATGCGGGTGTCGACGTTCCCCAATCCCACCCCGCGCCCGTCGACTAGGATATTCCGCACACTCAAATCATGGACGCCGGGTTCGTTGGTCACCAGCGCGTTGAAAAGGTTGTCGCGCCCGCCCTGAAAGTCAGCGAGCGCGATCAACCGTGCTGGCGGACCGTCGCGGGCGATCAGACGGCTGTGGGAGGGGCGCATCACCGCCGAACCCAGATGATAACTCGCGCCCGCCTCCAGCACGACGGTCCCGTCGCGCGCGAGTGCGGCGTTGATGGCCGGCGCCGCGTCGCTCCCGTCGGTCGGGATGCCCGCTGTCGCGAGGTCCGGGACGCAGCTGATCGGGGGCGGCCCCGGAGGCGCCGAAGGCAGCCGTCGCGCAGCCTGCGCGCGATCGGCCGCCGCTTCCGCGGTCAGCGCCGCCGTCTCCGCTCGCCCGGCAATCGCCGAAAGCGTCGCCGCCCCCTCGATCCGCAGCGCAGTTTTCTGCTCGGGGTCGACCCGTACAAAGCTCTTTCCGGTCATCGGGTTACTCCTGCGCGCACGATGAAACTGCCTTCGAACGCGACGAATTTGACGCCGCTCGCGGGGGACACGTGCAAGTCCCACCAGAGGACGGCGTCGCCGCCGGGTTCGCCCCGTTCCCTCGCGACGTCGATGGCCTCCATTGTCGTTTCGGCGATGTGGATGTGGACGGTCGTGATCGGGACCTTGTCGCGCACGCGGCTCGTCACCCTCAGCCCTTCCGAATCCGGCGCATCAACGCGCGACAGAGCAGCGAGCAGGCGGTCGCCGTCCTTCCGGTCCCGGATCTGCAGCGCGACCTGAGCAGTCGCCAGATCGACGCCCTCGATCTCGATCTCGTGCTGAAACGGCACCCACCGTGCCGCCAGGAGTGGAATGCCGGCCGTCTCGAACACGCGATGTCTCCCCGGTCGCGAGCCGGTTGGCACCGGCCCGCCTGCCTCGATGTCTGTCGGGGCGGATAGGGGGGCGGCCATCGTGTAGGACATGGGCGAACGCTACTCCCATCGCCTCTCGCAACGGGCTTGGCGACGGAGACAGTCTAGCGATGCGGGAGGCAAGGTGGTCGGCTGCGCTCCGCTTTGGGCGGATGCCCGGGGCGGCTTGGCGCGAACGGCCGAGACATCATCGCGTGAGAGTGATCGCTATCCGGCGATTGCGCGGGTCGAGCGGGTCAACCGCGATCAGAGGTTCGCGATCCGCCACCCCTTCGATGCGCACGATGCGGCGCTCATCAACGCCGGCATCGCGGACAGCGCGTCGGGCCGCGTCGGCGCGGTCCCCCGACAGCCGCCAATTATTGGTCCCGCTGCGATCGGCAAAGGCCAGCGCGTCGGTATGACCGCGGATGGACAATGTTCCTTGCGCGGGCAGGGCGCGAGCTACCGCGCGCAACAAAGAGCGGGCGCGGGTGGTCAGGATGTCGGTGCCCAATTCGAACATCGCGAAATCGGGTCCGTCGACCAGTTCTACTCGTGCGCCGTTGCTGATCGGAGTCACGCGAACCTGTCCGTGGAGGCCAGAGGCAGCCGCATCGCGCCGCAACTGCTCGGCAATGCGGGCGCTGAGCGCATCCGCTTGAGGCTGAGAGGGCGTGGTTTCCGCGCCGGCCGCCGTGTCGCGTGGGATGACGATGCCTTGCGTGCCCTGTTGCCCGTCGAGGTGCGGGAAGTTCTGGTCCGACAGGATACTGTCGCCGCCGAGAATGCCCGTCGCGCCGGCACTCGACTGCCGATATTCGATAAGCGTGGGGGTGAAATAATCGGCGAGCCCCTTTCGCTTCTCCTCGTCAGTCATGCCGAGCAGCCACATCAGGAGAAAGAAGGCCATCATCGCAGTGACGAAGTCGGCGTAGGCGATCTTCCACGCGCCGCCGTGATGGGCTTCGTGCTGCGCCTCGACGACCTTCTTGACGATAATCGTCGCGGGTAGGTTCGGGCTTTTGGGAGGGCTCGCCATGTCAGGCGGCGGCGCGCATGGCGTCGAACACGTCGGCAAAGCTTGGTTGATGGTCGTGGGTGAGGCTCGACCGCGCCGCCTCGATCACCAGCGGGATCGGGTGACCGTGAAGCGATGCCACGATCAGCTGCTTCACCACATGATAGATCGCTCCGTCGCTTTCGATCACCTGACGTGCGCGATTGGCGAAGGGGCCGACAAAACCGTAGGCAAGGAGGACGCCGAGAAACGTTCCGACCAGCGCCGAGCCGATCATTTCGCCAAGGACTGCCGGCGGTGCGTCGATCGACCCCATCGTCTTCACGACCCCAAGCACCGCCGCGACGATCCCCAGCGCGGGGAGGGCGTCCGCGAGCGTCTGCAACGTCTGCGCGGGCTTGAGCGCGTCGTGATGATGCGTACGAAGGGCGTTATCCATCACGTCCTCGACCGCGCGCGGATCCAGGGTCCCCGACGACACGACCACGAGGCGCAAGGTGTCGCAGATCAGGTGGATCAGCGTCTGATCGGTGAGCAGGTGCGGATATTCGCCGAAGATCGCCGAGCTGGCGGGGTCCTCGATATGCGGTTCGAGCGCGACAGGCCCGTCACTCCGCAGCATCTTCATCAGGCGCGACGTCAGCAGGATCGCGTCGAGATAGTCCTGCTTGCTGTGACGCTGACCTTTGAAAACGCCTTTCATGCCCCGTGCCAGCGCCTTGAGCTCGCGCGGCGAATTGCCGGCCACGGTCGCGCCAATGGCGGCGCCGCCGATCACCATCATCTCGATCGGCAGCGCGTGCAGGATGACGCTGATGCTGCCGCCGGACAGCAGAAACCCGCCGAACACCATCACCAGCAGCACGACAATGCCGATACCTGCAAACATATTCGCTGATCCCCCGCGCTTGCCCGGGGGACCGCCGCCCCCTCGAAACTAAGAACGGCGGCGGTGGCCGAGTTTTTAGCGCAGCAGGTCGAACAGGCTCGTTCGGTCGAGCCGCGCGAACAGGGCGTTCGCCGCGTCGAGCGTCAACTGGCGTGATTGCAGGCGCGCGATGACTTCGGCGGGATCGATCCCGACCGCTCGCTCGCGTGCGTCATCTCGGGCGATGCGCGCGAGGTCCGCCTCGGCATCGAGTCGTTCGAGCTTCTGGGCGAGCAGGCCGTCACGCGTGCGCGCGTCGCTGGAAATGTCCAGCGCGCCCCGCAAAGCCGTGAGCGACGTTTTCAGCCCCTCCGCATCATTCGCATTCAACTGCCTGAGAACCGTTTCCACCGTCGCCGCAAACGCGGGCGGTGGCGCCAGGCGGCCAGTCTCGACGCCGGAGATAGGCACGTCGACCCCAGCCGCTTCGCGTTCGATGAGCCGCAACCTCCCGACGATATCGCGTAGTTCGATTCCGGCTGCGGATCGCGCTGTGTCGGACGAGGTTTCGCTCGTTGCCGCCACCGCGATCTCCAGCCCTCGCGTCAGCAGGTTTACGCGCGCTTCGTGCTCGACGTCAGCCGCAGCGAGCGCTGCCGCAAGGTCCCGGCGGTTCGCGGCGAGCGCGTTCTCGCGTGCATCGCTTCGGTCGATCGCGCGGCTCTGCGCGGCGGCAGCGGGGTCTTGCGAGCCTCGTCTGACGCGCCGGCCGTCAAGCAGCGCGGCTCGGTCTTCGGCGATCGCGCGACCGAGGTCGCTTCGGCGGCTTGCGTTCAGTGCGGAGGTCAGCTGAGTTTTGACATTCTCCATCAGCGTATCCCCACAATCGTATCGAAGGTCGCCTTGGCGACCTCGACGATCCTGGCGGCAGCGCCATAGGCTTGCTGCAATGCGATCAACGATGCGGCCTCGCGGTCGAGGTCGACACCGCTCAACCGGTCGAGCGCAATCGCCGCCTCATCCCGGAGCGCGGCTGACGCGGCTGCCCGCCGCTCCGCTTGCTGCGTCGCTTGCGCAACATGGTCGATAAGCCCGTCGGCGTCGCTCAGCAGGGCCTCGCTCGATGCGCGCTCGACCGTCGCCAGCAGCGCCCCGTTGGCGCGGAGCCCGTCGGACGCCGCAACCGCGGTCGGGTCCGCGACCACCAGCTCCAGCGATCCTGCCGCCCCGCCAGCCAGCAGCGACGGTTTCGCGCTTGCCGACTGATGATCGTCGAGCAATGCACGGTAGCGCGCCGCCAAGTCGTCCAGTGCCGCGCGCGCGTCTGCAACCAGTTCATCCGCGCGGCGCAGCCCCGCGATGGCGCCGCTCCCCGCACCGATCAGGCCCTGTCCCCCCGGCCCGACGGCGCGCAACCCTTCGGATGTGGGGGTAATCACCGCCGGCCCCCGCATGTCCAGCAGGGGCAGCGTGACGGGATCGGTCGGCGTAAGAATGACGCTTCCATCAGGCGAGAGCTGCGCGGTTACCGAGAGTTGCCCGCTCAAACGCGACAGGGCGGAGTCACGCCGGTCCTCCAGCGCGGCGCGCCTCGACGGGTCGGAGGCACTTGCCCGCAGTTGGCGGTTGAGGTCGTGCAGTTCGGTCAGCGCCGAATTGCAATCACTAATCGCCACATTTCGCCGCGCCGCCACGTCCGCGACCAGCGAGGTGAGCCGAGCGTCCGCCTGGCGAAAGGCGGTGCAGGTCTCGTCGATCGCGCCCAGCATCTCTCGGCGCAACGGCACACTTGCCGGGTCGCTCGACAGACGGGTCATCGCATCGAAGGTGCCCGAAATCCTCGCCGCCACCCCGGCCCCGTCGCCTGGCGCCAGTGCCGCTTCGATCGAGAGCGCGTGGTCGACGATCAGCTGGTCACGCGCGGCGTCCGCGTTGGTCCGATCCCGGTCGGCTGCAAGCCCGGCATCCCAGTCGCGGTGAATGGCCGACAGCCGGACGCCACTCGTGCCGCTCGCGCCGGGAGGCAGGTCGACAATGTCAGCTCGACGCCGGACGAAGCCTTCGTTCTCCGCGTTGGCGACATTCTCAGACGTGACGGCAATGGCGCTTCGATAAGCCCCGATCGCCGACGCGCCGATCCTCAAGAGGTCGCTCAACGTCCCGACCCCGGATCAAGGCGAGCGAACTGCGTTCCGAACCCGAAATCAATCTGTCGCGCCATCGCGTCCGCAAGCTGGCTGTCGAGCATGTCACGCATCGGACCCGCATCCGATTGCGCCAGCTCGCCTTGCGGCAGCGAAGCGGCGCGCATCGACGACAGCATCTGTCTCAACAGCATCGCCTCGAACGCGTCGCCGGCCGCAGCAGTGCGGGTCGATGCGTGCGGCCTCGATGCAGGGTCGCTCGGCTCGATTTTCATAGCACCACCAGCTCCGCTCGCAGCGCGCCCGCCTGATGCAGTGCCTCCAAGATCGCGACCAGATCGCCCGGCGCGGCGCCCACGTCATTGATCGCCTTGACGATCTCCGACAGCGACGCGCCCGCCATTTCGAACATCGGCGACCGGCTTTCGGATATCGCGATCCGGCTGTCCGACGCTTCGGTGGTTCGCCCGCGCGTGAGTGGATTTGGCTGCGACGTCATCGGCTGTTGGTCGACCTCGACCGTCAAACGGCCATGACTGACTGCCGCGGGCGCGACGCGGACGGCGCCATTGATGACCACCGTGCCGGTGCGCGCATTCACAATGACCCGAGCGGCGGCGGCGTCGGGCATCACATTCAGCGCTTCGATCCGCGCCATCAGCGCCGCCCGATCATACTCCGCGGCCGTGTCGATGACGACCGTGACCCCGTCGCGGGCACGCGCGCTCACGCCGGGCAATGCCTGGGAGATGGCCGTCGCAACCCTCTGAGCCGTCGACAGATCCGCAGCCGCGAGGTTGAATCGCAGCTCGCCCCCCGAAGTCCCTGCCACCGCTCGCTCGACTGTCGCGCCGCCAGGTATGCGGCCGGCAGAGGGGACGTTGACGCTCGCCTGAGACCCGTCCGCCGCGCTGACACCCAATCCACCGACGGCGAGGCTGCCCTGCGCCATCGCGTAAATCTGCCCGTCGGCGCCGACCAGCGGTGCCAGCACGAGCGTTCCGCCGCGAAGCGACCGTGCGCGACCGATGGCAGACACGGTCACGTCCATCCGCTGGCCCGGGCGCGCCATGGCGGGGAGGTCGGCGGTGATCATGACCGCCGCCGCATTCTTCAGCGCCGGACTGACGCCGGGCGGCAGAGTGAGCCCCAGGCGAGCGCTCACCCCCGCCATTGCTTGGGTGAGATAGGCAAGATTATCATCGCCGGTTCCGGCCAGACCGACCACCACGCCGTAGCCGACGAGTTGGTTGCTCCGGACGCCCTCGAAGGCGCCGAGATCCTTCACTCGCATCATTTGGGCGTCGGCGGTCACGGACAGGAGCGCAGTAAGAAGCGCCAGCACCTGCTTAAACATGTACGAACATCCTCAGAAGGGACTGATGATCGAAAGGAATCGCTGCAGCCATCCCTGCCGACCAGCGCGTGCCACCTCGCCACGTCCGGTGAAGCCGATCTCGCCATCCGCGATCCGGGTCGACGCGATGCGATTGCCCGGATCGATATCGAGCGCGCGCACGACACCTGCGACCCGCAGCGTCTCGTCGCCGCGATTGATGCGGACGCGCTTCGTGCCTTCGATCCGCAGCAGCCCGCCGGGCAGCACCTCGACCACTCGCGCCGCAATCTCGCCGCTCAAGCGATGCGTCTGGCTCGATGTGCCCTGACCGGCGAAGCGATTGCTTCCGCCAATCGCCAGGTCCGTCGCCGACAGGAGCGCGAGCGGTCCGGTGGTGGGGGGGGACAGGCCCATCGATCCGTTGCGGTTCGTGCCCGTCGCGTTTCCGGTCGACGCGTCTGTCCGCTCGATCAGTACCACGCTCAGCACGTCCCCGACGCGGCCCGCGCGCGTTCCTGACGCGAGCGCCACATACCCACCGTCGGCATCGAAGATCGCGCCCGGAAGCGGCTGCGTAGCCAGCAGGAACGCTATGATCACAGCTGTTGCGCCGCGTTCTTGAGCATCTCGTCGGTGGCCGAGATCATCTTGCTGTTCACCTCATAGGCACGCTGGGTCTCGATCATGTCGACCAGCTCCTGGACGATGTTGACGTTGGACCCCTCCAGCGCGCCCTGGCGGATGGTGCCGCGACCCTCGCTGCCGGGTGTTCCGACCTGCGCCTCGCCGCTCGCGCTGGTGGCGGCGTAGAGGCTGTCCCCAAGCGGCTGCAGGCCGGCCGGGTTCGCAAATCGTGCGACCTCGATCTTGCCGACCTCGCTGGCTGCCTCTTCGCCGGGAATGGAGGCGCTGACCGTGCCGTCCGCCCCGATCGTGATCGCGGTCGCTCCATCCGGGATCGCAATCTCCGGAATGATCGCCCGACCGTCGGCGGTGACGAGTTTGCCCTCCGCCGAGCGCTGGAGGTCGCCGGCACGGGTGAAAGCGGTCGAGCCGTCGGGCTGTGCGACCTGGAAAAAACCTTCGCCCTGGATCGCAAGGTCGAGCGGGTTGTCGCTGACGTTGAATGAACCATGCGACATGATCGGCGCGGTCCCTCGCATGGCGACGCCGGTGCCGAGCTGCGTGCCGATCGCGTAGCGATCCTCGCCGCCCGACACGGCACCAGGCGCGGTCAGCGTCTGATAGGCAAGGCTCGTGAAGTCGGCACGGTCTCGCTTGAAACCGGTTGTGTTCACGTTCGCCAGATTGTTGGCGATGACGCGCATCCGTTGCGACTGGGCGTCAAGCCCAGTCCGCGCAACATGCATGGCACTATTGCTCATTTTTCAATCCTTTCGGGCTGTCAGCTGCTGAGGCGCATGAGGTTCGTGCCCGCTTCGTCGAGATCCCGCGCGGTTGTCAGCAACCGCAACTGCTGATCCCAGCCGCGCTGCGCGTCGATCATCGCCACTAGCGCCCCGGTCGCGTCGATATTTGCGCTCTCGAGATGCCCGGAACGGAGCCGCGCGTCGGGGTCCTCGGGCAACACGCCACCCGCCGGGGCCCGTAGCAAACCCTCCGCATCCTTCTCGAGAACCGCGCCGGCCGGGTTGGCGAGCTTCAAGCGCCCGACTTCGGCAACCTCCCCGGCGCCGTTCGTAACGCTGACTCGACCGTCCGGATGAATGGTGACGTCACCGTCCGGCAGGGGCATCGGGCCGCCGCTGCCAAGGACGGGGCGGCCATCGTGCGTTGTGAGAATGCCGGCAGACGAGCGCATCAGGTCGCCGCGCCTGGTATAAGCCTCGCCGTTCCCGGCTTGCACGGTGAGGAGCGCCTGACGCTCCAGTGCGACATCGAGCGGCCGTCCCGTCGGGGTCATCGCACCGGGGCCGGTGTCAATGCCGTTGAGCCCCGTACGAACGCTCGCGCTGTCGCGGCCGATCCAGATGCTTTGCGCGACGTCTAGGTCGGCGCGAAATCCTGGGGTTGCGACGTTGGCGAGGTTGTGAGCGGTGACCGCCTGACGGGTCATCGCGCTACGCAAGCCTGCCGCCGCGGTGTGCATCAGCGCGCTCATCGGGCGATCCCGAGCACCGCCTGAGTCATGGCATTGGCGGTGTCGATCGCCTTGGCATTCGCCTGAAAGTTTCGCTGCGCTTCAATCAGTCCCACCAACTCTTCGGTCAGGTCGACATTTGCGCTCTCGAGCATACCCGATTGGACGCCGCCCGCCCCGCCCTCGCCGGGGATGACGACGCGAGCGGGCCCGCTGCCACCCGTGACGCCCCACCGCGCATCGCCGAGCTGCGACAGCCCCATCGGATTGGCGAAGTCGGCGATCAGCATACGCCCGAGCGGCTGCGTCGTGCCGTCCGCGAACGTTGCCGTCACGACGCCGTCGCGCCCCACTGTAACCGCGCTGAAGTCTGCTGGCGCGAAGCCGTCCTCGCGCACGCTGGCGACTGCCATGCTGTCACCGGTCGTTGCGCCGGACAGGTCGAGCGCGAACTTCGTATCGCCCGCCGAAATCTCGACAGGGGAGGCGGGGCTGGTCATGACGTCGTTCTCAAACCTCAATGCGATCGGACCGCCGGCCGCTTTGGCTCCGCCCACATAGACCTCCGCTTGCCAGTTCGACGGCCCCGTTCTGGCGAAGTAGACGGTCGCCGGGCTGCGTCGTCCCTCGCGATCGACGACGCTGACGGTCTGGCTGCCGACGAAACTCGCGGGATCGGCGGGGTTGATCGGCGCCGATGTCATCTCGCCCGTGCGCGGCAGGGTGACGCTCATCGCCAAGGACGACGTCGCGCGGGGGAGCCCCGACCGCTCGGGGAGGCGCAGCGGCTGTCCGGCCGCGACGCTACCGATGGGGATCGATCCGTCCGCGTTGGCGGCCGTGACCTGCACAAACTGGCCTGACGAGTCGGTCAGCCAGCGATTTGCGTCCACGCTGAAATCGCCGGCGCGGGTAAAGCTCGTCCGGCCGCCGCTCAGCGCATCCCGGGTAACGAAGAAGCCCGGTCCCGCCAGAGCAAGGTCGAGCGGGCGTGCGCTGTTTTCATAGCCGCCTTGGGTAAAGATCTGCTGCAGCTCCTTTGATCGGACGCCCAACCCCGGGGCGGAGCGGGAGGTCGGCATGATGTCGCCAAACGCCACACGACTTCGCTTGAAGCCGGTCGTGCCGACGTTCGCGATGTTGTTGGCGGTGGTCGACAGGTCCGTCTGCGCACCGCGCAGCCCGGACAGAGATGTTGTGAAGGACATGAACGTTACTCCCTGAAATCAGCCAAGACGCTGAACACGGGCAGGATCGATGGCGCCTGCCAGTGTGGCGAGTTTGGGAAGGCCGGCGGGGTCCTGGACGGCGGTCACGGTCAGCCACGCCGAACGGCGGACCGCACCCGGTGCGACCAGGGTGAGAGGGCCAGCATGTTCGAGCGTAATCGGGACGCTTGTCGTGCCCGCCGGCGCTTCGCCCTCGGCCACGACTTCGCCCGCGGCGTCGACGAGCGCCCAGCGTCGGTTTGAGGCGTCGGGCGCGAACGCGACTTCGCCTCGGGATATGCCGCCGGCATCAGCGAACAGGGGGGCGTCGTCCGTCAGGACGCTGCGGCCGATCCAGCCCGAGAAATCTTTGGGCGTGCCCGATGAGCCGGATCGTTCGACAAGGGTTCGGAGCGATGCGTTCATCTCACCGATGCCCGCCACTTGGCTGAACTGCGCCATCTGCGCGATCATCTGCGTGTTATCGACCGGCTTGAACGGATCCTGCGCCGTGAGCTGCGTGGTCATCAGCCGAAGAAAGTCCGCCTGCCCAAGTTGCGGTGGTGCCCGCCGCGACTGCGATGCCGGAGCGGTCGACGCTAAATTTGTTGCGGCAATCATTGGCCAAGCCTCAGCGTGTCGAGCGTCAGCGATTTCGCCGTGTCGATCACCTGCACGTTATTGCGATACTGTCGGGACGCTTCGAGCATCTCGACCAGCTCCGCCGTCGGATCCACCGCCGCCGACCAGACATTTCCATCGCCGTCGGCGAGCGGATGCCCCGGTTCATGCCGGCGCTCAGGCGTGCCGGTTTGAGCGATGCGGTCCGCCACAACGGTTGCCACCCCGCTGCCGTCGCCGACAGTGCGAAACACTGGGCGCATCGCCCGGTAGGCGGCGGCCTCGCTCGACGCCGTCGAACCCGCGTTGGCGAGATTTGACGCGACGGCGTTGAGCCGGGTCAGTTGCGCGGACATCGCACGGCCGGAAATATCGAAAACGGATAGGCTCACCGTCATTCTCCCTTGAGCGCTCGCTTCAGCGTCGACACCCGCCCCTCCACGAAGGCGAGGCTGGTGCGGTAGTGGAGGGCGTTTTCCGCGAATGCGGTCTGCTCGCTGGCGAGTTCGACGGTGTTGCCGTCGAGGCCGGCGCTGATCGGCACGCGATAGGCCAGTGCGTCCGCTCCGGCCCGTGCGGTCGACGCGCCTCGGTCGACCGAACGAAGCGCAGCCGCAAAGTCGATGTCGCGTGCCTGGTAGCCGGGGGTGCCAGCATTCGCGATGTTGGAGGCCAGCACCGCCAGCCGCTGCGATCGCAGCGCGAGCGCGGTGCCGTGAATGCCAAAGATCGAAGCGTTGCTCATCGCATGTCTCGTTCGGAGCGGCCGGGCCGCGTCGAACCATGCAATGCACAGGCCGTGCCAAGTGGCTGGCACGGCGATTGCTGTCCCACTCCGCGACCCTGTTCGAGGAGCCGATGAATGATCCTGTTCGCAACCGCGCTGGCCACGGTCCAGCCGCCCCAACAATCGCTGGAGGCCATCGACGAAGCTGTGGCGACGTTCCTCTCTGGAACGGGCGTCGCGTCACCGGTCGACCGCCGACTGCGCCTGCCAGCCTGTGAGAGACTGCTTGACGTCGCAGATGCGAGCGCGGCAGCGGTCGCAGTCCGATGCTCCCGGCCGATCTGGGCTTTACGTGTCCCCCGTCGCGGAGCCAGCGCAGCTATGCGGGGTGCGTCGACACCGCTCGTTCGCGCGGGCGAGGTGGTTCAACTCAGCATCCGGCGCGGTGGTTTTCGGGTGGCCACGCAGGGGACGCTGCTGGACGGGGGCGGGGAGGGCGCGCGGGTGCGGGTCCGCACTCAACGCGACCGGCCGCCCGTCTCGGGAATTGTTCAAGCGGACGGCAGCGTTGCCAGCGGCGGCTAAACGAGTCGCGGGCCCTGCCGTTACAGGGTTGGCTAGCCATGGAGACCAGCATGATCGGACCAGCAAATCCTCAAGGACTGCGCGACATCCGCACGCAGTCGACGCGCGACGTCGTGACACGTGTCGAACCGTCGCGTCCGCAGGCCACTGGCCCTGACGTCACGGTTGTTTCGACCCGGCCCGGCGATGCGCCGGTCGACCTCGAGAAAGTGTCCGAGCTCCGGGCCAGCATCGCCGATGGCACGTATCGCCCTGATCCCAGCGCGATCGCGCAACGACTGCTCGGTCAAGACATATGATTTCGCTGATCCGTGACCTCTCGTGCGCCGTCGAGAGCGGAGATGTAGCCGCGATCCATCTCGCCTGCGATGCGCTCGCCCGCGTCGACTGTTCGACGCAGGCGACGGACAACCGACGCATCGAAGAGACATTGTCCGAACTCGACGCGCTCTCGTCCAGACTGGCGGTGCTGTCCGCGGGGGCAACGCGACGAGCGCAGCGTCTTCGAGGGGCGCCGCTCACTTACCAGATCCGCTGATCTCTCAGCTCGGCGATTTGCATCGACTGGTCAGCGGCTCTTCGCTTGGCACGGCCATTGCTGCTGAACCCCCGAACCGGCCGAGGGCCGAGTAAGTTTCGGGACCGGCACGATGCCTACGACCATCTCAGCGCTGCCGCACAGCGCCTCGCGCGTGCACGGTGCCATCGCGGCCGCAGCGCGGGCAAGCGGTGTTGACTTCAACTATCTGCTCGGCCAGGCGCGGATTGAAAGCGGCCTTAACCCGCGCGCTCAAGCAGCGACGTCGAGCGCGCGCGGGCTTTATCAGTTCGTCGAACAAACTTGGCTTGCAACGGTCAAGACGCACGGCGCTGCACACGGACTCGGCGCGGCCGCAGCGGCGATCGAGCAGGGCCGCGACGGGCGTTTCCGGGTCGCTGACGCGGGCGCTCGCCGGGCAGTCCTGGCGCTTCGCGACGATCCCCAGGCCGCTGCGTCGATGGCCGCCGCGCACGCCAGCGATAACGCATCCTATCTCGAAGCGCGGATCGGTCGTCGCGCGCAACCGGTCGACCTCTATCTAGCGCATTTTCTGGGGAAAGCGGGAGCGGCGCGCTTCCTCGTATCCCACGGCGAGACCCCCGACGCCTCTGCGGCATCGCAATTCCCGGCGGCGGCCCGCGCCAACCGCGGCGTTTTCTTCGACCGAAGCGGTGCACCGCGCAGCTTCGAGGCCATCCGTGCGCGCTTCGAGCGCAAACTCGGTGGCAGCGGAGCGGACGCAGGCGCCAGCTCGCCACCCCCAGCGTTCACTGCTTCGCCGGTAGCACTCGCCGCAACGCCGCCGGCCACCGAAATCGACGTGCACAAATGGCAGGAGTCGAGGCTGATGCCCTCACCGGCCACCGCTCGCCTATCCTACCTCATGCTGCTCGCCGGTGACGGGGTATGACGATGCGCCCCGCTCGACTCGCACAGAACGCGATGTTGCCGCTGGCGACGCTGCTGCTGATCATGCTGATGGTGGTGCCCATCCCGGCGGCGATGCTCGACGTCGGCTTCGTGCTCAACATTGCGCTCAGCCTCGCCGTGCTGCTGGTCGCGCTCAACGTTCAACGCCCGCTCGACTTCAGTGCCTTTCCGACGGTGCTGCTGTTTGCAACGCTGCTTCGCCTTGCGCTCAATGTGGCCTCGACCCGCGTCGTCCTGCTGCACGGCCACGACGGCCCGGGCGCGGCGGGCCACGTGATCGAGGCGTTCGGCCAGTTCCTGATCGGCGGCGATTACGCCGTCGGGATCTTCGTCTTCCTTATCCTGATGATCATCAACCTCATCGTCATCACCAAGGGCGCGGGCCGGGTGAGCGAGGTCAGCGCCCGGTTCATCCTCGACGCCTTGCCCGGCAAGCAGATGGCCATCGACGCAGATCTGGGGGCCGGCCTGATGACGCCCGACGAAGCCCGCGCCCGACGTCAGGAAGTCGGCGTCGAGGCCGACTTTTACGGGTCGATGGATGGCGCCTCGAAATTCGTGAAGGGCGACGCGGTCGCGGGCGTTCTGATACTCGTTGTCAACATTGTCGGCGGCTTCGTCCTCGGGATGGTCAGCCATGGGCTTTCGGCAGGCGAGGCCGCTTCCGCCTATGTCGTGCTCGCGATCGGCGATGCACTCGTAGCGCAGGTTCCCGCGCTGCTCCTCTCGATCGCGGCCGCGGCGATTGTCACCCGTGTGACATCGCCGCACGACCTTGGCGAAGAGATTGGCAAACAATTTGCGACGGCGCGCGCGTGGACGCCGGTCGCGCTCATCCTCGCGTTGGTCGCGTTGCTGCCGGGGATGCCTCACCTCCTGCTTGGCACGGTTGCCGTTGGCGCAGGTGCGCTCGCCTGGAAACTTTCGCGTCCCCGCCCTCAGCCCGTCGTCAGCCCCGTCGAAGAGCGCGCGCCAGGGCAGATCGAGTGGAGCGATATCGCCGATGACGCCGCGATCGCGCTCGACCTCGGCATCGCCCTCGTTGGACTGGTCGATGAGCGCCGCGGTGCGCCGCTGATGCAGCGCATCACCGGCATCCGCAAGAATCTCTCGCGCGAGCTGGGCTTCGTCATTCCGCGCGTTCGAGTGCGCGACGAATTGACGCTGTCGCCGACGCGCTACCGAATTGCGATCGCCGGCGCGGTGGTCGGCGAGCATGAAGTGTTCCCGGACGATCTCCTCGCAATCGACACAGGCGCGGCCGCTGCGGCGATCCCCGACGCGCGTGCGACGACCGACCCCGCGTTTGGCCTGCCGGCCTACTGGATCGCCGCCGAAGCGCGTGCCCAGGCGGAGGTCGCCGGCTACACCGTCGTCGACGCCGTGACCGTGATTGCGACCCATCTCAATCGAATGGTCGAGCTCAATGCGGATGCGCTGTTCGGCGTGGATGATGCGCAGGCGATGCTCGACGCGTTGAAGGTCGACGCCCCGCAACTCGTCCAGAGCCTCGTGCCCGGCGCCATGACTTCGGCGCAGCTGGCCGTGCAGGCGCGTGCCCTGCTCGCCGATGGCGTCACGCTTAAACAAAGCCGGGCGATCGCGGAAGCGTTGGTCGAGGCGGCGCGACCGGACAGCGACCCCCAACAATGGGTCGACGGAGTGCGCGAGCGCATCGCGCCGATCATTGTCCAGGGCCTCAGCGCGCACGGCCAGACGCTCGGCGTCATGACCCTCCACCCGGAGCTTGAGACGCTCGCGAGCCAGGCCGTGCGCGCCGCGCCGCACAGCTCGCATCCGATCGAGCCCGCGCTCGGCCAGCGCATCGTCCGTGCGGTCGCGCAGGCGGCAGCGGAGCGCGTCGCACGGGGGGAGCGGGTGGCGCTGGTCGTGTCGCCCGCGCTGCGCCGTCCGCTGGCTCGCTTGCTGGCCCCGAGCTGCCCCGACGTGGTCGCTCTATCCTTTCTCGAAATCCCGGATGGCAAGCCGGTCGAGCTGTTTGCCGTCATCGGCGAGCCCGCGGAAGCTGCGCCCGCACTCGCTGAAGCGGCCTGAGGAGTATCGCCATGTCAACGCTCACCTACACCCGGCGGCGGGCAGGCGATGGGCTCGAGCGGCTAGTCGCCGACCACCAGAACCTCGTCCGCCGCATCGCCTGGCACGTCCATGGTCGCGTCGCATCGACGATCGACGTCGCGGACCTGGTTCAGATCGGCATGGTGGCGCTCGTCGAGGCCGCGCGGACGTATGAGGATCGCGGCAACAGTTTCGCGACCTACGCCGCGGTGCGGGTGCGGGGGGCGATGATCGACCATCTTCGTCGCGCTGCCACGCTTTCGCGTTCGGCGATGGCGCATCGTCGCGAACTCGCGCGTGTGCGCGCTGCGCTTACGCAGCAATTGCTGCGCGATCCGAACGCGGTGGAGATGGCGACGGGGATGGGGCTTGATCCGGCGAGCTATCACAAGCTGGTCAGCGACAGCGAACCGGCGCGTGAGGAAACCATTGACGAGGTGTACTCGGACCATTCGCCCTGGTTCGCCGAGGCTGGCGAGCGGGCCGACGACGCGATTGAACGCGAACAGCTGTCGGCACTCCTCAGCGATCACATCGGCGCGCTTCCCGACCGCGAACAAATGGTCTTGCAGCTCTACTTCGTCGAGGAGCTGAACCTGCAGGAGATCGGCGCGACGCTGGGCATCGGCGCCGCCCGAGTCTGCCAGATCAAGAAGGCTGCGCTCGAGCGGCTGCGCGCCCGGCTTGAACCGCACGTGAGCTGATTTGGTCCTGCATATCGTGACGTAAGAAAAAGGGGGCGGACGCCGAAACGTCCGCCCCCTTTTCGTCGCCGGCGCTCTGATCAGCGCAGCAGGGCCATGACGCCTTGCTGGCTCTGGTTTGCCTGCGCCAGCATCGCCGTCGAAGCCTGCGAGAGGATCTGAGCCTTGGCGAGGTTGGTCGTCTCGACCGAGAAGTCCGCGTCTTCGATACGGCTGCGCGCATCGCTGAGGTTGGTCATCTGGTTGGTGAGGTTGTTGACCGTCGATTCAAGGCGGCTCTGCCCTGCACCCAGCGAGGCGCGGGTCGTCGCAACTGCCTTCAGGGCCGCATCGGTGTCCGTGATGGCGGTGGTCGCGCCGGTCACGGTCGAAATATCCGAGCCGGACGCGTCCGAAAGGTCGAGACCCGTGATGGTCAGCGTCGTCTGATCGCTCGCACCCGTCCCCGTCTGCACGGAAATGGTCTGATCGGCCGTGCCGAAGACGGTCTTACCGTTGAAGTTGGTCTTTGTCATGACGTCGTCGATCTGCGCGCCGAGCTCGGCAACTTCGGCCTGCAGGTTGGCGCGGTCATCGTCGGTGTAGGTTCCCGATGCCGACTGCACCGACAGTTCGCGGACGCGCTGCAGCATGTTGGTGACCTCGTTGAGCGCGCCTTCCGCCGTCTGGGCGAGGCTGATGCCGTCGTTGGCGTTCCGGACCGCCTGGCCCATGCCGCGGATCTGCGACGTCATCGACGTGGCGATGGCAAGCCCGCCGGCGTCATCCTTGGCGCTATTGATGCGCTTCCCGCTCGAGAGGCGCTCCATCGCGCTCTGCACCTGATTATTGGCGATCCGGCCGCTGTTCTGAGCACGCAGTGCGGCGCTGTTGGTGTTGATCACGGTCATGATTGTCCCCTTCGTTAAAGCTGACTGCCGCGATGTTCGTCCGGCACGTGAGGGGTAACGACCGGACCGTTCCGGCATTTAGCGATGTCGAAACTTCGTCGTTCCGACGGATCGCCGTCACCCGCGCGTGCGATGCCAGGGTCGAAACTCCACCGCGCGAATTGGCACGGGGTTTGAATACTCTTTCTGCGATTAGCAGGAGGGACCAATTCCGTGATCGATACCCAGCGCATCATGTCGATGCGTTCCGCCATCATCGAGAGCAATACTGCGCTTCAGCGCGCCGCTGCGGCTGCGAGCGGCGCCGCGCCCCAGGACGTGGGTGGAGTGACCGGCTTCGGCGATGCTATGCGCGATGCCGTCACCAAGGTGAACGCTGTGCAAGGGCGCGCCAGTGATCTTTCCGCCTCCTTCGAACGCGGCGAGACGACAGACATCGCGGCGGTCATGCTCGCACGGCAAGAAGCTTCGGTCGGGTTCGAGGCGACCCTCCAGGTGCGCAACAAGCTACTCGGCGCCTATCGCGACGTCATGAACATGCCGGACTGATATGTCGGACTTCGCAACCATTCCGACCGCGCGAGCCGGGCTCGCTGCCCAGCTGAAAGAGCGTGCTGCGGCGCTCCCGCTCCCGCCGGCGGTGCGCAGGGCCGCGCCATGGCTGGGGGGTGTCGCAGCTATTGCCGCGCTCGGGCTGATCGTATCCGCAGCGTCGCGCTCGCCGGAGCGTGCCCTCTATGCCGGTGCGGAACCTGCAGAGCACGCCGCCATGGCCGCAGCGCTCGACGCAGCGTCTATCCCTTATACGCTAGCGGATGGTAGCGGCGCGCCGGCCGTCGCCTCCGAAGATTATCATCGGGCGCGCATGGTGCTAGCAGGAGAAGGGCTGCCGCGGCAGGCGCCGTCCGATCCGGCCATCGCAGCGCTGCCGATGGGCGCCAGCCGTGCTGTCGAGGGGGAGCATCTTCGCCTCGCGCGCGAGACTGAACTGGCGCGAACGATCGAAGCGATCGATGGCGTGACATCCGCACGCGTCCATCTCGCGCAGCCCGACCGCTCTCCGTTCGTCCGCGATCGGGTAGCGCCGAGCGCGTCGGTCATGGTCACGCTCGCCGGCGACGCCATGCTCGAGGACGATCAGGTCGAGTCAATCACGCACCTCGTCGCCGCTTCGGTTCCGCAGCTTCAGGCGAGTGGCGTCACTGTGACCGATCAGGGCGGGCGGCTGCTCTCGGGCGAGGGCAGCCCGACCGATCCCAAGGTCAAGCTGCGTCGCACCATCGAGGCCGACTATGTCCGCGCCATCGACGCGCTTCTGGGGCCGGTGCTCGGCCGGGACAATTATACGCGCGAGGTTTCCGTCGAACTTGATTTCGCACAGACCGAGGCAACCCGCGATGTCATTCCGCAAGGGCCCGCCGTCGTCCGCGCGGAGCAGGGTGAAACCACGGTCGATCCCTCTGCGGCAGCCGCTGGTGGCATTCCCGGAGCGCTCAGCAACACGCCCCCGCCGGCGCCTGTAGCGAGCCTCACTCCGCCGGCGCCGATCGCGCCCGGCGCGCCGCCGGAACCGCGACGCTCGGAGAGCTACAATCGCGATTTCGCGCTCGGTCGCGAGATCAGCGTCACGCGTCAGGGCGCACCACGCATCGCTCGCGTTTCGGTGGCCCTCGCACTCAGGAGTGCTGGCCCCAACCGTCCGCGCAGCGCGGCGGAGCGAGCCGATATCGAACAGCTGGTGAAGGGCGCAGTCGGCTTTGACGCCCAGCGTGGCGACCAGGTCGTCGTCGCCAGCCGCCCCTTCGCTGCCGCGACGGAGGCGCCTACACCCACGTGGTGGCAGGACGAAGCGCTGCGCGGCTGGGCGGGGCCGGTGGTGGCACTGATCGTGTCACTTGCGGCGCTATTCGGCGTCGTGCGGCCCTTCTTGCGGCGCGTCGGTCGTTCGCGCGACGAGGCTGTGAACGACGCATCCGAAGTCGCTCCTCCGGCGCAGTTGGCACTGATGGACTATACGCGACGGGCGTCGGCGGTTCGCGAATTCGTCGCCGAGGATCCCGCCCGCGCTGCCGAAGTGGTGCGTTCGATGATGCGCCAAGGCTCCAGCCGTGGCTGAGGCGATCCGCACCATAGAGGTCGGCGGCACCTCGGCGGCGGCCATCCTGATGCTCATCCTCGACGACACCAGCGCGACCGCCGTGCTCGGCGCGCTTGACCCCGAAGAGGTACACCAGATCGGCGCTGCGATGCTCGATGCCACGGATGTCGACGAACAGGCGATCGCGCAGAGCCTCGCGGCCTTTCACGGCGTCGCCCAGCGATGCGCCCCGGTCGTCTGCGGACCGCGTGCGGGCGGACGTGTTCGGACCTTGATAGAGCAGTCGGTGGGCGAGGACCTCGCCGCGCCGATGATCGATCGCCTTGCGCCGGTGCCGACGCGCCGACCCTTCGCCGCGCTGCAATGGAGTGACGCCGCTCGGATCGCGGGGCTGCTGGAGGACGAACATCCACAGGTCGCGGCGATCATGCTGACCCACCTCGATCCGGCGCAGGCCTCGCAGGTCCTGGCGCTGCTTCCGGACGCCCTGCGGCTCGAAGTCGTGCACCGGGTCGCGACCATTCAGCGGGTCGATCCGGCCATCGTCGAAGAGCTCGACCGCCGTTTCAATGGCGCCATTCTGCGACGGGGCGGGTCGGGGCTATCTGCTGCGGGTGGGCCCGAGGGCGCTGCCCGCCTACTCGCTCGGGGCGACCCGGGCGAGGCGAAGCGCATGGTCGCAGCGCTTGCCAAGCGCGACCGCGCCATCGCTCGAGCGGTCGACGACGCGCTCCTTTTGTTCGACGATCTCGCCGATCTCGACCCGAAAAGCCTGGGCGTGCTGGTGCGCAGCACCGACGCTGATGTCCTCGCGTTGGCCCTCGTCGGCTCTCCAGCGCGCTTCATCGACGCGCTGCTCGGTACGCTGTCATCGCGGGCGGCCGACACGGTGCGCGATGCCTTGGTCGAGAAGGCCAACGCCCCTGTCGCCGACGTCGATGGCGCCCGCAAAACCATTCTCCTGACGGCACGGCGGATGGCTGATGCCGGAGAGATCAGTCTCAATCCAGGCGGAAGATGACAAACGTCTCGCCTGTCACCTGGGCACGCCCCCGCATGAGCGCCCGTGGCTTCCAGCCGCGGTTCGCCGAGCCCGCCCCGCCGTTCTCCCTCGCCGTGGACCCCGTCCTGGAGATCGACGACAGCGAAAGCGAGCAGCTTCGCGAGCGGCTTCATGCTATGGCCGCCGAGTTGACGCAGGCGCGTCCGCTGCCCGCCGAGGCGTTGACCCCCCTCCTGACCGACACGGTGCGTCGTCTGCTCGCCGAGGCGTTCCAGACCTTCGTCGACCGGGCAGGCGAGTTGGAGGCCGCGGCGCACCGCCTCGCGAGGGCTGCGGACGACGCCACTTGCGTCACGCGCATCCACATCCATCCGGACGACTTGGATTTGCTTGGCAGCGCGGATTTTCCATGGGTGCCCGACCACGACGTCTCCCCCGGCACCCTCAGGGTGGGGACGGCGGGCGGTTGGCTCGAGGATGGTCCCGCCGTTCGTTTCTCTGCGGTGCTGGACGCACTGGGCGGTGACCAGTGATCACCGCGGCGCAGTCCATTCTTGAGCAGCTTCAAACAGCCCCGCTTTCTCCTCGGCCAGTCGGGCGGGTCATTCGATGCAGCGGCCGCGCGGTCGAGGCGACCGGACTGTCGCGCATCGGGGTCGGCACCGGCGTTACCGTCACCGGCGCGAACGGCGTCATCCTTGGGGAAATTGCGGGGTTCCGCGATGACAGGGCGCAAATCCTGCTGCTCGGTGTCAACGATGGTATCGCGCCCGGCGCGACCGTTCGGCCGAGCGGAACCTCCGCGATGGTGCGGGTCGGTTCATCATCGCTTGGCCGCGTTCAGGACGCGTTGGGGGCTCCGCTTGATGGCAAAGGCCCGATCCTGGCCAGCAGCAGCCGGCCGCTCGCCGGCGCGCCGGCCAATCCGCTCGAACGCGCGCGCGTGACGCACCGGTTCGGCACCGGCGTGCGCGCCATCGACGCATTGCTGACGATGGGCGAAGGACAGCGCGTCGCGCTCATCGCCGGTTCGGGCGTCGGCAAATCCACGCTGGTGCAACGGATCATCGCCAGTAACGACGCGGACGCGGTGGTGATCGGACTCGTCGGCGAACGCGCACGCGAGGTCGCCGACATGGTCGCGGAAGTGCGGCGCTCCCCCGCCGCTTCGCGCACTGCGATCGTCGCAACTCCTGCCGGTCAGCCCCCGCTGCTGCGCCTGCGGTCGGCCATGCGCGCGACTGCGATCGCCGAGGCGTTGCGCGACGAAGGGAAGCGGGTGCTGCTGATCATCGACAGCGTGACGCGGGTCGCGCATGCGCAACGCGAGCTGGGCCTCGCGCTGGGCGAACCGCCGACGGCCAAGGGCTACCCCCCGAGCGCGCTCGCCATCCTGCCGTCGCTGATCGAACGGGCGGGTGGCTGCGTTCGCACCGGGGGCTCTGTGACAGCGATCTACACTGTGCTCGCGGACGGGGACGATCCCGATGACCCGGTCGTCGACACGGTCCGTGCGATTGTCGACGGGCACATCTGCCTGTCACGCTCGCTCGCGGAGGCAGGCGTTTACCCCGCAATCGACGTGGGGCGATCGCTGAGCCGGGTGTACGAGGCAGTCAGTGACGCCACGCAGCGCGTGGCCGCGCGCCGGTTTCGTGCGCTCTGGTCGGCGTGGGAGACGAACCGCGACCTGGTGATGATGGGCGCACACAGTCCGGGCGTGGACCCGGTGCTCGATGAAGCGATCGAGCGGCATCCCGATCTCAAGGCTTTCGTCGCGCAAGACGAGACGGTGTCGGCCGAAGATGCGGTCGCACAGCTCGTCGAACGTTTCGGACCCCTTGCATGAATGCGCGACAGCTTGCTCGCATCGCGCGGCTTCGCCAGCGGGAGGCGAACGTGGCCGCAGCGGACCTCGCCCGACTGACAGGGCGTGCGACCATGCTGGCTGGTCAGCACGCGCAACTCGTCTCGCATCGGGCCGAGCGAAGCGTGTCGAGTTCGGGAGCCGATCTGCGCGCCTGCGGACTTTTCCGCGCGCGCATCGACGGCGCGATCGACGTGCTTGGCGCGGAAATCGACCGCTGCGAACGCGACCGCGTGCGAAGTCAGGCTTGGGCATCGCAGCTCCGCGTCCGCGCTGATCGGCTGACCGACCACGCGAGTGATCGCGCCCGCCAGGAGGCTCGCACGGCGGAGGCGCGGTCATTGGCGAGGATCGTTTCGTGGAAGCGTTAAGCCTGCTCCTCGTTCAGGCGGTGGTGCCGGGCGCGGACCCTGTCGTGCGCGTGGGAACAAACACGCCGCCCCAATTTGGCATGCCGGAGATTCTGACCTCTCAGATTTTCGAGGACTTTCTTCAGGGTCTGCCCGAAGTCTCGACGGTCCCCGGAAGGACGGAGGCGGAAACACCGGCTCACGCGACCGAAATCCGACAGGTCGACGACGAACCGACGCCCGATGCGCTGATTGCGTTACTAAGTTTGTCCACCGTCGTGGCGCCATATCGGCACGCTTCGAAGGCGGAGCCGGCCGGGGGGCGGCAAGCGGAGGCTCCGATCGCTCAGCCATTGATCGAGATGAGGCCATCGGTGCCCGCCACACCCGGAGCCGATGTATTTACGCCTGATGTTCTCGAGCAGAGCGTCGCCAGCGTCCCCGCCCCCCGCGACCTGGTGCAGAGCATTGGCGCGCAGCCGCTCGATCCGACGGTCACCACGCCGGAGCTTCGCGTGACCACGCCTACGCCAGCCATTTCCGCGCCGGCACCAGCTGCCGCCGCCATGCTGGATACGACGGCGCCGTGGGTCGAGGCGTTTGCCGCCCGCCTCGTCGCGAGCGCCCGCGACGCGCCCGAGCAACCGATCGCGCTGAAGCTTTCCCCGGCACATCTGGGTGACGTCGAAATCCGCATCGAAGGGCAGGGCCCCGACACGCAGCGCGTGCAAATCGTGACCGCGACCCCTGCCGCCGAAGCGCTGTTCAACGAGCATCGGCGCGAACTTTCCGACGAGGCGCGCCGACATGGCACGCTGTTTGCGAACATCGACGTGACGTCCGGTCAATCGGGTGGGCGGGAGCGGTCTTCGGGTCACAACCGTCCGTCTTCGCCTCTGCCCGAACCCGCGGACGTCGCCGCCCACCGACCGGGGGCGGGAATCCGACAACCGTCCGTCCGCGACCGGACCGACCGCTACGCCTGAGGGACCAGATGGCCAAAGCTGCCGATGATCAGCCACCCGTGAAAACGAAGCGCGGCGGGCGTCTCGTCATCGGGCTGCTCGGCGCGACCATCGTCGCCGGGGCGGGGGCAGGGGTCGGCTGGTGGCAGGGCCGCGCGGCACACGCGTCGGGGCCTAACGGGCCGCAGCTCGTTGCGCGCGAGGACGCCGACGAAGCGCTCGTCGAAGCGGCAAGGCGCCGCGGGGGCCGCCCCGACCCGCGTCTGTTCCAAGCGCGCTACATTCCAATCGAAGGCAATTTCGTCTCGAACCTCGGCGGTAGCGGCTATGTGCAGCTCGGCATCGGCGTTCGGAGCTTTTACGACGAGAGCGTCGCGCAGGCGGTCACGCATCATCAAATGGCGATCCGCTCGGCCGTGCTCGCGTCTCTGGCGGAACAAAGCCCCGAAGCGCTCGCGACGAGCGAGGGGAAACGCGCCCTGCGCCGCGACCTGACGCGCATCATCGATCAGGTGCTTCGCAGCAACGAAGGCTTCGGCGGTGTCGACGATGTCTATTTCACCAGCTTCGTGATGCAATGAGCGTGGCGAGCGACATTCCGGCGCCGTATCGCTTTCCTGACGCGAAGCCCGACCTTGCCGATGACCGGGTGGGCGAGCTGATCGGGAAGCAGTTGCGCGCCCGCCTCGAGACTGCGTTCCGCGAGCTGATGCGCGCGCCGGTAGAATTGCGCATCGGCGATGCTGAATGGCGCGCTGTCGACGCACAGTTGGCGGCCGTTGCCGTGTGCGACCGTGAAGGACCCGTCGCCTGGGTCGAGATCATGCCGGCGGCAGTGTCGCAGATCGTCGACCGGCGTTTCGGCGGCAACGGCGACCACCCGGTAACCGTTGGTCCGCGTCCCAACGCAAGCGAACGCGCAACCCGCGAGCAACTGGGCACGTCGGTGGCGGAGGCGATCGGCTCGGCTCTCACCCTGGACGGGCTGACAGCGCTCCCGTGCGGCGCGCTGTGGTGCGACGAACTGATGGAGCGTCCTGCCCCGGGGCTCGTCGTCCAGTTCGTCGCCGACTTCCCCCGCGGCGAACCTGTCGAATTCTCGCTTCGGCTCGCACCGGCTCTCATCGGCAGCATCGCTCGGCCCGAGCCCCGCAACGCGAGCGCGTGCCGCGAGTGGTCGGAGACGCTGGCCCGCGCCGCGCAAGCCATACGTTTCGACGCCCGCGTCGTGCTGGCGAGGCCGACCATCCCGCTGTCGCGGCTCGCCGCGCTGGAGGAGGGCGACCTTTTGCCCATCCAGATCCCCCCATTGGTGCCGCTGGCGATCGCCGGTCGCCGCATCGCGCGGGGCGAACTCGGTGAGCAGGACGGCGTCTCGGTCCTGCGGCTTCAAGACATCGAAGGATTGCAACGATGACCCCCGACCCGATCAGCCGCGTCGCAGCGAGCGCCCTTCCCAGTGCCGCGAGCCTCGCCGCCTTTGCCGATGTCCCCGTGCGGCTATCGGTCGAGGTCGGCAGCGCGGGGCTGTCGCTGGCCGAGCTCCTCGCGCTGGAACCCGGCGGGCTCGTCGAGCTCGACCGTGCCGCGAGCGAACCGCTCGACATCCTCGCCAATGGCGCGTTGATCGCGCGGGGGGAGGTGGTCAGCGTCGATGGTCGCTTCGCTGTTCGCGTGACCAACGTCGCCGCCGCGACGGGCGACGCCTGGCCAACCCTGGAGCGTCGGCGGTGATCGCCGAGTTTCTGGTCCGCCTGGTCGGCGGCCTCGCCCTAACCGGCGCACTGATCGTTGCGACGCTCGCCATGTGGAAGCGAGGCGGCAAGGGTCTCTCCTTCCTCAAACCCAAGGTTGCGGGGCTGGCGGTCACCGATGCGGTCGCCCTGGGACAGGCCGGAAAGCTCGCGGTCGTGCGTTTTGGCGATCGCGAATTGCTCGTCGCCATGACCCGCAGCGGCACCGAACTCCTCGCCCATCGCCGGCTGGACGACCACAATGCGTAAGGTGATCGCCGTCCTCCTGCTGGCCTTGGCGGGCCCGGCACACGCCGCGACGGCCGGCGGGGAGGCGCTGGCGGTCGGTCGCGCGGTCGCCAGCGCGGTGGAGGCGGGGGCGGGGTCGGGGGCGCCACTGTCGCTTTCGCTGCAACTGCTGCTGCTGATGAGCGTGCTGACGCTGCTGCCGTCGGTGCTTCTCCTCATGACCAGCTTCACCCGCATCCTGATCGTGCTGTCCATCCTGCGGCAGGCGCTCGGGCTGCAGCAAACTCCGCCCAATCAATTGCTGGTCGGGCTTGCGCTGTTCCTGTCGGCGTTCGTGATGAAGCCGGTGATCGACGACATTGCGGCGAATGCGGTCGCCCCCGCGCGCGCGGGGGCGATCTCGACGGAGCAGGGCGTCGCCGTTGCGGGCGCGTCGCTCCACCGTTTCATGATGGCCCAGACGCGCGAAAAGGATCTGAAGCTGTTCGCCGATCTCGCCGAAGCGGCACCCTTCGCCCGCGCCGAAGACGTGCCGTTCACGATCCTGCTTCCGGCGTTCGTGACCAGCGAGCTTAAATCCGCATTCATGATCGGCTTCCTCATTTTCCTCCCGTTTCTGGTCATCGATCTGATGGTCAGCGCGACGCTGATGGCGCTCGGCATGATGATGCTGTCGCCGACGTTGGTGTCGCTTCCGTTCAAGCTGCTGCTGTTCGTGCTGGTCGACGGCTGGGCGCTGGTGATGGGGAGCCTCGCCTCCTCCTTCGTGCTGTGAACGGTGAAGCCCTGCTCGACGTGGCCGGCCAGGCTATGTGGTTGCTTGTGCTGGTGTCGGCGCCGGTGCTGGCGGCGGCGCTGGTCGTCGGCTTGCTGCTCGGGATGATCCAGGCCGCGACCTCGATCAACGAGCAGACGCTCAGCTTCGTACCAAAGCTCGTGGCGGTGGGGCTCGTCCTGCTGCTGTTCGGTGCGGCGATGATGGGGTTGGTGGTCGACTTCACCGCCGACGTCTTTGCCCGCATCCCCGACGTCGTGCGATGAACGCAGCGGCGACGTTCGGCAATGTCGAGGCGTGGCTCACCCTCGCGCTGTTCGCCTTGGTGCGACCGAGCGCCGCCCTGATTGCCGCGCCGCTGTTTGGGGGCGCGCAGGTGCCGCTGCAGCTTCGTCTCGCGATTGCGCTCGCGATCGGCATCGCGGGTCTTCGCGGCGTGTCCCCGGCGGGCCTCCCCGACCCGCTAAGCCTGGCTGGCGTGGGCGCAGTGGCGGGGGAGGCCGCGATCGGCGCGATGATCGGCTTCGCCGTCCAGCTCGGCTTCGCCGCGGCTCTGACCGCGGGAGAAGTTGTGGGGGGAGCGATGGGTCTCGGCTTTGCCGCGCTCGTCGATCCGCTGAGCGGCCGTCCGACGCAAGCGCTCGGCCAGTGGCTGACGGTGATCGCGACGTTGCTGTTCTTCATCGGCGACGGTCACTTGCTGCTGATGGCGACTATCGCCGACAGCTACGCGCACTGGCCCATCGGCGGCGATCTCGGCCTCATCGACGAGGCGGGGCGGCTGGCGGGGCTGGGCGGCGCGGTGCTGAGCGCCGGCATCGCCATCGCAGCCCCGGTGCTGGGAGCGGTGCTGATGGTGCAGCTCGCGATGGCGATGATGGCGCGCTCCTCGCCTCAGCTCAATCTCTTCGCGGTCGGCTTTCCGGCGATGTTGCTCGCGGGGCTGTTGCTCCTCGCGCTCGGCTTTCCGGCGATCCGTGCGGCGATCGACGAGGCGCTCGCAGCAGGTCAGGCGGAGGCGCAGATCATGGCGACCAGGGGCCGGTGAGCGAGGGCGGCGACAAGACCGAGGCACCGACCCCCAAGCGGCGGCGCGACGCCGAGGAAAAAGGGGACGTGCTCAGCTCACGCGATCTCGCGACGGCCTTGGTCCTCGCGGGCGGGGTCGGTTGGATGTCGAGCTGGGGCGGAGCGCTCGTCACTGGAAGCGGCGACGTCCTCGCCCGCGGCTTGCGGTTGAGCAGCGGAGACCTCGCACATTTCGACCCCGGTAACGCGATCGCCCGGCTGATCTTCCCGCTGTTTTTGCCCATGGCCGCATTGTGCGCTCTCACCGTTGCAGGGGCGATCGCTTCACCCTTCCTGCTTGGGTCGATCCGGCCGCGCTGGGGAGCGGCGGCGTTCAAGGCAAGCCGCATCAACCCCGCCGCCGGGATCAAGCGCATGTTCGGCGCACAGGGGCTGATCGAGCTGGCGAAATCATTGGCGAAGGTCGTGCTGATCGGCGTGGTCGGCTGGTTGATCGCCGTGCGCGCTTCGGTCCCCGTGGGCGGGGGCGTGCGCAGCGCTGAGCAGTTCGCCGGCGACCTGGCAGGCGATCTCATCGGCGGGTCGCTCTGGCTCACCGCAGGCCTCGTCCTGATCGCCTTGATCGACGCACCGGTGCAGGCGATGCAGCGAACGAAGCGGCTGCGCATGAGCAAGCAGGAGGTGCGCGACGAGGCGAAGCAAAGCGACGGTTCGCCGGAGACCAAGGCGCAGCAGCGACGCCGACGGCATGAGCTCCTGTCCGCGTCCACTCGCCGGGGGGTGGCGGAAGCGAGCGTCATTCTGACCAACCCGGTGCATATCGCAGTCGCGCTTCGCTACCGCCCGGGCGAGGACCGCGCGCCGATCGTCGTCGCGCGAGGGAAGGGCGCGACTGCCGAGGCGGTGCGGCTGCTGGCCACGGAGGCGCGGGTGCCGATCCTCCCCTACCCGCAGCTCGCGCGCGCGATCTACTTCACCTCACGCGATGGCCACCCGATCGACGAGGGGCTGTATCGCGCGGTCGCGTTGGTGCTCGCTTTCGTCATGCGGATGGACGCGCGCGCCGCAAGTGCCGTCCCGCCCACGGTCGAAGTCCCCGACGATCTGCGGTTCGACCCCGACGGTCGGAGGGAGATGTCGGGCCATGCCTAAAGCAACGCCGTTGGGCGCCGTAATTCTGGGCACGGAGGGGGCATGACGACATCCATCACGACCGCGCTCGGCGCGGGATCGGGCATCGACACTCGCGCGCTTGTCGAATCTCTGGCCACGGCTGCTGCCGCGCCGGCCAGAGCCGCACTCGACGGACGCGAAAGCGCCAACCGCGCGCTGTTGTCCGCCCTGGGTGAAGCGGGCGGCGCGCTCGATGCGCTGGCGAAGGCGATGAACGACCGGGTGCAGGCGGGCGGTCTGCGGCCGACCCTCGTGCCATCCGATAGCGGTGCGGTCAGCGTCGGCGAAGCCAGCGGTGCCGTGCCGGCCGCTGGGCTGACATTGGAGGTGCTCGCTCGCGCATCTTCGCAGACGAACGTTACGCTGCCCCAGGCCGTCGGCGCGCGCTTCGGTCCGGGGACGATCGCGATTCAGGTCGGCGACACCGAAACCCGCCGCATCGACATCGCGGCGGAGGCGACGATGGAAGACATCACCCGCGCTCTGGCCAACGCTGGCGCCGGCGTGAGCGCGCAGCTTTTCACCGACGCGAGCGGGCAGCGCCTGTCGATCAGCGGCCCGAGCGGCGCGGCCTCGGGCTTTACCATCGCCGTTGAAGGCGGCGACGATCGTCTCGCCGGACTTTTCGACGGGGCGGTCAAGGTCCGCAGCGCTGCCGACGCACGCATTCGCATCGACGGCGTCGAACTCACAAGTGCCAGCGACCGTTTCGTGGACGTCGTCGGCGGAGCCACGCTGACCGTCACCGGCGCCGCGCCCGGTGCCCGCATCACCCTGACCCCGAGCCGGCCGGACACGACCGCCGCAAGCCTGCTCAGCGATTTTGCCGACGCGTATAACGAGCTGCTCGATCGGCTCACCGCCTTGTCGGCCAACCGGCCCGGTGAGGCGGTCGGAGCTGCGCGGGGCAACCCGGCGCTGCGCGAGATGATCGCTCGGCTTCGTACATTGACCACGACGCCGTTGGGGAGCGGCGGCGACGGGCCGGGGACCCTTGCGGAACTCGGTCTTAAAACGCAGCGGGACGGCAAGCTGAGCTTTGACCGGGCCCAACTCGATCAGGTCCTCCTGCGCGATCCGCAGGCCGTCGCGAGAATACTGCTACCTGCGGCGAGGAGCGACAGTACGGGAGTCCGCGTGACCAGTGACCCGGGACGCGTACTGCCGGGCGCTTATGCGCTCACAGATCTCGCGCTTTCGCCGGAGGGGATTGCGAGCGGGCGGATCGACGGCGTAGTCATGCAGGCCTTTGGTGATCGTCTGGTGGCCCCATCGAGCTCGCGTGCGCCGGGACTTGTCGTCGAACTGTCGCCCGGCGTGGCCGCCACAGCGCGGGTCACCATTTCAGGGGGCCTCACGGGTATTCTGCGAAGCGTGCGTGACTCGATATCCGGCTCGAACGGTGCCTTGACGCGGTCGCGAGCGAGTGCGGAAGGTGAAGCACGGCGCATTGCCGACGATCGCGCGGCCGCGGAGCGGCGAGCCAGCGCCTACCGTGCTCAGCTCGAAATGCGCTTTTCCTCGATGGATCGGCTGGTGGGCGGATTTCGTGCGACCCAGGCCTATCTCACGCAGCAGATCGCGGCGTGGAACGCGACCGAGCGATGAGGGAGGCCGTCGCGCCCGCAACCTACTACCGCAGTGTCGCCGTGGCTGCACGGATCGCGGCGGCGAGCCCGTACGAGCTGACGCTGATCCTTTACGAACAGCTGCTGGATGCGCTCGGCCAGATGCTCGCGGCGCCCTCGCCGCTCGCCCAGGTCGCGCCACGCAGCCAGGCGCTCGCCCTTCTGCACGGACTCGAGCAGGGGCTGGACGATGGCGCCGATGCCCGGCTTGCGGCGGACTTCAGGACGCTGTTTCGTAGCATCGCGGCGCGCGTTGGCGGGGACGATGCGTCAGCACTGCGCGCGGCGCACGGCGATGTGGCCGACCTGCTGGCCATGTGGCGAGGCTTGAAGCCCTAGCGGCGGCGCTCGCTCAACTGCCGCTCCCATGCCAGCGCGTGTGCGACGATGGTGTCGAGGTCGTCGAGTTTGGGGCGCCACGGCAAGGTCGCGAGGATGCGGGCGTTGTCGGCGACCAGCGCATCCGGGTCGCCTGCACGGCGCGGCTCCATGCGCCGGTCGAGCGTCACGCCAGCGACGCGGTCGACCGCGTCGCACACCTCCAGCACCGAAAAGCCCCGCCCGTAGCCGCAGTTCATGACGTGGCTCCTATCAGGCTGGGCGATCAGCGCGTCGAGCGCGTCGAGGTGCGCCGCGGCAAGGTCGGTGACGTGAATGTAATCGCGCACGCCGGTTCCGTCGGGGGTCGCGAAGTCGGTGCCGAACACCGCGATGTGGCTGCGCTTGCCGAGCGCCGCTTCGCCCGCGACCTTGATCAGGTGCGTCGCGCCCGCCGTCGACTGCCCGGACCGGCCCGCCGGGTCCGCACCCGCGACGTTGAAATAGCGGAGCGCGGCGTAGTTCATCGGATGGGCCGCCGCGACATCGCGCAGCATCCATTCCGTCATCAGCTTGCTGCGGCCGTAAGGGTTGATCGGTTCGGTCGGCATATCCTCCCGCACGGGCACCCGATCCGGGATGCCGTAGGTGGCGGCGGTCGAAGAGAAGATGAAATGTCGCACTCCGCCAGCGAGCGCCGTTTCGATCAGCGCCTCCGAGGCCGCGGTGTTGTTGCGATAATATTTGAGGGGGTTTTCGACCGACTCCGGAACGACGACGGAACCGGCGAAGTGCATGATCGCGCCGACCTTGTAGCTCGCGATCGTCTCCGCCATCGCGTTCCGGTTGGCGACGTCAGCTTCGACCAGCGGGACGCCTTCGGGAACCGCCCAGGCAAAGCCGGTCACCAGATTGTCGACCACCACCACGTCCCAGCCGGCATCGCGCAGCGCCAGTACCGCGTGGCTGCCGATATATCCGGCCCCGCCGGTAACCATGACGGTGAATGGCTGTGACATAGTTGCTCCCTCGATCGGATCCTGCTTGCCCGTAGCCGCGCGAGCGTAAAGATGGCACCCACAGATTCGGGACGGAGAATGCGAGCATGATCGAACCGGCGCGTGGCATGGACGCAGAGGTGTTCGATGCGTTCATCGACCAGCTCAAACGCTATGTCCGCGAACGGCTCATCCCCGCAGAGCCGGACGTGATCGCCCATGACGCCATCCCCCCGTCGATCGTCGACGAGATGCGGGACATGGGCCTGTTCGGGTTGACGATGCCGGAGGAATACGGCGGGTCGGGCATGAATATCTCGCAATATGTCGAGACGATCCGCGTGCTCAGCTACGCGCTTCCGGCCTACCGGTCGATCACGTCAATCAACCTCGGCATGGTCTGTTCGGCGATCAAGAACAGCGGCACGGCCGAACAGAAGCAGGCCTGGTTGCCGAGGCTCGCCGCCGGTGAGGTCGCCTGCTTCGGGCTAACCGAGCCGGGTTCCGGATCCGACAGCGCCGCGATGCAGACCACCGCGGTGCGGCGCGGCAACGGTTATGTGCTCAATGGGTCCAAGCGGTACATCACCAACGCCCCGTTCGCGAAAATCGGCCTCATCATGGCCCGTACCCACCGGGAGGCGCTGCCCAAGAACGCGCACGTGTCCGCCTTCATCGTCGACATGGACACGCCGGGCATCAGTCGCGGCAAGTCCGACAAGAAGATGGGGCAGGCGGGCAGTCACATCGGCGACCTTTATTTCGACAACGTTGAACTGCCCGGCGACGCGCTCGTCGGAGGTGAGGAGGGGCGCGGCTTTGCCATCGCCATGCAGAGCCTCGACAACGGGCGGCTTTCCGTCGCGGCAGCGAGCGCCGGTTACGGCCGCCGTATTCTCGACACGGCGCTCCGCTACGCCCGCGAACGTCAGGCCTTTGGCGAACCGATCGCGAATTTTCAGCTGATCCAGGCCATGCTCGCCGACAGCGAGGCCGAACTCTACGCCGCCGAATGCATGATCGCAGACGCGTGCGCGCGGGCCGATCGCGGCGAGAATGTCCTGCGCAAGGCGGCGTCGGCCAAGATGTTCGCGTCCGAAGCGTGCGGGCGCGTCGCCGATCGATGCGTGCAGATCCACGGCGGCGCCGGTTACCTGGCAGAGTATGAGGCGGAGCGTTTCTTCCGCGACGCGCGCATCTATCGCATCTACGAGGGGACGACCCAGATCCTGCAGCTGGTCATCGCCCGCAACATGTTACGCGAGGCCGCGGCAGTTTGAGCGCGCCGCATGTTTGACCTGCTGCGCGGGCTGACCGTCGTCGAAGCGTCGTCATTCATCGCCGCGCCGAGCTGCGGTCTTTACCTCGCGCAAATGGGCGCGCGGGTGATTCGTGTCGACCAGATCGGCGGCGGCCCGGACTTTCACCGCTGGCCGGTGTCGGATGAGGGCGCCTCGCTTTACTGGGAGAACCTCAACCGGGCGAAGGAGAGTGTGGCGATCGACCTGTCCTCGCGCGAGGGCCGCGATCTGCTGGCCCGGCTGGTGGGGCGGGCGGGGGTGTTCCTGACCAATTTCCCGGCGGACGGCTTCACCGCGCACGAGCATCTGCGACAATCCTGCGAAGACCTCGTGACGGTGCGCGTCATGGGGCGGGCGGACGGTGGTTCGGCGCTGGATTACACGGTCAACGCAGCGGTCGGTTATCCGCTTCAGACGGGCGAGGGGCCCGGCCCGGTCAATCATGTCCTGCCCGCGTGGGACCTCCTCACCGGCGCTTATGCGGCCTTCGTCCTGCTGGCGGCGCTGCGACGTCGCGATGCGACGGGGCAGGGGGGCGAGGTGCGGGTGCCGCTCGAGGATGTGGCGATCGGCACCGCCTCCAATCTGGGCGCGCTGGCGGAGGTGCTGCTGCGCGGGACGGACCGTCCGCGCTATGGCAACAGCGTTTACGGTGCGTTCGGTCGCGACTTTGTGACGCGTGACGGCGAGCGCATCATGCTGATGGCGATCACCCCGCGGCAGTGGCGTGCGGTCGTCGACGTTCTGCAACTGAGTGACGCTGTCGCGACCGTCGAAGCCGAACGCAGCGTCAGTTTCGCGCGCGACGAAGGAACGCGCTTCACCCATCGCGACGCGCTCTATCCGCTGTTCGAGGTGGCGATCGCCGGCTGGGATCACGCCGCGCTTGCTGCCGCGCTCGACGCCGCCGGCGGATGCCACGCCCGCTACCGCACCATGCTCGAAGCCGCGCAAGAAGCAGCGCGGACCGAGGGCAATCCCATCTTCAGCCGGCCCGATAATCCGAGCGGCGCAGAATATCCGGCCGCAGGCGCTTTCGCGCATGTGATGGCCGCCGAGCGCGGGGATGCGCGGCCTGCGCCGCAATTAGGTCAGCACAGCTTCAGCGTCCTGCGCGACCTGTTGGCGATGGACGACGCGGAGGTGCGAGCACTTCACGCGCGGGGGGTGATCGCCGATGGATGAGACGGTCTCGCAGACGCAGGCATGGGTTGCAGCCGCGCGCGAAGCGGTCGTGACCCGGCATGGGGTCTCACCCGGGATCGAGGCCCAGCACGACACGCACGGCTTGGCCTGGATGGCAACGCTCGCCGCGGGTATTGAAGCTGTCCGTCGCTGGGCAGAGCGACGCGCTGGTCACGATCGCGACATCGCCGAACTCGCGATTGTGGAGGCACGGGCGCAATTGGCGCATGGGGTCGCCATCGGCCCCAACGAGTCTTTCCGGCCCGCCTCGCTCGGTCTGGAATTCGCAGCGCCCCCGCCGGAAGCGCCGCTCCGGCGGCGGGTTGCGGATGCGCTGCTGGACGGGCGCCAGCCGGATGACAGCAGCGGTGACGCGACGCTCGATGCCGTGCGCGCGCAATATCGTCGTTATGCCGACGAGCGCATCCTGCCGCACGCACACGGCTGGCATCTCGCCGATGCCCTGATTCCCGACGCGGTCGTGGACGATCTTGCGGCGATGGGAACGTTCGGGGTGACCGTTGCCGAAGCGCACGGCGGGCTCGGCCTTGGCAAACTCGCCATGTGCATCGTCTCTGAGGAATTGTCGCGCGGGTGGATTGCGGCGGGGTCGCTGGGGACACGAAGCGAAATCGCAGCCGAACTGATCGCGACCGGGGGCACCGATGCGCAGCGCGAACAATGGCTGCCGCGCATCGCGGCCGGCGCCGTCCTGCCCGCCGCCGTCTTCACCGAACCCGACGTCGGCTCCGACCTCGCGAGCGTCGCCACGCGGGCTCGACCGTCGCGCGACGGCTGGCGCATCGACGGCGCCAAGACGTGGAGCACGCACGCCGTCCGGTCGGACCTGATGACGCTGCTGGCGCGCACCAGTGACGCGCCGGGATATGCTGGCCTGTCGATGTTCCTCGCCGCGAAACCGAGGGGTAGCGATGCTGCGCCGTTCCCGGCACCGGGCATGAGCGGCAGCGAAATTGCGGTGCTGGGTTATCGCGGAATGCGCGAATATGCCCTCCAGTTCGACGGTTTCGAGGTCTGCGGCGACGGCTTGCTCGGGGGTGAGGAGGGGCGCGGGTTCAAGCAATTGATGCAGACGTTCGAAAGCGCACGCATCCAGACCGCGGCGCGCGCGGTGGGGGTTGCGCGCCGCGCGTTCGAGGTCGCCCGGACCTATGCGCTCGATAGGCGGCAGTTTGGTCGGCCGATTGCGCACTTCCCGCGCGTCGCGGACAAGCTTGCGATGATGGCCGCCGAAATCCTGATGGCGCGCGAGCTCGCCTATGCGGCCGGGCGTGCCAAGGACGAAGGCAGGCGCTGCGATATCGAAGCCGGGATGGCCAAGCTTTATGCCGCGCGCGTGGCGTGGAGCTGCGCCGACGCGGCGGTGCAGATCCACGGCGGCAACGGCTACGCGCTCGAATATGAGGCGAGCCGGCTGCTTTGCGATGCCCGCGTGCTCACCATCTTTGAAGGGGCGGCGGAGATTCAGGCAGAGGTCATCGCAAGAGGTCTGTTGCGGGAGAAGAGGGCGTGAGCGATCAAGCGGTTCGGGTCAGTCAGGACGTGCTGACGGAGGCGCTCGCCGCGCGCTTCTGCGCGACGTTCGACGCCGGCCTTCCGGGGGATGGGCTGATGCCGTCCGGCATCCACTGGTGCCTGTGCACGCCCGACGCGCGGACGGGTGCGCTGGGCCGCGATGGCCATCCGCTCGACGACGGACTGCTCAGCGCGCCTGCGGGCCTGCCGCGACGAATGTGGGCGGGGAGCGAGGTCGAGTTCCTGCACCCGATCCGCATCGGCGCGCAGGTCGAGCGCCGCTCGCGTGTCCTGTCGCGCAAGGACAAGGACGGTGCGAGCGGTCGGCTCCACTTCGTGTCGGTCGCGCACGACATCCTCGCCGACGACGAGCCCGCGGTGCGGGAGGTGCAGCAGCTCGTCTATCGTGCCGACGTGCCGCCCGGGACGACGCCAGTGGAGCCTCCACCGGCGCCGCCGACGTCGCCGTTCGAGCGCGCGAAATGGCAGCGCGACATCGTGCCCGACGCCGCACTGTTGTTTCGCTACTCCGCGCTGACCTTCAATACGCACCGCATTCATTACGACGCCCCCTATGCGCGGGGGGTGGAGGCCTATCCGGCGCTCGTGGTGCACGGCCCGCTGCTGGCGACGCTGCTGCTGTCGCTGGCGAGCGAGGTGTTCGAGCGTGCCCCCAGACGCTTCCGCTTTCGCGCGAGTTCGCCGGCGTTTGTCGATCGGCCGCTGAAGCTGGCCGCGATGGAGGAGGGGGAGGGGCTGGGGCTCGCCACGCTGAGCGACGGTCGCGAGACGATGCACGCGACCGCGAGCTGAACGGGGCTGGTGTTCAGGCGTCGACGGGATCGCGCATCGATCGCCGGGCGCCTTCGACGACCTGCTGGCCGACCAGCGCGAGCTGCTGTTCGACCCTCGGATCGGTGCAGCGTCCATCTTCGGTGAAGAGCCCGCGATATGTTCGCACCGTCGCGCCCATCGGCGTCGGCCAGCCGCGCAACGCGTGCACGATGCCGCGCATGGTGATGAGCGTGCTCATCGTCGCCTGATCGCCATACGCGGTAGCGATGAGACCGACCGACCTGCCATCGAGGTACGGCCGCTCGTCGCGCGCGAGATCTTCGAGGAAGTCGAGGGCATTTTTCACCATGCCCGAAATGGTGCCGTGATAGCCGGGGGCGGCGATCAGGAGGCCATCCGCATGACGCACAGCTTCGACCAGCTCTGACCCTGTCCCCGGGGCATGGCCCGGCCCGCCATAGTAGGGGAGGGCGGAGAGATAGGCGCCGTCGAACAGCATCACGTCCGCTCCTGCCTGCCGCGCGAAGTCTGATGCGACCACCAGCGCCCGTTCCGTCCCGCTGCCGGGGTTCACCGTGCCTCCGACTGCGACAATGCGGATCACGAATGACTCCTTCTCGGCGACGCGGCGGTAACGGCGAGGCATCGCCGCTTCGCAATAAGCAGGCGGCCCCACGATCAGGTCGCTAGCACAGACGAGCGGCGCCGCGCCAACCCTTCGCAAGACATGTGAGCAGGGTGATGGTCGGGGAGACAGGATTCGAACCTGCGACCCTCTGCTCCCAAAGCAGATGCGCTACCAGGCTGCGCTACTCCCCGACTGGCGCGCGATAGGGGGATGGCGCGCCATCGGCAAGCGCTAGGTCATTGTCACAGGCCCGTAACGAAACCGTCACGCCGCGGTCATCTGTCTGCCACGTCTGAGTCATGGAAGGCGGCCAGAGGCGCGCTCAAGCCGGATGGGCCGGCAGGGAAGCGCGACTCATGATCTCCAACGTTCGTCGTACCGCCGTCCTCGGCGCGTCCATCGCTGCCATCACGCTTGCCGGCTGCGGCGCGGATGACGTGGCTTCGCCCGGCGAAGGCGTGATCGTTCTCCCGGCGCCGGCCCCGGCGCCCGCGCCCGCTCCGGCGCCCACCCCGACGCCGACCGCCGGCACGCCGGCGGCGAGCTGCCCAACCGGGACCGTCGACGTCGGCACCATCCAGGTCGCCGCCAACGACACCCGTCGCAACTGCCAGATCAGCGGCACGATCGGCGGCGCGCTGAGGCTTCAGAACCTCGCCGGCACGATCTATTCGCTGTCGGGCAAGGTGCAGGTCGGCACCGACCAGGGTCCCGATGCCAACGCGCCGATCGCGGGTTCGCAGCGCGGGGTATTGACGCTCGATGCCGGGGTGGTGCTGTTTGGCGCGTCGGGCGCGGACTTCCTCGTCGTCAACCGCGGGTCGCAGCTCAACGTCGACGGCAGCGCGACCAAGCCGGTGGTGATGACCAGCCGTAACAACGTCATTGGTCAGTCGACCCCGGATTCGATCGGTGAATGGGGCGGGCTCGTCATCCTCGGCCGCGCGCCCATTGGCGACTGCGCCGATGCGGGCGCAACCGGCGGCAGCGTTCAGTGCCAGGCGCCGGTCGAAGGGACCTCGGGTTCGATCTACGGCGGCAACGCGGCCAACGACAGCTCCGGCACGATCCGCTACCTTCAAGTCCGCCATTCGGGCTTCAAGGTCGATACCAACAACGAACTCAACGGCATCACGCTGGGCGGTGTCGGCGCGGGCACGGTGTTCGAATATGTGCAGGTGCACAACAGCTCGGACGACGGCATCGAATGGTTCGGCGGTCGTGTGAACGGGCGCTACCTGGTGCTGACCGGCAACGACGATGACAGCCTCGACATGGACTCAGGCTGGAAGGGCGCGCTTCAGTTCGTCATCGCGACGCAGCGGGCCGGCGGCGGCGACAAGCTGATCGAGGGCGACTCCACGGACAAGCCGGTGGACGCGACGCCGCGCACCGAGTTGCTTCTGTCGAACTTCACCTTCGTGACGCCGCGCAGTGCCTCGCCGATTCAGTTGCGTGGCGGCATGGACGCGACGCTCGTCAACGGGGTTGTGTCCGGCACGCAGTGCCTCGACATCGACACTGCGGCGACCGTGCAGACGACCGGCAGCGACGAGAAGGGGCCGCCGAAGCTCAACTCGCTCTACTTCGCCTGCGCGACGCCGTTCGTCGACGACGCCGACGTCAATGCAGCGGCGGTGAAGGCGCTGTTTGACGCGGGCAGCAACAATCTGGTCGGCACGTCGACGCTGACGAACATTTTCGTCAACGGCGCCAATGAAACCGGCCGCCCGGCATTCAATTCGACGACCCTGTCGAGCTACTTCTCCAATGCCGGTTACATCGGCGCGGTACGGGGCGATCAGGACAACTGGTGGAAGAGCTGGACCTGCGGGCTCGGCGCCGGCGCGATGTCGTGCCAGTCGATCCCGGCCGCCGGCTGAACCTTCCTCCAGTCGGATAACGCACGATGACCAGCCGCCTGCTGCTCGCCGCCCTGTGCGGCTCCACCGCGCTCGCCTCGCCTGCCTGGGCGCAGGAGACCCCCATCGCCACGGTCGCGCCCAGCAACCCGGCGGCGGGCGGGGACGCTCCGCAGTCCACCGCGGGGCAGCAGGAGGTCGAAGTGTCGGGCCCCGGGGCGGACGTCACCGGTGACATTGTCGTCACTGGGCGGCGCCGGGAAAACCTGGCGCGCGAAGCGCCGTCGGTGGTGTCGGTGCTGTCGGCGGCGGACATCGCGCGCACCGGCGAGGGCGACGTCGCGGCGGCGCTCGGGCGGGTGACCGGCCTCAGCGTCGTCGGTGGGCGGTTCGTCTATGTGCGGGGCTTGGGCGAGCGCTATTCGCAGGCGCTGCTCAACGGGTCGCCCTTGCCGAGTCCCGAGCCGCTCCGCCGCGTGGTGCCGCTCGACCTCTTTCCGACCTCGATCCTCGCGTCGACGGTGGTGCAGAAGAGCTTCTCGGCCAATTACCCGGGCGAATTTGGCGGCGGGGTGATCAACCTGACGACGCGCTCCGCACCGGAAGATGGCTTCCTGGACGTCGGCGTGTCGGTCGGCGGGGACAGCATCACCACCTTCGAACTCGGTTACACCTACTTCGGCTCGCCGACGGACTGGACGGGCTTCGACAGCGGCCGGCGGAGCGTTCCGGGACCGCTCGCTGCGGCGATCGGTTCGGGCAATCGGCTGGTCATCGGCGAGAACTTCACGCGCCAGCAGGTGGTCGACATCACCGCCAGCCTCAACAACGCCGGCACCTCGCTGATCCAGCGCAACCGTGACACGCCGGGCAACTGGGCGGTCAACCTGTCGGCGGGGGAGAGCTGGGACCTGGCCGATGACACCACGCTCGGCCTCGTCGTGACCGGAGGACTCGACAACAGCTGGCGCACGCGCGGCGGGCGTCAGCAGGCGGGCACGCGCACCGGCACGCCGGGCAGCGCGAACGAAGCACTGCTGCCGTCGTCGGATTTCCGCTATCTTACGACCGAAAATCGCATCGTCGCCAACCTGATGGGTTCGATGGGGCTACGGCTCGACCGCCACCGCTTCCGCCTGACCGGGCTGTTCATCCGCGACAGCCTGAAAGAGGCGCGTGCGGCGGTCGGCAATAATTTCGACACCGTCAGCCAGAGCGCGGTGCGTCCGGACGCGACACTACAGACGGGCAATACCGGTTGGTACGAACGCCAGCTGATCGACGGCCAGGCGGTGGCCGAGTTTCGCTTCGGCGACTTCAGCCTCGACCTGCGCGGCAGCTGGGCGAAGTCGAGCCGCGATGCGCCATACGAGCGCAGCTACAGCTACGCCTTCTCCGACACGATCGGCGATTACGTCAACGACCTGCGCTCGCCGGGCCAGTCGGCAGGTGTGAGCTTCTCGACGCTTGACGATACGCTGTGGTCCGGCGCGGTCGACGTCGCCTACCGCCTGCCGTTCGATCGCGAGATCACGCTGTCGGCGGGCTATGCCTACACCGACAACGACCGCAACGCGGTGCGACGCGACTTCGAATTCTTCCCCTTGGGCGCGCTGCCCGCGGCGGTGGCGCAGCAGCGGATCGACTATCTCCTGTCCGACGTGAACGCGCAGGTGTGGAACATCCTGCTGCGCGAGACCACCGGCGGGTTGGGCTCGGCAGCCTATGATGCGGCGCTGGTGACGCACGCCGGTTACGTCATGGCGGATGTCGAGCTGACCGACGCGCTCAAGCTCAACCTCGGCGTGCGTTACGAAAGCGGCGACCAGTCGGTTACCCCGACGGCGCTGTTCGGCCAGCCGGCGCTCGCGCAGACGCGGCTCGAGCGCGATTACTGGCTGCCGGGCGTGACGCTGACGTGGAGCCTCGCCGACGACATGCAGCTGCGCCTCGCGGGGTCGAAGACCATCGCGCGGCCGCAGTTCCGCGAGCTCGCGCCGCAGCCCTATCGCGACACCGAGTCGCAGCGCACCTTCTTCGGCAATCCGTTCCTCACCGACAGCACGCTGTGGAATGCCGAAGCCCGCTACGAATGGTATTTCGGACGTGATCAGCAGCTGTCGATCGCGGGCTTTTACAAGCATATCGACAAGCCGATCGAAGCGACTGCGGTCAATCTCGGGTCCTCGCTCATCACCAGCTTCGCCAACGCACCGCGCGCCAAGCTGTGGGGCGGGGAGATCGAACTGCGCCGCTATATTCCGCTGGCGTCGCTCGGTAGCGAGGGCAGCTTCTGGTCGTCGCGCCGCCTGGCGGTGATCGGCAATTACGCCTTCACTGACAGCGACATTCAGGTGCGCGAAGGCGACACCACCATCAGCTTTACTAGCCAGCCCGCGCCGATCGCCGCCAATCTGGTGTTCGACACGACGCAGCGGTTGCGGCTGACCGGGCAATCACGCCACCTCGTGAACCTGCAGTTCAGTCTGGAGGACGAGGACACGCTGTCGCAGCAGGCGCTGCTGCTGACCTATGCCAGCCCGCGCGCGACGCAGCGAGGTCCAAACCTGACCCCGGACTTCATCGAACGGCCGGGCGTCCGCCTCGACCTCGTGCTGCGGCAGGGTATCCCCGTCGGCGATAACATAATCGAGCTGAAGGCGGAGGCTCGCAACCTCCTCGGTACCGACTATCGCGAAACGCAGCGGCTCAACGGCAGCGAGCTGATCATCAACGCCTATGACGTTGGCGTGTCCTTCTCGCTCGGCGCCACGATGAAGTTCTGACCCCGCGCCCACTGCCGCCTCAGCGCCGCGCGATGCTTTTGCCTTGCATCGCGCGGGCGCTGCGACTTTAGGCAGAGGCAAGCCCCGCCGTGGGCGAGCATGGACGCGAGACGCATGAACAAGATCTACCCCTCTCCCGCCGCGGCACTCGACGGGCTGCTGCGCGACGGCATGACGATCATGAGCGGTGGGTTCGGCCTCTGCGGCAATCCGGAGAGCCTGATCCCGGAGGTGCGCGCGGCGGGCGTGACCGACCTCACCATCATCTCGAACAACGCCGGGGCCGACGGGCTGGGGTTGTGGACGCTGCTCGAAAGCCGGCAGGTCGCGAAGATGATCTCGTCCTACGTCGGCGAGAACAAGCTGTTCGAGCAGCAATATCTGTCGGGCGAACTCGAGCTCGAGCTGAACCCGCAGGGGACGCTGGCGGAGCGGATTCGCGCCGGCGGCGCGGGGATCCCGGCCTTCTACACCAAGACCGGCGTCGGCACCGTGGTGGCGGAGGGCAAACCGGTCGAGACGTTCGAAGGCGAGGAGTATGTCCGCGAAACCTGGCTCCGCGCCGACCTCGCGATTATCAAGGCCTGGCGCGCGGACGAGGCGGGCAACCTCGTGTTTCGCAAGACCGCGCGCAACTTTAATCCGAACATGGCGACCGCGGCCAAAGTGACCGTCGTCGAAGCGGAGGAAATCGTCCCCGCCGGCAGCCTCGACCCCGACTGCATCCACACGCCTGGCATTTACGTCGATCGGGTCGTGCTCGCGACGATCAACGAAAAGCACATCGAACAGCGCACCGTGCGCCAGAGGGAGGCCGCCTGATGCCCTGGACCCGCGATCAGATGGCCGCGCGCGCGGCGCAGGAGCTGCGCGACGGCTATTACGTCAACCTCGGCATCGGCATTCCGACGCTGGTGGCGAACCATGTGCCCAACGGCATCCACGTAACGCTGCAGAGTGAAAACGGGATGCTCGGCATCGGCCCGTTCCCCTATGACGACGCCGTGGATGCGGACCTGATCAACGCCGGCAAGCAGACCATCACCGAGCTTCCGACGTCGAGCTTCTTCTCCTCCGCCGACAGCTTTGCGATGATCCGGGGCGGGCATATCGACATGGCGGTGCTGGGCGCGATGGAGGTGAGCGTTTCCGGCGACCTCGCCAACTGGACCATCCCGGGCAAGATGGTGAAGGGCATGGGCGGCGCCATGGACCTGGTCGCTGGGGTGAAGCGCATCGTCGTGGTGATGGACCATGTCTCCAAGGACGGCAGCCCCAAAATCCGCAACGCCTGCTCGCTGCCGCTGACGGGCAAGCGGGTCGTTGATCTCATCATCACCGACCTCGGCGTGATCGAGGTGGACAAGCGTGCGGGGACGCTCACGCTGATCGAACTCGCCCCCGACGTGACCGCGGAACAGGTGATCGCAGCGACGGAGGCACCGCTGTCGGTCCAGCTCGCGACGCAAGCGGCCTGATCGAGCGACGGTGACGAGCGGTCAGCCAGCGCGAGCGGATGTCGTCATCGTCGGTGGCGGCCACGGCGGCGCGCAAACCGCCATCGCGCTGCGCAAGCTGGGTTTTGCGGGCAGCATCTCAGTCCTCTCGCGCGAGGCCGAGCTGCCCTACGAACGTCCGCCGCTGAGCAAGGAATATCTCGCCGGCGAGAAAAGCTTCGATCGGCTCTTGCTGCGTCCCGCCGACTTTTGGGCCGAACGGGGCATCGATTTCGAGCTTGGGCACGCGGTGGTGGCCGTCGATCCTGTGCAGCGCACCGTGCTGCGCGACGACGGTGCGTCGTGGGAATATGGCTCGCTCGTGTGGGCCGCTGGCGGCGCGACGCGACGGCTCGACGTCCCGGGTGCCGAACTCGGGCGCGTCCACCCGATCCGCTCGCATGCCGATGCCGACGCGATCATCGCCGCGCTGCCGATGGTCGAGCGCGTCGTGGTCGTCGGGGGCGGGTATATCGGGCTCGAAGCGGCCGCCGTGATGCGCAAGCTCGGCAAGGCGGTCACGCTGGTCGAAACCCTGCCGCGCGTCCTGGCGCGCGCGACCGGCGAGGAAATATCCGCCTTCCTCGAACAGGAGCATCGCGCCCACGGCGTCGATCTTCGAACGGGCGTGGGCGTGGTGCAGGTAATCGACGACGGGGAGGGGCGCGTCGGCGGCGTGGCGCTCACCGATGGCGGAGAGGTGCCGTGCGACCTCCTGCTCTACGGCATCGGTATCACTCCGGAGGTCGCGCCGCTCATCGCCGCAGGCGCGGCGGGCGGAAACGGGGTGGAGGTCGACCAACTTTGCGCGACCAGCCTCGACCGGGTCTATGCTGTCGGCGACTGCGCAGCCTTTGCCAGCCGGTTTGCGGACGGGGCGGTCGTCCGGCTCGAGTCCGTCCAGAACGCGACCGACATGGCGGCCTGCGCGGCTCGCGCCATCTGCGGCGACCCCCAGCCTTATGGCGCGACCCCCTGGTTCTGGTCGAACCAGTATGATTTGAAACTGCAGACCGTCGGGCTGGCCATCGGCCACGATCGCGGGGTTGTGCGCGGCGAGCCGAAAGACCGCAGCTTTAGCGTCATCTACCTGAGGGAAGGGCGCGTTGTCGCGCTCGACTGCGTGAACGCGATCCGCGACTACACGCAGGGGCGGCGACTGGTGGAACAGCAGTCGATCATCGATCCCGCACGCCTCGCCGACACCGCGGTCCCGCTCAAGGAGCTCACCTAGATACAAAAAACCCCGCCGCCCGTGGGGGGCGGCGGGGTTTATGGCGGGCATGGCAAGGATTGACCTTGCGACTCCTACGATGTCACCGCAGCGGGGAGTAGATACGCCCGCCGCCCCCAAGCGTCGGGGTCACAGTTACCGGACGCCGATCGCTCCCGCATCCGGGCGGCGGGTGTCGGCGGCGCCGAGGAACCTTGTTTCGCCGTCGGTCCTGCGCTCGATCATGATCGACTGCACGCTGCCCATGCTGTTCGACGGACGCACGACGTGGCCCATCGCCGCGAGGCGTTCGGCGAGAACAGGGGAGAACCCCGCCTCATACTCGAGCGGACTGCCCGGTCCGCCCTGATTGATGCGGGGACGCTGCGCCGCTTCCGCCACGTTCAGCCGATGATCGATGACGTTGCTCACCAGCTGCACCATCGTGGCGACGATATATCCGCCGCCCGGCGTGCCGGACACGAGCCACGGACGATCGCCTTGATAAACGATCAGCGGCGTGATGGTGGAGCCGACCCGTTTGCCCGGCACGGGGCGCGTCGCCACCGGGGCGTCGCCGCCACGCCGCTCCCAAGCGAGATTGCCCATCGAATTGTTGAGCAGCACGCCGGTGCCAGGCGCGACGACATGCGCCCCGTAGCTGGCTGACAAAGTATAGGTGTTACTGACGACGTTGCCCCATCGATCGGCCACCGAATAATGCGTCGTGTCCGGACTTTCGTAACGTTCCGGCGCGCCGCGCGGCAGGTCGGCGGCGCCTAGCGCGCGGTTGTCGCGAACGAGGCGAGCGCGCTCGGCCGCATAAGCCGGGCTAGCGAGCCCCGTCGTCGGCGTGATCCAGTCGGGCCCGCCCCCCACCATCCGTCGATCCGCCGCCGCGATCTTCAGCGCTTCGGCGAGCCGGTGGGTTGCCATGACGCTGCCCCACGCGCTGGTGCCCGGCTCGATCCGCTCGAGGATGTTGAGCGCCTGCGCAACGCTGACCCCGGAAGCCCCGGGCGGCATGAGCGCGATGCGATGCCCGCGATAGGTCGACCACAGCGGCGCGCTGACGACCGCACGATAGTTGCCGAGGTCGGCCAGCGTCATCACGCCGCCCCCGCTCCGCATGCCAGCGACGATCCGCTCCGCGACCGGGCCGCGGTAGAAGCCGTCCGGTCCGCGCCGCGCGATCTGGCGCAGAGTCCAGCCGAGGTCGCGCTGGACCAGGCGGTCGCCCGCTCGCCATGCGGCACGATTGCGCTGAAAGAATATCCCGGTCGCGGCGGGATCGTCAGCCATCAGCGCGCGCTGATCGGCATGCGCCTCCGCCTCGTCGTCGGAAAGGGTGATGCCGCGCTCGGCGAGGCTGATTGCCGGCGCAAGCAGCGTGCCCCAGCGCAGCGACCCATAACGACGGTGTGCCTCCCACAGGCCCATCACCGTGCCGGGGATGGCCACGCCCTTCATCGACATGACCTTAGCCTGATCGACGCGCCCGTCGGCACCGAGCAGCAGGTCAGGCGTCGTCGCGGCAGGCGCCTGGCCATAATAATCGATGGCGATGGTCTCCGCCGGACGCGCGCCGTTGGCGGCCATGTGGACGAGCATGTAGCCGCCGCCGCCGACATTGCCCGCGCGGGGCAAGGTCACCGCGAGCGCGAAGCCGGTGGCGACCGCCGCGTCGACGGCATTGCCGCCCTTGCGCAAGATTTCGGCACCCACCCGCGCGGCGAGGGCGTTCTGGCTGACCACCATGCCGTCCCGCCCAATCGTCGGGTGGTGGATCTGCGCGTAGCTGACGATGTCCCCGCCGCTCGCGCGCGGAGGTGCTTCGGCGGGGCGTGCGGCGGGCGCGGTCTGGGCGAATAGCGCTGCGGACGGCAGCGGCCCAAGCGACAGCGCCAGGGCACCGCCGAAACCAAGTACGAAGCGTTGCCGCACCGTCAGATGCTCACCCGCACGCTGGTGTACCAGTAACGGCCATAGGGGTTGTAGAGGCTCCCGAGATAGCCGTTCGACGACAGCGGCGGCGCCTCGTCGGTGAGGTTGCGCACGCCGATGCGCCAGCGGAAATCGGGGCCGTCGTCCTGACGCACGCGATACTGGAGATAGAGGTTGGCCGTCTGCGTGCCGTCGATGATCCAGTTGGCACCCGCGCTGTCGACCAGCCCGCTGTCGAGCACCGACCCCGTGTACTGGGTGTAGGCGCCGACCTGCAGGTCACCCATGTCCCACGTCAGCGATGCGTTCCACTTCCAGCGCGGCTTGCCGTTGCGCCGGACGAGGTCGCCTTGCTCGGCGATCAGCGTCCCGGCGTTGATCTGACCGGCGGCACGCGCGTCGAGCAAGGTCTGGATCGCCGGCGACGGCTGGAGGAAGAATTTGTCGAGATAGGCGACGTTGACCGACAGGTTGAAGCGCCCGACCGACGTGCTCGGGCTGCGCCAGACGAGGCCGAAATCAACCCCCGACACCTCCTGCGGCAGCAGGTTGGTGTACTGATCGCGCACGAACAGCACGCGGCCCGCCGGGGTCAGCCCCGACCCGGCGAACAGCGCGATGTCATCGGCGGTCGGGGCGGCGCGGATCACGTTGGGATCGCTCTGCCCCTGCGTGCGCAGCAGATAATCGTTGATGAGCGCGTTGCCTTCGCCGAACAGCCCGACGATCCCGCGTTGGCGGATGCTCCAGTAGTCCGCGGTCAGCGTCACCCGGCCCACTGCATCGAGGAAGCTCGGCTCGAGCACGATCCCGACGGTCCAAGAGCGCGACGTCTCGGGCTCGAGGTCCGGGTTGCCCGATCGCTGCGCGGTCGTCGCGAACCCTTGCGCGCACTGGTTGAACGAGGTGATCGCGCCGGTCCGCAACTGCGCCTCGCAGCGGATATAGTCGGTGCGGGTGTTCGACCGCGTCACGACCCGCGCGTTGATCTGTTCGAGGTTCGGAGCCTTGAACCCTTCCGAATAGGAACCGCGCAGCCGCACACCTTCGACCACGTCCCACGCTGCGGCGATCTTCGGCTTGGCCACCGAACCGACGTCGCTGTAATGCTCGAACCGGCCGGCGAGCTGGACATCGAGGCGATGCACCAGCGGGACGTTCATCTCGGGCGAGATGATCGGCAGCGCCAGTTCGGCATAGGCGGCGCCGACCGTCCGGCGACCGTCGGTATCCGGCGAGGGGCTCGATCCGACGAGGTCGCTGCCGTTGCCGAAACCGGTCACCGCGTCGGTGAAGGTGATCGTTCCATCGAGGCGCGCATCGCGATCGTCGCGCTGCGTCTCGCGCCGGATCTCGCCGCCGATCGCCAACCCGACATTGCCCGCCGGCAGGGCGAACAGGTCGGGCGTGCTGCCGCGGACGTCCCACAGCGCCAGCGTCGCGCGCGAGCGACGGGTGGTGGTGATGCGGATCGCGTCGATTGCGGCCTGGCTGCTCGGGCGCGGATCGGCGAGCGAGGGATCGGCAGGGTTGCCGCCGTTGAACGGATTATAGGCATCGGGGGTGGCGAGGGCGAGCTGACGCTGCAGGAGGGTGGCGCTGATGCCGTCGGACTGGTCGACCACCTCCGCCTCGGAATAGAGCGCCGCGCTTTCCCAATCCAACCCCAGCGCTTCGACGCGCACCCCGGCGAGCAGCCGGAACTGCTGGTTGTCGACCTCGACCCGGTTCGGCCCGACATCGGCGAAATTGTAGCTCGATATGGTGACCGGCAGACCCGCCGCGGGGGCGTTGATCCCCGCCAGGCGGTTGGGGTTCGTCTGCCCGTTCAGCACCGCCGCGCCGAACGGATTATAGTAGTTCGTCGCCGGCACCACGATCGGCCCCGAACTCAGCGTCCCGGTCGACCCCTGCAGGCTTTGCGAACGGCCGCGGTAGTAGCCCGCCTCACCGAACAGTTCGACGCGCTCGCTCACCTCGTAACGGCCGGTGAGGAACAGGTTGAGCCGCTGCACCGCCGGCTGGACCGACGTATTGTAGGCGAGCGGCGCGTCGAAGCGCAGATTGCGGTCGACGGTCGTGGTGCTCGGCGCGCCGTCGTCAAGGCAAAGCCCGCCTGCGAGCGCCGCCTGGCAACCCGGATTGGTGTTCGGCTGGATGTGAAACTGGCCCGACGCATTGGTCAGCGGCGTCGTCCCGCGCGTCACGCGCACGTTGCCGACCGTCGCGAACGACCCCCACGGGGTGATCGTGCTGCGTCCGTCGAGCGAGGTGGCATTTGCGAACGGCGTATCCGCAAACAGCGGCAGCTTGTTGTCCGACGCGGTGTAGCTCTGGCTGCGCGCGTCGAGTGCGGTGCGGTCGGTATAGTCGGCGAACAGCGTGATGTTGCCGCGCCCGTCCCCGATGTCGCGGCCGAACACGCCGTTGAGGTTGAGCTCGCTGAGCGACGTTCCCTCGGCGAAGCCATATTGCGCGGTCAGTTCGGCGCCGTCGAAGTCGCGGCGCAGAACCGTGTTTACCACCCCGGCAACCGCGTCCGAGCCGTAGATCGCCGCCGCCCCGTCGCGCAGCACCTCGAGCCGCTCGACCCCAGCGACGGGAATCGCATTGGTGTTGTAGGTCAGCACCGGCACCAGATTGTCGTCGGCGCGGCTGGTGGGATGGAGCACCATGCGGCGCCCGTTGAGTAGCGTCAGCGTGTTGCCGACACCCAGGTTGCGAAGGTTGACCGAACCTACGTCGCCGCGCGCGGAATTCGAGCTGTTGGGGAGATAGGAGCTGTTGAAGCTGACATCGCCCATCTGCGGGATCGACCGAAACAGCTCGTCGCCGCTGACCGCCGCGGTGTTGGCAATCTCTTCCTGCCCGACCACGGTGACGGGCAAGGCGTCGTTGATCCGGCTGCCGCGAATTTGCGTCCCGACCACGACAATGTCGCTCTCTTGGACAACTTCGTCGGGCGTCGCAACATCAGCAGGGGGCGTCACGGCGCCTTGTGCCTGCGCCCAAACCGGCGACGCGCACACGAGGAGCGCTGTGGACGTCAGCAAGGAGCAGCAAGCGCGCATTTCGAAAATCCCCCTTCATTTGATAGCTAGGAAGTATCAAGCCCGAGCTCGTTGTCAAATAATGGGTATGGCATGTCTGCGTGGGTCAAACGCGAGCGGCCGTTTGACCGCCGTCACGCGTCATTAGAACACAGAGGGTTGCAAGCCGATGATCGGCGCACGCGGGTCCCAGCTTGGCACCCGACGTGGGCCAGAGAACCCGCACACGCAGATCTTCTTCATAAACCTCGGGCCGGCCTCCTGATAGGTGAACGAGCGAAGCGCCTGCAGAGATTATGGACCGGATGCGGATGCGCGCCAAACGCTCTATCGCGAAGCCCATGGCGGCGGGCATTTGCGTGCCCAGAATTTGCCCAAATTGACCGCGATTTGCCCAAATTTTCTGGGCAAATCGCTGGTTTAAATACTGACTGGTGCTCGGCCAAAGCCAAAAAAAAGCCCGCCAACTCATTGAGAAGGCGAGCTTTTTATGGTGGGCGTGGCAAGGATTGAACTTGCGACCCCTGCGATGTCAACACAGTGCTCTACCACTGAGCTACACGCCCGTCGGGTCGGGGCTTTAGGTGGACGCCCTCCGCTTGGCAAGCGGGGGAATCGCTAAAAGCCGCCGGCGCGCGCTTCAGCGAATTCGGCCTCCACCTGGCGCACGAGATCCTTGAGGTGAAAGGGCTTGGAGAGCACGCGCGCCTCGGGCAATTCATCGCTTGCCTGCAGCGCCACGGCGGCAAAGCCGGTGATGAACATGATCCGCGGCGGCTGGGCGAGCCGACGCGCGGCCTGCGCCAGCGCGATGCCGTCCATTCCCGGCATGACGATGTCGGTCAAAAGCAAGTCGAACGTGCGGCTTTCGATGAGCGCCAGCGCCTGCTGCCCGTCCTCCGCGGTGCTGACATGGTGGCCTGCGCGTTCCAGCGCCTTGGCGAGATAGGCCCGCATGATGGCGTCGTCTTCAGCTAGGCAGATTCGGAGGCTCGGCATGGCGCTCGCTGTAGCGCGGCGGTGTTAACGAAACCATCGCTGGCGCAGCGGCGCGCGCTGTGTTCAAATGCGGACCGTGCCGACCGACGCCCCCTTCCGCTGGATGAACCCGCCGCGCTGCGTGTCGCCCGTGGTTCTGGCGGTGCCGCATGCCGGACAGATCGTGCCCGAACAGGATCGTGCGCGTGCGCGCGTTCCGATCGAGCGCTTGCTGCAACTCGCCGACCCCCATGTCGACCTTCTGGCGCACGCGGCGGCACAGGCGGGCCACGACGTTCTCGTAGCTCAGCTCAGCCGAGCCCATCTCGATCTCAACCGCGGCCCCGCCGATGTCGATCGAACGGTTGTAGTGGGCGGCCCCGCACGCGCGCTGTGCCCTCGCGTTCGTGCCGGGCTGGGCATCGTCCCCACCCGCTTCGGGGAGCGCGAGCTTCTGTGGCGTCAGCCGCTTACCCGGGCGGAGCTCGCACGGCGTATCGAGAATTATCATCGTGCCTGGCACGAGGTTCTGGACGCGGCGCTGCAGGAGCGGCGCCATCGGTTCGGCGCTGCGGTGCTGATCGACCTGCACAGTTGCCCGGCTCGCGAGGGAGTTGCCGACGTCATCGTCGGAGACCGTTTCGGCGAGGCGGCGGACCCTGCGATCAGTGCGCTTGTTGCGGCGACGGTCCGGGGCACCGGTTTCGAAGTGGCGCGCAACCGGCCCTATGCGGGCGCCTACACGCTCTCCCGCCACGGTCGACCCAATGCCGGACGCAGCGCCGTGCAGGTGGAGGTGAGACGCGATCACTATCTGACCCCCGACGGCATGCCCGTTAGCGCGGGCGTGGAGCGGGTCGGCGCGATGGTATGCGGCATCGCGAACGCGATCACCAACGCCTTGTGCGGCCGAGCACTCGAGGCGGCCGAATAAAAAACCGCCCCGCGTTTTCACACGGGGCGGCCAGGGTCCAGGGAGGGGTGGACACTCCATGAAAGTGCCCGCCGCACGGAGCTAAGGGGGGAGCCCCATGCGACACTTTCGAAATTAACCATTGCGGCCGCCTTTCGCAAGGGGCGCCGCCGCCGATTAGGTGGTCGGTTCGGCGCTTTCGAACCCTTCGACCGACGGCGGGATGCCGTCGTTGGCTGCCGCCGCCCCGGGAACGGCCGGAGCGCCCGTCCCCGTCTGGTTCGGAAGCGCGATCTTGCCGGTTTGCACCTGTTCGCCGAAGAGGTCACGCATCAGGCCGAGCGAAAACAGGTGCGCGTAGAGCAGGGGAAGTAGCCCGCTCTGCGACATTTTGCGAAGCGCATCGCCGCGCAGATCGCGCAGCTTTTCCTCATCCACCATGCGGAAGCCGCGGTAGATGAAGGGCTGGTCGAGCCCTTCGACGTTGATCGCGACCTCACCGTCCATCAGCAGCTCGGCCTTCTGCAGCTCGTCGAGGAATGCCTGGGTGCGCGCGCCGGCCTGCTCGAACTGTTCGCAGAAGTTGAGGATGTCGCGCGTCGCCTGCGCAGGCTGGTCCCCGTCGAACAGCGGCTGACCGTCCTTGTCGGGGCCAATCCCCGGTGCGGTCGGATCGAAGCACAGCGAAAGCTCATCGCTGTTCTGGTTGAGTCGCAGAAGGATGAACGGATAGCGGCGGACGTAGGCCGGAATATAGGTCGGCTTCAGCAGCTCGCCATTGTCGCCGACGAACAGATTGACCCCTTCATTGAGGCCCATCAGCGCCAGCGGCACAGGATTTTCGCCCGAGGCGAAGACGATCGGGTAATGGCGCGAAGCGGCGACGAACTCGTCGACCGTCACCGGCACGGCATGCTGGCCGGCGAGGAACGGCGCGGTCTGCTGCGTCTCGACCTTCCAGTCGGCATGCTGGTTGGAGGACAGCGGAATGATGTCGCGATAGAACAGCGGCGGCGCGGGCACGGTGGCCATGAAGAAACCCCCTTGGGAATGACGGACGCGCCATTGACGACGCGCGATGGGTGCGGGCCTTATGGCGCGCGCGCGACACGTGCAAGCTTGAGCGACACCGTCTTAACCGAGTGCCGCGAAGCCCCGAGCTAGGTCGGTGCAAAGGTCGTCGACATGTTCGATCCCGACCGACAGGCGCAACAGGTCCGGATCGATGCCAGCGGCGATCCGCGCAGGCTCCGCCATCCCGCGATGGGTCATCGTCCAGGGCTGGCAAATCAGCGTCGCATGGCTGCCAAGGGAGGAGGCGAGGGTGATGAGTTCGAGCGCCCCGACGAACCGAGCCCCCGCCTCGCTGCCGCCGGTCACCCGAAAGCTGATCATGAAACCCGGCCCATCCTGTTGCCGGGCGGCCAGCGCATGGTCGGGGTGGGAGTCGAGGCCGGGATAATTGACGCCCGTCACGCCGGGATGCTGGTCGAGCCACAGGGCGATCTCGCGCGCGTTGGCCTCCTGTCGGGCGAGGCGAAGCTCGAGCGTTCGCAGCCCGCGCATGGTTTGCCAACTGTCGTAGGCACCGCCGGTCAGCCCTGCGGCGTTCGCCCACCACTGCGCTCGCTCCACCAACGCCAGGTCCGCCGCGAGCAGGGCGCCGCCGATCAGGTCAGAATGACCGTTGATGGCCTTGGTCGTCGAATGCATCACAAGATCGCAGCCGAGCGCAAGCGGGCGCTGGCGCAGCGGCGTCGCCAGAGTGTTGTCGGCCGCGACGATCGCGCCCACCGCCTTCGCCGCCCGGGCGAGCGAGCGGATGTCGCTCACACGCAGCAGCGGATTGCTCGGCGTTTCGATCCACAGCATCGCCGGTCGCTCTACCAGGGCCGCCTCTACGCTGGCGCTGTCGCGCATATCGACGAACTGCACGCGGCAACGACCCTGCGTCGCGAGCGCATCGAACAGCCGGTATGTCCCCCCATAGCAGTCGTGCGGTGCGAGGATCAGCGCATCCGCGGGCAGCAAGAGCACGGCGAGCATCGCCGCCGACTGACCGCTCGAGGTGATCACCCCGCCGGCCGCGCCCTCGAGCTCGCTCAGCGTGTCCGCGAGCAGGTCGCGATTGGGTTGAACGGTCCGCGCATAATCATATTCGGGCTTGTCGCTGGGACTGTCCCAGGCGAACGTGTCGCTCGCCCACAAGGGCGGAGCAATGCTGCCACGCGCAGTGTCGAACTCGGTTCGGGCGGCCGCGACAACGGTCGCGCCATGACGTCGCGCCGTCAAATGCGTGGCTCCAGGGACGCGCGCACGATCGGCGACAATTCCGCCGCACGCGTCAGGAACATGTCGTGCCCCTCCCGGCAGGGGAGGATGTGCAGATCAGTCGGGCCGCTCGATCCCTCGGCGAGTGCAATCAACTGCTCGGGCGGCACGAGCTGGTCGGAGTCCGCTCCGATCAGCAGCATCGGCGTGTGGATAGCATGCGGCTCCACCCGGTGCCGGTCGATCGAGGCGGAAAGGCTCAGAAAGCGTTGCGGCGACATGACGTCGAGGAATGCCTTGCCACGCTTTTGGAGGTATCGACCGACGTCCGAACGCTCCAGGCAATGGTCGCCCGCGATCCCGCCGTTGAAGCGTTCGGCGAATTCGTCGCGCGTTCGATAGGTCGTCATCGCCATGCCACGCGCGATTGCGAGCGCTTCGTCTGCGCAGCCATTGGCGATGCCGAGCTGCACGATCCGTCGCTGCAATTCACGTTGCGCTGTAGAGGCTGGGTGCGGCGCAGCGGCGGCGGACAGAATGGCGAGCCGGCCGACGGCCTCCGGGTACAAATCCGCGAACGCCAGCGCGACCATCCCGCCGTAGGATGCCCCCACAATGGCGTCAGCGCGCTGGATGCCGTGAAGCTGCAAAGCGCGGTGCAACAGCTGCGCCTGCTGATGACTGGATGGTGCCCGTAATCCCGACGGGTCGGAGGCGAAGTCATAGCCGATGACGCAGTGCCTGCCCGGATCGACGGCGCAATCTTCGCCGACCATCCCAGCCCACCAGCCACCCCCGCCGCCTGAGCAGACGAAGCGATTGGCCGAGATTCCGCCGAGCACCACGACCACGGGCAGGTGATGCGCACCGCTGCAACTGATCACGCCCCCTTCGCTGAACGTATCGAGGAGTGGTGCGCTGGTACATAGCTCCGCCAGCCCGTCGCCTGCATCGTGCGGCGTGCGACCCACGTCTGAGTGGTTCACAGGGCGATCTTGTACGAGCGGCACAACGTCATCCTCGGCATTCGATCGTCGATGCTGCCGAGCGTAACCGCTTCGTTGCCATCCGGCCGCATCGTCCGATCAGGACCGCCACCTTGCCCGGATCGGCAGGTTGGCGTGGACCCAAGGGTCCAACTCTTGATGCTCCAGCCGCAAAGATTGTAATCCTCGGGCCGGATGAGTCCTGAATGCCGACGCGGGCGCTTTCGGTCAAGCCGCGCGTTGAAACGGGCGAGGAAATTGATCCGGATCGTAACGGTCTGGAAAATGAGAGCATATACCTCAAGCCGCGAAGACGTCGGAGATGCGTTGTGCTGCCTGTCCTGATCACCGTCGACACGGAGTATAATTTCGCCGCCTGGCGAGACAGGTCGGCCGCGTCCGTGGAGGAGAATGCGGCGCTTTCGATCGATTGCCGGGCGCGCGACGGGAGCTTGTGGGGCGTCGGCCATCAGATGGACTTGCTCGACCGATACGGGCAGCGCGGAGTCTTTTTCGTCGATCCGATGGCGGCGCTCGTGTGGGGCCAGCGCGCGGTCGATCACGTCGTGCACCCAGTTCTGGCACGCGGTCATGACGTGCAGCTCCACTGTCACAGCGAATGGCTCGACGCGGCTCCACGCAACCCGATAACGGCACGCCGCGGCAGCAACATGCGCGATTTTCCGCTGGCGGACCAGATCGCACTTTTGCAGTGGGGCATCGAGCGACTGGTCGAAAGCGGGGCTCCGCGCCCGGTCGCTTTTCGCGCAGGCAATTACGGCGCCAACGACGACACGCTGAGGGCGCTGGCGGCGGTCGGGCTCCGCTATGACAGCAGCGTCACGCCGGGTTTTGCGGACTCGGCCTGTTCGATCGACGGCAGGGCGGGGGACATCCGGCCGTTCGAGCGGCATGGCGTCGTCGAGCTGCCAGTGGCGGCGATGGGCAGCTCGCGCGACGGCCGGCGTCACGTCCAACTCACGGCGATCAGCGGGCGGGAGATGCGCGCCGCGATTCGCCACGCCGCTCGATCGTCATGGCCGGCGTTCACCCTCGTCAGCCACAGCTTCGAGCTGTTCCATCGTCAGCGTAGCCTCGGCAATCGCATCGTCGAGCGGCGTTTCGAGTCGCTGTGCGCCTTTCTCGCCGGCAACCCATCGGCCAATAGCGCCACGTTCAAGGACTTGGCTGGCCCCTGGGCGCCGCCGTCGACGACCACGACAGACGCCGAGCTCGCCCTGCCGCGCATTTCGCGCCGGCGCGAATGGGAGCGGCTCGGGGAACAGGCCATCGTCCGCTTCGGAGAAAGCGACTGGCGCCCCGCGCTGTCGGGCAGGGTGATGAGCGCGATGGCGCTGGCAGGCGTCATGGTCGTCGGGGACGTAATGGCGTTTTGAGACGCCCATTCGCGCGCTCGCCATCATCGAGCGAGCGCGGGGCCCGCCTTAAATCCGCCGGTGAGAGGGCGGTGTATTCCGGCTCCGAGGGCAATCTCTAGCTCGGCCTGAACGACCGCGCGGCGCCCGGTCAAGGGTTTGATATCGTCGGGGAGTGGTGGACGCACTAGGGCTCGAACCTAGGACCCGCTGATTAAGAGTCAGCTGCTCTACCAACTGAGCTATGCGTCCATACCGGTACCAGTGCCGCGGAGCGGGCTGGTTCGGGAGCGGCGCCGTTAGCATCGGGTCTGTACCGGTGCAAGCGCTTTCCGGCACCCTAGCGCAAGTCTCCGACCCGGCGGGCCTTGGTCTGGCGATCGACGCCCATGATCAGGCCGATACACACGAGAACAGTGAGCATCGAAGAGCCGCCATAGGAAATGAACGGCAGCGGGATGCCGACCACCGGCGCGAGCCCCATGACCATCAGCAGATTAATCGCCACGTAGAAAAACACAGCCATCGTCAAGCCGCCGGCGGTGAGCCGTCCGAACCGCGAGGGGCTGCGCTGGGCCACGCTCCACCCCCATCGCATCAGCAGCAGGAAGCCGCCGATCACGAGAATGCCGCCGAACATGCCCCACTCCTCGGCCATGGTCGCGAACACGAAGTCGGTGTGCCCTTCGGGCAAGTAGTCGAGGTGCGCCTGGGTGCCGTTGAACAGCCCTTTTCCCCAAAACCCGCCAGACCCGATCGTGATTTTTGACTGCGTGATGTGATAGCCCGTGCCGAGCGGATCGCTTTCCGGATTGAGGAACGTCAGCACGCGTTTGCGCTGGTAATCATGGAGCATGCTGAACAGGATCGGCAGCGCCGCCAGGCCGGCGACAATTCCGCCCACAAACAGGCGCGCATTGACGCCGGCGAGGAACATTACGGTGACGCCGCCTACGGCGATGGCGATCGCGGTGCCGAGGTCGGGCTGAAGCAGGACAAGGCCCATCGGCATGAGGATGAGCAGTCCCGCCGGCCACAAGGCCCGCCAGCTGCGGATGTGGGAGGGTGGCAGCTGCGCGTAGAATTGCGCGGTGACGAGCACCACCATCGGTTTCATGAACTCCGATGGCTGCAGACGGATACCGACGTCGAGCCATCGCTGTGCGCCGCCTTTAACCGCGCCGTAAAGCTCAACCGCGATCAGCGCGATGAGGACGACCGCATAAGCGACGGGCGTGCCCATCCGCACCAGCCGTTCCGGAACGAACGAGATCACCACCGCCATCGACAGCAGCAGCGCGAACCGCGTCATATGCGCGCCGGCCCAAGGGGTGAGGCTACCGCCCGCCGCACCATACAGCACCAACGTGCCGAAGCCGGCCATAGCGGTCAGCAGCAGGATCGTCGGCCAGGGAAGCGCACGGCGGATCGGATCGGGAACAAGCGAGCGGTTCATATCTGAGGCATCGGCCCGCTTGGGTCCGGCGCGGCCGGCGATGCCGGGGGGGAGGGCGCTGGGGTCGGAGCAGAGAGCGTGCCGGAAGATGGCAGGGGCAGCGGGGATGAGTCGGCGGCGTCGGGCGACGTCACCGCCCCGCTCGCGTCCACGGCGGGGGGCGCCGACGGCGCCGTGGCGGGCTGCGCCGCCTCGACCGCGGCCACGGGGGCGTTGGGGGGCGCCTGGCTCGGAATGCCGGTGGTTGACCCCTTGAGCGCACTGTAGCGGCGCTGCAGGCGTTCGGTTGGCGTGCCGCCCCAGCCGGCCTCGAGTGCCAGCAGCGTGCTCATCGCTTGTTCGCGGTCGTAGAGGAAAGTGAAGACGTCTTTGGCGACCGGCGCCGCCGCCCGCGCGCCGCCCATGCCGTGCTCGATCACCACCGCCGCTGCGTAGCGCGGGTTTTCGACCGGCGCGTAGCAGACAAACAGGCCGTGATCGCGCGAGCGCCACGCGCCGCCTTTGCCGCTGCCACGTCCACCCGCCCGCACCTGCGCGGTCCCGGTCTTGCCCGCCATCTGCACATTATCGAGCTGCAGGGCGGAGCGGCGACCAGTGCCACCGGCGACGACCATCGCCATTCCGTCGCGCGCGGCGTCGAAATATTCGGCGGGAATATCAAATGGCTGCGTTTCTCGCGCCGCTCCAAGCAGCAGTTGCGGGGGCAGCTGCCGTCCGCTGGCGATCCGCGCCGCCATCATCGCGAGCTGCAACGGGCTGACCGAAACATAGCCTTGGCCGATCGTCGCGTTGAGCGAATCCGACGCGGTCCACGCCTGTTTGTAGCGGCGCTGCTTCCAGGCACTGTCCGGAATGGTGCCGTAGCGCTGCGACGTGCCGGGCAGGTCGAACTCCTGACCCAGACCGAACGCGCGAGCGACGGGCGCGATCGCGTCATATCCCACACGATGCGCCATCGCGTAAAAATAGGTGTTGCAGCTCTGGGCGATGGCGGTGCGCATGTCGACCGACCCATGCGTGCCGAGACAGCGGAAAAATCGGTTGCCGAGCCGGTATCCACCCGGACAGTGAACACGCTCGCGCGGGTCCACACCGTGCATCTGCAGCGCGATCGCGGCCATGGGCTTCAGCGTCGATCCGGGCGGGTAGAGCCCGCGCATCGCCTTGTTGAGGAGCGGGATGCGCTCGTCCTCGCGCAGCATCTTCCATTCGAGCGCGCCGATGCCGTCAGTGAAGCTGTTGGGGTCGAAGGCGGGCATCGACACCAGCGCCAGGATGCCGCCGGTGAGCGTATCGATGACGACCATCGAGCCGGATTCGATCCCCATCCGGCGTGCCGCATAATCCTGCAGGTCGGCATCAATCGTGAGCTGGAGCGACGATCCAGGCTCGTCCTCCTGCGTCGACAGGTCGCGAACCAATTTGCCGGACGCGGTCACCTCCGCTCGGCGGGCACCCGGACGCCCCTTCAAGGCGAGGTCATAATCCTTTTCGAGGCCGTCTTTGCCGACCTTGTACCCAGGCGTCAGCATCAGGGGGTCGCGCTCACGCTTGTAATCGTCGGCGCTCGCCGCGCCCACATAGCCGATGAGATGGGCGACCGACGGGCCCGCCGGATAGTTGCGGATGAAGCCGCGCGCCGGGATCACTCCGGGCAGCTCGGGCAGGTGAACCGACACGCGGCCATAATCTTCTTCGCTGAGACCGCTGGCGACCTCGACCGGTTGCGCGCCGGCCGCGCTGCGAAGGTCGCGTTCGATGCGATCGAGCTCGTCCGCGTCGAGCCCCAGCAGTTCTCCGAGCCGGGCCAGCACCTCGCTTTTGTTGCGCAGCCGATCCTTGACGATATCCACTCGCAGCGCGACCCGATTGTCCGCCAGTGCCTTGCCGTATCGGTCGATGATCCAGCCCCGCCGCGGAGGGATCAGGGTAAGGTTGAGGCGGTTGCTTTCAGCCTCCAGCGCGTACCGGTCGCCGTCGATCAGCGAGATATACCCCATCCGCGCGAGCAGCAGGCCGCCGACGGCCATCTGCCCCCCGGCCAGCAGCGTCGCCCGGCGCGAGAACATCATCTGCTGCGACTGATCCGTCACCGGCGGCTGTGGCGGACGCGCGCCGCGGCGGCGCCAGGGCGGCCTCATCGCCGGATGCGCCAGCGATCGAGCCGCGCAACGATCCACATGATTGCGGGCAGGATGAAAATGCTGGCAAAAAGTTGCGGCGCGATGAGGCGAAAGATCTCGGTCATGCTGCCGGCTCGCGCAAATACGGCGCCAATGATCAATGCGGCTGCGACAGCTACGGCCGCGATGATCCAGTCGAGCAGCAGGTCTCGCCAGACCAGTCGGACGTCGCTGATGTCGAGCGCGAGGCCCGTCGCGGTCCAGATCGCCATCGCGCTGCCGAGCGGCTGCCCGGTGACGAGGTCGTCCCAAGCGCCAAGCGGCAAGCCGATCCAAGCCGGCCACAGGTCCGACCGAAGCAACCGCCAGGCGATGAAGGTCATGTATCCCAGCGGCGGCAGGACCGGGCCGCTGACGGTCCATGCCAGCCCTTGCAGCGCAGACGCGACCGCGACGCTGACGACCGGCATGACCGCGATGCCAAGCGGCGTGCGCAGATCGCCGCGGGAATCGGTTGCCAGAACTTTCACGGCTCGCGCTCTTCCGCATCATCGCGCGCCGGCGGCGCGGGCAGATCGCCAGCATAGGATGGTTGCACGACCAGCGCCGTTACCGACTCCGGCAGCGCGAAGGGACGGATGATCGCGCCGTCGCGTGTCACCTGCTCGACCCGGCCGATCGGTGTGCGCGGCTGGTAGAGCCCGCCAGTGCCGGACGCGACGATGACATCGCCGACGCGCAGCAACACCGTTGCGCTCGCGAGCATCCGCCCGTCGAGAAGAGCGTCGCCGCGACCTTGCACGATGAGCGGGAGGGAATCGGAAGCGCGCCGCGCGGGAACGATAGACCGCGGATCGGTGATCAGCATGACGCGCGAAACACTTGGCCCGACGTCGAGCGTTCGCCCCAGCACGCCGGCGGCGGCGACCACCGGCAGACCGGGGCGGACACCCCGGTTGCTGCCGGCGTCGATCACCGCCTCGCGCCGCGTACTGGTGGCGCTCGTGGAAAGGAGGCGCGCTGCCGTCACCGGTCGAACGTCTCCCCCGGCGAGCCCCAACAACGCGCGCAGTTCGCGGTTTTCCGCCTGGAGGCCGACGGCACGCGCCTGGCGTTCGCGTAGCGCCGCCACTTCCCGGCGCAGCTCGACGTTCTGGGATCCCGCGGCGATATAGGCTCCGACCCCGCCGCCTGTGCCGGTCACGGCGCGGCGGCCGCCTGAGAACGCGCGATTGGGGAGGGCGAGCGTTTCGGTCGCAAAGGTCCTCAGGCTGGCGAGCAGCGGCGGATCCCGCGTCACCAGCACCGCTAGCAGGATTGCGACGATCACTCCGACGAGGGCGACGATGTTCGCCGCGAACGCGCCATAATGGGCTCGCCGCGCATAGCTGTGACGCCCCCGGTTCGGCAGCGCCATGGTGCGCGCCTCCGCTCGACGATCAGGCCGAAATCAGCACGCCGCGATAGAGTTCATCCTCCATCGCGCGACCCGTGCCGATGGCGACGCAGGTGAGCGGATTGTCGGCGACCGAGACCGGCAGCCCGGTCTCTTCGCGCAGAACCTCATCGAGTTCGCGCAGCAGCGCGCCGCCACCGGTGAGAACGATGCCCTGGTCGACGATGTCGGCGGCAAGCTCCGGCGGAATGTTCTCGAGAACGTTACGCACGCCCGCGATGATCTGGCTGATCGGCTCCGCGAGCGCGTCGGCGATCTGCGTCTGGTTGATCTCGATCTCCTTGGGCACGCCGTTGACGAGGTCGCGGCCCTTGATCTGGATGATCTGTCCGCGGCCGTCCGCAGGTCGCTGGGCGATACCGAAATCCTTCTTGATCCGTTCCGCCGTCGCTTCGCCGATGAGGAGGTTGTGATGGCGGCGAACATAGCTGACGATCGCTTCGTCCATCTTGTCGCCACCGACGCGCACCGAGCTCGTGTAGGCGAGCCCGCGCAGCGACAGCACCGCAACTTCGGTCGTGCCGCCGCCGATGTCGACCACCATCGACCCGACCGGCTCCGTCACCGGCATGTTGGCGCCGATGGCTGCGGCCATCGGCTCCTCGATCAGCAGCGCCTGTCGGGCACCGGCGTTGATCGCGGCGTCGCGAATGGCGCGGCGCTCGACGCTGGTCGAACCGGACGGGACGCAAATGACGATTTCGGGGTAGCTCCACGGCGCAGGCTTGCCGCCTGCAACCTTGCGGATGAATTCCTTGATCATGCGTTCGGCGACGTCGATGTCCGCGATGACGCCGTCGCGCAGCGGGCGAATCGCCTCGATCGTGTCCGGGGTCTTGCCCATCATCATCTTGGCGTCGTTGCCGACCGCGCGAGTGGTGCGGATGCCGTTGATGGTCTCCACCGCCACCACCGACGGTTCGTCGAGCACGATCCCCTTGCCGCGGACATAGACGAGCGTGTTGGCCGTGCCGAGGTCGATGGCCATGTCGTTCGACGAGAATTTGAACAGTCGGGAAAACAGGCTCATCGGGTCGATCAACTCCGCGGGTGGGCGCCGGGCAGGGGATGCACGGCGGCCTTAATGGGCCCCACCCGCCTTCGCCGATCACGAAGTTCGCGAGCCCCAACGGGAGGTGAATTGTCGCGGGGAAAGCGGGTCGCAGCGCCGCCGCGACTGCGCTAGGACCGCCGATATGTCAATACGGCGCCTTCCCGAAACGCTGGTCAATCGCATCGCTGCGGGAGAGGTCGTCGAGCGTCCCGCGAGCGCGCTCAAGGAGCTGGTGGAGAACGCCATCGACGCAGGGGCGACGCGGGTTTCCATCGAGCTCGAGAGCGGCGGAATCGACCGGATCGTCGTCTCCGACGACGGCTGTGCCATCCCGCGCGACCAGCTCCCCCTCGCCTTCGAGCGCCATGCCACCTCCAAGCTCCCCGACGAGGCGATCGAACGCGTCGCAACGCTCGGTTTTCGAGGTGAGGCGCTGCCATCCATCGCGAGCGTCGCGCGCGTGACTTTCGATAGCCGCACGGGGGAGGGCGAAGGCTGGCGCATCTCCATCGACAATGGCGTTACGCTGGGCGTCGAGCCAGCGGCGCTTCCCTACGGCAGCCGCGTCACGGTCGAGGGGCTGTTCGAGCGCGTGCCGGCGCGGCGGAAATTCCTGCGTTCGCCGCGCAGCGAATATGCAGCGTCGCTCGACATCGTGCGCCGTCTCGCCATGGCGCGGCCGGACATCGGCATGACGCTGAAGCACGATGGCCGAAAAACGCTGGCTGTCCCGCCCGGCCAAACGCGGACCGAACGCGTCGCCGCACTGATCGACCGTGCGCTCGTCGATCAAGGGCTCGCGATCGACGCGGAGCGCGACGGCTTCACCCTCGGCGGCGTGGCGGGCCTGCCGACCTATCATCGGGGGGTTGCCGACCATCAATATCTGTTCGTCAACGGTCGGCCAGTCCGCGATAAATTGCTGATCGGGGCGGTCCGGGGGGCCTATGCCGGGTTGATGGCGCGCGACCGCCATGCGGTGCTGGCGCTGTTCCTCGATTCCCCGCCGGAAGCGGTCGACGTCAACGTCCACCCCGCGAAGACCGAGGTGCGGTTTCGGGATCCGGCCTTCGTGCGCGGGCTGATCGTCGGCGGCCTGCGTCGAGCGATCGACGCAGCCGGCCACCTCAGCGCGCAACCGCCTGACCCGGCTGCGATGGCGGCGTGGCAACGCGAAGGCGAGCGGATGCCCTCCGACGTGGCTCATTATCCCGCGTCGGCTTCAGCGAGCGGCTGGGGCGGGGCCGTGGCCGAGCCAATGACTTTGCACGAGGCGCCGCGCCGGTTCGGCGGGTTCGCGGACTTGTCGCCGGTGGCCGCGCGCGCTGAGCCGGCTATCGCTCCGGTTCCGAGGGAGGCCCCGCTCGGCGTTGCGCGCGGGCAGGTCGCGGCGACCTATATCGTCGCGGAGGCCGAAGACGGGCTGGTCATTGTCGACCAGCACGCGGCGCATGAGCGGCTGGTGCTGGAACGTCTGCGCGCAGGCGCAGCGGGGGAGGGGGTCGCGGCGCAACGTCTCCTCCTCGCGGACGTGGTCGAGCTGGATGAGGTGGCGTGTGACCGGCTTGAGGCGGCGCGCGACGAACTGGCTGCGATGGGCCTCGAGCTCGACCGCTTCGGCGCGACCGCAATGCTCGTCCGCGCCACGCCCGCGCCGCTCGGCACCCCGGACACGCGCCGACTGCTCGAAGAAATCGCCGACGACCTCTCCGGCCACGGCGAGGCGCTCGCGCTCTCCGACCGCCTCGATCACATTGCCGCCACCATGGCCTGCCACGGCAGCGTGCGCGCCGGCCGCATCCTCTCCGTCACCGAGATGAACGCGCTGCTGCGCGAGATGGAGGCGACCCCGCACTCGGGCCAGTGCAACCACGGCCGCCCGACCTGGGTGAAGCTCGGCCACGGTGACATCGAAAAGCTGTTCGGACGGCGCTGACCTAGCCAGCGCGCGCGCCACCGGCTAACGGCGCCGCTTCGCGACAACAGGAGCAAATGATGGGTTTCCGCTGCGGGATCGTGGGGCTGCCGAACGTCGGCAAATCGACGCTGTTCAACGCGCTCACCGAAACGCAGGCGGCGCAAGCGGCGAACTATCCTTTCTGCACAATCGAGCCGAATGTCGGACAGGTCGCCGTGCCCGACCCGCGGCTGGACGCGCTGGCGGAAATCGCTGGGTCGCAGAAGATCATCCCGACGCAGCTCGGCTTCGTCGACATCGCCGGCCTGGTGCGCGGCGCGTCGAAGGGCGAGGGACTGGGCAACCAGTTTCTCGGCAACATTCGCGAGGTGGACGCGATCGTCCATGTGCTGCGCTGTTTCGAGGATGACGATATCCAGCACGTCGACAACCGCGTCGACCCCATCGCCGATGCGGAGACGGTCGAGACCGAACTGCTGCTCGCCGACCTCGAAAGCCTCGAAAAGCGCGTGCCCGCCTTCGCCAAAAAGGCGACCGGCGGCGACAAGGAGGCGAAGATCGGCGCCGCGGTGCTCGGCCGCGCGCTCGACCTGCTGCGCGAAGGCAAGCCTGCACGCCTCACCGAGCCGAAAGACGAGGAAGAGCGCCGCGTGCTCGATCAGGCACAGCTGCTGACGTCGAAGCCGGTGCTCTATGTTTGCAACGTCGAGGAAGGGTCGGCTGGGGAGGGTAACGCCTTCTCGGCACGGGTAATGGAGCGCGCCGCGGCAGAGGGCGCCAAGGCGGTCGTTGTCTCCGCCGCGATCGAGGCCGAACTGGTCGCAATGGACCCCGCCGACCGCATGGAATATCTCGAAGGGCTGGGGCTTTCGGAGACGGGGCTCTCACGCGTCATCAGGGCGGGGTATGACCTTCTGCACCTCATCACCTTCTTCACCGTCGGCCCCAAGGAAGCGCGTGCGTGGACGGTGCCGGTCGGTGCAAAGGCGCCAGAGGCGGCGGGGACGATCCACTCCGACATGCAGCGCGGCTTCATCCGCGCCGAGACAATCGCCTACGACGACTTTCTCGCGTGCAAGGGTGAAGCCGGTGCGCGCGATGCTGGTAAGCTGCGTGCGGAGGGCAAGGAGTATCAGGTGCGCGACGGCGACGTCATGCACTTCCGCTTCAACGTCTGAGCGGCCGCGACGCCGGCAAGTTGCGCGTGACGCACGGCTGTCGCAAAGCTAGAGCATCGCGCGCAAAGCCCCCGCAAGGACGCCACCATGCTTGACCGCCGCCTGTTCCTGACCACAGCCGGCGCGAGCCTGATCGCGGCGCCAGCCATTCTGCGCGCACAGTCGCAATTCCGCAGCTTTCCCTTCAGTCTCGGCATCGCCTCGGGCGACCCGTCGAGCGACGGCTTTGTGCTGTGGACGCGGCTCGCGCCCGATCCCGACGACCGCCACGGCGGCATGGGGATGGCGCCGATGGAGGTCGAGTGGGAGGTGGCCACCGACGACCGCTTTGCCACGGTGGTGCAAAAAGGGACCGCGGTCGCCCGGCCCGAGGTCGGCCACAGCGTCCACGTCATCGTCAGCGGACTGCAGCCCGACCGCCCTTATTTCTATCGCTTCACAGCGGGTGGCGAGCGCAGTTTCCGCGGCCGCGCGCGCACCTTGCCGGCAGACAATGCCGCCCACGAACGTCTGCGCTTCGCGGTTGCTGGCTGCCAGAATTACGAGGACGGATATTTCACAGCCTGGCGCCACATGGCGCGCGATGAGGAGCTCGGCTTCGTCTATCACTATGGCGATTACATCTACGAATATCGCGGTTCGCCGACGCGATCGAACTACTTCACCGGGGGGCTAAGCGTGCCGGTCCGTCAGCACGACGGGCAGGACGCCTACGATCTTGCGGATTATCGCCAGCGTTACGCCCAATACAAGCGCGACCCCGACCTGCAGCGCGCGCACGCCGCGCACACCTTCCTGATGAGCTACGACGATCACGAGGTCGCCAACAACTGGGTGCAGGACATTCAGGAACAGACTCCGCGCGAGATATTTCGCCTGCGCCGTGCCGCGGCTCTGCAGGCGTGGTGGGAGCACATGCCGCTGCGCGCGGCGCCTCTCGCTGTGGTGCAAGGTGCCAATCTTTACCGAGGCGTCCGTTGGGGCACGCTGGCGGAGCTGGCGGTGCTGGACACGCGGCTGTTCCGCTCGGACCAGCCCTGCAATGACGGGTTCAAGGCGCTGTGCGACGGCGTGCGCGACCCCAATGCGACCGTGCTCGGCGCGGAGCAGGAGCGCTGGCTCGACCGTGCCCTCGGCACGCGCGACACGCGCTGGGTCGGCGTCGCGCAGCAAATCATGGCGATGAGCCTCGACCGCCGCCGCCGCACCGAGGAGCCGACCCGCATCGCCAACATGGATAGCTGGGCGGGCTACGAAGTTCCGCGCCAGCGCCTGCTCGCCAGCCTCGCGCGGCGTGGAAATGCGGTGGTGCTGACAGGTGACGAGCACCAGAATTTTGCCGGCGATCTCATCCACCGCGACCGCATCGTGGCGAGCGAGTTCGTCGCGACCTCGATCAGTTCGGGCGGGGACGGCAGCGACCTGCGTTCAGGCAGTGAACAGTTCATGGCGTTCAATCCGGAGCTCAAATTCGTCAACGATCAGCGCGGCTACGTCGTGTGCGACGTCACCGCCGACCGCTGGGGCGTCGATTTCATGACCGTCGACCGCGTCTCCCGCCCCGACGCCCGCCTCAACCGCCGCGCGCGGGCGGAGGTCGCGTTCGGGACGCCGGGGCTGAGGATGGCCGACACGACGCCGGTAGCGGTCTAACGGCCCCTATTCGGCGGTAGGCGTGATCGAGCGCACTTTGCGTCCCTGATCGTCGAGAAAATCGAGCGAGGCGGTGCCGTCGTTGGCGACACTCATCATGATGCGCGGACGGCCAGCCGCGTCCTGCATGACGATCGCCGCCGCGCCGTCGCGGCTGCGGCCGACGAACATGCGCGGCACACCGCCGCCGATGTTCGCCGCTTGGGAGAGGCGGCGTCGTGTCGCGTCGTCCGGCGCGGTGTTGATCGCCGGCATCTGGTCGAACTGCATGGCGCCATCGGGCTGATCGTTGAACATCAGCGCCGCGGACCGCGAGCTTTGCCCCTGGGCATTGCGGCTGTCGGTGGCGAGCAACTGAATGACCTGATCCTGCTCGTAGCGATCGAAGGTGAGGCTGGTGCCCGACGACATGCGCCCGTCCGCGCGCGTCTGCCCGTTCCAGATGAGCCCGCCATTCTCCGTGCCCTCATCGTTGAAGAACAGCATCCCCGCCATATTGGCGCGGCCGGGATGGGCGTGTTCAGTGCCGCGCGCGATCAGACCGGGGAAGCTCGCGCGGTTCGACAGGACGAAGCGTAGTGTGCCGTCGGGTTCGCGGACGTTGATGCGCTCAACATCGATCTCGCCGAAGCTCTGCTTCCCTTTCGGCTGCGTGGTGGCCGTGAGACCAAACAGCGTCGCACCCGCGACGACGCCGGTTACCAAAGCGCGAAAGATCCACATGCTGCCCTCTCCTGTGTCGGTGTCATGGGACAGTAATACAGCAGATCTTTCGGGCAACTGTTATCTGCCGAGGTCGCTCATGAACCGCACCTCGTCACCTCCTACGAGCGTCGGCGCCTCGCGTGCGACGCTACCAAGCAGGTCGGCTAGGTCGTCCTGCTCGGATTTGGCGAAGTTGCCTAGAACATAGCCGGTCACGCGGTCCCTGTGGCCGGGATGGCCGATGCCGAGGCGCAGACGTCGGAAATCTTCGCCGATATGCGCGATCACCGACCGGATGCCGTTGTGACCGGCCGCTCCACCGCCGCGCTTAACCTTCACGCGAAACGGCGCGAGGTCGAGTTCGTCGTAGAAAGCGGTGACGCCGCCGGGCGCGAGCTTGTAGAAATCGATCGCCGCGCGGACGCTAGCACCGCTGTCGTTCATGAAGGTTTGCGGCTTGAGCAGCAGCACGCGCTGGCCGGCGATGCGGCCGTCGGCGATCAGGCCTTTGTGCTTTTTCGTCCACGCCGAAAAGCCGTGGACCTCGGCGATCGTATCGACCGCCATGAAGCCGATGTTATGTCGGTGCAGCGCATATTGCGCGCCCGGATTACCGAGGCCGACCCATAATTGCATGGCGCTCACCCGGGTCCAGGAAAGGGACAGGGCGGCGAGAGTAGCACCCGCCGCCCCGCAACATCATCAGGCTTCGGCCGCCGGGGCATCGCCCTCCGCCGCCGCATCCTCGGCCTCGCCTTCGCTCGACTTGAGCGCCGACGGGGCAACGATGGTGGCGATGGTGAAATCGCGATCGGTGATCGTCGGCTCCGCGCCCTCGGGCAGATTGACCGACGACACGTGGATCGATTCACCAACGTCGAAGCCGGTCACGTCGACCTCGATCGACTCGGGCATGTTGTTGGCGGCGACGACCATTTCGATTTCGTGCCGGACGATGTTGAGCACGCCACCCTTCTTGAGGCCCGGCGAGGCGTCCTCGTTGACGAACGTCACGGGCACGTTGACGGTCACCTTAGCATCTTTGGCGATGCGCAGGAAATCAACGTGCAGCGGACGATCCGTCACCGGATCGAAGGCCACATCCTTGGCGAGCGTGGTGGTCGCCGTCCCGCCTTCACCCACCGTGACGTCGACCGTCGCGTTGAAGAAGTGGCCGGTCATCAACGCTTTTACCAGCGCCTTTTCTTCGACGTGGATGGAGGTCGGCTCTTCGTTGTTGCCGTAGATCACGGCGGGCACGCGGCCCTCACGACGCAATGCGCGGGAGGCTCCCTTGCCCGCCCGCTCGCGCCGTTCGGCCGACAGCGTCAGCTGTTCGCTCATGGTCGCATTTCCTAAACTAAAGTGCAGTTGATCCTCGCGCCGACGCCTCCAGGGATGACCATCGGCAGCAGGAAGCGGCGCCCCTAGCGGCAAAGGGCTCCGAAGGCAATGTGGGCCGCGCGTCAGGGCACGCGCGCAACGTCGAAGCCACGCGCCGCGAGCCGCTCCAAAACATTGCCGCGCCCGACCAGATGCCCCGCGCCGACCGCGACAAAGATCGTTCCGCGACCCCGCAGCCGTGCGTCCAGTCGTTCGGTCCACAGTGCATTGCGCGCGTCCACCAGCGGCGCGATCAGTTCCGGCGTTTCCGCCAACGCCTGCTCGGCAAGCTTCGCGAGCTTTGCCGCATCGCCCGCAGACCATGCCGCCACCAGTTCGAGAGAGCGCGCGGCGGCGGTGGGGGCCTGCCGCACGGTGGTCGCCAACAGGCGATCCTGTGTTGCGGGCGGCAAATCATCGAACGCGGCGAGCTGATGCACCGCCGTTTCAAGACCGCGCACGGGTTTGCGAAGCTGCTCGGCCGCCCGCGTCAGCCGGGCTTCGACGCCATTGTCACGACTGAGGCCGGCCTCACGGCCCGACGCATTGCTGACGGCGATCGCGACCGCCCAACTCTCCAGCCGTTCGAGCGAGCGCGCGTCGATCCCGGCCTCCGCGGCGAGCGCCCGCGCGCGGGCTTGCAAGGGTGCGGGGAGCCGGGCGTTGAGGGGCGCGACCGGTTCATTGACCGCGCTTGTCGCCACCAGCGCCGGCGCGCCCTCCAGATCGGCGGGGGTCACTTCCAGCCAAAGCTCGTCGGCGCCGCGCAGCGCCCGCTCGACCCGCCCCGGATACCAGGCGAGCGCCGGCGGCAGCTCGTGCATCGTCCCGAGGATGATCAGCCGCGCGCTCGGCGACCGCACCTCCCACATCGCCGGCGTCGCCGCCCGATCCGCTGCGGAAGCCGACACGTCATCAGCGGGCGCCTCTCGGCACCCGCTCGTCATCGTCAGCAACAGGGGCGGGAGTGCGACGGACAGCAACCGTCGCACTCCCCACCGATGGCGCGTCACTGAATGCGCTCGACCGTGAGGCCCTGCGCCTGCAGCATGGTGATGACGCTGTCCGGCCCGGCAAGGTGCCCAGCGCCGACCGCCACGAAGTAATTTCCGCCGCGCAGCGCGAGCTTGTCCCGGAGCCAGGTTGTCCAAGCGCTGTTGCGGTTGGTGAGCAGGATTTCCCGCACCTTCGGGTCGGTCATGCCCTCGTTCATCAGTTCGCCGAGGCGATCTGGATCCGCGTTGGCCCACGCGGTCACCAACGGCGTCAGGCGGTCCCCCGCCTCAACCGCATGTTTCGACACTTCGTCGAGGAAGTTGAGCTGCGCCTCCATCGGCATCTCGTCGAAAAAGCCGAGCTGCTGATCGAAGGTCTCGAGTTCGGCGAGCGTCTTGCCCCGCTCCCGTGCCGCGCGCGTGAGCACCATCTCGACGCCCGCCGCCGGGTCGTAGCCCAGCCGCTGGTATGGCATCATCGCCAGCACCATGGCTGGCATCCACGGCTCGAGCGGATCGAACGCCTGCGATGGAATGCCCAGCGCGGTCAGCGCCCGCTCATAATTGCCGCGTTGCGCATCGTTCATTCGCGAGCGCACCGTCTTGCCATCGGTCGCGACACCGAGCGCCGCAACGCGCTGTTGCATCACAGCCGCATCGGGCTGCCGCATTTCGAGCACGAGCGTGTCCGCGGCGTTGAATGCGCGCTCGACATGTCCGGTGAGGAAGGTCGTGCCCGGACGCAGGATGTGCACGGTGCCGAAAATGTGGATGGTCGTGTCGGCATCACTCACCCGCCATAGCGCGGGCCGGGCCACTAGCGACTGTGACGGGGTGCTCGCCGCCGGACCGGCGGGGGTTTGTGCGGGAGCGGGCGCCGGTTGCGCCTGAAGCGCAACCGGAGAAATGAGGGCGAGCGCAACAGCGCCCTTGAGGGCAGCGCGCAGACGGGTGAGGGTGACAAACATCGCATTTCTCCGAAGCAGCGGCGGGTTAGGGCCCGACCGCGAGTGAATGAAGACTGAGCGCGACCCGCTCAGCCGAAATAACGGTGGCGCAGCCAGACGATAAGGTAGGGGACAGCTGCGATCAGGTAGATGCCGAGCGGATCGACCGGCGGCAGCAGCTCCGCCCTCGCGCAGAACCACCAGACTGGAGCGAACGCAGTGAAGGCGAAGATCCCCGCCTCCGCCCCCAACAGGTGAGCGCGACGCTCGTGCTCGTCGATCGAACGAACCCAGACGATGCTGAGCCCGATCGCCGCGAGCGCTGCAAGCGATAGGACGACGGCAGCCGTGGCGGGCAGCGGACCAGCGGCGAACAGCGACGCCTCTCCTGCGGTCACGGCTGCCGCTAATCCGGCAACGATGCCGAGCGGGACCGCCAGCGCCAGAACCGAGATCGACTTTCGCTCCGAATTGGCCATCGGCCGGCTGACGAGAGCGCCCCGATAGAAGCGCCACGCCCCCCAGCCTGCCGCAGCAGCGGCAACGATGAACAACGCCAGCAGGCCGATTTCGACCGCTCCGACGCCATCGCCCCGATGCTCGAGCATCGCAACAGCGAAGCCGGTCGCTAGCCCTGCCGACAGAACCGCCACCAGCGACAGCAACGTTGCCCACAGCAATGGCCTCGAAGTCGAGGCCGCAACCGGTTCGGTAATTGGATCACGCTCCATGAAAGCCATCATCGAAAATCTCCTCAATTCGCGCGCCGAACAGCCGCGCGATGCGAAAGGCGAGGGGGAGGGAGGGGTCATGCTTGCCGGTCTCGATCGCGTTGACCGCCTGGCGCGACACGTCGAGCTGGACCGCCAGCTCCGCCTGGCTCCAGCCTCGTTCGGCGCGGAGGACACGCAGGCGATTGTTCATCGCGTCGGCTCCCCAAAGAATGTCGTGTAAAGCATGCCTGACATATTGTCTTGATTCGCTGACATGTCAAGTATGTTTGACATACACGAAAGATCGGCGCCGCCGGGAGGGCTCGCCTGTCCCCCGCCTTGCGTCCACGGCTTCGGCTTGCCAAAGCCCGGCGTCATGGCCGACCGCGATCTGCTGAGCTTTCAGGACCTCATCCTCACCCTCCACCGTTACTGGAGCGAGCAGGGGTGCGTCATCCTGCAGCCCTATGATCTGGAGATGGGCGCGGGCACTTTTCACACCGCGACGACGTTGCGCGCGCTCGGGCCCGACCCGTGGAACGCCGCCTTCGTCCAGCCCTGCCGCCGCCCCACCGACGGTCGCTACGGCGAGAACCCCAACCGGCTGGGCAGCTATTTCCAATATCAGGTCATCCTGAAACCGAGCCCGCCCAAACTGCAGCAGCTCTATCTTGGCAGCCTCGACGCAATCGGCATCGACCCGCTTAAGCACGATATCCGCTTCGTCGAGGACGACTGGGAATCGCCGACGCTCGGCGCGTGGGGCCTCGGCTGGGAGGTGTGGTGCGACGGGATGGAGGTGACGCAGTTCACCTATTTCCAGCAGATGGGCGGTTACGACTGCAAGCCGGTCGCGGGCGAGCTCACCTACGGGCTCGAGCGGCTGGCGATGTATATCCAGAACAAGGATTCGATCTTCGACCTCGCCTTCAACAGCGCGCGCCCCGGCTTCCCGGCGATGAGCTACGGCGACGTCTTTCTCGAAAACGAGCGGCAGATGTCGAAATGGCATTTCGAGGTCGCGGACACCGACACGCTGTTCGACCTGTTTAAAAAAGCGACCGCGGAATGCCAGAATTGCCTCGAGGCAAAGCTGCCGATTCCCGCCTATGAGCAGGCGATCAAGGCGAGCCATGTGTTCAACGTGCTCCAGGCGCGCGGGGTGATCTCGGTCGCCGAGCGGCAGGCCTACATCGGCCGCGTGCGCGACCTTGCGAAGGCGAGCTGCAGCGCCTGGATGGCGCACAATGGCTGGCTCGAGGGCGCGGAGGCGGCGGCGTGACCAGCTTCCTGCTCGAACTCCAGTCGGAGGAAATCCCCGCGCGCATGCAGGCCAAGGCGCGCGCGGATCTCGCCCATATGTTCACCGAGGCGTGCGCCAAGGCGGGGCTAAGCCACGGCGCGATCACCAGCTACGCCACCCCGCGCCGGATCGCGCTGCTGGTCGCTGACGTGGCCGACGCTACGCCCGCCGTGTCGGAAGAGCGCAAGGGCCCGCGGGCCAACGCGCCCGAACAGGCGCTCGCGGGGTTCCTGCGTTCGACCGGCCTCACCCGCGAGCAGCTGGTCGAGCGCGACGGCGTTTTCTTCGCGGTGATCGAACGGGCAGGGCGCCCCGCCGCCGAAGCGCTGGCAGAGATCGTGCCCTCCATCGTGCGCGGCTTTCCCTGGCCCAAATCAATGCGCTGGGGTGCGGCCTCGATCGACACCGCCTCGCTGCGCTGGGTGCGGCCGCTCGAACGTATCGTCGCGCTGCTGGGAGCCGCAGTCGTGCCGTTCGAGGTCGCGGGCATCTCCGCCGGGCGCGCCACCACCGGCCACCGCTTCCACCATTGCGGTGAGGTCGAGCTGGCGCGTGCCGAGGATTATGCGGAGACGCTGCGCGCGGCGCACGTCATCGTCGATCAGGACGAACGCGCCGCGATCGTTCGCGAACGTGCTATGGCCCTCGCGCAGGAGGCGGGGCTCGAGCTGGTCGAGGACGAGGGGCTCGTGCTCGAAAACGCCGGCCTCACCGAATGGCCGGTGCCGCTGCTGGGGCGCTTCGACCCGGCGTTCCTCACCGTGCCGCAGGAGGTCATCCAGCTCACCGCGCGGGTGAACCAGAAATATTTCGTGTGCCGCGATGGGGCAGGGCAGCTCGCCAACGCCTTCGTCTGCACCGCCAACATCGAAGCGAGCGACGACGGCGCGGCGGTCATCGCCGGCAACGAAAAAGTCCTCGCCGCCCGCCTCAGCGACGCGCGCTTCTTCTGGGAACAGGACCTCAAGGTTCCGCTGGAGTTTCGACAAGAACAACTTTCCCGCTACAAAGAGAAACTCGGGACTTTAGCTGACAAAGTCGCGCGGGTGGGTCGACTCTCGGTCGAGGTCGCAGAGGCACTGAAACCTGGAGATCAGAGCTTCAGAGATGACGTAAACCGCGGAAGTCGATACGCTCTCAACGACCTCCCCTCGTCGACAGTGGGGGAGTTTCCGGAACTCCAAGGTCTCATATCTGGGCGTCTCTTGAGGAGCGCTGGTTGGCCGGAGCATCTTTCTAGAGCCGTCGAGCAAACCTATCGCCCAACTACTCGTGGTGGCGATCTTCCGGACTCAGATTTGGGTGCAGCGATAGCGCTCGCGTTTCGGATCGAGACGAGGGCAGCATATTGGGCGGGTGACATACACCCCACCGGCTCCAAGGACCCGTTTGGCGTTCGCCAAACTGAGATGGGCCTCATCGCGATCATCCTGGGGCGTGGCCTCCGAGTGGGGCTGCGTCAGTTATTTGAAAGCGCTGCTAAGACTCCCGGGTTAGAGAAGGCCGATACGATCGGCATTCTCGCGAGTATCGCAGACCGCCTGAAGGTTCAGCAGCGCGAGGCGGGGGTTCGGCATGACCTGATCGACGCGGTGTTTGCGTTAGGGGAGGACGACCTCGTCCGCCTCCTCGCGCGAGTGCATGCGTTGCAGGGGTTCATCGGCACCGACGACGGCGCCAATCTTTTGCGTGCCTACAAGCGCTCGGCCAATATATTGAAGCAGGCCGAGGGCGACGCCGCCTCCCCCCTCCCCTTGAGGGGAGGGGCCGGGGGTGGGGCCTCTCCGGCGGGCGCGGCGTCTGACGATAGCCCCGACCCCAACCCCTCCCCCGAAGGGAAGCGGCTCGATCTCGCGCCCGAAGAGGCGGCGCTGCTCGCTGCGCTGGACGATGCCGAGCCCCGCGCGCGCGAGGCGGTGGCGGCGGAGGACTTCACCGCGGCGATGGCAGCGCTCGCCAGCCTGCGCGCGCCGGTCGATGCGTTTTTCGATGCGGTGATGGTCAACGACCCCGATCCCGCGGTGCGAACCCGGCGTCTGGCACTGCTCGCTCGCTTGCGCGATGCGGTTCATGGGGTCGCCGATTTCTCCAAGATCGAGGGATGAGCGAACGCCTGCGCACAACTCGCGCTTTTGGTGAGGTCAGCCTGAATTTCCGCACCCGTGGGGCGCGGGCGGGGTCGTCTGGCGACGACCGCATTGAAAGGATCGACCCGTGATCGACGGAACCGTGCACCTCTTCGGCGGCGAGGCCACCACCTCCGAACGGTCCAAGGAAATCCTCGGTGGCAAGGGCGCAAACCTTGCCGAGATGGCGTCGATCGGCCTTCCGGTGCCGCCGGGCTTCACCATCCCGACGACGCTCTGCGCGGCTTATGTGGAGGGCGGGCGGCGCATCCCGGAGGCGCTCCACGACGAGGTCGCGAAGGGCATCGCCCATATCGAGGCGGTCACCGGCAAACGCTTCGGCGATCCAGCGAACCCGCTGCTCGTCTCCGTTCGTTCGGGCGCGCGCGTGTCGATGCCGGGGATGATGGACACCGTCCTCAACCTCGGCCTCAACGCGGCGACGGTCGAGGGGCTTGCGGCACAGTCGGGTGACTCGCGCTTCGCGTGGGACAGCTATCGTCGTTTCATTCAGATGTACGGCGACGTGGTGCTCGGCGTCGATCATCACGCGTTCGAGGATGCGCTCGAAACAGCCAAGGAAGACAACGGCTTCCACCTCGATACGGAGATGACCTCGCGGGACTGGCGCGGGCTGGTCGAGCAGTATCGCGCCCTCGTCCGCGACGCGACCGGCGCCGACTTCCCCGACGACCCGCGCGAACAGCTGTGGGGCGCGATCGGGGCGGTGTTCGACAGTTGGGAGAGCGAACGCGCGCGCGTCTATCGCCAGCTCAACGCCATCCCCCACGACTGGGGCACCGCGGTCAATGTGCAGGCGATGGTGTTCGGCAATCTCGGCGAGGACAGCGCCACCGGCGTCGCCTTCACGCGCGACCCGGCTACCGGAGAGCGCCGTTGGTATGGCGAATGGCTCGTCAACGCCCAGGGTGAGGACGTCGTGGCGGGTATCCGCACGCCGCAATATCTCACCCGCGCCGCGCGTGAGGCGGCGGGGGCCAAGCCGCTCAGCATGGAGGAGGCGATGCCGGAGGCGTTCGGCGAGCTCGGCGGCGTGTTCGACACGCTCGAAACGCATTTCCGCGACATGCAGGACATCGAATTTACCGTCGAGCGCGGCCGGCTGTGGATGCTCCAGACCCGTTCGGGCAAGCGCACCGCACGCGCGCAAGTGCGGATCGCGGTGGATATGGCCAACGAAGGGCTGATCTCTCGCGCCGAAGCGGTGCAGCGCGTGGAGCCCTCCGCGCTCGACCAGCTTCTCCATCCGACGCTCGATCCGAAGGCGACGCGCGACCTCATCACCCGCGGCCTCCCCGCATCGCCGGGCGCAGCGAGCGGCGTGCTGGTGTTCGACCCCGACACCGCCGCGCGGCGGGCGGGGGAGGGGGATGACGTCATCCTCTGCCGCGTGGAGACGAGCCCCGAGGACATCCGCGGCATGCACGCCGCGCGGGGCATCGTCACCGCGCGCGGCGGGATGACCAGCCACGCGGCAGTGGTCGCGCGCAGCTGGGGACGGCCGTGCGTGTCGGGCGCGGGTGCGCTCGTCATCGACGCCGCCGCCGGGACGATGCGCGTAGGCGAGCGTCGCTTTGCCGAGGGCGACTGGGTCACCATCGACGGCGCCACGGGCGAACTGCTCGCGGGGCGCGTGCCGATGGTCGAGCCCGAGCTGGGCGCGGACTTCGCGACGCTGATGGGCTGGGCGGACGAGGTGCGGCGCATGCGCGTGCGCACCAACGCCGACACGCCCGAAGACTGCCGCGCCGCTCGCGCATTCGGGGCGGAAGGCATCGGGCTCTGCCGCACCGAACACATGTTCTTCGCCGCCGACCGCATCATCGCGGTGCGCGAGATGATCCTGGCGGGCGACGCGGCGGCCCGCGCGACCGCGCTGGCGCGTCTGCTCCCGGCGCAGCGCGAGGACTTCCGCGAGATTTTCACCATCATGGCCGGGCTGCCCGTCACCATCCGCCTGCTCGACCCCCCGCTCCACGAGTTCCTGCCGCAGGGCGACGAGGAGTTCGAGGCGGTCGCGGCGCAGGCCGGGGTGAAAGCGCAGACGCTCCGCGAACGCGCCGCGGCGTTGCATGAGGTGAACCCAATGCTCGGCCACCGCGGCTGCCGCCTCGCGGTGACCTATCCTGAAATCTACGCGATGCAGGCTCGCGCCATCTTCGAAGCCGCGCTGGACGTTGCCGCGAGCGGCGCCACGCCGCTGCCCGAGGTGATGATCCCGCTCGCCGCCACCCGCGAGGAGGTGAGCTATTGCCGAGCGATCATCGAGGCGGAAGCGGAACGTGTGTTCGCCGAGCGGGGCGGGCGGATCGACTACCTCGTCGGCACGATGATCGAACTCCCGCGGGCAGCGTTGCGAGCGGGGGACATTGCCGGCGCGGCGGAATTCTTCTCCTTCGGCACGAACGACCTTACGCAGACGACGCTCGGGATCAGCCGTGACGATGCTGCGCGCTTCCTCGGGAGCTACGTTGAACGCGGGCTGCTGCCTTCGGACCCGTTCGTGACGCTGGATGTCGAAGGCGTGGGCGAGCTGATCCTCACCGCTCGCGACCGGGGGCGGCGGGTGAGGGCGGACCTCAAACTGGGCATCTGCGGCGAACATGGCGGCGACCCTGCAAGCATCGCTTTTTGCGAGGCTGCGGGCCTCGATTATGTCAGCGCGTCGCCCTACCGCGTGCCCATCGCCCGCCTCGCCGCGGCACAGGCGGCGATTGCTCGCGGCTGAGGGGTGAGCGATCGACCGATGGGCGAGCAAAGCCTTTTTGCAGCGACGCGCGATTAGGCCTTGCCTATGCCGCCGCGCACGCATAACAGCCCGCTCACCGCGCACCCGTAGCTCAGCTGGATAGAGCACCAGACTACGAATCTGGGGGTCAGAGGTTCGAATCCTTTCGGGTGCGCCATTTTCTACGTTCGCCATCGCGCTTTAAGCGAACGGTAACCTCCTGTTGGCAGGCGGACGGCATGATCGGTGCCGATCTCCTTCTTCTCACGCCGATGGCGGCTGCTGCCGCCGTGGGCGTGATGCTCGGTATGGCGATCGAGCGGAAATCGAGGCGCCCGTTCCGACCGAAGTTCCGTCCCAATCGACGCTCCGCTCGGGAAGGCTGGCGGCGGAACGCGGCGTCCACGGTTGGGCCGCTTCGTCCGGAACCGCAGCGTAAGGGCAGTGACGCCGCAGATCAGCTCCGCACCGTCATGTCGGCGACCTACGACGCGCGACGCTTGCTCAACGTGCCTGAGACGCGTCTTTTCCGACAGCTTCATCGCCTTGTCGAGGACAGCAATCCTCAGTGGCACGTGATGGCGCAGGTGTCGTTGGGGGAGGTGCTGCGCAGCTCGGACCTCGACGCATTTCTGTGTATCAATTCCAAGCGCGTCGACCTGTTGCTGATCGATGAGGAGCTGCGCCCGCGTCACGCGATCGAATATCAGGGCTCCGGCCACCATCAGGGCAACGCCGCCGCCCGCGACGCCGTCAAGAAAGAAGCCCTTCGCCGGGCCGGCATCGGCTATCACGAGGTGGTGGCGGGTCAGACGACGTTGAGCGACCTGCGCACGCTGGTCGGCAAACTCGTCACTCCGGCCAATCTGTCTAACGCAGCCGGGTAGGCTGGCGGGCAGGGTGGGATTCGAACCCACGGTGAGCGTAAACCCACGGCGGTTTTCAAGACCGCTGCCTTAAACCACTCGGCCACCTGCCCGCGACCCGAGCGCCTTTATCGGCGGAGATGGGCATCGCCAAGCGCCAAGACACTTTACGATCGGGGGTGGGTGACCTACCCCGGCGGCATGTCGGCAAAACGTCTCCCCAAGCTCGCCCTTATAGCCGCGAGTGTCAGCGCGTCCGTGCTCGTCGGCCCTGCATCGCTCGCTGCGCAGGAGGTGGTCCAGCCTCTGCCGCCCCCGCAGGCCTATGTCCCCGATCCTGCGCAAAGTGGCTTTCAAGCTTACCTCGCCACGGTCCGCCCCAAGGCCCTTCGTGCCGGCGTCAGCGCGTCGACGTTCGATCGGCTCACGACGACGCTCACATACAATCCCCGGGTCGTCGCGTTGGACCGGAGCCAGTCGGATGCCCCGTCTATCCCGAACCCGCCCCCGGCACCGTTCGCGCCCTATCTCGCGCGCCATGTGGATGCGGCACGGATCAACCAGGGCCGCGTCGTCTATAACCGCGAACGTGCGCACTTGGCACAGATCGAGGCGCGTACCGGCGTTCCTGCCGGAATCATCCTCGGCATTTATGGCAAGGAGACCAATTACGGTCGCGTGACAGGTGATTTCGACCTGCTGCGCAGCCTCGCCACGCTCGCCTACGACGGCCGACGCCGCGACCTGTTCGAGGGCGAACTGATCGCTGCCATGCTGATGGTCGAACGTGGCACCCCGCGCGAAGCGCTGGTCGGCAGTTGGGCGGGGGCGTTCGGCTATCCCCAGTTTCTGCCGTCGGTGTACCTGCGCCTTGCCCGCGACGGTGATGGCGACGGGCGCGCGCAGATCTGGAACAACGAAGCGGACGCGCTTGCTTCGATCGCGCATTATCTCGAAGTGGCGGGCTACAAGCGCGGCGAGCGATGGGGCTACGCGGTCAGCGTCCCCGCATCGCTCGACCGCGCCAGTCTCGGCACGCCGATGGTCAGTCCGCGCTGTCCCCGCGTATTTGCACGGCACAGCCGCTACATGCCGGTAAGCGAATGGCAGCGGCGCGGGATCGTTTTTCAGGGGCTTCAGCCGAGTGCCGATACGCAGCTCAGTCTGATCGAACCCGACGGGCCGGGGCGAACGGGGTATCTCATTTCCGGCAGCTATCGTGCGATCCTCGATTATAACTGTCTCAACCATTATGCGCTGGCGGTCGGAATTCTCGGCGATGCGATTACGAGCTGAGGTCTGTCTGGCGCTTGCGGTAGCGTCGCTCGCGGCGGCGTCCGCGAGCGGACAGGTCACGCCCTCTGCGCCGCCCGTGACAACCGGGCGCGCAGCGGGGACTGCGCCCGATGAACTCGGCGGCCGGACATATACGCCGGTCGACACGCTCGATTATGACGAGGTCGGCTACGCCATCGTCGCGACCGAAGGGCGGCGGGGAGCGACCACGGCCAGCGGCGAGCCATTTCGGTCGGCAGCCATCGGCGCATCGCACCGCACGCTGCCGCTGCCGAGCTATGTCGAAGTGACCCGTCTCGACACGGGCCGAACCGTGCTCGTGCGGATTGAAGATCGGGGACCGACCGATGCACGGGCGCTCATCGGCATCACGCCCGGCGCCGCGGCGCAGCTCGGTCGGTCGGATCAGGCGCCGCTGGCCGTGCGGGTCCGCCGCACGTTCCCCGTCGAAGCGGAACGAGCGGCCCTGACCGGTGGCCGCAGCGTTCAGGCGCGCGTCGACACGCCCGAGAGCCTGCTGGTAATCCTGCGCGAGCGCGCGCAGGCGATGCCGCGGCCGGGGACGGGGGGCGCCGCTCCCGATCGAACGCCGGCTGTTGTTACTGCGGCACAATCCAGCCCGGTTCAGGCGACCCCCGTCGGTCGCGGTTGGTTCGTCCAGGTGGGGGCCTTTCGCGACCCGGCGTCCGCGCGGCGGGTGGCTGGCACTGTTGGCGGTGATGTCAGCGTCGCCCGATCCGTCCATCGCGTTCGCGTCGGACCGTTCGGGACACGCGGCGAGGCAGATGCCGCCCGGCGCCGTATCCACCGGGATGGCGTTCGCGCGATCATCGTGCGCGGTCCGTGACGGCCGTTCGAGGGCGCTTCATCACGCTCGAGGGGGGTGAGGGCGTCGGCAAGTCCACGCAGTTGACCGCGCTCGCGGATCGCCTGCGCGAGTGCGGCCATATGGTCGTAACAACCCGCGAGCCCGGCGGCACCGCGGGCGGCGAAGCGATCCGCGCATTGCTGCTGGACGGCGTGGGCGTCACGCCGCGCACCGAAGCGCTGCTGTTCGCCGCAGCCCGCGCGGAGCATGTCGCGCGGCTGATCGAACCCGCGCTCGCGGCCGGGACCTGGGTGCTGTGCGACCGCTATATCGACTCCACCCGGGCGTACCAAGCGGTCGCAGGAGAGTTCGGGGACCGTCCGACGGATGAGGATATAATCTCCGTGCACCGGTCTGGCGTGGGGGGCCTCATGCCCGACCTTACCTTGCTGCTCGATCTCGGGGAGGAGGTGGCGCTCGAACGGCGCGCGCGACGGGGCGGGACCGATGCATTCGAGCGACGGACCGCCGCTTATCATGCCGAGGTCAACGCGGCTTTCCGCCGTTTAGCGCAGGAAGACCCCGACCGCATCGTGCGCATCGACGCAGCGGCTGAACCCGAAGCGGTGACGTCTCGCTTGATGAGTGCCATCACATCGCGGCTTGGCGCATGATCGGGTCCGACCTTGAGAGCGCGCTCGAGGCGGCCATCACCGGCGTGCGAGCACCTCATGCCTGGCTGATCGCTGGGCCGCGTTCGCCAGCGATGCGGCGCTTTGTCGATCGGGCGGCGTGGCGCATCGTGCAGGACAGCTGGCCGAGCGAGAACGACGACATCAGTGACGAGGTCGCCGCGCACCCCGATATCGACGTGCTGATCAAGGGGGTGCACGAGGAAGGCCCGAGCAAGGGCAAGCCCAAGACGGTGATCGACGTCGGACAGGTGCGACAGCTGCGGGGTCGCGTGCTAACCCGACCGACGCTCGGCGAGCGCAGGGCGGCGATCATCGACAGCATCGACGAATGCAACGAAGCCGCGGCGAATGCCCTGCTCAAGATTCTCGAAGAACCGCCCGGATCGACGACATTTCTCCTTATCGCTCACCGACCCGGTCGCATTCTTCCGACCATTCGATCGCGCTGTCGCCTGCTGACCTGGCGGGGTCCGTCGGCGGGGGGCGCGGCAGGCGAGGGCGCGCTGGCGGCGCTGCAAGAGGTCTATCCATCGGAGGCGGCGGCATTCGATGCGCTTGACCTTGCGGCGGTCGACCGCGCCTTGTGCGAAATCGCGGCGCATGGCGATCCGGACAACCGGTTGCGCGTCGAACTCGCAAAATCGCTGACCGGGGTGACCAACCGGCCGAAGCTTGCCGCGAGCGTGATGATGGCGAGCGCGCTGCTGCACCGCGCCGCGCGCGACGGGGACGCTTGCGACGTGGAGCCCTTGCTCAACGCGCAAGCCAAGCTTCGTCCGCTCATCGACGCGGTTGCGGCGGCGGAGGACCCCGCGACCATCGCCATGGTGACGAGCGGCGCGCTCGCCACGATCGCGCGCGTCCGTCGCGCCTGACTGGCGCGACCGGGCCGGCTCCGCTAAGCGCCCGCTCACATGACCACGCCCTTTTATATCACGACCGCGATCAACTATCCCAACGGGCGCCCCCACGTCGGTCACGCCTACGAGGCGATTTGCGCCGATGCGATCGCGCGCTTCCGTCGGCTGGAAGGCCGCGACGTGCGGTTCCAGACCGGCACCGACGAACATGGCCTTAAAATGGCGCAGAAGGCGCGGGGGGAGGGGGTCGATCCCGCCACCTTCGCCGACCGCATGAGCGCGCATTTTCGCGACATGACTGCGACCTTCGACATCAGCTACGACCGCTTTATCCGCTCGTCAGAACCGGCGAACCACGCCGCCGCGCAGGCTTTGTGGAGCGCGATGGAGGCGGCGGGGGACCTGTATCTTGGCCGCTACGAGGGGTGGTATTCCATCCGCGACGAAGCCTTTTACGCCGAAGACGAATTGGTCGCCGGCGACGATGGTGTGAAGCTGTCGCCGCAGGGCACGCCGGTCGAATGGACCGTCGAGGAAAGCTGGTTTTTTCGGCTGTCGAAATATCAGCAGCCGCTGCTCGATCACATCGCCGCACATCCGGACTTCATTCGGCCGGAAAGTCGCCGCAACGAAATCGTTCGTTTCCTCGAAGGCGGGCTCAACGACCTGTCCGTCTCGCGATCGAGCTTCGACTGGGGCGTCAAAGTCCCCGGCAGCGATCGGCACGTCATGTATGTTTGGGTCGACGCGCTCGTGAACTATCTGACCGGGTTGGGCTATCCCGATCCGGACGCAACAGACATGCGCTTCTGGCCGGCCGACGTGCATGTCATCGGCAAGGACATCGTTCGATTTCACGCGATCTACTGGCCGGCGTTCCTGATGAGCGCCGGGGTTGCGCTGCCTCGTCAGGTGTACGGCCACGGCTTCATCCTCAATCGTGGCGAGCGCATGTCGAAGTCGAGCGGCAACGTCGTCGACCCGATCGAGCTCGCCCGTCGATACGGTTCGGACGCGGTTCGCCATTTTCTGCTGCGCGAAGTGCGCTTCGGGAGCGACGGCACCATGTCCGAGGAGGCCATCGTCACGCGGGCGAACGCGGAGCTTGCAAACAATTTCGGCAACCTCGCGCAGCGCACGCTGTCGATGATTTCGAAAAATTGCGATGGCAAGGTCCCCGCTGGCGCAGGCGAGGGGGAGGCGGACCGCGCGTTGCTGCATGCCATCGACCAGGCGCGCGCGGACATGCTCGGCGCGATGGAAACGCTCGAGATCAACGATGCGCTCGACGCGCTGTGGCGTGCGATGGATGCCGCCAACCTTTACATCGCTGATCAGGCCCCGTGGAGCGTGCGCAAGACCGATCCTAACCGGGCAGACGCGATCCTCGCCACCGCCCACGACGCCATCCGTCGACTGGCAATCCTGGCGAGCTGGTCGATCCCGGCGGGTGCCGCGAGCGTGCTGGACCTCGTCGGCGCCGACCAAAGCGCTCGCAGCTTTTCCAAACTGGACCAATCGGTTCCGTGCGGTACTTCGCTCCCGGTGCCCACTCCAGCGTTTCCGCGTCTTGAGCTTGTCGGCGTCGATTGATGTTCGTCGACAGCCACTGCCACCTCAACTACGCCGGTCTTGTCGAGCGCCAGGATGACGTGCTTGCCGCTGCGCGGGAGCGCGGGGTGAGGGGGTTTCTCAACATCGCCACCCGCGAGCGGGAGTGGGACGATATTCTCGAGACCGCCACCCGCCACGACGACGTCTGGGCGAGCGTCGGCATCCACCCGCACGAAGCGGATGCGCACCCCGGCATCGACGCGGCGAAGCTGGTGGAGCGCGCCCGACATCCGCGCATCGTCGCCATCGGCGAGGCCGGACTCGATTATTATTACGACAAATCCGACCGGTTACGGCAACAAGCCGTCTTCGCCGAGCACCTTCGCGCAGCGACCGAAAGCGGACTGCCGATTATCGTGCATACGCGTGATGCCGAGGACGACACCCTCGCGCTCCTGAAAGAGGCGGGCTCCAGCCTCACTGGCGTCATTCACTGCTTCACGGCAAGCCAGGCGTTCGCGGAGGCGGCGCTTGCACTCGGGCTCTATATCTCCATGTCGGGTATTGTCACGTTCAAGAACGCGCGCGACATTCAGGAGACCGCGGCGATCGTGCCGGACGACCGGCTGCTGATCGAAACCGACGCGCCATTTCTTGCGCCGGTGCCTAACCGCGGCAAGCCATGCGAGCCGGCCTTCGTCGCGGATACCGCAGCGTTTCTCGCGGAACTGCGCGGCGCGACGGTCGACGAAATCGGCGCGTCAACCACGCGAAACTTCTTTCGTCTGTTCGCAAAGGCAGCAGCGTGAAGGTGACGCTGCTCGGCGCGGGCACCTCGTCGGGCGTGCCGCGCCTGGGGAAGGGGGGGCCGGACTGGGGACAGTGCGACCCGTCCGAGCCGCGCAACCGGCGTACGCGCGCCTCGCTGCTCGTTCAGACTGAGACGACGTCCATTCTCGTCGACACCTCGCCGGATCTGCGCGAACAATTGCTGGCTGCGGGAAGCCCGCGTGTCGACGCGGTGGTGTGGACGCACGAACATGCCGACCATACGCACGGCATCGACGATCTTCGGCAGCTTTTCCAGGCGTGGGGCGAGCCGATCCGCTGCACCGCGCGGCCGGAGTGCTGGCGTCGACTCGTCCAGCGCTTCCATTACGCGTTTCAGGGGAACGGGCCCTACCCGGCCATCCTGTACGGCGAACCCCTGAACGGGCCAATTACGATCGGCGACATCTCCATTCGCTTCATCGACATGCCACACGGCGGGATCGTGAGCAGTGGCCTGCTGTTCGAAGCCGGTGGCAGCCGGGTGGGATATGCCACCGATTTTGCAAAATTCTCGCCGGCGATGCGAAGCTTCTACCGCGATCTGGATATGTTCGTCGTCGACGCGCTGCGAAGGAGACCGCATCCCACACATCCGACGCTTGCCCAGACGCTGGACGGCGTGGCGGCGGTCCGCCCGAAACATGCGGTTCTGATGCACATGGACGGTTCGATGGATTATCGCACGCTGTGTGAAGAGCTGCCGGCGGGCGTCGAGCCAGGCTATGACGGTCTCACCTGGGTGTCGGAGCCAGTCTGATGGCGGGGCCTGGCCACGACCATGGTCGCACGACCGGGCACAGCCATGGTCATGACCACAATCACGGTGCGGGTGCGAGTGCGGGGCGGCTCGCCGGCGCGCTGGCAGTCACCGGCAGCTTTCTGCTCGTCGAGCTGCTGGGCGCATGGTGGTTCGACAGCTTGGCGCTGCTTGCGGACGCAGGCCATATGTTCACCGACGCGGCGGCCCTCGCAATCGCGCTCGCGGCCGTCCGGATCGGGCAGCGTCCGGCGGACGAGCGGCGCACTTTCGGCTACCGTCGGTTCGAGGTGCTGGCCGCGGCACTGAACGCGTTGTTGCTGTTCGTCGTCGCCGGATATATTCTTTACGAGGGCGCGTCCCGCCTGATCTCCCCGAGGGCGGTTCACAGCTGGGGCATGCTCGGCATCGCTGTGGCGGGGCTGGTCAGCAACCTCATCTCGATGCGCATCTTGGCCGGAGGGCGCAGCGACAGCCTCAATATTCGGGGCGCCTATATCGAGGTTTGGGCCGACATGCTCGGCTCGCTTGGCGTGATCGTCGGCGCGGTCCTGATCATGCTAACGCGTTGGTCGTGGATCGACCCGGTGGTCGCAATCCTGCTCGGTGTTTGGGTCCTGCCGCGGACGTGGCACCTCCTGCGTGACACGCTGAATATCTTGCTGCAGGGTGTTCCACGCGGCGTCGATCTTGCGGAGGTGCGGGCCCATATGCAGGCGGTCCCGGGGGTTCGCGACGTTCATGACCTGCACCTCTGGTCGATCGCCGGTGACGACCGCAGCCTCACGGCCCATGTGACGCTGGAGCCCGCAGCGGACGCCGAGTTGGTGCGCCACTCGCTTTGCGAGATGCTGGATGACCGGCACGGGATCGCACACACGACGATCCAGACGGAACGCAACGGCTGCACACAGAACGAAGTGCACCGGTAACGGAAAAGTGAGTTGATCGTCCGGGATCTTTCGCCGGAGCTTGAAGGAGGGGACGGCATAACTGAAACCGTCGAAGGCAGTCTCACTTTGCATAATATATATTATCGGGCAGCGTGGTTGAGGTTGATCGGCACGGTTGGCAAAGCGCATCGATGACGCTGCCCGCACCCCCATCCCCCTATCGCATCGAAACGCTCCTTCAGATGCTGGTCGACCTGCGCGATCCCGACTTGGGTTGTCCATGGGATCGCGAGCAGGATTTCGCCTCGATCGCGCCGTACACGATCGAGGAAGCCTATGAGGTCGCGGACGCGATCGCGCGCGGCGACCTCGACGATCTCAAATCCGAGCTTGGCGACCTGCTGTTGCAGGTCGTTTATCACGCCCGCATCGCGCAGGAGCGGCGCGCCTTCGACTTTGCTGACGTGGTGAGCGCTGTCTGCGACAAGATGATCCGCCGGCACCCGCATGTCTACGAGAGCGCCGACGGCGAGGGAGGCCCCCGCGGAGGGTGGGAGGGGATTAAGGCCGAGGAACGCGGACGCGCCGGTGCGGAAAGCGCACTCGCCGGTGTGGCGCTGGGTCTGCCGGCGCTCAAACGCGCGGAAAAGCTTCAGCGGCGCGCGGCCCGGGTCGGGTTCGACTGGCCCGACGCCGACGGTCCGCGCGCGAAAATCGACGAAGAACTCGCCGAGGTCGACAGCGCGACCTCCTCGACGGAACGAGCCGCGGAGGTCGGCGATCTCCTGTTCTCGGTCGTCAACTATGCGCGGCACCTCGACATCGACCCCGAAGCCGCGCTGAGGGACGCAAACGCCCGCTTCGAGATGCGCTTTCGCCACGTCGAACAATCGAGTGCGCGACCGCTCTCGGAGCTCACGCTCGCCGAGCTTGAGCAGCTGTGGCAAGACGCGAAAGCCGCTCAGGCCTGATCCGCGGATGCGCTGCGCCGATGGTTAAGCCGCGCATGGTTGAGCGACGACAGGCGAATGCGCAGATCCTGCCCGCCGTCGTCGCGATCGCGCCGCTCGACGACCTGCGCATGGTCGTAAAGCCAGGCCAGCGTCGCGCCCTCGTCCGCAGACAAATGCACGTCGCGCTCGATGCTCTCTCCGCCAAGCAATGACGCGATCCGTGCGCGAAGGGCATCCAGCCCCTCCCCCTGCAGCGCCGAGACCGCCACCGCCCCCACCCGTTCCGCCTCGGCGAGCGCCGTCGCCCGCGCCTCACCGTGCAGCATGTCGAGCTTGTTGTGGACCTCGAGGATCGGCGGGCCCAGGGTCCCGCTGTCGTCGACCGCACCGTCGCCACCGGCCCGCTCGGCAAGCGGTCCTATGCCCAACTCGCCCAGCACCTTCATGACGTCGTCACGCTGGATCAGCGTCTCGGGATGCGAGACGTCGCGCACGTGAAGCAGTAGGTCCGCCGACCGCACTTCTTCCAGCGTCGCACGGAATGCTGCAACGAGCTGCGTCGGCAAATCGGACACAAAGCCGACCGTGTCCGACACGATGGCCGCCCCGACGCCGTCGATCTCGACCCGGCGCATGGTCGGGTCGAGCGTGGCGAACAGCGCGTCTTCCGCGACCGCTCCGCCCCCCGCCAAGGCGTTGAAGAGCGTCGATTTGCCGGCGTTGGTGTAGCCGACCAACGCCACCACCGGCCAGGGCGCGCGACGTCGACGCTCGCGGTGGAGGCCGCGAGTCCGCGCGACGTCGTCGAGCTGGCGACGCAGTCGCGCCATCCGGTCGCGGATCATCCGGCGGTCAGCCTCGATCTGCGTCTCGCCCGGCCCCCCCAGAAAGCCAAACCCGCCACGCTGCCGCTCGAGGTGGGTCCAGCTCCGCACAAGACGGCCTTGCTGATAGTCGAGGTGTGCGAGTTCGACCTGCAACCGCCCCTCGGCCGTCGCAGCGCGCTCCCCGAAAATCTCAAGGATCAGCGCGGTGCGATCGATCACTTTGGCGCCGATGGTGCGTTCGAGGTTGCGCTGCTGGATGGCAGTCAGACTGGCATCGATGATGACCAGTTCGACCTCGTCGCGGGTGGCGCGTTCGGCGATGGTCTCCACTTGCCCCGGTCCGAGCAAAGTCGCCGGCAGCAAGCGGCGCAGCGGGACGATGATCGTATCGACGATGTCCACCCCGATCGCGGCGGCCAGTCCCCTCGCCTCTTCGACCCGCCCCTCGCGATCACGACCGCTATGGCCGTTGCGGCGCGCCGCCACGACGTCGTCGGGGATCACGACCAGCGTGCGTGCCCCGCGGGAGACCTCCTCGCGCTCAGCCGAAAAACTCAAACGCCGTCCTCTTCCGTATCCGCGCCGGCGTCGGTGTCCGCCTGAAGATTGAGAGGCCCGCTGGGCTGCACCGTGGAGATCGCATGCTTATACACAAGCTGCACCGCGCCATCGCGCTCCAGAAGCACGCAGAACAGATCGTAGGCGGCGACGTCACCCTGGAGCATCACGCCGTTGACGAGGAACATGGTGACAGGCTGATCCGATCGCTGAACCGCAGCGAGAAACACCGCCTGCAACATGCGTGACGCACTGGGCGCCGCCCCGAACGCTTCGCGAACCGGCGACGGATCATATCCCGGTGCAGGCATGATGGTTGAAATCGCGTGCTTGTAGACAAGCTGCGACTGCCCATCGCGGCGCAGCAGCACGCTGAAATTGTCGAACCAGGTGATGATCCCCTGCAGTTTGACGCCCTTCACCAGAAACATGGTGACAGGCACCTTCTCCCGCCGCAGCTGGTTGAGGAAAATATCCTGCAGATTGTTGATCTTGCCGCTCATAGCTCGGTCCTGTTCTTGGCACCGATCGACGGTGCGATTGTCCAATGACGACCTCCTAAGTGTAGGTGGCCGGGCCGCCATGACAAGGCAGTCATCCGCCGCGGTCTTCGGTCAGGCCCAGCAGTTTCAGTTTGCGGTGCAGCGCCGAGCGCTCCATCCCGACAAAGGCGGCCGTACGCGATACATTGCCGGCGAAACGACGAATCTGCACTCGCAGATATTCGCGCTCGAACGCCTCTCGTGCTTCCCTCAGCGGGGCCCCCATCATCAGCGCGGTGCCGCCATCGTCGTTCGAAACTTCGCCGTGGACAACCTCGTTCGGCAGCATGTCGACCTCGATCGTGTCGAGGCGCGATTGCGGCGCGAGGATCATCATCCGTTCGATCACGTTGCGCAGTTGCCGGACGTTTCCGGGCCAACTCGCGCCCTGCAGGGTTGCAAGAGCATCGTCGGACAGGCGCGGCACGGGAACGCGTCGCTCCGCCGCCAGCCGGTCGAGAAAATGCTCCGCGAGCACGGGAATGTCGGCGCGCCGTTCGCGCAGCGGCGGGATGACCACGGGCACGACATTGAGCCGGTAGTAGAGGTCTTCGCGAAAGCGCTTTTCCTCGATCTCGACAGTGAGGTCGCGCGACGTCGCCGAGACGATCCGCACGTCAACCCTCACCAGCCGGGACCCGCCGAGACGCGTGAAGCTTTGTTCGGTCAGCACGCGCAGGATCTTGGCCTGCGTCGTGAGCGGCATATCGGACACTTCGTCGATGAACAGCGTCCCGCCGTGAGCGCGCTCGAGCAGGCCAGGCGTCACCTGGCCGTCGCGTTCGACACCGAATAGCTCGGCCTCGATCGTGTCGGGCTCCATGCTTGCTGCGGCGAGCACGACAAAGGGTGCGTTGGCCCGCCCGCTCCAATTGTGCAGGAGACGCGCGGCGACCTCCTTCCCGACCCCAGCGGGACCGCTGATGAGAACGCGGCTGCCGGTCGACGCCACCCGTTTCAGGGTTGCGCGGACGTTGTTGATCGCCGGACTGACCCCGTGAATCTCGTCTGCCAGCGAGGCCTGCGCTTTCAGCGCGCGGTTCTCGGCACGCAGCCGTTCGGTCTCGGTCACGCGCCCGACGAGGTAGAGCAGCCGGTCCGCCTCGAACGGTTTTTCGAGGAAGTCGACGGCGCCCCGTCGGATCGCGGCAACCGCGGTGTCGAGCGTGCCGTGGCCCGAAAAGACCAGCACCGGAATGGTCGGATCGCGTCCCTTGATCGCGTCGAGCAGCTCCAGCCCGTCCATGCGCGAACCCTCCAGCCACACGTCGAGCAGGACCAGCGACGGCCGCCGTTCGTCGAGCGCGGCGAGCGCTTCATCGGCATTGCCGGCTGTGCGCGCGGCGTAGCCTTCATCCTCCATCACGCCGGCGACGAGTTCGCGGATGTCCGCTTCGTCATCCACGACCAGGATATCGAGTGCCATCGTCAGCCTTCCTCTCGCTCAACCTTGGTCCGCTCGAGCGGCAAGTTTCGCGGTGTCAAATTCGATCACGACCACGGTACCGCCCCCGTCGCGATCGGCGAAGCTGAGCGTTCCCGCATGGTCCTCGACAATCTTGGAGACGACCGCGAGCCCGAGCCCCGTCCCGCCGTCGCGCGTGGTCACATAAGGTTCGGTGATGCTCGCTCGCTCCGCCGGAAGTCCCGCGCCGTTGTCGGTAATCGCGACCCGGACGACATCCCCTTCGCGCGACAGAGCGCAATCGATGACGCCGGGACGATTCGGCCCGCGTTCAATAGCTTCAACGGCGTTCTTCAGCAGGTTGGTGAACGCTTGCGCCAGCAGTCGCCGGTCGCAGATCAGTTCCACCGGCTCGTCGGGGCCGTGAAAGCTGAAGCGAATATCGGGCTTCGCGATTTCTTGGAGAAAGATGCTCTGTCGGATGACGTCGATCAGGCTGTCGCGGCGGAAGACCGGCCGGGGCATTTGCGCAAAACGCGAAAATTCGTCGACCATCCGCCGCAGGTCGCCGACTTGTCGGACGATCGTGGAGGTCAGCCGCTCGAACGCGCTGCGATCCTTCTCCTCCGCCGGACCGAAGCGGCGCTGCAGCCGTTCCGCGGCAAGCTGGATCGGGGTGAGCGGGTTCTTGATTTCGTGAGCGATGCGCCGCGCAACGTCGGACCATGCCGCACGCCGCTGGTCGCTGAGCTGTTGTGACAAATCGTCAAAGGTGAGCACCCTGCCCCCGTCGGCGCCGGTCATTCGCACCGCGAGCGTCCGGCTTTCCCCGGCGACGTCGAGCGTCACGATGGCGCCATGTTCGGAAGAATCGACCCACGTCGCCAGCGGCGGAGCGATGTCGTCGAGACGCTGCCCGGCGAGGTCCTCACCCGTACGCCCGAGTATGGCCGCCGCCGCGGCATTGCCGAGCATCACCCGTCGCGACGCATCGAGCGAGACAACCCCGGTTGCGACCGCGCCGAGCACAGCTTCGATAAACGCGCGCCGTTCCTCCAGGCGATCGCGCGTTTCGACGAGGTCGCCCGTCTGCACTCGCAGCCGTTCGGTCATGTCGTTGAAGGCGCGCGCGAGGAGCGCGATCTCGTCGGGATCGGAACTGCTCGGGTGGGGCACGCTGGCGGTGAGATTGCCGCCCGCCACGGCCTGCGTCGCCTCGACCAGCTGGTCGATCGGGCGCACGATGCGATCGGCGACGGCAATCGCGACGGCGATGACCAGCCCTACCAGAAGCAGTGCGCCGATGAACAGCGCCGCGAGGAAACGGTACTGAAGGTTGCGCGACCGCGCGAACAGCACGTTGTAATCCGCGAACACCTCGCCCGCTCGCCCGACCGAATCCAGCGGCAGGAATACACCGCCGCGCGCGGTGTAAAGGTAGACCGGACGGCCGGGGAGCAGCTGGGTCACCGCTTCGACGCCATCGCCCGCCTGCCGCGCGACGACCTCTTCGCCAGCGCGGAGACGGGATATGACGTCGGGCGGCAAGCGGTTGGTGGCGGCCGAATTGCTGGGGTCGATCAGCGCGACGGTGCGCACGATGCCGTCTTCGCCCACTTCGAGCACTGCGGATTCGCTCAGCTCGCGGACGACGACCTGCTGCACGTAGAAGTCGTTGAACGGCTGCGCGTTCATCGGCACGCGGTTGAGTTCCGCGCGAAGGTCGTGCGCCATTGCCGCGGTGTTGGCGCCGACGTCACGGACTTCGGCTTCGAGAAAGCCCTGCGCAATGCCCAGCGCATTCTCGAACATTCCGCGCGAACGGTCGGAGAACCAGAACTGCATGCCCGACTGGAACATGTAGCTCGACAGCAGCACGACCATCAGCGTGGGCACCGCCGCTGTCGCCGAAAACAGCAGGACGAGCCGGACGTGAAGGCGCGCATCGCCGCCGCCCCGCCGTGCCACGCGAGCGCGGGCGACGCGCCGCCCGATCAGCACCAGCAGCAACATCGCCGGAACGAGCGTCGCGAACAGCGCAAAGGCGACGCCCGCGGGAGACAGGAGCGTCTGGTCGCGCATCCGGACGATGGTGGCGATGGTCAGCCCGAGCGTAACCAGCGCGGCGGCTCCGGCGATCGCTTCGGCCGATCGGGACAGGCGGGAACGCGCGCGCCCCTCCCCTCCCTTCACATCTTCAGGCGTGATCGAGGTCGACGCGTCCATCGTCGGCGACGTTAGGCATCGATTGTTGCCGCCACAACACGGGTGTTGCGATTTCGTCGCGGTCTCGAAGCGGATCGTCGGGTTCAGGCGAGCTCAAGCTGCTTCGCGCTCGACCCACGGCTCGTAGAAGCGCGCAAGCGCGTCGGTGACGGCCGCCGGGTCGTCGATAAAGTTGACGCGATTGCGAAACTCCGCCGAGGCCGGCAGCCCCTTGGTATACCAGCCGAGGTGCTTGCGCGCGATGCCGACGCCGGTGCGGGGGCCGTAGTGCTCGATCATCGCGGCGTAATGTTCACGCACAAGGCGATATTGTTCGCCAATCGTCGGATCGGGGAGCGGGCCCGCTCCCGTCAATCCGCGCATCACCTGCGCCAGCAACCACGGCCGGCCGTACGCGCCGCGCCCGATCATCACCCCGTCCGCACCCGACTGGTCGAGCGCGGTGCGGGCATCGTCGATCGAACAGATGTCGCCATTGACGATTACGGGCACGCGCACCGCCTGCTTGACCCGCGCGACGAACGACCAGTCGGCGGAGCCCTTGTACATCTGGTTGCGCGTGCGGCCGTGAACCGTGATCATCTGCGCGCCGAGGTCTTCGGCAATCTTCGCCAGTTCGGGCGCATTGAGGCTGGCGTGGTCCCAGCCCATCCGCATCTTGACCGTCACGGGCACGTCCACCGCCTTGACCGTCGCTTCGATCAGCCGAGCGGCGAGCGGCAGGTCGCGCATCAGCGCGGAGCCGGCGTCGCCGTTGACGACCTTCTTCACCGGGCAACCCATGTTGATGTCGATAATCGCCGCGCCGCGATCCTGGCTCAGTTTCGCCGCCTCCGCCATTTCGTCCGGCGAGCAGCCCGCCAGCTGCATCGACACCGGCTCTTCCGTGGGATCCCAGCCCGCTTTCTGGATCGACTGGCGCGTTTCGCGGATGGCGGCGGCGCTGGCGATCATCTCGGTGACGTTGAGCCCCGACCCGAAACGGCGAACAAGCGTGCGGAACGGCTGATCGGTCACCCCGGTCATAGGGGCAAGGATGACCGGCACGTCGATACGCACCGGACCGACAGCGATCGGCTTGATAAGGGCGGTCATGTTGGAGCCTTGGCTGAACGCGAGCCGCACGACGGCCGACTTGGGCCGGGCAGATAGCATCCTCGCGTGAGGTCAACAAGCTTGCGCCGAAGCCCGGGCGAGGCCATCGCGCGCCGATGCAGCATTTCCATGCCATCATCCTCGCCGGGGGCCGAGGTCGCCGCGCGGGTCTCGATTGCGTCAAGCAGATTGCGATGCTGGGCGGTCGACCGATGTTGCGCTGGAGCGTCGACGCGTTCGCCGCGCACCCACGTCTGGGCGAAGTCGTGGTGGTCGTACCGGACGATGATGGGGACGGAGGGGCGGTGCAGGCGACCCTCGCGGCGACGGTTTGTCGCGTCGCGGGCGGCGTGGAGCGGCAGGACTCGGTGCGGGCCGGGCTCGACGCCCTGCCGCGCGATGATGCGCCGGTGTTGATCCACGACGCCGCGCGCCCGGGCCTCACGCGAGAGGTCATCGATTGCCTCCTCGCCGCGCTCGACGGCGGCGCGGTCGCCGCGGTGCCGGCGCTCCCGGTCACCGACACGCTGGTCCGGATACAGCAAGATTGCGCGGGTGACGTCGTCGACCGTGATGCGCTGGTCCGCGTGCAAACGCCGCAGGCCTTTGACCGTGCCGTGATCGCTGCCGCGCATCAGCGCTGGTCGGGCGGACCGGCGAGCGATGATGCGCAGATGGTGCGTGCGCTCGGCCATGACGTCGCGCTGGTCACCGGCGACGCCGCCCTCGACAAGGTCACGCTGCCGGGCGATCTTGAGCGGATGGAACGATTGCTGACACGGCAGGCGGACAATCTCCCGACGTGGCGAACCGCCACCGGTAGCGGCTTCGACGTGCATCGCCTCACGGCGGGTGATGGCGTGTGGCTCGGTGGGGTCATGGTGCCATGCGAGTTCGCCCTCGTCGGTCACAGCGATGCCGACGTCATGCTGCATGCGATCACCGACGCGGTGCTGGGCGCGTTGAGCCGGGGGGACATCGGCAGCCATTTCCCACCGAGCGACCCGCGCTGGAAGGGCGCGGCGTCCGATCAGTTTCTCGCGCACGCGATCAGCCTCGTTCACGAGGCGGGCGGAACGGTCGAGCATCTCGACGTCACGCTGATCGGCGAACGGCCGAAAATGGGACCGCACCGTGAAGCGATCCGACAGCGGATTGCGGACATCGCCAACGTCGCGATCGAGCAGGTCGGAGTGAAGGCCACCACGACCGAACAACTCGGCTTCACCGGCCGCGGCGAGGGGCTCGCGGCCCAGGCGGTGGCGAGCCTGCTCCTGCCGCGCAAAGGACCATCCGCATGAGCGACGATCTCGACCAATTGGCGGCGCGGGTCGTCGACCTCTGCCGTTCGCGCGAATTGACCATTGCCGTCGCCGAGAGCTGCACCGGCGGTATGGTGATGGCGGCCCTGACGTCGGTGCCGGGCGCAAGCGACATCTTTCAAGGCGGTGTCGTTGCCTATGCGAACGAGACGAAGACCGGCGTGCTCGGCGTCAGCGAAGATTTGCTGGCGACCTTTGGCGCGGTGAGCAAGGCGGCGGCATGGGCGATGGCGCGCGGCGTCCGGGCCCAGACGGACGTCGACCTCGCGGTCAGCGTGACGGGGGTTGCGGGTCCGGGCGGTGGCACCGACGCGAAGCCCGTCGGCACGGTGATCTTCGGTCGGGTCAGCCGACACGATGCCGAGGATGAAGCCTTCACCATTCGCGCCGATTTCGATCCGGCGCTCGGACGGGAAGGGATCCGCCGTCAGGCGGCGCGAATGGCGCTCGAACTATTGCTTGAGGGAGCCGCCCCGCCGTCGCCGTAAAGCTCCAGCGCGCGAGCCTCGAAGGCGCCGATCATCTTGCGCAGCGCCCGCTCGAACATCTGCCCGGCGAGGCGCTGAAAGATTGCGTTGCGGAACTGGAAATCGACGGTGAAGTCGATCATGCAGCCCTCCTCGGTGGGCTCGAACCGCCAGTTGTTGTGCAGGTGGGAAAGGGGGCCGTCGACATAGCTGACGTCGATCGCGGGGAAGGGCTGGCCGGCGGCCGCTGGGCGCCGCTCGACCCGCGATGTGAACCGCTCGCGAAGTCCTTTGAATCCGACCAGCAGGTCCGCGACCAGCACGCTGCCCCCGTCCTCCAGGGCGGTGTCGCTGCGCACGCGGGCGCCGACGACCCATGGGAGGAATTCCGGATAGCGCGCGACATCCGCGACGAGGTCGAACATCTGCTCGGCGCGATACGGCATCGCGCGGCGTTCGTGATGATGCGGCACGCTAGCTCCGAACCGCGCCGGCGAGTTGCGCCTCACGCGCGGCGCGCATCGCCACGAAATCATCTCCGGCGTGATAGGAGGAGCGTGTCAGCGGCGACGAAGCGACCTGAAGGAACCCCTTCGCCCGCGCGATGCGCCCAAAGCCATCGAACTGCTCCGGGGTCACGAAATCGATGACCGGCGCATGGCGCGGCGTCGGTTGCAGATATTGACCCATCGTCAGGAAATCGATGTTCGCGGCGCGCATGTCGTCCATGACCTGATGGACCTCAAGCCGCTGTTCGCCGAGGCCGAGCATGATCCCCGACTTGGTGAAGATCGACGGATCGAGCCGCTTGACCGTCTCGAGCAACCGCAAGGAGGCGTAGTAGCGCGCGCCGGGGCGGATGGTCGGATACAAACGCGGCACGGTTTCGAGATTGTGGTTGTAGACGTCGGGCCGCGCCGCGACGATCGCCTCTAGCGCGCTCAACGGCTTGTTGCGGAAGTCCGGCGTCAGAATCTCGATCGTCGTGCGGGGCGTCCGCCGCCGCACCGCCTCGATCACCCGGACGAACTGCGATGCGCCGCCGTCGGGCAGGTCGTCGCGATCAACCGAGGTGATCACGATATGCTCGAGCCCCATCGTCTCCGCGACGGTCGCGACATGCTCCGGTTCGAGCGGGTCGACACTGCGCGGCATGCCCGTCTTGACGTTGCAGAACGCGCAGGCGCGAGTGCAGGTGTCGCCGAGGATCATCACCGTCGCGTGACGTTTCGACCAGCATTCGCCGATGTTCGGGCACGCCGCTTCCTCGCACACCGTGGCGAGATTGAGCCCGCGCATGAGCTGCTTGGTCTCGGCAAAGGCGTGGCTGGTCGGCGCTTTGACGCGGATCCAGTCGGGCTTGCGGACCCGCGCCGGTCGGTCAGCGGTGTTGGAGAGCGTCAGCGTGACGGGAGCATTCATGATGCGGCGCAGATAGCCCCCGGACCCCCGCTTGCCAACCGGTGCTTGCCATGCTGCCCCAGTCGGCTATCCCCCGCCGCAACACGCGGAGGGAGCTAGGGTGGTGAGCGAATTCGACGCACTGGTCGACGGCTATCGGCGCTTTCGCGGCGCCGCCTACCTCCAGCAAAAGGCGCGCTTCGACAGCCTGTCGAGCGATGGTCAGGCGCCGCCGGTGATGATCATCAGCTGCTGCGACAGCCGGGTCGACCCCGCGACGATCTTCGACACCGTGCCCGGCCAGGTCTTCGCGCTGCGCAATGTCGCGAACCTCGTGCCGCCGTTCGAGCAGGGTGGCGGGCTCCACGGCGCATCGGCGGCGATCGAGTTCGGGGTCTGCGGTCTCAAGGTCAAGCATATCGTTGTGCTCGGCCACGGTCAGTGCGGGGGCATCGCCGCGGCGCTGGCCGGGCACAGCGACGACATGTCCGAACGCAGCTTCGTCGGCGACTGGATGACGATCATCGACAACGCGGTCGAACGCGTGCGCGACAGCGACGCGTCCGATCCCCAGCGCGCGCTCGAGTGGGAGGGCGTGCGGGTCAGCATCGACAATTTGCGCAGCTTCCCGTTCGTCGCCGAGCGAGAGGCGGCGGGCGAACTGCAACTGCACGGTGCCTGGTTCGCGATCAACGAAGGCCAGCTTTACGTGCTCGATGACGACGCGGGCACATTTGCGCCGGCCTGAAATGATTGGGCCTTGTGGCGTCGCGTGCTAGCGCGGCGCCATGGCAGAAGCGACCAACCAGCGAAACATCGCCCTCCTCATCGACGCGGATAATGCGAGCTCGAGCGGCATCGACCCTGTCCTCACCGCGCTGGCGGAACTCGGCAGCGTCGGCATCCGCCGCGCTTATGGCAATTGGTCCAAGCCTAACTTGGCCAAGAGCTGGGGCACACGGCTCCACGCCTACGGGATCGAACCGCAGCAGCAGTTCGATATCACCAAGGGCAAGAACGCCACCGACATGAAGATGACCATCGACGCGCTAGACCTGCTGCACGGTGGGCGGGTCGACGGATTTGGCATCATGAGCAGCGATAGCGACTTCATGCCGCTTGCCATGCGCATCCGCCAGGACGGACTGCCGGTCTACGGCTTTGGCAGCGCCAAGACGCCCGAGGGCTTTCGCGCTGCCTGCGACCGCTTCCTCGATGTCGACGCATTGATCGAGGCCGCACGCGACAATTCGATCGAGCCGGACATTACCGACGCCAGTGGAGCCGCCGCGCCCTCGCCCCGTGCGACGACGAAGCCGGTGGATGACGATGTCGTCACGCTGTTGGGGGAAGCCTGGAAAGCCGCCAAGCGTGACGAGCGCGGCTATGCCAAGCTGGGCGAAGTCGGGACGATCGCGGGCAACCGATCCAGTTTCGACGCTCGCAACTATGGCTTCAAGCGGCTGAGCGACATGATCGCGCAGATCCCGAATTTTACCACCGAACGGCGCGAAGGTCAGCTTTGGGTACGCCGCTTGCGGTGACCCGCGGAACGCCCCCGGCTTCAGGGGCGTTTTGAAGGACGTTCGATCCGTTCGTGGATCCCTTCGCGGAGAGCATCATGAAACACGCCATTCTCGTTGCCGCCGCCGCGGTCTCGCTGGCCGGCTGCGCCACCACCGATCGCTGGGGCAACAGCGTCAGCAGCGATCCCACCGTCGGCCGCGCGGTTTCGGGCGCTGCCATCGGTGCGGCTGCGGGTGCAGGCGTTCAGGCGATCCGCGGACGCGACGTGCTCACCGGCGCGGCCGTCGGCGCTGCTGCGGGCGGCGCCATCGGCGCGGCGACCGCACAGAGCAACCGATGGTATCGCGACGATCGCGGCGCCTGCTACTACATCGATCGTAACAATCAGCGCGTTTACGATTACAACCGCAACTGCTGATTGGCTGCACAAAGAGAAAGGGCGGCTCTCCTAGCGAGAGCCGCCCTTTCTCTTGCCCGCAGCCCCCTCCTCGTCGCCCGGACATGATCCGGGGCCAGGCTTGCTCGCCACCATTTGAGAAACGAAGCCCTGGCTCGGATCAGGTCCGCGCCGACGTCGGTGTTGGTGTGGGCGTCAGCGCGTCAGCCGCTTGTGCGCGCCGCGGCCAGGCTTGAGCGCGTCTTCGCCGAGACGACGTACCTTGTCCTCTTCATAGGCCTCGAAATTTCCTTCGAACCATTCCACGTGGCCGTCACCTTCGAACGCGAGGATGTGCGTCGCGAGACGGTCGAGGAAGAAGCGGTCGTGGCTGATCACCACCGCACAGCCCGCGAAGCTCTCCAGCGCCTCCTCAAGCGCCGCCAGCGTCTCGACGTCGAGGTCGTTGGTCGGTTCGTCGAGCATAAGGACGTTGCCGCCCTCCTTCAGCATCTTGGCCATATGCACGCGGTTGCGCTCACCGCCCGACAGCTGGCCGACCTTCTTCTGCTGGTCGCCGCCCTTGAAGTTGAACGCCCCGACATAGGCGCGCGTGGCCATCTCGTGCTTGCCGATGGTCATGATGTCGTGACCGCCGGAAATCTCCTCCCACACATTCTTGTTGGGATCGAGCGCGTCGCGGCTCTGGTCGACATAACCCATGCGCACCGTCGGCCCGATGTCGACCTCACCCGAATCCGGCGTTTCCTGCCCGGTGAGGATCTTGAACAGCGTGGTCTTGCCCGCGCCGTTGGGGCCGATGACGCCGACGATCCCGCCCGGCGGCAGCGTGAAGCTGAGGTTTTCGAATAGCTGCTTGTCGCCGAACTTCTTGCTGACGCCCTTCACCTCGATCACCTTGCCGCCGAGGCGTTCGGGCAGCTGGATGAGGATCTGCGCCTTGCCGGGAGTGCGGTTTTCCTGTGCGGCGACCAGTTCGTCGAACGCCTTGATACGCGCCTTGGACTTGGTCTGACGCGCCTTGGGCGACTGCCGGATCCAGTCGAGCTCGTCCTTGATCGCCTTCTGGCGGCCGGCGTCGTCGCGCGCCTCCTGCTCGAGCCGCTTCGCCTTCTTCTCGAGATAGGTCGAGTAATTGCCCTCGTACGGGAAATACCGACCGCGATCGAGTTCGAGGATCCAGTTGACGACATTGTCGAGAAAATAGCGGTCGTGGGTGATCAGCAGCACGTTGCCCGGATAGTCGATCAGGTGTCGCTCCAGCCACGCGACGCTTTCAGCATCGAGGTGGTTGGTCGGTTCATCGAGCAGCAGAATCTTGGGCTTTTCAAGCAGCAGCCGCGTGAGCGCGATGCGGCGCTTTTCACCGCCCGACAGCCCCTCCACCGACGCGTCGCCCGGCGGACAGCCCAGCGCTTCCATCGCGATCTCGAGCTGGTTGTCGAGCGTCCAGCCATCGACCGCGTCGATCTTTTCCTGAAGCTCGCCCATTTCGGTCATCAGCGCGTCGAAGTCAGCATCCTCCGGCGGATCGGCCATCAGCGTCGAGATTTCATTGAAGCGCTCGACCAGGTCGGCGACCGGACGGACCCCGTCCATGACGTTTTCCTTGACCGTCTTGGTCGGGTCGAGCTCGGGCTCCTGCGGCAGGTAGCCGACGGTGATCCCCTCACCCGCCCAGGCTTCGCCGGTGAATTCGGTATCGATCCCGGCCATGATCTTCATCAGCGTCGATTTGCCGGTGCCGTTGGGGCCGACGATCCCGATCTTGGCGTCGGGATAGAATTGCAGGTTGATGTTCGAGAGGACGGGTTTCGGCGCGCCGGGAAAGGTCTTGGTCATCCCCTTCATGACGAAACTATATTGCGCGGCCATGGGTCACCTGTGGATTTGGACGGATGGGGGGTCTGCGGGCGGAGCGCCCGCGGGTTGACGCGCGCTTAGCCGACCGGCCTCGCCATTTCAAACCGCGCTTGCCTGTCACCAACGGAGCGATAGAGATGGGGCATGACCACCGCTCTTCGTCGCACCGCCTTCGCCCTTCTCATCGGTTGCGCCTCGGCGCCGGCTCTGGCGCAAAGCGCGCCGGTACCCACCCCGGCCCCGCTCCGCGCCGTCGCCGCTCCGGCGAGCGTCCCCGACGACACCACCGCCGCGCTGCGCACCGCGGCGCTCGCCGATCCGGTAGCGATGCAGTTCCTCACCGACCTGACGACTGAGATCGGCCCTCGCCCCGCCGGCACGCCGGCCGAAGCGCGCGCGCGCGACTGGGCGGTGACCCGCCTGCGCTCGCTCGGGTTTCAGAATGTGCGCATCGAGGAATTCCGCATGCCTGTGTGGGAACGCGGCGCCGAATCGGGCAGCATTACTGCGCCCTACGCGATGCCGCTGGCGCTCACCGCGCTGGGCGGGAGCGCGCCGACGCCGGCGGGCGGAATCGAAGGTGACCTCGTCGTCTTTCACGACCTCGCTGCCTTTGACGCCGCACCCGACAGCGCCGTGCGCGGACGCATCGTTTACGTCGGGCACGCCATGCGGCGGACGCAGGACGGATCCAGCTACGGCGCCTTTGGCCCGGTGCGCTTCTCCGGCCCCGACCGAGCGGCAAAGCGCGGCGTGCGCGCCTTCATCATCCGCTCGATCGGCACCGACCAGCACCGCAACCCCCATACCGGCCAGACAAATTTCTCGGCCGGGGTGCAGCCGATTCCGGCGGTCGCCATCTCCAACCCAGATGCCGACCAGATCGAACGGCTGGGGAGCGGCATCCGCGTGCGGCTCAACCTCGCCTCGCGCCGCCTCGAAAATCAACTTGGCGGCAACGTGATCGCCGAACTGCCGGGCAGCGACCCGTCGCTTCCCCCGGTGCTGGCCGCGTGCCATATCGACAGCTGGGACCTCGCAACCGGCGTCGCCGACGATGCGGCGGGCTGCGGGATCGTCACCGCGGCGGCGCGGCTCGCCATGCAGGGTGAACGGCCCCGCCGCACCATCCGCCTGCTCCTTGCCGGCGCCGAGGAAGTGGGCGTGTTCGGCGGCCGCGCATATGCGGAGCGTCATGGCGACACCCCCCACGCGGCCGCGCTCGAAGCGGACTTCGGCGCCGACCGCGTGTTCCGCATGACCGTGTCCGAGCCGATTGCGCGTCATGCCGGCCTGATGGCCCGCTTCCGCCGCGCGTTGCTTCCCCTCTCGGTGAGCGTCAGCGCTGGCGAGGCCAGCGGCGGTGCCGACGTCGGCGCCACGGTCGCGCGCGGTGTGCCCGCGATCGACCTCGAGCAGGACGGCACGCGCTACTTCGATCTGCACCACACGCCCGACGACACACTCGACAAGGTCGACCGTGAGCAGCTCGCGCAGACGGTGGCGGCTTGGGCGGTGACGCTGCGCCTGCTGGCGGAGGCACCCGAAGACATCGGTCGCGCGCGGTGAAGGCTCCGATGGCGTTGCTGGTCGCAGCCGGACTGGCGCTGACCGCCTGTCAGCAGCAGGCCGCGACGCCAGCGCGCGGCAGCGATCCCGATCAGCTCAGTGCCGACCTCGAAGCGCGCGCGCAGGAGATCGAACGCCGTGCCGATGCCGCCGTCGTGCGGATCGAACGTGAATCCGCGGCGGAGATCGCCGAACTGCGCCTGCAGTCGCCGCCCGGCCCTGACGCCGCACCAGCCAATCAGTGATGGAGGAGGTCAGCGTCTGACCTCAAAAATGGTGCTGCTGGTGAGGATTGAACTCACGGCCTCACCCTTACCAAGGGTGTGCTCTACCACTGAGCTACAGCAGCGACCTGATCGCCGGGCCGCGGGGGGCACCGTGCAGGCGCGGCCTATGGCGAGGGGGTGGTGGAGTGTCAAGGCGCGGCTGTGCACCGCTTCGCAACGACGCTATCACCGCGCCATGACCACGCCCGACCAGCCCTCCCCCGCTCAGGAGCGCGAACGCCGCCTCGCCGAGGCGCTGCGCGCAAACCTTCGTCGACGCAAGGATGCCGCGCGCAACAACGGGCCTACCCCGCCGACCGATCAGCGGGAGCGCTGAGGGGCGCGGCGGACGGGCACGGTGACGTTGCAGACGTCCGCGCCGCCCGCCGGTTGAACGAAGAATGCGTCGCTGCGGTTGGCGCGCGACTGCGCATACCTCGCGAACGTCGGGGTGTCGGTCGCGAGATATTCGTAGCTCGGTCGCGCGTCGGCGGGCAGTTCGCTCGCCAGCCGGATCGATTCGATGCGCACCCGCTGCTCGGGCCGCTCGTAGAAGCCGAGCGCCGCCGACCCACGCGGCAGGCTCGACAGATGCTCGATGCCCGACACGACACGGCCGACGACCGCGATATTGCGATCGAGGTGGCGCGGTGCGTGCCCGATCACGGTGTAGAGTTCGGCCCCCGTCCCCGCGTCGGGCGCCATCCCCCGGCCCACGCCGACCATGGCATAGCAGTGCGCCGGCCACGCCCGTCCGCCACGCGCCGCCACCGGCCAACCGTCGAGAAAACCGGCGACCTCGGCGTAGTTGTCGGCGCGGGTTGCGCTCAGCCGGCCGCGCGGCACGACGCTGCTATAGTCCGCCTGGCGGGTCGGCTGGAGGCCGGGGGGAAGCGGCTTGGCCCGCGCTGCATCCTCACCATCGGCATCGCCCCACTGCACGACATAATTGTCCTGCACGCGATTGATGCTGAGCCCGTCCCACCAGCGCGCCCGCGCGAGCGTGCGGACGTTCGCCACCCACGGCTGGGCAAAGGTCGACCCGATGAGCTGGATGTGCACCTCGCGCGGCGCGGCGCCGTTCCCTGCCGCGAGGCGCATGACGAGGATGTCCGAGGGCGCGACAACTCGCCATTCGCTCGCCGGCGCGCGCGCGATGATCTCGGACGGCGTCGGCGGTGTCGCCGAGGTGTTCCTGCTTGCCGGCTGCGCCGCCAGCGCCGGCACGCTTGCGGCGACTGCGGCGGCGAGCGCCCACTTACACCCTGCGCGCTTCTTCATGTCGACATCCCCCCAATCATCGTTTGCGCCATGGTGCACGACAGCGTGCCGCTCGCCAAGCTGCCCTGCGCCTTGCCCCGGCGCGCGCGCATCGCTAGGCGCACCGCTCACAGGTATGCGGAGCGGTGGCCGAGTGGTCGAAGGCGCTCGCCTGGAAAGTGAGTATACGGCAAAACCGTATCGAGGGTTCGAATCCCTCCCGCTCCGCCAAGCCTGCCCGCGCGGCAGCAGCGATCATCCCGACGAGAGGCGAACAGTTGGCCGACGACGATTTCTCGAACACCGAAGCCGAGCATGTGAACCCAAACGGGGAGGCCATTCCGGGCGACGTGCTGGAGGCGGTGCGGACGCTCATCCGCTGGACCGGCGATGACCCCGAGCGGGAGGGGCTGGTCGACACCCCGCGTCGGGTCGCCAAAGCCTGGCGCGAATATTGTCAGGGCAATGATGAGGACCCGTCCGTCCACCTCCAGCGCACCTTTCGAGAGGTCGGCGGCTACAACGAGCTCGTCTTGCTGCGCGACATTCCGTTCCAGTCGCATTGCGAGCATCACATGGCGCCGATCATCGGCACCGCGTCGATCGCCTATCTGCCGACCGACCGCGTCGTCGGCATCTCGAAGCTGGCGCGCGTCCTCCACGGTTTCGCGCGGCGGCTGCAGGTGCAGGAGCGGCTGACGGCCGAGGTCGCGCAATGTATCTGGGACAATCTTCGCCCGAGCGGCGTGGCGGTCGTCATTTCCGCGACCCACGCCTGCATGACCGCGCGCGGCGTTCGCACCCCCGGCGTGGAGATGGTCACCAGCCGCCTCCTCGGGACGTTCCTCGAAGATCCGCGCAGTCGTGACGAGGTGCTGCAACTCATCGGTCATCGCTGATTGCACGGACGGTGATGGCTCGCTAGACGACGCCGCGACGCAGAGGTGCCCCGGCAACGGGGCAGTAAGAGGGAAGCCGGTGAAACGCCGGCGCTGCCCCCGCAACTGTGACCGGCGAGTGCGGCCACCATTTCGCCACTGATCTTCGTGATCGGGAAGGCGGTGACCGCGTGATGACCCGGCGAGCCAGGAGACCTGCCTTTCGTCGCCGTTGACCGATCCGGGCGGGGTGTACCGGGCGGGCGAAAGGCGACGCACGTCCGCGCGCCCTTCGCAAGACGGCTTCATGTCGTCTGCGAAAGGATCGCCTGTTGTCTGCCAGCTGGATTATCGCTCTCACCATTGCCGCCCCCTCGCCGGTCGCCGATGAGGCCGTGGAGACGCCGATTACCGTTACCGGCGTCCGTGACGAGAACGCCCCCGAACCCGCAAGCCGCGTCCTCATCGACGAGGCGACGCTGGAGCGGCTGCAGTTGCCGTCGGTCGACGACGTGCTCGCGCGCGAACCCGGCGTCGTGTTGAGCCGTAACGGCGCCCCCGGCGGCGTGTCGTCACTGCGGCTCCGCGGGGCGGACGCGGCGCAGACGCTGGTGGTGATCGACGGCGCGCGCGCCAACGACGCCGCTTCACCGGCGGGCGGGTTCGACTTCGCCAACCTGCTGGTCGACGGCGTGATGAGTGTCGAAATCCTGCGGGGCCCGGCGAGCGTTGCGTGGGGCAGCGATGCGATCGGCGGCGTGATCGTCGTCGACCGCGCGGTGCCGGACGGGCTTACCCTTCGCGCGGAGGCCGGCACGCTCGACAGTCGACGCGCCGGCGGAACGCTCGGGGGAGAGGTCGGGCCGCTCTCGCTCGGTTTCGGCGCCGCCTTTGCGCGCACCGGCGGCTTTTCGAGCGCGGCATCGGGCAGCGAGCGCGACGGCGCGGACTTTGCCCAGGCGCAGGGCGCGGCACGGCTCGTGGTGGCGCCCGACCTCGCCATCGACGCGCGACTCAGCCGCCGGCGGCTGCGCAGCGACCTCGACGGCTACCGCGCCGACTTCACCTTCGGCGACACGGAGGAGGAGCAGCGGCTCGTCGAAACGCAGGCGATGCTGCGCGCCGAACATGGCAGCGATCGCCTGCGGCACAGCCTCGCCTTCACCACCTCGCGCACCGACCGCGCCACCTTCGCGCGCGCCGGCGAGCGCGCGCGGTTCGAAAGCCGTGGTTTGTCGACCCGCATCGCCTGGCGCGGTGAGGCGGGCCTGGCCAATCGCCGCCTGCGGCTCATCGGCGGCTACGACCATGATCGCCACCGCGCCGCCACGCGCAGCGCTTATGGCAGCGACTTGGGGCTGGTGCGCAGCGATGCCCTATCGCTCCAAGCGATCGCGGAGGTTGCACCCGACCTGACGGTGCATGGCGGCGTGCGGCAGGAATGGCACGAACGTTACGGGTCGAACCGCGTCGCCGCGCTCGCGGGCGAGTGGGCCCTGCCCTTCGCGCGGGTGGGTGCGCGCTACGGCGAGGGGTTTAAGGCGCCCACCCTGTTCCAGGTTTCGAGCGACCCGTTCGCCTACGGCAATCCCGCGCTCACGCCCGAACGGTCGCGCGAGTTCGAACTGTCGCTGCGTGCGCCTCGGGACGCCGCGATAGACTGGTCGCTTGCGCTGTTCGATCGGCGAACCCGCGACCTGATCGACTTCGTGTCCTGCTCCGGACCGGCGCAGCCGAGCGTGTGCAGCGGCGGCACGCGGCCATTCGGCACCTACGACAATATCGCGCGCGCACTCGCTCGCGGGGTAGAAGCGCGGGCGCGGTTTGCCGTTTCCTCGCACTGGCGGATCGAAGCCAACGCGACGCACCTCATTGCGGAGGATCGGTCCGAGGGCACGTCATTCGTCGGCAAGGACCTGCCCCGCCGTCCCCGCACCACCGCGCTCGCCGCAGTCGACTATGACGGGGGCGTCTTCACGGTCGGCGCGGAAGCGCGCTACGTCGCGGCGAGCTTCGACGATCGCGCGAACCTCGTGCGCCTCGCGCCCTATGTGCTGGCGTCATTGCGCGGCAGCGTCGCGCTGTCGCCCAAGGTCACGCTCGAAGGGCGGGTCGAGAACCTGTTCGATCGCAATTACCAGACCGCCGCGGGCTACAACAGCGCGCCGCGAACGGCTGCGGTGGCGGTTCGCGCCCGGTGGTGAGTCGCGCGATGCTGCTGGCGCTGGCGTCGCTATCGGCGCTGGTGAGCGGGTGCGGGCATGCCCGCCCCGCCCTGCCGACGCCGCGCGGGGACCGGATAGTGAGTGCGGACTATTGCGCTGATCTCGCAATCACTGCGCTCGTCCCGCCTGGCCGGGTCGCGGCGCTCTCCCCCGAGATCGCCGATCACGAACTGCCGCGAGCGTATCGCGCCATCCCTCGCACACGCCCGCGCATCGAGACGCTGGTGGCGCTGCGCCCGACGCTCGTCGTGCAAAGCTACGGCGGCGGCCCGCGGCTGTCCGCCGCGCTCGACCGGGCCGGCCTCCCCGTGCTCGATCTCGCCTCGCCGCAGTCGCTCGATGGGGTGGACCGGGAACTCGAAAGGCTCGGGGCGAAGCTCTCTGCCCAGGATCGCGCCGATCGCTGGCGCGGCGAATTGGCACGGCTGCGCGCCCTCCCCCGCCCGCGCGTCGCTCGCACCGCGCTTTACATGACGCCGGGGTCGGTCACTTCAGGGTCGGACGGATTGATCGGCGACATGTTTCGCGAGGCGGGTCTGTCGTCGGTCGAGCAGCGACCCGGTTGGCACGCGCTGCCCGTCGAACGCCTCATCCGTGACAAGCCGGACCTTGTCGTCCGCGCCTTCTTCGGCGACCGCCGCTACCGTCAGGATCGCTGGTCGCCCGCACACCGCCCCGCGCTGCAAGCCGCGCTTCGCGGCGTGCCGACCGTGTCGCTCGACGCACGGTCGGTCGCCTGCGGCACGGCGCATACCATCGACGCGCTGCGCAAATTGAAGGCCGCGACGTGAGCCGTGCGCTGCTGTTGGTGGCCGCCCTTGCCGCGCTCGCGCTGGCGAGCCTGTTCTTTGGCGAGGCGCGCGTCGACCTCCCGACTGCGCTGTCACGCACTGGCAGCGCCGACGGCTTCATCCTTTGGCAAATCCGCGCGCCCCGCATTTTTGGCGCGCTGCTGGTCGGCGCTGCGCTCGGCGCGGCGGGGGCCGCCTTGCAGGGTTTGTTGCGCAACCCGCTGGTGGAACCCGGTATCCTCGGCGTCAGCCCGACCGCGGCGGCGGCGGCGACGCTCGTCGCCTACGGCGGTTTCGCCAGCGCCGACCGACTGGCGGTCTCGGGCGCATCTCTCGCCGGCGCGCTGGCCGCGACCGCGGCGCTGGCCTTTGTCGCCGCACGCCGCGCTTCCACTGCGACGCTGATCCTGACGGGTGTCGCCTTGTCATCGCTCAGCGGCGCACTGATCGCGTTGCTCGTCAATTTGGCGCCCGATCCGTTCTCGCTGGCCGACCTCGTCAACTGGACCGCCGGGAGCCTCGCCAACCGCGACTGGGCCGACGTGCTGGCGCCCGGCGCGGCGATCGGATTGGGACTGGCGCTACTTGCCCCGCTCCGCCGCCCGCTCGACATGCTCTCTCTGGGAGAGGAGCAGGCTTTCGCCGCCGGGGTCGAACTCGCCCGTCTGCGCGCGCGGGTGGTCGCCAGCGCGGGCCTCGCCGCGGGTGGAGCCGTAGCGCTGGCCGGTGTCGTCGGCTTCGTCGGACTGATCGCGCCTCACCTCGTCCGGCGCGGGCGGCATGCAGCACCGGGATCGGCGATGCTCCCCTCGGCGGCGGCGGGGGCGCTGCTGCTGCTGTTCGCCGACCTGCTGATCCGGCTGTTTCCGTGGGGGACGAACGAGCTCCACCTCGGCACGCTGTCCGCACTGATCGGAGCGCCGCTGTTCGTGCTGCTGCTGTGGCGAGGAGCGGCGCGTGATGACTGAGTTGCGGCTGGAACAGGTCGGCCTGACCGTCGGCCATGCGCGGCTGCTCGACCGCATCGACTTCGCGCCCCGGCCCGGTACGCTCACCGCGATCATCGGACCCAATGGCGCGGGCAAGACGAGCCTCATTCGCGTGGCAAGCGGCTACGTCCGGCCGACCGCGGGGCGAGTGCTGCTCAACGGCGACGACCTGGCGCACGCCGACGGCCCCCACCGCGCGACGAGCATCGGCTGGCTAACCCAAGGCGCCCCCACCCCTTGGTCGATGTCGGTCGAGGCGCTGGTTCGGCTGGGGCTTCGCGGCCCCCCGTCGGACGCGGCGGTAAAAAGGGCGCTGGAGCGCACCGGCCTCGCGCTACTGCGCAATGTGCGCGGCGACCGCCTGTCAGGCGGCGAACGCCAGCGACTGCAGATCGCCCGCGCCATGTGTCGCCCGACGCCAATCCTGCTCGCCGACGAGCCGGTAGAGGCGCTCGATCCGGCCTGGCAACTGGTGACGATGGAGTGGCTGGTGGAGCGCGCCCGCGCAGGCGCGGCCGTGGTCGCAGTCTTGCACGACCTGAACCTCGCGGCGCGTTTCGCCGACCACGTTGTGGCGATGGCCAACGGCCGCATCGTCGATGCCGGCGCGCCCGACGCGGTGTTGACGCCAGAGACTCTCGCCGACCTCTACGGCATCGTCGCGCGCGTCGAGCTGGTGGGCCGCCGCCTGCTCATCTCGGCAGAGGCGGTGCGCCCAAGGCCTGCAGGTCGAGCTTCGGCTGAAACCAGCCGTTGACGTAGTTGAGGTAATAGAGGCCGAACAGCGCCGCAGCGATCAGCGTCGTTTGCAGCGCCGCGCGCCCAATCCTGAACTGCTCCGGGGCGCCGGGCTCGGTCCCAGCGACGGGGCTTAGGCGGTCCCCGCCGCTGTGCCCTTCGCGGCCGGCCGCCCTCGCGTGAAATGGCAGGACGAGAAACAGCGTCCCGAACCAGAACAGGATGTAGATCGCGAGCGCGGACGTCCACTGCATGGCGGCGCCTTAGTCCAGGAGGAGTACGTCGACGATCGGCTTCTTGCCCGTCCAGTCGGTCAGCACTCGGCGCACCGCCAGACGCACCGCCTCGCGTCGACGTTCGCGATCGCGCTCACCCGAACGCGCGGCGTCGAGCGCAGCTTTGCGTGCGTCGGCGAGCAGCTCGTTGCGCTCTTCCGGCTCGACCGGCAGTCCTCGGCACGTCACCTCCGCCTGCCTGCCCGACACCGCCACCGACGCATGGCCATTGACCGCGAGCTTGCGCCGCTCGTTGACCGAACCGCCATCGGCATCGACGATCATGTCGCCGTCGAGCACGAGCCGCCCGGCACGGGCATGACCGACGATCGCCGCCGGACCCGGCGCGATGCGCACGATCTGACCGCACTGCTGCACCAGCGCCTCGGGGATGCCATTGGCCTTCGCAAATCGCGCGTGCGCCAACAGGTGACGGATCTCGCCGTGCACCGGGATTAGCAGCTCCGGGCGAACCCACTCGTACATCAGCTTGAGTTCCGGCTGCCCCGGATGCCCGGACACGTGAATATGCGCCTGACGTTCGGTGATCGTTTCGACCTCCCGCTCCGCCAACAGGTTCATGACCCGCCCGATCGCAATTTCATTGCCCGGAATGTGGCGAGACGAGAACACGACCCTGTCGCCCCGCTCGAGCTTGATCGGATGCTCCCCTTCGGCAATCCGCGACAGCGCGGCGCGGGGCTCCCCCTGCCCTCCGGTCGCGACAATCAGCACCTCGCCGCGCGGCAGCCGCATCGCGGTCTCCCAGTCGACCGTCTCCGGAAAGCGGTCGAGATAGCCGCACGCCTTGGCGGTCGCGATGTAGCGGTCGAGGCTGCGACCAGCGACGCACAGCCGTCGCCCGGTCGCCTTGGCGACTTCACCGATCGTATCGAGCCGCCCCACATTGCTGGCGAAGCTTGTCACCAGCACCCGCCCCGGCGCGTCGCGGACGACACGGGTCAGCCCCTCGACGACGCTCGCCTCGCTGCCGGCGGCCTCCGCATTGAAGACATTGGTCGAATCGCACACCAGCGCGCGGACGCCGTCCCCCACCGCGCGGCGGACGTTCTGCTCCGCCTCGGGCGTGCCAAGCCGCGGGTCATTATCGATTTTCCAGTCGCCGCTGTGGAAAACCGAGCCTGCCGCAGTGTCGATCAGCAGCGCGTTCATTTCGGGGATCGAGTGCGCAAGCTCGACCGGGGTCACGCGAAACGGACCGAGCGCGAACGGCGCATCGACGTCGTAGGTGACGAGCTTCACCCGCCGGTCGATCTTCTCTTCCGCGAGCTTGCGCTGCACAAGCATCGCCGTGAAACGGTTGGCGTAAATCGGGACGCCCAGGTCCGCCGCCAGATACGCAACGGCACCGATATGATCCTCGTGCCCGTGCGTCAGCACGATGCCGACCAGCTGCTTCAGGCGCTCTTCGATGAAGCCGATGTCGGGAAGAATGATGTCGATCCCGGGATATTCGGCATTACCGAATGTCACCCCCATATCGACCATCAGCCATTTGCCTGCGTGGCCATAGAGGTTGAGGTTCATGCCGATCTCGCCCGATCCACCCAGGGCGAGGAACAGCAGCTCGTCGTTGCGCGGCGTCACTGGGCGCGCACCCGCGCGTGCATCATCGCCAACCCGGCGATGGTCAGATCAGGCTCGATCGCATCGAACATGTTCGTCGCTTCGGCGAACAGGGCAGCAAGGCCCCCCGTGCCGATGACCGTCGTCGGACGACCGATTTCCCTCTTCATGCGCTCGACCAATCCTTCCATCATTGCGACATAGCCCCAGAACACGCCGACCAACATCTGCGATTCCGTGTCCGTGCCGATCACGCTTGCGTTCTCGGGCTTCGCGATCGCGATGCGCGGCAGTTTCGCCGCCGCCGCCACCAGCGCGTCGAGCGACAGGTTGACCCCGGGTGTGATGATGCCGCCCTTGTAAGCCCCATTGTAATCGATCGCGTCGATCGTCGTCGCCGTGCCGAAATCGATGACGATGAGGTCGCCCTTGTGCCGCTCATGCGCGGCGATGGCATTGACCACACGGTCGGCGCCGACGCTGCGCGGTTCGGTGACGTCGAGCGCGATCGACCAGTCCATCGGCGCTTGACCCGCCACCAGCGCCACGTGCCCGAAATATTTCTCGGCCAGCACCGACAGGTTATGGAGCGCGCGCGGAACGACCGTCGCAATCGCCACGTCGGTGACGCTGTCGCGGGCGATTCCCTCGATCTGCATCAGCTGGAACAGCCAGACCGCATATTCATCCGCGGTCCGTCGCGCGTCGGTGGCGATGCGCCAGCGTGCGCGCACTTCGGTCCCATCGAGCACCGCAAAGACAACATTGGTGTTTCCAGCATCGATGGCCAGCAGCATCGGACGACCTCCGCTCAACTTGCGACTTCGGGCAGCAGCGACACATCGCCCGCATCGATCCGGCGTAGTCCGCCGGCCTCGTCGCGCAACAGCAATGCGCCGTCGCGATCGAGCCCCGCGAAACGACCGCTGAAACCGCCCTCGCTTCCCGAAACGGCGATCGACGTGCCGATCGGGTGCGCCCGCGCGAGCCAGTCGGCCTGCAGGCGGTCCGGCCAACCGTCGAGCCGCCACTGCGCCACGCGCGCGACGAAATATTCGGCCAGTCGGTCGGCAAAGCTATCCCGTTCGACCGCGACTCCGTGGTCGGCGAGGGCCGTGGTCGCGCGATCCGGGAGGTGTGGCGCACTGGCGAGATTGACCCCCACCCCGACGATGACCGCGTCCGCGACCCGCTCGAGCAAGATCCCGGCGAGCTTCGCTTGCTCAAGCAGAACGTCGTTCGGCCATTTCAACCGGACCGCCGGTGCCGACACCGACAGGGCATCATGCAGCGCCAGCCCTGCCACGAAGGCGAGACTTGAGGGCGCAGGGTCGTCGCCCCGCAAACGAACGAGCGTCGAACCCATGAAGTTGCCGGCGCCGTCCTGCCAGTCGCGCCCCAGCCTGCCCCGCCCCGACGTCTGGCGCTCGGCGACCAGCCAGTCCCCTTCACGCCAGATCTGACGCCGCTCGACGACGGTCTTGAGGTCCGCGTTGGTCGATCCGGTCTCTGCGACGATCGTGATGCGTGCGCCCGCGGCCGCAGGAGGAACGTTGGTCAGAACAGCGCGCCTGCCGCGTTCCGGGTGATGACGTCGAGCGGCGCGATCACTGCGAAACCGAGCACGCCCACGAACAACACCGCCAGCGCGACGATACCCTGCTCCCACACGGAAGAGCGGACCGGCATCGCCACGGGCGACGGCTCGTCGAACATCATCAGCTTGATGACCCGCAGATAGTAGAATGCGCCGACGACCGACAGCACCGCGCCGACGACCGCCAGCCAGACCAGCTTTGCGTTGACCGCAGCGGTGAACACCAGCAGCTTCGGCCAAAAACCGAACAGCGGCGGGATCCCGGCAAGGCTGAACATCAGGACCGCCAGCCCCGCCGCCAGCCAAGGCCGCTTGCGCCACATGCCGGCGAGGTCGGCCATCCGCTCGATCGGCCGGTCCTGATCGTCACGCAACATCATCAGCGCCGCGAAGCTCGCAAAGGTCATGATCGCATAGATGATGAGGTAGAACAGCACCGCCGCGACGCCTTCGGCCGTCCCCGCCGCCAGCCCGATCAAAATGAAGCCGACGTTGGCGATCGAGCTGTAGGCGAGCAGCCGCTTGATGTTGCGCTGGCCGATTGCGCCGATCGACCCGATCACCATCGACGCGACCGCGAGGAAGGTGACGATCTGGCTCCACGCCGGGGTCGCCGCGGGCATGGCTTCCACGCAGACGCGCACCAGCAGAGCGGTTGCCGCAATTTTGGGCGCCGTAGCGAAGAAGGCGACGACCGGCGTCGGTGCTCCCTCATAGACGTCCGGCGTCCACATGTGGAACGGCGCGGCGCTGATCTTGAACGCGAGTCCCGCAAGCACAAACACCACGCCCATCAGCAGCCCGATCGACGCATCGCTGCCAATCGCCGCGCCGAGCGCCGGGAGGTTCGTGGTTCCGGTAAAGCCGTACACGAGCGAGATGCCGTAAAGCAGGATGCCACTCGCGAGGCTGCCCAGCACGAAATATTTGAGCCCCGCCTCGCTCGATCGATCATCGCGTCGCGAGAAGCTCGCAAGGACGTACGAGGCGAGGCTGTTGAGCTCGAGCCCGACGTAGAGGGTGATGAGGTCCCGGGCCGAAACCATCACCCCCATGCCGAGCGTCGCCAGAACGACCAGCACCGGGAACTCGGGCCGATAGCCCTCCGTCCGGAAATAGCGTGGGGCGAACACCAGCGACGCGATCGCGGAGGCATAGATGACCGCGCGCGTCAGGCCGGCAAACGCGTCGACGGTCACCGTCTCGCCAAACGCAAAGGCGTCGATGCCGCGCAAACCGGCGAGCATGACTAGGGCCACCGACAGCACGGCAACCCCCAGCCATGTCAGCAACCGGCCACGATGTTCGCCCGCGAAAGCCGCCACCAGCGTCATCAGCAGCCCGCCGATGATCAGCGCGAGGTCGGGTGCGGTGAGCGCGAAATCCTTCGCCATCAGTGCGACTCCCCCGGCGCTTGCACATGTCCGGTGACCGGCGGGGCCTGCCCCACGGTCGGCCGGCTGTCGCTGATCGGCCGGGCCGTCTCGACCCGCTCGACGATCCGACCGACGTCATCTCGGATCGGCGCGAGAAAGCTTTCGGGGTAAATCCCCATCCACAGCGTTGCGAGGCCGATGGGCAGCAGCAGCGCCCACTCGCGCAGCGACAGATCGCGCATCGTTGCGGTTTCTGCGCTCGCCGCCGTCCCGAAAATGACCCGGCGATAAAGCCACAGCATGTAGGCCGCGCCGAGGATGATCCCCGTCGTGCAGACGAACGCCGCCCAGGTGTTGAGCTGGTACACGCCCATCAGGCTCAATAATTCACCGACGAAGCCGCTGGTGCCCGGGAGGCCGATCGAGGCCATGGTGAACAGCAGGAACAGCAGCGCGTAGCCGGGCATATTGTTGGCGAGCCCGCCGTAACGCGCAATCTCCCGCGTGTGCAGCCGGTCGTAGATGACGCCCACGCAAAGGAACAACGCGCCCGAAACGAGACCGTGGCTCAGCATGACGATGATGCCGCCTTCGAGCCCCTGCCGGTTGAAGGCGAACATCCCCGCAGTGACGATCGCCATGTGCGCAACCGATGAATAGGCGATCAGCTTCTTCATGTCGCTCTGCACCAGCGCGATGAGGCTCGTGTACACAACCGCGACCATCGACAGCGCCAAGACCAGCCACGCCAGTTCGGCGGAAGCCTGCGGGAACATCGGCAGGCTGAAGCGCACGAAGCCATAGCCGCCCATTTTCAGCAGCACCCCGGCGAGGATCACCGAACCCGCCGTCGGCGCCTGTACGTGGGCGTCGGGGAGCCATGTGTGGACCGGGAACATCGGCACCTTGACCGCGAAGCTCGCGAAAAAGGCCAGCCACAGCAACGTCTGCGCCGAGCGCGGGAAGTCGTGCTGCATCAGCGTCGGGATGTCACCGGTGCCTGCGGAGGAAATCATCCACAGCATCGCCACCAGCATCAGCAGCGAGCCGAGCAGCGTGTAGAGGAAGAATTTGTAGCTCGCGTAGATGCGGTTCGCGCCGCCCCAGATGCCGATGATGAGGTACATCGGGATGAGGCCGGCTTCGAAGAAGATGTAGAACAGGATCAGGTCCTGCGCGGCGAACACGCCGATCATCAGGGCTTCCATCGCGAGGAAGCACGCCATGTAGAGCCCGGTGCGATCGGTGATCGTGCGCCAGCTCGCTCCGATGCAGATCGGCATCAGGAATACCGACAGCATGATCAGCATCAGCGCGATGCCATCGATGCCCAGCGCCCAGTTGAAGCTGCCCGCGATCGGCAGCCGCTCGACGAACTGCCACTGCGCCCCGGCGATCTGGTAGTTCGACCAGAGCCAGATCCCCAGCGCGAGTTCGACCAGCGTCACGATTAACGCGGTCCACCGCGCCGCATCGCCGCGCAGGAACAGGCATCCCACCGCCGCCGCCATCGGCAGCGCGATCATCAGCGAAAGCACGGGCACTCCGTTCATGCGCCGCGCCACCAGAACAGCCAGCTCGCGAGCGCCGCGAGGCCGATCAGCATGACGAAAGCGTAGCTGTAGATGAAACCCGACTGGAGCTGACGCGCGATCAGGCTCGACCCCGCGATCGACGCGGCTGCACCATTCGGACCGAAGCGATCGACGGTCCCCTCGTCACCCTTTTTCCAGAACAGGCGACCGAGCAAGGCTGCCGGGCGGACGAAGATCGCGTCGTACAACTCGTCGAAATACCATTTGCGCGCGAGGAAGCGGTGGAGATCGGGCATCCGTCCCACGATCCGAGCGGGCGCGCCCGGATCGCGAATGTAATTGCGGTAAGCTATGGCGAGCCCGATCAGCATCACCGCGGCGGGGGTCAGCTTGACCCACAGCGGCACGTCATGCGCGGCGTGCATCAGATGCGTGTCGAAGGCGAGACTGCCCGCCCAGAAGCGCGCGCCTTCCTCCGCTTCGACGAACGGCCCGTGGAACAGGAAGCCCGCGAAGATGGCGCCCAAGGTCAGCACGCCGAGCGGAAGCAGCATCGTCCACGGACTTTCGTGCGGCTTGTAACCCAATGTGCCCTCCGCCTCGTGGTGGTCCGCGCGCGCGACAGCCGCCGTTGCCGGTGCGTGACCGGCGTCCTCCGCGGCCGGATCGCCGGCACTCTCATGACCGTGGTGGTCGGCATGCACGGCATGCTGGATATGCTCCGAACCCGCCCAGCGCGCCTTGCCATGAAAGGTCAGGAAGATGAGACGCCAGCTGTAGAAGCTGGTGAGCAGCGCGGTCACCGCGCCGACAAAGAACGCCATCTGTCCGTACGGCCCGCTCGCGAACGCGCTCTCGAGGATGATGTCCTTCGAGTAGAAGCCGGCGAAGCCGAACACCCCCAGGATTCCCACCCCGGTGATCGCCAGCGTGCCCGCGATCATCGCCCAGTAGGTCAGCGGAATATGCCGCCGTAGGGCGCCATAATGGCGCATGTCCTGTTCGTGGTGCATCGCGTGGATGACCGACCCCGCACCCAGGAACAGCAACGCCTTGAAGAAGGCGTGCGTGAACAGGTGGAACATCGCCGCGCCATAGGCACCGACGCCCGCCGCGAAGAACATATAGCCGAGCTGCGAGCAGGTCGAATAGGCGATGACGCGCTTGATGTCGGTCTGCACCACGCCGATCGTCGCGGCGAAGAAACAGGTCGCGGCGCCGATGAAGGTGACGAAGCCGAGCGCGATCGGCGCGGTCTCGAACAGCGGCGACAGCCGGCACACCATGAACACGCCGGCGGTGACCATCGTCGCGGCATGGATCAGCGCCGATACGGGCGTCGGCCCCTCCATCGCGTCAGGCAGCCAGGTGTGGAGCCCAAGTTGCGCGGATTTGCCCATCGCGCCAACGAACAGCAGCAGGCAGATGATCGTCAGCGTGTCGACGCGCAGCCCCAGAAAGCCGATGCTCGACCCGGTCATGGACGGCGCCGCCTGGTTGATGGCGTCGATCGACGCCGTACCGAACACGAGGAACAGCGCGAAGATACCCAGCATGAAGCCGAGGTCGCCCACGCGATTGACGACGAACGCCTTGATCGCGGCGGCGTTCGCGCTCGGCTTGTGGTACCAGAAGCCGATCAGCAGGTAGGAGGCGAGGCCCACCCCTTCCCAGCCAAAGAACATCTGGACGATGTTGTCCGCGGTCACCAGCATCAGCATGGCGAAGGTGAACAGCGACAGATAGGCGAAGAAGCGGGGCTGGCTCGGGTCTTCGGCCATGTAGCCCCAGCTGTAGAGGTGAACCAGCGCGGACACGGTGGTGATCACCACCAGCATCACCGCGGTCAGGCTGTCGACCCGCAGCGACCAGTCAACCGCGAGATCGCCCGAGCGCAGCCATTCGAGCACCGGGACGACGCTCGCCTGCGCGCCGCCGGCGACGAAATCGAGGAAGATCGGCCAGCTCAGCGCCGCCGACACGAACAGCGCCGCCGTGGTGATCAGCTTCGACAGTGTCGGACCGAGCCAGCGGCCTCCGAGGCCCGCCACGAGCGCAGCCGCGAGCGGCAGGAAAACGATGGCGACGATGGGATGCATCAGCCCTTCATCCGGTTTGCATCGTCGACCGCGATCGTCCCGCGCTCACGGAAATAGATGACGAGAATGGCGAGCCCGATGGCCGCCTCCGCTGCGGCGACGGTCAGCACTAACATCGCGAACACCTGGCCGGTCAGGTCCCCGAGAAACGCGGAGAAGGCGACGAGGTTGATGTTCACGCTCAGCAGGATGAGCTCGATCGCCATCAAAATTATGATGACGTTGCGCCGGTTGAGGAAAATCCCGACCACGCCGAGCACGAACAGGATCGCGCTCACGACGAGATAGTGATGCATGCCGATCACAGCTGGACCCCCTCCCCGATCGCGGGCGTAACCAGACGCGTCGCGTCGCGCGGCAGTCGAGCGTTCTGACGCCGCACATTCTGACGCAGCACGTTCGACCGCTTGCGGTTGGTCAGGACGATCGCGCCGATCAGCGCCACCAGCAGCACAATCCCCGCGATCTCGAACACGAAAATATACTTGGTGTAGAGCAGCTGCCCGATCGCGCGGATATTGCTCACATCGGTCGGGACGATTGCCGTGCGCGGCGCCGCGACGCTGCCCGCGCTCCAGGAACCGAGCGCGAGGATCAGCTCCGCCACGATGATCGCGGCGAGCAGCAAGCCGAACGGCAGGTACCGGACCGCGCCCTTGCGCAATGCGGCGAAGTCAACCTCCAGCATCATCACGACGAACAGGAACAGCACCGCTACCGCGCCGACGTAAACGATCACCAGCAGCATCGCGATGAACTCGGCGCCGGCGATCAGCATCAGGCCAGCCGCGTTGAAAAAGGCGAGGATCAGCCAGAGGACGCCATGCACCGGATTGCGGCTGGATACGGTCAGCACCGCCGAGGCGATCAGCACCGCGGCGAAGATGTAAAAGGCGACCGTCTGGATCACGCGATCGCCCTCGCGGCGCGCGACGATGCGACGTCGTTACGCGGGAATCCCGCGTCGGGGCGAAGCTGCTGATTCATCGGTGCCGCGCCCCTAGCGATACGGTGCATCGGCGGCAAGGTTGGCGGCGATGGCGCGCTCCCAACGATCGCCGTTGGCGAGCAGTTTCGCCTTGTCGTAAAGCAATTCCTCGCGCGTTTCGGTCGAGAATTCGAAGTTCGGCCCCTCGACAATGGCGTCCACCGGGCACGCTTCCTGACAGAAGCCGCAGTAGATGCATTTGGTCATGTCGATGTCGTAGCGCGTCGTCCGGCGCGACCCGTCCTCGCGCGGCTCCGCCTCGATCGTGATCGCCAGCGCCGGGCACACCGCCTCGCACAGCTTGCACGCGATGCACCGCTCCTCGCCGTTCGGATAGCGGCGCAGGGCATGTTCGCCGCGAAACCGAGGGCTCAGCGGGTTCTTCTCGAACGGATAGTTGATCGTCGCCTTGGGCTTGAAGAAATAGCGCAGCGTCAGCGCATGCGCCTTCAAGAATTCCCACAGCGTGAACGACTTGATCGTGTAGGCGATGCTCATGCCGGCACCCCATAGCGCGTGATCATGAGATACCCCGAGACGAGAACGACGAACAGCAGCGACAGCGGCAGGAATATCTTCCACCCCAACCGCATCAGCTGATCGTAGCGGTAGCGCGGCACGGTCGCCTTCACCCAGCTGAAGATGAAGAAGAACAGGAAGATCTTGGCGAACAGCCACACCATCCCCGGAATATCGAACCAGGGGATGAGGTCGATGTTCAGCGGCGGCAGCCACCCGCCCCAGAACAGGATGGCGTTCAGCGCGCACATGAGGATGACATTGGCATATTCGCCGAGCCAGAACAGCGCAAAGCTCATCGAGCTATATTCGGTCTGATAGCCCGCGACGAGCTCGCTCTCCGCCTCGGTGAGGTCGAAGGGCGCGCGCGCGGTTTCGGCCATTGAACTGATCAGGAACACCACGGCCATCGGAAACAGCAGTGGATTGAACCCGAAGCCGTTGAGCAGGCCGAACACATGCCCTTGCTGCTGACGGATGATTTCGCTGAGGTTGAAGCTCCCCGCCCACAGCACGACGCACACCAGCACGAAGCCGATCGACACTTCATAGCTGATCATCTGCGCCGCGGCGCGGAGCGCGGAGAAGAACGGATATTTCGAGTTCGACGCCCAGCCCGAAATGATGACGCCATAAACGCCGAGCGAGCTGATCGCGAGGATGTAGAGCAGCCCGACGTTGATGTCGGCGAGCACCTGCTGCGCGCCAAATGGAATCACCGCCCACGCCATCTGTGCGACGGTGAAGGTGATGATCGGCGCGAGCAGGAACAGCACCTTGTTCGCGCTCGAGGGGACGATGGTCTCCTGAAGGAACACTTTCAGCCCGTCGGCGAAGCTCTGCAGTAGCCCGAACGGACCGACCACGTTGGGCCCACGACGCAGAGCGATCGCTGCCCAGATCTTGCGGTCGGCGTAGATAATCATCGCCACCGCGAGCATCAGCGGGAGCACAATCAGCAAAATCAGCGCCAGCGTGCCGGCAAACCAGCCGAGGCCGGTGCCGAGCCAGGATTGCAGCCAGGCGGTCATTCGGCGGCCTCCGCAAAATCGACGCCGTGGAGCAGTTCGGCCGAACAGCGCTGCATCGTCGGCGACGCGCGGCAGATGGCGTTGGTGAGGTAGAAATCGGCGATCGGGTAGCCGCTGATCGCGCCGTCGCTTTCGCGCGCCACTGAGGGCACCGACCAGCCGTAGTCGGCCAGCCCTTCACGCCCGAGCGCTGGCACCGCAGCGGCCATCGCCGCGCGGCAGCCGTCGAAGCTGTCGAACCCGACGTTCACGCCGAACACATCGGCCAGTGCTCGGAAGATCGCCCAGTCTTCGCGCGCGTCGCCCGGCGGGAACACCGCGCGCTCGCTGCGCTGCACGCGGCCCTCGGTATTGACGTACGTGCCCGGCTTTTCCGTCCACGCCGCCGCGGGCAGGATGACGTCCGCAGCTGCCGCGCCCTTGTCGCCGTGGTGGCCGACATAGACTTTGAAGCTGTTCGCGAACGCCGAGTAGTCGACCTCGTCTGCGCCGAGCGAGAACAGCAATTTCGGCCCCGCGTTGGCGATATCGGCGATGCCGCCCGGCTGCGCATAGCCGAGCATCAGCCCGCCCATCCGGCTCGCCGCCATGTGCACGACGCCAAAACCGTTCCAGCCATCGCGCACCAGGTTGAGGCTCTCAACGAGGCCAAGCGCGAGGCCGTTCGCCTTGGCGAGCCCCGCGCCGCCGACGATCACCAGCGGCTTCTCCGCCTTCGTAAAGGCGTCGCGGACATGCTGCGGCAAGTCGCCGAGCAGCGTGACAGCCTCGCCAAGCCAGTCGACGGCGTAGGTCTGATCGGCCTCGGCACCGATCCCGAACACGGGCACGCGGCGCTTCCACACCGCCTTGCGAATGCGCGTGTTGATGAGCGGCGCCTCCCAGCGGAGGTTGGTGCCGATGAGCAGAACCGCGTCCGCCTCCTCCACCCGCGCGATCGTCGGGTTGAAGTTGACCGCGGAGAGGCTGGTCACGTCGTATTTGAGGCCCGTCTGCCGCCCTTCGAGCAGCGTCGAGCCCATCGCGCCGAGCAATGCCTTGGCCGCAAACATCGTCTCGCAATCGACGAGATCGCCGGCGATGGCCGCCACCGACGCGCCCGCGTTCACGTCGCGGATCGCAGCGAACGCCTGATCCCACGTCGCCGGTTGCAATTCGCCCCCGACGCGCACCCACGGACGGTCGAGCCGCCGCTCGACCAGGCCGTCGACGTGGTGGCGCGTCTTGTCGTGCGCCCATTCCTCGTTGACGTCGTCGTTGATGCGCGGGAGCACGCGCAGCACCTGCCGCCCGCGACTGTCGATGCGCACGTTGGTGCCGACCGCGTCGCTGACGTCGATGCCGGGGGTCTTGGTCAGCTCCCACGGCCGCGCTTCGAACGCATAGGGCTTCGAGGTCAACGCGCCCACCGGGCACAGATCGACGACATTGCCCGAAAGCTCGCTCGCCACCGCGCGTTCGAGGTAGCTGGTGATCTGCATATTTTCGCCGCGATAGAGCGCGCCGATATCCTCGACCCCGGCGACCTCCTCGGCGAAGCGCACGCAGCGGGTGCACTGGATGCAGCGGGTCATCACCGTTTTGATGATCGGACCCATGTACTTCTCGGTCACCGCGCGCTTGTTCTCGTCATAGCGAGAATGGCCGCGGCCGTAGGCGATGGCCTGATCCTGCAGGTCGCACTCGCCCCCCTGATCGCAGATCGGACAGTCGAGCGGGTGATTGATCAGCAGGAACTCCATCACGCCTTCGCGCGCATGGCGAACCATTGCGCTGTCGGTGCGGATTTCCTGCCCGTCCGCCGCCGGCAGCGCGCACGAAGCCTGCGGCTTGGGCGGCCCCGGCTTCACCTCAACCAGGCACATGCGGCAGTTGCCCGCGATCGACAGCCGCTCATGATAGCAGAAGCGCGGAATTTCCTTCCCCGCCGCCTCGCATGCCTGAAGCACGGTGGCGCCGGCAGGAACCTCGACCTCGAGACCGTCAACGGTGACCTTAGGCATCACTCCGCTGCCTCCAGCATCGCGCCACCCTGCCCCGCACGCTCGGCGATGCGGCGTTCGATTTCCGGGCGGAAGTGCTTGAGCAGGCCCTGGATCGGCCATGCTGCCGCGTCGCCCAGCGCGCAGATGGTGTGACCTTCGACCTGCTTGGTCACTTGGTGGAGCATGTCGATTTCCTCAACCGCGGCGTCGCCGGTGCGCAGGCGCTCCATCACCCGCCACATCCAGCCGGTGCCTTCACGGCAGGGGGTGCACTGGCCGCAGCTCTCGTGCTTGTAAAAGTAGCTGAGGCGGCTGATCGCGCGGACGATGTCGGTCGATTTGTCCATCACGATGACGCCCGCGGTGCCGAGCCCCGATCCCAATGCCTTCAGCCCGTCGAAGTCCATCGGCGCATCCATGATCTCGTGTGCCGGCACCAGCGGCACTGACGACCCGCCCGGGATCACCGCGAGGAGGTTGTCCCAGCCGCCGCGGATGCCGCCGCAATGCTTTTCGATCAGTTCGCGGAAGGGAATGCTCATCGCCTCTTCGACGACGCAAGGGCGCTCGACGTGGCCGCTGATCTGAAAGAGCTTGGTGCCCTTGTTGTTGTCGCGCCCAAAGCTCGAGAACCACCCCGCCCCGCGGCGCAGGATGGTCGGCACCACCGCGATGCTCTCGACATTGTTGACCGTCGTCGGGCAGCCGTAGAGCCCGGCCCCTGCCGGAAACGGCGGTTTGAGCCGCGGCTGGCCCTTCTTGCCCTCGAGGCTTTCGATCATCGCAGTCTCTTCGCCGCAGATGTAAGCGCCAGCGCCACGGTGCACGTACACGTCGAAGTCGTAGCCAGAGCCTGCCGAGTTCTTGCCCAGCAGCCCCGCGTCGTAAGCCTGCGCGACGGCAGCGAACAACGTCTCCGCCTCGCGGATATATTCGCCGCGAATGTAGATATACGCCGCCCGCGCGCGCATCGCGAAGCCGGCGATGAGCGCGCCCTCGATCAGCTTGTGCGGATCGTGGCGAATGATCTCACGGTCCTTGCACGAACCCGGCTCGGATTCGTCGGCGTTGATGACGAGGAAGCTCGGCCGGTCGGGCTTGGGCCCCTTGGGCATGAAGCTCCACTTCATGCCGGTAGGGAAGCCCGCGCCGCCGCGTCCGCGCAGCCCGCTCGCCTTCACCTCCTCGATGATCGCGTCCTGCCCGCGCAGCATCAGCGCCTTGGTATCATCCCAATCGCCACGCGCGCGCGCGCCATCGAGCCCCCAATCCTGAAATCCATAGAGGTTGGTGAAGATGCGGTCCTTGTCGGCGAGGCTCATGCCGGCGCTTTCTGCGGTGGCGGGGGAGCGGGTTGCGGTGCGCCCCACTCGCCGCGGTAGTCATGATTTTCGCCGACCATCGCGGTCAGCGTCGTTGGGCCGCCCGCGGGCTCGCTCGTATGGCGGCCGGGCTCCTGCGTGCCCGTCTTGGGCGTGCCCCCTGCCGCGAGCGCGTCGAGGATGGCGAGCGTGCGGTCATAGTCGAGGTCTTCGTAATTATCGTCGTTGATCTGGACCATCGGCGCCGTGGCGCAGTTGCCCATGCACTCGACCTCGGTCAGCGTGAACAGGCCGTCGGGGGTGGTCCCGCCCTTGACCATGCCGCGGTTCTTGCACGCCGCGAACACGTCGTCCGATCCGCGCAGCATGCACGGCGTCGTCCCGCACACCTGTACATGATAGCGGCCGACGGGAACGAGGTTGTACATGGTGTAGAAGGACGCGACTTCGAGCACGCGGATATACGGCATGCCGAGCTCGCGACCGATGAATTCTATCACTGGGATGGGGAGCCACCCTTGCGTATTGGTCTCCGCCCCCACCTGCCGCTGGGCGAGGTCGAGCAGCGGCATCACCGCGCTGCGCTGACGCCCCTCGGGGTAGCGCGCGATGATCTCACGCGCCTTGGCGGCATTTTCCGCGGTCCAGGCAAAGCCCGACCAACGCGCGCGAACCTCGGCTTCGTCGGGTAGGTGCACGTCAGCCATGCTGTGCGTGTCCTTTCGAATGCGATCCATCCAGAAGCCACCAGCCCATGGGCGCCAAGATCAGCGCGACGAGTGGGCTCGCTTGCCAAAAATTCGTGATGTCGCCGACATAGTAGACGAGCAGTAGCGTGGCCGCTGCCACCCCAAGAGTCTCCCGCAGCGTCACCGGTCGCACTCCCCGAACACGATATCCATCGCGCCCAGGATCGCGGTCGCATCGGCGAGCATGTGGCCCTTGGCCATGAAGTCCATCGCCTGCAGGTGGCTAAACGCGGTCGGGCGGATCTTGCAGCGATAGGGTTTGTTGGTCCCGTCGCTCACCAGATAGACGCCGAACTCGCCCTTGGGGCTTTCGGTCGCGACATAGACTTCGCCGGCGGGGACGTGGAAGCCTTCGGTGTAGAGCTTGAAGTGATGGATCAGCGCTTCCATCGACATCTTCATGTCGCCGCGTTTGGGCGGCACCACCTTGCGGTCGTCCGAAGCGATCGGGCCGTCGGGCATCTCGTTCAAACATTGTTTGATGATGCGCGCCGACTGATAGACTTCCTCGACGCGGACCATGAAGCGGTCGTAGCAATCGCCGCGCGTTCCCACCGGGATCTCGAAGTCCATCCGATCATAGACGTCATAGGGCTGCGATTTGCGCAGGTCCCAGGCGATGCCGGCGCCGCGGATCATGGGACCGGAAAAGCCCCACGCGAGTGCATCGGCCTTGCTCACCGTCGCGATGTCGACGTTGCGCTGCTTGAAGATGCGGTTGTCCGTAACGAGGCTCATCGCATCGCCAAACAGCTTCGGCAGCCGCGTCTCGCACCATTCGCCGATGTCGGCGAGCAGCTTCAAGGGCACGTCCTGATGCACACCACCTGGCCGGAAATAGGCCGAGTGCATCCGCGCGCCCGACGCGCGCTCGAAGAAGTTCATGCAGTCTTCGCGCAGCTCGAACACCCACAGGTTCGGCGTCATGGCGCCGACGTCCATGACGTGGCTGCCGATGTTGAGCATGTGATTGGAAATGCGCGTCAGCTCGGCGAACAGCACCCGCAGATATTGCGCGCGGATCGGCACCTCGAGGTCGAGCAGCTTTTCGACGGCGAGCACATAGCTGTGCTCCATGCACATCGGTGAGCAGTAATCGAGCCGGTCGAAGTACGGCAGAGCCTGCAGATAGGTCTTGTATTCGATCAGCTTTTCGGTGCCGCGGTGGAGCAATCCGACGTGCGGGTCGATCCGCTCGATCACTTCGCCATCAAGCTCCATCACCATGCGCAGCACGCCGTGCGCCGCCGGATGCTGCGGGCCGAAGTTGATGGTGTAGTTGGTGAGCTCCTGATCGCCCGGCGTCTTCGCATCGTCGGGCGTCAAAATGTCATAGACATGCGCCATCAGGCGTCTCCCGCGGGCTTGGCCGGCGCATCCGCGGCCGGCTCGACCGGCGTGATCGGCGGCGTGGCGGCGGCCTGCGCATGGGTGGTGACCGTCGCGCCCTTGTCGGCCCCGGTCTCGGCCGGCGTATCGGTAACCTTGGGCTTGGGCGGCGGCGGGGCCGGCGCGGGGGCGGTGGCGCCCTTCGCCTCCGCCGCCGTCGCCGGCGTGGGCGCGCCAGGCGCCTGGCCTTCCGCCTTCTCATCACCGGGAAGCGCATATTGCGCGCCTTCCCACGGGCTGAGGAAATCGAACTGGCGAAAATCCTGCACCAGTTCGACCTTGTCATAGACGACGCGCTTTTCCGCCTCGGAGTAGCGCATCTCGACATAGCCGGTGAGCGGGAAGTCCTTGCGGAACGGATGGCCCGCGAAGCCATAGTCGGTGAGGATGCGGCGCAGGTCGGGGTGCCCCGAAAACAATACGCCGTACATGTCGAACACTTCACGCTCGAGCCAGCCAGCGCTCGGGTACACCCCCGTCACCGTCGGCACCGGCGTCATCTCGTCGGTGGTGACTCGCACCCGCAGGCGATGGTTCCGCGTGACGCTGAGCAGGTGATAGACGACCTCGAACCGCTCTGGGCGGCCCGGGTAATCGACCCCTGCGATCTCCATCAGCTGTTGATAGTCGAACTCGTCGCGCAGTCGCGTCAGCACGTCGGCGATTGCATCGCGCGCGACGGCGATGGTCGTTTCCTCGACGAGTTCGGTCTGCGCCAGCAGCGCCGATCCGAGCGCGGCCGGCAGATGCTCGGCAAGCTCCGGCCGAGCGCGCACGCGGGGGGCGGGCGAAGCACTCATCGGGCGAGCGTCCCGGCGCGGCGGATCTTTCGCTGCAACTGCATCACGCCATACAGCAGCGCCTCTGCCGTCGGCGGGCAGCCGGGGACGTAGATATCGACCGGAACGATCCGGTCGCAGCCACGCACCACGCTGTAACTATAGTGGTAATAGCCGCCGCCATTGGCGCAGCTGCCCATCGAGATGACGTATTTGGGCTCCGACATCTGGTCGTACACACGCCGGAGCGCCGGAGCCATCTTGTTGCAGAGCGTGCCGGCGACGATCATCACGTCGCTCTGCCGCGGCGATGCGCGCGGCGCGACGCCGAACCGCTCCATGTCATAGCGCGGCATGTTGACGTGGATCATCTCCACCGCGCAACAGGCGAGACCGAATGTCATCCACCACAGCGAGCCGGTGCGGGCCCACTGGAACAGCTCTTCGCTGCTGGTGACGAGAAAACCCTTGTTGTCGACTTCGCCCTGCAAATCGCGGAAGAACGCCGCGTCGGGCTCACTGCCGGCGGGGGGTGCGCCCGCGGGGTCGAGGATGATCGAACCGCTCATTCCCAGTCCAACGCTCCCTTCTTCCACGCATAGGCCAGCCCGATCACGAGTTCGAGCACGAACACCATCATTGTCGCCCAGCCGGCCCAGCCAATGTCCCCCAGGCTCACCGCCCAGGGGAACAGGAATGCGGCTTCGAGATCGAAGATGATGAACAGGATCGCGACGAGGTAGAAGCGGACGTCGAACTGACCGCGGCTGTCCTCGAACGCGGGGAAACCGCACTCATATTCGCTGAGCTTGTCCGGGTCCGGCCGGTGCGTGCCCGTCAGCCGCGACACCCCCATCGGCAAAAACACGAACAGCGCCGACAACCCTGTCGCAACGAACAGGAACAGAAAGATCGGCGCATATTGGGAGAGATCGACCAAAGGGGAGACTCTGTTGCTGGAACGCGCGGGTTCGCTGCCCTCTAGGTCAGAGCGGCGTGGCTCACAAGGGCGTTCGCGTGATGTTTCAGGCGTTGCGGAGCGCGCCCGCGACCAGCTTGTGAAGGCGGCTGTGGAGCGCGTCATTACCGGCGATCATTTCCTGCCGCTCGATCGGCCGCTCGCCGCCGCGATAGTCGCTGACGAAGCCGCCCGCCTCGCGCACCAGCAGCATCCCCGCGGCAACGTCCCACGGCTCGAGCCCCGACTCCCAGAAGCCGTCGAACCGACCCGCCGCGACCCACGCGAGGTCAAGGCTCGCCGCCCCGAACCGGCGAATGCCCGCCACCGACGGCGCCACGGCGCCAAAGATGCGCGTCCACTGCGCCATGTCGCCATGACCGAGATAGGGGATGCCGGTCGCGATCAGCGCGTCCGACAGCTCGCGCCGCGCCGATACGCGCAGTCGCTGGTCGTGCCGCCAAGCGCCCCGGCCCCGCTCCGCCCAGTAGCTCTCGTCGGTGATCGGCTGGTAGACGAGGCCCGCGACGATATCGCCCCAGGTCCCGTCGGGCTTCGCGTCCTGCACCCCGATCGAAATGGCGAAGTGCGGGATGCCGTGGAGGAAATTGCTGGTCCCGTCGAGCGGATCGACCACCCAGCGTGGCTTCCCCTCCGCCCCTTCGATCTCGCCGCCCTCTTCGAGCAGAAAGCCCCAGTCGGGGCGTGCGCGCCGCAGTTCCTCAACCAGCGTCGCTTCGGCCTGTTTGTCGGCGCGGCTGACGAAGTCCGCCGGCCCCTTGCGGCTGACCTGCAGATGCTCGACCTCGCCGAAGTCGCGGCGGAGCTTGCCCCCCGCCTTGCGTGCGGCGCGCTCCATCACAGTGATGACGCCCGATTGTGCCATGTCGCTACTCCCCCCTCCCCACAAGGGGAGAGGTTTCAATGATCAGTCCGCGCGGCGGACGTATTCGCGGTCGTAGACATTGACGACGATGCGCGTGCCGCTGGTGATGTGCGGGGGCACCATCACACGCACGCCATTGTCGAGCATCGCGGGCTTGTAGCTCGACGACGCCGTCTGGCCTTTCACCACCGCGTCGGCCTCGACGATGGTCGCCTCGACCTGCTCCGGAAGCTCGACCGAGATCGGGCGCTCCTCCCACAGCTCCAGCACCACATCCATGCCGTCCTGCAGGAACTCCGCCGCCTCGCCGACCACGTCCTTGGCGATGGTAATCTGCTCGTAGCTGTCCTTGTCCATGAAGACGAGATCGTCGCCCTCGGCATAGAGATACTGGAAATCCTTGGTGTCGAGCCGGACGCGCTCGACGGTGTCGGCGCTGCGGAAGCGCACGTTCGTCTTTCGCCCGTCGATCAGGTTTTTCATCTCGACCTGCATGAACGCGCCGCCCTTGCCCGGCTGCGTGTGCTGGATCTTCGCGACCTTCCAGATGCCGCCCTCATATTCGAGGATGTTGCCGGGGCGAATGTCGACGCCGCTGATCTTCATGGGGACGGTCCCTTGTCGAGAAGCTGAGAATGAAAAGAGCTGTGCGGACGTTTGGCCGCTGAAGTGCGCGCCGCTTAGCGGAGCGCCGCGCAGGTGGCTAGAGCGCAATCGCCGCGTTGATCGCCTGCACCCCCGCCGCCGGCCCATCCGGGTGAGCCCAGACGCCGCCGCTCACCGCGACAAAGTCCGCCCCCGCCTCCGCCAGCGAGCGTGCATTGTCGGCGGTGACGCCACCGATCGCCACGCAGGGCAGCTCGGCGATCGTCGTCCACCAGCCTAGGATCGACGGTTCGGCGTGATGTTCAACCCGTTTGGTACTCGTCGGAAAGAAGGCGCCGAAGGCAACATAATCCGCCCCCGCCTCCGCCGCCTCCATCGCCAGGTGGCGACTGGCGTGGCAGGTGACGCCGATCTGCGCGTCGGGCCCGAGCAAGCGGCGAGCGTCACGCGGGTCGCCGTCGTCCTGCCCGAGGTGCACGCCATCAGCCCCGAGCCGCTTCGCCAGCCCCATGTCGTCGTTAACGATGAACGCGACCTCATGCGCGCGACAGATGTCGAGCAACGGCGCCGCCAGCGCCGCCGCGCGATGCTGGTCGATGCCCTTCACCCGGAACTGAAACGCCGCCACCGGGCCGGCCGTCAGCGCCTCTTCCAGCCGCGCCGCGAAACTGTCGTCGAGCTCGGGCGGGGAGATCAGATAAAGCTGGCACGCCCCCCGCCCCCCGCGCGCGTCGACGAATCGCGAGGCGAACTCGGGGTCCAGCGTCAGCGCGTCGTCGTCGAATTCGAGAGGCGGTTCGCCAGTCACGGGATCGTTCGCTTGCTCAGGCCTTGACCGTCGAGGCCTTGTGAATGTCGGCGATGGCGCCGTCGAGCGAGCGGTCGAACTCGTCGGCGCTCATGCCGTGACGCAGATCCTCGAGCAGCGCGCGGCTGAAGCTGGCGATCATGCCCGGGTTCCTGGCGAGCTCGCGGCACGCGTCGGGGCGCGAATAACCACCCGACAGCGCCACCACGCGCAGCACCCGCGGATGATCCACCAGCGGCTGGTACAGCCCCGCCTGCTCGGGGATCGAGAGCTTGAGCATCACCTCTTCGCCCTCGGCCAATCCGTCGAGCGCCTTCTTCAGCTCGTCCAGCAGGATCGCGTCGGCTGCGCCGCGCTCGGCGCTCTTGATGTTCACCTCGGGCTCGATCATCGGCACCATGCCGTGGCCGAGCACCTGCCGCGCGACCTCGAACTGCTGCTTGACCACCGCGGCGATGCCCTCGCGGTTCGCGAGGTTGATGACCGAGCGTTCCTTGGTGCCAAACACGCCCAGCGCCTTGGCGCGCGTCAGCAGCGCATCAAGCTCGGGCATCGGCTTCATCATCTGAACGCCGTTGGCCTCATCCTCGAGGCCCTTGTCGATCTTGATAAAGGGTACCACTCCGCGGGCCTTCAGCGCGTCAGGAGTCGGCTGGCCATCCACCTCGCCGTCCATCGTGCGTTCGAACAGGATCGCGCCGATCACCCGGTCGCCGTTGAAGCAGGGCGAGGTGATGATGCGGCTGCGCATCTGGTGGATGAGGCCGAACATCTCTTCATCATTGCTGTAAGCGCTCTCGTCCACGCCATAGCCCTTGAGCGCCTTCGGCGTCGAACCGCCCGACTGGTCGAGCGCGGCGATAAAGCCTTCGCCGTCGCGGATCTTGGCGGTCATGCTGGCGTGGTCGGTAAGCGCGTTCATCGTTGGCTCCTGAGAAACTTTGTCAGCGTTGTGCGGCGCGTTCGAGCGCCGCGACGCCGGGCAGCTCGCGCCCTTCCATCCATTCTAGAAAAGCGCCGCCGGCGGTCGACACGAAGGTGAAGTCGTCGGCCACCCCGGCGTGATTGAGCGCAGCGACCGTATCGCCGCCGCCTGCCACGGAAGTCAGCGAACCGTCGCGGGTGAGCGCCGCTGCGGTCCGTGCGAGCGCTACCGTCGCGGCATCGAACGGCGGCGTCTCGAACGCGCCCATCGGCCCGTTCCACACCAGCGTGCGGCACGTTTTGAGCACGTCGGCCACCGACTCCACCGCCGCCGGGCCGACATCGAGGATCATCGTATCGGCGGGCACCTCGTGCACATTGACGGTCGCCGTCGGCGGATTGGGCGCAAACTCGCGCGCGACGACGACGTCATATGGCAAGTGGATGGTGCAGCCCGACCGCTCCGCCGCCTCGAAAATCGTCTGCGCCGTGCCGGTGAGGTCGTGCTCGCACAAAGACTTGCCGACATCGACCCCGCGCGCGGCGAGAAAGGTGTTGGCCATGCCGCCGCCGATGACGAGGTGGTCGACCCGATCGACAAGATGCGTCAGCACGTCGATCTTGCTCGACACCTTGGCGCCGCCGACGATCGCCGCGACCGGCCGCTCGGGCTGGCCGAGCGCGCGCTCCAGCGCGACGAGCTCCGCTTCCATCGCCCGCCCCGCGTAGGCCGGCAGCAGATGCGCAACCCCTTCGGTCGAGGCGTGCGCGCGATGTGCAGCGGAGAAGGCGTCGTTGACAAAGAAGTCGCCCAGCGCCGCCATGCCGCGTGCGAGCTCCGGATCGTTCGCCTCCTCGCCCGGCTCGAAGCGCGTGTTCTCGAGCACGCCGACGTCGCCGGGGGCGAGCACTGCGATGCCTGCCTCTGCCGCCGGTCCGCGGCATTCGGGAATGTACATCGCCGCCTGGCCGACCGCCTCCGACACCGCGTCGATGACGAGGCTAAGCGACATCGTTGGGTTCTTGGCGCCTTTCGGTCGTCCGAAATGCGACAGCAGCAGCACGATCGCCCCGCGCCCCGCAAGCTCGCGCACCGTCGGCGCCATCGCCGCGAGCCGGGTGGCGTCGCTCACCCGTCCGTCGGCCATCGGCACGTTCAGGTCGACGCGCACCAGCGCGCGCTGGCCCGTCAGGTCGGCGGGGAGGTCGTCGAGCGTGCGAAAGCGGGGCATGGTGCGGCTCAGCCCAGCAGCTTGGCCATCACCCCGGCGGTATCGACCATCCGGTTGGAGAAGCCCCACTCATTGTCGTACCAGCTGACGACGCGCACCAGCTTCCCGTCGATCACCGCGGTTTCGAGGCTGTCGACGGTCGACGATGCCGGGTTGTGGTTGAGGTCGACCGAAACCAGCGGTTCATCGCTATAATCGAGCACACCCTTGAGCGCGCCGTCCGCGGCCGACTTGAGCAGCTGGTTGACCTCTTCCTTGCTCGTGTCGCGCGATGGCGTGAAGGTCAGGTCGACCAGGCTCACATTCGGCGTCGGCACGCGCACCGCGGAGCCGTCGAGCTTGCCCTTCAGTTCGGGCAGCACCTCACCCACCGCCCGGGCCGCGCCGGTCGTGGTCGGGATCATGCTCATCCCCGCCGCACGCGCACGCCGCATGTCCGGATGAATCTGGTCGAGGATCTTCTGATCGTTCGTATACGCGTGAATGGTGGTCATCAAACCACGTTCGATTCCAATGGCTTCGTGCAGAACCTTCGCAACCGGTGCAAGGCAGTTGGTGGTGCAGGACGCGTTGGAAACGATGGTGTGCTGTGGGCTAAGTTTGTCATGATTGACGCCATAAACGACGGTCAGATCGACACCCTTCGCCGGAGCGGAGATAAGCACGCGCTTCGCGCCCGCATCGAGATGCTTCTGTGCGCTTTCGCGATCGGTGAAAAAGCCCGTGCACTCAAGCACGATATCCACCTTGTTGTCGCGGTGAGGCAGCTTTGCCGGGTCACGTTCGGCGGTGACCTTGATGGTGCGACCGTCGATGCGGATGTCGCTGCCGTCGGCGGTCACTTCACCGGGGAAGCGACCATGGATGCTGTCGCGAGCGAACAGCCACGCATTCGACTTGGCGTCGGCCAGGTCGTTGATGGTCACCAGCTCCAGCCCGCAGTCAGGCTTTTCAAGGATCGCGCGCGCGACCAGGCGACCGATGCGTCCGAACCCGTTGATCGCTACCCGTGCGGTCATGAATGTTAATCCTTTCGTGCGTTGAGAGCGGCCTCCACCCGAGGCGCGATCGCCTCCGCGGTCAGGCCGAAATGGCGATAGAGGTCGGGCGCGGGCGCGGAAGCGCCAAAGCGATCGAGGCCGATGTTGAGCCCGTCGCAGCCGGTATAGCGCTGCCAGCCCATCGTCGCACCGGCCTCGATCGAGACGCGCAGCACGGCAGGGCCGCCGAGAATCTCGCTCTGCTCTGTGAGCGATAGCGCGTCGAACAGATGTGTCGCCGGCATCGACACGACGCGAGCGCCGACGCCACGCTGCGCGAGCAGCTCGGCGGTCGCCACCGCGATCTCGGCCTCGCTGCCCGTCGCGATAATGGTGACGTCATGCGCCGAGCCGGTGGCCGGGCGAAGCACGTAGCCGCCCTTCGCGCTGCGCATCCCCCCTTCGGTGCGCAGCGGCGCCAGCACCTGACGCGACAGCGCCAGCAGCGACGGGCCGTCGGTCCGTCGCAACGCCAGCGCCCAGCATTCGGCCGTCTCGATCGCGTCGCAGGGGCGGAAAACCGCCAGGTTAGGGATCATGCGGAGCGATTGCAGATGTTCGATCGGCTGGTGGGTCGGCCCGTCTTCGCCCACGCCGATGCTGTCGTGAGTCATAACAAAGATCGTCTGCGCGCGCTGCAGCGCCGCCAGCCGGATCGCCGGGCGCGCATAGTCGCTGAACACGAGGAAGGTGCCGCCGTAGGGCACGATGCCGCCATGCAGCGCCATCCCGTTCATCGCCGCCGCCATGCCGAATTCGCGAATGCCGTAGCGGACATACCGCCCGCCGTAGCTTTCGGGACGCAGTTCGTCGGTGCTCGGCGTCTTGGTGTTGTTGCTCGGCGTGAGGTCGGCGGAACCGCCGATCAGCGCCGGGAAGGCCGCGGTGAAGGCCTTCAAGGCGCGCTCGCCCGCTGCGCGCGTCGCCGTCGGCTGAGGCTCGGCGGCAAGCTCGCATACCAGCGCGTCGGCCACCTCGGCGATTCGATCCGCGGGCATGGGCGCGAGCCGCTGCTCGAGTTCGGCCAGGCGACCGCTCGCCGCCGCGCGCTCGCGCCATTGCGCGTGCGGGGTTGCGCCGCGCGCGCCCGCGGCCCGCCACGCCTCGACCATCTCGTCGGCGAGTTCGAACGGATGCGATGTCCAGGCGAGCGCCTTGCGCGTGCCGGCGATCTCTTCATCGCCCAGCGGCGAGCCGTGCGTGCCGGACGTGCCCGCCTTGGTCGGCGCGCCCCAGCCGATGATCGTGCGGCAGGCGATGAGGCTCGGGCGCGGATCGGCCGCCGCCTCGGCCAATGCTGCCCGGATCGCATCGATGTCGTGCCCGTCGCAGCGCACCGTGTGCCAACCGGCGGCGGCGTGGCGCGCCTCGATATCCTCGCAGGTCGACAGGTCGGTCGCACCGTCGATGGTGATGCGATTGTCGTCCCAGATCACGTTGAGCCGCCCCAGCGACAGCCGACCGGCAAGCCCCACCGCCTCGTGGTTGATGCCCTCCATCAGGCAGCCGTCGCCGGCGATCACCCAGGTGCGGTGGTCGACCAGATCGTCACCGAAGTGCGCGTTGAGGTGCCGTTCGGCGATGGCCATGCCGACCGCCATCGCAACCCCCTGCCCCAGCGGGCCCGTGGTGCATTCGATCCCGGCCAGCTCGAAATTCTCGGGATGACCCGCGCAGGGCGAGCCCAACTGACGGAACGCGCGGATGTCCTCCATCGTCGGCCGATCGTAGCCGGTGAGGTGGAGCAGCGCGTAAATCAGCATCGAGCCATGCCCCGCGCTCAGCACGAAGCGGTCGCGATCGGGCCAGGCGGGATCGGCCGGATCAAATTTGAGGAATTCGCTGAACAGCACGGTCGCTACGTCCGCCATGCCCATCGGCATGCCGGGATGACCGCTGTTGGCGGCCTGAACCGCATCCATCGCGAGCGCGCGGATCGCGTTCGCCATTTGCCGCGGTTCGACCGCCATTGATCCTCCAAGAGCCCGCTCGCGGGCAAGTCGCGGCTCGATTCGCCTGCGAGGGTGCTTTGCGAATGTCCGCCCGAGGGGTCAAGGCGCGCGAGCCAGTTGGCGTGCCGCGCAGGCGCCGCTAGAGTGGCCGACATGTCGCGAGAAACTCTCGAAGAGGCGCTGACCATGCTCGACCGCGCCGTGTCGGCGCTTGAGGTGGCGCAGCGCAGCGCGCTCAGCGCCGATCGGTCAAAGGGCGAGCGGCTACGGCGCGAGGTGGCGGCGGTGGTCGCTGAACTCGACGAATTGCTGGGAGCGCGCGGCTGATGGCGAACGTCAGGCTCATCGTCGGTGGCCGCCACTATATTCTCGGCTGCGCGGATGGCGACGAGCCGGAACTGGAGCGGCTCGCGACCGTGCTCGACTCAGCCTTCGCCAATGCGAAGGCCATGATCGGCGAGGCGGGCGAGGCTCGACTGCTGGTGCTGGCCGGGCTGTTGCTGGCGGATCGCGTCGGTTCCAACGTGGCGCCCGCCGTCGAGGACCCTGTCCTCGAGGACGCTGCGGCGCGGGTGCGGCAGCTGACCGCGCGGGTTGCTGCGGTCACCGATCGACTATCGGCTGCGACCGGCGGTTGAGCGGAGGCATGAGCGCTCCTATGTTCGGTGCTGACGGGCACTGCGAGGTGCGAGCTTATGCGATTATCCCTGAGGCGATAGAAACATCCACGGGGGCTGTCCCTGCCCGGGCCCTGGCCCGACGCACATGGTCCCCACCTGACGTTACAGGCGTCAGAGGATATTCCAGCCACCGGCCATCGCGGTCCCGTCACCCAGCTTCATGAACGATTCGCTCAAGTCCGAGCAGCGGCGCCTCGCCCGCGCCCGCCGTCGCGCCTTTGTTGCAGAGAGGGGGCACAGCCGCTTTCCGACGGCGCTGTTGCGGCAGCATCTTGCTCTCTCGCCTTGCACGATCGTCGCGTCCTATGCCGCGGTCGCCGGCGAGCCCGACATGAGCGACGTCGAGGCGATGCTGCGAAGTTCCGGCGTCGTCATCGCCCATCCCCGGATCGATGGCGATATCATGACCTTCCGCCTGACCGGCGATCAGCGGCCCGACGTGAGCGCGCTCGGCTTCATGCAGCCGCCGTCGGACGCGCCGGTGGTCACCCCGGCGGTCATTCTCGCGCCACTCGTAGGATTTGATCGACAGATGAACCGCCTTGGCCAGGGCGGCGGCCATTATGATCGCGCGTTTGTGGCCTTGCCGCACGCCCGCCGCATCGGCATCGCCTGGTCGGCGCAGCTGCTGCCCCGGGTGACGTGCGATCCATGGGACGGGCGCCTTCACGCCATCGTGACCGAAAAGGAATGGATCGAATGAGTCGCCGCGCGAACGAGCTTCAGCCTTCGTGGCGCCGAACCGCTGGCGTGCTGGGCATCGTCGGGTTCATCGCGCTGTGGACGCTTGCGGTGGTCAGCTTCGCGGAATGGATCGGCCCGCTGCCGCCAGTTGCATCGATCGCCTATTATACAGTCGCGGGGATCGTCTGGATCCTGCCGCTGCGGCCGCTCCTGATGTGGATGGAGACGGGGAAATGGCGCGAGTGACGGGGCTCGAACCCGCGACCTCCGGCGTGACAGGCCGGCGCTCTAACCAACTGAGCTACACCCGCTTGGTGTGGGCGGGGCCGATATGGCGGCACGCTCACCCTGTCAACAGCCCGAGTCACTCGAAGGGTCGGAAAGTTACCCTGTAAGCACGCGCGATCAGCTCGGCGGGAGCGGGGTCGGCGCGGGAAGCGCCGGCGGGCGGAGCGATGCGCGGATGGTCTGCAACACGATCAGGATCGGCACCGCGAGCAGCGCGCCCGGTGCGCCCCACACCCACCCCCAGAAGCTCAGCGACAGCAGGATCAGCACCGGATTGATCGTCAGTCGACGCCCGAGAATATAGGGCGTGACGAGGTTCGCTTCGATGAAATGGAGGACGATGGCGACGATCGCCGGCGTCAGCGCCAGCCACACCGAATCGAAACTCATCAAACCACCCAACGCGAGCAGCCCGGCAGCGATGATCGGACCGACATAGGGCACGAAGTTGCAGATCGTGACAATGCCGCCCCACATCAGCGGTGACGGCATGCCGATCGCCCACAAGATCAGCGCGTTGGTGAGCCCCAGCGCGACGTTGATGAACACGATCGTCGTTAAATAGGCCGAAGTCGCATCGACGACATTCTGGATGATGCGCGCGGTATTGAGCGCCGAATCGAAGCTCGCGCGCGAGCTGATCGTGGTGCGACGCAGCCCCGTCCAACCAGCGAGAAAGAAAAAGATCAGCAGCAGCGCAAAGAATGTCTGCACCAGCGCCGCCGGTGCGGAGGAGAGGATGGTGCCGAACGCCGAACCATCGCTTTGGATCGCCACTGCCTGCGCCTGGACGTTGGTGGCACTGACCGTGCGAGCCAGCGCGTCGTTCACATATTTCTCGAGGTTGCTGTAGAGGTCCAGGATCGGCCCGAGCGTCGCCTGGACGCGCGGCAATCGTTCGGGCAGCGCCGCCACCCAGTCCGCGGCCGGCACCACCACCGTCGATAGCGCCACGACCAGCACGACCAGAAACAGCAGCACGCACAGCCCCGCCGCGAGCCCGGATCGCACCCCTCGCCGTTCGAGCCATTCCAGCGTGGGCACGAGCGCGATGGCGATCACCACAGCGGCAGTTACCGGTAGGAATACCTCCGATCCCGCCTTTAGCGCCAGCGGCGCCCCCAGCAGCACGCCCGCGAGCATCAGCCAGAACAGGCGGCGGAGCCACGTGACGCGCGGGTCGATAGGCCCGGCCGTGGGCGAACCCGGCCCCTCCCCCCCGCTAGCGACGGAGACGTCCGCGGGACGCCCGGGCGTCAATTCGGCAGATGATGCGGGGGCGGTGAGATCGGTCATGCACGCACGATATGCCGCAGCCATGCGGTCGCGCACAATGCGTTTCCACCTTCCTCACCGTTAACCGAATTTCGAGGTTTCGGTCCGATACCGATGAAATCGATCGGAGGACCAGCCGACCCATGTTGACCAGCCTGCCTTACGGCCGGGCGCGCACCGCTGTGGCGGGCGCAGCCCTGCTCCTCAGCGCACCGGGTGTCGCGCACGCCGCCCCGACCCGCGCCGGCACACCCATCGAAAATACCGCGACCGCGACCTTCGACCAGGGTGGGGGCGAGGTCACGGTGCAATCGAACACCGTCACGTTCAAAGTGGACGAGGTGATCGACCCGACCGTCTCCTGGACGGACGGCACGCCGGTGACGACAACTCCGGGCGCGCTGGCGAGCGTGCTCCGGTTCCGCCTCACCAACAGCGGCAACGGGGCGGAGAGCTTCAGCCTATCGACCAACGCGAACATCGCCGGCGACCAGTTCGACCCAGTCGTCGTTCGACTGGTGCTCGATCTCAACGACAACGGGACTTACGACCCGGCGACCGACACGATCTATCTTCTCGGCACGAACGATCCGACGCTCGAGCCGGGCGCGTCGATCGGCGTGCTTGCCATCACCACGACGCCGACTTCAGCGCTCGACGGACAGCGCGGCAATGTTTCGCTGATTGCCACCTCCAGGACCGGAACCGGCGCCCCAGGCACCACCTTCGCCAACGCCGGCGAAGGGGGCGGCACGGCCGTTCTCGGCAGCAACGGGGGCGATGACGACGCGGTCGGCATCAGCGAAGTGTCGGCGGCAAGTGTCGCGCTGACGAAAAGCGCCGTCGTGCTCAACAGCTTCGGTACCGCGGAGGCGATTCCCGGGGCGAGCATAACCTACACCATCGTCGCGACCACGTCGGGCTCGGGCAGCGTGTCCGGGCTGGAAGTGCGCGACGCCATCCCAGCCGGCACGACCTACGTACCGGGCTCGCTGCGGCTCGGCACCACGGCCCTGACCGACGCTGCGGACAGCGACGCCGGCAGCTTTGCCGCCAATGCGGTGCTGGTCACGCTCGGCACCGTCCCAGCGGGCGATACCCGCTCCATCAGTTTCAAGGTGACCGTCAATGCGAACTGATCTTCTCGCTCTCGGCGCGCTGTGCTCGGCGCTTCTCAGCGCCGCACCCGCAGCGGCGCAGACGTCGCCGGTAGAAATCCGCAACGAAGTGCTAGTGGAGCGCACCGTCACCACCCCCGATGGGCGCCGCATCACGCAGACGAGCGCGCCGACGTCGGTGGTGCCGGGCGAACGACTGTTGTTCCGGCTGCACTATCGCAACGCCGGCCAGCGTCCGGCGAACGACTTCGTGCTCACCAACCCGATGCCGCAGGCGGTCGCCTACAGCGAAGGCGCGAGCGGCGGGGCGGCCTTCTCTGTGGACGGCGGGCAAAGCTGGGGCCCGCTCGCGACGCTCAAGGTGAAGGCCCCCGACGGCAGCGACCGCGCCGCCGAGCCGCGTGACGTGACCCACATCCGCTGGGCCTTCACCCAGTCGATCGCGGTCGGCGCGGGCGGCACCGTAAGCTTCGTCGGCGTCGTGCGCTGACCCGAGGCGCCCGTCTTCAGAATCAGATCGAAGCGTTCGCTCCAGACCAGTGGAGCGAGCCATGTTTGCGAAGGACCATCGCAATGACCAACATTTGTTCCTCTCTGGCTCGCGTCGGCGCCTGCCTGTTCATCGCGCTGCCTCTCCCTGCGCTCGCGCAGACGACCCCGAACGGTACGACGGCAGGCACGTCGATCACCAACACGGTCGGCGTCACCTATTCGGTCGGCGGCGTGCCGCAGGGCGCGACCAACGCCTCCGACACGTTCGTCGTGGACCGGAAGGTCGATTTCACGCTGGTCGAAGCGGGCAACAGCACGACCACGGTCGCCCCCGACCAGAAGGGCGCCGTGACGACGTTCACGCTCACCAACCTCGCCAACGCGCCGCTCGACTTCGCGCTGGGCGTCGGTCAGCAGACGACCGGCTCGACCGTCGCACACGGATCGACAACCGATGGATTCGACCTGACCGCCGCGCCGCTCATCTATCGCGACAATCCGTCGAGCGGCACGGTCGGTCAGTGGGATGCAGGCGATGCGCTCGTCACCTATGTCGATGAGCTCGCGGCCGGCGCTTCCGTCACGCTGTTCGTACGCGGCGACATTCCGGCGAGCGTGACCAACGGGCAGGTCGCGGGCGTTCGGCTGACGTCGACCGCTGGTCAGGCGGGGACCGCCGGGACGCAGGGGACAGTCATTCTCGAAACCCCGGCGGGCAGCGAGACCAACGCCGCGATGGACACGGTCTTCGCGAGCGCGGTGCGCGTCGCCACCACGCCGTCGGGCTTCAAGGGCGAGCTGTCGTCGCTCGATGATTACACCGTCGCCGCCGCCCTGCTGAGCGTGGTCAAGCGCAGTCGGGTCATTTCCGACAGCATCCGGGGCACCAACAACCCGTTGTTCATCCCGAACGCGCTGGTCGAATACTGCATCGCAGTCAGCAACGCGAGCGGCGGCGCGACCGCCACCAACGTCACCATCAGCGACAACGTGCCCTCGCAGCTCACGATCGAAGCGGGGACGTTGCGCCTCAACGGCACCGTCGATGCTGCCACAGGCGTGTGCAGCGGCGGCGCCACGGGCGGCACGATCACCGGGTCGCAGGTGACGGGGACGCTGTCCGACATTCCCGGCGGCACCACCCGCGCGCTGATCTTCCGCGCCCGCGTCAACTGACCCGCCGCGCGGCGGTGGCGGCGATCCGTCCGCTGCCGCGCGACACTGGCCATAACCATGTCGCGCCGTCTTCTTCGTTCGATCCTCGGCCTTTTGGCGGCGCTCGGCCTCGCGACGCCGGCCGCCGCCGCGCCGCAGGCGTCCCGGCGGATCGTCAACATCGCCGAAGCGCGCTGGTCGAGCGAGCAGGGCGAGCGGCAGGCGCACTCCAACCGGGTGGAGATCCCGCTGATCGAGCGCGGAGCGGCGCCGGGCACGGTCTCCGTCAACCAGGTGACTCCGTCGGGTGCGACCGCGATTTCGCTGGCGCCCGCCGGCTGTACGATCGCCGCCGCGGCGACGCCGGTGTCGTTCCCCCCGGTCCACATCGGGCCGCAGCAAGCGTTTCGCCCATCGCAGACGATTGTCCTCGTCGTCCGCGCGCCCGCGCTCAATCGCGATCCGGCAAGCATCGAACGTTTGACGCTCGTGGTGACGGGCTCGAGCAGCGACCGTGAGAGCGTTCTGTTCGTCGAAACTGGGCCCGACAGCGGTGAATTCGTCGGACATCTACGCGCGTCGGAGACGGCGGGCTCCGGCGACTGCCGCCTCGCCCTGACGCCAGCCGGGAGCGACATCGCCATCGCAACGCCCGATGGGCCCGCTGTCGGCAGCGTCTTCGCGCAACTGTTGCTCGATCCCTATGGCATCGTGTTCGACAGCCGCACCGGGGCTGCGGTCGATGGCGTGCGCGTCTCCATCGTCGATGCTACGACCGGCGCCCCCGCTCTCGTGTACGGCGATGACGGCATCTCCACCTACCCCAGCACGATCGTCAGTGGTCAGCCCGTGCTCGACAGCGGCGGCACCTCATATCGCTCGGTAGCCGGCGGATACCGGTTTCCGCTGATGCCGCCGGGCCGCTATCGCCTGATCATCGAGCCGCCCGGCCCTTATCTCTCGCCCTCCACCGCCGCGCCGGAAGCGATCGGCGTCCTCGCCCGCCCCGGCGGCGGCCGGTTCACAATCGATCTCGCCTCCTATGGCGAACCTTTCGCGCTGGAGCATCCGGACCCGCTGCGCATCGATTTGCCGCTCGATCCTCCGATCGGCGGCGTTTCGGTGGTGAAGACCGCTCACACGGCCGTGGCAAGCGTCGGCGACGTCGTAAGCTTCGCCGTCACCGTCACCAACCGCGACACGGGCGCCGCCGTGGGGCCGATCACGGTTCGGGACATCCTTCCACCCGGGCTGCGGCTCCGCGAGGGAAGCATCCGTTGGAACGGGGCGCCCGTCGCGATCATGCGCACCGCCGACGGGTTTCAGCTCGCACTCCCTCCCCTCGCGCCGAACGCCAGCGGCGAGCTCCGCTACCTGACCGAAGTCCGGCCCGACGCCCGGCCCGGCGCGGCCACTAACCGCTTCATGGTCGACCCGATCCGCGGCGCCCCGCCGACGCCGGTCGCAGCGGCAACCGTTCGCATCCGGCGCGACGACATCTCAAATCGCGTGACCATCGCCGGGCGAGTCATCGCAGGCGATTGTGCGACCGACCCCAGCACCGCCGTCGGGGTGCCGAACGTGCGCCTGCTCATGCCCAGCGGCCAGTTCGCCGTCACCGACAGCGACGGCCGTTATCATTTCGAGGGGGTGCGGCGCGGCCCCACCGTCGTCGCGATCGATCGCGCGGCGCTTCCCCCGGGCGCCTCTGCCGGTCACTGCGGCAATGTTCGATCGGCAATGAGCGGCTGGTCGCAGCTGATCGACGGGCGTGCTGGGCTTCTTTACCGCGCCGACTTCCACCTTGTCTTGCCGCAAGCGTCGGAGCCCGCCACCGCCACACCCCCCGCCCCGAGCGGCGCTGCTGACGACGTCACAGCCGGCGGCGGGCGCATCGATTGGTTCGCGCTTACCGGCGAGGAAGCCGCCTTCCTCTTTCCGACTGTCGACCACAACCCACGCGCGCCCGCGGTCCGCGTCGCAATCCGGCACCTCGCCGGACAGACGGTGCGGCTGGCGCTTAACGGCCAGCCCGCCGACAGCTTCTCCTTCGAAGGCGTTCAGACCGCGCCCGATCAGCGCCGCGCGGTCAGTGTCTGGCGGGCGCTTCGCCTGCAGGAGGGCCTCAACCGGTTGAGCGCGGATGTCCTCGCCGCCGACGGCCGCGTCGCCGCGCAATTGTCGCGCAGCGTCCACTACAGCGGCGCGGCGGCTCGGGTCGAGTTTGTACCGGGACGCTCGCGACTGATCGCCGACGGTGTGACGCGCCCGGTCATTGCCATGCGCGTGCTCGACCGGGCGGGCCAGCCGGTAAGGCACGGCACCGTCGGCGCAATCCACGTCGCGCCTCCGCATCGCGCCGCCGCGGACGTCGATGCCGAACAGGCGCGCCAGCTCTCCGGCCTCGATCGCGCCGCCGCGAGCTGGCGGGTCGATGGCGACGACGGCGTGGCGCTAGTAGAGCTTGCTCCCACCACCACGTCGGGCATGGCGCGCATCTCGCTCCGGCTGAGCGAACGCAACGCGGCGAGCGAACAGGTGATCGAAGCCTGGCTCGACAATCATGTCAGCCAATGGACGTTGGCAGGCTTCGGCGGCATCGCGGTCGGCTCGGAGCGGCTCGATGATTTGTCCGCCGATGGCGAAGTGGACGGTCGCCTCACTGTCCTCGCACGCGGCCCGCTCGGTGGCGGCTGGCAGGCGACCGCGCGCTACGACAGCGACGACGCGGCCGCCGATGAACGCTTCGGCGGGATGCACGGGCTGCGCGATCACTACACGCTCTACGGCGACCGCTCGGAAGCGGGTTTCGAGGCGCCCTCGCTCAAGGGGCTGTTCCTGCGGCTCGAGCGTCGCCGTTTCTATGCGATGTATGGTGATTTCGACACCGGCATCGACACACCCGAACTTGCGCGGTTCCAGCGCAGCCTGACCGGGTTTCGCAGCGAATTTGCCGGCACCCGCCTGCGGCTGATGGCCTTCGCGGCCGAGAGCGCCTTCACCCACCGCCGCGACGAGCAGCAGGCGAACGGGCTCAGCGGACCCTATGCCCTCACCCGCCGCGACATCCTTCCCAACAGCGAGCGCGTCACGATCGAGGTGCGCGACCGGCTGCGCTTCGACCGCGTCGTCGAGCGCCGCGAGCTGATGCGCTACATCGACTATGACATCGATTATGCGAGCAGTCTGATCCGCTTTCGCGAACCGCAACTGAGCCGCGACGAGGCCTTCAACCCGCGTTTCATCGTTGTCGATTACGAACTCGATGGGCTCGGCGACAGCTATTGGAACGCCGGCGGTCGGGCCGAGTGGCGGCCGAGTGAAGCACTCACGCTCGGCGCAACGGTCACTCACGACGCCGGGCTCGCCGGTTCGACCGACCTGGGCGGCATCGATGCGCGCTGGCGGCCCGATGCGGCGACCGAGGTCCGGGCCGAATATGCACTGAGCCGCACCGACGGCGACCGCCAGCGCGACGGAGGCACGCTCACTACCCCGCCGGGCACCGCCCACGCCTGGCTGATCGAGGCCGAGCGGCACCAAGCGGAATTCGACCTCCTCGCCTACATCCGGCGGCGCGGCGCGGGGTTCGGCAACGGCCAGTCGCCGCTCGCCGGCAACGGCAGCCTGCGCTTCGGCTTCGATGCGCGCGCGCGCCTCAGCGAGCATCTGTCGCTCCTCGCCAGCGCCTGGGACGAGCGGTTCGAGCTCACCGACGCGCAGCGCCGCGCTGCGCGCATCCTTGGCGAATGGCGCAGCGATACGAGCACGCTGCGCGCGGGGCTGACCTTCGCCGACGACCGGGTCGCCGACGGCAGTGCGCGACGCTCGCTGCTCGCAGAGCTGGGCGGCTCGCACCGTTTTTTCGAAGGACGTCTCGAGCTCGACGGCTCGACCAGCTTCGCGCTCGGCAGCGATGCAGGCAGCGTCGATTTCCCCGAACGTCACACGCTCACCGCGCGGCTGGCGCTCGTCGACGGTGTGCGCCTGATCGGCACCTACGAGATTGCCGACGGCGGCAGCGTCTCGGCGGAGACGGCGCGCGTCGGTTTCGATGTGCAGCCTTGGCGCGGCGCGCGCCTTACCGCCAGCGGGGGGCAGCAGAGCTTCGGCGGGCTCGGCTCACGCACCTACGCCGCCTACGGCCTCGCCCAGTCCTTCCCGGTCAGCGACGAGCTCAGCATCGACGCCAGCGTCGACGGCCAGCGCACCTTGAGCGGGCTCGACCGCGCGGCGGTGCTCGACCCGGCGCACCCGGTCGCGTCCGGCGGCTTCGTGGGTAACGGCACGTTGCTGTCCGAAGACTTCCTCGCCGTCAGCGCGGGGGCGAGCTGGCGCAGCGGGCCATGGAATGCGACCGGCCGGGTCGAGTATCGCGATGCGGACACCGGCACGCGCTTCGGCGCGACTGCCGGCGTGCTGCGCCAGCTCGGCGAAGGGCGTGCGCTCGGCGGACTGTTCACGCACCAGGACGCGCGCGGTGCCAACGGCACTGCCGTTCGCAGCAGCGCGCTCGATCTCAGCTGGGCGCATCGGCCAGCGGGACCGGCCTTCTCACTGCTCAACAAGCTCACCGTCCGCGACGACGATGTGCGCGTCGGAGGCGGCGGCCTCCCCGGGCCGATTGGCGGCATGCCGCTCGCGATTGCGCAGGACGTCCGCTCGCGCCGCGTCGTCAACGCCCTCGCTCTGAGCTGGGACCCGGTCGCGACCCGCCGCGGCGGCGGTGTTGCGGAGCGCGGCCACTACGGTCTGTTCGTCGGGCTGCGCCACGCCTCCGACCGCATCGGCGGCGACGATGTCGCTGGCTGGTCGGCGAGCGTCGGCGCGGACGCGCGCTTCGACCTCAACGCTCGCATCGGCGTCGGATTGGGCGGCAGCGTTCGGACCGGCACCGACGTGCGCGCGCTCGACTGGTCTGTGGGGCCGCAGATCACGCTCGTCCCCGCCGAGAATCTGCAGTTGCAGCTTGGCTATAATTTCGCCGGCTACCGCGACCGCGATTTCGAGGCCGCCCGCGCCACCCGCAGCGGCTGGTTCGCGTCGATCCGCATGAAGTTCGACGCCGCAACCCTCGCCGGGCTCGGCCTCGACCGGCGTTAGGCGAACAGCCGCGCCGGCGCTTCGAGCAGGCGCTTGAGGTCGCCGACAAAACTCGCCGCGTCCCAGCCGTCGACCACGCGATGGTCGCAGCTGATCGAGATGTTCATCAGCTTCGCGCGCCGCACGCGGTCGCTGTCGCCGTCCACGAAGACGGGGCGCTCGACAATGCGGTTGGGGCCGATGATGGCCACCTCCGGACGGTTGATCACCGGCGTCGTCGCCACCCCGCCAAGCGGCCCGAGTGAGGTGATGGTGAGCGTCGACCCCGACAGCTCCGCCGAGCTCGCCTTGCCGGTGCGCGCCGCTTCCGCCAGCCGCGTGATTTCGCTCGCGAGCTGCCACACATTCTTCGCCTGCGCGTCCCGGATTACCGGCACCATCAGCCCGGCGTCGGTCTGCGTCGCCATGCCGAGGTGGACCGCGCCCGACCGGCGCACCACCCCCGCCTCGTCGTCATAGCGCGCGTTGAGCATCGGATAGTCGCGCAGAGTCTGGCAGATGCCGACGATCAGGAACGGCAGCACGGTCAATTTGGGCCGCGAGCCGCGCGCGCCGTTAAGGTCGGCGCGCATCGCCTCGAGCGCCGTCACCTCGACCTCTTCGACATAGGTGAAGTGCGGGATGTTGCGCTTGGACGCGGACATATTCTCCGCAATCCGCCGCCGCATACCAATGACGCGCACGTCCTCATCGCTGCGCGCAGCGCCCGGTACGGTGTAACCCGCCCCGCCCGAATAGCGGAGGAACGCGTCGAGGTCGGCGTGACGGATGCGGCCATCCTCCGACGGCTTCACCTGCCCGAGATCGACCGCGAGCGCTCGCGCGCGATCGCGCACGGCCGGCGACGCCAGCACGCGCGCTTCCGACGCCTGAGCCGCCGCAGGCGCCTCCGCAGCCGCGGGCGCGGCGACCGGGGTGGGAGCCGCGGCGGCTGGTTCAGGCGCGATGCTTTCCGCGACGATCGGCTGCTGCGCGGTGACCTCCGCCACGCCGGGATTTTCCGCAGCGATCACCGCAGCGTCGGAGGCTGCCTCCGGAACCTCGTCAACGTCGCCCGTCGCGAGCTTGCCCGCGGGTGCATCCTCGCTGCCGGCAGCGCTCTCGATCTCGATGACCATCAGCGTCGAACCGATGGCGATGACGTCGCCGACATCGCCGCCGATCTCGAGCACCGTGCCCGAAACCGGCGATTCCATCTCGACCGTCGCCTTGTCGGTCATCATGTCGGCGATCTGCTGATCTTCCTCGACACGCTCGCCCACCTTGACGTGCAGCGCGACGATCTCCGCTTCGGCGATGCCCTCGCCGATGTCGGGCAGGCGGAAGGTAAAGCGCGCCATGGTCAGTCCTTCAGAATTTTGTTGAGAGCGGCGGCGATGCGCACCGGGCCGGGGAAATAGGCCCACTCGAGGCTATGCGGGTATGGGGTGTCGAAGCCGGTCACGCGCTGCACCGGCGCTTCGAGCGCATAGAAACAGCGCTCCTGCACCAGCGCCGACAGTTCCGCGCCGAAGCCGGACGTCCGCGTCGCTTCGTGAACGATCAGGCAACGCCCGGTCTTCTTCACCGACGCTTCGATCGTGTCGATGTCGAGCGGCACCAGCGTGCGCAGGTCGATTACCTCGGCATCGACGCCCTCCTGCTCGACCACCGCCAGCGCCACGTGCACCATCGTCCCGTAAGTGAGGATGGTCAGCGCGTCACCCGCGCGAACCACGTTCGCTTGGCCGAGGGGGATGCGGTAGTAGCCCGACGGCACCGCGCTCGCCGCGTGCTTCGACCATGGCTCGACCGGGCGATCATAATAGCCCGAGAAGGGACCGTTGTAGATCCGCTTCGGTTCGAAAAAGACGGTCGGATCATTGTCTTCGATCGCAGCGATCAGCAGGCCCTTAGCATCCTGGGGCGTGGACGGGATGACCGTCTTGATCCCCGCCACATGGGTGAACATCGCTTCGGGCGACTGGCTGTGCGTCTGTCCGCCGAAAATGCCCCCGCCGAATGGCGAGCGCACCGTGATCGGCGAGATGAAATCGCCCGCCGAACGATAGCGCATCCGCGCCGCCTCGCTCACCAGCTGGTCGAGGCCGGGATAGATATAGTCGGCGAACTGGATCTCCGGCACCGGGCGAAGGCCATAGGCGGCCATGCCCACCGCCACGCCGACGATCCCGCATTCGTTGATCGGGCTGTCGAACACGCGCTGCTTGCCGTGCTTCTTCTGGAGGCCCGCGGTCGCGCGGAACACGCCGCCGAAGAACCCGACGTCCTCGCCAAAGATGACCACCGACGGATCGCGTTCCAGCATCACGTCGAGCGCGTCGTTGATCGCCTCGATCATGTTCATGGTGCGCGTTTCGCCCTGCCCGGCCTCGGGTGCCACAACGTCGATCGCTACATCCTCGCTCACGCCGCGCCTCCCGCGCCGAATTTGGCTTCCCGTTCGGCGAGGCTCTGCGCGCGTTGTTCGGCGAGGTGCCATGGCACGTCCTCGAACACATCCTCGAACATCGTCTGGAACGGCTGGTGGAGGCCGTGGCCGAGGATGCCGTTCTCCTCCGCCGACTTCTGCGCGAGCTTCACCTCGTCGGCGAGTTCGCGGGCGAGCGCGTCGTGGCGCGCCTCGTCCCAGGCGCCGAGCGTGATCAGGTGATCCTTGAGCCGCAGCACCGGATCGCCGAGCGGCCACAGCGCGAACTCCTCCTTTGCGCGATAGGCGCTCGGATCGTCGGAGGTCGAATGGCCTTCCGCGCGATAGGTGAAATGCTCGATCAGCGTCGGCCCCGCGTTGGTGCGTGCGCGATCCGCGGCCCAAGCGGTCGCGGCGTAAACTGCGAGCGGATCGTTGCCGTCGACGCGCAGGCCCGCGACTCCATAACCCAGCGCGCGCGCGGCGAAAGTCGTGCGCTCGCCACCGGCAAAGCCCGAAAAGCTCGAGATCGCCCACTGGTTGTTGACGACGTTCATGATGCACGGCGCGTTATAGACCGCCGCAAACGTCGCCGCGGCGTGGAAATCGCCCTCGGCGGTCGAACCCTCGCCGCACCACACCGCCGAAATGCGCGTATGGCCTTTCGCCGCGCTCGCCATCGCCCAGCCCACCGCCTGCGGATATTGCGTGGCGAGGTTCCCGCTGATCGAAAAGAAGCCGTGGTCCTTCGCCGAATACATGATCGGCAGCTGGCGGCCCTTCAGCGGGTCCATGCGGTTGGAGTAAATCTGGTTCATCATCGCGACCAGCGGATACCCGCGCGCGATGAGGATGCCCTGCTGGCGATAGCTGGGGAAGCACATGTCGTCCTGCGCCAGCGCCATCGCCGCCGCCACGGCGACCGCCTCTTCCCCGGTCGACTTCATGTAGAAGCTGGTCTTGCCCTGCCGCTGCGCGCGGAACATGCGGTCGTCGAACGCGCGCACCAGCATCATCGAACGCAGCATGGCGAGCAGCCGGTCGGTCGACAGCCGCGGATTCCACGGCCCGCTCGCGCTATGATCGGCGTCGAGCACGCGGACCAGGCCATAGGCATGCTCGCGCATGGTCGACGGGTGCGCCGCGATGTCCGGGCGCCCGGTCTCGCCCACCGCGGGGACGTGTACGTCGCTGAAATCCGGGGTGTCTCCAGGCCGAAAGCGGGGCTCTGGAACGTGCAGCTCGAGCGGCGGCAGATTGTCCGTCCGTTCGCGCCCGCGACCGTTTGGCGCGGGATTGTCCATTCGCTCTCTCTCCAACGATCGCGCGACTTTATGAGTCCGCCGAAACTTCGCGCCGCCCTAGTGTCGCCGCGTCATGCGGGCAAGCACGTCACACCGCAACCGGCGCCGCGATATGCGCCTGTGGTGCGTAGTCATGCACGGCAAAATCCTCGATCCGGTAATCATCGATGCTCGCCGGTCGCCGCAACAGCGCAAGGCGCGGCGCTCCATCCGGACGACGATTAAGCTGCTCGGTCACGAGGTCGGCGTGATTTTCGTAGAGATGCACATCCCCCCCGCTCCAGATCAGCTCATGCGGGACGAGGTCGCATTGCTGCGCCAACATCGCGGTTAGCAACGCGGCGGCGAAGAGGTTGAATGGCAGCCCCAACGCCACGTCGCAGGACCGCTGCGAAAGCAGGCAGGACAGACCACCATCGCTCCGCACGTGAAATTGATAGGTCATGTGGCACGGCGGTAGTGCCATTTCATCGAGCTCTGCGACGTTCCATCCCGTGAACAGGTGCCGGCGGGAGGCAGGGTTGTCCTTCAGTGACGTGACCAGCGCTGCGATCTGGTCGATGCCGGACGGGTCGCGCGCGAAGGATCCGTCACCGCGCTCCACATATTTTGGCCAGTTCCGCCATTGCGCGCCATAGACCGGACCGAGATCGCCCCAGCGCTCCGCGAACCCCTTGTCAGCGATAATGCGCGCCTCGAACGCGTCGCGCTCGATCGGCTCGCCGGTCGCGCGGCGGTAGGTATCGAGCGGCCAGTCGGTCCAGATGTGGACCCCCTGCTCCACCAGCGGGCGAATGTTGCGCTCGCCCGAGAGGAACCACAGCAGTTCCCGCGCGGCGACCTTCCAGTAGACGCGCTTGGTCGTGAGCAGCGGAACACGGCCATGGCGGAGGTCAAAGCGCAGCGTTTCGCCGAACAGGCTGCGCGTACCAACCAGGGTCCGATCCACGCGCCGATCGCCGGCTTCCCAGACGCGCCGCATCAGGTCGAGATATTGCTGTTCGTAATGCTCGCCCGTCATCGCTCGCTCGCTAGGCGCGAACAGTCATCCACGCAACGCGCCAATCCTCGCGGGCAAAACCCGTTGGCCCTCTCCATTCCGGCGCCGTTCTGGACAAGGCTTCGCTTTCGACCCGTGTCGTGAAGCCGCAATGCTCCAGACCGTGCCGCGCGCCGCCCTCGACCCTGCGAGCGATGAAGCTGTCGCCAGCGCGTTTCTGGACATCGCGCATGCGCATTGCGATGGCCCGGTTGAGATCGTGCTGGCGATGGGCTTCGACGAGCGCGGCCTGATTCAGGCCAGCGTAGCCGCGGCCGGTGCCCTCGCAAGCAACAATCATGCGCCGCTCTGTGTACGGCGGGTGCTGGGGGTGCCGCGTGTCGACCGGGTCCTGCTGGCCCACAACCACCCCGATGGGCACGCCCTCCCGACCTCGGCGGACCGCGACGTGACACGACGCCTGGCAGCGATGTGCCGGCTCGGCGGCGCCGTCCTGCTCGAACATTTTGCGCTGGGCAACGACGGCGCTCGCCCGATCATGGCGAGCGCAGGCGCGCTGCAAAGACCCGGGGAGCAAGCGGAAGCTTTAGTGGCTTGCCAGCCCGCGAGCCCCTTCCTATAGGGCGCGCCTGCCTCACGCGGGGCGGCCCCGAAACGGGCCAGTCGGCGTCCGGTCGGGGAGTAGCTCAGCCTGGTAGAGCACTGTCTTCGGGAGGCAGGGGCCGGAGGTTCGAATCCTCTCTCCCCGACCATTTTTGCGCTGATCTGCACCAAGGTTTTCGAGAACTGCCGGTCTCGTCGCGGAGGCGAAATTGGTCGCGAATAGATCTGAGCCTTATCGAGCTGCTTTGTGCTCAAGTTGTGCCGCAAATTGCTCGCGGGTCACCGCCAGGCGGTGCGCCGTGGCCGACCTTTTGCGCTGGCGAACGTGGTGGTGGCGCTGGCATGCGCTCCCGGCCGCAACAGGCCAAACCTGTGATCATTCGCATCAGCCTCTGGACGGGCTGCGCGCGCGAAGCCGAACGCCGCGCTACTTCGCTCCGGGCCGTGCTGTCGCCACGTAGGGTGATTCACGCGTCGCCGCGACGGTAAGCCAATCCCAGGTTATTAGCCTGCCAAGCAGCTTCGGCCCGGCTGGAGATTCCGAGCTTGCTGTAGACCGTCTTCACATAGCTGCCGATCGTCGCGGTGCTAAGGCCGAGCTCCCGCGCCACCTCGGCGTTGCGCAGGCCTCGCCCGAGCAGCCCGAGCACTTGCTGCTCGCGACTGGTCAGCAGCCCCGCGGGATTTTGCGCGGGGCCGGTGCGGCCAAAGTGCTCCATGATGCGGCGCGCGATCGAGGGTGAAAGCGCGGGAATGCCCTCGTCGTGGCGCTTGAGTTGGCCGACCAGGCTTTCGGTCGTTTGGTCTTTGAGCAGGAAGCCTTGCGCGCCTGCGAGCAGTGCACTCACGACATGCGTATCGTCGCTCATCACCGTGGTGACGATGCACTCCGCCTCCGGCTGCTTGGCATGCAGCGCCCGCAGGACGTCGATGCCGGAGCCGTCGGGCAAGCGGAGGTCGATCAGCGCCAGATCGATTTTCTCCGACAACGCGATGCTCATCCCCTGTCGCACTGTGCGCGCTTCGTAGATGCGGCCGATCGCGAACGCTTCGCGCACCACCTCCCTGAGCCAGGCGCGCGTCTCCTCGACGTCCTCGAGGACCAGGACATTCTTCATTGGGCCGGTTCCAGTGGCATTCTGGTGTCGACGATCGTGCCTTCGGGGCCGCTGATGATGGCGAGCGAACCGCGCATCGCCGCCAACCGCTCGCGCCCGTTCGTGAGGCCGCGCCCAAGCGTGACGGCATCGGGGTCGAAGCCCGAGCCATCGTCCTCCACCCGGAGGCGGAGGCAATTGTCGGGGCTGCCCGTGATGCTGACCTCAATCGTCTGCGGGCGAGCGTGCTTGAGGGCATTGCTGACCGTTTCGCGCAGGACCGAGCGTAGCGCGTTGAGCGTCGCTGTCGACACCCGCGCGACCGGGGTGAGGTCGATATGCCAGACAAGGCGCACCCCGGCGAGTTCGGCCGCGTCGGCAATTTCCAGCCTCAGTTCAGCCAGATGCGCCTCCAGCGTCATGTCGTGCTCGCGCCGGTTGCCGACGATGTCGCGCAGTTCCCCGATCGCGTCCCGGATATAGGCATTCTTGCGCGCCGGCTCGTCGCAATGAAGCGCGCGCAGCAGCTGGATGCCGAGGTTGTCGTGCACGTCGAGCTCGATCCGGCCGCGCTCATCGAGCACGCCGCGCTCGAATGCATCGCGGCGCTGAAAGGCGCTGCGCACCGCCACCACCATATGCTCCGTAGCCCGCACGTCGGCGGTACCGAAAAGACGGCGTCCGCGTGCGGCATGGACCAGCAGCAGAGGCGGCAGGGGGCCGACCGCCGGCACTTGCAGCGCCGCGCCGTGATCGAGCAGGCTCGTCTGATCGACCGCCGTCCCCGCTGCGATGGCAGCGGGCCGGAAGGCTCGTTCGAGCTGCTTCATCCATGCGTTTCGCTGATCGCGGGGGTCGGGCATCAGGACCAGGTCCAGCAGCGACTGCATGTCGGCGGCGTCCTCCCCCCCCGCGTCGGCCCAACAGGCGATCGTTGGCCCAATTCCGCAGCGGCAGATAGCCGAGCACGACCGCCAGCAGCGCGATGCTGAACGCGGCGTCGCGGTCCAGATTCACGAATGCAACCAGCGCTGCATCCATCGCCAGCAGCGTGACCGCTCCCAGCAAGTAAAAGAGGGTCCAGAACGACCATCGGTCAAGATCGAACAGCCGGTAGCGGGCGATGGCGACCGCGGGTCCCGGCGTGGATCAGCGGAAAGAAGCCAAAGGCATAGCTTTGCGTGAGCACGACGGGCTGGCCAAAGACCGGTGGGGCGACGATCAGGAGGATCGGGATGCCCGATCCCACCAGCACCGACAGGCCGAACCAGCGCATTGCGGTGCGCGCGGTCGGGTCATGGCGGTTGATCGCATACTGCGCGACGGCCAACACAACGATCGCGACAAAGCTCAGCAGTATGAAGAAAAAGGCACCGACTTGCGGGTTGGGCAGGATGCCGAGGATGTCGGCCCCGATCCAACCGCACTGGACGGCGAAGACGGCCGCTATCCAGCGGTCGCCGACCAGTCGGCAGGGGTAGATCAGCAGCAACGAAACCATTGCCGCACCGAATATGCCCGCGCCGATGTGGTTGCAGGCGGTAAGGAAGCGAAACAGCCCACCCGGCAGCGCCAATTCGCGAGTGGTATAGATGGCGGAGGGATAGGCAGCGATCAGCACTGCAAGGCTGGCGATGGCGAACATCTGGGCGGCGCGATCCGCCGGCCGCATCCGCCACACCCAGGCTCCAACGATGAAGCACAGCAGGCCGACCGCGATCTACAGCCAGAATTCGGGCCCGAGCCGCGACAACCCGCGGGGGGTGGCCGAAAGCGCGACACTGACATCCCCGTATCGCATGATTAGCAGGGGCGCGTCCAGTTGAGCGCGGATGGGGTCCTGCCGCGCAAGGAAAGGTTATACAGTGTATAATCCGTCAGGATGTCGGGCTCGACGGTCCGACCGAACGGAGTGACCTCCAGGAGCGGCGAGCGAACGGGGGAAAAGAGCGTGATCGATGGGGCAGATGTCACGCTCGGAAAGCCAAAGAAAGGCTGGGACGCGGCGTAGGCGACCGCCATCGCCGTCAGCGCCAGCGCCAGCGCAGGCAGAAGTGTAAGAAAAAGCGCCTGTAGAGGCGATAATCGGCTCGCCGCGGCGTCGATCGTCCATCTCCCCCCTGCGGGTCCGACTTCGGCGTCAGTGCACCACGTTTCTGCGACGGATGGCCCATCGGCGATCCTCGAGCACCCCCCAGAACGGGGGATCGCGCCTCCTCCCCCCTTTGCTTGCGCAGCGCGGCAATCCGCGTCGACTCGCGGTAAGCTGGAGCGCAGCGCGATGATATCCTTGCAAAGCAACGGGTCGCTATCGCGGGGACGCTGGTCAGCCGGCCGCCGATGATCCTTGCCAGCGAGCCAACCGCACCGCTCAATGGCGAATGCGGCCTCCCCGTTTCTTCCCTGCTCATCCGCGACGGCGTCACCTACGAGGAGAGCAGCAAGCGACGAGCAAACGTCAACTGGGTTTGTTACCTTCCCCAACCAGTCTCCGCCGTCAGGGCAGACGGAGTCGCGACATAGATTCAGTTACTCTCAAAACTGTAGCTCGCTTCTCGCGCGAGCAGCCGTTCGGCCTGGAGCAGGTGCGGGCGGTCGATCATCTTGCCATCCAGCCCGATCGTTCCGGCGCCCGGCTGTGCCGCAAAGGCGTCGACGATCCGCTGCGCGTACGCGCGTTCTTCGGCTGTGGCGCGAAACGCTTCGTTGATGATGCCAACCTGCGCAGGGTGGATCGCGAGCATCCCAGCAAAGCCCTCCTGCCGGGCACGGCGAGCGGCGCGTTCGAGGCCCGCCTCGTCCTTGAAGTCGGCGAACAGCGTGTCGATCGGCGCAGCGCCGCAAGCACAAGCAGCGGCGAGTGTGAGCGCACGCGCGACGCGAAAGAGGTCGTGAAACTGCCCGTCAGCGTGGCGATTGCCCGTTGCGCCGACCGCGGACGCCAGATCCTCCGCGCCCCACGACATCGCCCGCAGCCGTTCGTCCCGTCCGTCGCCAAAGCTCGCTAGTCGCAGCACGGCCAGGGGCGTTTCGGTCACGATGGCGTGAATCCCGACCGAGGACGCGACACCGGCCTCATCGAGAGCAGCCGCGAACCGCACGATGTCCTCCGCTCCTTCCGCCTTGGGCAGCATGAACCCGTCGAGGTCGCTCTGCGCCAGCGCCTGCACGTCCAGCGGCAGGAGGTCGGAGGTCAGCGGATTGACGCGGACCCAGCGCTCGGCGCGCCCCCGCGGTTGGGCAAGCCACCGTTTCGTGATGCTTCTCGCGGCAGCCTTGTTGTCGACGCTCACGGAGTCTTCGAGGTCGACGATCAGCGCGTCGGCTCCGACATAGTCGGCCTTGGCGAGTTTTTTCTCGCTGTCGCCCGGCACGAACAGCCAGCTTCGGGGGGTGACCTGCATGCGCCGCTCCTTCCGCGAGACAGGCAGTGGTGGGCCCGGAGGGACTCGAACCCCCAACCTAGCCGTTATGAGCGGCCAGCTCTAACCATTGAGCTACAGGCCCTGCCCTGCCGGTCCGGGGCGATAACGCCGTCGGGGTCCTGCGCCAAGATCGCTCTGCAACGCTCAGTGTTCGGCTATGACGGCTCGGTCAATCTGAGAAAGCGATGCCGCCCTGATCCCTGCGCGTGCGCAGTGGTCGAAGATATGATCGAACCACCGGTAGAATTGATCGAGATCGCTGTTCGACCGGACATAGGGCGTGTGGCCGGGGACCAGCGACGGGGAATGAAACGAGATGTTGATCAGCCGCACCCCCGTGTCGATCGCGCTGTCAATCGCCCGCGTCGCGAGCGTGGCCGGATAGCCCTCGGGTGAAATGCTGATCCTCTGCACCAGGCCGGTGCGCGCCGCTGCACTTGCGAGGACTCGCGGCATGCGGTGACAGACGTGTGCGCCGAGCCGTTTTGCCCAGCCGACGTACATGCTCGTCAGCGGCAGTTCGACGATCCGGCGGCCGCGATCCATGAAATAGGGATGGATGGGTGCATAGGTGAAGTCCGGCCCACCCTCCGCGCGATAGTTGAACAGGGGCCGCACCGAACTGTCGAAGCGGAAGCCTGCGCGTGCGAGCAATCCTGTCGTGTTGACCCCGATGCCATAACGTCCCGCGCGATAGGCGATCGCCGACACCCCCAACGCATTGCGGATAAGATCGCGAAGATGTTGAATCTTGGCGAACTCCACCTCTGCCGGCAGATTTCCGGCGAAGCTGTTATAGGTGCTCGTTGCCTCGACATAGGGCGGGGTCACCCAAGGATGCAGATGCGCGCCGATGTCACATCGCCCCGCGACGATCGCATCGCCGAGCGCCTCGATCGTCTCCGCGCGCTGGGCCACCGGCGCGTCGACATAATAGAGCGGCACGACGCCGGACTGTTCGAAGAACCTCTGCCCGCCGCGAAGCGCCGCGATGGTCGAGAGCGAATGGCTTGATCGGCAGAACCCCCCGCCCCAGTCGAACTCTTCTTCCGTGTCGACGGAGACCGAGAAGCGTGCACCAAAGGCTTCGTCAAAGCGGACCGGCTGGTGCATGCTCCCCTCGCTGCTCGGGCAGCCAAACGCGCCGATGCCCTGGCGCTCCTTACTCCTCTACTCGAGAGAAGTTAACTATCGCTTCCCTGTCGCCCAGTTGCGCGTCGCCGCCGGCCAGCCGGCCCTGCACCGCGACCAGCGCCTGTGTGAAATCCCGACCGAAGCGCGTCACGGCTTTTGTGGCCGCATTGTCGTGCGAGCTTACGCAAAGCGATACCACGTCGTCTCGCGTCGTCACCTTCGCTGCGAGGGGTTCGCCCGCCGGGGCAAGGAACTGCTGTACGCGTTCAAGAAGCGATTCGAGCGTCGGCGCATCGGCCCGCACTGGGCTTGGCCCGTCGCCCGTCGGCTGCAGAGCGAAGATTCGGCGCGCATGCTCCGCGAGGTTCTCGACCCCGGTGATGGCTGGCGGCGGCTGCGTGGCCGCGCGCGCAGCGTCGTCCAGATCTTCGAAGGCGCCGCGCAAATTGTCCGCGTCAGCGAGGATCCGCGCCGCGATGTTGCGATAGCCTGCACTGACCGGGCCGAGGAACTGGCCTTCGATCATCTGCGCGAAGCCTTGAATCGCATTCAGTGGCGATCGAAGCTCGTGCATCATCTCCCGAACCGTGGTGGCGACCGAGGGCGGCGCTTCGAGCGGGGACTGCGATCCCGCCAAAGGCGCCAAAAAGCCGCGGTAGCCCGTGAACCGGCCGCTCAATTCGTCGAAAATCGGGTCGGCCGCGATCGACCAAATGTCATAGCTCCCGTCTTTGCCCACGAGCTGGAGCCGTCCGCCGACGATCGGGTCGCGGCGCTCGAAAGACCGTACGACGCCTGCGTCGACCCCCGATGTGTCCGCTGTGGCGAGCTCATCGAGCATGAGGCCGACGAAGCGCGAGCGGTCCGTGCCGGTCAGCCCGCGCACCAACCCGTTCGCATCGGCTACGAAGGGCCGACCTGCCTCAGCACGCGCAAAAGCGGAAATCTGCTCCGCTTTATGGTCGCGCGCACGTCGGTCGCGGTAGCGCTCGATGCGCTGCACCAATTCCGCAATGGGCGTGCCAGCGGTGCGCGGGAGATCGTCGCGCTCCTCCTTGACGCCTTCAACGCGCAAATCCGGCAGGGCAGTATCGCTTGGCCCCAGCGCTGCGAGCGCGCTCACCACCGGCGCGTCGAGGTCGTCACGGCGGCGCAAGCTGTTGCGCGCGACCGGCCCCAGGTCGGCCATAATCGTGAGCCACTGGTCGGTCGGCAACCGTGCGGACGTGAAATATGCAGACGCGACTGCGGGGATGTCGCCCGCCAGAAACACCGCCAGCGCAGGCGAGCGATTGCGCTCCGCGATTGCTCGGGCCGACGCTTCGCGAGCTTTGGGAGCGATCAGCCCTCTCACCAGCGCCAGCGCCGCCAGCGTCCGCGCACTTTCTGTTCGATCAAGCCCCCCCTGCGCGAGGCGGTCGAGCAATTGCGACCACAGCGCGAGCGGGCCTCCGGTTCGGTCGAGATCGAGCGCCATGACCGCGCTCAGGCGATCATCAAATCGACGCGCGGAAGGGGCGGGGTCCATATCGCGGGCGATATAATGAACGTCCCGTTTGGCATAGCGGGCGATGGCGTCGCCGGTCCGACTATGGGACAGTTAAGCGTATTTAATCGGTGGACCGTGGGATGCGATCACGCACCCCACGGTCGCAACCGTTCAGTTCTGGGTCGGACGCGCGGGGGCTGGCGCCGCAACCGGTGCAGCTTGGCCTGCCGTGCCGCTGTTCACGTGCGCCGCCCACAGACGCGCGAGCGCCTGGCGCTGACCGGTGACGGCGTTGAACGCCTCGATCGCACCCGCGCGATTGCCCGCGCGGTAGCGGGTGATGCCGAGACGCGTGTTGATCAGCCCGGTATCCGCCCCGGTCTTGGTGAGGGCGAGGCGGTAGAGTTCTTCTGCCTTCGCAAAATTCCCCCATGACAGATATGCGTCAGCGACGCGGGTCGCGAGCTGCGCGTCCGGGCGGGTCCGGGCGCGCGCTTCGCTTCCGGCGAGCGAGGCCCGGTCTTCGGCAAGCTTGCCGCGCGCCATCGTCTCCATTTCGCGGAAGGTCGTGTCGCCGGCGGGCGCTGCGTTGGCGGCCCGCGCGGCCGCGATCACCTCGACCGCCTCGTTCGGCGCGCCGTCTTCGATCAGGTCGCCGGCATATTCCATCCAGTACCGGCGATCGTTGATCGCATTGGCCGCGCGCATCAGGCGCAAGGCATCGATCGTCCGGCCGCGATCGTCCGGCGTCTGCTGGAGGTAGATCTGCGTCGCCGTGCGGACGTTGAACGCGGTGGGATAGGCTGTCGCGCGCTCGATCAGCAGGTTGAGCAAATCGGCCGGACGGTTGGCGTTCTGAAGCGCCGCTGCCGCGCGGCTGTAAACGCTCTCGGGAGCCGGACGCCCAGCGGCCCGCGCCGCATCGAGCGCCGTCCGGACACGAGCTAGGCCCGCGTCCGTCTGGTTCGAGCGGAACAAAGCGTCGACCACAATCTCTTCCAGCACGGGCTCGGTCGCGCCAAGCTGGATGGCACGCTGAGCACGCGAAGCGGCATTCGCGTAATCGCGGGCATTGTAGGCGATCTGAGAGCCGGCGGTGTAGACCCGAGCCTGATCCGCGGTGGGGATACCGCCCGAATCGATCATCGCCGTCACTGCGGCGGCCTGCCGGTCGGCGAGCTGCTGACCGGACGCGACGCGGAATTCGGACTGCGCAACGATGAACCGTTCATACGGGGTCGTCGCCACCGCACGCAGCGCGGCGATAGCGGCATCCGCCGCTGCCCAGTTCGACGCGGTGATCGCCGTGTTGACTGCAGGATAGGCCGTCTGGAACGCGCGGCTGACCCGCTGTTCCGGCGCCGGCGCGGCCTGGCGGGTCTGTTCGGACTGACGGCGGCTCGATTGCGCGTTGGCCGGCGCGGCCATCGCGACGACCGACGCCCCTGCCAGCGACAAAGCCAGCAACCGCGAAAAGCTGTGAGACACCCTGAATCTCCTTTATCATTCCGGATCGCAACGGGGGGAGCACCGGATCGCTCCCATCCCTGACCTCTCGCGACTGAATGCCGATTGAACCTCGCGACCCTGCCGCGCAACGCGCCTTGTCGCAAGTCACTGGTCATGTCGTCCCGTGACGATAAGATGACGTCATGACGGGGGAGCAGAAAATCGTCGGCCTTTGGCCGGACGAGCCCAGCGCAGGCGGCGAGTTGTCGGCAGCGCAAGACGACACGCACGGCTTCGCGCCCGAGGATTCGGCCGCGCCCCCCGACCGCGACCACAGCGACGGGGCGGTGTCACCACCCCCGCGCGTGGGCTGGCTGATCGCATTCATCGCAGTGGCGTGGATCGGCTGGGTCGGCTCGACCTTGATCGGCGGGGGCGAGGCGCTTTCTGCCCGGACCATCGTCGAACTGATCGGCGTGGCCGCTGCGCCGCTCGCGCTGCTCGCTCTCACTTGGCTACTGAGCGAGCGCGGTTCGGAGCGAGGCGTTCGACGGCAGCTGAACCTGCTGCGCGACTTGCGGCGCGAGCAGGAAGGGTTGGCCCACCGGCTCGATCACGCACGCGACCAATGGTCGCAGATCGTCGGCGAGCTGGAACGCGGCGGGGTCCAGGCCACCAGCTCGATCGAGGGGTCCGCCGAACGCCTGGGTGTCGCCGCGCAGGGGCTGTCCGACCGTGCCGCCATTGCTCTCGACGCGGCCACACGCCTGCGCGGGGAAATGGAGGCGATCGACGATCGCGCGTCCGGGCTCGGTCAGATTCTGCCCCGGTTCGAAGACGGCGCAACGCGGATCGACGCGCTCATCCGCGGCGCCGGCCAGGCCGCCCACCAGCATGGCGCTCAGCTCGAATCGCGGGTGGCGGCGTTGCATCTCGCCGCCGAACAGGCCGAAGCCCGACTGGTGAGCGCAGACGCGGTTCTTGGCGAACGCGCCGCCGCCCTCCCCGGCCGGGTCGATGAATTGGAGCAGCGCGCCCAGGCCGCTGCCACCACCATGAGCCAGACGATCGAACGGCAACGTGAACAGGCGCTCAGCCTGCTGGCCGAACTCAGCGCCGCGATCGATCGCGCGACAGAGGAGAGCGAAGCGGGCTTCGCGCGGTCGAGCGATGCTATCCGGGAGCGTCATGCCCATGCCGTCGCGGAGATCGCGTCGGCGACGCAGACGCTCGATAATCGCGTCGACACGCTCACCGTCGCGGTCACGCGCGCCGACGCGGCAATCGCCGAGGCCGCGCGGCAGGCCGGAGAGGCAGCACGGGACGCCGAGGCGCACGTCGAGCAGCTCGCCGGTAGCGCGCAACAGCATGCACATGACGTCGCGCGACAGGCCGATGCCGCCCGTGCCGCCATTGCCGCGCTGGATGCGGAAACGGCGGGGGCTCTCGGCCGCACTCAAGCCGTGGGCGCGGAAGCTGCACATATACGCGATGCGGTGACCGCCGTTCTCGCGACGACCGACGAAGCGCTGCCGCTCAGCGTTCGACGGTTGAGCGACCACGCGGCGCTGTTGCGCGAAGAGGTCGGGCGGGTCGAAGCGGCGCTCGCCCCCGGGGAGGCCCATGCCGAAGCGATGGTTCGCGCTTTGGCCGAAGCGCTCACCCAAAGCAGCGATGCCGCGGACCGCATCGCCCGCCTTCAGAGCTCGGCGCAGGACATCGAGGCCCGGCTGTCGCTGCTGCCCGCGCTGGGCGACGACGGCCGCGTGGCGGTCGACCAGGCGATTGCGGCCGCGGAGGCGCGGGTCGCGGACTTCAGCGAACGCCAGAGCAGCGCCATCGCAACAGCGTTGCAGCAGGCCCTTGGCGACGCCACCGGCCCGCAGGCGGAGGAACGCTTCGCTGCCGTCGGTGCGCGCGTGGCGGCCTTTGCCGACCGGGCGGAGGACGTTGTCGCGCGCATGGAGGAGCGCGTCGCCCAGCTCGAACAGCGTATCGAGACGCTACGCCAGACGACCGCCGCAGCGCAGGACGACATCGCCCGGCAGAATAGCGAGAGCCTGTCGCTTCAGCTCGAACCGATGCGTGCCGCGCTGGAGGCGTCCGGCGTAGACATCGCGACCCTGCTCGACCACCAGATTTCCGAGCGCGAATGGAAAGCGTACATCGACGGCGAGCATGGGCTGTTCGCCCGCCGCTCGGCCCGGCTGCTACGGCAGGAGGAGGCGTCGGCCTTGCGCGAGCGGTTCGAACGCGACGATCAGTTCCGCGCCGTCGCCAGCCGGTACATCCACGATTTCGAGGCGATGCTTCGCCGCGTCATGGTCGGCGACCAGGGCGGCGGGCTCAGCGCGACGTTGCTCTCCTCCGACATCGGCAAGATCTACGTCGCGCTGGCGCAGGCGATCGACCGCCTACGCTGAGTGGTCTTAGCCGGCGGCCGGAGCCGCAGGCTGCGGCGTGGCGTCGCGCGGCACCAGCCGCCCGCCCTTCACGACGGCGCGCACGCGTTCGAGCGCGGTGATGTCGGTGAGGGGGTCGCCCTCCACCGCGGCGATATCGGCGTAGCGCCCCTGCGCAATCGCGCCGACGTCGCGCTCGCGGCCCAACGCCTGCGCAGCGTTGCGGGTCGCGGCTTGCAGCGCCTGCAGCGGTGTCATCCCATATTGGACCATGAACCGGAACTGCCGTGGCGCCTGGGCATGGGGCATGACCCCGGCATCGGAGCCGAACACCATCCGCACGCCAGCGCGATGGGCCGCCCGGAAATTGTCGCGCTGGAGCTGCGCTATCTCCCGATCCTTGCGCAAATTGTCTTCGAGCACGCCGTTCCGACGGCCCTCGGCCTGGGTATATTCGGTGTTGTAGATATCCATCGAAAACCACACCGGCTGCGCTCGTTGGGTCGCGAGGCGCAGGCCCTCCGCGTCGACCAGGCTGGCATGTTCGATCGTGTCAACACCGGCGCGGATTGCATCGCGAATGCCGCTCGCACCGTGCGCGTGGGCCGCCACACGCAGCCCCATCAGATGCGCGGTGTCGACCACCGCGCGCATTTCCTCGAGGCTCATCTGCTGCTGACCGACCTCTCGCCCGCGCGAAAACACGCCGCCGGTCGCGCAAATCTTGATGACCTCAGCGCCATATTTGGCCATCTGCCGCACGCGTTGCCGCAAGGCATCGGCGCTGTCGGCGACGCCACCGCCGGTCCGCTCGAACGAGGGCGGGAAGAACGTCTCGTCGCAATGTCCGCCGGTCGCGCCGATGGAGGTGCCGGCACCGATGACGCGCGGTCCGATGGCGTAGCCCGCTTCGATCGCCTGACCGAGGCCGATGTCGGCAAAATTCTCCGAGCCTACGTTACGCACCGTCGTGAAGCCCGCGTCGAGCATCGCACGTGCGTTGCGCACGGCGACGATCGGCCAGAAACTGTCGGTATATTGCAGGCCGTTATAGCCGCCGACCTCCGCCAGCGACGACAGGTGGACGTGCATGTCGATGAGCCCGGGGATGAGTGTGCGGTCACCCAGGTCGATATGCTCGACGTTGCTGCCCCAGCGGACCGTGCGTGCATCGGCGATGGACGTGATGCGCCCGTCGCTGCCGACGAAGATCGCCGGGTGTTCGATCGTACGCCCGCTTTCGACGTCGATCATACGCGCAGCGGTGATGACGCTGTCGGCCTGCGCATTCGTCGCCCCGACCAGCGCGGCCAGGGCCACCCCCAATTTCAAAGTCGCACGCATCACCGTTGAGCTCCCATCCCCGTTGTCGATCGCACCATGCGCCGATCAGAAGGGCGCTTGCAATGCCGATCGACCAGCCACCGACCACGTCGCTTGGCCAATGCACCGCGAGCATCACGCGCGAGAGCCCCGTCGCACCCGCAAGGGTGATGGCAAAGGCGAGCGCCGGTCCACGCCAGCGCCCCCGCGCCAGCAGCACCGCTCGGATAGGCGGCGGATGCGATCGGATCGAGCTGTTCGAGGGCGGGCCGCGCTCGACCGAACAGCGGCTTCGATGGCTCGGCGATGCTGCCGGCCAGCGCGACCGCCGCCCCGGGCACCAGCGCGCGCCAACGCCGGCCGGCAAGCGCGGCGCCCAACGCGAGCGCAAGCGCGAACTTGCGCCAGCCGGAGGTCGTGAAACTCGTCCACCACATCAGCTCGATCAGCACCGGCTGCGACCACCCCTGCCGCAAGGCGAGTGCGTGCGAAAGCGAGAGATCGAGCGGATAAGGGGCGCCGCGGACGATGAGCCCGATCGCCAGCGTCAGCAGCATCAGCGCGCCGGCCAGCGAAAGTGCGAGGCGCGGGGAGACGGTCAGATGTGCAGCGCCCGGCCGTCCGCGGCGAGGATGGCCTCGTGCATCATCTCGCTCAGCGTCGGATGCGGATACACGGTGCGCGCGAAATCCTCGTCCACCAGTTCCGCGGCCTTGCCGACGGTGTAACCGTGGATGAGTTCGGTGACCTCGGCTCCGACCATGTGCGCGCCGAGCAGCTCGCCGGTGGCCGCATCGACCACGGTCTTGATGAAGCCCTCGGCCTCCCCCAGCGCGATCGCCTTGCCGTTGCCGATGAAGGGGAAGTTGCCGACCTTTACCTCATGGCCCGCCTCGCGCGCCTTGGCTTCGGTGAGCCCGACGCTCGCCACCTGCGGGTGGCAGTAGGTGCAGCCGGGGATGTTATGGACGTCGAGCGGGTGCGGGTGCACGTCCGCCTTGCCGAGCTCGACGGCAATGGCCTCCGCAGCGATGACGCCCTCGTGGCTCGCCTTATGCGCGAGCCACGGAGCGCCGGTGATGTCGCCGATGGCCCACACCCCGGGCACGTTGGTGCGGCACATCGGGTCGGTGGTGACGTGCCCGCGCTCGGTCGCGACGCCGAGCGTTTCGAGGCCGATGTCTTCGGTATTGGGCACGATGCCGATGGCGACGATGGCGTGGCTCAATTCGTGGCGAGCGACCTTGCCCTCGCGGTCCTCGATCTCGGCGACGACGCCACGGTCGCTTGCGGTCAGGCTTTGCACACCTGCGCCCGTGTGAATGGCGATGCCCTGTTTGGTCAGCGCCTTTTCGAGGAAGGCGGAGACATCGGCGTCCTCGACGGGCACGATGCGGTCGAGCATCTCCACGACCGTCACCTCGGCGCCGATGTCGTTATAGAAGCTCGCGAATTCGATCCCGATCGCGCCCGATCCGATCACCAGCAGCTTCGTCGGGATTTCCTGCGGCACCATCGCGTGACGATAGGTCCAGATGCGCTTGCCGTCGGCTGGAGCAAACGGCAGCTCGCGTGCCCGGCCGCCGGTCGCGATGATAATGTGCTTGGCGCTGAGGGTTTCGCTGCCCTTGTCGCCGGTGACCTCGACGGTGCCGGGCGCGGTCAGTCGCGCCACGCCCATGTGCACCGCGACCTTGTTCTTCTTCATCAGGTGCGCGACGCCCTGATTGAGCTGCTTCGCCACCCCGCGCGAACGCTGCACCACCGCGGCGAGATCGGCGCGCACGCTGCCTTCGACCGCGAGACCGTAGGCCTTGGCGTTCTGCATATAATGCAGCACCTCCGCCGAGCGCAGCAGCGCCTTGGTCGGGATGCAGCCCCAGTTGAGGCAGATGCCGCCGAGCTTCTCGCGCTCGACGATGCCGACCGACAACCCCAGCTGCGCCGCGCGGATCGCCGCAACATAGCCGCCGGGCCCGGAGCCGATGATCAGGAGGTCGTAGGTCACGCGACCAGCCCCAGCGGCGCTTCGACCAGCGCCTTGAACGCGGTCAGCAACTGCGCGCCGTCGGCGCCGTCGATGGCGCGGTGGTCGAAGCTGCCGGTGACGCTCATCACTGTCGCGATACCGAGCGCATCGTCGACGACGACCGGGCGCTTCTCGCCGGCTCCGACCGCGAGGATCATCGCTTGCGGTGGATTCACGACGGCGTCGAACTGTTTGATGCCGAACATGCCGAGGTTGGAGAGGCTGGCGGTGCCGCCCTGATATTCATGCGGCTGCAGTTTCCCTTCGCGCGCCTTGTCCGCGAGCGCCTTCATCTCGGTGGCGATGGCGCTGACCGACTTCGCGCCTGCGTCGACAATGATCGGCGTGATCAGCCCCGACGGCGCAGCGACGGCGACCGAAATGTCGGCGCGGCTGTATCGCCGCAGCTCGTCACCGGCAAAACTGACGTTGCAGCTCGGGACTTGCAGCAGCGCCTTTGCCAGCGCCTTGATCAGAAGGTCGTTGACGCTGAGCTTGACGCCCTGCGGTTCGAGCGCCGCATTGAGCTCGCCACGCAGCTTCAGCAGCATATCGAGGCGAACGTCCACCGTGAGGTAGATGTGCGGAATGGTTTGCTTCGCCTCGGTCAGGCGGCGCGCGATCGTCTTGCGGACATTGTTGAGCTTTTGCGCTTCATAGGGGATACCGTAATCGGGCACCGAAGGAGCGGCAGCCGTCGCGGCGGATGCCGGAGCCACGACCTGCGAGGACGATTGCTGCGCTACAGGGGCCGGCGTCGCAGGCGCCTTGGGCGCCGCGTCGAGATCGGCGCGCACGATGCGCCCCCCCGGGCCCGAACCCGTCACCGTCGACAGGTCGATGCCCTGCTGCTGCGCGATCTTGCGCGCAAGCGGGCTGGCCTTGATGCGCGTTCCTGACGAGGCAGGCACAGCGGACGGCGCTGGCGCGGTGGCGGGTGAAGCTGCGCGAGGCGCAGGAGGCGTCGGCGACGTCGGCGCAGGCTTTTCGTCTGCCTCGGGCTGGGGCGGGGACGGTGCGACAGCGGGCGTAGTCGGGGCGGCGGTACCCACGTCTTCCCCCTCCTCGCCGATCAGCGCGATGACGGTGCCGACCTTCACCCCCTCGCTGCCTTCGGGCACGAGGATCTTGCCGACGGTGCCTTCGTCGACGGCTTCGAACTCCATCGTCGCCTTGTCGGTCTCGATCTCGGCGAGGATGTCGCCGGACTTTACCTCGTCGCCCTCCTTGACCAGCCACTTGGCGAGCGTGCCCTCCTCCATCGTCGGCGACAGCGCCGGCATTTTGAGTTCGATGGGCATGGGGGTCGGGTCTCCGTGGGGGTGAGGCTTGTCAGCCGGCGCCCTTCCAGCCAATCTCGCTCGCGGGGTCAAGGGATGGAGCGTGCGGGCTATGGGCAGCCGAGGTTATCTGGTCGTCATCGACGACACGCCCGAGGCGACGCTCGCGCTGCGATTTGCCGCCCGCCGCGCCGAGGCGACCGGCGGGAGCCTGCACATTCTCGCCCCCCTGCCCCCCGCGGACCCGATCGCGTGGGCGGACGTGGGTGCGACTATCGACGCGGAGGAGCGGGCCGAAGCGCTCGAAAAGGCGCGGCTCGTCGCGCAGTCGATCGTCGAGGAGCACGGCCTCGACCCGGCGGTCACGGTCGCGCGCGGCGAGCCGCCGGAGGTCGTGCGCGATCTGGTCGCGAGAGACGCGAAAATCACTTCGCTCGTGCTCGCTACGGCGCCAACCGGTGCCCCCGGCCCGTTGGTGAGCGCCTTCACTGGCGCCGACGCAGGCCTGTTGCCCGTGCCGGTGATCATCGTCCCAGGCGGGCTGTCCGATGACGCCATCGAGCGGCTGAGCTGAGCTTCTAGCGCGACTGGTGGCGGATGTTCGCGGGTCGGCCGCGACGCGCGGTAGTGACGCGCCGAGGTCCGCCGCGCGCGCCGCGTGGACCGCCGCGGACATTCCACGGCCCCTCACCCTCCGGCGCGTCGGGCAGCGCGAACATCAGCGCGCCGCTGACCGGATCGGCGTGCGTCAGGCGCAGGTCGATTGCCTGCCCGGTGACGAAGCGCCGCCCGCTCTCTTCCCCGACCAGTGCTTGAGCGGCCTCCTCCCAGCGGAAATATTCGTCGCCGAGGGTGCGCGCGGGCACCAGCCCGTCGCCGCCGAGCCCCGCCACCTGCGCGAAGAAGCCGAACGGTTGCACCCCGGTGATGCGGGTCGGCAGCACCTCCCCCACCTTTTCCGCGAGATAGGCGGCGACATAGCGGTCGATCGTCTCGCGCTCCGCCTCCATCGCGCGGCGTTCGGCGGCGGAGATGAGTTCGCCGATGCGCGCGAATTCCGCACCTTCGGATTTCGAGAGCCCGGTGATCTTCTTGAGGCCCTGCACCGACGGCGGTGGAGCTTCCAGGTCGTAGGCGCTGACCAGCGCGCGATGGACCAGAAGGTCCGCGTATCGCCGAATGGGCGACGTGAAGTGCGCGTAGCTGCCCAGCGCGAGGCCGAAATGCCCGGCATTGGCGGGGCCGTAATAGGCCTGAGTCTGCGTGCGAAGCATCTGCTCCATGATCCGCGCCCGCTCCTCGACGTCGTCGAAACGCGCGATCAGCCGGTTGAACACCGCAGGCGTCATGACTTGGCCGAGCGCAAAGCTTTGCTCGTAGGTGGCGAGGAAGTCCTTGAGCGTCACCAGCTTTTCGCGCGAAGGCGGCTCGTGGACGCGGTACATGACCGGCGACTGTTTCGCCTCGAGCGCCTTTGCCGCGGCGACGTTGGCGGCGATCATGAAGTCTTCGACCAGGCGGTGGGCATCCAGGCGCTCGCGCACGCGCACTTCGACGATGCGGCCGGCGTCGTCGAGCCGCACCTGCCGTTCGGGAAGATCGAGTTCGAGCGGTTCACGCTCGTCGCGCGCCTTGGCGAGCGCGCTCCACGCGCCCCACAGTGCCTTGAGCGGAGCGAGCAGCGGGGCCTCCTGCCCCTCGGGGGCATCGCCGTCGATCAGCGCCTGCGCGCGTTCGTAGGCGAGGTTCGCTGCGAGGCGCACCACCGCGCGGGTGAAGCGATGATCGAGCATCCGCCCACGCGCATCGAGCCGCAGATGGCAGACCATCGCCGCGCGATCCTCGCCGGCCTTCAGCGAGCACACACCGCTCGACAATATATGCGGCAGCATCGGCACGACGCGGTCGGGGAAATAGACGCTGTTGCCGCGTTTGCGCGCTTCGCTGTCGAGCGCGCCCCCCGGCCGCACGAAAAAACTGACGTCGGCGATCGCCACCACCGCGCGCCAGCCGCCTGCATTCGACGGATCGTCATCCGGCTCCGCCCACAGCGCGTCGTCGTGATCGCGCGCGTCGATCGGGTCGATGGCGATGATCGGCAGGTCGGTGAGATCCTCGCGTCGCGCATCCTCGAGCGACAATTGCGACGCGATCGAAGCTTCCGTCTCCACATCGTCCGCGAAATGGTGACGGATGCCGAATTTGTGGATGGCGATCAGGCTCAGCGCCTTGGGCGCGAACGGGTCGCCGAGGACCTCTAGCACCTTGGCCGAACGTCCGCGCGCATCGACACGCGCCAGCACGAGGTCGCCCGCCTGCGCTTCGCCGGGCTCAGCGATCGGCCATTCGCGGCGCTGGCGCTTGTCCACCGGGCGCAGCACGAACATCGGCTTGCCGCTCGGTGTCTTCTCGGCGGCGACGATGCCGAGCTCTTCGTCTTGGGCCGACTCAAGCTTCTTCATCGGGTGAGCGCGGTAACCGGCGCCCGCCTCCTCGATGCGCGCGAGGATGCGGTCCCCCTCGCCCAGCGCGCCACGCCGCCCGCGCTCGACCACCTTGACCACCGGGGGCGGTTCGGCGGCCGTCCACTGCGCGGGAATGGCGGTCGCATGGCTGCCGTCGTGGCCGGTGATGCGCAGCACCATAACCTTGGGCAGCGACCCCGCAGGCGTCAGCGGCCCGCGCGCGCCGCTGTCGATCAGCCCTTCGTTGGCCATGTCCCGCAGCAGCGCTTTCAGCTGCACCTTGGCAGGCCCACGCACGCCGAAAGCCTTGGCGAGGTCGCGCTTGTCGACGAGGCCCTTCTCGCCCTTGATCCAGTCCAGGATCTGCTCGCGCGTGGGGAGCTCGCCTCGGCGCTCCGGGCGTCGTGCCATCAACGCGTTGCCGGGCGGGGGAGCGGCACGTAGGCACCACCCGGGACGGCGCTCGCGACCGGGCTCTCCGCGCCTGCGGCACTCATCGCCGACACGCCAAACACCCAGTCGTCGACCCGCACGCCGCGCAGCACATGGCTACGCGCGGTGCCGTTGGCGCGAGCAACCGGCATCCAGTCCCGCGCGTCGGTCGCGCGCTGGTAGATGCGGTAGCCCGCGGCCCCGGCAACCTCCGGCCATTCCAGCGTCGTGTCGGTCGAGACCGCACCGCGCACCCGTGGCGCAGGCGGCATCGGCGCCTTCGCCAGCGCGTCGAGCGCGGCAATATTCAGCCGCGTCACGCGCGCGAGGTACGCGAAGTCCATCTCGGCAATGACGTCGCCGTAGAATTTACCATTCTCGGTGCGGAGGTCCTGATGCTGGTGGTCGTAATCCTCGATGCCGACGGTCAGACGCACCGCGGGAAAGCCCGCATCCTGCATGGGAAGCTGATCGCCCCCGCGTCCAAACCGGTCCGAGCGCCACACTTGCCGCACATCAAGACCGAGCCCGCGCTGGTGCGCCGCGATGGTGTCGATGAATCGCGACAGATTGCGCGAGGGGGAATCATTTTCCCCACCCTCGCGCCGCCCTGCCGCGCGGCTGGCGTCGGTGCCGTCGGCACGCGGCCCTTCCGAAAACACGCGCACCGATCCTGAGTCGACGCGCCCGTCCGAGCCGCGGCTGCCGCCGATAATGTCGTTGTTAAGCACGGCCTTCACGACATAGCGGCGCTCCTTTGCCCAATCGGCCAACAGCCGCCCGCCGAGCAGCCCCTGTTCCTCGCCCGACAGCACCGCATAGATGATCGTCGTCGGATAGCGCCGCTGCGATAAAACACGCGCCGCCTCCAGCACTGCTGCCGTTCCCGAGCCATTGTCATTCGCGCCCGGCGCTTCCACCCGGGCATCGAGCACGTCCGTCCCGCGGCTGTCGATATGGGCGGAGATGATGACGACCTCGTTCGGGCGCTCGGTTCCGCGCTGTATTCCGACGACGTTGACCAGCCGCGTCGGCGTCGGCACCCGCTCGCCGGTCACCACGCGTTCCGGCAGCTCGACGGAGATGCAGCCACCGCAGCCAGCACCGACGCGCCGCAGCTCCTGCTCCGCCCAGCGTCGCGCCGCGCCGATGCCGCGCGAGGCGTTATCCTGTTCGGACATGGTGTGCCGCGTTCCGAACCCGACCAGAGTATTCAGGTCGGCACGCAGCCGAGCCTCGGATACGCTGGCGGTCGGGCTGGGGGAGCGTTGGGCGACGGCGGGTGCGGCGATGGCGAACGCCAGCACGGGCAGCAGGATGCGAGAGGTCATGGCGCTTTGTTGCGTGCCGGGCGCCCGACCGCAAGTGCGCGGCGTCGCTTCCACCATTTCAGCGCCATCCGCCGGCGTGAAGCGCCAGCGGAAGCACGCGGCTCAATAGGTCCGCCCCACCAGCACCCGCTCGACCGCCGTTCGTCCAGTCAGCGGGCAGGCGCCCTCCGCCGGAGCCGCGTCCAGCGGGGCGTTCCGAACGGTGAGCTTGAGCGCCTTGATCCGCTCGACAACCTCGTCCAGCTCCGCTCCGGTCGGACGGCTCCACGAAATTTCGACCCAGCCGGGCACTTCGGTTTCACGGAAGTAGGCCTCGATTGCCGACCAGTCGGTCAGGTCGCGGCGGATCGAGCCGTCCATGCGGGTGCGTGCGGCGGTCAGCATGTCGCCCTGAAGCGTTTCCAGCATCGCGGGCGCCTCGGCGACAAACGTCGCGCGATCCGGAAACTCCGACGCGAGCTTGCCATCGTCCCGATAGAGCGCGTGGCGCCGGATCACTGCGACCTTCCCCGCAGCGACATCGCGCGCTCCCACCTCGACCACCAGCGGAGCGCCTTTCTTGAGCCACTCCCAGCGTTTGGTCGCGCTCTTTCCCGGGCGCTTGTCGAGATGGGCGCGGACAGGCTCACCCAGCGCGGCGCTCGCCCGCAGCTCGCTCGCCAGGGACGCGCAGTAGTCAAGAATGGCCGCATCGCCATCGTCCTCGCGCAGCATCGGTACGATGACGATTTGATGCGGTGCGATGGCCGGGGGAACACGCATCCCGTCATCGTCGGCGTGGGTCATGATCACCCCGCCGATCATGCGAGTAGAGGTGCCCCAGCTCGTTGTGTGGGCAAAGTCGTGCCCGCCCTCGCGGGTCTGATAGCGGATGCCCGCCGCCACCGCGAAACTGGTGCCGAGATAGTGCGAGGTCCCCGCCTGCAGCGCCTTGCCGTCCTGCATCATCGCTTCGATGGAGTAGGTCGCGACGGCGCCGGGGAAACGCTCGTGCTCGGGCTTTTCGCCAGAGATGACCGGCATTGCCAGCACATCCTCGGCAAAGCTGCGGTACATTTCGAGCGCGCGCATCGTCTCCTGTCGTGCGTCGGCCTCATCGGCGTGGGCGGTGTGCCCCTCCTGCCACAGAAATTCGGCGGTGCGCAGAAACATGCGCGTGCGCATTTCCCAGCGCACGACATTCGCCCACTGGTTGACCATCAGCGGCAGGTCGCGCCAGCTCTGCACCCAGCGTGCCATCGCCGCGCCGATCACCGTCTCCGACGTCGGCCGCACGACCAATGGCTCTTCGAGCCGGGCCTCGGGGTCGGGCACCAGTCCCCCTTCGCCGTCGCCGATCAGGCGGTGATGGGTGACCACCGCCATCTCCTTGGCGAAGCCATCGACGTGCTCGGCCTCCTTGGCGAAATAGCTGAGCGGGATGAACAGCGGGAAATAGGCGTTGTCGACACCCGCGGCCTTGATGCGATCATCCATCAGCCGCTGAATTCGCTCCCAGATGCCATAGCCCCACGGCCGGATGACCATGCACCCGCGCACGCCGCTCTCCTCCGCCATGTCCGCGGCGGCGATCACTTCCTGATACCAGCCGGCAAAGTCGGAAGCGCGCGTCGTGGCGAGCGCGTGTTTGATGGTCATGAAAACTCCGTCGGTCCGGCCAATGGTCTGGCGTCGGAGGCGCCGTTAGCCTTTGCCCTTGAGCGCGTCGAGTTCGCGCTGCAGCCGCGCAATCTCCGCATCGCGCGGATCCGGCGGTTCGGTCGCACCGGCCTTGCCCGCAGCCGGCGATCGAAATGCCGCAGTCGCCGCGTCGAACATCGCCATGTTGGCGCGCGCGATCTGCTCGAACGGTGTGCCCGTCACGGCGCCTTCGATACTGTCACGAATTTGGGTTTGGCTGGCGCGCAGCTGGTCCATCGACGCGCGGAAATAGTGCGGCACCATGTCCTCCATGGCCCCACCATAGAGGCCGATCATCTGGCGGAGCACGTCCACCGGCAACATGGTGCCCGCGCCATGCTCCGCCTCGACGATGATCTGAGTCAGCGTCTGCCGCGTGAGATCCTCGTCCGTGCGCGCGTCGATGACCTGAAAGTCGACCCCGCGTCGAACCATCGCATGCAGATCGTCGAGCGTGACGTAACGCGACTGCTCCGTGTCGTAGAGCCGGCGGTTGGCGTATTTCTTGACGATCCGCATCTAAAGAGGCGCCGAGCCGGCGTCCGCCGAGTCAACCATGCCGCTCCTTCACGCTTAACTTCCGCCAGCTAAGCATGTCTCGTGCGCCAGTCAAACACCCGTGTGACAATTTTGAGACACTCGTGTACATTCTTGGCCGAAGAGCTGCCGGGGCTTGTCACAGGCGTGCGGGTCGGGTTGATGGTGCGCCATGCTGCCCTTTGACAATGTGCGAGCATCCAGGAGAAAATGATGCGCAAATCTAGCTTCGTTGGTGGAGCCGGCATCGCAATTGCCTTTGCAATTTCTGCACCGGCCTATGCCCAGACGACCGAGTCCACCGAAACTGTTCCGAGCACGACCGCGACCCAGTCGTGCCTCGACCAGAACGCCAACGGCGTGTGCGACGCGGACGAGGGTGCGATCGTTGTCACCGGCTCGCGCATCCGCCGCGACGAATATTCGACGGTCGAACCGATTACCGTCGTCACCGCGGAGGAAATCACTCAGTCGGGCTTTAACAGCGCGACCGACGCTCTTCAGAGCACCGAGGTCACTCAGGGTGCTGCCCAGATCAACAACTACTATGGCGGTTTCGTGACCGATGGCGGGACCGGCGCCAACACGCTGGGTCTGCGCGGCCTCGGCCCGGCCCGCACCCTCGTCCTGCTGAATGGCCGTCGCATTTCGCCGGCCGGCACGCGCGGGTCGGTTCTGTCGGCCGACCTCAACGTGCTGCCGACTGCGATCATCGACCGGATCGAAATTCTGAAGGCCGGTGCGTCCTCGGTTTACGGCTCGGACGCGATCGCGGGCGTCGTCAACATTCTCACCGACAATCGCCTGCGTGGACTGACCATCAACGCGCAGGTTAACGTGCCCGAAATCGGTGCGGGCGTGGACTATCGCACGTCTGCGAGCTTCGGTTTCGGCAACGACCGCCTGAGCGTTATCGGCTCGGTCGAATACCGCAAGCGCCAGGCCATCCGCCTGTATGATGTCGCTTTCACACGTTGCCCGGTGGGCGGTTACCTTGACGGTGAAGGGTCCGAATTCGGTTCGGGCGATATTGCCGGTTTCGATGGCACGACTTGCTTCACGCTCGACAATGGTGGCGTCACGATCAACACGCTCGGCGTCCGCGACCGTCAGGGGATCGGGCGCACGAGCGGGGCGCCGGGGGTGTTCAACCGCTTCGTTCCAGCTCTCCCGACGCAGGGCGGCGGCACGCCGGGTTTTCTCGGGGTTGGCTTTTACGACCGTGACACGTTCGATCCGGCCAGCCAGATGGAAGAAGTCGTCACGCCGGTCGAGAGTTACACCGGTTTTCTGTCGGCTACCTACGACCTGCAAATGCTCGGGAACGCGGAATTATACGCCGAAGTGCTCGGCAGCCGTCGCAAGTCGTCGTCGATTCTCTATCGTCAGCTGAGCCTCGACTACTTGACCGGAAGCCCGCTCGTTCCCGAGATTTTCCGAAACGGAGTTTTCGCCAACCCGACCAATACGTCCAGCGGTCGGACGATCGCCGCTCGGGCATTCGTCGGCTATGGCAACACGGATTCACGTCAGGAAGTGGACTATGTGCGGGCCGGGGTTGGTCTGCGCGGTGACTTTTTCATGAACGGATGGCGTTACGACGTTTACGCCGGCAAGTCGTGGACGGACGGTCGGTACGAGATCGAATCCTTCCTCGTCGACCGGTTGGCCACTTCGCTCAACGTGGTGCAGAACCCCGACGGCACGTTCAGCTGCGCTGCGCAGGCACAGATCGCCAACTGCGTCGCTGCCCCGCCGCTGAATGCTGATACGATTGGTGGACGCCTGCCGCAGGCGTTCCGCGACTACATCGTCGCCAACACGGTCGGGACAAACGTCTTTCGTGAGACGACCTTCTCGGCGTCGATCGACGGTCCTCTGTTTACGTTGCCGGCGGGTGAAGTTCAGTTGGTACTCGGTGCCGAATATCGTCGTCAGCGGATCGACGACACGCCGGACGAGAATGCTCAGCGCGGCAACCTGTTTGGTCTGACGGCCTCGGTTCCGACGCGCGGCAGTGACGCGGTGCGTGAGGTCTTCGCCGAACTCTTCGTTCCGCTCCTGTCGGATCGGCCGTTTTTCGAAAATCTCAACCTTAACGGGTCGGTTCGTTACACGGACTACGACTCATACGGCAGCGACGTGACCTACAAGATCGCTGGTGAATGGGAGTTCTTCCCGGGTTTCGGGATCCGCGGCAGCTATGGCACGTCTTATCGCGCGCCGGCCCTCGCTGAACAATTTCTCGGAGCGACCAGCGGGTTCTTGGCGAGCTCGAGCGATCCGTGCGATAAGGACAGCTTCCCGCGGCGCAACGGCCAGCCCAATCCGGCCGCGTACACGCCGACGCAGGTTCAGCGGGCGGCGAACTGCGCCGCGGTCGGGATCGACATCAACACGTTCGATCAGAACAGCGGTGTGACGGTCTTCAACCGCGGTGGTGCCGACACGGGCCTCGCGGCGGAAACGTCGCGCAACTGGTCGGCCGGTGTGGTGTTCCAGCCGCGCATGTCGTCGACAACGTCGCTGTCACTGGCGCTCGACTATTTCGACATCGTCGTCGAGAACGGTGTGTCGAGCCTGGGTGGCGCGACCATTCTGTCGCGGTGCTACAATGCGGTCGATTTCAGCCCGACCAGCGGCTTCTGCCGCTTCGTGACCCGGGACCCCAACCGGACCCTCACGGTCACCAGCGGGTACGTGAACCTCGCGACCGATATCGTTCGCGGTTTCGAGTTCAACGCTCGTCTCGCAACCGACCTGCTCGGTGGGCGACTCACGATGAACGGAAGCCTGACCAAATATGAAGAACAGTCGGACCGCCTGTTCCCCGACGAGTTCAAGCGTGACGCCAACGGCGCGCTGACTTCGCCAGAATGGGTGGGCTCGTTCGACGCGTCGTATCGCACCGGCCCTGTGACCGTTCGCTATGGGCTCAGCTGGGTTGACGGCAGCTATGGCACTTACGAACTGCTTGCATTCAACCGGACGACCGGCACTTCGGATCCAGCCACGGTGCAGAGCTACCGTGATGCAGCGCTGGTAGAGGTGGACGACTACTTCCTCCACACGCTGTCGGCGCAGTTCAACGTGGCGGAGAATTTCCAGCTCACCGCTGGCGTTCGCAACCTGCTCGACACGCAGCCGCCTCGCATCACGGCGTTTGGTTTCTCGACGACGGGCAATGCTCCGCTCTACTCGGGCTACGACTTCGTCGGCCGGACGTACTTTGTGAACACGACCTTCCGATTCTGAAGTTGAAGCAATCGATTTGACTAGAAAAGGGGCCACCGGGAGACCGGTGGCCCATTTTTTTGCGCACATAGCCAACCCGATTCCCGTAACTGCGCCCGGCCCCACCACTCTGACGGAAAGGCAACGCTTCCCTCCTAACGTTATGCGTCAATAGGGCCTGGCTCACATACGCCCTTGTCGTGGGGTTGAAAGAGCTATGATGACCCGCCAGCGAATGTGGCTCAATCGCAACAGCGAGGTCCCATTGTGACGGCTCCGTAAACCAAGGCTTGCGAGCGGACGCGAGTCGCGGTTGAACGTCCGGTGAATACCCGTGGCAAGTCGGGTTCATCTGAAGAGTAACATGCGCACGACCCGTTTTCTCGGTGCGGCGAGCTTGGCCATCGCCTTCGCGATCTAGACGCCGGCCTTCGCCCAGACGACCAGCACCACGCCCCCCGCGGACGAAACATCGGTCGCGCGTGACGACACCATCTGCGTCGACGACAATAATGACGGTGTTTGCGACAGCGAAGACAGTCGCGCGATTGTCGTTACCGGGTCGCGCCTGCGCGTGCCGGAGGCGACCAACTTCGCGCCGACGGTTTCGGTCAACCAGCAGTATCTCGAAGATCGCAACCTCACCAACGTCGCGGATGCGCTCAACGAACTGCCCGGCTATCGCGGGTCGGTGACCCCGTCGGGCGCGCAGGGGTCCTTTGGTCAGGGCGTCAACTTCGTCAACACCTTCGGGCTCGGCAGCAACCGCAACCTGACCCTTCTCAACGGTCGCCGCGTCGTCACGTCGAACAGCATCTCGATTTTCGGCAACGCATCGCCCGGGACGCAGGTTGACCTTAACATCATCCCGTCAATCCTCGTCGACCGTATCGAACGCCTCTCCGTCGGCGGTGCGCCGGCCTACGGCTCGGACGCGATCGCCGGCGTCACCAACTTCATCATGCGCGACCGGTTCGAGGGCGTCGAAGTGCGCGGCACGACCCGCATCACGGAACGCGGCGACAACTTTACGTTCGCAGTGCAGGGGGCGGCCGGGTTCAACTTCCCGGATAATCGCGGGAACGTTGCGATTGCAGCGTTCCACGAAGAGGTTACCGGGGCGCTGTTCAACTCGCGCGACTTCTACCGGGACAACCTCGGCTTCCTGACGAACCCCTGCTCGATCCCGGGCCCCTCGTGCACCAGCAACCTGGTCACGAACTTCCGCTCATCGCCGCTGACGAACGATGGCCGCATCAACGGCAACATCGGGTTCAACAATGCGACGAACGACGGCTTCCCGGGGTCGATCCTGGTGCGCAATGTCACCATCCCGTCGCTTTCGCGCGGCGGTGTGATCGCCAACATCGGCGCACTTCGGCCGCTGGACTTCAACTACCAGTTCGGTCCGAACGGCGATCTCATCCCGTACAATCGCGGGATTCTGTTCAACGGTCCGATCAACAGCGCCGCTTCGCGCGCGTCGGGCGGTGACGGCTTCACCTTCAGCGACTTCTCGCAGCTCACTTCGAACCTCCGCCGGACAAGCGTGTCGCTATTCGCGAACTACGATCTGACCGATGGCGTGACGGCGTTCGTTGAAGGGCTTTACTACCGTGGTTACGGTGACGAGCTCGTTCAGCAGCCGACGTTCAACTCCACCTTGTTCGGTGGCGCAAGCAGCGCTCTCAACTTCTCGGTCGACAACCCGTTCCTGACCCCGCAGGCTCGCAATCTGCTGGTCACCAACGGTTATCAGCGTTTCCTGCTTAGCCGTGCGAACGTCGATCTCTCGGACAACACCGGTTTCTCTCAGAACGACCTCTACCGGGGCGTCGTAGGCCTGCGCGGTGACCTGCAGCTGGGTGGGCGTGACTTCAACTGGGAAGTCGCCGGGGTCTATGGTCGCAACGATTTCTATGACTATGGCCAGGGCATCAATCAGCAGAACTTCGTCAACGCGGTCAACGTCACGCGCAATGCCGCGGGTCAGATCGTTTGCGACGCGAACCCGGCGGTCAATGCGGCAGCGGCAAGCGGGGTCGCCCCGAAGGCCGACCCGGCGTGCGTCCCGCTGAACCTGTTCGGCGAAGGTCGCCCGAGCCAGGCTGCGCTCGACTACATCCTGCAGGATGTGTCCGCGGCCAGCCGCTTCGAACAGAAGGTGTTCAACATCAACTTCGGCGGCTCGCCGTTCGATCTGTTCGGAAACCCGGTCGCCTTCAACGTCGGTTACGAACACCGCGAGGAGAGCGCGTCGTTTACGCCGGACGCCTTCCAGCAGGCCGGCCTCGGTCGTTCGGTGGCGATCACGCCGAACAGCGGGTCCTATAACCTCGACGAGGTTTTCGGAGAATTGCTCGTCACGGTGATTTCGCCGGACAACGACTCGTTCATCCACCGGCTCGAGCTGAACGGCAAGGCGCGCTACGTCGACAACACGGTCAATGGCGGGTTCCTGGCGTGGACTGCGGGCGGCCTCGTCGAGCCGTTTGCCGGACTGGCGTTCCGCGGAAACTTCACGCGGTCGTTCCGTGCGCCTGCGATCACCGAGCTGTTTTCGCCCACCACGAATACGTTCGTCACGGTGCCGGATCTCTGCTCGACCGCAAACCGCAACGCTGGACCCGTTCCGGAAACCCGCGCGCGCAACTGCGCCGCGTTCCTGGCGAAGTTCCCGAACGCGACGCCGCTGGCGGCGAGCCTCGCTACCGTTCCGGGGCGCTCCGGGGGTAATCCCGACCTCGATAACGAGCAGGCGGATTCCTACACGCTCGGTGTCGTGCTGCAGCCGCGCTTCGTGCCCGGCCTGACGATGACGGTCGATTATATCGATATCGATCTGACCAAGCCGATCTCCAGCCTTTCGGTGGCGCAGATCGCATCGGGCTGTTTCGACAATGAGACGTTCGACGCGAACGACCCGGCGAACGGTAACTCGTTCTGCTCGCAGATCCGTCGCGATGCGACCGGTCAGGTGATCGCAGATCCGGCCAATCCGGGTGTGTCCTCGGGGTTCGTCAACGGCCAGCGGATCTACTTCGCCGGGGTGCAGGGAACGCTCGACTACACGCGTCGCGTCGATGGCCTCGGCCCGAACGCGCGCTTCTCGGTCGACGGGAACCTGTTCTACGTGCACCGCCGCATCGTCGATACGACAGGTGTTGCGCCGGCGCGCTCGGACGGCATCGTTGGTGACCCGCAGTTCCAGGGTCAGTTGAACTTCCGCTATGCCGACGACAATTTCGGGATCGCGACGTTTTTCAACTACATCGGCGAACAGCTGATCTCGCGCTTCAACCGGGCTCCGGCGCCGAACGATATCCGTGAGTTCGACGAGTACGACGATTACGTCACGGTGGATGCGTCGGTGTTCTTCAACATCAACCCGAACTTCCGCCTCACGCTCGGTGTGACCAACCTGTTCGACCGGATCGGCCAGGAATATTACGGCTATTACATCCCCGGTGCGATCAGCGACAACCTCGGCCGCCGCTATTCGGCGACGGCACGGGTCAAGTTCTGATCAGGCTCAAGGCAAAAATGGGGGTCGCCGAGCAATCGGCGCCCCCTTTTTTGTGGCTCGGTCAGCGGAGCTCAGCACCAGATACGTTCGGCCCTCGAGCTCAGGAGCGTGAGCAACTCATATTGCGATAAAGACGTGCGAGCGGACAGCGACGCGAGCTCATAGTCGAGCGTGACCCAGTCCCCTTCCCCGACCGAGGAAGCATCCGGAAGAGCGATGGCGGTGAGATCCATCGAAACGCGCCCGAGGGTGGGGTAGCTCTGACCGCCAATTCCGACTGAACCAACGCCGTTGCTGAACACGCGCAGCAATCCATCGGCATATCCAATGTTGAGGATTCCGATCCGCATGTCGCGGTCCGCCTGCCAATTCCCGCCGTAGCCGACCCGATCGCCCGATTGAACGGCACGCACCTGCACCAATTGCGCTTCGGGCGTGACGACAGGCAGGATTTCGCCGCGCGCTTCCGCCCGCGGGACGCCGCCGTACAGCCCCAAGCCGGGGCGAGTGAGGTCGAAGCAAAAGTCATCGCCGAGGTAGATACCGGCGCTGTTCGACAGGCTCAGTCGCCGCGCGCCGACGTACGCGCCCGCGTCGACGAGCGCCTCGCGCTGCTGGCGGTTCCTCACGCTGGTTTCGTCGGCGTCCGCGAGATGGCTGTGAAGCGTATCGATCCGGAGGCGGTCGAGTGCCGTGGCTCCCAACTCGTCGGGGCGCAGACCGAGGCGGGTCATGCCCGTGTCGACCATCAGGTCGCAGGGCCGGCCCTCCGCCCTGGCCACCCAGCGCTCGATCTGTTCGGCGCTATTGAGGACCGGACGTGCGAAGCCGGCGCGTGCAATCTCCATATCTTCATCACGAACGCCGTGCAGCACGCTGAGCGACACGCCGTCGACGAGGTCGGCGATGTCCGCGGCCTCGCGCCAGGTCGCCACGAAAAAGTCGCGGCATCCAGCCTCCCGCAACCGTCGCACAACCTCACGCGCGCCAAGGCCATAGGCGTTCGCCTTGACCGCCGCGCCGCAGTCGGCCTGCCCCGACCGGCGCGCCAGGGTGCGCCAGTTCGCCGTCAGCGCCTCTCTATCGAGGCGAATACGCAGGGGGGCGGGCGGAAGCGGGGGGAGCGTGTCGATCACGCCCCCCGCGTGGCGCGGGGCAGCGTCTCGCGCAAGAGGAACAGCGTCACGACGAAGGCCATGGCAACAACCCCCCACGTGTACCACAGTCCGGCGTAAATATCCCCGGTTCGCGCTGCGATGTAGGCCGCGATGAGCGGCAGGAATCCGCCGAAATAGCCCGTACCGATATGATACGGGATGGACAGCGAGGAATAGCGCACGCGCGGCGGAAACAACTCCGACAACAGCGCCGCCACCGGGCCATAGGTCAGCCCCGAAAGAGCGGACAGCGCGAGCAGGATGAGGAAGATGGTCATCAATTGACCGGCGCCGGGACGATGCTTCGCAAAATCATATCCGACCCGGGTCAGCGCAGGTTCGATCACCTTGGCATCGGCGATGGGCACCTCCGCCCCCGGGACGCGCAGCACAGGCAAGGTACCCGGTCGTCCGGCCGACAAGGCGTAAGGCACGCCCAGGCGGGACAGTTCCGACATGGCTTTGCCGCATTCGGTACGCTGCTTGCTCGCGAACGGGTCGAAGCGGCAGTCGCTGCCGACCAAGGTCACCGGGCTTGCCTGCGCAGCGTGCGCCAGCGCTGGGTGGCCGGCGCTCCCGAGCGCGTGGAACAGCGGGAACAGCAGGGCGAGCGTGAGGCCGTAGCCGAGCACGATCGGCAGTTTTCGCCCCACCCTGTCCGACCACCATCCGGCGAGAATGAAGAAGCCCATGCCCACGAGCGCGGCCAGCCCGACGATCACTTCCGCCACCGTATCTTCGACGCGCAGCGGTCCTTTCAGCATGGTCAGCCCCGAGAACATCGCGGTGTACCAGATCACCGTGAGCCCCGCGGCGATACCGAACAGCGCGACGAACAGCCGGAGCGGATTGCCGGGGTAGGTGAAGGTCTCGCGAAGTGGCTGGCGCGACGTTTCGCCGGCCGCTTTCATTGCCACGAACACCGGGCTTTCGGAAAGCTTGACCCGCATCCACAGCGATATGGCGAGAAGGATGATCGACAGAAGGAACGGCACGCGCCAGCCCCAACTCGTCCAGATTTCGGCGGGCATCAGCGCCTTGCAGGACAAAACCACGACCAGGCTCAGGATGAACCCGCCGACGACGCTTGCCTGAATGAAGCTGGTGTAGAAGCCGCGTTTGTGCGGCGGGCTGTGTTCCGCGACGTAGATCGCCGCGCCGCCATATTCGCCGCCCAGCGCGAGTCCCTGGAGGATGCGGAGCAGCAGGACGAGGATCGGTGCGGCGATGCCGATGCTCTCCGCGGACGGAATCAGCCCCACCCCCGCCGTGGCGATACCCATCAGCGTAACGGTGACGAGGAACGTATATTTGCGACCCAGCCTATCGCCGAGCACCCCGAACAACACGGCGCCGAGCGGACGAAAGCCGAACCCGACGGCGAAGCCCGCCCACACCAGGAGCGTCTCCAACGTCGCGGAACCCGACGGGAAGAAGGTGCCGCCGATGATCGCGGCGAGCGTGCCGTAGATGAAGAAGTCGTACCATTCGAACACCGTCCCAGCGGACGATGCGGCGATCACCAGCCGCATCTCCCTTGCGCTCGGCTCACGCGCCGCGAGCGCCGCAGCCTCCGCTTCGCTGTCCATTCCGTCCCCCAACGCGTTTCGAGTTTAGCCGGGATACGCACCGGGGACATCGCATCGTCAAGATCAATCGCGTGCGATTACGGCGTGAGGTCAATAACCTCGAAGTCGGCGAACATCGCTTCGGCGAGCAAACGGCGATGGCAGTGTTCAGGCGCGCGTTCGTAACAGAGGAGCGCAACCCGATGACCCTGTGCCAATTCGCGCAGTTCCGCCGCGGCTGCCATCGCTTCGGGCAGCTCCAGCTGACCTGCATAGATGCGCGCCAGTTCCGCGTCGTTGCCGCGCTTTGCTGCGGCGCGTCCGTCCGGCGGCGTACCGAGCGCACGATAATGACGGTAGGCCATCCCGACCCCTTCCGCGCCGGCGCGCAACGCGCTCTTTGAAAAGCCGGGGCGGCGCGATAGCGGGAGCTGGCGTACGTCGGCGAGCACCTCCACCCCCGCTTCGCGCAGCGCGCCCAGCACCGCGTCCTGCGTCGCCTGCTCGTAGCCGATCGTCCAGAGCTTGGGCATCAGTGCATCCGCGCGCCGTTGGGCACCGTGCCGTCGGGGGCGAGAAGGCGGATGGCGCCGCTTTCGTCCGACACGCCAAGGGTGAGGACCTCCGACATGAACGGGCCGATCTGGCGCGGCCGAAAGTTAACGACCGCGATGACCTGGCGACCGATCAACTCATCGGGCGCGTATTGTTCGGTGATCTGGGCGCTGCTGCGCTTCTCACCGATGTCCGCACCGAAATCGATGCGCAGTTTGAGCGCGGGTTTGCGCGCTTCGGGAAAGGCTTCGGCGCTGACGATGGTGCCGACGCGGATGTCGACCTGCGCGAACAGGTCGAACGCGATCGGGGGTGCGGGCGGCCCCGCGCTCATTCGAGCTCGAGGATGACCGCGTCGACCGCAAGGCTCTCGCCCTGCTGCGCGGCAACGCGTTTGACCGTGCCGGCCTTGGTCGCGCGGAGGATATTCTCCATCTTCATCGCCTCGACCACGGCAAGCGACTGACCGGGTTCGACCTTGTCGCCCTCCCCCACGTCGAGCCGCACGAGCAGGCCGGGCATCGGACAGATGAGGAAGCGCGAGAGGTCCGGCGCGGGCTTTTCGATCATGTGCGCCGCGAGCGGGGCGACGTGACCTGGCAGCACGCGCACGCGGTGGCGGGCGCCACGGGTGGTGAGCGTCATGCCGGTGCGATCGCGGGCGATGCCGATGTGGTAAGTTTCGGCCGCGTCGCCCTCGCCCAGCTCGATCGCGATCAGCCGGTCGCCGGGCTGATATTCGGTGGCAATGTGCAGCGGCGCGCCGTCGACACTGACCGCGTCGCCGTCGAGCACGACATCGTGGCTGGCGTCACCCAGTCGGACGCTCCACCGCGACGGCGGCGCGAGCCGGTCGCCGAGTTGGTCGGAGATGCGCCGCGCGCGGTCGGCGTGCGCGGTGGCGATGAAGGCGGCGACGCCCGTCAGCATGCGCCGCACCTCGTCGCTCGGCGGCGCGCCCTCGAACCCGTCGGGATATTCCTCGGCGATGAAGCCGGTGGTGAGTTCGCCCGAGCGGAAGCGCGGGTGCTGCATGATCGCCGAAAGGAAGTCGATGTTGTGCCCAAGCCCCTCGATCTCGAACGCGTCTAGCGCGGCGATTTGCAGGTCTGCGGCCTCGTCGCGCGACGGCGCCCAGGTGATGAGCTTGGCGATCATCGGATCGTAGAACATCGACACCTGACCGCCCTCGGTCACGCCGTCGTCGATGCGGATGCCGTCGACCCCGCGCGGGTTGTACGCGCCGCCCTCCCCCGGCCCGTCGTCCGCCCAACCGTCAACCGGCGGGCGGTAGCGGGTGAGGCGCCCGGTCGAGGGCAAAAAGCCGCGATAGGGGTCCTCGGCATAGACGCGGTTCTCGATCGACCAGCCGTCGATGCAGATATTCTCCTGCGTCATGGTGAGGCGCTCGCCCGCGGCGACGCGGATCATCTGCTCGACGAGGTCGATGCCGGTGATTGCTTCGGTCACCGGATGCTCGACCTGCAGCCGGGTGTTCATCTCGAGGAAGTAGAAGCTCTGCCCCGTCGGGTCCGCGCCCGAGACGATCAACTCGACCGTGCCGGCGCTGTGATAGCCGACCGCCCGGGCGAGCGCGACGCACTGCTCCCCCATCGCGCGGCGCATCTCCGGCGTGACGAAGGGCGACGGCGCCTCCTCCACCACCTTTTGATGTCGGCGCTGGATGCTGCACTCGCGCTCGTTGAGGTAGAGAATGTTGCCATGCCGGTCGCCGAGGATCTGAATTTCGATGTGGCGCGGGTTTTCGATGAACTTTTCGATGAAGACGCGGTCGTCGCCGAAGCTGTTGAGGCCTTCGCGCCGCGTCGCCTCGAACCCCTCGCGCACGTCGGCCTCGTTCCAGGCGAGCCGCATGCCCTTGCCCCCGCCGCCGGCGGAGGCCTTCATCATCACCGGGTAGCCGATGTCGCCGGCGATGCGCACCGCATGCTCGGTATCCTCGATCTCACCGACGAACCCAGGCACGACGTTCACCCCGGCGGCGGCGGCGATGCGCTTGCTTTCGATCTTGTCGCCCATCGCGGCGATCGCTGTCGGCGGCGGGCCGATGAAGGCGATGCCCTCCGCCGCCAACGCCTCGGCAAAGCTGGTGCGTTCGGATAGGAAGCCGTAGCCCGGGTGGACTGCCTCGGCGCCCATCTGCTTGGCCGCGGCGATGATCTTGTCGGCGACGAGGTAGCTTTCCGCCGCGGGCGACGCGCCGATATGCACCGCCTCATCCGCGAGCCGGACGAACTTCGCCCCCGCATCGGCGTCGGAATAAACCGCCACCGTCGCAATGCCCATCCGCCTAGCAGTCTTGATGACACGGCAGGCAATCTCCCCGCGGTTGGCGATCAGGATTTTGGTGAACATCTAAGGCCTCTGCCAACGAGAGTAGAAAGCGTAAAGGAGAAGTGCGCCTGCTTCGATCGCTAGCCCGCGCCACATTATGAGGCTTGGCGCATATTGCTTCATCGCGAGGCAGCGGATGTCATCGGCGCAATTCCCCAAAATGGATCCAAACCAGTCTAAGCCAGTCCAGAGAAACCATCCTACACTAAAGAGTAACAAGAGAATTCGACCCGGTGTGCGCTTCGCTTCCATGCCACCACTCCTCCGCTACCATCGTTCGAAACGCCAGCCTCGGGCCTCGGCGATTTCGCAGCGCTGGGCAAATTTCAATGCTTCACTCGCAAGAGGAAAACGCGGCGACGCACCAAATTGCGAAGGGTAATGCAGCAATCTTTATCAGCTCAGCAAGGATTGCGACTTCTCGGCCAACCTGGGTATTCAATCTCAGGCACCCATGGAACGAGTTGCAAAGCAAAAAGTGCAAACGAAATCCACGCAAGCAGCTCCACAGTGTAAAGTGTGAAGCAGAAGGTCATCACCTTCCTCATTCGGCCGCGCACGCTCGCTCTTTGATGCGCATCGGCTCCCCGCCCTGCATTGCCGTCAGCCCGAGCCGCGCGAACATGGCGCTGTCCTTGTCGTCTCCGGCGTTGGCGGCGGTCAGAAGCTTGTCGCCGGTGAAGATCGAGTTGGCGCCGGCCATGAAGCAGAGCGCCTGCGTCGCCTCGCTCATGCTTTCGCGGCCGGCGGAGAGGCGGACCATGCTCATCGGCATGGTGATGCGCGCCACCGCAACGGTGCGGACGAATTCGATGTCGTCGATCTTGGCCATCGGCGTGTCGGCGAGCATGTCGCCAAGCACCGTGCCCTTGATCGGCACCAGCGCGTTGACCGGCACGCTCTCGGGATGCTGCGGCAGCGTCGCGAGCGTGTGAACGAAGCCGACGCGATCCTCGCGCGTCTCGCCCATGCCGACGATGCCGCCCGAGCAGACGTTGATCCCCGCCGCGCGCACCTGCGCCAGCGTGTCGAGCCGGTCGCCCATCGTCCGCGTGGTGATCACCTCTTTATAGCGCTCGGGCGAGGTGTCGATGTTGTGGTTATAATAATCGAGCCCCGCTTCGGCGAGCAACCGCGCCTGCGCGTCGGTCAGCATGCCCAGCGTCATGCACGTCTCGAGCCCCATCGCGCGCACGCCGCGCACCATCTCGACGATGGCGGGCATGTCGCGGTCCTTGGGATTGCGCCACGCCGCGCCCATGCAGAAGCGTTGCGAGCCCGCATCTTTCGCTTCAGCGGCGCGCTGGAGCACTCGGCGCACGTCCATCAGCTTGGTCGCCTTGACCCCGCTGTCGGCGTGGACCGACTGGGAGCAATAGCCGCAATCCTCGGGGCAGCCGCCGGTCTTGATGGAAAGGAGCGTGCATAGCTGCACCTCGTCCGCCGCATGGTGCGCGCGGTGAACGCTGGCGGCGCGGAAGACGAGCTCGGTGAACGGCAGATCGAACAGCGCGGCGATCTCCTCGCGCGTCCAGTCGGTGCGAACTTCGGCGATCACGCGGCTTCCTCCAGCGGGGGCATGTTGTGGCCGAGCAGGCGCAGCACGTCGGCGGCACATTCGACCACATTGGAGCCGGGGCCGTAGATGCCCTGCACCCCGGCGTCGCGCAAGAAGTCGTAATCCTGCGGCGGGATGACGCCGCCCGCGATGACCTTGACGTCGCTGCGCCCCGCGGCGCGCAGGCCTTTGATCAGATCAGGGATCAGCGTCTTGTGCCCTGCCGCGAGGCTGGACGCGCCGACCACGTCCGCGCCGCTGTCGATCGCAAGCACAACCGTTTCCTCCGGCGTCTGGAATAGCGGGCCGCTGGTCACGTCAAAGCCTAGATCGCTGAACGCCGAGGCGATCACGTTGGCGCCGCGATCATGCCCGTCCTGCCCCATCTTGGCGACGAGCAGCCTGGGCGCGCGACCGAGCCGGCGCGCGACCGCCTCCACCCCGACGCGCACTTGATTATAGCGATTGTCGCCGGCGTAGGCGGGACCATATATGCCGCGCACAGGTTCAGGCTGCGTCGCATAGCGCCCGAACGCCGCCTCCATCGCGTCGCTGATCTCGCCCAACGTGGCGCGAGCCCGTGCCGCCGCAACGGCGAGCGCCAGAAGGTTCGCGTCGCCACGCGCGCCTGCGGTCAGCGCGTCTAGCGCGGCACGGCACGCCACCTCATCCCGCGACGCGCGGACACGTTCGAGCCGCGCGATCTGCGCCGCACGCACCGCCGCATTGTCGACCTCAAGCGTGTCGAGCGGCGCTTCTTCGGGCAGGCGATATTTGTTGACCCCGACGATGACGTCATCGCCCCGGTCGACCCGCGCCTGTCGCGCGGCGGCGGCTTCCTCGATCAACTGCTTGGGCCAGCCGGAAACGACCGCTTGCGTCATGCCGCCTTCGCCGTCGACGCGGTCGATCAGCGCCTGCGCTTCGTCGACCAGCGTCTGCGTCAGCGCCTCGACATAATAGGAGCCGCCGAGCGGATCTACGACGCGCGTGATCCCGCTCTCCTCCGCCAGCACGATCTGCGTATTGCGGGCGATGCGTGCCGAGAAATCGGTCGGCAGCGCGATCGCTTCGTCGAGCGCATTGGTATGGAGGCTCTGCGTGCCACCAAGCACCGCGGCCATCGCCTCGATCGTGGTGCGGATGACGTTGTTGTAGGGGTCCTGCTCCTGCAGCGAAACGCCCGACGTCTGGCAGTGGGTGCGGAGCATCTTGGAGCGCTCATCGCGCGCGCCGAGCCCGTCCATCGCCCGGTGCCACAGCGTCCGCGCCGCGCGCAGCTTCGCCACCTCCATGAAGAAGTTCATGCCGATGCCGAAGAAGAAGCTGAGCCGCCCGGCGAACTTGTCGATGTCGAGCCCCGCGGCGACCGCGCGGCGGACATATTCCTTGCCATCGGCGATGGTGAACGCGAGCTCCTGCACCGCCGTCGCTCCGGCCTCGTGCATATGATAGCCGGAGATCGAAATACTGTTGAACTTCGGCATGTTGGCCGACGTATATGCGATAATGTCCGAGACGATCCGCATGCTCGGTTCGGGCGGGTAGATGTAGGTGTTGCGGACCATGAACTCCTTCAGAATGTCATTCTGAATCGTCCCGTCGAGCTGCGCCTGAGCGACGCCCTGCTCCTCCGCCGCGACGATGAAGAAGGCGAGAATCGGGATCACCGCGCCGTTCATGGTCATGCTGACCGACATCTGATCGAGCGGAATGCCGTCGAACAGGATCTTCATGTCCTCGACGCTGTCGATCGCCACGCCCGCCTTGCCGACGTCGCCGACCACGCGCGGGTGATCGCTGTCGTAGCCGCGGTGAGTGGCGAGGTCGAAGGCAACCGAGAGACCCTTTTGCCCCGCGGCCAAGTTGCGGCGGTAAAAGGCGTTGGACTCCTCGGCGGTCGAGAAACCCGCATATTGGCGGATCGTCCAGGGCCGCCCGGCATACATCGACGCCCGCACCCCGCGCGTGAACGGCGCGAAGCCGGGAAGGCCCGGATCGCGCGCAACATCTTCCCCTGTATACAGCGGCTTGATCGCGAAACCTTCGGGCGTTTGCCAATCGAGGTCGCGCCCCTTGACCTCTCTCGCCGCCGCTTCCCGCCAGTGCGCGACGGTGGGCGAGGCGGTCGTAGCGCTCGTCTCGGCGCGCGGGGCGGCGCCGCAATCTTCGCCGAGGTTGGTTTCGATGCGCGGTTCGGTGGACAAATCAGCGGCCCTCGAAGCTCGGAGTGCGTTTCTGGAGGAAGGCCATCGCGCCCTCCATGGCGTCTGCGCTGTCGCCGGCTATGCGCTGGTTGTCGGCCTCCGCGTTGAGTGCGCTCGCATAATCGCTCTCGAGCGCGGCGGTCAGCCCCTGACGCATCAGCCCGATCGCCAGCGTCGGCCCGCGTGCGAGCCGCTCCGCCAACGCCATCGCCTCAGCGTGGACCGCATCGTCGGGGACGCATTTGTGGATAAGCCCCCAGTCGGCCGCTTTGGGCCCGTGGATGCGCTCGCCCAGCAGCATCATCTCGGTCGCACGCGCCTTGCCGACGAGGCGGGTGAGCATCCACGATGCGCCGCCGTCGGGCACCAACCCGATGTTGACGAACGCCTGCAGGAAATAGGCGCCCTCCCCCGCGACGACGAAATCGCAGGCGAGCGCCAGGCTGCACCCGACCCCCGCCGCTGGCCCATTGACCGCCGCGACGGTCGGCACGCCAAGCTTCGAGAGCTTGATCATCGTCGGGTTGTAGCTGGTGGTGAGCGCCTGATAGGCGCCTTCCCCGCCGCTGACGGTGCGCTCCCCCCGCGCCGCAAGGTCGGCGCCGGAGCAAAAGGCCCGCCCCTCGCCACGGATCACCAGCGCGCGCGCCCCCGCGAGCCCGTCGTCGAGCACCGCGCCGATCTCGTCGAACATCTGTGGCGGCGCGGCATTCAGCCGCTCGGGCCGGTTCAGCGTCAGCACGGCGACGCCGTCATCGCCGGTTTCGAAGCGGATCGTTTCGTAGCTCATGCGTGGCTCCCGTGGCCGACCTTTGGCGTCTCCATGATCTCCGTGAGGATGCCCTGGCAGTCCTTGGGGTGCACGAAGAAGATCGGCGTCCCATGCGCCCCAATCCGCGTCGGCCCGAGGATGCGCTTGCCCAGCCCCTCAAACCACGCGCGCGCCTCGGCAATGTCGGAGACCTCGTAACAGAGGTGATGCTGCCCGCCGTCGGGGTTCTTCTCGAGAAACCCCGCGATCGTCGCGTTGCCGGGGAGCGGCTCGATCAGTTCGATCTGCGTCCCTGCGCCGCCGCCCGCCCCGGGGGTGTCGATGAAGCAGACCTTCACCCCCTGCTCGGGCAGGTCGAACGGCTCACCGATCTCCGTCGCGCCCATGACATCACGGTAATGGGAGATGCTGTCAGCGATCGAAGGCGTCGCGACGCCGACGTGATTGAGGCGTCCGAGTTTCACAGGCTTCTCCAAAAACAAATCAGCGATAGCGCGCCCATGTAAAGCGCTCCCACAAGGGTTAGGCCCATCACGAACTTGAAAATGGTCGGGTTGGCAGACTTTCTCGCCCCGCCAATCCCAATTCCGACATATCCGGTCTTTCGCCCACGCCAGAAGTTTAGCGAAAGTGCCGCAAACAACGCTGCCATCAAAAAGCAAAAGGCCGGAGGAACACTCACAACGGGATGTTGTCGTGCTTCTTCCACGGGTTTTCGAGCGCCTTCCCCCGCAGCTTGCGTAGGCCGAGCGCGATGCGGCGGCGGGTGGAGTGGGGGTAGATCACTTCGTCGATGTAGCCGCGGGAGGCGGCGACGAAGGGGTTGGCGAAGCGGGCTTCATATTCGCGCGTCTTCTCCGCCTGTTCCTCGGCGCTCATGCCGCGAAAGATGATCTCGACCGCGCCCTTGGCACCCATGACCGCGATCTCAGCGGTGGGCCAAGCGTAGTTGAGGTCGCCACGAAGGTGCTTCGACGCCATGACGTCATAGGCGCCACCATAGGCCTTGCGGGTGATGACGGTAATTTTGGGCACGGTCGCTTCGGCATAGGCAAACAGCAGCTTGGCGCCGTGCTTGATGATGCCATTGTGCTCCTGCGCACTGCCGGGAAGGAAGCCGGGCACGTCGACCAACGTCACGATCGGAATCTCGAACGCGTCGCAGAAGCGGACGAAACGCGCCGCCTTCTTGCTCGAATTGATGTCGAGCACGCCCGCGAGCACCATTGGCTGATTGGCGACGATACCTACCGTGCGCCCTTCGATGCGCCCAAACCCGCAGATGATGTTGCCGGCGTGGGCGGGCTGCACCTCGAAGAAATCGCCTTCGTCGACCACCTTCACGATCAGTTCGTGCATGTCGTAGGGCTGATTGGCGCTCGGCGGGATCAGCGTGTCGAGACTGTCGTCAACACGGTCCCACGGATCGCTCGACGGCCACTCAGGCAGCTCCGACCGGTTCGACGCGGGCAGAAAATCGATGAAGTCGCGTGCGGCGAGCAGCGCCTCGATATCGTTGTCGTAAGCCACGTCGGCAACGCTCGAGCGCGTGGTGTGCGTGACGGCACCGCCCAACTCCTCCTGCGTCACAACCTCGTTCGTCACCGTTTTGACGACGTCGGGACCGGTGACGAACATGTAGCTCGAATCCTTCACCATGAAGATGAAGTCGGTCATCGCCGGCGAATAGACCGCGCCGCCGGCGCAGGGTCCCATGATCAGCGAAATCTGCGGAATAACGCCGCTTGCCAGGACGTTACGTTGGAACACCTCAGCATAACCGCCAAGTGAGGCAACGCCTTCCTGAATGCGCGCGCCGCCGCTGTCGTTGAGGCCAATGACCGGCGCGCCGACCTTCATCGCCATGTCCATAACCTTGCAGATCTTCTGCGCGTGACGTTCGGACAGCGATCCGCCGAAGACGGTAAAATCCTGGCTGAAGACGAACACCAGCCGTCCGTTGATGGTGCCCGATCCGGTGACGACGCCGTCGCCAGGTATCTTCGTCCGCTCCATGCCAAAGTCGGTGCAATTATGCTCGACATACATGTCGAGCTCCTCGAACGACCCCTCGTCCAGCAGCACGTCGAGCCGTTCGCGCGCGGTCAGCCGCCCCTTGGCGTGCTGGGCGTCGATGCGGCGCGGTCCACCGCCCGCCTTGGCCGCCGCGCGACGCGCCTCGAGTTCGGCGATGTTTGCCGACATGCACTTTCACTCCCAACGTTCCGCCGTTCCCTACGGCACGGCGGGAGCCGGGGGTCAACCCCGAGCCGGTCAGCGCATCAGCACGAGCTCTTCCGCCATGCTCGGGTGAAGCGCCACGGTCTGGTCGAACTGCGCCTTCGTCAGCTTCGCCTGCACTGCGATCGCCGCGGCCTGGAGAATCTCGGGCGTCTCCGGTCCGATCATGTGTAGCCCCAGCACCTGATCGGAAGCGGCGTCGACCACCATCTTGTAGAGCGCGCGCTCCTCATGCCCGGCCAGCACCGCCTTCATCGGCCGGAATTCGCTCGTATAGATATGCACCGTGCCATAGCGGTTGCGCGCTTCCGCTTCAGTGAGGCCGACCGACGCGAGCGGCGGCTGCGAAAAGACAGCCATCGGGATCAGGTCGTGGTCGATGGCGCGCGGTCCATGACCAAAGAGCGTGTCCGCGACCGCGTGCCCTTCGCGAATGGCGATGGGGGTGAGCTGCACCCGATCGGTCACGTCGCCGACCGCATAGATATGATCGACGCTGGTCTTGCTGAAACGGTCGACAGCGATGGCCCCCGCATCGTTGAGCGCGACGCCCGCCGCCTCGAGCCCCAGTCCTGCGACGTTCGGCCGGCGCCCGGCGGCGAACATGACCACATCCGCATCGAGGGGCTGGGTTCGCCCGCCTGTGCGTACCGACAAAGCGTCGCCCTTCTGCTCAATTGTCTCCAACGGCGCGTTTAGTCGAAACTGAATTCCGCGGGCCATTGCGAGCTGAAGCAGACGATCACGGATTGACTGGTCATAACCTCTCAAGATCGTGTCGGACCGGTTGACGACCGTCACTTCTGACCCGAACGCGTTGAATATTCCCGCAAATTCGTTCGCGATATAGCCGCCGCCAACGATGGCGATCCGGCGCGGCAATTCGGGCAGGTGAAAAGCTTCGTTCGAAGTGATGCCGAATTCTTTGCCTGGAACGTCCGGAACATCGGGCCACCCGCCCACGGCGATCAGAATATGGCGAGCGGTGACGGTCGATCCCGACGAAAGCGCGATGCGATGATCACCGAGCAGGGTCGCGCGCGCCTCGAACAGCTTCACGCCCGCGTTGACGAGCGCCTGGCGGTAGAGACCTTCGAGCCGGGTAACATCGTTCTGAACGGCGTCGCGGAGACTCGGCCAATCGAAACGCGCTGCCTCCACCGTCCAACCAAACGCCGCCGCATCAGCGAGTTCGTGCGAGAAGCTCGCAGCATATGCTAGCATCTTCTTGGGCACGCAGCCACGGATGACGCAGGTGCCGCCGACGCGATATTCTTCCGCGACGGCTACGCGCGCGCCGTGGCCGGCTGCGATGCGAGCGGCGCGCACCCCGCCCGACCCGCCGCCGATGACGAAGAAGTCGAAATCAAACTCGCTCATGCTGCGGCTCCGCCAAACACGGCCTCGAGCAGCGCGGCGCTCGCGGGGTCGGCGGCCTCCGCCTCCGGATCGTCAAAACGCTTCGCCATTTCCTTACCCAATTCCACGCCATGCTGATCGAACGGATTGATCCCGAGAAGGACCGCATGGGCGTAAGTGCGGTGCTCGTAGAAGGCGATCAAGGCACCCAACGTCCTTGCGTCCAGCGTCTCCAGCAGGATCGTCGTCGAAGGGCGGTTGCCGGGATGGGTGACGTTGCCGTCCGCGGCGGCGCGCCCCTCCGCAAGCGCGGCGCCTTGCGCGATTGCGTTGCCCAGCAGGGCGCGGTGATGGGCTTCGTCGAGGTCGTGGCCCGGTTCGATCACCGCGACGAACTCCACGGGAACGACGTGCGTGCCCTGATGCAGCAACTGAAACACGGCATGTTGTGCGTCGGTCCCGACCCCGCCCCAGGTGATCGGAGCGCTTGGTCGTCCAAGCGGCGAGCCATCCGCGCGGACCGACTTGCCATTCGATTCCATCTCCAGTTGCTGGAGATAGGGTGGCAACAACCGCAACCGTTCGTCATAGGCGAACACCGCACGCGTCTCGGCGCGGACGACTTGCGAATAGAACAGGTCGACAAAGGCGGCGTAGAGGGGGACATTCTCCGCTGCCCGAGCGTCGCGGAAATGTTCATCGACGCACCGCCCCCCGGCGAGCAGCTCCTCGAAACGATCCCACCCCAGCGCCAGCGCCACCGGAAAGCCGATTGACGACCAGATCGAATATCGGCCGCCGACGGTCTGTGCGAACGGGAGAATACGGGTGTCGTCGACGCCGAACTCCACCGCCTTGTCGGGCGAAGCGGTCAACGCGACAACGCGGGACAGCGGATCCTCCACCCCGCCCTCGCGCAGCCAGTCGATCGCCGACGCAGCATTAAGCATGGTCTCCGCCGTGGTGAAGGTTTTCGAGGCGATTGCGACCATGGTGGTGCGCGGATCGAGGTCGCGCGTCGCCTCGGTCAACGCCGCGCCATCGACATTGCTGACCACTCGCACGTCCACGCTCGCATCGTCGCGGCCCAACGCATCGATCAGCAGGGCCGGGCCGAGCGCCGAGCCGCCGATGCCGATGTGCAGCAACGAGCGCACCGGGCCGAACAGGCCGCCGCGGATGGCTTCAACAAGAGCGCGCATCCGCTGGTGAAGCAGCGTGGCCAGCGCGACAGCCTCGTCCGAGCCAAGCCCACGCTCCGCCGTGTGCTCGGCCGGGCGGCCCTCCGACCGATTGACGATGTCGCCCGCGAACAGCGCGCGGCGCTGCGCATCAAATCCGCGTTCCTCGGCCAATGCGAGAAACCCCCCGATCACCTCGGCGTCGAAATGCGTGCGGGTCCAGTCGAAGCGGATCCCCGCCAGCGTTCGCACAAGTGTGGCGTTGCGTTCGCGGTCCTGCACCAGCGTCGATAATGGCGGGCGGTTCGCCAGCGAGGCGATGCGCGCCCAGCCAGGATGCTCTTCGTTCATGTTCATTCCTTGAGGCTGTTTCGGGCGTTACTGTCATCCCTGGCGGCGAGCAATCATCGACCAGAGCGCTTGACGGCGCGGGAGCACCCGCACCATGGCGCGGCATGGCAGATGGCCCGCCCTCCGCGCTCGAAGCGCACAGTTTGCCCACGCCCCGGCGGCGCGGCGAAGCGCCATCGGACCTGCGATCGATGCTGCTGTTCCTCGTGCGGTTCGGCCTGGTGGTTCTGGCCATTCGCATTTTCGTGGTGTCGACGTTCAACATCCCGTCGGAATCGATGCAGCCGCGGCTGTGGGTCGGCGACTTCCTGATCGTCGACAAGACGCGCTATGGCTGGTCCCGATACAGCGTGCCCTACAACTGGCCGCTCATTCCCGGACGCATATTTCATCGCCAGCCGGAGCGCGGCGACGTTGTCGTCTTCAAACACCCGATCGACGGTACGGACTATGTAAAGCGAGTGATCGGGTTGCCGGGTGACACGGTGCAGGTCGTTGATGGTCAACTGATCCTTAACGGACAGGCGGTCGCTCGCCGCCGCGTTGCAGATTTCATCATCCCTGTATCGCCCAACATGCTCGGCCGGGGCGAGCCGCCCTGTTTCCTGCCGCGGTTCGAGGAGGCGGCGGCAAATGGGGGACGGGAATGTCGCTACCCCCAGGTTGAAGAGCAGTTGCCCAAAGGTCGGCGATATGAGGTGCTGGATCTGGTCGACACCGATGCGGACTTCACCGGGGTCTATCAAGTGCCGCCCGGCCACATGTTCGTCATGGGCGACAACCGGGACCGGAGCTACGACAGCCGCTTTCCCGCCGCGGCGGGCGCCGGGGTGGGAGTCGTGCCGCAAGACCGCCTGGTCGGTCGCGCGCTCGTGACCGTCTTTTCAACCGACGGCTCCGCCATCTGGTACAAACCCTGGACGTGGTTCACCGCGACCCGTGCGGACCGCATCGGAGAAGGCTTTTGAGCGAAGCTGCGGACCTTGCCGCGCTGACGCGGGCGCTCGGCCATCAGCCGACGGACCCGTCGCTGTTCGTCGCGGCGCTCACCCACGGCAGCCATTTGCAGAGACGAAACGACAGCGCGACTTACGAGCGGCTGGAATTTCTGGGCGATCGCGTGCTCGGTCTGGTGGTCGCGGACGCGCTGTTCCGCCGCTTTCCGGGCGAGCCCGAAGGCATGCTGTCACTTCGTCTCAACTCGCTGGTCAGTCGCCAGCGCTGTGCAGAGGTCGCCCGCGAGCTCGGCATTGCGCCGCTGATCCGGCTCGGACGGCAGGCGCATGACGATGGCGGCCGGGATAGCGACAACATTCTCGGCGATGTGGTGGAGGCCTTGATTGGCGCGCTTTACATCGACGGGGGCATCGCTGTGGCGCAGGCGTTTGTCCTGCAAGCCTGGGACCGGCACTTCGAGGCCCCGGCGGGCGCCAGCAAGCACCCCAAGGCGGCACTGCTGGAATGGGCAGCCCGCGCTAAACGCAAACCCCCCGAATATCGCTTGCTCAATCGGTCAGGGCCCGACCACGCCCCCCGCTTCACCGTCAGCGTGAACGTCGCAGGGGGCGAGGCGATCGGCGAGGGGAGCAGCAAGGGTGAAGCCGAGACGCGTGCTGCCGCCGCCCGCCTTGCCGAGCTTGAAGGATCGTTATGACCGAAACCGACCCGTCCGCCGTCTACCAGCAACGCTGTGGCTTTGTCGCAGTGCTCGGCGCGCCCAATGCGGGCAAGTCGACGCTTGTAAACGCCCTTGTCGGGCAGAAGGTCGCGATCACCAGCGCCACGCCGCAAACCACGCGCACGCGGGTGATCGGCGTGGCGATCGAGGGTGGCGCGCAGATCGTCTTGACCGACACGCCCGGGATCATGGCCCCGCGGCGAAGGTTGGAGCGCGCCATGGTCGCGGCGGCGTGGGGCAGCGCCGAAGGCGCGGATGCGCTGCTGTTCGTCGTCGACGCGGCGCGCGGGCTCGATGCCAAGGCGAGCGCCGTACTCGACACCCTGTCGCAGCGACGCGAACCGAAGCTGCTGGTCATCAACAAGGTCGACCTGGCACGCAAGGACGCGCTTCTGGCGCTTGCAAGCGACATCAACGCGCGGCTCGCGTTCGACGAACTGTTCTTCGTCGCGGCAGCGAGCGGCGACGGCGTGGCCGATTTCAAAGCCCATCTCGCGACCCGCATGCCGCCGCAACCCTGGCACTTTCCCGCCGACGAGGTGAGCGACGTCAGCGAGCGATTGCTGGCGGCGGAAATCACTCGAGAGCAGCTCTTCCGTCAGCTTCGCGCCGAGCTGCCCCACGACAGCGCCGTCGAGACGGAAAAATTCACGACGCGCCCGGATGGGAGCATCGAGATCCATCAGCAGGTTTTGGTCGCGCGCGACAGTCAGAAGGCGATCGTGCTCGGCAAAGGCGGCTCGCGCATCCGCGCGATCGGCACCGCCGCGAGGACGGAGATCGCGGAGCAGCTAGGGCACCCGTGCCACCTCTACCTTCACGTCAAGGTGAAGCCCGATTGGGATGAGGACAGGGCGCTCTACCGTGACATCGGCCTCGACTGGGTGGAGTAATCGCGGCTCGGACGGCGACGTCAGCTGTCGTCGCCATCCGCATCTGCTGTCGGCGAGCTCGCCTTCTTGGCCGGCGTTTTCTTCGCGCGACCGGTCGCTGCACCCTTTTTCGTAACAGGCTTCTTGGTAGCGGGCTTTCGGCCCTTCTTCGGCGCGGGGCCTTTGGCCAGCTTGGCGTCGATCAGCGATGCGGCCTCCTCCAGCGTCACCGCATCCTTGTCAGCGCTCTTTGGCAAAGTCGCATGCGTGGTCCCGTCGCTGACGTACGGGCCGAAACGCCCATCGAGCAATTTGATCGTCGCGCCCGATACCGGGTGCGCGCCGAGCTCCTTGCCGGCCGGCCTTGCCGGGCGCCCGCCGCGAGCGTTACCTTCTGCGATCCGGGTCACCGCCGCGTTCATCCCGATCTCAAGCGCGTCCTGCGTCGACTCAAGCTTCGTATATTTGCCCGCGTGCAGGAGATAGGGCCCGTACCGGCCGAGACCGGCCTGGATGAGCTCGCTGGTTTCAGGATGTCGCCCAACCTCGCGTGGCAGTGCCAGCAGGCGTAGCGCCAGCTCAAGGTCGAGCGATCCGGCCACATCCGCGGGGATGGAACTCCGCTTCGCATCCTTGCCCTCGCCAAGCTGGACGTAAGCGCCGAACCGGCCATTCTTCCGGGTGACGTCGAGCCCCGTAGCCGGGTCTTGGCCCAACACCTCATCCTCGCCGCCCCCCTCGCCATCGCCCTGACCGAACCGCCGAGTGAAGCTGCATTCGGGATAGTTGGAACAGGCGACGAAACTGCCGAAACGGCCGCCTCGCAAAGCCAGGCGTCCGTCCCCGCACTTTGGGCAGAGCCGCGGATCGCTGCCGTCGCCTTTGTCGGGAAACAGCCACGGTCCGAGAAATTCGTCGAGCGCTGCGGTGACGTCGCTCGGCCGCTGCTCCATCACCTCCGCCGTGCGCGGCTTGAAGTCGCGCCAGAAAGTCTCGAGCAACTTCAGCCAGTTCTCCCGGCCACCGGAGACATCGTCGAGCTGCTCCTCAAGCGCTGCGGTGTAGTCATCTGCGACATAGCGCGCGAAGAAACGCTCGAGAAACGCCGTCAGCAGGCGCCCGCTTTCCTCCGGCTTGAACCGCCCCTTGTCGAGCTGGACGTAACCACGATCCTTCAGCACCTGCAGGATCGAGGCGTAAGTCGATGGACGCCCGATTCCGAGCTCCTCCAGCCGCTTGACGAGGCTGGCTTCGGAGAAGCGCGGGGGCGGCTGGGTGCTGTGCTGATGCGCGTCGGCGCCCCGCAGCGCGGGCGCATCCCCTTCGCGCATCACAGGCAAAAGACGAGCGTCGTCCTCCTCGCCGTCGCTGCCGCGCGTCGGCGCAGCCGCTTCATCGCGACCCTCTTCGTAGAGGGCGAGGTAGCCGGGGAAGCGCACCACCTGCCCAGTCGCGCGGAGAACCAGCTGGCCGGTGCCGTCGACCAGATCGACACTGGTTCGCTCAAGCTGTGCCGACGCCATCTGGCTCGCCAGCGCCCGCTTGAAGACGAGCTCGTACAGTCGCGCATGATCGCCGCTGCCGGCACGCTCGCGCGTGAAATCGGTCGGCCGGATCGCTTCATGCGCTTCCTGAGCGTTCTTCGCCTTGCTCTTGTAAACTCTCGGTTTATCGGGAACGTAGGCGCCGCCGTCGCGGTAGCGTTCGGCGATGGCCCGGCGAGCGTCGGAGATGGCACTGTCGTCCATCTGCACGCCATCGGTCCGCATGTAGGTGATCAGCCCGTCTTCGTAGAGCCCCTGTGCGACGCGCATGGTGTGGCTCGCGGAAAAGCCGAGTTTGCGCGCCGCCTCCTGTTGCAGGCTCGACGTCGTGAAGGGCGGCGGCGGGTTGCGCGTGAGCGGCTTGGTTTGAACGTTGCGCACCATCAGCCGCGCCGCCACCACAGCCGCCCGAGCGCGCTCAGCCGTGCCCGCATCGGCGATGCTGAGGCGCTCCAGCTTTTTGCCTTCGAACTGAACGAGGCGCGCGTCGAACGCGGTTCCGCCATGCTCGAGATGGGCGATGACCGACCAGTAATCCTGCGCCCGGAACGCCTCGATCTCGCGCTCACGGTCGACGATGAGCCGCAGCGCGACCGACTGCACGCGGCCGGCCGATTTTGCACCCGGCAGCTTTCGCCACAGCACGGGCGACAGCGTGAAGCCGACGAGATAGTCGAGTGCGCGACGGGCGCGGTAGGCGTCGATCAGATCGTCATCGAGAGCACGGGGCGCGGCCATGGCGGCGGTCACCGCGGGCTTGGTGATCGCGTTGAAGGTCACGCGATCGACCTTGGATGGCAGCGCCTTTTTCTGGCGCAACACTTCCTGCAGGTGCCAGCTGATCGCCTCCCCCTCCCGGTCGGGGTCGGTGGCGAGGATCAGCCGCTCGGCCCCCTTGGCAGCATCGGCAATTTCCTTCAGCCGCTTGGCCTTGTCGGGATAGGTTTCCCAGCTCATCGCAAAGTCGGCGTCGGGGTCCACCGAACCGTCCTTCGGCGGCAGGTCGCGGACATGCCCGTACGATGCGAGCACGCGGAAATCGCGGCCGAGATAGCCTTCGATGGTCTTCGCCTTGGCGGGCGATTCGACGATGACGAGCTGCATGGCGGGTCAGTTATTCTTTCGTGCTTGCGTGCTGCCCGCGTACGCACGCGTGCGCGCGCAGGCCTATGTGCGAGTCTGGGCGGCTGTCGCGAGCGGTCAAGCGATGGCGCTGACCCGCCCTCCCGCGTGACGCTCGACCCGCCCGGCGAGTTCCAGATCGAGCAGAATGTGGCCGACCGCCGCCGCGCCAAGCCCGGACTGCCGGGCCAATTCGTCGACCGACACGGCCACCGGTCCGAGGAGCGCCGACAGACGTTGGGCTGCATTGTTCGGCGATGCCTCCTCCAGCAGCTCATCCGGCGCAGCGGCAAAATCGAAAACCGGTGATGCGACCTGGGGGCGCAAGTGCGCGGGATCGATCGGCGCCAACGCCTCGATCACGTCCTCCGCGCTCTGCACCAGCGTCGCACCATCGCGGATAAGGCCGTTGCATCCTTGCGCGCGCGGGTCGAGCGGACTGCCTGGCACTGCCATGACTTCGCGCCCCGCGTCGCCCGCCATGCGCGCGGTGAGCAGCGAGCCCGAGCGGGGTGCCGCCTCGACCACCAGCGTTCCGAGCGCAAGCCCGGCGATGATGCGGTTGCGGTGCGGGAAATTGCGCGCGAGCGGCTCCACTCCGGGCGGTTGTTCGGTGATGACCAACTGCTCATCGCCCAGCCGCTGTTGCAGCGGCGCATTCTCCGGGGGAAAGCTGATGTCGATGCCGCTGCCAATCACCGCGACGGTGTCCCCACGCTCCGCCGCGCCGACATGTGCTGCGGTATCGATGCCGCGAGCAAGCCCGCTGACGACGGTCACCCCCGCCTCCCCGAGCTCCTGCGCAATTTGCCGGGCAAACCGGCAGGCGGCGGCCGACGCGTTGCGCGCGCCCACGATCGCCACAATGCGCCGCGTCAGCAGCTCCACCCGCCCGCGGACGATCAGCACCGCGGGGGCATTCTCAAGCTGACGCAGCAGTGGCGGGTAGTCGGGGTCGTCCACGAACAAATGCCGCGCGCCGAACGCCGCAACGCGGGCCATCTCGGCCTCGACCGCCGAGAGGGGCGCGGCAGCAAAAGCCTGTCCTCCCGCGTTTCGAACGAGCTGCGGCAACGCGTCGAGCGCCGCCGAAGCACTGCCGAAGCGGCGCACGAGCTGGCGGTAGGTGACCGGTCCAACGCGCCGGGTGCGTGCAAGGCGCAGGCGGTCGCGCGTAGCCACGTCACTCATGCGGACGAGCTTTGGCGCGACCGACCTTGGGCTCGGTCCCCGCGAACAACCGGCCGATGTTCGAGCGGTGCGCCCATAGAACGAGCAGGGCGAGCGCAATCGCCGCCGGTAGGAGCGCGCCCCGCCCAATCGCCCACAACGTCACCGGGAGGCTGACTGCTGCAACCATGCTGCCGACCGACGAAAAACGGGTCAGCGCCACCGTGCCGACCCACAGCACCGCGTAGACGAGCCCGGCGACTGGCGCGAGCACCCACGCGACGCCCATCAGCGTTGCCGCGCCCTTGCCCCCACGGAAGCGCAGCCAAACGGGGTAGATGTGCCCGAGCACTGCCAGAGCACCGGCCGCCGGCGCCGCGTCGGGCGCGAACCATAGCGCCAGCAGCACCGCGACGCCGCCCTTGATCAGATCGAGCAGCAGCGTCGCTGCGGCGAGATCCTTGCGGCCGGTGCGCAGCACATTGGTCGCCCCGATCGCCCCTGACCCGATTGCGCGAACGTCGCCCGCCCCGCCGAGCCGCGCCAGCAGGAGCCCGAACGGTATCGATCCGAGCAGATATGCTGCGATCATGACCAGGATCGGCGTCCAGACGATCATGCCCTGTTCCCCTCCACACGTGTTCGCGGACTGTTCGGTAGGCGGCAGACGTAGCCGCCACAAGGGGGCGCTGCTCGTGACGCGCTTGCCCGGCGACGCGCTCCCCCGCTAGGCGCGCGGTCATCATGACGCCGACGCCCAGCGACCCGATCCTCATCTTCGACAGCGGTGTCGGTGGGCTGACGGTGCTGCGTGAAGTCCGCGCGCGGATGCCAGATATGCCGCTGGTCTACGCCGCCGACCGCGCCGGCTTCCCCTACGGAACGAAGAGCGAGGCGGAGATCGCGGCGCGTGTGCCGGCGCTGCTCGGGCGCCTCGTCGAGCGGTTCCACCCGCGCCTCGCCGTGATTGCTTGCAACACCGCGTCCACCATCGCCCTGCCCGCGGTGCGAGCTGCCCTCGACCTGCCGATCGTGGGCACGGTGCCGGCGATCAAGCCCGCCGCGGCGATCAGCACGACGCGCGTGATCGGCGTGCTCGGCACGCAGGCGACCGTACGCCAGCCCTATGTCGACCGCCTCGCCGCGGAGTTCGCATCCGACTGCACCATCGTCCGCCACGGTGCGCCAGAACTGGTCGAACTGGCGGAGGCGAAATTGCGCGGGGAGCCGACCGAAATCGGCGCCGTGGCCGCGGCGATCGCGCCGATGTTCGCAGCGCCCGCCGGCGATGCGATCGACGTCCTCGTTCTCGCCTGCACGCACTTTCCGCTGCTGTCGGACGAAATCGCAGCCGCAGCACCACAGAGCGTCACGCTGATCGACGGGAGCGCCGGGATCGCGCGACGATGCGAGGTACTCAACGGCGACCGCCCCGCGGAGCGCGTCGCTCCCGATCGGGCGGTGTTCACCGGGACGGAGGCGGTCTCCCCGACGCTCGCCGCGGCGCTGCGCAGCTTCAGCCTGGAGCGCGTCGAAACCCTGTAATTCTTGAGAGTCGTTCGCGCTCGCATCGGCGGTCACGGGGCGCTATGCGGCTGCGCACGATGGACTATCAGCATCAGTTCGAGCGCGCGATCGAACGGCTCCACGCCGAAGGTCGCTATCGCGTCTTCATCGACATCCTGCGCAACAAGGGGATGTTCCCCAACGCGCGCTGCTTCGCCGGGCACAACGGGCCTAAGCCGATCACCGTCTGGTGCTCGAACGATTATCTCTCGATGGGCCAGCATCCGGATGTGATCGCGGCGATGGAGGGCGCGCTGCACGACGTCGGCGCGGGCTCGGGCGGCACGCGCAATATCGGCGGCAACACGCACTATCACCTCGACCTCGAGGCCGAACTCGCCGACCTGCACGGCAAGCAGGCGGCGTTGCTGTTTACCTCCGGGTACATCTCTAACGAAGCGACGCTGTCGACGCTGGGCAAGGTGCTGCCGGGGCTGATCATCTTTTCCGACGAATTGAACCACGCTTCGATGATCGCGGGGATTCGCGGCGCCGGCTGCGAGAAACGCGTGTTTCGCCACAACGACCTCGCTCATCTCGAGGAGATGCTGGCGGAGGCGGACCCCGACGCGCCTAAGCTGATCGCGTTCGAGAGCGTCTATTCGATGGACGGTGACATTGCGCCCATCGACGCCATTTGCGACCTCGCCGACAAATATGGCGCGCTCACCTATTGCGACGAGGTGCACGCGGTGGGGATGTACGGCCCGCGCGGCGGCGGCATCACCGATCGCGACGCCGTGGCGGACCGGGTAACAATCATCGAAGGCACGCTCGCCAAGGCGATCGGCGTCATGGGCGGTTACATCGCCGCTGATCAGGTCATCGTCGACGTCGTGCGCAGCTATGCCCCCGGCTTCATCTTTACGACGTCGCTGTCGCCGGTGCTCGTCGCCGGTGCACTGGCAAGCGTGCGGCACCTCAAAGCCTCCAGCGTCGAGCGCGAGGGGCAACAGGCAGCGGCGGCGCGGTTGAAGGCGATGATGGCGGACGCGGGGCTGCCGGTGATGGCCTCGGAAACGCATATCGTGCCGCTGATGGTTGGCGATCCCGTGCGCGCCAAGCGGATTAGCGACATCCTGCTCGCCGAGTATGGTGTCTATGTGCAGCCGATCAATTTCCCCACGGTCCCCCGCGGGACCGAACGACTGCGTTTCACCCCCGGCCCGAGCCACGACGAAGCGATGATGCGCGAGCTCGTCGACGCGCTGAGCGAAATCTGGGAACGACTGGAGATGCGAAAGGCGGCTTAGCGTCCCGCCCATCGAGAGCTAGGACTGGGCCAACAGCCGCGCGTAAACGTCGGCGTCGACATTCCCACCCGACAGCGTCAGGCATAGTCCTTCGCGCGGTTCGACCTTTGCAGCCAGCACCGCGGCCAGTGCCACGGCGCCGCTCGGTTCGACGACCAGCCGCAGCCGATCGAAGGCAGAGCGCATCGCGGTTTCGACTTCTGACTCACTAACCGTCACCGCCCGCGCTCCAGCGGCGCTCAGCACCGCCAGCGTGCGGTCGGCGATCATCGGTGTCTGGATGGCATCGCACAGCGTAGGCGGCGGATTGGCGGCGACGGGCACCGCGTAGCCCGCAAGCAAGCTCCGGCCCGCGTCGTCCCAGCCCTCCGGCTCGACAATCGTCAGCGCCACGCCGGGCGAGGCGAGCGCGATGCCGCTCGCCAGCCCGCCGCCGCCGCAACATGCCACCCACTCGGCCGGGGCGCGCCCGGCGAGCGCCTGCAATTGTGCCGCCGCCTCGACCGCGAGGCTGCCCTGCCCTTCGATCACCCATGCATCGTCGAAGCTCGGCACCACCGTCGCGCCACGCTCGTCGGCAAGGCGGGCGGCGATGTCTTCGCGCGATTCGCTGTACCGGTCGTAAAGCACCACCTCTGCCCCGAGCGCGCGCGTGTTGCCGACCTTTTTCGCGGGCGCATCGAGCGGCATGACGATCGTGGCGGGCACACCCAGCCGCTTCGCCGCCCACGCCACCCCTTGCGCATGGTTGCCGCTGGAGAACGCAACGACGCCCTGTGCGCGCTCCGCCGGAGACAGATCCGTCAGCCGATGCCAGGCGCCGCGGATCTTGAACGCGCCGATCGGTTGGAGGCACTCCGCCTTGCACCAGAGCGTGACGCCCTCGACCTCCAGCGGCAGCAGCGGGGTCGGCGGCAGGATCGCGGCGACCTTGGCCGCAGCGTCGAGCACGCCCTGGCGCGTGGGCTGACGATCGGCGGATAAGGGGGTGGGGTTCGGCATCTCTTTCCCTTATGGCACGGCGGAAGCGGCGGCGCAGCGTCCGCCTTGAGCGAAGGAGCAGCGGGTGAGCAAGGTGCTTGTGATCGGAGCGGGCGGCGTCGGGTCGGTCGCGGTGCACAAAATGGCGATGAACGCCGACATCTTTCCGCACATCACGCTTGCCAGCCGCACCAAGTCCAAATGCGATGCCATCGCCGAGTCGGTGAAGGCGCGCACCGGAGTGACCATCGCGACCGCGCAGATCGACGCGGACGACGTCGCCGCGACCACCGCGTTGATCCGCGAGAGCGGCGCCAAGCTCGTCGTCAACCTCGCCCTCCCTTATCAGGACCTCAACATCATGGAGGCCTGCCTGGCGGCGGCGGCCGATTACCTCGACACCGCCAACTACGAGCCGCGCGACGAAGCGAAGTTCGAATATAAGTGGCAGTGGGCCTATCATGACCGCTTCAAGCAGGCGGGACTGATGGCGCTGCTGGGGTCGGGGTTCGACCCCGGCGTCACCAGCGTGTTCACGACCTGGCTCAAGAAGCATCACTTCAGCCGCATCGACACGCTCGACATCCTCGACTGCAACGGCGGCGACCATGGGCAGGCGTTCGCGACCAACTTCAACCCCGAGATCAACATCCGCGAGGTGACCGCGCCGGCGCGGCACTACGAAAACGGGGCGTGGGTCGAAACACCGGCGATGGCGACCAAGCAGGCGTTCGATTTCGAGGGTGTCGGCACCCGCAACATGTATCTGATGTACCACGAGGAACTTGAGAGCCTCGCGACGCACCTGCCCGAGATCAAGCGGCTGCGCTTCTGGATGACCTTCGGCGACGAGTATATCAAGCACCTGACCGTGCTGCAGAATGTGGGCATGACCCGGATCGACCCGGTGATGCACAACGGCGTCGAGATTGTGCCGCTGCAATTCCTGAAGTCGGTGCTGCCCGAACCTGCGTCGCTCGGCGCGACGACCAAGGGCAAGACGAACATTGGCGTGATCGCCACCGGCGTTGGCCAGGATGGGGAAGCGAAGACGCTCTACCTCTATAACATCTGCGACCATGAGGACGCGTTCGCCGAGACGGGCAATCAGGCGGTCAGCTACACCACCGGCGTGCCTGCGATGATCGGGGCGGCGATGATGCAGACCGGCCAATGGCGCGGCGAGGGTGTGTTCAACATGGAACAGTTCGATCCCGACCCGTTCATGGACATGCTCAACGCGCACGGGCTGCCGTGGCAGGTCAAGGAGCTGGAGGGGCCGCTGGCGTTCTAACCGGCCGCCCCGTTCCGGACGCCTAGCCCCTCGATATCCGTCATGCTGAATCTGTTTCAGCATCCACAGGCCGCCCCGCCGCGTGGACCCTGAAACGAGTTCAGGGTGACGGACTAGGGCGATGGCACTTCAAGGATGATAGAAGTCGTGCACCGCCTGAGCGGTCGCGGCATTGACGCCGGGAGCCTTGCGTAGGTCCTCGAGGCTCGCCGCACGCACCGCCCGGGCCGTGCCGAAGTGCATCAACAGCGCCTTTTTCCGAGCCGGACCGATCCCGGGCACCTCGTCGAGCGGTGAACTGGTCAGCGACTTTGCGCGCTTCTGACGGTGCGCGCCCACCGCGAAACGGTGCGCTTCGTCGCGCAGGCGCTGGACGTGGAACAGGACCGGATGGTTCGGCGGCAGCGTGATCTCGCGCCCGTCGGGGAGGTGAAACACCTCGCGCCCTTCGCGCCCGTGGTGCGGTCCCTTGGCGACGCCGACCAGCGCCACATCCTCGACCCCGATCGCTTCCAGCGTCGCACGCGCGGCGGAGAGCTGCCCCTTGCCGCCGTCGATCAGCACAAGATCGGGCCATTCGCCCTTCTCACGGTCGGGGTCCTCCGCCATGGCGCGGGTGAAGCGCCGTTCGAACACCTCGCGCATCATGGCGAAATCGTCACCCGGCACCGTCTCCGCGCGGCGGATATTCCATTTGCGATAGGCGCCCTTGGTGAAGCCCTCGGGCCCGGCGACAATCATCGCGCCGACCGCGTTGGTGCCCTGAATATGGCTGTTGTCGTAGACCTCGATCCGCTGCGGCGGCGCGTCGAGGTCGAACAGGCCGGCAAGCTGGTCGAGCAGCGAGGCTTGCGTCGAACTTTGCGCCACCTTGCGCTCGAGCGATTCCACCGCGTTGCGCTGCGCCTGCTGCAGCAACCGCAGCCGGTCGCCGCGCTGGGGGACGCTGATCTGGACGCGCCGCCCGGCGAGTTCGCTCAGCGCCTCAGCCAGCAGCTCGCAGCCCTCAGGCTCGCGGTCGACCAGCAGCAGCTTCGGGGGCGGCACGCCGTCGTAGAATTGCACGAGGAAGCTGGCGAGGATCGCATCGTCGCCGACGTCCTGAGTGTGCGCGGGGAAGAAGCTGCGGTGGCCCCAATTCTGCCCGCCGCGGATGAAGAAGGCTTCGATGCAGACCGCGCCGCCCTTCCCCGCCATGGCGAAGACGTCGACGTCGCCAAGCCCTTCGGCATTAATCGCCTGGCTACCCTGGATGAAGGTCAACGCCCGCAGCCGGTCGCGGTACACCGCGGCAAGCTCGTAATCCTGACCCTCCGCCGCCGCGGCCATCGCCGCGCCGAGCTTTTCCTGCGTGCGCGTCGATTTGCCGGCGAGGAACTGACGCGCATCTTCGACCAGCTCGTCATAGGCAGGCTTGTCGATGCGGCCGACGCACGGCGCCGAGCAGCGCTTGATCTGGTAGAGCAGACACGGTCGGTCGCGGTTGGCGAAGAAGCTGTCGGTGCAGCTCCGCAGCAGGAACAGCTTCTGCAGCGCGTTGAGCGTGCGGTTGACCGAACCGGCGCTGGCGAACGGTCCGAAATACTGCCCCTTGGCCCGGCGTGCGCCGCGATGCTTTTGGACGCGCGGGAAGGCGTGGTCAGCGCGCAGCAGGATGAACGGGAAGCTTTTGTCGTCGCGCAGCAGGACGTTGTACGGCGGGCGGTAGCGTTTGATCAGCTGCGCCTCGAGCAGCAGCGCCTCCGCCTCGCTGGCGGTGACGACGATCTCCATGCCGCGCGTCTGCGAGACCATGCGCTTGAGCCGGTTGGTCAGCCGCGCGACCTGGGTGTAGTTGGTGACCCGGTTCTTGAGCGCGCGCGCCTTGCCGACGTACAGCACCTCGCCGCGCGCATCGAGCATGCGGTAGACGCCCGGCACCGGGCGGAGCGTCTTCACCGTAGCGCGGATGGCCTCCACCCCCGCCTCGATGTCGGGCTGCCCCTCACCGCGGACGGTGAAGGTCGAGCGCTCTTCATTGAAACGGTCGGCGGGGGGTGTCATCGTCTTGCAGTTAGGCGCGGCGGACCGACGACGCCAGCGGGAGGACTGGATGCCGAGCTGTTCAAAATGTCAGGGCGCCATGGAACAAGGCGTCATCGTGGACCGCGGCCATTATGACATCAAAGCCGCCGCCGAGTGGGCGGAGGGGGTCGAGCGGCGGTGGTACGGCAACAAGGCCACTGGGGAAACGCGGTCGATCGAAACGTGGCGCTGCACCCGCTGGGGCCTGCTGGAAAGCTACACGCGGTAGTCGCCGCGCGCAGCCTCAGATTTTGGCGAGGTCCGCGATCGAGCGGTCCACGATGGCGTCGCGCGACGCGGCGCCGTGGCCGTTGGCGATGAGCTGCTGCGCGGCACCGACCGCGGCGCGGCTGGCGGTGGCCCGCACTTCGGCGACCGCAGCGCGTTCGGCAGCGGCGATGCGCTGCTCGGCCATCGTCTGGCGGCGAGCGACCAGCGCTTCCGCGTCGGTCTGCGCCTTGAAGACGAGCGCTTCGGCCTCCTCCTGCGCGCGAGCCCGCATCTCCGCGGTCTCGCTATCGAGGGCGGATAGCTTGGCCTGATATTCGCCGCGCAACGCTTCGGCCTCGGCACGCAGCTTGGCCGCGTCGTCGAGTTGCGCCTTGATCGCATCGATGCGCCCGTCGAGCATGCGGCCGACCATCGCCGGCACCTTCTTCCACAGCATGATGCCGATCAGCGCCAGCATCGCCAGCGAGACGATCACCGTCGCGTTGAGCACACCTCCGATCGACGGGTCGCCGTGCGTTTCCGCGGCGCCGTGGGCGGGCACTTCGGCGTGAGCGGTAGTCGTCGTGGTCGTCACATCACCGTGCGGGCCCGTGACAACGGGAGCGGACGTCGTGGCGACAGCGAAGATGATCGGATCAGCCATGGAGTTGTGCCTTCACCGCGTTGCGCGCCACGTCCGCATCGACCGGCTGCCCGGTGAGCCGCTGCACCACATCCTGCGTTGCCTCGACAGCGACGCCCTCCACCTCGCGCAGGGCGTTGCTCTTGGCGTCGGCGATGCCTCGCTCAGCCTCGGCCATGCGAGTGTCGAGCCCGGCATCGACCTCCGCCAGACGCGCCTCGGTGCGCTTGGCGGCGTCTTCCTTGGCGCGGTTGACGAGCGCCTGTGCATCGGCGCGCGCGGCGTTCTGGCGCTGGCGCCAGTCGTCTTCCGCCGCGTCGGCCGCATCGCGCGCAGCCTTGGCGGCGGCGAGGTTGTCGGCGATGGTCCGGTCGCGCAGGTCGACCGTCGACATCACCTTGGGCACCATCCCGCGACCGACGACGAAGAACAGCCCGCCGAACACCAGCAACAGCCAGAAGATCTGCGAGATCAGATACCAGCTGTCTTCCGTCAGCTGACCAATCTGAGGCATCGGGCGGGCCCTCTACGTCGAGAAAAACATGCGGCGGGAGCGACGAGCGCTCCCACCGGCAACATCAATTCGTCAGGCGACGAACAGCAGGATGACCGCGACGACGAACGCCAGCAGGCCGAGCAGCTCCGCCGCGGCGAAGCCGATCATCAGGCGGCCGAACTGGCCGTCGGCAGCCGCCGGATTGCGCAGCGCGCCGTCGAGGAAGCTTGCGAACACATTGCCCACGCCGAGCGAGGCGAGGCCCGCACCCAGCGCCGCAATGCCGGCGCCGATCATCTTGGCAGCTTCCATGTCCATCGTAGAGAACTCCGTTGAAAAACTTCGAGATCGAAGAGGTTTAGTGAAGGTTGACCGCGTCGTTGAGGTACAGCGACGTCAGCAGCGCGAAAACATAAGCCTGGATGCCCGCCACCAGCAGCTCGAGCGCGGAAATGCCGGTCATCAGCAGGAACGACGGCACGCCGACCAGTACGCCGTAGCCCGCGCCCGCGTTGGTGCCGTTGATGACGAACCCCGCCAGAACCTTCAGCAGGATGTGCCCGGCGGTCATCGCCACGAACAGCCGCAACGCGAGGCTGAACGGGCGGATCATGAAGCTGATGAACTCGATCGGCACCAGCAGCGGCAGCATCACCTTGGGCGCGCCATGCGGCACAAACAGCGAGAAGAAGTGAAAACCGTGCCGCGCGAAACCAACCAGCAGCACGATGCCGAAGCTGATGATGGCGAGAATGCCGGTAATCGCGAGATGACTCGTCACCGTGAACGGGTGCAGCCCGAGCGCGCCCAGCGGCAGCAGCCCGATCATGTTCGCGAACAGGATGAACATGAACAGCGTGAAGACATAGGGGACGAACTTGCGCCCCTCCGGCCCGACGTTGGTGGTCAGCATGTTGTCGATGAAGCCGGTGAAGCTTTCGACTGCGGCCTGCCAGCGGCCGGGGACGAGCTGACGCTTCATGCCGCCGAGCATGAACAGCCACAGCAGCACCGCCGCGGCGAGCATCCAGATGGCGCTGTTGGTGAGCATCACCTCGCGCCCGAACAGCTCGAACATCGGCGCGACCGGCTGCACCTCGAACTGGTGCATCGGATCGATCTTGCCGCCTTCTGCCGCCACGTCGTTCAACCCCTGCCTTCATCGTTCGCGGCGCGCGCCTGCGCATCGCGGCTGATTTTGTTCGCGGTGCGGATGACGTTGCGAAACGCCACCGCGATCCCGGCGAAGAGCATAATGATGAGGCCCCACGGCGCGGTCTTGAGAGCGAGGTCGATGACCCAGCCGATCAAGGCGCCGCCTGCGATGCCACCGATCAGGTCGGCGAGGACGCGGTTACCGAGCCGTTCGCTCTGGTCCTGTCCCTGACGCCGCCCCGCGCCGGTGCGCGTAGCTTCATTCTGCTCCAGCCTCTCCAGCCGCTCATCGAGGCTGTCGAGACGCCGATCTTCGCCGATCTGCGGAAATTCGTCCTGTCCGTTCGTCACGTCCGCGCCCTGTCGCCTGAAGTGCAGCGCCGCGGCAAGCCGCTCACGCTGAACCTGAAATGCAAGGAGCCACGCCCCGTCCGGCAAGACGCGCGCCCCTTAAGCGCGGGGTGCCGCCAAGTCAACAACGCCAGCCTGCTTGCAGCGGTCGTCGGTGGGCGTCACAAGCCCACGCGATGGGGGACACCGACCGCACTGCCGATCACGCCGGCCACCGCGAGCGCCTGCGTGCGCGCATCATCGAAGCGGGGGCGGACAGCCTGCACGACTATGAACTGCTCGAATATCTGCTGAGCCTCGCCATCCCCCGCCGCGACACCAAGGCGCTGGCAAAGCAGCTGCTGACAGAGTTCGGCGGCTTCGGCCCGCTGCTCGCGGCGGACGCGGGCACGTTGAAGGCGGTGCCCTATGTCGGCGATTCGGTGGTGGCGATGCTGCGCGCGCTCGACGGGGCTGTGCGGCACGTCCTGCTCGGCGAAGTCGCGCAACGATCTGTGCTCGGCAACTGGCAAGGTCTCGTCGACTATCTGCGTGCGTCGATGGCGCAGCACCTTAACGAACGCGTGCGCATCCTCCACCTCGACAGCCGCAACCAGTTGATTCGCGACGAGGTCGTCAGCGAAGGTTCGATCGATCAGTCGGCGATTTACGTCCGAGAGGTTGTGCGGCGTGCGCTCCAGCTCGGGTCGGCGGCGATCATCGTCGCGCATAACCATCCGAGCGGCGATGCGACCCCCAGCTCGCAGGACATCGCCGTCACCCGCGCCCTCATCGCCGCCTGCAAGCCGCTCGGCATTGCGCTGCACGACCATGTCATCGTCGCTCGCGGCGATGAAAGCCGCATCACCTCGATGCGCAGCGCGGGGTTGATCTAGTGGGCGCCGGGCGGCTTCCTCCCGCCAGGCCTCGTCATGCTGAACTTGTTTCAGCATCCACCGCCTGCGCTCGCCGCCCGGACGCTGAAACGCCTTCAGGGTGACCGGAACAGGACTTGAGCGGGATGCGCTGACGCGTCCGCCCTGCTATCGGCGCGCGACTCTCCGCTAACTCGAAGGAATGCCCGCATGGTTCCCCGCTACTCCCGCCCGGCGATGACCGCGTTGTGGGAGCCGGAGGCGCGCTACCGCATCTGGTTCGAGATCGAGGCGCACGCGACCGATGCGCTCGCCGACCTCGGCGTCGTGCCGCAGAGCGCGGCCAAGGCGCTGTGGGACTGGTGGGCGACCAATCCGGCGATCGACGTCGCGGCGATCGACGCGATCGAGGCGGTGACCAAGCACGACGTGATCGCCTTCCTCACCTGGGTCGCGGAGCAGGTCGGCGAAGACGCGCGCTTCATGCATCAGGGGATGACGTCGAGCGACGTGCTCGACACGACGCTGTCGGTGCAGCTGGCACGATCGGCGGACCTGCTGGTGGAGGGTCTGGACGCGCTGCTCGCCGCGATCGAACGCCGCGCGTTCGAGCATAAGCTCAACCCCACCATCGGTCGCAGCCACGGCATCCACGCCGAGCCGACCACCTTCGGCCTCAAGCTCGCGCAGGCGCACGCGGAGTTTCAGCGCGCGAGGAAGCGGCTGATGGCGGCCCGCGAGGAGATCGCGACCTGCGCCATCTCGGGTGCGGTCGGCACCTTCGCGAATGTCGATCCGCGCGTCGAAGCGCATGTTGCGGACAAGCTCGGCCTCGCCATCGAGCCGGTGTCGACGCAGGTGATCCCGCGCGACCGGCACGCGATGTTCTTTGCGACGCTGGGCGTGGTCGCGTCGTCGATCGAGCGGCTCGCGGTCGAGGTGCGCCATTTGCAGCGCACCGAGGTGCTCGAGGCCGAGGAATATTTCTCGCCGGGGCAGAAGGGTTCGTCGGCGATGCCGCACAAACGCAACCCGGTGCTGACCGAGAATCTCACCGGGCTTGCACGGATGGTGCGGGGCTATGTCACGCCGGCGCTCGAGAATGTGGCGCTGTGGCACGAGCGCGACATCTCGCACTCGTCGGTCGAGCGTTACATCGGGCCGGACGCGTGCATCACGCTCGACTTCGCGCTCGGGAGACTGACCGGGGTGATCGACAAGCTGGTGGTTTACCCGGCACGCATGCAGCGTAACCTCGACGCGATGGGCGGGCTCGTCCATTCGCAACGTGTGCTCCTCGCGCTGACGCAGGCAGGCCTCAGCCGCGAGGACAGCTACCGCCTCGTCCAGCGCAACGCGATGAAGGTGTGGGAGAGCGAGGGCCGCGAAAGCCTCGCCGACCTGCTGAGCGCCGATGCGGAGGTCACCGCGGCGCTGCCCGAGGCGGGGATTCGGGCGCTGTTCAACCTCGACCATCATCTCGCGCATGTGGACACGATCTTTAGGCGGGTGTTCGGGCGCGTCTGAAGGCGCTAGACAGCACGCGGGGCGGCTGAGGCCGCGAGTGGATTGGGGAGTGAGACATGCGCACTATCCTTTGGGTCGTCGTCGCGGTCGCGGTGACCATCTTTGCCTTCATGAACGCCGATCCGGTCGAGGTGACGCTGATCCCCTTCGATAGCGGCGTGCGCGCCGACACCTCGCTTGCGGTGGTGATTCTCACCTCGTTCCTGCTGGGCTTCCTGCCGACATGGCTGATGATGAGCGCCAATCGCTGGCGGATGAACCGGCGCATCGAGAACCAGAAGCAGACGATCGACCAGCTGCGCGGCACGACGGCAACGGGCGTTACCCCCGCGATTGATCCGGCCACCGGCCACAGCGTCGATCCGGTCACCGGGCGCCCGATCGATCCGGTGACGGGCCGTCCGACCGTCTGATGTCGCCGATCTACCTCGCGCTCGATACGCCGCGGATCAACGATGCGCTGCAGCTCGCCCGTCGGGTTGCAGCGCATGTCGGCGGCTACAAGCTCGGGCTCGAGTTTTTCTGCGCGAACGGCCAACACGGCGTGCTTGAGGTCGCGAAGCTCGGAAAGCCGATTTTCCTCGACCTCAAGCTGCACGACATTCCCAACACCGTCGCGAAGGCGGTGCAGGCGTTGCACATCCTCGAACCGGCCGTGCTGACGGTACACGCCGGGGGCGGACGCGCCATGCTGGAAGACGCCAAGGCCGCGGCGCCGGCCGGCACTAAGGTCGTGGCGGTGACTCTGCTCACCAGCCTTGACGAGGCCGATCTCCACCGCGGCGGCGTCACCGGTAGCGTCCACGACCAGGTCGAGCGGCTGACCGATCTCGCCTGCGAGGCGGGTGTGGACGGGATCGTCTGTTCGGGCAACGAGGTTGCCGCGGCACGGGCGCGTTGGCCGCGCGGCTTCTTCGTGGTGCCGGGCGTGCGGCCGGCCAACGGCGTTCTGGGCGACCAAAAGCGCGCGACGACACCGCGCGCGGCGCTCGACGCGGGAGCGTCGATCCTCGTGATCGGTCGGCCGATCTCGCAAGCGCCGGATCCTGACGCAGCCGCCCGCGCCATTGGCGCGACGCTCTGACCATCTCTGCCTAATCCGAAAAGAAGCCAACCATGAGCTGGATCAACCGCGTTCGCAACGCGATCCCCTTCATCGCCAAGCCCTCCGCGACGCCGGACAATCTCTGGCACAAGTGCAAGAAATGTCAGGAGTTGGTGTTCTGCAAGGAGTGGGAAGACAATCTCAACGTCTGCCCGCGCTGCGACCATCACGACCGCATCGGCGCCGCGCGACGCTTCGCGCAGCTGTTCGATGACGGCAGCGTCGATCTGATCGAGCTTCCCAAGGCGCCCGACGATCCGCTGCGATTTCGCGATACGAAGAAATATGTCGATCGGTTGAAGGTCGCGCGCAGCAATACCGAAGCGCGCGACGCGCTCCAAGCGGCGTTCGGTACGATCGACGGGCACGGCGCGGTCGTCGCGGTGCAGGATTTCGCCTTCATGGGCGGGTCGATGGGCGCGGCGGTCGGCGAAGGCTTTGTCGCCGCTGCGCAGGAGGCGGTTCGCCGCAACGTGCCTTTCATCGCCTTCACCGCGGCGGGCGGCGCGCGAATGCAGGAGGGTATCCTCAGCCTGATGCAGATGCCGCGCACCACCGTCGCCCTGCAACAGCTGAAGCGCGCGCGCCTGCCCTACATCTGCGTCCTCACCGATCCGACCACCGGCGGCGTGACCGCGAGCTATGCGATGCTCGGCGACGTGCAGATTGCGGAGCCGGGCGCGCTGATCGGCTTTGCCGGGCAACGCGTGATCGAGCAGACGATCCGCGAAAAGCTGCCCGAAGGGTTTCAGCGCGCCGAGTATCTGCGCGATCACGGCATGATCGATGCGGTGGTGCACCGTCACGAGATGAAGGCAACGATCGCGCGGCTGCTCGATTATCTGAGCCCCGCCGCCGCCGCAGCCTGATGGCCGATGGGGCGCGCTCGGCGGACGCGGCGGTCCAGCGCGAGCTCGACCGGCTGACGCTTCGCTCGCCGGGACGCGACGTGCTGGGGCTGGAGCGCATCCGCGCGCTGCTGGAGGCCCTCGGCAACCCCCAGCGTCGGCTGCCCCCGGTGCTGCATGTCGCCGGCACCAACGGCAAGGGTTCGACGGTCGCCTTCCTGCGCGCAATGCTGGAGGGCGCGGGGCTGACCGCGCACGCCTACACCAGCCCTCACCTCGTGCGCTTCAACGAGCGGATCCGGCTGGCCGGGCGACTGATCGACGACGCGGCGGTGGCGCCATTGCTGGCGGAGGTCAACGACGCGGCCGACGGGCTGGGCGCGAGCTTTTTCGAGGTGACAACCGCCGCCGCCTTCCTCGCCTTCGCGCGCACGCCTGCCGACGCGTGCATCGTCGAAGTCGGTTTGGGCGGACGGCTCGACGCGACCAACGTGATCGAGCGTCCGGCGGTGACCGGCATCGCCAGCCTCGGCATCGATCATGCGGAGTTCCTGCTGGCACCCGAACCGGGCGTGCCGACCGACCCGATGGCGCGGATCGCGTTCGAGAAAGCCGGCATCGCCAAAGCGGGCGTGCCGCTCGTCACGCAAAGCTACGCTCCGGCCGCGGCGGAAGCGATCGCCGCTGTCGCGCAGCGCGTTGGCGCACCCCTCGTGCGAGCGGGCGCCGACTATCACGTCGCCTGCGATGGCGACGCCATTCTCTATCGCGACGCGCATGGGGTGATCGCCCTACCCATGCCATCGCTGGCGGGCGATCACCAGCTCGACAATCTTGCACTGGCAGTCGCGATGGCGCGCGAGTCCGGGCTTCGCTTCGCGCCGGAAGCGGCGCGCAATGCCCGCTGGCCGGCCCGCCTGCAGCGCCTCTCGTGCGGGCCGCTGACCGCCGGGCGACAAGCCGCGACCTGGCTCGACGGCGGGCACAATCTGGACGCCGCGCACCGCCTTGCGCGCTTCTTTGCCGGCGCCGAGCCGATACAGATCGTCCTAGGCATGCTCGCCAACAAGGACGCCGCGGGCTTCATCGCCGCGCTCGCGCCGGTCGCGGAGCGGATCGTTGCGGTGCCGGTGCCGGACCACTTCTGCCACTCGCCCGAGGCGATCGCCGCCATGGCCAGCGATGCCGGCGTCGCGGCGTCGGTCGCACCGGATGTGGCCGCAGCCCTCGCGGTGCTCGACCCGGCGCAGCCGGCCGCGATCCTCGGTTCGCTCTACTTGGCGGGCGAGGTGCTGGCGCTCAACGGTGAGGCACCGGACTGACGCGCGGCACGGTTTTGGCGCACCCATTCGAGCAGCGAGAGCAACACCGCCACCCCGCCGATTGCCGCGGTGAACAGGAACACCGGCGCGTAACCGTCCGCCTCGATCCATTCACCCAGCGCGCCCCGCCCCAGCGACCCGACAAGGAACGTCAGCGACGACAGCAGTGCGAACTGCACCGCGCTATGTTCCCTGGCGGTGATCGACGAAAGATAGGCGATGAACGCCGCGCCGGCCATGCCGCCGGCGATATTCTCCCCGGAAATCGCGAACAGCAGCCGCGTCATCCGCGCGTCCGAGCCGAGCAGTTCGGCCAGCCAGGCAATGCCGGTCGAGCGTGCGATCATGTCGATCCACGGCCCGCCCATCGCCAGGTCGGCGTATAGCAGGTTGGAGAGTGCCGCGACGATCGCGGAGATCACAAGGGTCGGCATCCGTCCCAGCCGCAGCAGCAACAGCCCGCCGAAGCTGATGCCGAGGATGGTCATCAGCACGCCGAAGATCTTCGACGCGAACGCCACCTCGTCGTTCGTGTACTTCAGTTCCTCGAGGTAGAAGGGAAAGGCGAATGGCCCCCAGATCGAATCGCAGATGCGGTAGAACAGGATCAGGCTGAGCACGAGCAGCGCGCCCCACCGCAGCCGCCCCACGATCTCCGCCATCGGCGACACCAGCGCCGAATAGGCATGGTCGGCAAAGCGACGGCCCGCCGAGCGCGCCGGCGACGCGGCGTCGAGCAACCCCTGCCCTCGGGCGACGATGCTGTTAAGAACGGCTGCGACGACACCGGGCACAACCACCGTCGCGACGACGATCCACGGCCCGACCTCCTTGATGAAATCTCCCGCGACCGGCTTGTCGGGGGCGTTGGGGTCGGCGGTGAGGATCACATACATGAACCGACCGATGGTCCAGATCGCCCACGCCCAGCACAGCACGACGACGGCAAGCGCGATGGCCCGCAGGCGCGGATGAACCGCCCCGGGCTGGGCGAGCGCGCGGTCCTGCGCGTCGAGTGCCTCCGCCCGCGGCGTGTCGGGCGCTGCAAAGGTGGCGATGATCGGCAGGAGCATCGTCAGCCCCATCACGAAATAGACGGTTGGCCAATCGACGCGCGCCGCGAACATCAGCGCCAGCGCGCCACCGATCAGCGCCGCGGTGCGGTAGCCGAACTGATACAGCGTCGAGAGGAGGTCGACGCTCGCATATTCGTCGGCGACATCGATGCGCCAGGCGTCGATGACCACGTCCTGCGTCGCGGAGAAAAAGGCGCCGACCACCGCCACTAGCGCAAAACTGCCGATCGAGAGCACCGGGTCGATCCGCGACAGCGCGATGAAGGTGAGCGCGAGCACCACCTGGCACAGCAGCAGCCACGACCGTCGCCGCCCGAGCCGCGCGAGCAGCGGCGGCGCGACCCGGTCGACCAGCGGCGACCACAGGAATTTGAACGCGTAGGCGAGCCCGATCCACGACAATATGCCTATCGTCGCGAGGCTGACTTTGGCCTCCCCCAGCCAAGCGTTAAGCGTTCCCAGCAGCAGCGTGTAGGGCAGCCCTGCCGAGAAGCCGAACACCAGCATGACGATGGTCTTGCGGTTGCGGAGTCCCGCCTTGAGCGCGGCCCACCCCTTCAGCGGCTCAGCCGGTTCGGTCACCACATTGGCGTTCATCGATCCCCCTTCGGTCAAGGGGGCGCACCCTATGCGCTTTTTGCCGCCCGTCCAGTGATCCGCGACGTTATGCCGCGGCGGCGTCGACGAACAGCGTCAGACCGGCCGGCACAGTCTTGGGCGATTCGCCGCGCAGGATGCAATCGATCGCCTCGATCGCAGCGACGAGGTCGCCGGGCAGGTAGGGTTTGTTGAGGCAGCCATAGGCATAATTGCGCGCACCGTCAGGGCAGCTGCCGGTGACGAACAGCACGGGAATGTCGCGCGCGCGGGCGATGCTGGCGATGTCGAGTCCGCTGGCTTCCCCCGCAAGGCCGACATCGAGGACGGCCGCGTCGATCTGTTCCGGATCAATAAACGGGTGCGCCTGTTCGGCATTGTCGACCGTCGCGACAATCTCGAAATCGGCCTGTTTCAGCGCATATTCGTTGTCGAATGCGATGAGCGGTTCATCCTGGACCACCAGCAGCCGCGTGATGCGACGTTTTCTGCGGCGGAACAAACCCATTGACGCGGCGCCTCCCTATCGGCCGCTATACGCTCGCCAAGTCGCGGCGGTTCCGGCATAGGCCCGGCGGAGAGACGGATTGTCTCACCTCTGCGACGAGTTTGCCACAGTGCCCAACCGCCCCACTCGCCCCCGCGGCCCCGCCGGCCCGCGCAAGCCGTCCGCGAGGCCGCCGGCCGACCGCTCGGCAGGTGAGGACCGCCCCGCTCGTCCACGTCCGGGCGGCGGTGCCAAAACGCCCCGCCCCCCGTCCGGCGAACCGTCACGCGGTACCGATCGGCGCCCCCCCGGACGACCCGCCCGCGATCCCGCCAGGCCGCGCAAACCCGCGCCGGTGCGCATCGACAGCGCGCGCGAGGACGGGCTGCATCGCATTGCCAAGCTGCTCGCCCGCGCCGGCGTCGCCTCCCGCCGCGACATCGAACGGATGATCGCCGATGGCCACATCGCGCTCAACGATGAAGTCGTGACGACGCCTGCCACCTTGCTCGCCGACCTCACCGGCGTAACCGTCAAGGGCCACCCGGTCGACGCGCCCGAAGCGGCGCGGCTGTTCCTGTTTCACAAACCGAACGGCGTGCTCACCGCCGAGCGTGACTTCTCGGGTCGGCCGACGATCTATTCCGTCCTTCCCGAGGGGCTGCCGCGGCTGATGCCGGTCGGGCGGCTCGACCTCAACACCGAAGGGCTGCTGCTGCTGACCAACGACGGTGCGTTGAAACGCGCGCTGGAGCTGCCGTCGAGCGGGGTCGAGCGCACCTACCGCGCGCGCACCTTTGGCGACATCAGCCAGGCGCAGCTCGAGGAGCTGGCCGAAGGGGTCACGGTGGAGGGCGTCCGCTACGGGCGGATCGACGCTAATCTCGAACGTCGCACCGGGCGCAATCAGTGGGTCGAGCTGACGCTGACCGAGGGCAAGAACCGGGAGGTGCGGCGCGTGCTCGAATATCTCGGGTTGCGCGTCGGGCGGCTCATCCGCACGCGCTACGGCCCGTTCACACTGGGTGAGTCCGCCCCGGGTAGCATCGCCGAGGTGAAGCCCGCCGCGCTCGCCAAGCTCGTCGCGAGCCTGCCAAAGCCGCGCTGAGATGCGGATCATCGCCGGGCAGTGGCGCGGTCGGCGGCTGACCGCGCCTGCGGGCGCAGCGACCCGACCCACCGCCGACCGCGCACGCGAGACCTTGTTTTCGATGCTCGCAAGCCGGCTGGGAGGCTTCGCCGGCCTCCGCGTGGCGGACATGTTTGCCGGGTCGGGAGCGCTCGGGCTCGAAGCGCTGTCACGCGGCGCAGCGGCGGCGGTGCTGGTCGAGCGCGATCCGTCGGCGCTCCGCGCAATCCGCGCCAACGTTCACGTCCTCGAAGCCGTCGACGCAAAGATCGTCGCGGCCGATGCCGCCCGCGCGGTCGCTCCCTTTGCGTGCGATCTGATCTTCTCCGACCCGCCATATCGCACGCTCGATTGGCCCGCCTTCGCCGCGGGACTGAGCGCGCACGGCTGGATCAACGCCTCCGCGATGCTCGCTTTCGAAGAGGCTGTCGGCGTCCACGTCGACATCCCTTACGCACGTATTGGCGAACGTAGGGTCGGGGGTGCAGTGCTCCACTTGTTCGAGGCATCCGGTTAGTCGTTCTTGCTATGTTCCGTCGGAATGGTAGGTTGGGACCATGCCCACCCCTCCTCCGCTTTCCGGCCGCGGCGCGCCCGGCAACGTTGTTTCGCAACGCTTCGGTCTTGCCGAGCGCGAAGTGGATGGCGACTGGCTCGACGCGCGCGGGGAGATCGACGGCGCCGCGCCTAAACTCCGGACCGAAGTCACCCTCGAGCGACCGCGCACGATCATCGCGCGCAACACGTCACCGGACATTGGTTTCGATCGCTCGATCAATCCTTATCGCGGGTGCGAGCATGGCTGTATCTACTGCTACGCGCGGCCGACACACGCCTTCCATGATTTGTCGCCCGGGCTCGACTTCGAATCGAAGCTGTTTGCCAAGCCGGAGGCGGCGGCCCTGTTGCGCGCGGAGCTGTCGAGGCCCGGTTACACGCCCGCGCCAATCGCGATTGGCACCAACACCGACGGTTATCAGCCGATCGAGCGCGAACATCGTATCACCCGCGCCGTGATCGAGGTGCTGAGCGAGTCCAATCACCCGCTGATCATTACCACCAAATCGGACCGGCTGCTGCGCGACATCGACCTGCTCGCCGACATGGCCGAGCGCGGCCTGCTCGCGGTGGCGATTTCGGTGACGACGTTGGACGCAAAGGTCGCGCGCACGCTCGAACCGCGCGCAGCGCATCCCGCGCGGCGACTCGCTGCGGTCAGGGCACTCAGCGACGCGGGGGTGCCGGTGCAGATCAACGTCTCCCCGATCATTCCGGCGATCACCGATCATGAGATCGAGGCGATCGTCGCCGCCGCTGCGGAGGCCGGCGCATATCGCGCGTCATGGATCGTCCTGCGCCTGCCGCTGGAGGTCGCGCCGCTGTTTCGCGCCTGGCTCGCCGCGCACTATCCGGAACGTGCGGACAAGGTCATGCACATCGTTAAGGCAATCCGCGGCGGGCGCGATAATGACCCGCGGTTCGGCAGCCGGATGAAGGGCGAAGGCATCTGGTCCGACCTCATCCGCACGCGATTTAACCGCGCTGCGCGTGCGCATGGGATCGACCGGCCTTATGTCCCGCTGCGCAACGACCTGTTCCGACCACCGCCCCGCGACGGCCAGCTTGCGTTGGCGCTTTAATGCGCCTCTGCTGGCACGCGGTGGAGGTGCCGATGACGTGGGTGCTGTTATTGCTGCTTGTTGCGTGCGTGCGCGAACCCGATCTTGCGTGCGCGCGTGGGCTTCACGGCTGGGTCACGGTCCCCGCCGCGGCGTGGTTGGAGCGGGCGAGCTTGCGTCACGTCATCGTTGTCATGCTTTCGATCGCGATGCTGTTCGGTGGGGTCGAGTTCCTGTTCCTCGCCGGGGCCTTCGAAGGTGGCGCAGCGCTGGTACTCTGGGACGTCTCGCTGGTGGTCGAGGCTATGCTAGCGACGAAACTCGTTGCGCCGCTCTCGCGCTTGGCGCGGCCAATCTGGCGCCGCGTTGTGATTGTGGATCGGCGGCGTGGTGCGCGCGCGCGGCGCCGCCGTCATTCGCGCTCACTGATCACACGGCGGACGCCACCGCCGCGCGACCCGCGCTTCACGTCCCGCTCAGGCGATAGTCCCGATATTCGTCGCGCAGCTGTCGCTTGAGCAGCTTGCCCGTCGCCGTGTGCGGCAGGCTATCGACGAACTTGATCTCGTCCGGCAGCCACCATTTGGCTACGCGGGTGGAGAGGTGGTCGATGATCTGTTCGGGCGTGACCGCGCTGCCGGGCTTGCGCACGACCAGCAGCAGCGGGCGTTCATCCCAACGCGGGTGAGCGACGCCGACGGCAGCGGCTTCGGCAACGCCGTCGCAACCGACCGCGGCGTTCTCGAGCTCGATCGAGCTGATCCATTCGCCGCCCGACTTGATGACGTCCTTGGCGCGGTCGGCGATCTGCATCGTGCCGTCGGGGTGGAGGATGGCGACGTCGCCGGTGTCAAACCAGCCGTCGGCATCCGCCGCGTCCGCGTCGGCCTTGAAGTAGCGCTGGATGATCCACAGCCCGCGGATTTGCAGGCGCCCGCTAGTCTTGCCGTCGCGGAGCAGCTCGCGACCGTCATCGTCGACCAGCCGGAGCTCGACACCGAACGGCACGCGACCCTGCTTAACCACGACGTCGACCTGCTCGTCGAAGCTCAGCGCATCCCAGCCGTAGGGGCGCGCGCCCATGGTTCCGATGGGGGAGGTTTCGGTCATGCCCCAGGCGTGGGCGACGCTCACGCCTGCGCGCATCAGCCGCTCGATCATCGCGCGCGGCGCAGCCGAACCGCCGATCACGACCTGTTCGAGCTTACCGTAGTCGCCGCCGTTGGCGTCAAGGTCGGCAAACATGCCGAGCCAGACGGTCGGGACGCCGGCGCTGTGGGTCACCCCCTCCTCGCGGATCAGGCGCCACAGCGTCGGCGCGTCGTTGGTCGCCGAAAAGACAAGCTTCGCGCCCGTCGCCGCCGCGCCATAGGGCAGGCCCCAGGCATTGGCATGGAACATCGGCACCACCGGCAACGCGCAGGCGCGGCTCGACAGACCGAACACGTCGGGCTGCAGCAGGGCAAAGGCGTGGAGCACGTTGCTGCGGTGCTGGTAGAGCACGCCCTTGGGATGACCGGTCGTCCCGCTGGTGTAGCACAGCCCGCAGGGGTCGCGCTCGTCCACCGTGACCCAACGCGTGTCGCCATCGTGCGGGGCGAGCCAGTCGAGGAAAGGCTCGTCGCCCGCGATCCCGGCGCCATCGAAACAGATGAAGCGCTCGACGCAAGGCAGTTCCGGCCGCAACCGCTCGACGATCGGAGCAAAGGCCGCATCGTAGAGCAGCACGCGATCTTCGGCGTGATTGACGATGTAGATGATCTGATCGTCGAACAGTCGCGGGTTGATCGTGTGTAGCACCGCGCCTACCCCGGCGGTCGCATACCAGGCGGCGAGGTGATGGGCGTGATTCATCGCCAGCGTCGCGACGCGGTCGCCCCTCGCGATGCCGTGCGCCGTCAGCGCCTGCGCCATCCGCCGCGCGATGAGGTGCACGCCCGCCCAGTCGGTGCGTTCGTCGCGGCCATCAGCCCAGTGCGTCACGATCTCCTGCGCGCCATGTTCCCGCGCGGCGTGATCGATGAGCGCGGTGGTGACCAGCGGGCGGTCCTGCATCGTCCCGTGCAGCATCAAATCAGTCTCCCCGTTCTTGTGTCTCCCTCACCCCGACGCGGCGCGCGCAGGAGCGGGTGCGAGACGAACGTGCCGCACTCCGTCGATGCGCTCAAGCCGATGCACGTCCTCCTGATCGAAATGACAGCGTTGGCACAGCCGCGCCTCGGCAATCGGCGCGTCGCTGCCGTCGTTGGCGACCACGCGCACGAGGATCGACGATCGCCCGGTGCGCGCCTCCGCCACCAGTCGCTTGAGCGTCGGCACCGGCGCCGCGCTCTCGATCTCCACCGTTAGCGCGAGCGCGCTGGTCGCCATGCGGCGCTCAAGATCTTCTGCGCTGCGCACCGTGACGCGCGGCGTCTCCTCCCCCTCGCGCCAGTCGAGCTCGACCTGGAGCAGCGCGCAGGCCCCGCTTTCGGCCATCGCCTCCAGCGCTTCGCCGGTGCCGGCATCGAAGCAGCTCGCTGGATATTGTCCCGAACGGTCGGACAGCATCAGCATGGCGTAGCGGTTGCCGCGCTGCGAGGTGCGCCACTTCACGCTTTCGACCAGCGCCGCCATCGTCGCCGCGCGGCGCTCACCCGGCGCGGCGGGGGTGTCGCCGGCGAGGCTGCCATATTCGCGGGTGCGCAGCGCGGTGGTGAGCAGCTCGTAGCGACTGACCGGATGCGCCGAAAAATAAAAGCCAAACGCGTCCTTCTCCCGCGCCATCGTCTCGGCGAGCGACCAGGCGGGCGCGGCGGGGAGGTGCACCGCGGGCATCGTCGCGACATCCCCGCCGAACAGACCGCCCTGCCCGCTCTCGCGTGTCTCTGCCGCGCGCGCTGCCGCCGCAAGCAATGTCTCCGCCCCCGCAAACACCGCTGCGCGTTCGTGTCCGAGCCCGTCGAGGGCGCCCGCGCCGGCCAGCGCCTCGATCTGGCGGCGATTGAGCAGGCGCGGGTCGATGCGTTCGGCAAAATCGTCGAGGTTGCGGAACTCGCCGCCGCGAGTGCGCTCCGCGACGACCGTCTCCATCGCCTTTTCGCCGACCCCTTTGAGCGCGCCGAGGCCGTAGCGCACCTGCCACCCCTCACCCACGCGCTCGACCGAAAAGGCCGCGCGCGACTGGTTGAGGCAGGGCGGCGCCACAACGACATCCGACCGCCGCGCGTCGTCGACGAACAGCGCGAGCTTGTCGGTAACATCGATGTCGAAGCTCATCGACGCGGCGAAGAATGCGTGCGGATGATGCGCCTTGAGCCAAGCTGTCTGATAAGCGAGCAGCGCGTAGGCGGCTGCGTGGCTCTTGTTGAAACCGTAGCCGGCGAACTTGTCGATCAAATCGAACAGCTCGTTGGCCTTTTCCTTGATGATGCCATTCTTGCCGCAGCCGTCCACGAACCGCGCCCGCTGCGCGTCCATCTCCTCCTTCTTTTTCTTGCCCATCGCGCGGCGCAGCAGGTCCGCTTCGCCGAGCGAATAGCCCGCGAGCACCTGCGCCGCCTGCATCACCTGTTCCTGATAGACGATGATGCCGTAGGTTTCATTGAGGATCGGTTCGAGCAGCGGGTGCGGGTAGCGAATGTCCTCGCGCCCGTTCTTGCGCGCGCCGAAGCTCGGAATATTGTCCATCGGGCCGGGGCGGTAGAGCGACACGAGCGCGATGATGTCGCCGAAGCTGGTCGGCTTCACGGCCGCGAGCGTGCGCCGCATTCCCTCCGATTCCAGCTGAAACACGCCGACCGTGTCGCCACGCTGGAGGAGCGCATAGACTTCCGGGTCGTCCCAACTCAGCGCGTCGAGGTCGATGTGTGTGCCCTGCTCCTCGAGCAGCCGGACCGCCTCCTTCAGCACCGACAGCGTCTTGAGTCCGAGGAAGTCGAACTTCACGAGGCCGGCGCCTTCGACATATTTCATGTCGAACTGAGTCACCGGCATGTCGGAGCGCGGATCGCGGTAGAGCGGGACCAGCTCCGCCAGCGGACGGTCGCCGATCACCACCCCCGCCGCGTGGGTCGAGCTGTGCCGTGGCAACCCTTCCAGCCGCATCGCCATGTCGACCAGCCGGCGAACCTCGGGCTCCTGCTTGTAGGCGGCGAGGAAGTCCGGCGCGGCGACGTGCGGCCGGCCATTCTTGTCGCTGCCGCGCCCCAGCGAGCGTTCGAGCGTCCACGGGTCGGTGGGATGGTTGGGCACCATCTTCGCCAGCCGGTCGACGCGGTTATAGCCCATCTGCAGCACGCGGCCGGTGTCCTTGAGGACTGCGCGCGCCTTCATCGTTCCAAAGGTGATGATCTGCGCCACCGTGTCGCGGCCGTATTTCTGCTGGACGTAGCGGATCACCTCGCCGCGCCGCGTTTCGCAGAAGTCGATGTCGAAGTCGGGCATCGACACACGCTCGGGGTTGAGGAAGCGTTCGAACAGCAGCCCCAGCTTGAGCGGATCGAGATCGGTGATGGTCAGCGCCCAGGCGACGACGCTGCCCGCTCCCGACCCGCGTCCGGGACCGACGGGAATATCGTTCGCCTTCGCCCATTTGATGAAGTCGGCGACGATGAGGAAGTAGCCCGGGAAGCCCATGCCGACGATGACGTCGGTTTCGAACGCGAGCCGTTCGAAATATTCGGGGTAGGCCGCCTCCAGCGCCTCGCTGGTGCGGGGGGATCCGCCGTCGAGCGCTTCCATCGCGCGCAGCCGATCGACGAGGCCGGCATGCGCGTCGCGACGCAGCTGCTCGGCTTCAGCGTCGCGGTCGCCGGCGATCGAGGGGAGGATCGGCTTGCGCGACGGCGCGCGTACCGCGCAGCGCTGCGCCACAACCAGCGTGTTGGCGAGCGCTTCGGGGACGTCGGCAAATATCTCCGCCATTGCGTCCGCGCTCTTGAGGTAGGCGTGCGGGCAGCTGCGACGACGCTCCGCGCTATCGACGTAGGCCGACTGGGCGATGCACAGCAACGCATCGTGCGCGGCGTGGAATTCGGGCTCGTCGAAGCAGGCGGGGTTGGTCGCGACCAGCGGCAAGTCGGCCGCGTAGGCGAGGTCGATCAACGCGTCCTCCGCCGCGTCCTCGATGGTATCGTCGCGCCGCGACAGTTCGATGTACAGCCGACCCGGGAAAAGCGGCGCGAGCCGGTCGAGGTAACGCCGCGCCCCCTCCCCTTGGCCCTCTGCCAGCAGCCGCGCCAGCGCGCCTTCGCCGCCAGCGGTGAGGCAAATCAGCCCCTCGCTCCGCTCCCCCAGCTGGTCCAGCGTGACCTGCGGCTCGCAGCCACTTTCAGGACAGAGGTGGGCGTCGCTGACGATGCGGCAGAGGTTGGCGTAGCCCGCGTCGTCCTGCGCGTAGAGCGCGAGCCTGTCGACCCCACCCTGCCCCGCCGCGACGTCGTCGGGGCGCGTGACGCTGACGAGTGCGCCGATGATCGGCTGCACCCCCGCCGCCTCGCAGGCGTCCGAAAAGGCCATGGCCGCATAAAGCCCGTTGCGGTCGCACAGCGCGACCGCCGGAAACCCGTGCCGCTTGGCCGCTTTGGCGATCGCCTTCGGCTCGATCGCCCCCTCCAGCATGGTGTAGCTCGAGAAGACGCGAAGGGGGACGTGGGGCGCGTGCGGCATTGGTCCGACGCTAGGGGCGCGGGCGAGATTCGGCTAGGCCCGGCGGCCTTAAACCGGTCTGCGACAGCAGCGCTTCGATCTCCTGCCGCAACGCGTCCGGCTTCGTCTGCGGTGGGTGCCGGCTCACGACCTTGCCCGACCGGTCGACGAGAAACTTGGTGAAGTTCCACTTGATCGCCTTGCTGCCGAGCAGGCCTGGGCGCTCTGCCTTCAGCCAGTCGTACAGCGGATCGGCGTTCGGCCCGTTGACGTCGATCTTGCGCATCACCGGGAAACTTACGTCGTAGCGCGTGGTGCAGAAATGGGCGATCTCCGCCGCATCGCCCGGCTCCTGCGCGCCGAACTGGTTGCAGGGGAAGGCAAGCACGACAAAGCCACGGTCGGCATAGTCGCGCTGTAGCTGCTCAAGCTCCGCATATTGCGGCGTGAACCCGCACTGCGAAGCGGTGTTCACGACCAGCACCACCTGTCCGCGATAGGATTCGAGGGCAGCGGGCGCCCCTGTCGGGTCCGCGACGGTGAAGTCGGTAAAGCGCGTCATGGCTGGAGACGTCCGTCCTGCAGCCGCACGACGCGGTCCATGCGTTCGGCCAGTCGCTCGTTATGCGTGGCGACCAGTGCGGCGGATCCTTCCGCGCGCACCAGGCCGACAAATTCGTCGAACACCACGTCGGCGGTGCGTTCGTCGAGGTTGCCCGTGGGTTCGTCGGCGAGGATCAGCCGCGGCCGCACCGCCAGCGCGCGTGCGACGGCGACGCGCTGCTGTTCGCCGCCCGACAGCTGCGACGGCCGATGCGACAGCCGTTTGCCAAGGCCCAGCGACGACAGCAATTCACCGGCACGCTCACGCGCAGCAACATCGCTTACGCCACCGACCAGCAGCGGCATCATGACATTCTCGACCGCGCTGAAATCGGGCAGCAGGTGATGGAACTGGTAGACGAAGCCGATCTTCGCCCGACGCAGCGCGGTGCGCCCCCGCTGGTCGAGCGTGGCGGCGTCCTCGCCTTCGATCGACAGTGCGCCGTCAAAGCCCCCCTCGAGCAGCCCGACCGCCTGCAGCAGCGTCGATTTGCCTGAACCGGACGGACCGAGCAGCGCCACAATCTCGCCCGGGAGCAGATCAAGATCGACCCCGCGCAGCACGTCGACCCGCGCGTCGCCTGAACCGAAGCTGCGACGCAAGTCGCGCGCGGTGAGGATCGTCTCACTCATAGCGCAGTACCTGCACCGGGTCGGTATTGGCCGCCTTGAGCGCCGGATAAAGCGCCGCGAGAAAGCTGAACAGGACCGCCATCACGGCGATGACGATGATCTCCACCGGATCGGGCCGCGAAGGCAATTCCGTGATCATGCGGATCGAGGGGTCCCACAGATTTTGCCCTGTCACATATTGGATCGCGTTCACGACGCTCTGGCGGAAGAACAGGAACACGAACCCGACCAGCAACCCGGCGATGACGCCGAGCACGCCGATGCTCGTGCCGATGGTCAGGAAGACGCGCAGGATCGAGCTGCGCTCGGCACCGATCGTGCGCAGGATGGCAATGTCGCGGGTGCGGGTCTTCACCAGCATGATCAGCGACGAAACGATGTTGAACGCGGCGACGAGGATGATGATCGACAGGATGACGAACATCGCAATGCGCTCCACCGCTAGGGCCTCGAACAGCGACGAGTTCATCTGTTGCCAGGTCCGGACGATCCCCTTCGACGCGACCGCGCGGCCGAGCGGTTCGGTGATCGCCTGCACCGCGTCGGCATCACGCGTGTCCAGCTCGATCACGCCGACGCTATCGCCCGCCAGCGTCAACACCTGCGCAGTGCTCAGCGGCATGATGACGTAGGCCTTGTCGAATTCGAACACACCCGTCTCGAAGATCGCGCCGACGGTGTAGCCGACCTGCCGCGGCACGACGCCGAATGGCGTGGTCTGCCCCGCAGGATTGATGATCGTGATCGGCGAACCGACGGTGATGCCGAGATTGGTGGCAAGCCCCGAGCCGACCGCGACCATGTCCTCGCTGCGAGCGACGCCCTCGAGCGAACCTGCGACCACCTTGCGACTGATGACCGGGTTGGCAAGCATGTCCTGCGGTTGCAGCCCGCGCACCAGCGCGAACTCGGCGCGTCCCTGGAATGTCGCGAACAGCGGCTGTTCGATCATCGGCGTCGCGCTGGTGACGCCGGGCGTGCGCCGCGCCTGATCGAGCACCTGCCGCCAGTCGTCGATACGCCCGTTGTAGCCCTGCACGACGGCGTGGCCGTTGAGGCCGACGACCTTGTCAAACAGCTCAGCGCGAAAGCCGTTCATGACGCTCATCACGATGACCAGCGCGGCCACGCCCAGCAGCACGGCAACGAAGCTGAAGATCGCGGCAACGAAGATGAAGCCCTCCCCCTTTTGCGGGAGGAGATAGCGTTTGATGATCAGCCGTTCGTGGGCAGCAAGCAGCATCGGCGGAGGGCGTCCCGGTTCTGACACGCCGGGCGCGCCGGCACTGCCGCGTTAGGGCTCGGTGAATGCTTCGCCAAGCCCCCGGAGCCAGAAGGGGCCTCCGCACCGTTGTTGCAGCAATTCCACACTGTTCGGCAAAAACGTCGCCTTCCCTGCGCGAGACAGGTGACAGGCCGCGAACTGCCGCATAGCCTTTGCCCTATTCCGAACCTGTTTCGCTTCAGCGGTCAGGTCCGGGGAGTTGCGGCGCCGCTCGACGCTGGCTGCCGCGCGGCATCCTCCGGGGGGAAGGATGACGCGAAACGGCCCCCGGATCGCTTGTTCGATCCGGGGGCTTTTTTCGTCGCACTACGGCGACTTGAACTTGTGACCATCTCCCCCAAATCCATTCGCGAAGGCGCCGTCCGGGCCTTCAGCCTGGCTCGCGCAGACGCGGGGCCGAACATGTCATCTTGCTACGGGAGACGACCGATGAACCGTTTTGATTTCACCCCTTACCGGCGCAGCTTCGTGGGTTTCGACAAGCTGTTTGAAGCGCTGGAAAATGCGACCCAGACCGGCACCGGGGGCAGCGACAATTATCCCCCGTTCAACATCGAGCGGCTCGACCAGAACCGCTACCGTATCACCGTCGCGGTCGCCGGGTTCCGTCGCGAAGATCTGGAGATCGTGGCGCAGCAGAATGCGTTGATCGTGAAGGGCAAGAAGGCTGACGCTGAACCCGCGCGCAACCAGTTCGTGCATCTGGGCATCGCCAATCGCAATTTTGAGCGTCGCTTCGACCTCGCCGACTTCGTGCGCGTGACCAGCGCCGATCTCGCCGACGGGTTGCTGACGATCGACCTCGTGCGCGAGATTCCCGAGGCGTTGAAGCCGCAGACGATCAACATCGGCGGCGGCTCGCAGGCGACGACCATCGACAACGCTCCGCCTTCTTCCGAGCAAGAGGGTGAGACGCCGACCACCTGATGGTGGCGTAACGGATGGGGGCGCCGCCGACATGGCGGCGCCCTTTTCGTATCAGACAAGCCGGCTTTGCGTGACCGCCGCCTCGATGAAGCTGGCGAACAGCGGATGGGGGTCGAAGGGCTTGGACTTCAGTTCGGGGTGATATTGCACCGCGACGAACCAGGGGTGGTCGGGGCGCTCGACGATTTCCGGAAGCAGCCCATCCGGTGACATGCCAGAAAAGACGAGCCCGCTGCGCTCCATCGCAGCGCGATAGCCGCCGTTGACTTCGTAACGGTGCCGGTGCCGCTCGGAAATCTCGGTGCCACCATAAATGCTCGCGACACGGCTGTTGCCGGACAACTCCGCATCATAGGCGCCGAGCCGCATGGTTCCGCCAAGGTCGCCACCCTCCTCGCGACGTTGCAGCCCTTCTTCGCTCATCCATTCGGTGATGAGGCCGACGACCGGTTCATCGGTCGGGCCGAATTCGGTTGAGGAGGCACCGCTGACGCCCCCGTCGCGCGCGGCGTCGATGCAGGCCATCTGCATCCCAAAGCAGATGCCGAAATAGGGCACCTGCCGTTCGCGCGCGAAGCGGATCGCCTCGATCTTGCCCCCCGCGCCGCGCTCGCCGAACGCGCCGGGGACCAGAATGGCGTGCATCGGCTCAAGTTCGGCTGCGACGTCGCTCCCCTCGCGCTCGAAAATTTCGGCGTCGATCCAGCGGATGTTGACCTTGACCCGGTTGGCGATGCCTCCGTGAACCAGCGCCTCGTTGAGCGATTTGTACGCATCGGGCAGGCCGACATATTTCCCGACGACGCCAACCGTGACCTCGCCTTCCGGGTTGGCGAGGCGATCGTTGATGTCCACCCAGCGGCCGAGGTCGGGCTCGCCCTGCGGTTCGATGCCGAAGGCACGAAGCACCTCATCGTCTAGGCCCGCGGCATGATACTGCAACGGCACCGCATAGATGGACGGCGCGTCGAGTGCGGGGATGACCGCTTCGGGGCGAACGTTGCAAAACTGCGCGATCTTGGCGCGCTCGCCGGCGGGGAGTGGGTGTTCGGTGCGGCAGACGAGCACGTCAGGCTGTACACCGAGCGAAGCCAGCTCACGCACGCTGTGCTGCGTCGGTTTGGTCTTGAGCTCGCCGGCCGCCGCGACGAAAGGCACCAGCGTGACGTGGATCGAGATACTTTCGTTGCGGCCCAGTTCGTTGCGCAACTGCCGGATGGCTTCGATAAACGGCAGCGATTCGATATCGCCCACGGTCCCGCCGATCTCGCACAGGACGAAGTCGAGATCGTCGGTCTCCGCACGCGCGAAGGCCTTGATCGCGTCGGTCACGTGCGGGATCACCTGAACCGTGGCGCCAAGATAATCGCCGCGCCGCTCACGCTGGATGATCGTCTGATAGATCCGGCCCGAGGTGATATTGTCGCTCTGGCGCGATGCGACGCCGGTGAACCGCTCATAGTGGCCGAGGTCGAGGTCGGTCTCCGCCCCGTCGTCGGTGACGTAGACCTCCCCATGCTGATAGGGCGACATCGTGCCCGGATCGACGTTCAGATAGGGATCGAACTTGCGGATGCGGACGCGGTAGCCGCGCGCCTGGAGAAGCGCCGCCAGACTTGCCGCCATGAGCCCCTTGCCGAGCGACGAAACCACGCCGCCGGTGATGAAAATATATCGAGCCATGGGGAGAGTCGCCTAGCGCCGGGCAAGGGCGAGGCGCAAGCGTCCCCGGCACGGACGCCCTGCACCAGATCGCATGAAACCGCTCGCCGTGGGCGAGGCGGAGGTTATTTCTGAACCGGAACGCTCGAGGCTGGCGCCGCGGGGGCTGGCGCGTTCGTCCCGACACCGGAGGCCGGGGCGGCGGGCGCCGGAACGCCGATCGCGGGGACACCCTGCACCGGGTTGAGCGGCGCACCGCCGCCGACGGGCACCGCGGGGGTGCTGGGCGCAGTCGGCAGCGCCGGGGCGGCAGTCCCGCCGCCGACGCCGCGCGTGTCGATCACGCCAGCCTTGTGCTGCACCGACGCCAGCACGGCGAGCGCGATGCAGAGCGCCACGAACAGCGAAGCGAGGATTGCGGTCGTGCGGGTCATGAAGTCCGCCGCACCGCGCGCGGACAGGAAACCGGTCGGGCTGCCGCCGGTGCCGAGGCCTCCGCCTTCCGATTTCTGCATCAGGATCACGGCGATCAGCGCCGCAGCGACGAGCGCCTGGAGGACGAGCAGAAACGCAAACATCGTGACCGTGCAACCTTACCGAATATCGCCCGTGGCGGCGCGGCGTCCGCGCCCCGTGGCATCGCCGCGCGCCTTACGCGACGGTGGCGGTGCGATCAACCGCGTGCCGCACCTGACGCCGCGGCGATGATCGGCACGAATGCTTTCGCGGTCAGGCTCGCCCCGCCGACGAGCGCCCCATCGACATCTTCAACCGCGAGGAGCGCGCCCGCGTTCTCCCCGTTCACGGACCCGCCATAGAGGATTCGGCTATCGCGCCCGCGTTCCCCCAGAGCGTCGCGGATGGCGCGGTGCATGGTCGCAACGTCTTCGACAGCCGCGACGCGACCCGTCCCGATCGCCCAGATCGGCTCGTAAGCGATGTCGATGTCAGCGGCGGCGCCCTCCTCCGGCAACGACGCGAGCAGCTGGCGCAGGACATAAGCTTCGGCTTCGCCGGCGTCGCGCACTGCAAGCGGCTCCCCAACGCAGAGGATGAGGCGCAAGCCAGCCGAACGCGCCGCCGCGATCTTTTCACGGATATCCGCATCGCTTTCGCCGCAGCCCTGACGACGTTCGCTGTGACCGACAATCACGAGTTGAGCACCGGCGTCGCGGAGCATCGGCGCGGAGACGGATCCCGTGTACGCCCCGCCCGCCGCCGCGTGGCAGTCCTGTCCGCCGACCATGACGCGCTCACCCAGGGCCTGCGCTGTCGCAGCGACCAACGTCACCGGCGGACAGATGGCGACTTCGACGTCAGCGAATTCTCGCGCCGCGTCCGCGATCGCGATGGCTTCGGCGACATTGGCCGAGAGCCCGTTCATCTTCCAGTTGCCGGCGATCAGCGGGGTCCGCAATTCTTATCTCCCTGGGCGTGGCGCATCGTTGCGGCGCGACTAGCGGGGCGCGCTCGTTCCCTCAAGCGCCGGCCCGGCGCGCGGCGTCAGGCTTGAAGCGCCACGGCGTGCAGCCTAAAGCCGCGGCGCCGCACCATTAGCGCGACATTTCATACCGGGACCTGGGACGACGATGATTACCTCGCTGCGGCGGATGTTCAGCTCCAAGCTCGGTGTGGGCCTCGCCCTCGCGTTTCTGGTCCTCATGGGCGTGTCGTTCGCGATGGCCGACGTGCAGGGGATGAGCAGCGGCGGCGGAACCGTCAGCGAAGGTCATATTGCCCGGGTCGGTCGCGAACAGATTGCGCTTAACGACGTACGGCGGCGTTTTGATGCGGCCTACCGTGAAGCGCAACAGACGCAGCCCGGCCTCACCCGCGAAGCATTTGCCGCGAGCGGCGCGTTCGACCGCATCCTGCGCGAAGTAACTGAATTGTCGGCGGTCACTCAATATGCCGACCACCTTGGTATCTCGGTCGATCCGAGTGCGGTCGATGCGGTGATTGCGCAAAACCCGGCGTTCTTCGGAACGAGCGGTCGCTTCGATCAGGCGACCTTCGAAGCGGCGTTGCGCAGTCAGGGTCTGACGCCTGACGATTTGCGCAACCAGATTCGCACCAGTATGATCGCGCGCCAGTTGCTCGCGCCGGGTGCACAGGTCGCTGGCGCGCCCGAGGCGATGACCGACGCCTACACCTCGATGCTGCTGGAGCGGCGGTTCGGGCGCGCGGTGTTCGTGCCCGCGGCTCAGTCGGCGCCCCAGAATGGCCCCGACGAGCCGACGCTGCAAAGCTTCTTCACTTCGCAGCGGGCACGCTATGCGCTGCCGGAGCGCCGGATCCTGCGCTACGCGATCTTCGATCCGGCGGCGAGCGATGTTGCCGTCGCCGTGACCGATGCCGAGATCGCGCAGCGCTACGAGGCGAACCGCGCGCAATTCGCGCCCACCGAAACCCGGCGGTTCCGTCAGGTCATCGCTGGCGACCGCGCGACCGCGGACCGGATCGCCGCTGCGGCGCGAACCGGCTCGCTCGAAGCTGCGGCGCGTGCGGCCGGCCTGGAGGCATCGCCGGTCGCAGCGAGCGACCAGCAACAACTCGCTCGGTCGACAAGCGCGGAGGCCGCCCGTGCCGCCTTTGCGCTCGCGCCACGCGGTGTTACGGGCCCGGTTGCGGTACCACTTGGCTTCGCCGTCCTACAGCTCGAGGCGATCGATCGTCAGGCGGGGAAGTCGCTCGCCGAGGCCAGCGGTGAGTTGCGGCGCGCGATTGAAACGGAAAAGCGCCGCGCAGCCGTCGCCCAGCGCTTCAACACGGTGCAGGACGCCTTTGGCGGGGGCGCGACACTCAACGAGGTTGCTCAGGCCAATGGGCTGCGTGTGGTGGAGACCCAGCCGCTCGCAGCCAGCGCGCCCGGCGGCGATGCCGAGGCGGTCGCGGTGCGCCAGGCCGGCTTTTCGCTTCAGGACGGGGAGCCGGGGCGCATCGTGCCGATCGGCGAAGGCGACGCGCAAAAATTCGCGCTGATCGAGCTGGCTCGCGTGTTCCCTTCCGCCCCGCCCCCGCTGCAGGACATCCGCGATCGCGTGATCGCCGACTGGCGGCTCGATCAGGGCAATCGCGCGGCGCGGACGAAAGCGCGCGCGATCGCACAGGCGGTCGAACGAGGGACCGATTTGGCCGCCGCTGCGCGAGCAAATGGCGCGGGCGCAAGCGTTCAGCCGATCAGCGGCCAGCGGATCGCCACGGCCGGCGGGCGAGGCGTTCCGCCGGAGATCGCGCTGCTGTTCAGCCTCGCCCCCGGCGAAGCTCGCACCCTCGAACTTCCGAACCGGACCGGCTGGATGGTGATCCGCGCCGATCGTTCGGAGGCGGCGGCGGCTACCTCCAATCCGGCGCTGCGCCAGGCGGTCAAGACGCAGTTCGGCCAGGCGTTGGGCAGTGAGATGGTGGAAACGCTGCTGAACGCCGCGCGCCGCTACGCACCGATCAGCATTGATCAGGCCGCGGTTGGGCGCCTGCGCCGTGAACTGAGTGGCGCCGCTCAGCCGACCAATTGATTTGCTGAGAGTTGGTCGACCGCATCCCCATCCTCGTCATCGATAACCAGGACAGCTTCACCTTCAATCTGGTCCATTATCTGGAGGGCGTCGGCGGCCGAACCATCGTCGAACGCTGTGACCGGACCACCGCTGCGGCAGCGCTCGCCGATCTCCCTGCGGGCGTTGTGATTTCGCCGGGGCCAGGCCGACCGGAGGAGGCGGGGTGCACACCGGAGGTCGTTGCCGCCTGCATCGCGCAGCGCATCCCCATCCTTGGCGTATGCCTCGGCCATCAAGCCATCGCGCAGCATTTCGGCGCGGCTGTCGTCGAAGGTCATATGATGCATGGCAAGACGTCGGCCGTCGACCACGACGGCAGCGGGCTGTTCGCGGGACTACCCTGCCCCATGACGGTCACGCGCTACCATAGTCTCGTCGTAGCGGGTTGCCCGAACGAACTCAGCGTGAACGCCATGACGGCCGACGGCGCGATCATGGGATTGCGGCACCCGACCTTGCCGATCCACGGCGTGCAATTCCATCCGGAGAGCATCGCCACCGACCACGGTCTTGACCTGGTCGCGAACTTTGTCGCCCTTTGTCGTGACAACCGTGAACATGATTGACGGCGACATCGAGGTTGCCTAGATGTTCCACTGACGTTCCACGGTCGGGGTAAGGCGATGTTGACGCGCAAACAGCATGAGCTGCTCAGTTTCATCGAAGACCGGCTGCGTGACAGCGGTGTCTCTCCCTCGTTCGAGGAGATGAAGGAAGCGCTTGGCCTGAAATCTAAATCGGGCGTTCACCGCCTGATTGGAGCGCTGGAGGAGCGCGGTTTTTTGCGGCGGCTTCCCAACCGTGCCCGCGCGCTGGAGGTGGTGCGCACGCCCGAAGCCGCGGTCCCGCCGGCCCGGTCGAACGCGTCGGCCAATCGCCCTCTTCCGCGCGCCGCAAACAATAATGCTGTGATCGAATTGCCCCTGCACGGGCGGATCGCCGCGGGCGTGCCGATCGAAGCGTTCGAGGATGCGGCGCAACTCCCTGTGCCGGCGGCGCTGCTCGGCCCGGGCGAACACTATGCTCTCGAAGTGTCGGGCGACTCGATGGTCGAGGCGGGGATCCTCGACGGCGATTACGCCCTCGTCGAACAGGCCGCGACGGCGAGCGAAGGCGACATTGTCGTGGCGCTGATCGACGGGCAGGACGCGACGCTCAAATATTTCCGGCGCGAGGGGGGCAAGGTTCGGCTCGACCCCGCGAATGCGACCTACGCACCGCAATATTATGATGCAAAGCGCGTGCGCATCCAGGGTCGGCTGGCTGGCCTATTGCGGCGTTACCACTGAGCTTGCGGGAGAGCTCGCCGGGGGTGCGGGTTTAATCCGGTCCCCGCCCCGCGGACTGTAGGCGGGCGCGACGCGGGGGGCGACCCGCCACGGGGCCAACGGTGCGTCATCGCGAACAGCTACCACGCGCCGGTCCGCGAGGTGGATCGCAACCCCGCCACTGTTGCGCAGGCGGGCTCGATCAAGCTTCAGCCAGCGCGGGCTGCAGGCGTCGGGCAGCCGGCGCGGGGCGATGACGATATCCGCTGCCCGACAGGCCGCCACCAGTTCGGGCCAATTGAGCATCACGTTGCCGCGGATGGCGAGGACGCGCATCGTCTGCCCTTCGCCTGCCGGCTGCTGCCACTGACAGGCCTCCTCGTTACATGAGGCCCCTGGCTGCGTGTCGATCGCCGGCAAGTCTTCATCAATCCCGGCGGCCTCGCCCAGTTGGCTGCGGACATAATCGCCAGCGCGATCTCGCAGCAACGCCACCGACCCGTTCGACATGCGCGCCGCGACGTGGCGACCATCGCCGGTGACCAGCAGATCGGGCGGGGTCTGCAGCGAAAGGCCGACGAGACTTGCTGCGAACGGCAGCACGCCGATCCAACGATGACGCCCGCGCCACAGGGTCGCCCACAGCCCGCCAGCCACACCCATAACGAACAGCCAAGTTGGGTAGATCGGCTGCATCAGCGTCGAACCGGGCGCGTTGGCGGCCAGATGGGCGAGCCGCAACAGTCCGCCGAGCGCAATTTCCGAAACCCACCATGCGGGCGCGCCAGCGCCGAACGAATCCAGCATCAGCGCGATGGCTTGCGCGGGCATGATGACCACCGTCGTCAACGGGATTGCGGCGATGTTCGCCAGCGCGCCGTAGAGTCCCATTTTGTGAAAATGGAAGAGGGCGATGGGCGCCAACGCCGCCTCCACCGCGAGCCCGGTCAGAATAGCGCCCACCAGCCAGCGGAGCGAAGCGGCCCACCACGGCTCGGCACGGCGTTCGAGCAGCCGCTGCACCCTCGGCGCGCCGTGCAGCGTCACAATGGCAACGATCGCCGCGAAGCTGAGCTGAAAACTCGGTGATACGATCGATTCGGGCCACAGCAGCAGCACGAAAAAGGCGCCGGCCGCGACCAATCGAAGTGACAAGGGATCGCGCCCTGCTGCAAGTGCCGTCAGAACCAGGATCGCCGCCACCAGCGAACGGATCGTCGGCACTTGTGCTCCCGTGAGCAGCGTGTAGCCCAACCCAACCAGGGCGCCGACCGCCGCGGCCACCAGCGGCAGGCGGATGCGCAGCGTCAGCCACGGCCACAGCGCTAGCAGCGCGAGCGTTGCGCTCATTGCGAGCCCCACCGCGGCTGTAACGTGCAGACCCGAGATCGAAAGGAGGTGAGCAAGTCCTGCGCGCCGCATCGCCTCCGCATCCGCCTCGCCGATCGCACTTGTGTCGCCGGTCACGAGCGCCGCTGCGATGCCGGCCTGCGGACCGCCAACCCGGCTCAAGACATGCGTCGTCAGCCGTTCGCGCAGCGCGGGCGCAGGGTCGTGCGGCCGCTCGATCCGTCGCACCTCGCCCAGCAATCGGCCGCTGGCGCCGATACGCTCGAACCAGGCGCGGCGGGCGAAGTCGTATCCGCCGGGGAGCAAAGCTTCCGCCGGCGGCACGAGCCGAGCGCGCAGCGCGATCGCATCGCCGCTGCGAATGCTCGCGCTCCCGGGACTGTCGAGCGGAAGCGACACGCGCACGCGCGGCGGGAGGTCCGGGCGGCCGATCGGGGCGAGCATCAACCGCCAGCTTTCCCGCGCCACCAGCCGCTCGACCCCGAGCACCTGCGCCTGCATCGATACAACGACAGGTCGAGCAAGGATCGGCGCGGCCACCCGTTCGCTGCGCCACCAGATGGCGAGGACACCCAGTGCGAGAAGCAGCCCGCCGGTAAGGATCGTGCGTCCTAGCCGCGTCCGGCGCGCGTCCAGCGCCGTCCCGATCAATGCCAAGCCGAACGCGAGCACGCACAGGCCAAGCCATGCGCGGGGTCCCGGCAGCGCAAACCACGCGGCGATGCCGGCCCCGAAGACGACAGGAAGCCACAGCGGCAACTGGTCGCGTTCGCGCTCCAGCCACGCTTCCGCCGCAGCGCGTGTTCGCGGCCACCACCGCTCCTTGGTGGGCGCTTCGTAAAATGGCGTGGGTGAGTCGGGGCTGTCGAATTGAAGCGGCGCGGACGCCATGCTAAACGCCCCCTTCGCGTCGCGGTCCTCAATGGCTCGCGTCGTTCGCCCCGACAACCGTGCCCGAGCCAGCGTCGCCGATGCCCCGCGACGCGGCGTGGCCGATCATGTGAGACGCGCGCCTTGAACGCAACCGCCGACCGTCCCGCCAGCGCCGGTGACCGCCCCGTCGTCACGCGCTTTGCACCTTCGCCGACGGGCTTTCTGCACATCGGCGGTGCGCGGACGGCGTTGTTCAACTGGCTCTACGCACGCCGGACCGGAGGCAAGTTCCTGCTTCGGATCGAAGATACCGACCGCGCGCGTTCGACCGACGCGGCCGTCGAGGCGATCCTGGATGGCATGCGCTGGCTTGGGCTCGACTGGGATGGCGAGGCCACGTTCCAATTCGCGCGGGCGGGTCGGCATGCGGAGATTGCACAGGGCCTGGTCGATGCTGGTCACGCCTATCGCTGCTACCTGACTCAGGAGGAGCTCGCCGCGATGCGCGAGCGAGCGTCAGCGGAGAAACGTCCGTTTCGCGTCGACAGCCCCTATCGCGACGGCGCCACACCGCCCTCCCCCGACGCACCGAGCGTTGTGCGCCTAAAGGCTCCGCGCGAGGGCGCGATCAGCATTGCCGACCATGTGCAGGGCGAAGTCAGCGTCAGCGCCGGCGAGATCGACGATTTCGTCCTGCTCCGCTCTGACGGCACGCCGACCTACATGCTGTCGGTGGTGGTCGACGATCACGACATGGGGGTCACTCACGTCATTCGCGGCGACGATCATTTCTCCAACGCCTTTCGTCAGGTGGCACTGATCGAGGCCCTCGGCTGGCCGATCCCGATCTATGCCCATGTGCCGATGATCCACGGCAGCGACGGCGCGAAACTGTCCAAGCGTCACGGTGCGATGGGGGTGGATGCCTATCGCGACGAGCTGGGCATGCTGCCCGAGGCGGTCGGCAATTATCTGCTGCGGCTCGGATGGGGCCATGGCGATGACGAGATCATCGCGCGCGACGATGCGGTGCGCTGGTTCGATATCGATGACGTCGGCCGCTCGCCGTCGCGGTTCGACCTCAAGAAGCTCGATAACGTCAACGCGCATTACCTGCGGACGAGCGACCCCGCGCGGCTTGCGGCGCTGGTAGTTGAGCGTGCGACGGCCGCAGGGCAGCCGCTGCCTGCCGATGCGACCGCCAGGCTGGCCGAGGCGATGCCGGTGCTCACGCCGCGTGCCACCACGCTGAACGATGTCGCGAAGGGCGCAGCCTTCCTCTTCGCCAACGTCCCGCTCGATTTCGACGAGAAGGCGACGAGCCTGCTTACCAACGCTCCCGATGGCGTGTTGGCGACGGCGCATGCCCGGCTCGGCGAGCTGGCGGAATGGACCGCGGAGAGTGTCGAGGCCGCAGTGCGTGGCGTTGCGGAGGATGCGGGTCTCGGGCTTGGCAAGGTTGCGCAGCCGCTTCGTGCTGCGTTGACGGGTCGCGCGGAATCGCCGGGGATCTTCGACGTCCTGACCCTTCTCGGGCGGGACGAAAGCTTGCATCGCATCGCTGCGGCGCTATCGCGGTAAGCAACCTTCTCGCCGCATTGGCGAGGCTTTGTAATTCGCGGGGCTGCGGCGGAACGCGGCGACCGCCACTGCGAAGGGCCACGCCAGATGACCGACGCCGCCAACCTCTCCACTGGTGACAAGACCATCAACCTGCCCGTCCTCGAAGGGACAGTCGGCCCGTCGGTCATCGACATCCGCAAACTTTACGCGGAGAGCGGGCAGTTTACCTACGACCCGGGTTTCACGTCGACCGCAGCGTGTGAATCCGCGCTGACCTATATCGACGGCGATGAGGGGGTGCTGCTGCACCGCGGCTATCCGATTGGCCAGCTCGCCGAAAAGTCGACCTTCATGGAGGTCGCCTATCTCCTCCTCAACGGCGAACTGCCGAACAAGGGTGAGCTCGACAGCTTCACCAATACCATCACCCGGCACACGATGGTCCATGAACAGCTCGCGACCTTCTACCGCGGCTTCCGCCGCGACGCGCACCCGATGGCGATCATGTGCGGTGTCGTCGGCGCGCTCAGCGCATTCTATCATGACTCGACCGAAATTCATGATCCCGAGCAGCGCAAGATCGCGTCGCACCGGCTGATCGCCAAAATGCCGACGATCGCGGCGATGGCCTACCAGTATTCGGTGGGCCGTCCGTTCGTCTATCCAGACAATTCGCTGTCCTATACCGGCAATTTCCTGCGCATGACCTTCGGCGTGCCGGCCGAACCTTATGAGGTGAACCCTGCGGTCGAAAAGGCGATGGACCGCATCTTTATCCTTCACGCAGACCATGAGCAGAATGCGTCGACGTCGACCGTGCGGCTCGCCGGGTCGTCGGGAGCCAACCCGTTCGCATGTATCGCGGCCGGCATCGCCTGCCTGTGGGGGCCCGCGCATGGCGGCGCCAACGAGGCCGCGCTTAACATGCTGCGCGAAATCGGCACCCCTGACCGCATCCCGCACTATATCGCCCGAGCCAAGGACAAAAATGACCCGTTCCGCCTGATGGGCTTTGGCCATCGCGTGTACAAGAACTACGACCCGCGCGCGACAGTGATGCAGGAGACGGTGCGCGAAGTGTTCGACGCGCTCAAGGTCAACGATCCGATCTTCGACGTTGCGCTGGAGCTTGAGCGACTGGCTCTCAACGATGAATATTTCATCGAGAAAAAACTGTTCCCGAACGTCGACTTCTATTCAGGTGTGATCCTGTCCGCGATCGGCTTTCCCACCGAGATGTTCACTGTGCTGTTCGCACTCGCGCGCACTGTGGGCTGGGTTGCGCAGTGGAATGAAATGATTTCGGACCCGGCGCAAAAGATCGGTCGCCCGCGCCAGCTCTACACCGGCCCGACCCAGCGCGATTACGTTCCGGTCGAAGCGCGCGGCTGAGCTAGCCGCTCATCGGAGCGCGCGGCAGGGTCAGCGTGAAGCGCGCGCCCTGCCCCGCGCCGCTGTCGACGGTGAGCTCTCCGCCCATCGCCCGCGCAAGCCGGCGCGAGATGTAGAGTCCAAGACCGCTCCCGGCCGCGTCGGTGCGGCCCAGTCGCTCGAACTTTTCAAACAGACGGTCCTGCTGTTCGAGTGGGATGCCGGGGCCCTGATCCGCCACCGTGACGCGGGCATTCGCCTCATCCGCTTCGACCCGCAGCCAGATCGCACTGTTTTCCGGCGCATAGCGGATCGCATTGCCGATCAGGTTGAGCAGGATCTGGAGCACGCGTCGGAACTCGCCGATCGCCGGCGCGGTCTCGTTGGCGTGCGGCGGGTCGATGCGCTGGCCGCGATCCTCCGCCTTCATCGCCAGAAGCCCCGCCGCCCTCCGCGCGAGGTCCGCAAGGTCGACGGGCTCACGCGCGGTGGTGAACCCCTCGCGATCGACCGCTTGCAGGTCTGCGAGATCGTCAACGAGGTCGAGCAGGTGACGGCCGGCGAGCGCGATGTCGCTGGCGTAACCCGCATATTCGCTGCGAACCGGTCCCTCCCGCTGCCCGGCGATGGTTTCGGCGTTGGCGATGATGCGACCCAACGGCCGGCGCAATGCACCGTCGATGCGCAGCGCAAAGCTTCGCGCGTCGAGCTGGCCGAGAAGATCGGTGCCCCCGCCCGCCCCGAGCGGCGCGGCCGCGGCACTCGGCGCCGACACGTCGGCGGGAAGCTGGCCAAAGCCGACCGGGGCGGCGGCGCCGGTGAAGCCGACGAACTGGTCCTCCTCCCACATGGCCTTGGCATCGAGCGAAAGAAGCGTCCCGGCCGCCGGGCCCGCCGCAAGACTGGCGGGTTGCTGGCGCATGTCCGCCTGGCGGGACAAGGCAACGAGCAACGGCAGCGCGCCGTGCCGGTCGGGCAGCAGGTGAAACAGCTCCGCCAAGGAGCGGCCCAGCCAGCGCGTCTCGCCGAGGCCCCATGCGGGATCGGCTTCGACATGCACCAGCCGCAGCCGCACGTCGCTCGCCCAGCGAACCATGCCGGGCGGAACGGCGCGCTGAGGAAGCGGGGCGGGCGGCGCTGCATCAAGAGCGACCGCCTCTCGTTTTCGCCAGTCGATCAGTTCGACTCGCGCGATGTCGCCGGTCGGAAACACCCGCGCGTGAGCGAAAATGTCGCTTGCGACGTCGCCGAGCACAACTGCGCGCTCGATCGGCTGGCCGAGGCGCAACGAAAGCCGCGCCACCCGGGCGAGTGCGGGCAGCAGCAGTGGGCCACCAAGGTCGCCTCCGGCCGCGTGCTGAAGGTCGAGCACGTCATTACCCGCGCTCAGCAGCACGCCGTCCGCGGACACGCTGGCGCGCGCCACGGCAGTCATACGCAGATGCTCGCGCCAAGAAGGGGAGTGCCAGCCACACGGGCGGTCTAACCGACGAGGGTTAAGAGCGGATAAACCAGCGCCAGCCGAGGTAGGCTGCAAGCGCGACGCTGAGCGCCAGTCCGCCGAGATCATGGCCGAGCGCAAGCACCGCGAGCGCGACCGCCGGGAGCAGAGCTGCGACGTCGGGATGACCCAGGTCATCGCCCTCGGCGACCACGCGAGGGGCGAAGAGCGCGAGCAACGCCACCCCGACGCCTCCGTCACCGAGCGCTGGCGGCACGATGCTCGCCCCTCGCTCGGCGAGCGCGAGCGCGCCGAAGCCCACCACCAAGGTGACGAGCGCAGCCCTCTCAGCCCAACGGGGTTCGGGCCGGAACCGGGCCACGAACCGCGCGGCGCCGGTCGCCCAGAAACTCGACCAGGCGGCCAGCACGCCGGGCAACCAGGCGCCGGCCAGCATGGCGCCGGTCCCCCCCGCCAGCAGCGCAACGCCCAGCCCGCGCGCCCACAGACCGGATGTAGGGCGTGCCAGCAGCCAACCACCTATGAGTCGGATCACGGGCGCGATCAGCCACCGCTCCCCCCACCCGCGATCGCGGGTGTCACGCGTGGCGATGATGCGCTGTTCGACGAGCGTGGCGACTTCGTCCGATCCGGCAATGGCGAGCTCGCCGGCAGCAAACTGGCTGGCGTCCCACGGCAGGCGCGGCACGCCGTCCTGTCCCGCTTGGCGAAGCGCCGCGAGCAATGGGTCCCATTCTTCCGGCAAGTCGCGAAGCCGCTCTCCGGCCCCCGGCCCCAGCATCGCCAGTCCGCCCCAGCGCGTCTCCGGATCGAGCCGTTCGAGGTCGCGCGTGGCGAGCGTGTCGCTGGTGACCAGCAAGGCGGCGTCGCGCGCGCTCGCCACCGCCGACCAGACGCCGTCGCCCGCGACTAGACCATCCGCTACCAGCAAAAGCCGTTCGTTCGGTTGCAGCAGGTCGGCGATGTCGGCCCCGTCGCGGATAAGCTCCACGTCGCTGCCGCGCGCGCGCATGCGATCGCAGGCCTGGGTGAGTGCCGCCGGGACGCCGTCGACCAGAATCATCAGCCGCCGCGCGCCCGCCGCGCGCGCGCGTTCCGCCTGCTGCTCGATAATCGTCATCCCCGCGACCGGCAGCAGCGCGCGCAACGTTCCGCTGCCGCCCGGCTGGGTCGGCGCATCGACGAGGTCCTGTGCGGACAAGAGAGCGGCGAACGTCATGGTGCGCGCACCGCTTAGCAAAGCCGCGCGCGGTTGACAGTGCGATTGATCGCGCGATGCCGCAGCCGGCCGACGAAACGCCGCCATCACCGTCTAAGAGCGGAGCAGCGATCACGGGAACGCTCGATCGGGTATCGCGCGCGCGGAGTGAAGAAATCTTCGACGCATAAGGGCACGAATCCGCGCCGTGACTGGCCGCGTCGACTGGCCTTTCCGGCGCCCCCCGGCTAGGGCCGATCACTTGTCATAGCTTTGCCACAAGGGCCTGATTCTTGAGCGTCGACACCGTTTCGCCGACCCCCACCCCTTCCGATGTTTCGCCCGTCAACATCGTCGAGGAGATGAAGTCGAGCTATCTCGACTATGCGATGTCGGTGATCGTCGCGCGCGCGCTGCCGGACGTGCGTGATGGGTTGAAGCCGGTCCACCGCCGGATCCTGTTCGCCGCGGACGAAGGCGGGTTCGTGCCGGGCCGTGCCTACAAGAAATCGGCGAAAATCGTCGGCGACGTGATGGGTAACTACCACCCGCACGGCGACAGCGCGATCTACGACGCGCTCGCGCGGTTGACGCAGGACTGGTCGATGCGGCTGCCGCTGATCGACGGTCAGGGCAATTTTGGGTCGATGGACCCCGATCCGCCGGCGTCGATGCGTTACACCGAAGCGCGCCTCGCCAAGGCGGCGATGGTGCTGGTCGACGACCTCGACAAGGATACGGTCGACTTCACCCCCAACTATGACGCGAGCCGGATGGAGCCGACGGTGCTGCCGGCGCGCTTCCCCAATCTGCTCGTCAACGGGTCGGGCGGCATCGCGGTCGGCATGGCGACCAACATCCCGCCGCACAATCTGGGCGAGGTGATCGACGCCTGCCTCGCGCTGATCGACAATCCGGCGACCGACGACGCGGCGCTGCTGGAGATCGTGCCGGGCCCGGACTTTCCGACGGGAGCCATGATCCTCGGCCAGGGGGGCATCCGCGCCGCCTACGCCACCGGGCGCGGGTCGATCATGATGCGCTCGCATCACGAAATCGAGCAGGGCCGCGGCGACAGGGTGTCGATCGTCCTCAAGGCGATTCCGTACCAGGTCGGCAAATCGATGCTGGTCGAGCGCATTGCCGAAGCCGCCAAGGAACGCCGCATTGAAGGCGTCAGCGACATCCGCGACGAATCGAACCGCGACGGTGTCCGCATCGTCATCGATCTGAAGCGCGACGCAACGCCTGAAGTGGTGCTCAACCAGCTGTGGCGGCACACCCCCGCGCAGTCGAGCTTCCCCGCGAATATGCTCGCCATTCGCGGCGGGCGGCCCGAAACGCTGTCGCTGCGCGACATACTGACGAGCTTCGTCGCCTTTCGCGAACAGGTCATCACCCGCCGCACGAAGTATGAGCTCAACAAGGCGCGCGATCGGGCGCATCTGTTGCTCGGCCTGGTGATCGCAGTCACCAATCTTGACGAGGTGGTGGCGATCATTCGCGGCAGCGCGACGCCGACGATCGCCCGCGACAAACTGCTCGCCAAGCCGTTCCCCGTTGCCGAAATCGCTCCCTACATTCGCTTGGTCGAAGCGATCGAGGGCGAGATCGAAGGCGAGGTCTATCGGCTCTCCGAATTGCAGGTGAAGGCGATCCTCGAGCTGCGCCTGCACCGTCTGACGGCGCTTGGGCGTGACGAAATCGGCGACGAGCTGAAGGTGCTGGCCGAGGCGATCGAAGGCTATCTCGCCATCCTCGGCGACCGCGCCAAGCTCTACGCTGTGATGCGCGACGAGCTCGTGGCGGTGAAGGACGCGTTCGCCACGCCGCGCCGCACGCTGATCGCGCCCGCCGCCGACGGCATCGATGACGAAGACCTGATCGAGCGCGAGGAGATGGTCGTCACCGTCACCCATGACGGCTATATCAAGCGCACCAGCCTCGACAGTTTCCGAGCGCAGCGCCGGGGTGGCAAGGGCCGCGCGGGCATGGCAACGCGCGAAGAAGACGCGGTGGCGCAGATGTTCGTCACCTCGACGCACAATCCGGTGCTGTTTTTCTCGACCAGCGGCAAGGTCTATCGCCTGAAGGTGTGGCGCCTGCCCGAAGGGGGGCCCGCCACGCGCGGACGGCCGATGGTCAACCTGCTGCCGCTGGCGCAGGGGGAGACGATCTCCACCGTCGTCGCCTTGCCCGAGGACGAGACGGTGTGGAGCGACCTACACGTCGTGTTCGCCACCGCCAAGGGCAATGTCCGGCGCAATTCGATGGACGCGTTCGCCAACGTGCCCAGCAACGGCAAGTTCGCGATGCGCTTCGACGAAGGCAGCGACGATCGGCTGATCGGGGTCGCGCTGGCCGATCCGGGTGACGATGTCCTGCTCGCCTCGCGCTTCGGCAAGGCGATCCGCTTCTCCGCCGACGACGTGCGCGAGTTTCAGAGCCGCACCTCAACCGGCGTGCGCGGCATGACGTTGAAGGGTGAGGACGAGGTGATCTCGCTCTCTATCCTGCACCGCGTCGGCACGACGATGGAGCAGCGCGAGGAGTATCTCCGCTACGCGCCCTGGAAGCCTGAGCGCGAAGGCGAGCCCGCCATGGAACCAGCGCGCTTTGAGGAACTCTCGGAGCGCGAGCAGTTCATCCTCACCGTGTGCGCCAACGGTTACGGCAAACTCTCCAGCGCGTACGAATATCGCCGCACCGGGCGCGGCGGTCAGGGCATCACCAACATCGACAATATCGAGCGCAACGGCGCGGTGGTGGCGAGCTTCCCCGCGACGCGCAGCGACCAACTGATGCTGGTGACCGACCAAGCCAAGCTCATCCGCCTGCCGCTTGAAAGCCTGCGGGTGATCGGGCGCGGCTCCGCGGGGGTGCGGCTGTTCAACGTCGCCGACGACGAACATGTCGTCAGCGCCGCGCGCCTCGCCGACCGCGGCGACGACGCGGAAGAGGCTCTCGACGGCGGCGATCTGGTGGGCGCGGACGTGCCCGACCGCACTGCCGACGTGCCCGATATCGAACCACCCGGCAGCGCGGAGGAGGAATGACCGCAGGCGTCGCATATAAGGTCCTCCGTCCCGATGAGTGGGCCAGCTTTATCGGCACGCACTACTCCGGGACGGCAGCTGACCTCGCGGACGGGTTCATCCACCTCTCGACCGCCGAACAGCTCGAAAGCACGCTTGAGCGGCACTATTCCGACTGTCGCGAGGTCGTCGTGCTGACCGTCGACCTCGGCGCGATCAATGGCTTGCGCTGGGAGCCGTCGCGCGGCGGGGCGCTGTTCCCGCACCTCTACGCTCCCCTCCCCAGGGGGGCCGTCATGAGCGCCGAGCAGCGCTCAATACCATTTACGCAAGCGCCCGTAGGCTAAAAATAGCAAGGACAGGGCCATCATCATGGCCACGACGATCAGAAAGCCGAGCTGGTCGCCGGGCAGGAAACTGATTTCGAAATTCATCCCAAACACACCGGCGATGGTACCGACAATGCCGAGCACGACGGTGACGATGGTCAGCACGCGCAGCAATTCGTTGGTGTCCTGCGCCACTCGCGTCGCATAGATGTCGAAGCTCGCCACCACCGCGTCGCGGCCGCGCGCGACCTCGTCCTCCAGCCGCTGGTAAAGCGCGTAGAGGTTGTCGAAGTGCCGCTCGTCGGCGTCTTCGATCATCGGCGCGAAATCGGCGCGTTCGAGCGACTGCATCACGCTGCGGTGCCCTGCGAGCGCACGACGCACCGCAGCGAGCCGGCGTCGCAGCGTGGCGAGCTTGCGCAATGGGTCGCCCTTTTCCCGCGACCGCAAAATCGCATCGTCGAGTGAATCGACCTCATCGTCGATCAAAGAAATCTGTCGCTGAAAATCGCCGAGGTGTGACATCATCAGTGCCGCCGACAGCGACGACGCGGACAGCTGACCTTTCAGCGTTTCACCGCGATCGGTGTCGATGAAGCGATTGAAGGCGTCCGCTTCGGTCTGCCGAACCGTCACGAGAACGCTCTTGCCGCAGACAATGAAGCTGACGAACGTCCCCGCTTCCGTCTTTCGATCGGGGCACGCGGGGACGGTGAACCAGTAAAGATCGCCGCCGATGCGAATGGTCGGGCCGTTCTGCAAGATTTCGCCCATCGCCTGCCGTATCTGTTCGGGCAGCTCGACCGACGGATTGAAAGCATCGACTGGCCCGTCGATCCACAGCAGCTGCGAATCGGTCATCGAATCAAACTCGATTTCTGCGATCTCCAGCGCGCGGTCGCGACCTTCCGCATCATAGAGGATCGCGCGCAGCCCGGCGGGCGTGGGTTTCAGTTCCAACCGTTAGCGCTCCGTAGCGGCCGGACGGACAGCCGATGTCACCACGCCCCACGCGATCAACGCCTGACCCCCGAAATAGGCGCTCCATACCAGCACACCGCCCACGCCCGGCTCAATGTGTCCGGCGAGGCGCGCGAAGAGAATGAGGTCGCTGACGAGAAACAGGACCGCTCCCACCCCCACGCGATAGCGCGAGAAGCGACTGCACCACGCCGCCGCCGTCATCGCCGCGACAATTGCTACGTAAAGCAGGGCGCCCGCCAGCCCATCCTGTCCGCGCAGAAGCCCCGCGGCGATGATCAGCGACAGAGGTATCAGCAGCATCGCCAGCCAGCGCTGCGACGCGGATAGTGGCGTGCGGCGATGTCGCAGATAGAGCAGGATCGCGACCAAGTGCCCGGCCGCGAACGCTGCGGCCCCGACCTCCAGCCCGACAGCGTCGAGCAGGATGTCGCCGACCGCCCCGAGCGCCAGCACGAGGGCGATGGTGCGGCCGATCCGGTCGCGCCGCGCCAGCCACGCCCACAGCGCAAGCAATGCGACGCCCGCCCCCTTCCAGGCGATGACAGCGGGGCCGGCGACGCCTAGGAGCGGGACGAACAGATACGCCGCGCCGGCGAACATCGCCGCGGCAAACAGGCCCAGGTGCACGTCTCTCCCCCCAAGGATGTGCGCGTGGCACGGCCTAAACAGGACCGAGGGATATTGATGAACGCGCATGATGTCCATGTCATCGGCGGCGGGCTCGCCGGCAGTGAGGCAGCGTGGCAGCTCGCCGAAGCCGGGTTGCAGGTGCGCCTGTCGGAGATGCGCGGCGGTGGTGAGACTACGCCAGCACATCACAGCGACGCGCTGGCGGAGATGGTCTGTTCGAACAGCTTTCGCTCGGACGACGCGGAGGCCAACGCGGTAGGCCTGCTCCATCGTGAGATGCGGGAGCTCGGATCGCTGATCATGGCCAGCGCTGATGCGACCAAGGTTCCAGCCGGGTCGGCGCTCGCGGTGGACCGCGATGGTTTTTCGGCACGGGTCACGCAGGCCCTCGCCTCGCACCCGAATGTGACATTGGTGCGCGAGCGGGTCGATGAGCTGCCGACGGAAGGTGCGACGATCGTTGCCACCGGACCGCTCACCGCACCCGGACTTGCCGAAGCGATCGCTCGGGCGACCGGCGAAGATTCGCTCGCCTTCTTCGATGCGATCGCGCCGATCGTGCATCGCGACAGCGTCGACATGGATATCGCGTGGATGGCCAGCCGGTGGGACAAGGTTGGGCCGATGGGCGACGGCAAAGACTATATCAATTGCCCGCTCGACAAGGAGCAGTATCTCGCTTTCGTGACCGGCCTGCTGAACGGCGAGAAGACCGAGTTTCGGGAGTGGGAGACGAACACCCCCTATTTCGAAGGCTGCATGCCAATCGAAGTGATGGCCTCTCGCGGCGTGCAGACGCTGCGCCACGGGCCGATGAAGCCATTCGGACTCGATAACCCACGGACCGGGCGCTGGCCCTATGCCGTCGTGCAACTGCGGCAGGATAACGCGCTCGGCACATTGTGGAACATGGTGGGTTTTCAGACAAAGCTTAAACATGCCGAACAGGTGCGTCTGTTCCGCACCATTCCCGGCCTCGAACGGGCGGAATTCGCGCGTCTGGGCGGCCTGCATCGCAACAGCTTCATCAAGTCGCCGGTGCTGCTCGATGCCACGCTGCGGCTGAAATCGATGCCGCACATCCGCTTTGCCGGGCAGATCACCGGCTGCGAAGGTTATGTCGAAAGCGCCGCCATCGGGCTCGCGGTCGCCCGCTACGTCATTGCGGAGAAGCGGGGCGAGACGCCCGTTCCGATTCCGGCCGATACCGCGCTGGGCGCGCTCGCAGGGCATATCACCGGGGGTGCTGACAGCGCGACCTATCAGCCAATGAACGTCAATTTCGGCCTGTTCCCGCCGCTCGCCGAAGATGTCCGCAAGGCCGACCGTAAACGTGGCTATGCGCAGCGCGCGCAGGCCTCGCTCGCGGCCTGGAAGGCGAAGGCGGCCTAGTCGGCCTCGGCGTCCGCCGGACAGCGGCAGCGTGGCGCGGCGGTGCGCGGCTTGGGCGCTGTCCGGGCAAATTCGGCGGGGGTGACGATACCCGAACGGTCGCGGTCGGCTTCGGCGAAGCGGTCACCGGTGCGCACCGCCCATTCCTCAAAGCTCAACAGATTGTCGCCGTCCTTGTCGAGCCGACGGAAGGCGCTGCTGCGCGTCGATAGCATCTCCACTCGCGTGATGCCGCCGTCGCGGTTGCGATCGTAGCGCTGAAAGCGCCGCTGCTCGCGCGACAGGGGGTTGGCTTTGGGAAGGCCGGGCGGGGGTGCGCCCCGGGCCGCAGGATCGCCCGTGGGCAGCGCCAACGGGTCGGCAGCCTCGGGCGGGGCGGGCGCCGCAGCGGCGCTGAGCTTTGGCACGGGCTGCGACGTGGCGCTCCAGAGAAAGAATCCGCCCAGCAGCAAAGCCGCTGCGGCGAGCGCACCCACTAAAATCCGCATGCCCCTTCCCCCCTCGTCGAACACGACTCGCAACGGCTGCTAGCGGCCGAGCAATCCGACCCGCAAGCTGATCCATTGATCGCGCAGGGGTGCGTTGCGCCCACCCCGCCGAGCCACGTCGCGCGCCTGCGCGGCCATGATGCGCAGAGGTGGGGCGAGGCCCCGTGTCGCAGCGCGCGCCTCGAGCGGTGGGAACAGGCGAGGCGCGGCACCCTCCTCCAGTGCGGCCGCGGTTTGCCCCCACAGGCCACCCTCTGCCCTACCCTCAGCGCCGCCGAGCAAATGCGCGCCGATGGCGAACAGTCCTTCGCCGCGCGCCGCCGGGTCATCGTGATTTGCGGCCCATTGCGACAGGCGCGCGCGGCTTTCGCCGTCGAAGCGCGCGATAAGGTCGCGGGCGACGCGTGCGAGCGTAGGGTCGGGCGGGCGATCACCGGGTCGAAGCTGTTCGACCTGATCAGACCACCACCGCAGCCGGATCTGACGCAGCATCGGATCGCGGGCGCCGTTTTGCGCGACGCGTAATGCCTCGTCGAGCGCCGACAGTGCATCGGTTGCCGCGCGGGCGCGCACGTCGACCGTTGGTCGCACCAGATGGTGGGAGAGCGTGAAGAGGGTCGCAGGAGGACGGGGGGGCGCGGGCGGAGGCATCGTTAACGCGGCCGTTACCATCTGCGCGAACCGCACAACAACGCTGTTTGCGGCAAGCGGCGGGATGGGACTCGTGCAATTTGGCACGTCACGGGCACTGGGGCGCCGATGAAGCTCATTTCGATCCTCCGCCGACTGCGTCGGAACGAGCGTGGCAACATCATGTATATGGTGGCAGCGATGCTCGTCCCGATCCTGATCACGATCGGTGCCGGGGTCGACATGAGCCGCGCCTATATGGCCAGAGGTCGGCTGCAGCAGGCGTGCGATGCCGGGGTGCTTGCCGGTCGGCGAGCCATGACCGGGACGGTCTTTACGACGGAGGCAAGGGCCCGCGCCGAACGGATGTTCAATTTCAACTATCGGCCCGGCATCTACGGCAGCCGGGACACGACGTTCTTGCCGACGCTGCCTGACCCGAGCACTGTCGCCGCCACCGCGCGGACGAAGCTGCCGATGATCATCATGGCGGGCTTCAACGCTGCGACCGACAGCGATGATTTCAATCTGAGCGTATCCTGTTCGGCTCGGTTCGAAATGCCGAACACCGATGTGATGATGGTGCTCGACGTAACCGGGTCGATGAATTCGGCGATGGGCAGCGAGACCCGCATTGCGGCGTTAAAGCGCGAAGCAGTGGCGTTTTACGACACGCTCGCTGCATCCGAGCGCGGCAATTCGCGCTTGCGGCTGGGGATTGTGCCATATTCGTCGTCAGTGAACGTGGGTTCGGCGCTGATGGCGCTCAACCCCAGCTATATCGCGAACACATCAGAGATACCGTCGCGCACCATTCGCACGGACGTCGTCGCGAGCAGCGGCCCCAGCATCACCTACGAAAATGTGAGCGGGTGGTCGAGCTACTCGAATACGGGGCAGACACTCAACAATGTCACGTCGTCGTCGAATTGCCCAACGACCACGACGTTCGAAACGTCACCCACCGGCTCGCCAGTCGAAACGGTGCGGATCGAAGAGGTAAGCTCGACCGACCGTCGTTTCATTACGGAATCGGATCAGCCGCGCGTGCAGCGTGAGTTTTCCTATACCTGGTCGTACAATCAATGCCGTCAGCGCGTGCGGTCGCGGACTTATGTCGAGGAGACCGCCACGTCACGAACGCTGCGATATTACTACCAGTATCGGATGGTCGAATATGACACGTCGGGGCTGAAGACTGGCGGTTCGCTGTCCCTGCCGATCGGGTTCAAGGCGGATCAGGTGGTCGGCACATGGAATGGCTGCGTGCGCGAGCGCGCGACCCAGGCGTTCACTGCCTCATCCGCGGTGCCGCCGGGTGCGATCGATCTGGATGTGGATCGCATACCGAGCGACGACGACACCCGCTGGCGTGCGATGGTGCCCGCCTTCACCTACCCCCGCGCGGTCGACAGCAATGGCTGGCCGGTCGCCACCAGCGCATCGCCCGAAGTCTATGAGATTACGACCAACCTGCCGAACTACGCGGCTTCGTCGGTCGTCAACGGCGGCTTTCCAGCGTGCCCGACGGCTGTCACGCCGCTGCGCACGTTCGAGCGTGCAGATTTCGTAACCGCTATCAATGGCTTGAGTGCGGTCGGCGGAACTTATCACGATGCCGGGATGGCGTGGGGTGCGCGCATGATCTCCCCCACCGGCCCGTGGCGGGACACCAATGCGACCGCCCCTAACAACCTGCCGATCAGTCGCCACATCCTCTTCATGACCGACGGTCTGATGTCGCCGGACATGCGGGTGGTCAGCCACCAGGGTCAGGAGTCGCTCGAGCGCCGCGTTCTCGGCAACGCCGATCCCAACCAGTTGACTGCCCGGCACAACGCCCGGCTTCTCGCCCTGTGCGATGCGGCCAAAGCACGCAACATCACGATCTGGTTTGTGAGTTTCGGCCCCGATGGGCTCGACGAAACGATGCGCTCGTGCGCCAGTGGCGATCGTTCGTTCGCCGCGGCCAACAGCGCCGAGCTGCGCACCCAATTCCAGAATATCGCCAAGCGCATCGCGCGCCTGAGGCTGCAGTCATGATACGCGGAGCATCCCGACGCGTCGCGCGCCTGCGGTCCGACCGACGCGGCGCATATATGATCGAACTGGCGCTGCTGATGCCGATCCTGCTCATGCTGATCGTCGGTATCTTCGATTACGCGTTGCAGGCATACATCCGGGGAACGCTCTATGGCGCAGTGCAGTCGGCCGGTCGTGCAAACAGTCTCGAAAGTGGCGACGACATCGCTACGGTCGACAATCGCGTGGTCCAGGAACTGGGCGGCTTCGCGAAATTTGTGACACTCAGCTTTTCGCGCGCCAACTATGAGTCTTTCGGCGACGTGTCGAAACCTGAGGCATTTACCGACGCCAATGGCAACAACCGCTATGATTCCGGCGAATGCTTTACGGACGTCAACAACAACTCGACCTGGGATGCCAGCCCGGGGAGTTCCGGCCGCGGCGGAGCCAACGACGTCGTGCTATACCAAGTGACGGCGGAGTATCGCCGGCTGTTTCCGGTCTGGCGTTTCATCGGCCAGAGCTCGACGACGCGGATGCAGGCCCAGACGATCCTCCGCAACCAGCCCTATGGTGAACAGGCGCAACGCAGCGCGGGAGTGGTGCGATGCGGATGATGAGCCTTCCCATGCCTCGCCTGCTGCGTCGCCTCGTCCGCGATACGCGCGGTATCGCGCTGATCGAAGGTGCGTTCACCGTTCCGCTGCTGGCGCTGGCGGGCTTTACCGGGCTCGAGCTCGCCAACATGGCGGTGGTGAACCTGCGGATTTCGAACATCGCGCTATCGGTCGCCGATAACGCGTCGCGCATCGCGTCGGGTAGCAACCTCGCCTTGCCCCAGATCCGTGAGAGCGACATAAACGACGTCTTCGCGGGCGCACAAGTGCAGAGCGGTCGGCTCGACATTCGAACGAACGGACGGATCATCCTGTCGAGCCTGCAGGTCAACGATGCGGGCAACGGCCAGACGGTGCGATGGCAGCGCTGCTACGGCGCTCTGGAACTCGCGTCAGCCTATCAAAAACAAGGGGACGGAGCGACGACGACGAGCGTAACCGGCATGGGGCCGCCGAGCGCCCGCATCGCCGCGACAGATGGGATCCCGGTGATGTTCGTCGAGGTCGAATATACCTATCAGCCAATCGTCCTGCCGCTGCGCACCTTCGGATGGACGCGCAAGGTCAGTTACGAAGCGGCCGTCGACGTGCGCGACCAGCGCGATACAACGCAGGTCTACAACCCCGACAACGCGGTTGTGATGAGCAACTGCGGCACAGTGCGCCGCGTCCCCTGACCGCGACGCACCGGGCGACATTCAGCCGCCGCGAACAAGGCGGCGCGCAGTCTCGACCACGCGCTCCGCACTGATCAGCGCGGCCTTTTCAAGATTGGCGGCGTAAGGGAGCGGCACGTCCTCATCGGTGACGCGCAGCACCGGCGCGTCGAGGTCGTCGAAGCCCCGCTCCATCGCCAGCGCGGCAATTTCGCTGGCGATCGAGCAGGTCGGCCAGCCTTCCTCAACCACCATCAGCCGGTGCGTCTTGGCAAGGCTCGCCAGCACCGCGTCGGCGTCGAGCGGACGCAGCGTGCGCAGGTCGATCACCTCCGCGCTGATCCCCTCACCGGCCAGCGTCTCCGCCGCCTCCAACGCCAGTCCGACGCCGATTGAATAGCTGACGATGGTGAGGTCGCCGCCTTCGCGATGCACCCGCGCCTTGCCGATCGGGAGCACCTCGTCGCCCTGCGGCGGCGCGGGAAAGCTGCGGCCGTAAACCAGTTCGTTCTCAAGAAACACGACCGGGTCTTCGCTGCGGATGGCCGCTTTCAGCAGCCCCTTCGCATCCGCCGCATCGTAGGGCGCGATGACGATCAACCCGGGCACGCTCGCATACCAGGGACCGAAGTTCTGGCTGTGCTGCGCGCCCACCCGGCTGGCCGCGCCATTGGGCCCCCGGAACACGATCGGGGTGCGCATCTGCCCGCCCGACATATAGTTGGTCTTGGCCGCCGAGTTGATGATGTGGTCGATCGCCTGCAACGCGAAGTTGAACGTCATGAACTCGACCACCGGCCGCAAGCCGCCCATCGCCGCGCCCGCGCCCAGGCCGGCAAAACCATATTCGGTGATCGGCGTGTCGATCACGCGCTTTGCCCCGAATTCCTCGAGCAAGCCCTGCGTCACCTTGTAGGCGCCCTGATACTCCGCGACCTCCTCGCCCAGGACGAAGACGCGTTCGTCGCGGCGCATCTCCTCCGCCATCGCGTCGCGCAACGCCTCGCGCACGGTGATCGTCGCGCCCTCCGGGGCTGCCTCGGCCGTTGTCGCTTCAGGCGCCTGCGGAGCGTCGTGGGTGACGATCTCCTTTTCCTGCAGCGCCTCCGCCGAAGCGGGCGGAGCAGCGGGAGCAGGAGCCGGCGCGGCGGGAGCGGGAGCCGGAGCGGCGGAAGCAGGCGCCGCCGTCGCCTCACCCTCCCCGCTCAGCGTCGCGATGACGGTCCCGACCTTCACCCCCTCGGTCCCCTCCGCGACGAGCAGTTCGCCGACGGTGCCTTCGTCGACTGCTTCGAATTCCATCGTCGCCTTGTCCGTCTCGATCTCGGCGAGAATGTCACCGGACTTCACAGTGTCCCCAGGCTTGACCAGCCATTTGGCAAGCGTCCCCTCCTCCATCGTTGGAGAGAGCGCAGGCATCTTGAGTTCAACGGCCATCAGTAGCTCTCCACCAACACGTCGGTGTGGAGTTCGGACAGGTCCGGTTCGGGCGCGCTTTCGGCGAAGTCCGCGGCTTCGCTTACGATACGCCGGATTTCCTGGTCGAGGCCCTTCAGCTCATCCTCCGTCGCACCCGCGACGAGCAGTTCGGCCTTGAGCCCCTCGATCGGATCGCTCTTCTCGCGCACCGCCTGCACCTCCTCGCGGCTGCGATATTTCGCCGGGTCGGACATGGAGTGGCCTCGGTAACGGTAGGTCTTCAGTTCGAGCAAGATCGGGCCCTTGCCGCTGCGCACCCAGTCGAGCGCCACGGAGGCTGCCCCGCGCACGTCGAGCACGTCCATGCCGTCGACCTGGATCCCAGGAATGCGAAAGCTTTCCCCCCGGCGGTAGAGCTGGTCCTCCGCCGACGCGCGATTGACCGACGTGCCCATGGCGTACTGGTTGTTCTCGATCACGTAGATGATCGGCAGCTTCCACAGCTCGGCCATGTTGAAGCTCTCGTACACCTGTCCCTGATTGGCCGCGCCGTCGCCGAAATAGGCGAGGCAGACACCCCCGTCCTCGCGATACTTGTGCGCAAAGGCGAGGCCGGTGCCGAGCGCGACTTGCGCCCCGACGATGCCATGCCCGCCGTAAAATTTATGTTCGACGCTGAACATGTGCATCGAACCGCCCTTGCCCTTGGAGATGCCCGCGGCGCGGCCGGTCAGCTCGGCCATGATGACATTGGGGTCGATGCCGTAGGCGAGCATATGCCCGTGGTCGCGGTAGCCGGTGATGACGCTGTCCTTGTCGCCGTCGAGCGCCGACTGGAGCCCCACGGCGACCGCTTCCTGCCCGATGTAGAGGTGGCAGAAGCCGCCGATCAGCCCCAGGCCGTAGAGCTGCCCCGCCTTCTCCTCGAACCGGCGGATGAGCAGCATCTCGCGATAGTAGCGGCGCATCTCTTCGAGGTCGGCAACATGCCGCTGCGGCTGTGGCGGACGCTCGCGGTTAGGGGTCGCGGGAACGGCGGCGGGCGCCGGCGCGGGCGCGGCGCTGGCAGGACGGGCTTTGGCCACGACGGGCGCTCTCCTTGGGTCAGCCTGGCTGGGTTGCAAAGGGCTATAGAGAGCGGCGGCGGGGCGTGGCAACCTGGTGCGCCCGGTTGCGGTTAGAGTTTATCGCGGTAATCTGCGACGATGGTCCGCCTCGCACTGCTACCGGCTCCCCTTTTGCTCGGTGGGTGCGGTTTCATGTGTTCCAATGAGGGGGTTGCCGACGTTCGATCGCCAGGTGGGGCGCATCACGCCATCATGTTCATGCGCGATTGCGGAGCCACCACCGACTACACGACCCAAATTTCAATTGACCCCTCGTTATTTAACGGTGCCGGGAACGCCTTCGTCGCCGACGGCGGGGCGCGACGCGGCAGTTGGCAAGGACCGTGGGCTGAACTGACGTGGATGGACGATCGGCATCTTTTGATCCGCTACGATAGCGAAGCCCGAGTTTTCGTACAGGAGACGACCTGGGGTGCCGTGGATATCGTGTACGAACCAGTCACACACCCGTAGGGCGCGCGGGCCTACCGCTTTGGCAGCACCACGACGACGTCGTCGGGGTGGACGAGGTTCAGTTCCTCGCGCACCAGTTCCTCGCCAAGGTCAGGGTCGGAGCGCTTGGGGTCGAGCAGGCGCTGGTGATTGAGCAACACCTGATGCTCCTCGTGCAGCCGGACCAGCTGCGCCTCGCGCTGCCGGAGCTCGCGGTTATAGTCGTTCCACGCGAACAAGCCGGTCGAGCCGAACAGCAACCACAACAGCGCGATGCCGACCGCCAGCGTCGCCAGCGCCCAGTGCCACCAGCCTGTGCCGCCCGACCGCCTGATATGACCTCGCATCGCCATGCGGTCAGGAATCATGCCGAGCGCGGACCGTCAAGTCGGAACTGCGAGCGAGGCGCAACCGATCAACGCCGCGCGCGCGCGAAAGCGCTCCACCCCGGGTAGCGTGCCGACGCGCCCAGCGCCTCTTCGATCCGCAGCAGCTGGTTGTATTTGGCAAGCCGATCCGACCGCGCGAGGCTGCCCGTTTTGATCTGGCCGCAGTTGGTCGCGACGGCGAGGTCGGCGATGGTCGCGTCCTCCGTCTCCCCGGAGCGGTGCGACATCACTGCGGTGTAAGCCGCACGCTGGGCCAGCTCGACCGCCTCCAGCGTCTCGGTCAGGGTGCCGATCTGATTGACCTTGACCAGCAGCGAGTTCGCGAGGCCGTCGCGAATGCCGTCAGTCAGGCGGGCGCTGTTCGTAACAAACAGGTCATCCCCGACAAGCTGGCAGCGGTCACCGATGCGGTCGGTGAGAATTTTCCACCCTTCGCGGTCATCCTCGCCCATGCCGTCCTCGATCGTGATGATCGGGTAGGCATCGACCAGCGCGGCAAGTTCGCCCGCCATCTCGTCGGCCGACAGCGTGCGCCCCTCGCCGGTGAGGCGGTAGAGGCCGCCCTCAAAGAACTCCGTCGCCGCGCAATCGAGGCCGAGCGCAATGTCTTCGCCGGGGCGATACCCCGCCGCCTCGATCGCGCGCAGTATCGCATCGAGCGCTTCGCGGCTGCTGGCGATGTTCGGCGCAAATCCGCCCTCGTCGCCGATGCCGGTCGAAAGGCCCGCGGCGTTGAGCTGCTTCTTGAGCGCGTGAAATATTTCGGTGCCCCAGCGCATGGCCTCTGAGAAGCTGTCCGCACCCACGGGGAGGATCATGAACTCCTGAAAGTCGATCGGATTGTCGGCGTGCGCGCCGCCGTTGATGATGTTCATCATCGGCACCGGCAATACATTGGCGCCGACACCCCCAACATAGCGGTAAAGCGGGAGCCCGACGGAATCGGCCGTAGCCTTGGCCGTGGCGAGGCTGATGCCGAGGATCGCATTCGCGCCGAGACGGCACTTGTTCGGCGTCCCATCGGCTTCGATCATAGCCGCGTCGACCGAACGCTGATCGGTCCCGTCGAGGCCGATCACGGCTTCGGCGAGGTCGGTGTGAACGGCCTCGATCGCCTTCTCGACGCCCTTGCCGCCCCAGCGCGCGCTGTCACCGTCGCGCAGCTCAGCGGCCTCGTGCGCGCCGGTCGAAGCGCCGGAGGGCACCATCGCACGGCCCATGCTGCCATCTTCGAGGTGCACGTCGACTTCGATGGTCGGGTTCCCCCGGCTATCGATAAGTTGACGGGCGACGCAGTCGACGATGATGGTCATGGGGCGGCCTTTCTCGACGGGAACACAGGAGATGGGACGGGCGCTTAGGCCCCCTCCCCTCGCTCCGCAATCCGCACAGCGCGGGCGGATTGCGCTTCGTTACATGCGCGGAACCAGTTCAACCCCTTAGCCGTTCGGTGTGACGAGTGGGGCGAACGCTCCCGGATTCGGAAGGAAGTGAACTAATGGACACCACCGGCAGCCAGAACAACGGCAACAAATTCAGCGACACGTCGGCCGTGAAGCCGGCAGGTTCAACGTCGACCTCCGCGGTGCGCGAGTCGCTGGCGTCGACCGGTTCGACGATCAAGGACGAAGCCACACGCAAGGCCGGCGAACTCAGCGACTCGGCAAAGGCCTATGCGAGCCAGGCGGGCGACAAGGCGAAGGACGCGGCAAGCCGCGGCAAAACGCTCGCGGCGGACGGTCTGAATTCGGTCTCGCGGGCGATCAGCGACGTGGCACCGCAGGTCGATGAACGGTTCGGCGCGACCTATGGCGACTATGCCCGACGCGCCTCGGCCAAGATCGATCAGGCGGCCAGCGCGCTCAACGACAAGAGCGTTGACGAACTCGCCGACGCGGCGCGCGATGCCGTCCGCAAGAACCCCGCGATCGCCGTCGCTGGCGCTGCGGTGGTGGGCTTCATGCTGTCGAAGCTCTTCTCCAGCTCGAACAGCCGTTACTGATCGTGGCCCAAACCGCAGCAGATGCGGCTTGGGACAGCCCGACGCCGGCGAGCGCAAGCTCGCCGGCGCAGGCCGCTTCGACGCTCAAGCAACGTATCGGAACCAGCTTTCAGGCTGAAAAGGACGTTGTCCGGCTGGCGGCCACGACAGCGGCGTCCGGCGCAAAGACAGCTGGGGTGGGCGCTGGGGTGGCCGTCGTTGGCGGGCTCATCCTCTTGGCGATGCTGCTCGGCGCCATTCTCGTTGCTCTGGCCGATGCGACTTCGTGGCTTGCGGCCTTTCTAATCATGGCTGCAGTGGGCGCGATAGTTGCGGGGATCGGGTATTCCATGATCCGCTCCGGTTCCGGCCGTATCTCCGAAGTCATCGAAACGGTGAAACGATGAGTGACATCGACCGGCTTCGCGCGGCCGTAACGCGCGCTCGGGTCGAACGGGATCGGCTCCGCACCGGAACCTCCAACCTGAAGGCGAGCGTTGCCCCTTCGAACCTCTTGAGCCTTGCCACGGACAAGACCGTGGCGGCAGCCGAGAGCACGGCTGACAGTGCCGTTCGGACCGTGCGCGAGCGCCCCGGCATTGCGGCTCTTGGCGCTGCGATGGTCGTCGCGTACCTCCTGCGAGACCCAATCGCCCGAAGGCTGGGCGACGTCGTCGGGGACGAGCGGCCGAAATGGCGTCAGTGGCTTTCGGACACGTTCGCGTCCGTCGTCGACAGTCTTACGGAGAAGAAGAAATGATGGCGTTGCGGGGGAAATCTTCCAGTGCCGCGCAGCAGATGCTCGATGCCGCGCTCGACCGGGTGATGGATGCTTATGGCTCATCGCGAGACGCGGCGCGGTCGGCGACCCGGGCGACGGGCTCGGCCGTACGGGATGGCGCCGACTTTGTGACCGACCATGCGGCCGTTGCTGCAGATGAAGTGATTGATCTTGCACGCCGGTCGGCCGGTGTCGCGCGCCGTCATCCGTTCATCACCGCAGGCCTGGCGATCGCGGCGGGGGCGGCTGTCGCGCTCGTGATCCGCGAAGCCAACGCCCGCAAGGAGCGGGCCGACATCTCGGACGAATATCAGGAAGGCTTCGACTAGGACCTACCCGTTCGCGATGATTGCTCTCGGAAAGGCGGTCTGGTAGCGGGCCGCCTTTCTCGTTGAAGCCTGAAAGACGATGATGAGCAAATTGCATCTGGTGTTTGGCGGTCGCGTCAAGGATCCGCGCACCCTCGACTTCCAGGATCTGTCGAAAATCGACTTTGTCGGTTTGTTCGAAGATTACGCGACGGCGGAAGAGGCGTGGCGCGCCGCGGCTCAGCGGACGGTGGACGACGCGGAAATGCGCTACGTCGTGGTGCACCTTCACCGGCTGCTGGAGCCCGACCTCAAAGCGCCGGCAACTAACGCCTGAAGCGAAACTTGAGCAACGGGCGCGCCAAAACCAAGCCAGCAAGAAAGCCGCCGACATGCGCGCCAACGTCGATCGTTGGCGTCGCGAAGCCGATCAGAATCTGGATGACCACCCAGGCGGCTCCCAGCCAAAGAGCCCTCACCACCCAAGGGGGCAGCCCAGCTACGGATGTGACACGCTGCTGCGAGAAGATCATCGCATAGACAGCGATCACGGCTGACACCGCGCCAGACGCGCCAATACGCGGGACGCTGGACGAGGGGTCGAGTAGGCAGGACGCAAGCGCGCCCATGGCTGCACCCGCAACGTAAAGCAAAATCAGGAGATGCTGCCCCGTCGCCGCCTCCACCGCGCGGCCGACCCAGAGCAAGATAATCATGTTGAACAGCAGGTGCATCCACCCGCTGTGCAGCAACGCCGCCGTGAACGGCGTGAGCAACGCTGGCACCGCGCCTGTCAGCGCCTCACCCCCAAAGCGGGCCGGGACCAGTGCGCCGAGCGTCACCGCCTCTGGGAACAGAAACCAGGCCCCGACTGAGACGAGCGTCGTCAACGCGAGCAGCGAGAGCGTGGCCGGGGCCGCACGAAGCGCGTCGGGCGCGCTCACACGAACGCGATTTCGGCGACCTCGAACCAGCGGTCACCCGACGGGACGGTCACTTCGACTTCGTCGCCGACCCGGCGCCCGATCAGCGCGCGACCGAGCGGCGAGTTGTAACTGATCCGGCCGAGCTTGGCGTCGGCCTCGGTTTGCCCGACGATCTGATAAGTGATGTCCTTGTCATCCTCGTCCTTCAGCTTCACGGTCGCGCCGAACACGACCCGATCACCCGAAAGCGTGGTCGGGTCGATGATCTGTGCGCGGCTCAACCGATCCTCGAGATCGGCGATCGAAGCTTCGACCTGCCCCTGACGCTCCTTCGCGGAATGATATTCGGCGTTCTCGGACAGGTCGCCGTGCGCGCGAGCTTCTTCAATGGCATCGACGATCCCCGGGCGCTCGGCTTTCAGCGTCGCAAGCTGCTTCGTCAGCCGCTCGTAGCCTTCGGCCAGCATGGGGACTTTTTCGACACTCGCCATCGCTTGAACCTTGTCTTGTCAATCAAGCCACACGTCGCGCCACGCGGGCGCGTCGGGCGGCGTCCATGTTTGGGAAGGCGCTAAACGCCAATCGCCGAATGATAAGATTGCAGCGAGCGCACTTCAACCCTGCCCTGCGCCTCCACGATCGCCAGCGCGACCGCATCGCACGCCGCCGCCGTGGTGTAGTAGGGAAGCCGCTGTTGCAGCGCGCTCGCGCGAATTGACGCCGAATCCTTGAGCGACTGCCAGCCTTCGGTGGTGTTGAAGATCAGCTGCACATCGCCGTCCTTGATCCGGTCGACGATGTGCGGCCGCCCCTCCGCGACCTTGTTGACCCGCTCAATGGTCAGCCCGCGCGAGGCGAGGTAGTCGGCCGTGCCACCGGTTGCGATCACGCTCCAACCGAGTTCGATCAGTCGCTCAACGGCTGGCAGAACGCGCGGCTTGTCGCTGTCCTTGACCGACACGAAAAGCTGGCCGCTGCGCGGCAACGCGTCGCCGGCTCCGAGTTGGGCTTTCGCGAACGCAGCCGGAAAGGCATCGGCGATCCCCATCACTTCGCCAGTCGAGCGCATCTCGGGGCTGAGCACCGGATCGACGCCGGGGAACCGCGCGAAGGGGAACACCGCTTCCTTGACCGCGACATGCGGGACGTGTTGATCCACCGGCGGCAGGTCGACGAGACGCTCTCCCGCCATAACGCGCGCGGCGATCTTCGCGATCGGGGCGCCGATGGCCTTGGCGACAAAGGGCACCGTCCGGCTGGCGCGCGGGTTCACCTCGATGAGGTAAACCTCGCCGTCCTTCACCGCGAACTGCGCGTTCATAAGGCCGCGCACCCCGAGCGCGCCGGCCAGCGCGGCGGTCTGCCGTTCGATCTCAGTGACGATATCGGCGGGCAGGCTGTAGGGCGGGATCGAGCAGGCGCTGTCACCCGAATGGACCCCTGCCTCCTCGATATGCTGCATGACACCCGACACGACGACCTGTTCGCCGTCGCAGATGGCGTCGACGTCGACCTCGATCGCGTCACGCAGGTAGCGGTCGATCAGCACCGGGGAATCGCCCGAGACCTGCACCGCTGTGTCGATATAGGCTTCGAGCTGCGCGGGGCTGTCGACGATCTCCATCGCCCGCCCGCCAAGCACGTAGGAAGGCCGCGTGAGCACAGGATAGCCAATGCGCTCCGCCACCGCGAGCGCTTCCTCGCGGCTTCGCGCGATGCCGTTCTCGGGCTGTTTGAGGCCGAGCTTGTGCACCAGCGCCGCGAACCGCTCGCGGTCCTCGGCAAGGTCGATCGCGTTGGGGGAGGTGCCGAGGATCGGGATCCCAGCTTCCTCAAGCGTGCGGGCGAGCTTCAATGGCGTCTGCCCGCCGAACTGAACGATGACGCCGAGCAACGTGCCGCGGCTGCGCTCGACTTCGAGCAGCTCGAGCACATCCTCCGCGGTGAGCGGCTCGAAATAAAGCCGGTCGGAGGTGTCATAGTCGGTGCTCACCGTTTCCGGGTTGCAGTTGACCATGATCGTCTCGAACCCCGCGTCGCTCAGCGCGAAACAGGCGTGGCAGCAGCAATAGTCGAACTCGATCCCCTGCCCGATACGGTTCGGCCCGCCGCCGAGGATCACGATCTTGGTAGCCTCGGTCGGGTCCGCCTCGTCGTCCCCTGCCCCGAACGCAGGCGCCTCGTAGGTCGAGTAGAGATAGGGGGTGATCGCCGCGAACTCCGCCGCGCAGCTGTCGATGCGTTTGTAGGTTGGGCGCACGCCGAGCCGGTGGCGCAGCGCGCGCACCTCGGCTTCGGTGACACCCCCGGTCATCGCCACCAGCGCGTCGTGGAGCAGGCCCGAGCCTCGCGCCGCAGCGCGCGCCATTCCCGGCCGAACGTGCGCCGAGCGCAACGCCAGCCGCGCTAGGCGTTTGTCGGAGAAACCGAGCGCCTTTAGCCGCCGCAAGCCCACCGCATCGCGCGGTAGGCCGTCGGTCAGCACCTCATTTTCCGCCGCCACGGTCTCCGCGATGCGGTCGAGGAACCACGGGTCGTAGTGGGTAACCGCGTTGATCTCCTCAACGCTCATCCCCTCGCGCAGTGCCTGCGCCGCGACCAACAGCCGGTCGGGGGTAGGCTTGGCGAGCTCGGACAACAGCTGTTCGCGCGAGGCGCCAACGAGGTGCTCGACCGGGTCGAGCCCGCACAGTCCCGTCTCCAGCCCGCGCAGCGCTTTCTGCAGCGACTCCGCAAAATTGCGCCCGATCGCCATGACTTCGCCGACCGACTTCATCGCCGTCGTCAGCAACGGTTCGGCGCCCTTGAACTTCTCAAAGGCGAAGCGCGGGATTTTGGTGACGACGTAATCGATCGTCGGTTCGAACGAGGCGGGGGTGGCGCCGGTGATGTCGTTCTGAATCTCGTCGAGCGTGTAGCCCACCGCCAGCTTCGCCGCGACCTTGGCGATCGGGAAGCCGGTAGCCTTGGACGCCAGCGCAGACGAACGGCTGACGCGCGGGTTCATCTCGATGACGATCAGGCGGCCGTCCTTTGGATTGACGGCGAACTGGACGTTGGAACCCCCTGTTTCGACGCCGATTTCGCGCAGCACGGCGATGCTCGCCGAGCGCATGATCTGATATTCCTTGTCGGTCAGCGTCAGCGCCGGGGCTACGGTGATGCTGTCGCCGGTGTGCACGCCCATCGGGTCCACATTTTCGATCGAGCAGATGATGATGGCATTGTCCGCGCGGTCGCGGACCACCTCCATCTCATATTCTTTCCAGCCGAGCAGCGATTCCTCGATCAACACCTCGGTGGTCGGCGACGCTTCGAGCCCGCCGCGGACGATCGCCTCGAACTCCTCGCGGTTGTAAGCAACGCCGCCGCCGGTCCCGCCCAGCGTGAAGCTCGGGCGGATGATCGCGGGCAGTCCGACCTTGTGGAGCGCTGCCCAGCCCTCGTCCATATTATGCGCGATCGCCGAACGCGCGGAGCCGAGGCCGATGCGGTCCATGGCCTCGCGGAATTTCTGCCGGTCTTCGGCCATGTCGATGGCTTCGGCGCGAGCGCCGATCATCTCCACCCCGAACTTGTCGAGCGTGCCATCGCGCGCGAGCGCCAGCGCGGTGTTGAGCGCGGTCTGCCCGCCCATCGTCGGCAGCACCGCGTCGGGGCGCTCCTTCTCGATGATCGCTGCGACCATCTCCGGCGTAATCGGCTCGACATAGGTCGCGTCGGCCAGATCCGGATCGGTCATGATCGTCGCCGGGTTCGAATTGACGAGGATCACGCGATACCCCTCGTCCTTCAGCGCTTTGATCGCCTGCGTGCCCGAATAATCGAACTCGCAGGCCTGCCCGATGACGATCGGCCCCGCACCGATGACGAGGATGGAGGAAATGTCAGTGCGTTTGGGCATTAGCGGATGTCACCGACGGGCCGCTTGAACATGTAGCCGACCGACTGATCCGCGCCGTGGACCGGGCCCAGGCCGATCAGTTCCCAGCCTTCCCGGCCCATATGGTTGAGTGCTTCCTCGGTGGACTTGTTCTTGATCGGATCTAGCGACCACTCGCCCTTGTTGGTCCAGACGCTGCCTGCCCAGACGAGCACGCGATATTCCCATTGGGTCATGACGCTACTCCTAGCGAGCTGATAAACCGTGCGAACAGGTAATCGCTATCCTGCGGCCCCGGGCTAGCCTCCGGGTGATACTGCACCGCCAAGGTGCGTCTGTCGGCACATTCGAAGCCCGCGTTCGAGCCGTCGAACAGGCTGGTGTGCGTCACCGTCACGCCTTCCGGCAAACTCGCGGTGTCGACGGCGAAGCCGTGGTTCATGCTGGTGATCTCGACCGCGCCGTCGCTCAGGCGCTGGACGGGGTGGTTGGCGCCGCGGTGGCCCTGGTGCATCTTGATCGTGCGCCCGCCCAGTGCCAGCGCGAGCAGCTGGTGGCCGAGGCAGATGCCGAACATCGGCACGCCTTGCTCCATCAACTCACGCAGCACGGGGACCGCGTAGGCGCCGGTGGCGGCGGGGTCGCCGGGGCCGTTGGAGAGGAAGACGCCCGCCGGCTTCAGCGCCATGATCTCCGCCGCGCTGGTCGCCGCGGGCACCACCGTCACCCGCGCGCCCGCGTGAGCCAAACGGCGGAAGATACTGTCCTTCGCGCCATAATCGATCGCCACCACATGCGGGCGGCGCGCGTCGTCGTCGCCATGCGTGGCGTAGCCCTGCCCCAGCGCCCAGGCACCGCCCGACCAGCTCGCCTCGCGCCCGCCGGTGACACGGGCGGCGAGGTCCATCCCCTCCAGCCCCGGCCACTCAAGCGCCCTGGCGACCAGGGCGGCGGTGTCGAACTGGCCGTCGGGCGCATGCGCGATGACCGCATGCGGCGCGCCGCTCTCGCGGATGCGGCGGGTGAGCGCGCGGGTGTCGACGCCGGCGATGCCGATCAGCCCCGCGCCCGCCATCCATTCGCCGAGCGTGCGGCGACTGCGGAAGTTGGACGGCCGCGTCGGCAGCTCGCGCACCACGCAGCCGACCGCATGGGCGCGCGGCGCTTCGACGTCCTCGTCATTGGCGCCGACGTTACCGATGTGCGGAAAGGTAAAGGTGATGATCTGACCCGCGTAGGAGGGGTCGGTCATCACCTCCTGATAGCCGGTCATCGCCGTGTTGAAGATCAGTTCGCCAACGCCATCGCCGGTGCGACCGAAGCCGTGACCCCAGATCAGCGTGCCGTCGGCAAGCGCGATGACGCCGGTCGCACCGTCGGGGGCAGCGGATGCTGCGGCAGGTGCCATCGCGTCATTCTCCGTCGTATGAGCGCACACCCGAGTCGGGTGGCTAAACGACCGAGCAGTTATGCCTTAGCGCGGGCGGGCGCAATCTGGCGGCGGGACGCGAATGCGGCTACGAGCGCTCCTTTCCCGACAGTCCCCAGCCAAGCAGGTCCGCCGATGATTCGTGACGCCATCCAGTCCGCGCAGGTCGAGGCACTGAAGGCCGGCGACAAGCCGCGGCTGGCCGCGGTGCGGCTGATGCTCGCCAAGCTGAAGGAGCGCGACATCGAATTGCGCACCAAGCCCGCAAGCGGCGACGATGACTCGGTCGTCGTCGAGGTGCTGCAGAAGATGGTCAAGCAGCGCCGCGAATCGATCGCGCTTTACGAAAGCGGCAATCGCCCCGAGATGGCCGCGGCGGAGGCGGCCGAGATCGGTTACATCGAGGCGTTCCTGCCGCAGCAGCTGAGCGAGGCCGAACTCGACGCCGCGATCCAGGCGGTCGTGGCGGAGACGGGCGCGAGCTCGATCAAGGACATGGGCCGCGTCGTCGGGCAGCTGAAGGCGCGCCACGGTAGCGTCATTGACATGGGCACTGCGAGCGCGCGGGTGAAAGCGGCGCTGGGCGGTTGAGCATGCTTGCGGCGCGGGCGCGGCGGGCGCACTAACCCCCCATGGCGCTGTCCCCGCAATGGCTCGACGAACTGCGCGCGCGCACCTCGCTGTCCGGGCTGATCGGGCGCAGCGTGAAGCTGACGCGCGCGGGCCGCGAATATAAGGCGTGCTGTCCGTTTCACGACGAGAAGACGCCCAGCTTTCACATCAACGACAGCAAGGGTTTCTACCATTGCTTCGGATGCCAGGCGCATGGTGACGCAATCCGTTGGCTGACCGACTATCGCGGCCTCCCCTTCATGGACGCTGTAAAGGAGCTGGCGGCGGCAGCGGGGATGGAGATGCCCGCGCCCGATCCTCGCGCGGCGCAGGCGGCAGAGCGAGCACACTCGCTGCGCGACGTCACCGAAGCGGCGGCGAATTGGTATCGCGAACTGCTCAACGCGCCCGAGGGTGCGGAGGCGCGCGCCTATCTCGAACGTCGTGGCATTCGCTTCGAGAGCATCGCTCGCTTCGGGCTCGGGTTTGCGCCCGACGCTAAGGAACGGATGCGCGAGGTGCTGTCGCGCTTTGGCGATGCGATGGCGGTCGAAGCCGGCATGCTCATCGCCCCCGAAGCCGAAACGGGCGAAAAGGCGCGCGAGCCCTACGACCGGTTCCGCGGGCGGCTGATGATCCCCATCCGCGATGTGCGCGGACGGGTGATCGCGTTCGGCGGGCGTCTGCTGGGGCCGGGCGAACCCAAATATCTCAACAGTCCCGACACGCCGATTTTCGACAAGGGACGCCAGCTCTACAATCTCGACCGCGCCAGCGAGGCCGCGCGCAAGGCGGGGCGGCTGATCATCGTCGAAGGCTATATGGACGTAATCGCGCTCGACCAGGCGGGTATCGGCGAGGCCGTCGCGCCGCTGGGGACGGCACTGACCGAACATCAGATCGAGCTCGCGTGGAAACACTCGCCCGTGCCAATCCTCGCTTTCGACGGCGACGGGGCCGGGCAGAAGGCGGCGAGGCGGGCAGCGAGCCGGGTGCTGCCAATGCTTCGTCCTGGCCATTCGGTTAAGATCGCACTCTTGCCTGACGGGAACGATCCGGACGATCTGCTGCAAAAAGGCGGCAGACAGGCGTTCGACGACGTCATCGTGTCGGCGTCACCGTTGCCGTCCTATCTCTACCAGTCCGAACACGCCTCAGAGGATGTTACCCTCCCTGACGGACGCGCGGCCTTTAAGGAGGGCCTGATCGAGTGCGCGTCCCAAATTCAGAACGCAAGTATTCGGTCCATATATCGCGGTTGGTTTCTGGAACATTTCTTCGACGAGTTTGGCTGGCGTAAGGACCACAGAAGGGTTGTGGAGAATGCGGTCACACTGCCGCCTTTGACGTATGCGACCCTGACCGAGAAGCTAGACCGATCAGTCCTTTACGGATTGTCGCAAGTCCCAGATTTGGCCTACGCAAGCTTGGAGATGCTGAGCGGCTTCCGCCATCTCGACGACCATTTCAAGAGTTGGCAGTCTGCTATCGTAGATCACGTCATGGGTAACCCTGCGTCCAGGGCCGATGCCGTTGAAGAGATAATCGAAGTCAATGGAACCACGATTGTAAGAGGAATTGACGTCACAAAGGACCTGATGTTTCCATGGTCCAAGGATAAAGACCATCTACGCGAGACACTTCCTAAAGCGGCAGAGATGATACTACGCTTTTGCCAGTTGCAGGGCGACTTGGTCGCGGCGAATGATCGACTGGCGAAAGGCTTTGACGAGGCGACCTACGTTGAAGCTGAGGCCAATCGTAAGCGAATCCGCGAGATGATTGACGAATTGATCGATGAGATTGCTGAGTTTAGGAGCGTTTTTGGAGATCGTCGGAATACTAGCGCGTCTTGATCGCTGGTCCGACTCCCCCCATATGCGCGACACTTTTGGCGGGATGTGCGGGTGTCCTGCTACGTGTCTGCCCCACGGTGAGGCAGCGGCATGATCGACAAGGCGAGCGACAACGGCATGGGTGACGACGATATCGAACAGCAGGCTGGCGACGAGCCGCTGATCGACCTCAACGATCAAAAGGTGAAGAAGCTTATCGCCCGCGCCAAGAAGCGCGGGTACATCACCTATGACGAGCTCAACGAAGCGCTTCCGCAGGACCAGCTCTCGTCGGAGCAGATCGAGGACGTGATGTCGGCGATCTCCGAGATGGGCGTCAATATCGTCGAAAAGGACGAGGACGCCGAGGAGGAAGAGGGCGCGCAGGACGACGCCGACGACGAGATCGATCCGATCGGTTCGTCGCCGTCGATCACGGTGCCGGAAAAGAAGAAAGAGACCGTCGATCGCACCGACGATCCGGTCCGCATGTATCTGCGCGAGATGGGCGCGGTGGAGCTACTCAGCCGCGAGGGCGAGATCGCGATCGCCAAGCGCATCGAGGCCGGCCGCGACACGATGATCAGCGGGCTATGCGAAAGCCCGATCACCTTCCACGCCATCATCGAATGGTCGAACGCGCTCAACGCGGGCGAAATGCAGCTGCGTGAGATCATCGATCTCGAAGCGATGTTGCAGAAGGATCCGCCGCCCGAGCAGCTGACCGACGAGGAAGAGGGCGAGGAAGGCGAAGAGCCGGAGATCAGCGAAAAGGTCGCGGGCCCCTCGTTCAAGGACGAGGACGAGCCCGAAGAGGCGACCGCTGACGAGGATGAGGAAGGCAACCTCACCGAACGCCGTGCGCGACCTGCGTTCGAGGAAGAGGAGGAGGACAACACCCTCAGCCTCGCCGCAATGGAAGAGCTGCTGAAGCCCGAGGCGATCGAGAAGTTCGCCGCGATCACCAAGCTCTATCGCGACTTCACCAAACTGCAGAACGCGCGGCTCGCCGCGCTGGGCGTCGGCGACGATTATCCGGCGGCGCAGGAGAAGAAATATCAGCGGCTGCGCGACGAGCTCACCGCCGAGGTCGAGAGCGTTCAGTTTCACAACGCTAAGATCGAATATCTGGTCGATCAGCTCTACAGCTTCAACCGGCGCCTGACTGCGCTCGGCGGGCAGATGCTGCGCCTGGCGGAGCGTCACCGCGTCCCGCGCAAGGATTTCCTCGACCGTTACATGGGGTCGGAGCTCGACGAAAACTGGCTCGCCAACGTCGCGTCGGTCGACAAGAAGTGGGCGGCCTTCGCCGAGAAGGAAGGCGCGGCCGTCGATCGCATTCGCCAGGAAATCGCCGACATTTCGCAATCGACCGGCATGGCGCTCGGCGAGTTCCGCCGCGTCGTGAACATGGTGCAGAAGGGCGAGCGCGAGGCACGCATCGCCAAGAAGGAGATGGTCGAGGCGAACCTGCGGCTGGTGATCTCCATCGCCAAGAAATACACCAATCGCGGGCTGCAGTTCCTGGACCTGATCCAGGAAGGGAACATCGGCCTGATGAAGGCGGTCGACAAGTTCGAATACCGCCGCGGCTACAAGTTCTCGACCTACGCAACCTGGTGGATCCGGCAGGCGATCACGCGCTCGATCGCCGACCAGGCGCGCACCATCCGCATTCCGGTGCATATGATCGAGACGATCAACAAGCTGGTCCGTTGCAGCCGCCAGTTCCTTCACGAATTTGGCCGCGAACCTTCGCCGGAGGAGATGGCCGAGCGCCTCTCCATGCCGCTCGAAAAGGTGCGCAAGGTGATGAAGATCGCCAAGGAGCCGATCAGTCTCGAAACGCCGATCGGAGACGAGGAAGACAGCCACCTCGGTGATTTCATCGAGGACAAGAACGCGGTCATCCCGGTGGACGCTGCGGTTCAGTCGAACCTCAAGGAAACGGTGACGCGCGTGCTGGCGAGTCTCACCCCACGCGAGGAACGCGTGCTGCGCATGCGTTTCGGTATCGGCATGAACACCGACCACACGCTGGAAGAGGTAGGTCAGCAGTTCAGCGTGACGCGTGAACGCATCCGGCAGATCGAAGCCAAGGCGCTCCGCAAGCTGAAGCACCCATCCCGCAGTCGAAAGATGCGCAGCTTTCTCGACCAGTGAGCGGACGGCCCGCCCTGAGAAGGGGCGGGCCTTTTTCTGGGGCCCGAGGGCGCGAGCCGCCCTAATGTCGCGACGGACAGAGCTCTGATCCAAGATCGGGACACCCGCATAAACGCCGCCTTTACGATGGTCGGCGTAAGCCACGTGTAATCCGGGGGCCCAATTGGCCGCCGCGACGTGCAATGCGAGTGATTTGATGGTCGAAACCGCGCGCGATATTCAGTCGGCGTCCCTGTGCGATCAGTTTGACGCGCTGATGACGCGCGAGGGCACGCTTGCGCACCCATATGTTGAGTCGGGCAACCTCGTGAAGGGGCGGGAGGCCACCCGCAATCTCGCGGATGCCGTGCATTTCCTCTCGCTGCTTCACGGCGCATCGCCCGGCCTCGTCGGCTTGGCCTCGCTCACGACCGCAGATGGATCGGTCCGCCAATGGTTCGACATTGCGGTTGAGGGTTTCGCTCGCGAGCGCGCCTATCTTTCGCACCTTGGCGTCGCTGCAGGTCCGATGCCGAGCACGGTCGGGCAGCAAAGTTGCGAACAGACCGTCGCGGCCCAGTCGCACGCCATGGCAACGCTCGCCCGGTCCGAGCGGAGCGGTACCGCGCTGGGCGCGGCGATCGCTCTGACGATCGATTGGCGTTCAATCCGCGCCGTGCTCGACAGCGCCGCGGCGCGGCTCGATGTGGAGCCACCCGCACTGCTCCTCCCCGACCTTCCCAGCACCCGGCGGATCATCGATCTTCAAGATCATGCTGGCGGCGGACGCGCGGTGCTGTTTGGCGCGCGTCAGCTGCTGATGCAGCATCGCGGGCTGTGGGATTTGCTCGCCAGCCGCGAGCTTGCCCGCTCGACCGGCTGAGGTCGCCGCCCCTCGCGACGCTTGCCCGCAGCCCCCTCGCCCGCCTAACGCCATCGCAACGGCTTGTGAGGGACCCCGCGGATGCGATTCGAAGGTACGCAGACCTATGTTGCGACGGACGACCTCAAAGTCGCCGTAAACGCCGCGGTGACCCTACGCCGCCCGCTGCTGGTCAAGGGCGAGCCGGGCACCGGCAAGACCGTCCTTGCCGAGGAAATCGCCCGCGCTGCCAACGCGCCGCTAATCACGTGGAATGTGAAGAGCTCCACAAAGGCGCAGCAGGGCCTTTACGAATATGACGCGGTGGCGCGCCTGCGCGATGGCCAGCTCGGCGACGCGCGCGTGCACGACATTGCCAATTACATCCGCCGCGGAAAGCTGTGGGAGGCGTTTACGTCGCCCTCGCTGCCCGTGTTGCTTATCGACGAGATCGACAAGGCCGACATCGAATTCCCGAACGACCTCCTGCAAGAGATCGATCGAATGGCGTTCGACGTCTACGAAACCGGCGAGCGCGTCGAAGCGCGCGAGCGGCCGATCGTGGTGATCACGTCCAACAACGAAAAGGACCTGCCCGACGCGTTCCTGCGTCGCTGTTTCTTTCACTATATCCGCTTCCCGGATCGCGAGACGATGGAAGCGATCGTCGACGTGCACTTCCCGGACATCCAGAAGCGACTTGTTTCGCGAGCGCTCGATATTTTTTACGAGGTCCGGGAGGTCCCGGGACTCAAGAAAAAGCCGTCAACCAGCGAACTCATCGACTGGCTGAAGCTGCTGCTGGCGGAGGACATGCCGCTTGAGACGCTGCAATCGCGCGATCCGCGCAGCGCCATTCCGCCGCTCCACGGGGCGCTGCTGAAGAATGAGCAGGACGTCATGCTGTTCGAGCGGCTTGCCTTCATGGCCCGTCGGCAGAGCTAGTCCTCGCGGGTGTAGGCGATCTCGACGTCGCCCCAGCGTCTGCCGGCGATGTAAAGCGGAATATAGACGTTCCGAACGACGACCCAGGCCCGCCCGTCGTCGTCGTACCGATAGACGCCTAGGAAAAACGGCGCTTCGCTCCGTTTCGCCTTCGCGTCGATGGGTGCCCAGATGATGCGCCCGTTGCGGCAGTAGCGCGAATCATGCTGCGGATCGCCCGTCGGCGCGCGTGACACGCGTGAAAGATGCGTCGGCAGATAGCCGTTCATGTCGGTCGCGACGGCGCCGATGACGTTCGGGTTCGTTTCCGCGACGAGATCGAATACCGGCCGCCAGTAACGATCGGCGAAGTCGGTGAATCGGTTACGAAAACGCGGTGGCTGCGAACCTTCGATCGGGACATATTGCGTGTCGAACAGCGACGGAAGGTCGAGTTCCCCGCTCGCAAGAGCCTGCTCCGCGAGTGTCCCGACCTCTGCGGCAATCTGCTGCGCCGCGGCAATCATCATGCTGTCGGCAGGCGACACGCCCGCGCCGATGACGTCGTTGAAGCTTTTGTTGGCCAGCGCCTCGAGATCATCGACCCGTTGATGCGCGACGAGCAAACGATCGGCATTGCTGCGCGCAGTGGACGCGAAGTTGCCCAGTGCAGTGCGCATTTGCTGCGACGAACCGTGGATCAGCGACGCGCTGCGACTGATCTGGTCGCTCTGGCCGTCCACAAGCTGGACCAGTTCGATTGCCTGCCGGAGCGCGTCGGTAATCCGTTCCATACCCGCTTCGGCGCGATGGCCTTCGGAAACCCCCTCTCGGATATCGTCGACCAGTTCCTCCGCCTCTTTGGACAGGCCTGCGATCGTGCGCTTTATCTCGTCGGTGGCCGCGCGCGTGTTGGCAGCGAGCGTCTTGATCTCGCTTGCGACGACCTTAAACGTCCGCCCGGCATCCCCTGCCCGTTCGGCTTCGATCGAGGCGTTCAGCGCCAGCATGTTGGTCGTCCGCGCGATATTATCGATTGTACCCGAGGCGGCACGCACTTGATCGAGTGCGGCGGCCAAGTCGACGACATGGCTGCCGAGCCGTTCGACGAGCTTAGCCAGCTGCGCGAATTCGCCGACCGCAGTGGTGATTTGGGTGGCGCTCGACGAGATATTCTCCGTCGCCTTGGCCGACAGGAGCTTCGCTTCCTCGGTCGCGCGCGCGACCTGCGCCTGATCGGCCTCAAGCTCGGCAGTCACGGCCTCGATCTCGTCGAGCGTCTTGAGTTCAGCGGCGACCGCCGACTTGACCGCATCGATCTGGCCGCCGACTTCCACGCAACCGACAGCCAGGTCGCCGATCTCGTCAGCCACCCGCGGGTCCAGCGTGGCGGCGACCGCCGTGATCGCGCTATGCTCCATGGTTATCCTTCGAGGTCGATGCGAAACTGAACGTGCGATAACGAAGCTCCGTTAACGTGCTCTCAACGCTGCCGATGGCTTGCCTGCCTCGCGCCGCTATGCTTCGCATGCCGCATGTTCCTCGGATTTCTCGAAGCGTTGCGAAGCGCCGGAATCATGGTCGGTCTCAAGGAGCATCTGACCCTCCTCGAAGCGCTGGACCGCGACGTCATCGCGCGTCGCCCGGAGGAATTCTACTACCTCGCCCGCGCCACCTATGTGAAGGACGAGGGGCTGGTCGACCGCTTCGATCAGGTGTTTGCCAAGACATTTCGCGGCTTGGAAACGAGCTGGTCCGAAGCTCAGGCCGACATCCCGGAAGAATGGCTCCGTGCTGTGGCCGAGAAATATCTGACGCCCGAGGAAATGGCGAAAATCGATGCGCTCGGCTCCTGGGAAAAGCTGATGGAGACCCTGCGCGAACGACTGGAGGAGCAGGAAGGGCGGCACCAAGGCGGAAACAAATGGATCGGGACGGGCGGCACCAGCCCGTTCGGTAACTCCGGCTATAACCCGGAGGGCGTTCGGATTGGCGGGGAATCCCGGCACAAACGGGCCGTGAAAGTATGGGACCGCCGCGAGTTTCGCAATCTCGACAGCACCCGCGAGTTGGGCACGCGCAACATCAAGGTAGCGCTCCGTCGCCTTCGGCGTTTCGCGCGCGACGGCGCCGCCGACGAGCTCGACCTCGATGCGACGATCGATGGCACGGCGCGTCAGGGCTGGCTCGATATTCGCATGCGCGCGGAGCGGCACAATGCGGTCAAGGTGCTGCTGTTCCTCGATGTTGGGGGATCGATGGACCCCTTCATTCGCATCTGCGAAGAATTGTTCAGCGCGGCGTCGAGTGAATTCAAGAACCTCGATTTCTTCTACTTTCACAACTGTCCCTATGAGGGCGTGTGGAAGGACAACCGTCGTCGCTTTGCCGAGCGGACGCCCACCTGGGACGTGCTCCACAAATATGGCCATGATTATAAACTGATCTTCGTCGGCGACGCCGCCATGAGCCCCTACGAGATCACCCATGTTGGCGGCAGCGTCGAACATCATAACGATGAGGCGGGTGCGATGTGGATGCAGCGGCTGACCACGACATACCCTGCTGCGGCGTGGCTGAACCCGATGCCGGAAGCGCATTGGGGCTATTCGCAGTCGACCGGGATGATCCGCGATTTGATGGCGGGGCGGATGTATCCGCTCACCCTCGACGGGCTCGATAACGCAATGCGGGAGCTGACCCGCAAACGTTAATCAAATTGCGATCATCGGAGCCTTTTCGACCGGGCCGCGCTCTTCGCGCCTCGACCGCCCCCGCACCGGCTGCGGCCGGATCATCATGGCGAGACCGAGGGCGAAGACGCTTGCTGATGCTGCAGTCCGCAACGGATAATCGACGAAACTGTGCGCCAGCAGCGTGCCGACGATGATCGATCCCGCCATCGCGCCGAAATTGTCGCGCGCCCGCCAGATCGCCCAGCTCAGCCGCGCCCAGATGGCCGCAAAGGCCAGCATCAGGATCGCGCCCGGCAGCCCTAGCTCGATCAGCACCTCGAGCACATCATTGTGGGCGTGATTAACGAAAGTGGGCGTCACCTGGTCGAACTGCTCGTACCAGGGGTAGATCAGGGAAAAAGTGCCGAGGCCCGTCCCGACGGGCGCGAAGTCCCGCGCGATGATCAGACCCTTGTCGAGGAAGTCCCGGCGGGAAATGCCGGCGATGGCCTGTGCTCCATCACGCAGATCATTCTCGATCGGGGCAAGCCACATGAATGCGATGATCGCCAAAGCCCCGAGTGCCGCAGCGAGAACAGTCCAGCGGTTGAGCGCGATGTTGCGCCACAGCATCAGAGCGCAGGCTAGGCCGACCGGGATCAACAATAGCATGCCCGCCAGCGACCCGCTTAGCAGGACGCCAACAACGAGCAGCGAAACCGCAGCCCAGTAGAAGGCGGGGCCGATGCCGCGCTGGCGACGAGGCGCGCTGACCGCCGAAGCATAGAGGCCCGTGATCAGCGCCAGCACACACAGCATGAAGCTCGCCTGATGATTGGTGTTGGCGAAAAACCCCACGCCAAATCCGTCGTTGGTGACGCGATAAAGGTAGCCTGCCCCGCCGCCCAGCCGTTGCAACGCGCCAAGAGCAATCGAGGCGACCGCCACGGCGCTCGCCACCCATGCTGCTCGCCAAGAGTCGGGGCCGCGATCGTCGAGCATGAGGAGGAACAGCGCCAAGGGCGGCAACCACCACGTCATGCTGGCTAGGCTCCGATCCGCGGCAAGCGACCACTGCTGCCAAGGCATCCCCTTGAGCCCCAGCATCTCGAAACCTGAAGCGACGCCCTCTCGACCCGGAAGCGCCGACCAGATCATCGGCGGCAAAGGGAGAAACTGCAGCAGCAGAACACCGGCCAGCGCCATGAACCAAAGCGCCAATCCGCGATTGGGGACCCGTCCAACGCGCCCGGTGGCCAACGCGAACGCCAAAACCGCGAGCGCGGCGATCTGAAGCGCCAGATTGCCAGCGAAGCCGGCCGCACTCGCCCCTCCGAGAAGGAGGGTCGCCGCGAACAAGCCGAGCAGCGTCAATTCGTAACCAGACAGCGACTTCATCCGCCGACGCGCTCCAACCCCATGTTTCGGACGACGACAGTGGCCGAACCAGGTGCCGCTCCGGGCCGTCCGATGATCTCGACCTTTTGCGCATCACACGCTGGCGTCACTGCAAAATCGACGGCGACGACGGTTTCGCGATCGATGGCGGGACGCAATTCCGCGAGTTCCAGGAGGCTGTCGGTGCGCGCACAGGACACGCGAACAAACAGCTTTTCCGCGAGACTCTCACCCGGCAGCAACCGCGCGGCAAGGCGATACTTCCCCGGGGGGAGGACGGTTATCTGCTGCGCCAATGTTCCAGCCTCCCGGCCGAAATACTCGATATAGACGCCGCCGCCGCGCTGCCGCTCTGCGACACCAAGGTCGCTCTGGGTCAACGACCAATTGAACGGCGGCGGCGCGCGGCCGTCGCGGAAGGCGCTGTCGTAAAGCAGCGCGGCCTGGCCGTTCGTACCAAAGCTCCTGGCCCAGATCCGTCGCGCCCCGCGGTAGTCGCCGGTGCCGACGAGCGCGTCGACCAGTGGTCGCGAGACGTCCTGACTTGCGACCGCTCGGGGCGGTAGCCGGTCACGCAAGGCCGCCACCAGCGCGGCGTTGGGTTGCTGTCGGACAAAACCGTTCACCAGCGAAGGGTAGAGACGCGGGGTGCCACGAAGCGCATTGACCGCGTCGTCGATCATTGCCGGCGTTCGCATCTGACTGCCGATGGCGAAGACCAGCTCGCTGGCCTCGTCGGGTGACAGGCGAACCAGTCCCGCGACCTCCGCGATCGCCCGCGGCAGGTTGCCGGTCTGTGCATAATAGCGCAGCAGCAGCCCGCGCGCATGGGTCGAACGGGGGTTGCGGCGAATGGCCTCCCGGACAAGCGCCTCCCCACGCGCATCGCCCGCGAGAACCCTTTCGGCGCCGACATAGAGGTAGGGCTCGTACCCCAGCGGTGTCGACGGAGCTGCGGCAAGGGCTCTCTCAGCAAGTCGACGGTCGCTCCGCCCCTGTTGCTCACGGAAGGACAGGCGTAGATGGCTGGCCTCCATCGAACCCGACGACCATGGGATGCGACCGGTTGGCAGGTCGCGGCTGTTGGCGAGGTTGACCGCAAAGCCGCTGAGTGCAGCCGCCGCGCCGATCAGGAGCACGCCTGCCCCGGCCATCAGCCCGCCACGGGACAGCGACGTCGCGGCCCCGCGAACGCGTTTCCTCCCCCTGCGCATGGATTAGTCGCGAACGATGTCGAGTGTACGCGTACGATCGCTCGAAACGCGGCCGCCCACGTCCTCGCCGCCGTAGCGATAGCTGTAGTTGTAATAACCGTAGCTGGAGCGGCCCTGATTATATTTGGTGAGAAGCGCGCCGAGAACGTTGGTGCCGGACGCGCGAAGGCGACGCAGCATTTCCTTGACCGCTCCGGTCCGCGTCTCGCCGCTCTCGATGACAAGGAGGGTCGCCTCCGTCAGCGCGCCCAGCAGGGGCGCGTCGGCGAGGCCCAACACTGGCGGACCGTCGATCACGACCATGTCGAATTCGCGCGCCGCCTCCTGAATAAGGCTCTTGAGACGAACGGACGCGAGGAGTTCGGCGGGGCTGCCGGTAAAGCGTCCGACCGGGAGCAACTGCAAATTGTCGGTCTGCGTCGGCTGCACAAAGTTCAGCAAGGGATCGGACGATTGCAGCAGGTGGCCCAGCCCTCGACTTTCGCGATCGCCGGACTGGAAAGTCGGTTTTCGCATGTCCGCGTCGATCAGCAGGACGCGCGAACCGCCTTTGGCGAAATTCCGGGCAATGGCGAAGCTGGAGGTCGACTTGCCTTCCCCCGGACGCGTGGAGGTGAGCAACAGGGAGCGCGGCGGCCCATCCGCACCGGCATACTGCAGACCGGTGCGCGCGGAAAAATAGGCCTCCGAAATGTGCGACTTCGGATCCTCGAGCGCCTCGGCAAGCGTCAGCCCTTCGGTTTCCGCGGGCACGACGCCGATCAGTGGCAGGCCGACCTTCTCCCGCACGTCGTCCGGTGTGGTCACATTGTCGAACAGGAGGTGGAGGAACAGGACGAGCGCGGCCCCGACCAGCAAACCGCCGAGGAGCCCAAGCGCGATGTTAAGCCCGAGATTCGGACGGAACGGCGCCCGCGCGACTTCGGCGCGGTCGACCAGCGACACATTGCTCTGACCGATACCCCCGGCGACGCCGATCTCTTTATAACGCTGCAGAAGCGCGTCGTAGAGGTCGCGGTTCGTGTCCACTTCGCGCTGCAGGATATTGAGCTCGATCGAGCGTCCACGCTCCGACTGAACCTCGGACCGAAGCCCGTTGACTCGCTGCGCGAGCGCCTGCTCCGCGCGCGAAGCGGCCTCATATTCTGCACGCAGTCGTTCGCGCGTGCTCGAGCCGGCGGTGGAGCTTTCCCGGGCGATCGCGGCATCCAGCGAGTCGATCCGCGTCCTCAACTCGCGCATTTCGGGGTAATCCGGAAGGAATGTGCGCGACTTTTCCTGATATTGCGCCTGCAGCAACGCGCGCTGCTGACGCAGTCCCTCCGCCGCGGCGTTGGGCACCTGCGCCTGACCCGCGGCGCCCGAGCGATAGGCCTGTTCTGCGTTGATGCGGCGAATGCGGGCCTCATTCAGCGCCTGGTTCAACTGCGTGAGGTTCGACACGCTTATCGTGTCGGACTCCGACGGGGCCGTGCCACTGGTCGTCCGCCCACCGGTGCGGATGATGCCCGAACGGATGGCATAATCGTTGAGGCGACGCTCCGACTGCTCGAGCGCATCCTTGGTGGTGGCGAGCTGCGTCTGGAGGAAATTACGCGCGTAGGAGCTGCTGTCGTAGCGGCGCTCGAGCGTCGTGGTGATGAAGCTTTCCGCGGTCGCGTTCGCAATCCGCGCGGCGAGCTGGTTGTCCGGCGACACCGCGCCGACCGAGATCAGCATGCTCTCCCGGACCGATTCGATCCGCAGCGCATCTTTCACATATTTCGCGGCCGCTTCGTTCCGCTGCGCGCGGCTGAGCGTTTCCGGCGCGACCGCGGGGTTGGCCGCAAGGTTGAGCTGCTGCGCCACGCGAAGTGCCAGCGCGTCGCTCCGCAATAGCCCAAGCTGCGTCTGGACGAATTCGGCCGTGCCGACGGACCGAGTATTCTGGTTGGCGCCCTCCTCGCCACGTCCGCCGAACACCTCCACCTGCGGCGGGTTGAGTTCGATGGTCGCGGTCGAGCGGTAAAGCGGCGTGATCAGAAGCGATGCGATGATGCCCGCCGCCAGGCCCAATGCGGTAACACCAAGCAGGAGCCACTTCCGCTCGGCGAAGATGCGCGCGAGCGTGTGAAAGTCGAACAGGCCGGCATCGCCCCCGTCGGCCTTGCCATCCAGCGACGCTCCCGGAGCCATTGTCATCCCGGCCGGCGTGATCAGAGTATTCATTGCAGAACCTGGCCCGTGAAGACCGCGAGCACAGGGATCGCGTTGATGATGTCGCGGTAAGCGCCTCGTCCACCGGATGAATCCACAACGACGATGTCGCCGGGATAGACCCGCGGGTTGACGCTCTGATTTGAGCGAATTGCAGTCAGGTCGAACGCCGCTACCATGGGCTGCCCGTCGATCTGGCGGAAGATCGCGACGCGGCGGGGGTTGGCGTCCTCGCGCAGACCCTTCGCCTGCGCGATCGCCTCAAGCAGCGTCGTGGAGCCGGTCGCAGCGAACAGGCCGGGTGATGCCACCGAACCCTCGACCGTGTAATCGCGCTGATTTGTCGTTTTCTGAGCAACGATGATGCTCGGGTTGCGCAGATAGCGCGCGCCGTACAGTTCCTGCAGCCGCGTCTGAAGCTGCGTCGTCGTCATGTTGCGCACGTTCAGGTTGCCGATTAGCGGCATGGTCAGGTCGCCTGTTGGCGATACCTGATACTCTCCGCTGAGGTCAGCGACGCGAAATACCGTGATCTGCAGCACATCCAGCGGACCAAGCACGCCGATCTGATCGCTGATCCCGCGCGTGACAGAGGTCGTCGGGGCCTGCATGGTACCCCGATCATCGTACGGGATGACCTTCTGACGAGTAACGCAGCCGCTGATTGCCAGGACGATAACGCCAGCGAGCAACGCTCGTGTCACGCCCTGATGGCGGGGAAATGAGGACACAGCCAATCCGCAAGCTCCAAACCGATGGCTGCGCTCTTTGGCCCAAGACGTTGGACGATGCAACGCGCCAGCCTGCAGTCGGAGCGCGTCGCACTCATCGGCCATCGATGCCGCCCGATTGCCACCATCGCTGCGCGCATTATATGTGCCGCCCATGAAGTGGCGAGCGTGACCGGTCCAAAGCGGCGCGTGCGCCCTGTTCGCGCGTCGTGAATTCAGGACAAGCTCATTCAATGTTCACTGGTGCGACACGCTTGCCCGGACGTTCGCTACGTTCGAACACGCTCCTGCAACTCATTGCAATCCTTTTCTTTGCCGTCCTCATTCCGTTGATCTCGACGGCCGTCGTGCGTGGCCTGCCGTTCCTTCACCGCGAGGCGGCGACGACGGCGGTGGCCGTGATCGCAGCGCTGATCGCCGCCCATTGGCTGAACCGGAATATGAGCGCGCTTCCCGGCGTGCAGAGCAGCGACACGATCCTCCCCTGCCTTTTCGCTGCTTACGGTCTCGCGCTGATCGTCATTCTGCTTTGGCGCGTGCCCTATTCCCGCGGCATGATGACGAGTTCCTTCGTCTTGGCGATCATCGCATTTTACGCGGTGTATTTCTTCTTGCAGCGTGACGATGATCTGTTGGTCGGGGTCATCGAGGGCGGTCAGGCAGGCGAGCTGCTCGAGCTCAAGACCATTCGCACGCGCATTGTGCGGGAACCGTCGGACGCCGAAGGTTGTGCGCTGATTGCCTGCGATCTTCGGCACGACCATGACGACCGGTGGGAAGCCGCCATCGCCGATTACGCGCTGAGCGGTCTGCCCGTGTTTCACAGCAAGGACCTCTACGAATCGCTGACCGGCCGCACGAAGCTCGACCACCTGTCCGAGAATAACTTCGGCATGCTGGGTCCGACACTCGCGTACCTGAAGGCGAAGCAGGTCGGTGACCGGCTGCTGGCGTTTCCGCTGCTGATCCTGTTCGCGCCAGTGATGGCGATCGTTGCGCTGGCGATTGCGCTGGACTCGCGCGGACCGATCCTGTTTCGTCAGGTCCGCGTCGGCTATCGCGGCGTTCCGTTTACCTGCTACAAATTTCGCACCATGCGCGTCGATGCGGACCAGATGGGGAGCACCGCCATCGACGCGGCGATTACCAAGCCCGGTGACACCCGGGTCACACGCCTCGGCCGTTTCCTGCGCAAAAGCCGGCTCGATGAACTCCCCCAGCTCTATAACGTCGCTCTCGGCGAAATGAGCTTCATCGGCCCCCGGCCGGAAGCGCGGGCGCTCTCCGCCTGGTATCAGAGCGAGATTCCCTTTTATCGTTTCCGCCACGTCGTCGTTCCCGGGATCACCGGTTGGGCGCAGGTCAACCAAGGCCACGTCGCACAGCTCGACGAGGTGGACGAGAAGCTTCAATATGACTTCTACTACATCAAACAGTTTGGGTTGCGGCTCGACCTCTTCATCGTCTTCAAGACCCTGAAGACGATGGTCACCGGGCACGGCGCGCGTTAGGTAGCGCGCGCCCACGCCTTACACAGGGCGTTGCGATAGGCGGCGACGACGGCCGCTTCTGAGAATTCGTCTGCGACCTTGCGGCGACCGGCCGCGCCCATCGCTCGCCAGTCTGCATCGGGCAGATCGGCCACCCGCTCCATCGCCTGCGCGAGTGAGGAGGCATCCCTCGCCTGCGCCAGAAACCCGGTCTTTCCATCTTCCACCACGTCGCGACAACCGGGGACGTCGGTGGTCACCAGCGGCCTCGCCAGCGCGCTCGCCTCCAGCAGAACGCGAGAGACGCCTTCCCGGTAGGAGGGGAGCACCACGGCATCTGCGCGGAGCATCATCGGGCGGACATCGTCGACCGGCGGCCAATGTTCGACCACCCCCTCCGCGACCCAGGCAGACAGCTCGGCAGAGCTGATGGCGGTGCGGTTCTCGGCGTCGGCGGCGCCTAGTAGACCGAAGTTCATATCCTGGCGGCGGGAGCGAATGCTCCGCGCGGCGTCGACAAACTCCCGCACGCCCTTGTCGCCCAACAGTCGCGCGACGAGCAAGAACAATTTGGGCGCAGCGCGAGTTTCGTTCTCGGGGGGGACGAACCTTTCGACCGAGATGCCCGAACCCGGGATCCGGACCGCCTTCGACGGCCGCACGAGACCCATATCGACAAACATCCGGCGATCGTCTTCGTTCTGAAAGAACACGGTGTCGGCCGATCGGAGGCCGACCCGGTACAGGCCGCGCACGATTCGGGTCAGAAGACTTTCCCGAATGAACGCCGTGCCGAGGCCGGAGATATTGGGGATGAACGGCACTCCAGCCAGCCCGGCAGCGATCCCGCCGTAGATGTTGGGCTTGATCGTCCAGGCGAGATAGGCCGCTGGCTTCAGCGTTCGAAAAGCGCGGTAATATCGCGCGGTCAGCGCGGCGTCGCGATGCGGCGAAACGCCCTTTGCGTCGATGGTCAGCGCGTGAAATTCAACGCCCAATCGCGCTAGCGCCGCTTGTGCCACCGGATCTGGTGGCGCGAGCGCGACGATGCGATGCCCGTCCGCCACCAGCGCGGAAAGAACGGCGGTCCGGAAATTGACCAGATTCCACGCCTGATTTGCTGACACCACGATCGTCGCCATCGTGCGCGCCTCAAAAGTTCACAAATATGGACTTGTAACGAAACAGTTCGGCGTGGACCCCAAAGTTCAGGAAGGTCAGCTGGATCATGATGCAGTAAAAGATCGCGCCCAGTCCGACGATGAAGCGCCCTTGCACCTTTGTCCCAAAGAAGGTCGTGAGATAGCCGAACACCAGCACCTGGACAGGAACGAAATAGAGCCCGATGCGGTCAATGGTCGTCGAAAGGTCCGGTCGGACGAGGAGAACAACGGGGAGGATCAACGCCGTTGCCGCCATCGCGGTCCACACCGCACTGCCCAACGGCGTCGTCGTCAATTTTCGTCGATTGAACAGTAGTATCAGCGCTGGCCAGGCGCCCATCAACAGGCGAACCAGTGCGCCTGCTGAAGAGATCGACCCATCCGTGTATGCCTCGAAGCGCTCGAAGCGACCGCTCAGCACGAAAATGTACAGCGGTACCGACAGCACGATGATCGCGACGAGCGCGCCACGGTGTCGATATCCCATCGCCAACGCGAGCACGGGGAGGACCACGATCGCGGTCGCGTGCCACAAGATCGCACTCACGACCCAGCAGCCCGCCGCGAACATTCGTCGCTCGATCAGCGCGTTGATCCCGATCATCAGCGACCCGATCGCCGCCGCCTGGCGGATATAGCCAAAGCCGATGACGATCAGAATGTACGGAACCGCGAGCGTGATTGCGAGCCATGGATTTGGGGTCCGGCGTGCCAGAGATACTACGCCGGCCAGCAGAATCGCGGGGCAAATGAAGTTGATCGGGAACATGCCGAGCGACAATTCGGCGCTGATCCAGTTCAGCAGTCCGAACAATGGATCGGTCATCGTCATCGCAAAGCCGAGGCCGCGGCCATCGATGGCGTCGTAAATATTCTGATAATTCAGCCAGTCGCCGCCGGTCTGATAGCGCAGCCCGGCCAGCAGCACGTAGTAAAGCATGAAGGCGGCAAGGCCGAGTGCAGCCAGGCCGCCCCGCCGCATCGCCGAGCGCGTGCTCGCGCCGAGGACGAACAGCGACGGAAATGCGAGAAGCAGCCAATAGACGAACAAGCGCTTATCCCTGGAATGGCTTCGCGGCGAACATGTCGGCTCCCCTATCGACTGTCGCGACGTCTTGCTAGGAGCAGTACGACCGTGAGTTGCGCCCTCGTACCCGGAGGGGGAGCTTGTTGTCAGTACAGCGAAACGAAAGGGGGCGCGCGGCCGCATGTGTGGGATTGCCGGATTTTGGCGGCCATCTGGCGGAAATGAAGTGGCGGATCGCGCCCTTGGCCTGGCCATGGCGGAGGCGGTACGTCATCGCGGGCCGGACGCCGGTGACGTGTGGGCTGATGCCGCGGCCGGCGTAACTCTGGCCCATCGCCGATTGGCGATTATCGACCTGAGCGCCGCCGGAGCCCAGCCGATGCATTCCGCCTCCGGTCGGTATGTCGTTGCCTATAATGGCGAAATCTACAATTTCCCGGAATTGCGCGCCGAGCTTGAGCAGAGCGGCGCAGCGCCGGAATGGAGGGGGCACTCCGACACGGAGGTGCTGCTGGCCGGGATCGAGTGCTGGGGCCTCGACGGGACGCTGCGCAAGGCAAAGGGGATGTGGGCAATCGCCCTGTGGGACCGGCGCGACGGCACCCTCACCCTCGCGCGCGACCGGGTCGGCGAGAAGCCGCTGTACTATGGCTGGTTCGGCGAAGGGGACGAACGCTGCCTGCTGTTCGGTTCCGAGCTGGCCGCGTTGCAGCGCCATCCGCAATTCGTGGCGACGCTCGATCGCGACGCATTTGGCCAGTATCTCCAGCTGAACTACGTCCCAGCGCCGCTGACCATATATGTTGGCGTTGCGAAGCTTCTGCCCGGCCACATCACCACGATTCACCCGAGCGGCGATGCGGGTGATCGTCGCTACTGGTCGTTTGCCGACGTCATTGTCGAGGCGCGCGCCGACCCGTTTCTCGGCTCGCCCGAAGAGGCCGTGAGCGAGACCGAACGGGTGCTGTCCGACGCCATCGCCCGGCAGATGATCGCCGACGTGCCGCTGGGTGCTTTTCTGTCGGGCGGCATCGATTCATCGACGGTCGTGGCGTTGATGCAGGCGCGGTCGAACCGGCCCGTCGAGACATTCACCATCGGCTTCGATCAGCGCGGTTACGACGAAGCTCAGCATGCGAAGGCGGTCGCCCAGCACCTCGGCACCCGCCACCATGAATTTTATGTCTCGCCTCAGGAGACACTCGACGTCATTCCGCGGCTGCCGACGATCTACAGCGAACCGTTCGCGGACTCTTCGCAAGTGCCGACCTTCCTCGTTGCCCAGATGGCGCGGCGAAATGTGACCGTCGCGTTGTCTGGCGATGCCGGCGACGAATTGTTCGGCGGCTACAATCGGTATCTCTTCACCGACCGCATGTGGGGGGGGCTGCGACGGGTACCCGGCCCTCTGCGCTCGGCATTGGGCGCTGCGTTGGGTGCCGTTCCCTTGTCAGTATGGGATCGGCTGGGCGGGATCGCCGGCCGGGCCCGGGTGAGCAATTTCGGCGACAAGGTGCACAAGGGCGCGTCCATGCTCGGGGCGCGCGATGCTGACGCGCTCTACGAACAGCTCATCACGCTGCCGCACATGCGCGATATTGCGCTGTCGCCGGGCGTGCTCCGGACGCTGCCGCCCCCGGGCTCGCCCTCTACAGCGGTGGAACGGATGATGGCGCTCGACAGCGTCGGTTACCTGCCCGACGACATTCTCGCCAAGGTCGACCGCGCCGCCATGGCCTGCAGTCTCGAAACTCGCGTCCCGATGCTCGACGCCAACGTGATCGCGCATGCCTGGCGGCTGCCGCTCGACTATAAGGTCCGCAATGGCGAGACCAAATGGCCGCTGCGTCAGATCCTCTATCGCCACGTGCCCAAGGCGCTGGTCGACCGGCCCAAAATGGGGTTTGGCATCCCCGTAGGAGACTGGCTGCGCGGCCCTCTGCGCGACTGGGCCAGCGACCTCCTCGATCCGACGGTCCTAGCCGAGCAGCAGCTCGTCGACGTTGCGCGGGTGACCCGGCTTTGGGACGAACATCAATCGGGCCGGCGCAGCTGGACGCCGCAGCTGTGGACCTTGCTCATGTTCGAAGCCTGGCGGCGCGAACAGCCGCACTGACGCCGGCCCAGGCGCGGTCGACGCCGGCCGCAAAGCGTTAGAGCCGCCAGTCGACCGTCGCGTCACCGGGGAAGAGATTGCGCAGGTCGGCCAGCACACCGCCATCCCGACGCAGCGCGGCGATCGTTTCCACGCCAAGTTCGCGATAATGCGCATGCGGCACCGCGACGACGACGAGATCATAGGGCGCGTCCGATCGTAGCGCATCGTCGCCGCTCAGCGTTAGCCCATATTCGTGCGTCGCTTCTTCGGGATCGGCGTGCGGATCGTGCACGGTCACGTCATATCCGTGGCCCTTCAGCCCGTTGATCACGTCGACGACCTTGCTGTTGCGCAGGTCGGGCACGTCTTCCTTGAACGTCAGTCCAAGGACGAGCGCCCTGCGCCCGCCGCCGCGCGATGCGGCGTGGATCTGGTCGGCGACCCATGCGCCCATGCCGTCGTTGACCGCGCGACCGGCCAAGATGACCTTGGGATCGTGGCCAAGTTCTGAAGCACGATGGCTGAGGTAATAAGGGTCGACGCCAATGCAGTGCCCGCCGACGAGCCCCGGGGAGAAGGGGAGAAAATTCCACTTCGTGCGGGCTGCGTCGAGCACGTCCCAGACGCTGAGGTCCAGCTTCTGAAAAATCTGTGCGATCTCGTTCATGAAGGCAATGTTGATGTCGCGCTGCGCATTTTCGATCACCTTGGCGGCTTCGGCAGCCTGGATCGATGCGGCACGGAATACCCCGCCGCTCGTCACCGCATCATAAAGAGCCGCGACCCGGTCGAGCGCTTCGGGAGTCTGCGCCGACACGACCTTTGTGATCTTGTCGATCGTATGTTCGCGGTCACCCGGATTGATGCGCTCAGGCGAGTAGCCGAGCCAGAAATCGACACCGCACTTGAGCCCGGATACTTGCTCAAGAATCGGTGCGCAAACGTCCTCAGTCACGCCCGGGTAAACGGTGCTTTCGTAAACCACGATGGGGGACATGGCAGCGTGAAGCATGGCGCCAACCGTGCGCGATGCTGCCTCGACCATCCGCAGATCCGGCTGGTTTTGCTCGTCGATCGGCGTCGGGACGGTGACGATATAGAAATCGGCGGGCGGGATTTCGCCAGGATCGCTGGTCAGCCGCAGCGAAGAAGCTTCGAGGCGGTCACGGTCGATTTCCCCCGTGCGGTCGTAGCCCTGCTCGAGCTCGGCGATCCGCCCTTTCGCGACGTCCAGCCCCCACGTCTCGAACTTCTTCGCGAGCGCGACCGCCAGCGGAAGCCCGACGTAACCGAGCCCAATCACAGCCACGCGCTGCACCGTGGGAGCCATTTTGCAACCTCTTATCTGTTGAGCGAGCGCGCGCGCTCCATTGCGAGCGGCCTGCGCCCTAGCGGCATGGGGCCGCCGGTGCAATCAATCGGCGTTGACACTTTCTTGGCCTGACCCGCCTATACGGGGACAATGCCCGACCCCTCCGGACCACCCCGCAGCCCGCGCCGACCAACGATCCTGCTCGCGTTCGGAACTCGGCCGGAGGCCATCAAGATGGCGCCCGTCGTGACCGCACTCCGGGCGCGCGGCGACCTTGACGTCAAAGTTGTCGTCACCGCGCAACATCGCGGCATGCTCGATCAAGTGCTTCGCGCCTTTGCAATCACGCCCGACCATGATCTCGACCTGATGACCGACGGCCAGTCGCTCGACACGCTGGCCGCCCGCATTCTGGCGACCTTCGGCCCGTGTCTCGACAAAATCAGGCCAGACCGGGTGCTGGTCCATGGCGATACGCTGACCACCGCCATCTGCACCCTCGCGGCGTACTTCCGAAAGATTCCAGTCGGGCACGTCGAGGCTGGCCTTCGCTCCGGCGACAAATATTCGCCTTGGCCCGAGGAGGGCAATCGCCGCGTAACCGGCGTCCTCGCCGACCTCCATTTCGCGCCGACGGAGACAGCCGCGGCGGCGCTGCGGCGGGAGAATGTCGACGAGGACACAATCCACCTGACCGGCAACACCGTCATCGACGCGCTGCTCGCGATGCGCGAGCGCATTGAAGCCGAGCCTGAGCTCGCCGATGTGCTGCTGCCGTTGGCAAAACGCTTTCAATCCAAGCGTATCATCGCCGTCACCTCGCACCGCCGGGAGAACTTCGGCGAGGGGATGAAGGCCATTGGGCGTGCGCTGCGCCGCATCGCCGAGCGCGAGGATGTCGCCATCATCTTTCCCGTCCACCCCAACCCGCAGGTTCGACCCGTCATGGAGCCGATGCTGGGAGACCGAGACAATGTCGCGCTCATCGACCCGCTGGACTATGCGAACTTCGTCGCGCTCCTTGCGAAGGCGGAACTGGTGCTGACCGACTCGGGCGGTGTGCAGGAGGAAGCGCCCAGCCTCGGCAAGCCCGTGCTCGTTATGCGCGACACCACCGAGCGCCCGGAAGGCGTCGCCGCCGGCACCGCCCGGCTGGTCGGCACGGACGAGGACGGCATCGTTTCCGGTATATTCACCTTGCTCGATGATGAGGCCATGCGGCTCGCCATGCGGCGGGCGCACAATCCATACGGCGACGGCCACGCGGCCGAGCGAATTGCGAGGATCATCGGGCATGTCCACGCCCTCGACTGAATTGCAGGTCACGGTCATTGGGCTCGGCTACATCGGCCTCCCCACCGCCGCGGTGATCGCGCGGAGCGGTGCTCGGGTCGTCGGCGTCGACGTCAGCCGCGACGTCGTCGATACGGTCAACGACGGACGGGTGCACATCGAGGAGGTGGACCTCCACGGGTTGGTTCAGGGCGTCGTGTCGCGTGGGCTGCTGACCGCGTCGACCACGCCCCCGCAAGCCGACGTTTTCGTAATCGCCGTCCCCACACCCATCCGTGATGACCGGACCCCGGACACGAGCTATGTCGAAGCGGCGGCGGACACCATTGCCCCGGTGCTGAAACGCGGCGATCTCGTCATTCTCGAATCCACGTCTCCGGTCGGCACGACCAACGCGATCGCCCAGCGCATCGCCGCCGCACGTCCGGACCTGTCCGTGCCGGGTATGACCGATGGTGCCGCGGACATCGCCGTCGCCTACTGCCCCGAGCGAGTGCTCCCCGGTCGCATCCTCATCGAGCTGGTCGACAATGATCGGGTCATCGGTGGCGTGACGCCCCGCTGCGCCCGTAAGGCGATGAGCTTTTACAAACGCTTTGTCCGGGGCGCTTGTCTTACCACGACGGCGCGCGCCGCCGAGATGGTGAAGCTGGTCGAGAACAGCTACCGCGACGTCAACATCGCCTTTGCCAATGAATTGTCGATGCTCGCAGAACATCTGAACGTCGATGTTTGGGAGGTCATTCGCCTCGCCAACCGGCACCCGCGGGTCAATATCTTGCAGCCAGGCCCGGGCGTCGGCGGGCACTGCATCGCCGTCGATCCATGGTTTCTCGTCGCCAGCGCGCCCGAGACCGCTCGCCTAATCCGCACTGCGCGGGAGGTGAACGACGCCAAGTGCGATTACGTGACCGGTCGCGCCTTGCGCCTCGCCGCCGAGGCAATCGCGAAAAAGCCTGACGCGCAGATCGCCTGCCTGGGGCTCGCCTTCAAACCCAACATCGACGACTTTCGCGAGAGTCCGGCGCTCGACGTGGCTCTCAATCTCGCGCGCACGCACGGGGAGCGGGTGATGATCGTCGAACCCTTCGTCTCGACCCTGCCCTCGGCGCTGGCGGAGACCGGCGCGCGGCTGGTCGACCTCGACGATGCGCTGGCACAGGCGGACCTGTTGATCGTGCTTGTGGACCATGACTTGTTCAAATCGGTGCCGCCCGAAGAACGCGCCGGCTCCACCGTGTACGACACGCGGGGTGCCTGGGTGCCCTAGGGGACGGCTTTGGTACCCCGGCAATCAGGTGTAGAGCGATCGCAGCCGTCCCTGTGATCGGAGTTTCCGCTACCCATGAAACTGGCCACGCGCATCGTTCACAAACCGTGGGGTCGAACCCAATTGCCGCCTGCGTTCGCTGTGCCACAGGGCGAATCGGTCGGCGAAATTTGGTTCGAGGATCCGGCCGGCGACGACGCCCCGTTGATGATCAAATATCTTTTCACGTCCGAGCGGCTGTCGGTTCAGGTTCACCCCGACGATTCCCAAGCGCAACAGCGTGGCTTTACGCGCGGCAAGGAAGAATGCTGGCTGGTGCTCGACGCCGGTCCGGCCGGGGAAGTCGGCGTCGGGCTCAAGCGCGACGCGACGGTCGAGACGCTCCACGCGGCGGCGCTCTCAGGCGCGATCGAAGATATGATCGACTGGCGCCCAGCGCGCGCGGGCGACTTCATCTACAATGATGCGGGCACGATTCACGCGATCGGCGGGGATGTCATCATCCTTGAGGTGCAGCAGAACGTCGATCTCACCTACCGCCTTTACGACTATGGCCGCCCGCGCGAGCTGCATCTCGACGATGGTCTCGCCGTCGCGCGGACGAGCGCCGGGGGAAGCAGCCGCGATCGTCACGTAGGGACGAGCGGCGACGCGCTGCTCGTCGACGGTCCGCATTTCGGCTTGCGTCGCATCGAGGGGCCGGGGAGCGCATCGCTGAAACTGCCCAGCCCGATTTACGTCGTTCCTCTGGATGGCTCGTGCCGAGTTGATGATGAGACGGTGCAGGTCGGCGAATGCGCTCGCACGGATGACCCTGGGCGGGTCGAAATTCCTGCGGGCGTCAACGTTGCTGTCGCTTGGGCGAAGGGGGGTTCGGCATGAGAGCGACAATCGTGCCCGTGATCCTGTCCGGGGGCTCTGGCACCCGGCTCTGGCCGCTGTCGACGGACCGCCGACCGAAGCAGTTTCTGCCGCTGGTGGAAGACCGCACCATGTTTGCAGCGACGCTGGCCCGCGTCGCCGACCGTCGCCGCTATGACGCTCCGGTCATCGTGTGCGGTTTCGGCCATGTCGCGCATGTCGCGGAGGATCTGGCTAGCGCCGGGATCGAAGACGCGCGCATCATCGTCGAGCCGGCCGCGCGCAATACCGCGCCGGCGATCGCGCTCGCCGCACATGCGGTCGGAGCGGATGCGACGATGATGCTCGTCATGCCGTCCGATCATGTGATCAGCGACCCCGCCACTTTTCACGCCGCCGTCGAGCACGCGACCCCGGCGGTCGAGCGCGGCGCGCTGGCAACGTTCGGCATCGCGCCCGCCGGTCCTGAGACGGGCTATGGCTACATCGCTTGCCATGGGGACGAGGCGGTGCGGCAAGTGGAACGCTTTATCGAAAAGCCCGATGCCGACCGCGCACAGGCGATGATCGACGCCGGCGGCCATTACTGGAATGCCGGCATCTTCCTGATGCGCGCCGATGCGTATCTGGCGGCGCTGGATGAGCATGCGGGTGAGATTGCCGTTCCGGTCGCGCAGGCGATGGCCGAAGCGTCGAGCGAGGGGGGAACGGTCCGCCCGGAGAGCCAAAGCTTTCACGCGGCCCGGTCCGATTCAATCGACTATGCGGTGATGGAGCGGAGCGGCCGCGTGGTTTCCGTGCCCACCGACCCCGGCTGGTCGGATGTCGGCAGCTGGTCAGCGATCTACGACCTCTCCCCCAAGGACGTCGACGGAAATGTCGCGGACGAAGGCGCGATCATCCTCGATGCACGCCGCAATCTGGTGCGCTCGGCGGGCGGTCCTCGCATTTCCCTGCTGGGCGTCGATGATCTGATCGTCGTTGCGACGGCGGACGAAGTGATGGTGCTGCCTCGCGCCCGCGCGCAGGACGTGAAACGGCTGGTTGCCGAAGCCAAGCGTCGCGACGGGAAAGCAACGCCCTCCGCTTGAAGCCGCACCAGCCGGTCCCATATCGCGCCACATGACATCCTCGTCCCCGTGGCACGGCACTACCATCCTCGCCGTGCGCAAGCCCGATCGTGTCGTCATTGTCGGCGACGGCCAGGTGTCTATGGGCCAGACCATCATGAAGCCGAACGCGCGCAAGGTGCGGCGCCTGCATGACGGCAGCGTCATCGCGGGCTTTGCCGGTGCGACCGCGGACGCCTTTACGCTGTTCGAGCGGCTCGAACGTAAGCTGGAGGCGCACCGCGGCCAGCTACTGCGCGCCGCGGTCGAGCTGGCCAAGGATTGGCGGACCGACAAATATCTCCGCAACCTCGAAGCGATGATGATCGTCGCGGACCGGGACTTGACGCTGGTGCTGACCGGAAACGGCGACGTGCTGGAGCCGGCCCACGGCGTGGTCTCGATCGGGTCGGGTGGCAACTATGCGCTCGCCGCGGCCCGTGCGCTCTCGGATTATGAGGCGGACGCGGAGGTGCTCGCGCGCAAGGCCATGGCCATCGCCGCCGACATCTGTGTGTACACGAACGACCAGCTCACCGTGGAGGCGATCGACATCGCGGCGCCAGCAAGCTCCGATTGAGGACCCTTCATTGAACGACCAGTTGACGCCAAAGGCGATTGTGGCCGCCCTCGACGAGCACATCATCGGGCAGCGCGATGCCAAGCGGGCCGTCGCCATTGCGCTGCGCAATCGCTGGCGCCGCCAGCGCCTCGCGCCTGAACTGCGCGACGAGGTCACGCCCAAGAACATCCTGATGATCGGCCCGACCGGTTGCGGCAAGACCGAGATCAGTCGCCGGCTCGCCAAGCTTGCGGACGCGCCGTTCGTGAAGGTTGAAGCGACGAAGTTCACCGAGGTTGGCTATGTCGGGCGCGACGTCGAACAGATCGCGCGCGACCTGGTCGAGGAGGCAGTGCGGCTCGAAACCGAGCGTCGTCGCGAAGCGGTGCGCGAAGCGGCCACAGCCGCCGCGATGGAACGGCTGCTCGACGCGCTAACCGGCAAAGGGTCGAGCGAGGCGACGCGCGCCAGTTTTCGGCAGCGTTTTGAAGAGGGCGCGCTCGACGAGGCGGAAGTCGAGATTGAAATTTCCGAGACGCCGCAGATGCCGTTCGAGATGCCCCCGGGGGTAGGCGGCGTCGGCATGATCAATATCGGCGACATGCTCGGCAAGGCGCTCGGACGCGACGGTCCGAAACGGCGACGCAAGCTGAAGGTCGGCGAAGCGTGGAAGCGTCTGGTCGAGGAAGAGCAGGACCGTCGGCTCGACAATGACGACGTAGCACGCGTGGCGATCGCCGATGCCGAAGCCAACGGTATCGTGTTCCTCGACGAGATCGACAAGATCGCGGTCAGCGACGTGCGCGGCGGCTCGGTCAGTCGTGAAGGCGTGCAGCGCGACCTTCTGCCGCTGATCGAGGGAACGACCGTCGCCACCAAACACGGGCCGATCAAGACCGACCATATCCTCTTCATCGCCAGCGGCGCGTTTCACGTCGCAAAGCCGTCGGACCTGCTGCCGGAGCTGCAGGGCCGCCTGCCCATTCGGGTCGAGCTGGCCGCGCTGACCGAAGAGGATTTTGTCGCCATCCTCACCGACACCCGCGCGGCGCTACCCCGGCAATATAGCGCCCTGCTCGAGACCGAGGGTGTCACCGTCGAATTTACCTCCGACGCGATCGCGGAACTCGCGCGCGTGGCGGCGAGCGTCAACGCGCAAGTCGAAAACATCGGTGCTCGTCGTTTGCAGACGGTGATGGAGCGCTTGCTCGAGGGATTGAGTTTCGAGGCAGAGGACCGGACGGGCGAGACCGTGCGCGTTGATGCCGACTATGTCCGACGCGAACTCGCCGAGATCGCCACCAACACCGACCTCAGCAAATATGTGCTTTAGAGCCGCTCAGCTCGTCGCGAGGTAGCGACGATCGGCGCCCTCAAGCACGAGCGCCGTCAATCGTCCGGTCGAAAATGCGCCCGTGTCTATGCCGATGCGCACGCCTGTGTCCTCGACTTGCGGGGTGATGGTGTGACCATGCACGATGATCTTGTCGTGCGCGCCCCGATAGTCGAGAAAATCGCCGCGGATCCAGCGCAGATCGCTGCCCTGCTGTGCGTCGAGCGGGATGCGCGGGCGGACGCCGGCATGGACGAATGCGTAGTCGCCAATGACGACGCACCCTTCGCCCTGCTCCAGAAATCGCCGCTGCTCGGTCGGAACGAGCGGAGGAAACACTTCGCTCAACTCGTCAAAGTCCATCGCCTCGTAACGTGCGCCGTTGAGACCGTAGCTGGCGATGGTCGCGCTCCCGCCCATCTGTTTGACGAGGAAGCGAATGGATTCGCGCGACCCACGCAGCGCCTTGAGGAACACCTCCTCATGATTGCCGAGCAACAGGTGGAAGGCGTCGAACTCCGACCGCACCCGCATCGCTCGCGCGATCACCTGCTTGGATGAGGGTCCGCGGTCAATCAGGTCACCCAGCAGGATCAACGTGCATTTCAGCGACGGGGCAGCCGCCCGATCGTCTTCGATGAGGTGGAGCAAGGTCGCGAACAAATCGTCACGCCCATGGATGTCGCCGATCGCATAGACCCGCTCGCCCGGTGGGACGGCGGGCGGAGGTACGGTCGGCGTTTTGCGAAAAAGGGAGAAGACCATCGGCGCCGCGCGATGTGGCGCTCGGTCGGGCCGAACGCAAGGGTCAGGACGCGCTCCGCTCTGCCCGTCGAGCCGCCCACCAGGCGAGACGTTCACGCAGGCGCGCCTCAAAGCCCCGCTCAGATGGCGCGTAGAGCGTGTGGCGTCCAACCTCGCTTGGCCAATAGTCCTGGCCGGAAAAGGCGTCCGGCTGGTCGTGATCGTATCGATAGCCATCGCCGCGGCCGATCGCCTTCATCGTCTTCGTCGGGGCGTTCAGGATATGCGCGGGTGGGGCGACGCTGCCGCCGCTTTCAGCGAGCCGACGAGCGGCTTTCTCCGCCTTTTACACCGCGTTCGATTTGGGCGCGGTCGCGTTGTAAATGCAGGCCTGGACGATCGCCAGCTCACCTTCGGGGGAGCCGAGCAGCCGGTAGGCTTCAACCGCCGCCATCGCCTGAACGAGCGCCTGCGGGTCGGCCAGCCCGACATCCTCGCTGGCGAAGCGGACGATGCGGCGCGCGACGTAGAGCGGGTCCTCGCCGCCGCGGAGCATCCGCGCGACATAGTAGAGGGCCGCGTCCGGATCCGACCCCCGCATCGCCTTGTGCATCGCGGAGATCAGCCCGTAATGCCCCTCTCGATCCTTGTCGTAGCCGGCAGGGCGCCGCTGCAGCAGCGCTTCCAGCCCCTCCGGGCCCAGCCTGGTCGTCTCCGGGAGGTCGACCAGGCGCTCGACCTGATTGAGCAGAAAGCGGCCATCACCATCGGCGAGCGCGATCAGCATGTCTCGCGCAGCCTCGTCGATCGGCAAGCTGCGTTGAAGCGCCGTTTCCGCCCGCGTCAGCAGCTCCGCTAGCGCGACCTCGTCGAGCCTTCGCAAGATCAAAAGCTGGCAGCGCGACAGCAGCGCGCCATTGAGTTCGAAGGACGGATTTTCGGTGGTCGCACCGACGAGGATGATCGTGCCATCCTCGACGACCGGCAAAAACGCGTCCTGCTGCGCCCGATTGAAGCGGTGAATTTCGTCGACGAACAGCAACGTCGGGCCTTCCAGCGCCCGCGCGGCAGCCGCGTCTGCGAACATCTTCTTGAGGTCAGCTACGCCCGAAAAAATTGCCGACAGGCTGACTTGGCGCAGCCCGCCGGCTTCGGCGAGCAAACGGGCGATGCTGGTCTTACCGGTTCCCGGGGGCCCCCACAGGATCAGCGAGCCGATCCGCCGCGCCGCGACCATCCGACCAAGCGGGGCATCGGGGGCGGTGAGAAGCTCCTGCCCGACGACGTCCTCGAGCCGCCGCGGCCGCATGCGCTCGGCCAGCGGGGCGGCATCGATCATCCAGCGGCCCTCGACCGTGCGCGCGCGACCTCGCGCTGCCATACGGCGACGACGCGGTCGTTGATGACCTCCCAATCGAATGCTTTCGCCCGCTCGACCGCTGCTGCAGACGCGGCGTGCAAGCTTTGCGGGTCAGCGACGTAGCCGGCGATGGCGTCGGCATAGGCCTTGGGATCATAGGCGGGCACCAGCTGGCCGCTGACCCCGTCGAGGACGATAGACCGCGCCGCTGGCACATCGGCGGCCACCGCCGGCACGCCCGCCGCCTGCGCCTCGAGCGTCACATTGCCGAACGTCTCGGTCACCGATGGCTGTAGAAAGATGTCGAACGAGGCCACCGCCCGCGCGAGGTCGTCCCCGGTCACGAAACCGGCGAAGACGGCGCCGGGCAGCTCGCGTTCGAAATCGGCGCGAGCCGGCCCGTCGCCGACGACCAAAATCTGATGCGGCACCTCCCTGCGGCGGAGTTCGGCGGCGGTGGCTGCGAACATGTCGAGCCCCTTTTCGAGCACCAGCCGGCCCAGGAAGCCGACCACCGGCACATCGTCGCGAAGGCCGAGCGAGCGCCGCCACGCGAGGTCTCTCCGGGCGGGATTAAAGCGTTCATGGTCCACCCCACGCGACCAGACGTCGATCGGCGCAGTGATCCCCTGCCCCCGCAGTCGCTCGCCTATGTGTTCGGACGGCACCAAAAGCGCGTCGCACCGATTATAGTAGCGACGAAGGAGCGCGACCGCCGCGCCCTCGAGGAACTGCGCCTTGTAATAAGCGAGGTAGGTTTCGAACAGCGTGTGCACCGACGCGACAACGGGAAGGCCGTTGGCTTTTGCCCAGGTGACCGCGCGGTGGCCCAGGATGTCCGGGGCGCTGGTGTGCACGATGGTCGGCGCAAACGCGGCCAAATCGGCGCGCACGGATGCGGGGAGCCCCGTCGCGAGGCGATACTCCCCCCGACCGAACGGCAGTGCGGTCGAGGGCACGCTGACCAGGTCACCCGTGGGTGGAAACGCCGGCGTATCCGTCGTCGGTGAATAGACGCGCAGACCGACGCCGCGGTTCAGGGCATGCGCCGCCAGTCGGTTGAGGGACTGGTTCGCGCCATCGCGCACATAATTGTAATTGCCGCTGAAAAGCGCCAGCCGCAGCGGAAGGTCGGTCATCGCTGGCGGCCTACCCGCTCGTTCCCGACTGTCAACGCGAAGCCGCGTCAGATTTCGCCACCGGCGAACTCTCCGATCATTGCTTCGCTTGGCGCGTGAATGCGGAGCCGCTCGATGCGCCGTTCATCGGCCGCAAGGATTTCCAGCCGCCAGCCACTATCGAGCGCGACCACCTCGCCCACCGCAGGAACCCGCTCGGCGGTCATGGCAGCGAGACCACCCAGCGTGTCGACCTCCTCGTCATGGATGGCGAACACCGGGTGGACATCACGCGCGAGATCCTCAAGTTCGACACGCGCGTCGGCCTCCCAGATGCCGTCGTCGAGCAGTTGGATGAGCACGACGGGCGCGTCGTCATGCTCGTCCTCGATGTCGCCGACAATTTCCTCCATCAGGTCTTCGATGGTCACCAGCCCGTCAGTACCGCCATATTCGTCGAGCACGATCGCAAGGTGCACCCGCTTGGCACGCATTTCGGCGAGCAGCTCCATCGCCGACATCGACTGCGGCACGTAGAGCGGCTGGCGAAGAATCGCCGACAGCGACGCGGGCCGCTGATCGTCGCGCGCCATGATGCCGAACAGGTCCTTGACGTGCAGCATCCCGACCACTTCGTCGAGGCTCCCGCGGTAAACCGGCAGGCGACTGTGATCGGCGTCCTCGAACGCGGCTACGGCGTCGTCAAAACTTGCTGTTTCGGCGAGCGCGATGATGTCGCCGCGGGGCACCGCCACGTCGTCGGCAGTCTTGTCGCCAAAACTCAGCATGTTGCGCAGCATTTCGCGCTCAATGGCGCTCAGATCGCCGTTATCGCCATTGCTGGCGTTGGCTGAGGCGTTCTCGTCCTCGTCCGCTTCGGCAATCTTTTCTTCGATCTGTTCGCGCAGCGTTTGTTCGGCCGCGTCGCCGAACATCAGCGTGCGAAAGCTTTTCCACAGGCGCCCGCGACTGTCGCCCTCCGATCTGGCGGCGTTCGCCATTGAAATCTCACTCCTCCCCAACCCCGTCCGCCGAGGCGTAGGGATCGTCGATCCCCAGCTCGGCCAGTACGGTGCGCTCCAACTGTTCCATTGCGTCTGCCGACGCGTCGTCCTGATGATCGTAACCGATCAGGTGCAACGTGCCATGCACAATAAGATGCGCGACGTGATGTTCCAGTGGGACACTCTTTTCCGAGGCCTCACGCACAACGGTCTCTCGCGCAAGAATCAGGTCGCCGAGAAGGATTTCCTGTTCGCAGGGCTCGTGCGACGTAATCTCCCCGGGCGTCAGCTGTGGGAAGCTGAGCACATTCGTCGGTCGGTCCTTGCCGCGATACTGGGCGTTGAGCGCCCGCACTTCCTTGTCGTCGGCCAGCCGGATCGCGATTTCAGCGTCCATTTCGACGAGACGCCCGAGACCGGCGCCGCGCAACGCCGCCGTCGCCGCCTTCATACACCAGGCGGCCCAGTGTCGATCGCCCTCTTCCCACACGGCGCCGCGGTCCACCGCGACGTCGAGCGGCATCAGGCTTGGCCTTCGTAGGCTTCGACGATCCGGCCGACGATAGGATGCCGCACCACGTCGCCCGGACCGAACCGAACCGTGCCGAACCCTTCGACCCCTTCCAAGCGACGAACCGCGTCGTTAAGCCCCGACGCTTCGGTGCCGCCCGGGAGGTCGGTCTGATTAGGGTCGCCGCACACGACCATGCGGCTGTTCTGCCCGAAACGGGTCAGAAACATCTTCATCTGCATCGGCGTCGTGTTCTGCGCCTCATCGAGGATGATGAAGCTGTCCGCGAGCGTGCGCCCGCGCATGAAGGCGAGCGGCGCGACCTCGATCTCACCGCTGGCGATGCGGCGTTCGACCTGTTCCGCAGGCAGACAGTCGTTGAGCGCGTCGTAGAGCGGACGAAGGTAAGGATCGACCTTGTCCTTCATGTCGCCGGGGAGGAAGCCCAATTTTTCTCCCGCCTCGACCGCGGGGCGGGACAGGATCAGCCGCTGCACGCTCCCGGTGATGAGTTGCGCCACCGCCTGGGCAACGGCGAGATAGGTCTTGCCCGTACCCGCGGGCCCCAGTGCGAAGATAATGTCGTCGCGGCGCAGGCTCTCCATATAGGCGATCTGCGTGGTCGACCGCGGGACGATCGTCTTCTTACGCGTGCGGATCATCAACTGCGGACTATCAGGCGCCTCCTGCCGCACGACCCCGTCGAGCGTGGGCTCAACCTGCATCGCGACCACCGCATCGATCAGCCCCGCATCCACCTCCTCGCCGCGCTGGATGCGGCGGTAGAGGTCAAGCAGCACATCGCGCGCGACCGCGACATTCTCCGCCGGCCCTTCCAGACCAACCTTGTCGCCCCGAGCCGTGATGTACACGCCCAAGCGGTTTTCGAGCGCGATCAGATTCTGGTCGTAGAGGCCGAACAGGCGCGACAACAGCTGCGGTTTGTCAAAACTGACGTCGGCACGGCTGCGATCGCCGGGTCTGGCGGGAGCGACCTTGCGGCTCATGCGGCCTCACTCATCGCCAGCTGCCCGGCGAGCGATTTCGGACCGGCCGCCGTCAGCTCGACAGTGACCAGAGCCCCGATCCCGAGCGTGGCGCCGTCGATATGCACTGACTGCAGCCAGGGCGATTTGCCCAATTTCTGCCCCGGCAAACGCCCGTCGCGCTCGATCAGCACATCGCAGGTTCGACCAACGCTCGCCGCGTTGAAGGCCGCCTGATCGCGATCGAGCCGCGCGTTCAACGCTTCGAGACGTTCGTCCATCACCGCGTGAGGGATCTGCCCCTCCATCTGTGCCGCCGGCGTGCCGGGTCGCGGGCTGTATTTGAAGCTAAAGGCCTGCGCATATCCGACCGCGTCGACCAGCCGGAGCGTGTCTTCGAACTCGAGGTCGGTTTCACCCGGAAAGCCGACGATGAAGTCGCCCGACAAAGCAATATCGGGACGCACCCGGCGAACGCGGTCGAGCAAGCGCAAGTAGCCGTCGGTAGCGTGACTGCGGTTCATCGCCTTCAACACGCGGTCATTTCCCGATTGCACCGGCAAATGCAGGAATGGCATCAGGGATGCGACATCGCCGTGCGCGGCGATGAGGCCGTCGGTCATGTCGTTGGGGTGGCTCGTCGTGTAACGGATGCGCGCCAGGCCGGGGATGCGATCGAGCGCGCGGATCAGACCGCACAGCCCGACCTCGTGACCTACGTCATCTTCGCCGCGCCAGGCGTTCACATTCTGACCGAGCAAGGTGATCTCCCGCGCGCCCTGGTCCACGAGCGTGCGCGCCTCGTCCATGATCGCGGCAAACGGTCGTGAGACTTCCGCCCCGCGCGTGTAGGGAACCACGCAATAGGTGCAGAATTTATCGCACCCTTCCTGCACCGTCAGGAAAGCGCTCGCGCCCTGCCGCCGCCGTCCCGGCAACGCTTCGAACTTGGCCAGTGTCGGGAGGTCGGTATCGACCGCAGGGCGTCGCGAGGCGACCGCGGCGTCGATCAGTTCGGGCAGTCGGTGAATGGTCTGCGGTCCTGCGATCACGTCGACCCGCGCGCGACGAGCGATTTCCGCGCCCTCCGCCTGAGCCACGCACCCGGCCACGGCCACCATCGCTGGCCCGGCATCACGATGATGGATCCGACCGATCTCCGAGTAGATCTTCTCTGTCGCCCTTTCGCGGATGTGACAGGTGTTGAGGACGATCAGCTCCGCATCGTCGGCCGACGCGGCCACCATACCGCGCGCGGAAAGCAGCTCGCTCATCCGCTCGCCGTCATAGACGTTCATCTGGCAACCGAACGATTTCACGTGAAAGGTTTGCGGAGTTTTGCGCATTGCTTGCGGCCTTAGCGCGCGGAGTGGTGGTCGTCACCCTCTGTCCGGCTTGCAGGCGCCATCAGCGCGGCTTCAATTTCCTGCCGAGCATGTCGTGCGATCGCCTTGCGGTCCAAGAATTCTGCGGTCGGCAGTGGTTCGAGGAAGTGCAGTACCACCTTGATCGGTCGTCGGCGCGCCATCACGCGGATCGCGTTACTGCCGATGGGCTCATCTTCCACCCAAGCGATCGCCATGGCGTCGGAGCCATAGTCGAGCGCGACGGGCTGGATCGCGATCCCCGCGGGAGGGGGCGCGACCGCGGCAATCAGCGACGACCGGAACGGCAGCATTTGCGAGCCGTCCCCCGTCGTGCCTTCCGGAAACAGGGTGACCGGCTGACCGGTGGTGAGGGCATTTCCCAGCGCCAACGCCTGTGCACCAACATCCAGACGCGCGCCGCGTTCGACATAAACCGAATTGTTGATCGTCGCGAGCCAGCCGATGATCGGCCACGGCGCCACCTCCGCCTTGGCGACGAAGGCGCTGCCAGTCTTCCCCGCAAGCACCGCGATATCGAGCCAGCTGATATGGTTCGCGATGAACAAGACGTCGCGACGGAGGGGTTGACCGCGCACTTCGACCGTTACACCCGCGATCCGCGTCACACCGGCCAGGAAGCGCTGCGGCCAGCGCGATGGTCCGCGCAAAAGCCGCGACGCGCCATGACAAACGAGCGCGAGCACAAGCCAGGCCGCGATCGCTCCGACCCGGCCCCAGGCGAGCCAGGGGAGAGCGTCAACGCCCTTTCGGCGTGCCGTCAGCAGGGACGCCATGCGGCAGTTCGGGGCGTGGGTCAGCATCGCGCTGCGTGTCGCCGAGGACATGCGTCGCTCCGCCGACATGCAAGGCGTCGACCGCTGCTTCGGCTTGGTCCACCGGGCGCGGCGTTACAGAGGCATCGCGTTCGATCGGCACCGCATACAGCTCCATGCGATGGTCGACGAGGCGGTATCCGAGCCGTTCGGCAATCACCCGCTGCAATGCTTCAAGGTCGGCGTCGTTGAACTCGATCACCCGACCGCTTTCGATGTCGATCAGGTGGTCGTGGTGAACCTCACCCGACGCCTCATATCGCGACCGACCGTCGCCGAAGTCATGTTTGTCGAGAACGCCGGCTTCTTCGAGCAGACGCACCGTGCGATACACCGTTGCGATCGAAATGCCCGGGTCGATCGCGGCCGACCGTGCGTGTAGCGTCTCCACGTCCGGGTGATCCACACTATCGCCGATCACCCGCGCAATGACGCGACGCTGTTCGGTGATACGCAATCCCTTTTGCGCGCAGAGCGCCTCGACGTCGATGCGGGGCGGCATGTCAGCGATGCTCATCGGGGAAAGGCATGCCGCCGGTATAGAAAGCGCCGTCACGGCTCACAAGCCGGACGGCGCCTTCACATCCTTATCGCATTAGCGGCCGTTGGTCGCGGTACCCTTTCGCGTCGATCCGGGCTTGCGACCGCCACCGCGCCCCTTCGACCCCAAACCGATCGACTTCGCGAGCGTGCGCCGCTGGTCGGCATAGTTCGGAGCCACCATCGGGTAGTCGGCCGGAAGACCCCATTTCGAGCGATACTGATCCGGCGTCATATTGTAGCGCGTCATCAGATACCGCTTCAGCATCTTCATCTTCTTGCCGTCTTCAAGACACACAAGATAGTCGGGCTTCACCGAACTGCGCACCGACACCGCAGGAGTCGGTTTCTCTCGCGGAGCTTCGGCCTGCTGCTGTCCAAGACCGGACAAAGCGTCGTGAACGGTGCGAATGAGATTCGGCAATTCGTCGCTTGCGACATTATTGTTACTCACATGCGCCGAGATGATGTCGGCAGTGAGCGTCGCGAGAAATTCGGCGTTGTTGTCGGTGTCGGCCACTCAGGCCTCCTATCATGGGGCAAAAATACGTCGTTGCGCTTATCAGGTCTTGAGATTGCGCGCAACGCTTTCACTTTTCGCGAATTTGCTCAGCGACTCTTTAACGAAATGCTCCATCGTAATCGCATCGCGCAGTTGGTTGTCGGCCCCGGTGTAATAGTTTGGACGCCGGCCAATCTCCCGAAATCCAAAATGCTCATATAATTTCCGCGCCGGATTGTCGGCACGCATTTCGAGAAACCGACGGGTTCCGCCGCCCACCTCCTCTTTCCATCGCTCGATGAGCAGGCCGGCGAGCCCCTGTCGGCGATGGTCAGGATCTGTTGCCAGCAATAATAGTTCGCTCTCTCCGGCAACTGTGCGGATGACGGCAAATGCTCGACACATGTCCTCCTCAGCCACTTCGAGGATGACATATCCCGGCGTTGCGAAACCGCTACGCAACTGGGCGGCCGTCCAGCGTTCGCCGTAGCGCGGGTCGAACGCACGCTCGGAGACGGCTGCAATGCGGTCGACGGCGTCAAGGCCGACCCGGCGGATTTCGCTCACTGCGCTGGTCGCGCGTCGGGTGCGCGTGCGTAACGGGGCGCCACCGAAAGTCCGCGCGCATCCGGGACAACCCACGGATATGCGCGCGCATCTGCGGCACCGGCGAGGACGCGAATTTCGCGACCTTCGGCGAACTGTGCGGCGCGATCCCCCACGAGCGCGAGGTCAGGCACGGTCTGCCACGCCTCCGCCGGGTTCATCGCGCGGCTCGGTTCGCCCGGGTAACGGGTCAGCCATTGCCCGTGGCCGCCCTCCGCGATCACCGCGATCTGGCCTTCGGCGCCGAGCCGACGCGCGTCCGCTTCGATGAGGGCCAGCGTGTCGAACCCTTCCACCGTCGCGCCCCACGCAAAGCCGAGGGCGCGCGCCGCGGCGATCGCGACCCGTGTGCCGGTAAAGCTGCCAGGGCCGCAGCCGACCGCGATGCGTTCCGCGCGCCCCCCACCCTCAAGTGCGGCGATCGTCGGAATCAGGCGCTCGGCGTGACCGCGACCTACGTCTTCGTGATGGTAGTCGACGAGTGCGTCGTCCTCGAACAGCGCCATCGACAATGCGCGCGTGGCCGTGTCAAAGACGAGCGTCCGCACCCGCGCCCCGCCCGTCAGACGATGCGGTTGAAGCGAGCGAACTCCGGCCGCGGGCTGCGCGGCCACAGGCTCGCCGGGTCGCCGTAGCCGATGGTGGTGATGAAGTTCACTTTCACCGTCGGCTGGTCGGCGAAGAACGCCTCACGCACGGCGTCCGCGTCGAACCCCGACATCGGCCCGCAGTCGAGCCCCAACGCCCGCGCTGCTAGGAGCAGATAGGCGCCCTGCAACGAGCTGTTGCGGAACGCCGTCGCCTGGATCGCCGCATCATTCCCGGCGAACCAGCTGCGCGCATCGTCGTGCGGGAACAGCCAAGGGAGCTCTTCGTAAAACTCCATGTCCATGCCGACGATCGCGGTGACCGGCGCGGAGCGCACCTTGTCCGCATTTCCGGCGCTGACTTTCGTTGCCAGCAGTTCGCGTTGCTCCGCGCTCTTTACCCATACGATCCGCGCGGGGAGCGAATTGGCGCTGGTTGGCCCCATCTTCACGAGGTCCCACAGCCGTTCGAGCGTCTCGTCGTCGAGCGGGCGGTCATCGTAACCGTAGTAAGTGCGCGCTTCGCGAAACAGCTGGTCGAGCGCCCGGTCGTCGAGCGGAGCTTTCGTCGTCATCTCCGCCCCCCTCAGACCGCGTGCACGGCGACGACTTCGGGGACGTAGTGTTTGAGGAGCGACTCCACCCCGTGCTTCAACGTCGCGGTGGAGGATGGGCAGCCCGCGCAGGCGCCGTGCATGGCGAGATAGACGTGGCCCTTTTCATAGCCTCGAAAGCTGATGTCGCCGCCGTCGTTGGCGACGGCGGGGCGGACGCGGCTGTCGAGCAGTTCTTCGATCTGCGCCACGATGTCCGCATCGGCGGGATCGACGGCGAACTGCGAGTCGTGTTCGGCGGGGACTTTGATGCCGTTACCTTCACGATCTTCGCGCATAAGCGGCATCGCTGCGGTGAAGTGGTCGAGGAGGATCGTCGCGACGTCGGCTTCCAGCGTCACCCAGTCTACACCCGGAGCGGCGCTGACGGACACGAAATCCGTGCCGAAATGCACCCCCGTCACGTCGCCGAGGTCGAACAGCGCCTCCGCCAGCGGCGACGCGGCAGCGGCTTCGGGGCTGGCGAAGTCGAGCGGGCCCGAGGGGCTGACGGGGCGCCCGGGCAGGAATTTGCGCGTCGCCGGGTTGGGGGTGAGTTCGGTTTCGATGAGCATGCCCGCCATGTGGCGAGGCCGCGCGCCGCTTGCAAGCGACCATCTCCCGCAACTTGCAACCCGGCGCCGCCGCCCCCACTCACCCCCGCGTGACGCGCTTCTCCTCCTTCGTTGCGATCGACTGGTCCGGGGCGAAGGGTGCGCGCCCGCGCGGCATCGCGCTCGCCCGCGCGCGCGCCGACGCGCCGGTCGAGCTGATCGAGCCTGCCCACGGCCTGCGCTGGAGCCGCGCCGAGGTGCTGGCCTTCATCGAAGCCGAAGCGGCGAGCGGAGCGGACACGCTGATCGGCTTCGACCTTTCCCCCACCCTCCCCTGGTGCGACGTGCAAAGTTACTTCCCCGGCTGGGCCGACGCCCCCGACACCCCGCGCGGCCTGTGGGCGCTGGTCGAGGCGCTGAGCGCGGACGAGCGCGACCTCACCGCGCTCGGCCTGATCGATGCGGCGCACCTCAGCCCCTATTTTCGCCGGCACGGCGGGCGCGAGGGGGCGCTGTTCGGGGGCGGCATCGGCCGGCTGCGGGTGGTCGAGCACCACCAGCGCGCGAGCGGACAGGCGCGTTCGGCGAGCAGCTTCAACCTTGTCGGCGCGGCGCAGGTGGGAAAGGCTTCGCTGTCGGGGATGCGGCTGTTTCACCGGCTGGCGGGCCGCGTGCCGTTCTGGCCGTTCGACCCGCTGCCGACCCGAGGCACCGCGATCATCGAGATCTACACCAGCCTCGCCGCGCGCGCCGCGGGGCTGCCGCCCTCGCGCAGCAAGGTGCGCGACCATGCGGCCTTGGCGGAGGCGCTGACCGCGCTGGGGGCGCGCACCGACTGGCATGGCGCCATCGACGACCACCGCGCCGACGCGCTGATCACCGCCGCCTGGCTGCGCGTGGTCGCCGACGACGCCGCGCTGTGGAACCCCGCCCCGATGACCGCGGAGGTCGCCGCACGCGAAGGCTGGACCTTTGGCATCACCTGACGCTATCGCGAGCCCGCGCCAAGGGCCGCCACCCAAGGCCGCCCCACCCGGCACGCCGCGTTAGCTCAGCTGGTAGAGCAACCGCCTTGTAAGCGGTAGGTCGTCCGTTCGAGTCGGACACGCGGCACCGGAGTTGAGATTCACCCGACAGTTCGCGGAAGCTTTCGTGCCCGTCATCGAAGAAAACCCTCAACGACTTCGCAGCCATCTGGCAGAAATGGTGGCGCTGGCGGACCAAGAGCGTGAAGCGGTGGGCTTCTGGCGCTCAAGTGCTTTCGAGGAGGCTCTTCACAGGAACCGTGTCCTCGGTTTGATCGAAAACAAACAGCTCATTGGGTATTTGCATTACGGCGGATCATACCCGCATGCTAAAGTTCAGCAGATTGTAGTGCACAAACAGTGGCGGCGGCGTGGCTTAGCGGGGGAGCTACTCTCGTACCTGATTGACCGATTGGAGCGCCTCAGCTTTCAGACTGTCCGCGCCGACATACGTGATGATCTTTCAACATCGTTGGCGTTCTATCGGTCTCACGGTTTCGTTCAGAAGGCACAACGACCCGGAGGATCAGCTCGTAAACGGAATATTCTGGTCCACATTCGCGAGTTGTCCTCGGAGACCCTGTTTTCACATCCGGGACTCCGCACCGGCCACGCAATTCGTCCCGCAATTTTGCACAAAGCTGCAAAAGGTCGATCAGTCTACGCGTTCGACCTGAACGTGCTACTAGACCTAGTTCGAGATCGGAGTTTTGCGGATAAGGCCGGCCGGCTCTTCTCAGCCGGTCTGGCACATGATATCCGGCTAGCGGTCTCCGATGAATTCACGCGCGAGCTGCACCGGACCGCGAGCGACAGCGCGAACGACACACTCCTTCAGTTCGCCTTGCAACTCCCTCGCCTAATGAGCGTAGACTCGGCGGCATGCGATGCACTCGCGAATGACATCCATCACACTATTTTTGTCGAGGACGGACGGGCCGACGTTTATTCCGCTCAATCTATCAGCGACGCGAGGCACATCGCGCATGCGGCCTTGGCCCATGCCTCGGCCTTCGTCACGCGCGATTCCTCACTTCTTCGCGCACGTGACAAGCTGTTTGCACGGTTTGGCATCGACATAATCTCCCTCAACGAAGCAATTGAGATCCTGCCCCAACGAAAGGGCCAGGGAGCGACCAATGATCGACAGGGTGTCGACTTCGCGCTCCGGACGGTCTCGAGTTCGCAACTCGAGACGTACTTCGAGACCTGCCCTCAAATAGGTTCGAAAATAGTTGACTTCATCACCGACACCAATAGCCAAGAATCTCTAATTTCCGCAGTCGAGTCAGTTGATGGCGTCGTCGCCGTTAGTGCACTTTTGTTTGGGCAGTCCGTGAAGGACAGATGTCGGGCTGTACTCGTCGCGGATGAGGATCACCCAAAGTTCTCTCTATTTGCCGACACACTCATCGACACGATTCTCGCTGCAGCGTCTCGTTCTGGACCCGTCCTTGTTGATATTTATGCCGACCCCAGTCAGTCCGCTCTCAGACATGCGCTAAAAGCGCGTGGTTTTATCGCAACCTCCGAACCGTCAGTGCTCACGAAGCTCGCGGTAGGGCATCCAGTCACGCACGCTACGTGGGCGACGACTGTCGCTGAAGTTCGGAGGCACACTGGCGTCGAACTTCCTGCGATCCTTCCGACTACCACCGAAACAACGCTTAAAGTCTCGTTTGGCCATAATAGTACATTCGAACTACCATACGACCGGGTCGGCGAATACTTTAGCCCCTCTATCGTCGTTCTAAGGAACACGATAGGGGTGATCGTGCCTATCCAAAAGGCATACGCCGATGAGCTTTTAGGGACGGCGCAGAATCGCAGCTTTGACTTTCTACACGAGCGTCACGTCGCGTTCGCAAACCTGCGGGGATACGTTAGCAGAGTCGTGGGAATGAAAGCGTTAGATCCCGGCTCGATTGTGCTGTTTTATGAATCGATCAGGTCGGGTGGCAGGGGTGCAATCGTCGCGATTGCCCGGCTCGTTGATCGAACAATCGTTCCCAAACATTTGGTTTCGAGAAACGCTGCACAACTCCTTGTTGTCGACGACCCCGATCGTTTTGCTGCAGGCGACCGGGCCCTGCTCACGACATTCGATAACGTGCTACAGTTACCTGTACCTGTTAAATTGAGGGTGCTTCGAGATATTGGGGCTGTTGGCGGGCAGAACCTCATTACATCCACGACCATCTCGACAAGACTGATTGAAAAGATCGTAGATATCGGTTGGCGAAGGTCGGTATGACCCCAGACGAATTTGTCATTTCGATAAAGCCATGCTTTGCGCGGGCTATCTTTTTGGGCTCAAAGACCGTAGAGATACGTCGCCGCACACCCAGACTAAACCTCGGTACGCGTCTTTGGGTCTACGTTACGCAACCTGTCGGTCGTATCGAGGGAACGGTAATCGTTAAGGGCGTCAGCGTCGGTGCCCCGGACGAGATATGGGATGCATACGGCTCAGAAACGGCATTGAGTCGACATGAGTTCGACGCATACTCCTCCGGCGTCAGTACGATAACTGCGATCAAAATCAGCAACATCATGCGACTCCGGTCAATCCCGGTAGAAACGTTGAAAGAGCTTCGGCCCAGCTTTCACCCGCCGCAGGTGATGACACGGCTGTCGGATGCAGAAGTCGCTCGACTTAGTCGACAAACGAAGGCTTAGCTTTCCCGAGCCTCTGCCAACGCAATCGCCTCATGGTCCCGCCCCCGCGCGGTCACCACTTGCATCCCGAACGGCAGGCCTTCGTGCCAGCCGATGGGGGCGCTCGTGGCGGGGAGGCCGCAGAAGGTGGCTACGGCGATCCAGCCGAACTGGGCGGCGAAGCGGGTTTCTTCGCCGTCGATAATAAGCTTGCGTTGGCGCAGGTCGGGTTCGTCGTCGTGGGGGAAGGCGGTGGTGCCGTGGACGGGCATCAGGATCGCGTCGATGTCCTCGAACAGCGCCGCCATCTGCCGCTCGTAACGCGCCTGGGCGTCGCATAGCGCGAACCATTGCTCGACCGTCGGCTTGTGCCCGTCGGGCGCGGGGCCGCCGTTGCTGACGATCATGTTGAGCATCAACATATAGGCGGTGGTCAGCGCGGCGAGGTCGGGGAGGCCCGGATGCGCGCGCAGGACGGTAGCACCGGCGGCTTCGGCGCGCGCGGCGGTCGCCTCCAGCCCGTCGCGGATCGCACCCATCAGCGGCGCGAGCGGATGCTGCGTCACCAGCAGCAGGCGGCGGCCGGCGAGCCCCTCCCAGCGCGGGCGGGGGAGCGGCTGGGCGGTCACGACATCGAGGGCGGCGGCGAGGTCGCGCGCCTCGCGCGCCATCGGCCCCGCCACCGACAGCGGCCGGTCCGCGCCATCGGTGCCTGGGAAGGGGTGGCCGTCCAAGGGGATGACGCCGTAGGTCGATTTGTGCCCGAACACGCCGCAGAAGTGCGCCGGGGTGCGGATCGACCCGCCGATGTCGGTGCCGAGCTCCAGGGGAACCATGCCGCTCGCCAGCGCCGCCGCGGCGCCGCCCGATGATCCGCCGCTGGTGCGGCTCGGGTCGTGCGGGTTGACGGTGCGGCCGTAGATCGGGTTGACGCTCTGAATATCGGCGAGGCCGACGGGGACATTGGTCTTGCCGAGGATGATTGCGCCCGCGGCCTTCAACCGGCGGACGGTGCTGCCGTCGGTGGCGGCGACGTTGCCGGCGTGCTCGGTAAAGCCCCAGGTGGCGGGGGTGCCGGCGAGCTGGAAGCTCTCCTTGATGGTCATCGGCACGCCGTGAAGGGGGAGGCGCTGGCCGTTCGCGAGCGCTTCGTCGGCGGCGCGGGCTTCGGCGCGCGCTTCGTCGTAGCGTTTGACGATAACCGCGTTGAGCGTGGGGTTGGCGGCCTCGATGCGGGCGATGGCGGCCTCGCACTCGGCGAGCGCGGTGGTTTCGCCGGCGACGATGGCGTCGCGCGTCGCAACGGCGCCGCGCTGTGGTGCGGTCATGTGTCGGCCCCCTCCCCCTTGTCGTTGGCGGGGGAGCATCGGGCAAAGGCGGGGGCGTGTCGAGAGGGAGGCGCGAGACACGCTCGTCGCCCCGGACTTGATCCGGGGCCCCGCTTTCTGCGCGACGTGGGTGGCTCGCCCAGCTGGACCCCGGATCAAGTCCGGGGTGACGGGCCATCATAGTTACTCGTCGCCCTGAACTTGTTTCAGGGTCCATGACGCGGCGCGCGCTTGGATGCTGAAACGAGTTCAGCATGACGGAGGAAGCGAAAAGTTGGGGGAAGTGGGGGGTTTCTGTTGCCCGGCACCCCCCGAACCGCTGGTTTCCGATTCTGTTGCCCGGTTCGGTCCGAACCGCGCTCTTGCCTTGTTATGTCAGACCGTGAGGTCCTCCACTACGCAGCGAGAGCGAGCGCCTCGTTGTCGTTGGCACTTGTGGATTTGAGCCTTTAACGGGTTACTCAGCCCGAACGAAAGTCTGCGTCTTTCACCACACGTCGATCCTGGTTCGGCCCCGTCATCGACCGCGGCGAACCGCAGTCGGTGGTGGAGCCGCCGGGTACTGCCCCCGGGTCCGCTGTGACTATTCCACGCCACCATTTATCGTCATAGCCGGCAAGCCGGCACGAGAGGATATAGTCGAGCGGCGCCGTGCCGCCAAGGGGCGACGCGGAGCCTCGCGCGGTTACGGCCGGCGGCGCAGCTCGTCGCGGATTTCGGCGAGCAGCTCCGCCTCGGTCGGGCCGGCGGGCGCGTCGGGACCGCGGCGCATGACGCGGTTCGCGAACTTCACGATCTGGAAGATGATGAAGGCGAGGATCAGGAAATTGATGAGCTCGGTGATCAGCGCGCCATAGCCGATCATCGGCACCCCCGCCGCCTTCAGCGCGGCGTAATTTGTCGCGTCGCCGGTGAAGCCGGCCGGGAGCGGGCCGAGGCGGACGAACTGGCTCGAGAAATCGACTCCGCCGAAGACCGCGCCGATGATCGGCATCAACACATCCTCGGTGAGCGAGGTGACGATCTTTCCGAAGGCGGCGCCGATGATGACGCCGACTGCGAGGTCGAGAACATTGCCCTTGGCGATGAACTCGCGAAATTCGCCCATCATGCCCATTTTGCGACCCCCTTTGCGTCGAGATTGGGGGCGAACCTGCCGTCGCTGCTCGCGTCTGGCAAGCGAGGCGGGACAGGGCGTGCCGCGTGACCGGCCTGTGCGCGGCGGCCGGGTTATGGCGGCGGCGTGCGGAAGGGAGAGGTGGAGCGGGTAAGGGGAATCGAACCCCTCTAGCCAGCTTGGAAGGCTGGAGCATTACCACTATGCTATACCCGCCCGCTTCGCCGCGCCGGATGCCACGGAGGCGGCGCGCGCGCAAGCCGGGGTTTTGCGTCGGTCGCGGAACAGGTGTAGAACGCACGTCGCCATGACCGCGCCGCTGCGCAAGATCATCCACGTCGACATGGACGCGTTCTTCGCGAGCGTCGAGCAGCGCGACTTTCCCGAGCTGCGCGGCAAGCCGGTCGCGGTCGGCGGCTCGCGGCTGCGCGGGGTGGTTGCGGCGGCAAGCTACGAGGCGCGGCGCTATGGCGTGCGCTCCGCCATGCCGTCGCTGACGGCGGCGAAGCTGTGCCCCGACCTCATCTTCGTGAAGTCGCGGTTCGACGTGTACCGCGAGGTCAGCCAGCAGATCCGCGCGATCTTTGCCGAGGTCGCCGACGCGGTGCAGCCGTTGAGTCTGGACGAGGCCTATCTTGATGTCACCAGCGACCGCGGCGGCTTTGGCAGCGCGACGGCGACGGCGGAAGCGGTGCGCGCACGGATCCTCGATGTCACGCGGCTCACCGCCTCGGCCGGGGTGGCGACCAACAAGCTGGTGGCAAAGCTCGCCTCCGACCATCGCAAGCCCGACGGGCTGACGGTGGTGCCGCCGGGGCGTGAAGCGGCATTCGTCCACACGCTGCCGGTCAAGCGCCTGCACGGCGTCGGGCCGGTCACCGCAGCGCGGCTCGAGGCGCTCGGCCTCACCAGTTGCGCCGAGCTCGCCGCCGCGCCGCGCGAACTGCTCGACGCGCATTTCCGGCGGGGGGCACAGGTGCTGATCGACATGGCCAACGGCATCGACCATCGCCCCGTGCGAAGCGACCGCGTGCGCAAGTCGCTCGGCGCGGAGCGGACGTTCGACCATGACCTCAGCCGGGCGGAAGACCTGCACGCGGCGCTGGCGACGATCGTCGATGCGGTGTGGACGCGGCTGGAGGGGCACCCGCCGCCGCGCACGGTGACGGTCAAGATCAAGTTCGCCGATTTCCGCATTATCACGCGCGCCAACAGCGGCGAGCGCGTGACGGCGCACGCCGCGCTCCTCGCTCGGGCGCGCGCCATCCTCGACGCCGCCCTCCCCCTCCCCATGGGGGCGCGGCTGCTGGGGGTGAGCGTCAGCGGATTTCCAGGCGCCGACGACGCGGATCGCGCGCCGCAGGAACTGCCGCTGTTCGCTGCTGGATAAGCGCGGTCGCCGCGTCAGTTGATTGCGGTGACGCTCACTCTTTGGTCGATCATTTCGGCGCTGCCGAAGATGGTCATGAAGCTCGCATCGATCGCGTCGCGGGTGTGGGCGATGCGGATCAGCGTGTCTTCGGGCGCCATGCCGGTCGCGTCGATCAGCCGCCAGGCGCCGTCGAGATACACCTCCGCGACCGCGTGGAAATCGGGCGGATCGAGCTGCCAGGCATAGGCGGATACGAAGCGCGCGGGCACATTGGCCGCGCGCGCGAAAGCGATCAGCAGATGCGCATAGTCGCGGCACACGCCTTCGCGAGTGACGAAACTGTCTTCGGCGGTGGTGTTCCAGTCGCTCGACTGGACGTAGCTCAGATGCTCGCGGACCCAGTCGCGCATCGCGGCAATGGTCGAACCATCGGCGACCACGCCCGGGGCGATGCCGAACAGGTCCGCCACCGCCGCGCCGAACCGCTGCGGCGTGCAATAGCGGCTGGCGAGGAGAAAGGGCGCGACCTCCGCCGGGAGCGCGCTTAGCGGCGTCGCCGGGAGATCGGCGAGCGCGTGGCGCGGGCGCGTGACCTCCACCTCTGCCCGGTACCTCAGCGACAGCCGCCCTGCCCCCGCCTCGTGCCAGCGATAGCGGGCGAGGTCGTGGACGTCGGCGGCGGACGGCAGAAGCGCGCCGTCGACGACCAGCGCCTCCTGCCCTACGCGCTGGCACTGGCCATCGAGCGCTTCGATCGCGAAAAGGACGCTGGCGGGCGCCGGGAAGTCATACTCCAGCGCGACGTCGACCCGCAGCCTGGTGGTGGGGTCAGAGGACAAGTTGCCCCGCCTCAAGCGCGTAGAGGTCGCCCGCGCCAGCCATCGCCCCCGCCTTGCGCCCGAGCGCCTCGGGCACGATGCGGTCGAGGAAGAAGCGCGCGGCGGCGCGCTTCGCGGCGGAGAAGTCGGGGTCGCCCCCGCCCTTCTCGAGCGCCTCGAGCTGCACCTTCATCTGCCAGCCGGCGACCGCGACGGCGCACATGGCGAGGAAGTCGACGCTGCCGGCGAGGCGGTCGTCCACGCTCGCGCTGCGCATCCACGCGGCCACGTCCGCGCACGCGTCGGCGAGCGCGGTGAGGTGGCCCTCCCCCGCCGCGCCGGCCTTCACATCCGCAAGCAGCGTATCGAGCGCAGCACCGTTGCCGAGCCCCAATTTGCGCCCGACGAGGTCGGCGGCCTGAATACCGTTGGTGCCTTCGTAGATCGGGGCGATGCGGGCGTCGCGATAATGCTGCGCGGCGCCGGTCTCCTCGATGAAGCCCATCCCGCCGTGCACCTGCACGCCGATGCTCGCGACCTCGACCCCGATGTCGGTGCACCATGCCTTCGACAGCGGGATGAGCACGTCGGCGCGCATCGCCGCGGCCGTATCGCCCAGCGCGCCGCGGTCGATCTGCCCCGCGTTATAATAGACCAGCGCGCGCGCACCCTGCGTCAGCGCCTGCATGCGCAGCAGCATCCGGCGCACGTCGGGATGCTCCGCGATCGGCACCGGACCCGACGCGGGGTCGCTCGCCCGCGCGCTCTGGCGACGTTCGAGCGCGTAGTCGGTAGCGGCCTGCGTCGCCCGCTCGGCAATGTGCACGCCCTGGTTGCCGACCAGCAGCCGCGCCGCGTTCATCATCACGAACATCGCGCGCATACCGCCATATTCCGCGCCGATGAGTTCACCCAGACACTCGCCATCCTCGCCGAAGCTCATCACGCAGGTCGGCGAATTGTGGATGCCGAGCTTATGTTCGATCGAGCGGCAGACGACTCCGTTGGGCGTCGCGGGGCGCCCGTCCGCATCGAGCCGCAGCTTGGGCACGAGGAACAGCGAGATTCCCTTCGTCCCCGCCGGCGCCCCCGGCGTCCGCGCCAGCACCAGGTGGACGATATTGTCGGTGAGGTCGTGCTCGCCGAAGGTGATGTAGATCTTTTGCCCGGTGATCCGGTAGAGCCCGGCATGCTCCCCGTCGGCAATCGGCTCCGCCCGCGTGGTGAGCGCGCCCACGTCCGAACCGGCTTGCGGTTCGGTCAGGTTCATCGTCCCGTTCCATTCGCCGCTGACGAGCTTGGGTAGCCACAGCGCCTTCTGCGCATCGCTGCCATAGGCCATCAGCGCGTGAATGGCGCCGGGGGTGAGGATGTTGATCAGCGTCAGCCCCATGTTCGCGGTGCCGAGGCTTTCGATCACCGCATTGGCGAGGCTGAAGGGGAGGCCCTGCCCGCCATATTCGACCGGCCCGTCGAGCGCGCCCCAGCCACCGTCGACGACCGCGCGATAGGCTTCGCGAAAGCCCGGCGGCATGGTGACGCTGCCCGCGTTCCACTTGGGCGGGTTGATGTCGCCCTTGCGGTTGAGCGGCGCATATTCGGCGGCGGCGAGCTGGCCGATGCCGTCGAGGATCGCGTCGACCATGTCGGGTGTCGCTTCGGCAAAGCGTTCGGTCCGGGCGAGGTCGGCGATGCCCGCGACATGTTCGAGCACGAACCGCTGCTCGCGGGACTGGGGGCGGAAGGCCATGGCGGGAACCTCGGATCGAATGGGCGGTGGTCGGTCGGCTGTAGCGACCGGCGGGGTGCCACTCAAATGGCTTCGCACGAACGCAGCGCAAGGTTAGAGGCGGCAGCGTGACCGCGCCCCTAATCCTTCCCGCCGATGCGGCCAACATCGCCCGTGCGGCGGCGCTGATCCGCGCCGGCGGGATCGTCGCAGTGCCGACGGAGACGGTCTATGGCCTCGCCGCGGACGCTCGCGATGCGCGTGCGGTGGCGCAGGTTTACGCGGCGAAGGGGCGGCCCGATTTCAATCCGCTGATCGTGCATGTCGCCGACCTCGCCGCGGCGGAGGCGCTGGCGAGCTTCGACCCGGTCAGCCGCTCGCTGGCGCAGGCGCTGTGGCCCGGGCCGCTGACGCTGGTCCTGCCGCTGCGGGCGAGTGCGGGCATCGCCGCCATCGTCACCGCCGGCCTGCCCACCGTGGCGCTGCGGGTGAGCGCGCATCCGGCGATGCAGGCGCTGCTGCGCGAGAGCGGAGCGCCGCTCGCCGCGCCGTCGGCCAACGCGAGCGGGGGGGTGAGCCCGACGCGCGCGGCACATGTCGCGCGGTCGCTGGGCGAGCGCGTGCCGCTGATCATCGAGGGCGGCGCGTGCGCGCAGGGGCTCGAATCGACCATCGTCGCCAGCGACGGGGAAGCCATACGCGTGCTGCGCGACGGCCCCGTCGACCGCAATCGGCTCGCCGCAATCGGGGGGGTGCCGGTGTTGGGCGCCGACGCGGCCGCGGGCGTTGTCGCGCCGGGCATGCTCGCCAGCCACTATGCGCCGGGCAAGCCGCTGCGGCTCGACGCCGAAGCACCGGCGGGCGACGAATATTGGATCAGCTTCGGCACGAGCGCGGGCGACTATCCGCTGAGTGCCGCCGGAGACGTGGTGGAGGCAGCGGCCGCGCTCTACGACGCGCTCCACGCCGCCGCGGCGAGCGAGCGGCCGCGCATCGCGGTGTCGCCGATCCCCGCCGACGGGCTGGGCGCCGCGATCAACGACCGCCTGCGCCGCGCGGCGGCCTAGCCCTCGCCCGCCCGCTCCCGAGCGAGCAGCGCCTGCTTGCGTTCGGTGCCATAGGCGTAGCCGCCGGCGCTGCCGTCGCTGCGGACGACGCGGTGGCAGGGGATGAGCACTGCGACATTGTTGGCGGCATTGGCGCTGCCGGCCGCGCGCACGGCGGCCGGGCGGCCGACCGCGGCGGCGATCTCGGCATAACTGCGCGTTTCGCCCGGCGGAATGGCGCGCAACGCCGCCCACACCGCCTCCTGGAAGCGCGTGCCGGCGACGTCGAGCGGCACGTCCGCGGCGCGCGCGGGATCGCCGATCGCGGCGGCAGCGGCGGCGATGATCGGATCGTCGAGGCTGGCGGGGGACAGCTCGGCGTTGGGGAAGCGTTGGCGCAAGTCGGCCTCGCCTTCGTCGAACGACAGGCGACAGATGCCGCGGTCGGTGGCGGCGATCAGCGCCGGACCGAAGGCGCTGTCGACCACCGCCCAGCGGACGGTCACCCCCCTCCCGCCCGCGCGCCAGGCCGACGGCGTCATCCCCAGTCGCCGCGCGCTGTCGGCGTAGAAACGGCTCGGTGCCGCGTAGCCCGCGGCGTAGATCGCGTCGGTGACGCTCGGCGCTTGGGCGAGCGCGGCTTCGGCGCGGGCGTGACGGCGCGAGCGCGCATAGGCCGCCGGCGACAGCCCAACGGCGCGGGTGAAGATGCGCTGCAACTGCGCGGCGCTGTAGCCGGTCGCGGCCGCGAGCTCCGCCAGCGACAGGGCACGGTCGTCGGCGCGGTCGAGCATCGCGCGCGCGGTCGCCACCGCCGCCTCGTCGCGTGCTACCCCGTCGGGGCGACAGCGCAGGCAGGCGCGATAGCCCGCCGCCTCCGCGTCGCCCGGCGCAGCGTAGAAGCGGATATGTTCGGGCTTGGGATGGCGCGCGGGGCAGCTCGGGCGGCAGTAGATTCGGGTGGTCGAAACCGCGACGACGAAGCGCCCGTCGGCGCTGCGATCGCGCGCTTGCCAGGCGGCGAGGGCTGCGGCTGGATCGATCGTCGGGGTCATGCGATCACCCTAGCGTGCCCGCGTCGGCGCTCCATCCCGAAGCTTGCGGTCAAAACGGTTCAGGGGATCAGCAGGCTCGAATCGCCGTAGCTGTAGAAGCGATATTGGTGCGCGATGGCGTGGGCGTAGATTTCGCGCATGCGCTCCATGCTGACTAGCGCCGCGACCAGCATCAGCAGGGTCGAGCGCGGCAGGTGGAAATTGGTCATCAGCCCATCGACGCTGCGGATCCGCACGCCGGGCTGGAGAAAGATCGCAGTATCCCCTTCGAACGCGGCGAGCCGGTCGCCCGCCCAGGCGCTTTCGAGCAAGCGCAGGACGGTGGTCCCGACGGCGATGATCCGACCGCCCGCGTCGCGCACCGCATTGAGGCGGTCGGCGACGTCCGCGTCGAGCCGGCCCCATTCGCTGTGCATGACATGGTCGGCGGTGTCGTCGACCTTCACTGGCATGAAGGTTCCAGCCCCGACGTGCAGCGTCAGCCGTTCGTGCGCGATTCCGGCTTCGACGAGCGCCGCCATCAGCGCGGGCGTGAAGTGGAGCGCGGCGGTCGGGGCCGCGACCGCGCCGTCGCGTTTGCCGAACATCGTCTGATAGTCGTCGGCGTCGCGCGCGTCGGCGGGGCGGCGGCGGGCGATATAGGGCGGCAGCGGCATGGTGCCGGCGCGTTCGAGCAGTAGTTCGACGGGTTGGTCGCCGAGGAAGTCGACGACGACCGCGCCGTCCGCGCCCCGCTCCGCCACGCGCGCCGCGACACCGCCGGCGAAGGCGATCTCGTCACCGGGGTGGAGACGCCGGGCATTGCGCGCAAAGGCCTCCCACCGGCGCGGGCCGAGCCGTTTGTGGAGGGTCAGGCCGACCTTCGCCAGACCGCGCACCCCCTCCAGCTGAGCGGGAATGACGCGGGTGTCGTTGAACACCAGCACATCGCCGCGCCGCAGCAGCTGCGGAAGATCGCGAACATGGTGGTCGGCGATGGCAGCGCCGGAACCGGCGACGAGCATACGCGCGGCATCGCGCGGTGCGACCGGGCGCAGCGCAATCCGCTCGGCGGGCAGGTCGAAGTCGAACAGGTCGACGCGCACGCGCGCAAAGCTCCCCGCGCGGCCGCGGCTGCGTTCGCGGTCAGTTGCCCGGAGGGGCGTTCAGTTCATCGACGCTCGGCGCGGGCGGGGCCGGCGGCGGCAGCGCGGCGTCGGCGTTGAGTGCGCTCGCCGGCGGCAGCGGACGCTGGTCGGCCATCACCGACGCCTGGACGATGCGCGTCGGATTCGCCGGCGGCTCGCCCCGCTGGATGCGGTCGACCACGTCCATCCCGCTGACTACGCGCCCGAACACGGTATAGTTGCGGTCGAGCGTCAGGCGCGGGAGCAGCATCAGGAAGAACTGGCTGTTGGCGCTGTTGGGTTCGGTCGACCGGGCCATCGACAGCGCCCCGCGCACGTGCGGGAGGCCGTTGAACTCCGCCGGAAGGTCGGGCAGCTGGCTGCCGCCGGTGCCGTTCCCGAGCGGGTCGCCACCCTGCGCCATGAAACCTTCGATCACACGGTGAAAGGTGAGCCCGTTGTAGAAGCCCGCGCGCGTGAGGCTCTTGATCCGCTCGACATGCTGCGGCGCGACGTCGGGCCGCAGCTGAATGACCACGCGCCCCCCGCTCGACAGGTCGAGCGCTAGCATCTGCTCGGGATTGTTGAGCACCCCCTCCGGCGCGATCGCCGGCGGCGACAGCCGTGCGCTTTCCGCAGCGGTCGCATCGGCGCGCGCCTGGTCACGCACCGGATCGGTCTGCGCGAGCGCGGGCGCGGCGGTCAGCGACAGCAGCGCGGCGGAAAGGATCAGGCGAACAGGCTTCAACGACATTCCCACACTCACAATTTTCACGCCGGGCGCGCCAACGTTGCCGTGCGCGATGGCCGGCGGGCGCTTAACCGCTCATGACCCGCGCCGTCCAACGCTTTCCACGCGGGCGTAGAGTTCGGTGGCGACTCGCGGCGGGACGAATGCGTCGATGCGGCCGCCGAACAGCGCGATTTCCTTGACGAGTCGCGAGGCGATCGGTTGGAGGCCGACATCGGCCATCAGGAACACCGTCTCGATCTCATCGTCGAGCTGCTGGTTCATGCCGGCCATCTGATACTCATATTCGAAGTCGGCGACCGCGCGCAGACCGCGCACGATGACGCTCGCCCCCTGCGCCTTGGCAAAATGCATCAGCAGCGCATCGAAGCTGACGACGCGGATCGTGCCGGGGAGCCCCTCGCACTCGCGCGCGACCATCGCCATCCGCTCGTCGAGCGTGAACATCGGCGATTTGCTGGGGTTGGTCGACACACCGATGACGAGCTCGTCGACGAGTTTCGCACCGCGACGGATGATGTCGACATGGCCGAGCGTGATCGGGTCGAACGTGCCTGGATAGATGCCGACGCGCTTCATCAACCCCCGCCCCCTTCAGTCAGTGATCGCGTGCGACGATATAGCGCGCGATGTCGCGCAGCAGGTCGGCCTCTTCGCCGAACCCTTCGAGATGCGCGATCGCCTGGTCGGTCAGCGCCTGCGCCTGCTGCCGCGCACGATCTACGCCCATCAGCGAAACGAAGGTTTCCTTGCCCGCCGCGGCGTCCTTGCCGACCGCCTTGCCGGCGACCGCCGCATCCCCCTCGACGTCGATCAGGTCGTCGACGATCTGGAAAGCGAGCCCGATGTCGCGGGCATAGCCACGCAGCGGTGCACGCCCCTCCGGCGGCACCCGGCCGAGGATCGCGCCCGCTTCGAGGCACCAGCTGATGAGCGCGCCGGTCTTCATCTGCTGCAGCCGCGTCACGGTGGCGAGGTCGAAGCTCAGCTGTTCGGCGGCGAGGTCCATCACCTGCCCGCCCGCCAGGCCCGAAGGTCCGGCGGCGCGGGCGAGTTCGGTGACCAGCTCGCAGCGCACGAACGGGTCGGCGTGCGTGTCGGACTCGGTCAGGATCTCGAAAGCAAAGGCATGCAGCGCATCGCCGGCGAGAATCGCGGTCGCTTCGTCGAACGCCTTGTGCACGGTCGGTTTGCCGCGTCGGACATCGTCATCGTCCATCGCCGGCAGATCGTCGTGGATCAGCGAGTAGACGTGGATCGCCTCCACTGCGAGGCCGGCGCGCATCGCGCAGTCGCGGTCCACCGCGAACAGCCGCGCGGACGCCTCCACCAACAACGGGCGAAGTCGTTTGCCGCCGCCGATCGCGGCGTGACGCATTGCTTCATAGAGCGGCGCGCGCGCATCGGTGGGCACCGGCAGCAGGGCGTCGAACGCCGCATCGACGCGCGCCGCGCAATCGGCCATCGCCGCGCTGAGCCTGCTCATGTCGACCGTCCGTTCGCCCGCGTCCATGTCCAGCATCGCGGGCGATCAGGCGCCGTCGAAAGGCGCGACGCCGGCGGGCTGGCCGTCCTGGCCCAACCGGATCTGCTCGATCCGCGCCTCCGCCGAAGCGAGGCGAGCGTCGCAATGCGATTTGAGCAGCGTCGCCCGTTCGAACAGCGCAATGGCGTCGTCGAGCGGCACCTGCCCCGCCTCCAGCCGCCGCACGATGGTCGACAATTCCTCCAGCGCCGCCTCAAAGGTCAGCGCGGAGACGTCGGTGGCGGTGGCGGCGGCGGGGGCGGAAGCGGCGGGAGTGTCGGGAGTGTCGGGCATCACCGGAGCGTTGTGGCGAGCGCCTCCACCCCGGTCAAGCGCACCCTCGCTCACGCCTGAGCGCCGATCGCCCCGTGGCAATGCTTGTATTTCCGCCCCGACCCGCACGGACAGGGCGCGTTACGGTTGAGCGGTGGCTCCACCCCGCCGTCGAGCTCCGGCAGTTCCGGCATGTCCGGACGCACGATCGCCATCGGCGGCAGCGTCGCGGTAACCGTGCCTGCCGCGCCGCCGTCGAAGTCGCGGGTGTTGTCCTCGCCGGTAAATGGATCGATGTGCGTCGTCAGGAAGTCCGGGAGATCGGGCAGCGCCGGCTCCTCGTAGCGCAGCTGCGCGTGGGCGACGGTCTTGGTCACATCCTCGCGAATGGTCTGCAGCATCCGCTCGAACAGCAGAAACGCCTCGCGCTTATATTCGTTGATCGGCTGCTTCTGGGCATAGGCGCGCAGGAAGATCACCGTCCGCAGCGCGTCGAGCGTCGACAAATGCTCCTTCCAGTGGTGGTCGAGATTCTGGAGAAGGATCGACTTTTCCACCTGTTTCCACGTGTCGGGGTCGGCCTCCGCGACCTTCGCCGCGACGCTTTCGTCGGCGAGCTGGGCGAGCCGCTCCTCGATCGTCTCGGGGTCGAGCCCATCCTCGTTCGCCCACGCGTCGACCGGCGCATCGACGCCCAGCAGTTCGCGCGCCGCTTCGCGCAGGGCATCGAGGTTCCACTGTTCGGGATAGCTCCCCGGCGGGCAGGCGTCGGAGACGAGCGCATTGACCGTTTCGTGGCGCATGTCGTGCAGCACGTCGTCGACCGCGTCCGCGTCCATGATGTCACTGCGCTGTTCGTACACGACTTTTCGCTGGTCGTTCATGACGTTGTCATATTCGACGACCTGCTTGCGGATGTCGTAGTTGCGCGCCTCGACTTTTTTCTGCGCGGTTTCGATCGCCTTAGACAGCCAGCGCGACGGCGGCAGCGCCTCGCCTTCCTCGAGGTTCGAGCGCATCAGTTTGGCGAACGCCGTGTCAGGCCCGAAGATGCGCATCAGGTCATCGTCGAGGCTCAAGTAGAAGCGCGACAGGCCGGGGTCGCCCTGACGGCCCGAACGGCCGCGCAGCTGGTTGTCGATGCGGCGGCTTTCGTGGCGTTCGGTGGCGAGAACGAACAGCCCGCCTGCGGCCTTCACCGCCTCGCGTTCGGCTTCGACCTCGGCCTTGATGCGCTCGATCGCGGCGTCGCGTTCGGGGCCTTCGGGCATTTCGAGCAGTTCGTCGGCGACGCGGAACTCGACGTTGCCGCCGAGCTGAATGTCGGTGCCGCGCCCCGCCATGTTGGTGGCGATGGTGACAGCACCTGCGCGGCCCGCCTGCGCGACGATGTGCGCCTCGCTCTCATGATAGCGGGCGTTCAGCACCTTGTGCGCGACGCCTTCCTCGTTGAGGAATTGCGAGAGGAGCTCGGACTTTTCGATCGACACCGTGCCGACCAGCACCGGCTGGCCCTTCTCGGCATGTTCGCGGATCGTCTTGGCGATGCCGCGGAACTTGTCGTTCGTGTCCTTGTAGAAGGTATCTTCCTCGTCGATCCGCTGGACCGGACGGTTGGTCGGGATCTCGACGACGTTGAGCTTGTAGATGTCGTGCAGCTCCGCCGCCTCGGTCGCGGCGGTGCCGGTCATGCCGCCGAGCTTGGGATACATGCGGAAATAATTCTGGAAGGTGATCGACGCCAAAGTCTGGTTCTCGGGCTCGATCCGCACGCCCTCCTTGGCCTCGACCGCCTGGTGGAGCCCGTCCGACCAGCGCCGCCCGTCCATCATGCGGCCGGTGAATTCGTCGATGATGATGACCTTGCCGTCCTTGACGATATAGTCGGTATCACGGCGGAACAGGACGTTGGCGCGCAGCGACTGGTTCACATGGTGGACGAGCTGCGTGTTCTCGATGTCATAGAGGTTGCTGCCATGCAGCAGCCCGGCGTCCTCGAGCAATCGCTCGACGCGCTCGGTCCCCTCTTCGGTGAGCGTGATGTTGCGCTGCTTTTCGTCCTTTTCGTAGTCGGGTTCGCCCAGCTGCTTCACCAGCGCGTCGACGGCGATGTACATTTCGGACTTGTCGTCGGTCGGCCCCGAGATGATCAGCGGCGTGCGCGCTTCGTCGATCAGGATCGAGTCCACCTCGTCGACGATCGCGAAGTTGAACGGCCGGTGCACCATCTCCTCGCGCGAATATTTCATGTTGTCGCGCAGATAGTCGAAGCCAAGTTCGTTGTTCGTCGCGTAGGTGATGTCCGCATTATACGCGTCGCGGCGTTCCTGGTCGGTGAGGTTTGGCACGATCACCCCGGTGGTGAGGCCGAGGAAGCGATACACCTGCCCCATCCAGTCGCAGTCGCGCCGGGCGAGATAGTCGTTGACGGTGACGACGTGGACGCCCTTCCCCTCAAGCGCGTTGAGGTAGGTCGCGAGCGTCGCCACCAGCGTCTTGCCCTCACCCGTGCGCATCTCCGCGACTTCACCGCGGTGGAGGACGATGCCGCCGATCATCTGCACGTCATAATGGCGCTGGCCGAGCGTGCGCTTGGCCGCCTCGCGCACCACCGCGAACGCTTCGGGAAGGATGTCGTCGAGCGTTTCGCCCCCGGCCAGCCGCGCCTTGAACTGGTCGGTCTTGCCGCGCAGCTCGTCGTCGGAAAGTCCGAGCAGCGATGGCTCGAAACCGGCGATCTGATTGACGATCTTGCCGAGCGATTTGACGTAACGGTCGTTGGACGAGCCGAACAGCGACTTGGCGATAGTGCCGAGCATGGGAATATCCTGGGGTGGCGGCGGCCCTGCAAAGCCGTCCGCTTGAGTTCACGAGTAGAGCGACGATCAGCGCGCGCCGCGAAGCGCGCGGACGTCCGCTATTCGCGCCGAACCTCGGGACGGTGGCGGAGCGCCGCCCGCATGACCGGAAGAGCGCTCGCCGCCTTCGCTTGCCGCGCCAGCGGCGGCAGCCTGTGTGCGGGGCGCGCGGTGATGGGCTGCTGGGCGGTGATGACCGCCGCGACCGCTCCGATCGCCTGCACCGACTGAGCCACGCTCGGCGTCTGCGCACGCGCCGACGCCGCGGGCCCACCCAGGGCCGCGAACAGCGCGGACATCATCGCAAGCAGCTTCAGCAACCGGCACACCCCATCACTCCGCGACATAGCATCGCAAAGCTTGCCGTGCGCTTAGCGGATCGTTCGCGGCGCGTCACCCCGCCCGACACGGCTCCACAGCAACGCGGGCCACCCCCTTGATCGCGCGGGATGCTTGTCGCACCGGCATGGCATGAACGTCAGTCCCCTCGCCCGCCCCTTTCCCGATCTGCCGCCCGTGCGCGGGGTGGAGCTGCGTGTGGCGCGGGCGGGGTACAAGGATTGGGACCGCGCCGATCTGACGCTGGCGCTGCTGGCCGAGGGGACCGCGGTCGCGGGGGTGTTCACGCGCAACATCTGTTGTTCGAGCGAGGTCGAACTCGGCCGCGCCGCCCTCCCCCACGGCCGCGCGCGGGCGCTGGTGGTCAATGCGGGCAACAGCAACGCCTTCACCGGCGCGCGCGGGCGCGCCGCGGTGGAGGGGATTGTCGCCGACGCGGCCGCACGGGTGGGCTGCCTTGGCAATGAGGTCTATGTCTCCTCGACCGGCGTGATCGGCGTGCCGCTGCCGCTCGACATCGCGCAGCGCGGCCTAGCGACGGCGTTCGCGGCGGCGCCGGCAAGCTGGCGCGAGGCGACCGATGCGATCGGCACCACCGACACCTTCGCCAAGGCCGCCCATGCCTGCGCGACCGTGGCGGGCGAGCGGGTGGCGGTGGTCGGGATCGTCAAGGGTTCGGGCATGATCGCGCCCGACATGGCGACGATGCTCGCCTACATCTTCACCGACGCCAAGGTCGCGCCGGCGCTGTTGCAGGCGATGCTGACGCGGGCGACGGCGGGGAGCTTCAACGCCATCACCGTCGACAGCGATACTTCGACCAGCGACACGGTGCTGCTGTTCGCCACCGGCGCCGCGGAGCACGCCGAGCTGGCGCGCTGGGAGGATGCGGGGACGGATGCGCTCTACGCCGCGATCGAGCAGGTTGCGCTCGAGCTTGCCCAGCTGGTGGTGCGGGACGGCGAAGGCGCGTCCAAGTTCATCGAAGTGCGCGTCACCGGGGCGGTGGGCGACGACAGCGCGCGACGGGTGGCGCTGGCGATCGCCAATTCACCGCTGGTGAAAACCGCCATCGCCGGCGAGGACGCCAACTGGGGGCGGGTGGTCATGGCGGTGGGCAAGGCCGGCGAACCCGCCGACCGCGATCGCCTGTCAATCGGCTTCGGCGGTGTCACCGTTGCGCGCGACGGCATGGTAGTCGAGGGCTATGACGAAGCGCCCGTCGCCGCGCACCTGCGCGGGGACGAGGTCTCGATCCACGCCGACCTCGGCCTGGGCGATGGCGCGGCCACCGTCTGGACCTGCGACCTCACGCACGGATACATCAGCATCAACGCCGACTATCGAAGCTAAGGCCGGGTCGTTCCACACGACGTCGGCTCGGACGCGATCCGGGCCGGGGCTGGATACGCGACCTCGAAGGAGAAGCCCTGCCCCGGATCACGTCCGGTGGGGCGCCGACTCTCGGTCAGAGCGCGCTTTCGAGCCAGCCCTTGAGTGCGCTCTTGGGGGCGGCGCCGACCTTTTCGGCGACCTTCTGACCGCCCTTGAACAGCATCATCGTCGGGATGCCGCGCACGCCGAGCTGGCCGGCGGTGTTGGGCTGGTCGTCGATGTTCATCTTGGCGATGACGACGCGGCCCGCGAGCTCATCGCTGATCTCCTCGAGCGCCGGGCCGATCATCTTGCACGGGCCGCACCATTCCGCCCAGAAATCGACCAGCACCGGAACGTCGCTGTTGAGCACGTCCGACTGAAAGCTGGCGTCGGTGATGGCTTTGGTCGGCATGAATGTCAGTCCCGTTCAAACTATGTGTCGTCGAGCAAAATAGGGTCGAGGGGGCGCACCCTTCAAGCCTCATCCGAGCCCTCCGATGGCGCGAGCGTCGGCAATGCGGCGGCGAGTGCGTCGTCCGACAGGAGAAAAAGCTGCGGCGCGCGGGTGTAGAGCAGCGCCGCTCGCACGCTGCGGCCGGGATAGATCGTCGCCAGCGCGCGGTTGTAGGCGGCCATTTGCGCGAGATAGGCGCGCGGGATCGCACTCGCGCCGGCGGGCGCGGCGCCGGTCTTGAAATCGAGAATATCGACGGTGGTCGGCGTGACGCACAGCCGGTCGACGCTGCCGGCGATCACGCGCCCGTCGACCAGCGCGGAGAACGGCACCTCCGCCAGCGCATCGGCACCAAACCATGGCGCAAGCCGCGGGTCCTCGGCGATGGCGAGCACCTCATCGACCATCGCCGCGCGCTCGGCATCCTCGAACTGCGGTGCGGCGCGCGCCAGCCACGACTGCATCGCATCGGCGTGAGCGCGTGCGTCGCCCGCGGGTAAGCGTTCGAACAGGCTGTGCATCAGGACGCCGCGATCGCGGGCGCGCCGCGCATCGGGATCGCCCGAGGCGGGCGGCGCCGGGACCGCCATCGCCTCCGCATCGGTCAGTCGCGATGGCGCGAGCGGGCGCAACGGCCGCGCTTGGGCACGCGGGCGCTGCGTCGCCCAAGCGGGAAGCGCGACCGGCGCCCGTGCAGGCTCGGGCGCTGTAACGGGTGCCGACCGGGCCGCCTTCGAGGCGATCGCATGACGATATTCGCTGGCGAACACGCCGCCGGTGTCGACCGTCTGCGCGCCGAGCGAGGTCAGCGCCTCGCGCACGGCGCCGTACCAGCTCGCATCGATGGCCGCCTCGTCGACCGTGTCTTTGCCGCGTTCGGTCGGCGCGGCACCACCCACGAACAGCATCTCGCGCGCGCGGGTCATCGCGACATAGAGCAAGCGCAGATCCTCCTGCCGCTGTTCCTCGGCGCGCAGTTCGGCGAGCGCGGTAAGCATCGGCGGCCGTTCCGCCTTCCTCGGCGCGAGGATCGGCACCTGGTCGTCGCCCTGCGCATCGCCGAGCGGCAGGGTCGCATCGCCGCCGCGGTCCGCCTGCTTGCGATCGGTCGCGTCGGCGAGGATGACGATGCGCGATTCGAGGCCCTTGGCGCCGTGCACGGTCATCACCCGCACGGCATCCTCGCCGCTGTCGAGCTCGCGTTTCAGCTCGATCGACCCCGCGTCCATCGCCGCGAGGAAGCGGTGCAGCGAGGTGCCGTGCCGCGCCTCATGCTCCATCGCCTGGCTGAGCAGCGCCTCGACCGGATCGAGCGCCGCCGGCGACATGCGCGCCAGCAGCCGCGCGCGCCCCTCCATCGGGCCGGACAGCACTGTCTCGAGAAACGCGTGCGGGCCGGTGTAGCCGGCGAGATCGAGCAGGTCGTGGAGCGGCTTGAGCTCTTCCGCGAGATCGGCCTGAGCGCGCAGATGCCGCCACAGCGATCCTGTCGCCGCGCCCTTGTCCCCCTTGCGCCACGCGCGCTCGGCCAGCCGGTCGTGCGACCAGCCGACGAGCGGCGAGACGAGCAGGTTGGCGAGGTTGAGGTCGTCGAGCGGCTGCACCGCAAAGCGCATCGCGGCAAGGAGGTCGCGCACGGCGAGCGGCGCGGCGAGCGTCAGCCGGTCGACGCCGGCCACCGGCACGCCCATCTCCAGCAACTGCGCGACGAGCAGCGCGGCGAGGTCTTTGCGGCGGCGGACCAGGATCATCACCTCGCCCGCGCGCACCGGGGCGCCGTCGATGCCGTCGTCGATCCACCCACGCACCGTGCGGGCGATGCGCGCGGCAAGCAGGCGCGTCGCGCTGTCGATCCAGGTGCGCTCGGCGAGCGTGCCGCCCTCCTCCTCGTCGCTGTCGCGATCGTCCGCCGCGTCGGCACCATCGGCGAGCACCACCGGCGGCCACAGCGCCACCCGGCCGGGGAGGTCGTCGCCCGCAGCGATGTGGCGCGCGGGCGCGTCGGGCAGGCCGAGCGCTTCGTGACCCGCCTGCGCGATCAGTGCGTCCACGGCTTCAAGCACCGCCGGCGACGAGCGGAAATTGGTCGAGATGCCGACCGGCGCGAACGGCCGTTCTGCCGCCTTGCCCGCCGCGGTGAAGCGCTGCCGCGCTGCCTCAAAATGGCGGGGATTGGTCCCCTGAAAGCCGTAGATCGCCTGTTTGTAGTCGCCGACCACGAACAGCGTGCGCAGCGCCGCGTCCTGCGCGCCCTCGCCCGCGAAAAACTCTTCGGTCAGGTCCCAGACAATCGCCCACTGGCGGGCGTTGGTGTCCTGTGCTTCGTCGACGAGGATGTGGTCGATGCGCTGGTCGAGCTTGAAGCGAATCCAGTCGCCGGCGCTGTCCTCGAGGAGACCGAGGGTGCGATCGATCAGGTCGTCGAATTCGACCCGGTTCGCGTCGCGCTTGGCCTCACGGTAAAGCTGGGCGTAGCGGCGGCCGACCTCGAGCGCGTCGGCCGCGCGCTGGCAGGCCCGGTGCGCGGCGAGCGCGGTGCGGGCCGTCGCGACGCGGGCGGACACCGCCTCCGCATCGCCCGCGCACGCCTTGAAGCCGGCGCGGACGGCATCGCGCGGTGTCCCCTTGTCGGTGAAGAACACCGTGTAGAGGTCCTCGACATGCGCGGCCCGATCCGCGAGATCCGCCGCGAGGAAAGCGCGCAGCTTCTCGCGACGTTTGAGCTGATCGGCGCTGGTGCCGAACGCCTCCAGCACGCGGTCGAGGCAGGGGCGGTCGATCGCCGCGTCGCTAAGCAATCGCGCGGCGAGGTCGGCCTCGCTCTCGTGCGGGTCGAGCTCGAAATGCGAGCGCAGCCATGGGAGCAGCGCAACCGGCAAGTCGCCAAGCGCGCGGGCGTTGGCGGCGCAGCGCTGGAGGTAACCGCTCGCCCCCCATTCGCCGAGCGTCATTGCCAGCGCGTCGATCCGCCGCAGCAACGCGTCGTCGCCATCCCTCCGCGCGGCGCGCAGCATGTCGGTCAGCACCTGCTGACGCAGCGCCTCGGCCTCCACCTCGTCGAGCGGAGCAAAACCGGGGGCGAGGCCCGCCTCCTCCGGGAAGCTGGCGAGAAGGGTCTGGCAAAATGCGTGGATGGTCTGGATCTGCAGCCCCGCCCCGGGCGCGTCGATCACTCGGGCGAACAGCTGGCGCGCGCGGTCGATCATCGCCGGGTTGTAGGTGCCCTCACCGACGCCGCCCGCCTGCAACCGTTCGCGCAGGTCGGCTTCGGGCAGGCGCACCCACAGCGCCAGCGTCTCGCGGATGCGGCGCGCCATCTCGCTCGCCCCGGCGCGGGTGAAGGTGATGGCGAGGATCGATTCGGGCGCCACGCCGTCGAGCAGCAGCCGCATGATGCGCGTCGTCAGCACCTGCGTCTTGCCGGAACCGGCGGAGGCCGACAGCCAGACATTGCGTTCGGGATCGACGCCGATGCACTGATCGCGGTCGAGGCGCACGAGCCGGCTCACGATGCGTCCCCCGTTGCCGCGTCGGCCGGGGGTTCGGCATGCGCGGGCATGACCGGCTCGCCGTCGCGACCGTTCCACTCTTCGAAGCGCATCAGCTGATCATAGTCGCCGTAGGGGGCCCATTCGGGATGGAGTTTGGCGACGAAGGGTTCGTCGCCGATCAGATAGGTGCGCACGGCCGCTTCGGTCTTGCGCAGCGCAAGGTCCGCGAAGTTGTCGGCCTGGACGCTGCCCTTCGCGCTGAACGGCGCCTCGCAATATCCGAACGCGCCCTTATCGCTTCGACGCAGCCGCCAATATTCGTAGCCGCTCACTTCGGCGGTGCTATCGTCGCCGAAGCCGCCCCGCTCGACCATCGCGCCAAGCAGCCCGAGTTGCAGAGCAAAACCGGCCTCGACCGCGACCTTTTTGGGTGAAGTGCCGGTCTTGTAATCGACCACCGCCAACGTGCCATCGGGCAGGCTGTCGATGCGGTCGGGTTTGCCGCTGAGCGTCACATCGCCAATCGCAAGCGTGCCCTTGCGCTCGACCACCGCGGGGCTGCGCCCTTCGCGCTGTGCGGCGATGATCGTCGTTCCCGCCCATTCGAGCGCCGCTTTCGCGCGCGGACCCCACAGCGCGCGCACCGCGTCGGTGATGCCGGGCGCGGCAAGATGCGCGTCGGCGATGGCCATGAGCCCGTCGAGCGAATCCGCGCCCCCCTGCACCCACGCCTCAAGCACGGCGTGGAGGAGATTGCCCTTCGTCGGAGGCCCCAGCGGGGCGTCGAGCCGATCGAGCGACGGCAGGTCGAGGCCGACGCGCGCGTAGAAGCTGAACGGATCGGCGAGCAGCTGTTCGACCTGCGTCACCGAGATGCGGCGCGGGCGACGGTGCGGCGGCGGTTCGAATTGCGGACGCGCGATCGGTCGATCGTGACGCTGGGCATCGAGCGCGCGGGCGAGCCCCAGCCAGGAGCGGCCCTGGCCGGCGAGCGCATCGGGATCGCCGACCAGCGCCTCCAGCCGCAGCAGCAGCCGCGAGGCGACGGTCGGCGCCGTGCCGTCGCGCCGGGCGCGGGTGACGATGACCTCGCTCGCCCCCAGCGCCGAAGCGAAGTCGTGCGCGGCAAGGCCCGCCTGGCGATCTGTGCCGGGAAGCCCGAGCGTTCGCCGGACGAGCGGCGCTAGCCAGGGGTCGGGCTGGTGCGCGGCGGGCCACTGCCCTTCGTTGAGGCCGCCGAGGATGGTCACATCCGAGCGCTGCAACCGCGCTTCGAGAAGGCCGCGGATCGCGAGCCGCGGATGCCCGCCATAAGGCAACCGGACGCTGACGGCATCGAGCATGACACGCAGCAGGTCGCCGAGGCCGGACACCTCCACCGGGCGCGTGACGGCGTGCGCCTCCCCCAGCAGGGCGTCGAGCGTTTCGCCAAGCGCGCGCCCGTCCGCGTGTGCGAACACGTCGTCACCCGAGAGGTCGAGCAACGCCTGCCGCAGAGCCTCCAGCGCGTCGGCGAGGGAAAGGCGCGGCTGTGCGGCCAGTGCGGCGTCGAGCGCGCGCAATGGCGCGACCATCTCCGGCCACGCCTCGCGCAGGCGCTTCGACACGTTGCGTTCGTCCGTGCGGGCGATCCAATCGCCGAGCGCCGCCAGCCCCTGCGCCGGGCGAGGTCCCCTGAGCGCGAGGTCGAGGTCTCGGACGAGATCGAGCCAGCGGAGTCGCCCCTCGCCGCGCCGAACCGCGGGATGGGTCAGCAGCGCGATGAGCTCGACGGGCGCGAAGTCGCTGGCGGCGGCGCGAGCGATCGCCAGCAGCAGCTCGCCCGCTGGCAGAGCCGACAGCGCCGCGCCCGCGCTATCCTCGGCGACGATGCCCCAGCGCGCGAGGTGGCGCGCAACGCGCGCGGCAAGGCCGCGGTCGGGGGTCACGAGCGAGGCCGTCCGGCCGGGCGTCTCCAGCGCTTCGCGCATCAGCACCGCGATCGTCTGCGCTTCCTCCGCCGCCGTGTCGGCGGTGACGGTAACGATCCCCGACGGGTCGATCGCGCGGCGCGGGAGGGTTGCCCACTGCGACGTGCGCTCGGGCAGCGCGAGCAGGTGGTGGACCAGCGTCACGCGGCTCTCTGGCCCCGGCTCCGACGCCCGACCGGGCCACGCCCGCACCTCGCCGCGGTGCACGCCCAGCCGGTGAAGCAGCAGCTTCAGATGATATTGCGGGTGGAGCTCGCGCGGGCGGGGGCCGGGGTCCTCGCCTTTCGCGACCGCGCGGGCGATCGCCTGCGGATCGTTTCCGAGCGCCGCCCAATCCTCCTCGTCGAGCGCGAGGTCTAGGTGCGGCAAAACCACCGCGCCACGTTCATGGGCCGCGACGACGCGCTGCAGCCGCGCGATCGCGGGAGCGGAGGTGGTGATGCCCGCCGCCACAACGAAGTCGTGATCGAACCCCGACGAGCGCCACCGCGCGGCCGTGCGATCGAGCGCGAGGTTGGTGCGCTGGGCGCGGTCGACGAGGCCTGCCTCAGCCAGCCAGCCGTGCCAGGCGTCGGCAAGCTGGAGAAATGCCCCGAGACTCTCTTCCCAATGCTGTGAGAGCCGTTCCGCAATGTTGAGCTCGCGCAGCGAGCGGAGGTCCACCTCCTCCACGGCGCAGGCGTCGATCGCGCGCGCGAACGCATCGGCGAGGCGCAACACGTCGGCCGCGCCCAGGTGCGGGCGGCGCGCGGCGATGAGGTCCATCAGCACCAGCCGCCGTCGCCAGGGGTCGACCGCCAGCGGCAGCGGGCTTTCCTCCGCGTCGATCGCCAGCCGGTCGAAGGTTGCCCCCGCGCGGGCGTCGAGGTCGCCATCGCCGATCGCGAGCAGTCGCGGGAGCAGCAGCGCCTCGCCGCTTGCGCGGACGAACGCGTCGCGCACCGCCTCCACCGCGCGCGCGTTGGGCAGCAGGATCAGCCCCCTGGCCAATCCGAGGTCGGCATCGCGGAACCGTGCCAGCACCCCGTCGGCGAGCGCGTCGGCGAACGGCTGGTGAACCGCGATGGTGAAGACCGAAGGCCGCACCGCGCGTTCAGCCATGATCGAGCGCCGCTTCGACGATGGGGATCGAGGCGGGGCTGCCGACGTCGAACCACGCGCCATCGTGGGCGAGGCCGAACAGCCGCCCGTTCGCCGCCGCACGGTCCCAGAGAATGTTGGTCGAGAATGGCCCCTCCGGCGCGTCGTCGCACAGTCGGCGAGCAATCAGCTGGATGCCGGTGTAAACGAAGGGGGCAACGCGGCCGGGCTTGCGACGCGCGAGGCGGCCATCGCTCGCCATGTGGAAATCGCCCGGCCCGCGGTGCCCCGCCGCGCGGGCCTGGGGCACCACGAGCAGCAGCGCATCCATCGCCGCATCGTCCCAGCGTTCGGTCAGGCGGCGGATGGCGTTGGTCGGCCCGTCGGTCCAGATATTGTCGCTGTTGACGGTGAGGATCGGATCGCCGCGCAGCAGCGGCAAGGCGCGAACGAGGCCGCCGCCGGTCTCGAGCAGCTGGTCGCGCTCGTCGGAGAGGTCGATCGCGAACGCACGCTCCCGCCGCGCGCCCAAGACATGCGCTTCGAGCGCGTCGGCGAGGTAGTGCGCGTTGACGACCACGTGGGGGACGCCGGCGTCTTCGATCCGGTCGAAGGCATGGTCGATCAGCGCCTTGCCCGCCACCCGCACCAGCGGTTTCGGCCGCGTGGCGGTGAGCGGACGCATGCGTTTGCCCAGCCCCGCAGCGAGCACGAAAGCGCTGTCGACCTGCGTCACGCGAAGGCGCGCCATGCGTCGGCCCGCGCCGATAGCGGCACGTTCGCATCGAACCAGGCCTTCAGCGGCGCGAGCGTCGGATGCGCGAGGTCGCGTTCGAGGAGGCCCCACATGCGCGGCTGGAAACGGCGATAGCCTTCCTTGCCGTCACGCTTCCACAGGCGGCAGAATACGCCGAGGATGCGGACGTTGCGCTGCGCCGCGAGCGCCCAGTAGGCCCGCTCGAACGCGTCGCCCTGCCGCGTCGCCGCCATGTACCGCGCGAGGCTGGCGCGCTCGACCGCCGGGCTCACGTCGCGCCGCGCGTCCTGCAACAGCGAGACGAGGTCATAGGCGGGGTGGCCGCACTGCGCGTCCTGAAAGTCGAGCAGCCCGAACCGCGCCGGACCTTCGCGCCCGTAGAGCAGCATGATGTTCTCGGCATGGAAATCGCGCAGTTCGGTGACGCGGGCGAGCCCGTCGCGGTCCACCGGCTGCAGCACCTCCCGCCAGGCATCGCGATACCCACCGCCGTCGAGATGAAGCCCGACCGCCGGCGCATACCATGCGGGAAACAGCTCGACCTCGTCGAGCCAATGCTCGAGGCCATGCGGCTTGAGGTTCGCAGCGGTCGGCGCGGCGTGGAGCGCGACCAGCAGATCGGTAAGCTCCGTGTAGAGCTCGCCCTCCCGCTCCGGCGCGTCGTCGAGCGCTTCACGCAGGCGGTCGTCGCCGAAATCCTCGAGCAGCAGCAGCCCGTGATCAAGGTCGCGCGCGAGGATGCGCGGCGCCGACAGGCCGATGCCCTGGAGATATTCGGCCATGGCGATGAACGGACGGGGATCTTCGTGCGGCGGCGGCGCGTCCATCAGCACGGCGCGCTCACCCGCCCGCTCCACGCGGAAATAGCGGCGGAACGATGCGTCTCCGGCGAGCGGGGCGAAGGTCGCGCCCTCCCAGCCGGCGGCGTCGAGAAAGGGTCGCGCCGCGGCGGGCGGGGTCATCAAAGGTGCGGCCATCGCGGTTCCCAAGCGGGGGGCAGTTCGACTGTCAAGCGACGCCGCTCGCCCGCCCCGGCGATATAGAGCCGCACCATGTCGCGCGGGGCATGGCGGCCCCAGCGTTCGGGCCACTCCACCAACAGCGCCGCGTCGCTGCGCGCTTCATCGAGGCCCAGCTCCACCGTCTCGTCCGGGTCGTCGATGCGGTAGAGGTCGACATGCCACAGCGGCAGCCGCAGCGGCGGCGCATCATAGGGCTGGACGATGGCGAAACTCGGCGACGGCGCTTCCCCAGCGAGCCCCAGCGCCGCGAGAATTGCGCGTGCGAGCGCGGTTTTCCCCGCGCCCAAGTCGCCCGAGAGTCCGATGACATCGCCGGGTTGCAGCACCGCCGCGATCGCCGCACCGATCCGCGGCAGATCGCTCAGCCCATATTCGAGCGGCTCGTCGCTCATCGCGGCAGCGTGATCGTCAGCATCGCACCTTCGCCGGCGACATATTGCTGCTCGAATGTCCCGCGATGCGCCTCGATCAGCTGGCGCGCGAGCGCGACGCCGATGCCGAGCGTCCCCTGCGGCTGCGCGCCCGGGCCATTGTCGGACAGGATGATCCGCGCCTGCGTGGCGTCGCCTTCGGCAAAGACCAGCACCCGGCGCCCGCCTTCGGGCTGCCAGTCGCGATCGGCGAAGCTGCCGAGCGCAGCGAGCAGCAGCTGATCGAAGGCCTGACCGAGCCGCGCGACGTCGCCATCGATCCGCCCGACCGACGCCCGCACGTCGCGCGTGATCTTCACCTCGGCGCGCGCTGCTGCGCCCTCCACCCGGCGCAGTGCATCGGCGAGAAAGTCGGGGAGCGCGATCGCCCGCGCCTCCAGCGGCATATGACCGGCTTCGGTCTGGGCGAGGTCGAGCACGGTGCCGATTTGGGTCCCCAGCTGTTCGGTCGAGTCCATGATCGCCCGGACATAGGTCTGGGCGGCTTCGGGCAGCTCGCCCGCGAAGCCGCCCGCGAGCATTTCCGCATAACCGCCGATCGAGGTGAGCGGCGTGCGCAATTCGTAGCTGACGCGGCTGAGGAAGTCCGACTTCACCTTGTCCGCCGCCTCCAGCGCTTCGGCACGCTCGCGCAGCGCGGTTTCGATGCGGCGGCTGTCGGTGACGTCGATCAGCGTGAGCAGCGCGTTGCCGTCGGGCAGCGGGATGGTGGCAAAGTCGAACTGGCGCGCATCGGACATGACGATGCGCCCGGATCGCTGCTGACGGTCGGCGGTGGCGCCGATCACCATCTGGCGCACCACCGCCGCCTGGCGCGGGTCGGCGAGCCGCTGGCCGGCGCGCTCCAGCAGCGCATCGAGGCGCGGCGAGGCGGTGAGATATTCCTCGTTGAGCCCCCACAGGCGGCGGAAGCGCTGGTTCCACAGATGCAGCCGCCCATCCGGCGCGAACACCGCGACCGCTTCGAAGAGATTGTCGAACGTCGCGTTGCGCACGCGCACGAGCGTATCGCGCGCGGACGCGAGCCGCGTCTGTTCGGTGCGGTCCTCGAACAGCAGCAGCAGTCCGCCGTCCGCGCTTGGATGAGCGATGGCGCGCAGGTGCGTCCCGTCGCGCAGGTGCCAGCTTTCCTCCTCGGTCTCGCGCAGGGCGAACCAGCCGAGCCGCTCCTTGCGCCACGAGGGGAAGTCGCGGGTTTCGGGCGCGCGACCCGCATCGCGCATCCGATCGAGCACGCGTTCGAACGCCGGGCTGCTCCCCGCCCAGCCTTCATCGAGGAGGAATAGCCGCAGGAACGGACGATTCCAGAAGATGAGGCTGCGGTCGGGTCCGAATTCGGCGACGGCGGCGCTCAATTGGTCGAGCATGGTACGGCGCGCAGCCACCGCGCGCGCGATCTCCGCAAGAGCGTCGTCGAGCGACTGGCGATCGATGGCGTAGCCGGCGATGCCGATGCCGGGCACCGCGACGTCGACCACCTCATGCACGCGCCGCTCACCGCCGATCGTCACCGGGACGACGCGCGACACCGGCTCCGCCTGGCCGGCCGCCTGGAGCGCGGCGTCGCGGGCGGAAAGGCCGCGCACGGGCTCCACCAGTTCGATCTGGCGCCCTACCGCGGCATCGGCGCTGCGCGCTTCGCTGGCGGCGACATAGGCACCGTTGACGAGCGCCAGCGCGCCGTCCTCCTGGCGAAACCACATCGGAAACGGCGCGGCTTCGATCACCGCCGACAGCGCGTCGAACGCTTCGATCGCGTCCTCGCGTTCCCGGGTGAGGCGATGTTCGCGCGCCGCCTGTTCACTGGCGTCGCTGACCCACAGCAGCGCGCTGCCGCCGCTGCCGAGCGTTTCGGGCGCGGGCGCGCCGGCGACCGCGATGGCGCGGCGGCGATCCCTGGCCGTGAGCGTCAGGCGAAACGCCTTGCCGGTGCGCTGCGCCTGAACGACCTCCGCCGCCAGCAGTTGGAACGTGCGCGGGTCCAGCCCCGCCTCCCCCGCCGCGCCGAGGCCATCGATGGTGTCCGGCAGTCGTTCGAGGCCGAACAGCGGCGCCACCGCACCCGGCCCTTCCAGCCGCCCGTCGGCGCGCACGATCAGCGGCAGCGCGGGGGCGAGGTCGACAAGCGCCGCGAGCTGCTCCGCACGGCGTGTGACGAAACCGGCGCGGCGCTGCTGCGAGAGCCCGCGCGCGAGGCCCCAGCCCGCCGCCAGCGTCCACAGCGCGAGCAGCACGCCGATGGTCAGCATGGTCGTCGATTCGAGCAGGTTCATCGTGAGCGAGCGGGGACTCGTAACGGAACGGAGAGCGGCAGCGGGGGCATCCGCCGCCTCTAACGCGGCATCCGTCGACGGGCTAGGTGCAGCACTTGACCGCCGGGCGCAGGCTCGCCACCGCTCGCCCCATGCTTGCCCGCATCGCCGCGCTGCTGTTCGCGCTCGCCGTCGCCCCCGCGCTCGCCCAGAGCGCGCCCGTCGCTCCGGCCGCGGCCGAAGTCGACCAGGTCGGCGTCGCCGAACGCGCCATCGTCCGTGTCGTCACCGTCGCGGTGATGGGCGGGGAGGTGGTGGGCTTCGGCCACGGCTCGGGCTTTGCCGTCGCGCCCGACCGCATCGTTACCAACGCGCACGTCGTCGCCGACGCGGTGCAATATCCCGACAATGTCATCATCGGCGTCGTCCCCGCGCAGGGCCAGCGCAGCGTCGAGGGGCGGCTGGTCGCGCTTGACAAGGAACGCGACCTCGCGCTGATCGCGGTGCGCGGCGCACGCCTGCCGGTCGTCAGCGTCTATACCGGCCCCGTCGCACAGCGCTCGCCAGTGTTCGCGCTGGGTTATCCGGGCAATGTCGACCTCGCCACCGCGCGCGACATAAACGGTTTCATCCAGCCGCGCGCGCCGGTCGCGACCGACGGCATTGTCGCGTCCAAGGATCGCATCGCCGGCATCGACGCGCTCGTCCACGACGCCAACATCGCGCGCGGCAACTCGGGCGGGCCGCTGATCGACGGGTGCGGCCGCGTCATCGGCGTCAACAGCTTCGTCAGCCGGGCGGACGAGGGCGACTCGCCTTTCTCCTTCGCCATTTCCAGCGCCGAACTCACGCGGTTCCTGCGCGGCGCCGGGCAGAGTTTCACCAACGCCGGCGACCGCTGCCCGACGCCCGCCGAACGGCAGGCGGCCGCCAATCGCGACGCAGCGCAGGCGAGGTCGGCCGAAGTGGCGCGTGAGCAGGCCGCGGCGCGCGCGCGCGAAGCCGAAGCGCTCGAGATCGAGCGGTTGCAGGGCGCGGCCCGGCGGGAAGAGATCAACGTCCTGGCGCTCGCGGCGCTGGCGCTGGCGCTGGCGAGCGTAGCGGCGTCGGCGGCGCTGACCTTTCATCTGCTGGACCGGCCCGAGCGCCGTACGCCTGCGGCGGTGGCAGCCACCGCACTGCTGGTGGGAGCCATTGTCCTGTTCTGGCTGCGGCCCGACCCGGCGCGGGTCCAGCCCGCCGAGCCGATCAGCGCTCCGGTGTCAGCCCCCCCAGCATCAGGCTGACATAGGTGTCGCGCGCGGCGGCGCGCCCCTCCCCCGCCTCCGCCCAGCCGCGCAGTTCGTACGCGGAATTGATCGCCGGCATCAGCAGTTGCGCGGCGAGCAGCGGATCGACCGCGCGCAGCGAGCCGTCGGCGATGCCGTCGGCGATCGTCCCTGCAAAGCGGCGCGCGATGCGGTTCGACCCTTCAATCACATCGCCGCGCATCGACAGTGGCAGCGCCTGCAGCGCGCTGGTGCGCAGCAGCGGCCCCGCATCTGAGAATTGCACGTCGATCACCTGCGACAGAGCGCGCAGCAGCCTCTCGGCATGGCTGCCGCCGGTCACCTCCGCCGCGCGCTGGGCTGCGGTGACGAGGTCGAAGCTGCGGCGGAAGCAGGCGATCACCAGATCCTCCTTGGCGGGGAGGTGGTGGTAGAAGCTGCCCTTGGTGACATTTAACTCCGCCGCGATCCGCTCGACCGACGCACCGCGATAACCACGCTCGTTGATGAGCCGCGTCGCCGCCTGGAGGAATCGCTGCTGCGGACCTTCGTCGCTCGCCGGCTCGGCAGGGTCGGGAAGCGCCAGCGGCGAATTCGCCGGGCGCAGTCCACGCGCGAGCAGGTCCGACAGCCGGTCGATGATGCGCGGAAAATCGCTCACCGCGTAACCCTGCAGCCACGCCGGCATCCAGTAGACCGCCTCCAGCAACAGGTGCGCGCGGGCGATGTTGGTGCGCTTTGCGGCAGTGTCGCCATCCTCGCCAAAGAAGCCGCGCACGCGCCGCAGGATGACGCGGTAGCGGTCCGATAGCTCGCGGCGGACGGGATCGGACATGGTGCGGATGTCGGAGAGGACGGTGATCGGCCGCTCCTCCCCCTCCAGCACGCGCCCGAAGCGTTCGACGTTGAGCGCGACGTAGCGCGCCAGGCGCGCGCGCGGGTCGGGTGCCTCCCCCGCCTCCTCAACCATCGCCTCGATCCGGTCGAGCGCGTGAGCGTAGGCGGCGAGCGCGAGGTCGTCGCGACGGGGGTAGTAGTAGGTGACGCTGGCCGTGTTGAGCCCGACCGCCTCAGCCACCGCGGCGAGGGTCAGCCCGCCCGCCCCGCGCTCGTTGATCAAGGCCGACGCCGCATCCAGCACCGCCTGCTGCTTGGCCTTGAAGCGTCCCGTCGAACGCTGGGCGCGGGGTTCGACGGCAGCCTCCACGCTCATGCGAACAGCGCTTTCAGTTCGCGTTTGAGGATCTTGCCGTTGGCGTTGCGCGGCAGCGTTTCGTCGAGGAAGAGAACGCGGACGGGCACCTTGAAGCCGGCGATCCGCTCGGCGACGAAGGCGCGCAGCTCGGCCTCGTCGGCATGGGCGCCGGGCATCAGGCGGACCACCGCCGCGGGCTCTTCGCCGAGCGTGTGGTGGGGGATGCCGACCACCGCCGCATCGCTCACCGCCGGGTGTTCGTAGAGCGCGTTCTCGACCTCGGCCGCGTAGATATTCTCCCCGCCGCGAATGACGACGTCCTTGGCGCGGTCGACGATGAACAGGAACCCCTCCTCGTCGAGCCGGGCGAGGTCGCCGGTGCGCACCCAGCCATCGACAAAGGTTTCCGCGGTCGCTTCCGGCTTGTTCCAGTAACCGACGACGATCTGCGGCCCCTTTGCCCACAGCTCGCCCACCTCACCCACCGGCAGCGGGACGAGCGTGTCTGGGTCGCGAATGGCGAGTTCGCTCACCGGCACCGGCGGGCCCGCACTGTCGGGGCGGTGGAGATAGTCCTCGGCGGTGTGGCTGGTGACGGTCGCCATCGTTTCGGTCATGCCCCAGCCGTTGCCGGGCGACGCCTTGAGGTCGGAGGCGATCCGCCGCACCAGCTCGGGCGCGGACGGGGCGCCGCCGTAGGACACCATCTCGAGGCTCGAGAGATCGTAGCGGTCGCGTTCGGGATGCTCGATCAGCTGCCAGGCGATGGTCGGCACCCCGCCGGTCATGTTGACCCGCTCGCGTTCGATCAGCCGCATCGCTTCGACCGCGTCCCAGCGATGCATCAGCACCATCGTCCCGCCGCTCGCGATGAGGCCCATCAGCCCGGCGCTGCAGGCGGTGACGTGGAACAGTGGGATGACGGTCAGGCTGATGCGCGGACGCGGCTCGGGGATCGGCTCGCCGCGGCGCAAGAAGTTACGCGCGCCGGCGTAGCCGCCCGAGAGGATGTTGGTCATCAGATTGCGATGCGTACCGAGCGCGCCCTTCGGGTGGCCGGTGGTGCCCGAGGTGTAGAAGATCGTCGCGTGATCGTCGGGCGCAAGATCGACCGCAGGCAGCGGCGTGTCCGGGAGGTTCGCCCAATCGTTCGGCGCGCCGATCAGGGCGTCGAGCCGCTCCGCTTCCTCCGCCTCCCCGCGTGTGACGATGCGGTGAGTGAGGTCGGGTAGCTCGGCAAGGTGCGGCGCGACGCGCGCCATGCGCTCGGCGTCGGCGATGAGCAGCGTCGCGCCGCTGTCCTTGAGCGCGTAGGTGAGTTCCTGCCCCGTCCACCAGGCGTTCAATGGCACCGCGATCGCTCCGCAGGCCGCCGCGGCGAACAGCGCCACCGGCCATTCGGGGAGGTTACGCATGGCGATGGCGACGCGGTCGCCCTTCGCCACGCCGCGCTCGTGCAACGCCTGCGCCAGCGCGCCGACCGCGCGGACGAAGCCGGTGTAGCTGACGCGCTCGTCGCCGAGAATGGCGAACTCACGGCTCCCCCATCCGCGCGCGACGTCGAACAGCGCGAGCATCGTCGGCGGCGCGTTCTTCCATACCCGCGTCGGCACGCCGCGAATGTCGAGCGTTGCCATCTCGAACGGCGCGCCGGGCGCGGTGAGCCGCGCCTCCACTTCGGCGAGGCTCAGCGCCGGCCACGACGGGCCAGGCGCCGTAAGCGGCGTCGCGTGGGTCGTCATTCGCTCTCCCTCATATCTTTTGTCGGCGAGCGTAGGCCGGAGGCCGTGCCCATGCGAGCAGTTTCTTAAACAGGGTATGGCGGCGGCACGCGCGCGCCGCTAACCCGCTCGGCCATGAGCGAGCACGACCCCCTTTCCACCGACGAACCCTCCCCCACCATCGAAGGCCGCGTCGCGCAGCTGCTGGCGATGCTCGACCTCGCCCCGGCGGGCGATCTGCGCTTCACCGGCGCGCCGCAGCCGGGCGGGGTCGGGCGCGTGTTCGGCGGGCAGGTGATTGCGCAAGGGATCGTCGCCGCGAACCGCACCGTCGATGCGTCACGCCTGCTCCATTCGCTGCACTGCTATTTCATGCGCGCGGGCGAAGAGGGGCTGCCGATCGACTATAGCGTCGAGCCCGACTTCGACGGCGGCAGTTTTTCGACGCGGCGGGTGGTCGCCGCGCAGAACGGGCGCCCGATCCTCACCATGAGCGCGAGCTACCACAAGCTCGAACCCGGGTTCGCGCATGACGAACCGATGCCCAACGTTCCCCCGCCCGAAGACCTGATGAGCGAGGTCGAGCGGATCGAGGCGGAGGCCGACCCGCGCGCCGCAGCGATGATGACCCGCTTCCAACGCACCCGTCCGATCGAGGTGCGCCCCGTCGAGCGCCGCAGCCTCCTGCGCCCGACCCCGCAGCCCGCGCTGATGCACGCTTGGATGCGATTGGGCGCGCCGGCGGGGGACGACCCCGCGCTCCACCGCGCGATCCTCGCCTACGCGTCGGACATGATGCTGCTGGGCACGTCGGTGCTGCCGCACGGGGTCAATTGGACCAAGCCGGGGATGCTCACCGCCAGCCTCGACCATGCGCTGTGGATTCATGACGACGTACGCATGGACGACTGGCTGCTCTACGCCACCGACAGCCCCTGGGCCGGCCGCGGACGCGGGTTCAATCGCGGCCGATTCTTCACCCGCGACGGCCGCCTGGTGGCGAGCACCGCGCAGGAAGGCCTCATCCGCTACCGCCCGCCCGAGGGCGAGAAGGCGCCGTGGGTGTGAGGGATTGCTCCCCCCCCCCTCGTGGGGAGGGGAGAGTTTCCTCAACCCCGGCTCGGGTCGATCAGCAGTTTGGCGCCAGTGCTCTTCGCGGCGGCAGCCTGCGTGACTTCGGGATCGAGCATGTCCGACAGGCTCACCGTCCGCGTGTAGTGGCTGGCGAAGGTGGTGGCGCGTTCGGCGACGACCCGCTCGCGCATCGCCGTGACCTCTTCGGCGCCGGCCTTCATCAGATAGGGGGTGAGTAGGAAGCCGGAGATGCCCCACTGCAGCCCGAAGTTGCGGGTGAACTCGGTCGGCCCGGTGTCGAGCGCACCGTAGATATAGACCTGCTTCCAGACGTTGGTGCCATAGACCGAATAGGCCGCGCCCTTGCGGACCTGCGCCGCCTCCATTGCGGCCAGCAACTGCCCGGCGAGGCGCCCGCCGCCGATCGCGTCGAAGGCGAGCGTCGCATCCGTCTCGACCAGCGCGTCGACCAGCGCCTCGTTCCAGCCGTCGGCGCTGGTGTCGATGACGTGGGTCGCGCCGAGGCCGCGGAGCAGCTCGACCTGCGCGGGGGATCGGACGATGTTAACCAGCGGCACGGCCTCGCTCTGCGTGTAGCGGACCAACATCTGGCCGAGGTTGGAGGCGGCGGCGGTGTGGATCAGCGACGCTTTGCCGTCGCGGCGCATCTGCCCGACCATCGCCATCGCGGTGAGCGGATTGACGGTGAGCGAGGCCCCCTCGACCGCGCTCGCGCCTTCGGGCAGGACGAGGCAGTCGCTCGCCCGCGCGGTGCGGTAGCTGCGGTACATCGCCCCGCCGAAGGTCGCGACGACACGGCCGACCAGCGCCTGCGCCGCCGGTGAGCTGCCCGCCGCGACGACGGTGCCGGCGCCTTCGTTGCCGACCGGCATCGCCTGACCGAGCCGCCCCGCGACCGCGCGGCGCCACTTTTCTGGGATGTCGAGCGTCAGCGCGTCGCCGTCGCGGCGGGCGGTGGCGGGGTCAGCGATCGAATAGAGCAGCCCCATGTCGGAGGGGTTCACCGGGGTCGCCTCGACGCGGATCAGCACCTCATCCTCGCCCAACGGGGCGATCGTCTGCGGGCGCAGCTCGAGGCGGATGCGGCCGTCGTCGGTGGCGGTGGAGACAAGCTCGCGGCCATCGGTGGGGAGGTCGGTCATGGGGGCTCCTCGTGGTGTCGTTGCCGGCGATGGTAGCAGCGTGGGTGGCGGCGGCAACGGTGGTGCGACATGGCTTTCCCCCTCCCCTGAAAGGGAGGGGCTTCACGGAAGCCCCCCCTTCAACGCGCTCGCCTTCCCCGCTAAGCGCTGCGGCCATGACTCACGCCTTTCAGCTTAACGACGACCAGCTCGCCATTCAGGAGATGGCGCAGCGCTTTACCGCCGACCGCATCACCACGTTTGCGGCGAAGTGGGATGAGGAGAGCCATTACCCTGTCGACGTGTGGAAAGCGGCGGGGGAGCTGGGCTTCGGCGCGATCTACCTCCCCGAGGCGAGCGGCGGCATCGGGCTCGGGCGGCTCGAGGCGGCGCTCATCATGGAGGCGATGGCCTATGGTTGCCCGGCGACCAGCGCGTTTATCTCGATCCACAACATGGCGGCGTGGATGATCGAGCGGTTCGGCGGGGACGAGCTCAAGGGCCGCTACCTCCCCGGCCTCGTCACCATGGACAAGATCGCGAGCTATGCGCTGACCGAGCCGGGGTCGGGCAGCGACGCGGCGGCGCTCAAGACGACCGCGCGGCTCGACGGCGATCATTATGTCATCAACGGTACCAAGCAGTTCATCTCCGGCGCGGGCTATAACGACGTCTATGTGGTGATGGTCCGCACGGGCGAGGAAAAAGCGCGGGGGATCACCTGCCTCGTGGTCGACAAGGACACGCCGGGGCTGTCGTTCGGCGCGCCTGAAAAGAAGCTCGGCTGGAACGCGTCGCCCACCGCGCAGCTGATCTTTGAAGACGCGCGTGTGCCCGTCGCCAACCGCGTCGGAGCGGAGGGCGACGGGTTCCGCTTCGCCATGGCCGGGCTCGACGGCGGGCGGATCAACATCGGGGCGTGCTCACTCGGCGGGGCGCAGCGCTGCCTCGATGAGGCGATCGCCTATGCCAAGGACCGGCAGCAGTTCGGCCAGCCGATCGCCGATTTCCAGAACACGCAGTTCATGCTCGCCGACATGGCCACCGACCTCGAAGCCGCCCGCGTGCTCCTCTACATGGCGGCGTGCAAGGTCGAGGATAATGCGCCCGACAAGTCGCGTTTTTCGGCGATGGCCAAGCGGCTCGCGACCGACAACGGCAGCGAAATCGTGAACAAGGCGCTGCAGCTGTTCGGCGGCTACGGCTACCTCAAGGACTATCCGATCGAGCGTTTCTGGCGCGACCTCAGGGTGCATTCGATCCTCGAGGGCACCAACCAGGTGATGCGGATGATCGTCGGACGCGACCTGCTGCGGCAGTGATCGACGACGCTAGCTTGTCTGCGTCTCTGGCAGGCGAGCCCCTCCCCTTTGCCGTGGGGATTCGCTAGGGGCGGGCGGCCTTTTGCGTTTGAGGAGCTTCTCCATGACCCCGTCCCTGCGTCTGATCGGCGTCGCCGCCACCGCGCTCGCGCTCACTGCGTGCGAGCGGCCGCAGACGACGACCACCGAAACCACGACGACACGGACGACCACCGCTGCGACGCCGACCGGCACCACCGCGGAAGCGAGCGCACCCGCGGCCAGCACCCCCGCGGCGCAGGTAACCACGACAAACGCGACCGACACCGCTGCCTCGACCGGCAGCAGCTCGACGGCCGCGGCTGCGCAGCGGCAGCAGTTCGCCGGCAGCGTCACCGGCGATGCGATGGTGCGGCACCGCTTCAGCGCTGAGGCCGGGCAGACCATCACCGTTACCCGTGAGGGCGGCGGGGTCATGCCCTATTTCAATGTCACACCCCCCGGCGGGGCGGCGGGGGATCAGCTGTTTGTCGGCGCGATGACTGACGGGCAGCGCTGGAGCCGCAAGGCGCCGACCAGCGGCGACTACACGATCGAGGTCTATCAGCGCGGCCGGGCCAAGGACGGCGCAGAGACCCACCGCTACACTATCACGGTCGAGGTCGCGTGACGATACCGGCAACCGCCGCCAGCGACAGTGTGCTGGCCCGGCGCGAGGGGGCGGCGGGCTGGCTGTCGCTCAACCGGCCGGCCGCGCTCCACGCGCTGACGCTCGACATGGTCCGGGCGATGACCCGCGCGCTGATCGGCTGGGCCGAGGACTCGGCGGTCGACGTGGTGATGATCGACCATGCCCCCGCACCCGACGGCGTTGCCAAGCGTTCGCGCGGCTTCTGTGCCGGGGGCGACATCGCCTTTCTGCGTGATTCGGCGCTGAACGACGGCGGCGCATCGGGGCGCAACTTCTTCGCCGAAGAATATCAGCTCAATCACCTCCTTTTCACCTACGCCAAGCCGGTGGTTGCGTTCATGGACGGGATCACGATGGGCGGCGGGGTCGGCATCAGCCAGCCGGCACGCTTCCGCGTCGCGACCGAGAACACCAGGCTCGCCATGCCCGAAACGGGGATCGGGCTTTTCCCGGACGTCGGCGGCGGCTGGTATCTGTCGCGCCTGCCGGGGCGCATCGGCGCGTTCCTCGCGCTGACGGGCGCGCGGCTCGACGGGGCGGAGTGTTTGTGGGCGGGGCTCGCCACCCACTATCTCGAGAGCGCGTCGCTGCCCGAAGCCAAACGCCGCATCGCCGCAGGCGAAGCACCTGAGACGGTGCTGGGCGAGCTTGCAGCCACCCCGCCACCGGCGCGCATCGCCGACAATGCGGGCCACATCGACCGCCTGTTCGCCAGCGACCGGCTGGAGGACATCGTCGCCGCGCTCGAAGCCGACGGCAGCGACTGGGCGGCGAAGGAGCTGGCGACGCTGCGCGCCAAAAGCCCGCAGACCTGCAAGGTCGCGCTGCGCCAGCTGGCGACGAGCCGCACCCTCCCCGACTTCGCCGCCAACATGGCCATGGAGTATCGCATCGCCAGCCGCGTGCTGACCCGACCCGACTTCGCCGAGGGGGTGCGCGCGGTGATCGTCGACAAGGACCAAGCCCCGCGCTGGGACCCGGCGACCCCCGAGGGCGTCACCGACGACCTCCTCGACGCGATCTTCGCCCCCCTCCCCGCCGATCAGGAATGGACACCGCTATGAGCAACTTCGCGACGCTGCTGGTCGAGCGGCACGATGCCGTGACGCTGGTGCGGTTGAACCGCCCCGAGGCGCTCAACGCGCTCAACACGCAGACGCTCGACGACCTGATCGCGGTGCTGGCCGATTACGACCGCGATCCCGACCAACGCTGCCTGGTGCTGACCGGAAGCGACAAGGCGTTCGCCGCGGGCGCCGACATCAAGGAGATGTCGAGCCAGGGCTTTGCCGACATGTACGCGCATGATTTCTTCCGCGGTTACGAGCGCGTCACCGCGACGCGCAAGCCGTGGATCGCCGCGGTGTCGGGCTATGCCTTGGGCGGCGGGTGCGAGCTCGCCATGATGGCCGACATCCTCATCGCCGCGGACAGCGCGAAGTTCGGCCAGCCCGAGATCAAGCTCGGCGTCACTCCCGGCATGGGCGGGTCGCAGCGCCTGACCCGCGCGGTGGGTAAGGCCAAGGCGATGGACATGTGCCTCACTGGGCGGATGATGGACGCAGAGGAGGCCGAACGCTCGGGCCTCGTCGCGCGCGTCGTCCCCGCCGCAAGCCTGGTCGACGAGGCGCTGAAGATCGCGGCGACCATCGCCGGCATGGCTCCGCTCGCCGCCATTGCCGCCAAGGAGATGGTCGACGCGGCGTTCGAAACGACGCTGGCGCAGGGCGTCGCCTTTGAACGCCGGCTGTTCCACGCGCTGTTCGGCACCGCGGATCAGAAGGAAGGCATGGCGGCGTTCGTCGAGAAGCGCGCCGGGGTCTGGTCGGGGCGCTAGGCCGGGACCACACCCGGCCGCGCGGTCAGGCGGCGGCGCGGCGGTCCTTCAGTTCGCCGGCGATCATCTCCGCCAGCAGGAAAGCGAGCTCGAGGCTCTGCGCCGCGTTGAGCCGCGGGTCGCACAGCGTCTGATAGCGTTCGCCGAGCCCGGCCTCCGTGACGGCGACCGCGCCGCCGGTGCATTCGGTGACGTTCTTGCCCGTCATTTCGGCGTGGATGCCGCCGGCGAACACGCCCTCCGCCCGGCACGCGGCAAAAAAGCCGCGCACTTCGGCGAGGATGCGGTCGAACGGGCGGGTTTTCATGCCGTTCGCAGCCTTGACCATGTTGCCGTGCATCGGATCGCAGCTCCACAGCACGGGATGGCCGCTGCGCACGACGGCGCGAATGATCGGCGGCAGCAGCGCCTCGACCTTGTCCGCGCCAAAGCGTGCGATCAGCGTCATCCGCCCCGGCGTCCGCCCCGGGTTGAGCGTGTCGAGCAGGCGCACGAGCACATCGGGCTCGGTCGTCGGCCCGATCTTCATTCCGACCGGGTTGCCGACCCCGCGCAGAAACTCGACATGGGCCGATCCTTCGAAGCGCGTGCGATCGCCGATCCACAGGAAATGCGCGCTCGTGTCGTACCAGCGCCCGGTCAGGCTGTCCTGCCGCGTCATGGCCTGCTCATAGGGCAGCAGCAGCGCTTCGTGGCTGGTGTAGATCGTCGCCGTGCGCAGCTGCGGAACGCTTTCGGCGTCGATCCCGCACGCGGCCATGAACCCCAGCGCGTCGCCGATGCGGTCGGCGATGTCGCGATAACGTTCGGTCCAGGGCGAGCGGCCCATGAAGTCGTGCGTCCACGCGTGCACCTGCTGGAGGTTGGCGTAGCCCCCTTGGGAAAAGGCGCGCAGCAGGTTGAGCGTCGCCGCCGCCTGCGCATAGCCGCGCAGCATCCGCGCCGGGTCGGGCGTGCGCGCCTCCGCGGTAAAGTCGATGCCGTTGACCATGTCGCCGCGATAGGCGGGCAGCGCGACGTCACCGCGCACCTCGACATCGCTCGAGCGCGGCTTGGCGAATTGCCCCGCCATCCGCCCCAGCTTCACCACCGGCAGGCGCGAGGCATAGGTCAGGACGACCGCCATCTGCAGCATCACGCGGAACGTGTCGCGAATGGTGTCAGGGTGGAAATCGGCGAAGCTTTCCGCGCAGTCGCCGCCTTGCAACAGGAATGCGCGCCCGTCCTGCGCCGCCGCCAGCTCCTGTTCCAGCGCGCGCGCCTCGCCGGCGAAGACCAGCGGCGGCAGGGACGAAAGCTCGCCCACGGCGGCGTCGAGCGCGCTTGCGTCCGGCCAATTTGGATGCTGCCGTGCCTCGTGGCCTTGCCAGCTGTCGGGGGTCCAAATCGACGTCAATGATGCGCTTTCCTGCTCTTTCCTCGCGCGGCTTTAGCCAAAAGGCGCTTCAGATGCTAATGCCTCGCTTCATCGCGGGTTAGGAATCGCTCCATTATCGGCGGCTCGCCGCCATCTGCGACGCCTCAGGGCGACCGTTTCACATTACAAGGTCCGACATCAGTCATGCGATTTTTCACCGGCGCGGCGCGCGTCAGCTGCCTCACTCTCGCCCTCGCGCTTTCAGCTCCTGCATTTGCCGGTGAACAACCCGCCCCCCCGACCGCGCCGCCAGCCCAGACGCCGGTCGAAGAACCCCAGCCCGACGAGGACCAGGAGGCCGAACAGGGCGACATTGTCGTCACCGCGCCTTCGGTGCCGATCGTCGCCAGCAACCCGCCGGACGAGGTCATCAGCCCGCAGGAAATCGCGACCTACGGCGCGCGCAACATCGCGGAGCTGCTGACCAACCTCGGCCCGCGCGTGCGCGGCAATTCCGCGCGCGGGGGCGGCGGCTTTCCGATCGTGCTGATCAACGGTCGGCGGGTGTCGGGCTTCAACGAATTCCGCAACCTGCCGCCCGACGCGATCGCGCGGTTCGAGGTTTACCCGGAGGAAGTCGCGCTCAGCTACGGCTACTCGCTCGGCCAGCGGGTGGTAAACCTGATCCTGCGCGACGGTTTCACCGCGACGACGCTGAACCTCGAGCATGGCTTTACCACCGATCCCGGCCGCAGCCTCCACGAGCGAGAGATCACGCACGCGCGGGTCGCCGGGCGCAGCCGCATCAGCCTGTCGGGTCAGCACAACCGCAACACCGCGCTGACCGAGGCCGAGCGTGACATCATTGGCACCGCCTTCCCGGACATCCGCACGCTGATCGGCGAAAGCGACACGCTGGTCGCCGATGGCACGATTTCGTCCAGCTTTGGCGGCCCCGCGGGCGGCAGCCTCAACCTCCGCGCGCAGCGGTCGATCCTCAACACCGGCATCGGCCGCGACAGCACCGATCTCGACCGCGTACTCAACGGACGGTCGGTGACCGACACGCTGCACGCCGGAATCGCGGCCGACACGGTCGTGTCACGCTGGCGCCTGTCGCTGACGGCGAACGCGGACCAGACGCTGGGCCGGTCGCGCACCGATCTCAACGCCGGTGGCATCCTCACCAGCCGTTCGCGAACGCGGTCGGGGGATGCGAGCTTCGTCGCGAGCGGGGGGCTGTTCCGCCTCCCCGCCGGGCTGGTGCGCGCGACCGCCAGCCTCGGCTGGGCTGGCGTCGAGCTGACCGCGGAAAGCGATCGCAACGGCATCGTCACGCCCACCGACCTCGGGCGCCGCACGTTCAGCGAAAGCCTGTCGCTCGACCTACCCATCGCCGACCGCGATGCGGAGGTGCTGCCGTTCCTTGGCAATCTCTCGGCCAATGTCACGCAGACCTTCCGCCAGGTGTCGGACTTCGGCGACCTCAGCGGGACGGTCATCGGTTTTGCGTGGAGCCCGGTGCGGATCCTCAACATCTCGGGCAATTTCACGCTCGACGAGGCAGCGCCGGGGATCGCGGCTTTGGGCGCGCCGCTCATCACCACGCCCTTCCAGCCGGTCTATGACTTCACGCGCGGGGAAACCGTGTTCGTCGACGTCACCACCGGCGGCAACCCAGCCTTGCTGGCGGAGCGCCGTCGCGATTTCCGCATCGGCGCGACCCTGACGCCGATCCCCGATACCGACCTGCGCTTTTCGGCGAGCTACAGTCGCGTGCGCAGCCGGGATGTCACCGCGAGCCTTCCCCTCCTGACGCCCGAGATCGAGGCCGCCTTCCCCGGCCGGGTCGTGCGGGACGCGAGCGGACGCATCGTCAGCGTCGACCAGCGCAGCGTGACGTTCGACACCATCCGCCAGAGCCAGCTGCGCTTTGGGTTCAACTATTCCGAATCGTTCGGCCGACCGCCCCAAACGGCGGCGGGGCCGGGTGGAGGGCAAGCGGGCGGGGCGCCCGGCGGCGGGCGGCCCGGCGCAGGCCCCGGCGGCGGGCGCGGTGGACGCGGCGGCATGGGCTTCGGCTTTGGCGGGCCGGGCGGCGGCATGGCCGGCGGGCGCTGGTCGATCGGTCTCTACGACACCGTCCGGTTCGAGGACACGGTGCTGATCCGCCCCGGCCTGCCTGTGCTCGACCTGCTCAACGGCGACAGCACGGACTTCAACGGCGGTTCGCCGCGCCACCTGATCGAGCTGGAGGGCGGCGTGTTCTACCGCGGCATGGGCGCGCGCCTGTCGGCCGCCTACCGCACGGGCACTGAGGTAAACGGCGGTTCGGCGGGAACGCTCGACTTTTCGCCGCTGACGACGGTCAACCTCCGCCTTTTCGCGGACCTCGACAGCGTGCCGGGCCTGACGACGTCGCTGCCGGTGCTGAAGGGGACCCGCGTGCGCGTCGCGGTCGACAATCTGTTCGACGATCGCATCAACGTGCGCGACGCCAACGGCATCGTGCCCACCCGCTACCAGCCGGGTTATCTCGATCCGGCAGGCCGAGTGGTCTCGTTCGAGCTCAGCAAGCGGTTCTGACCGGAATCACCCGATGTCGAACAGCCCGGCGAGTTGATCGATGATCGCGCCGCCGAGCTGTTCGGCATCCATGATGGTCACCGCGCGCGCATACCAGCGCGTCACGTCGTGGCCGATACCGATGGCGACCAGCTCGACCGGCGAGCGATTTTCGATCCAGCCGATCACCTGACGCAGATGCTGGTCGAGATAGCCGGCGGCGTTGACGCTGAGGGTTGAGTCATCGACCGGCGATCCGTCGGAGATGACCATCAGGATGCGCCGCTCTTCGGGCCGCGCGATCAATCGGCTGTGCGCCCAGATCAGCGCCTCGCCGTCGATATTCTCCTTGAGCAGGCCTTCGCGCATCATCAGACCGAGCGAGGTGCGCGCATGCCGCCAGGGTTCGTCGGCGCGTTTGTAGACGATGTGGCGGATGTCGTTGAGCCGCCCCGGATGCGCCGGTCTCCCCGCCGCAAGCCATTCTTCTCGCGCGAGCCCGCCCTTCCACGTGCGCGTGGTGAAGCCGAGAATCTCCGTCTTCACGCCGACGCGCTCGAGAGTCCGTGCGAGAATGTCCGCGCTGATTGCCGCGATCGAGATCGGCCGCCCCCGCATCGAACCGGAATTGTCGATCAGCAGCGTCACGACCGTATCGCGGAAATCCGTGTCGCGCTCGCGCTTGTAGCTGAGCGACAGGCCCGGGTTGACCACCACCCGCGCGAGCCGGGCCGCGTCGAGAATGCCCTCCTCCTGATCGAACTCCCACGCGCGGTTCTGCTGCGCCATCAGCTTGCGCTGCAGCCGGTTGGCGAGCCGGGTCACCGCCGATTGCAGCGGCACCAGCTGCTGATCGAGGAAGCCGCGCAGCCGCGTTAGTTCATCGGCATCGCACAGTTCGGTGGCAGCAATCTCCTCATCATGCGCCTGCGTGAAGACGCGATAGTTGAAGTCCGGAATGTCTGCGCTCGGCCGGTTGGGGCGCACCGGCATGGGTGCCTCGTCGCCTTCCTCGCCCAGGCCCTCCTCGTCGTCGCCGTCTTCGAACTCCCCCTCGAACTCGCCGTCCTCGCTGTCGCTTTCGTCGCCCGTGCGCGGTTCGGCGCGAGCCTCGACCTGCGCCTGCGAGGCCAGGCCATCGGCATCGCGATCGTCGTCCTGGCTCTGATCCGAGGCGTTGTCGTCCGGGTCTTCGCTGCCCTCGTCGGGATCGGTCGGTTCGAGCGGGCTGGCGGGGTCGATCAGGCCGAGATGTTCGAGCAGCGTCATCGCATGGCGCGCAAAGCCCGCCTGATCGTCGAGCGTCGCTCGCAACGTCGCGAGGTCGTCGTCCGCCCGCGCCTCGATGTCGGCGGCGACAAGATCGAGCGCGTTCGAGGCGGCAGCGGGGCGGGCCAGCCCCGCAAAATGCTGGCGCGCGATCAGCTCCACCGCCGAGGCGAGCGGCACGTCGCTCGCCGCCCGCGCCCGCGCGATCGGGTCGGCGGCAAACCGCCGCTCCGCCTCCGCGTCGAGGTTGGCGCGGATGCCGTCATAAGCACGCGCTCCAAGCGCGGCGACGCGCGCCTGTTCGAGACTGTCGAATACCGCCGCCGCCGCCGGATCGCTCGGCCGCGAGCGGACATGCAAGGCGGCGTCATGGTGGCGCTGGCGCAGCGCCAACGTGTCCGCCTGCCCCCGCGCCTGCGCTACGTCGCGCGCGCTGAACAGCCGGGGGACATTCATGACCTTGAGCGAGCGGCCGACGGCGTGCGGTCCGTCGCTCGTGAACGCGACGTCCACCTCCGCATCGCGGGTGAGCGCCCGCGCCGCCCCGGTGAGCGCGTGCTTCAGCTCGTCGGCGGGGGTGTCTGCGGCCATCGCGCCCGCTTACGCGGCGCGCGGTGCCCCGCCAAGGGGGCTAGCCCCCGAGATCAGGCCGCGCGGGGCGCGAACATCGTATCAGCGACGCTGGTCGGCACCTGAGCCAGCAGCCAGTCGCGAAACGCCGCTGCGTCGTCGGGAGAGACCGGGTCGGCCGGGTCCATTCCGGACAGCAGCGCACTCCACGCAGCCACATCTTCGGCATCGCCAAGCCCTGCCCGGTCGAGTGCGGCAATCACGCTCGACAGATCGGCAACGGTCGTCGGCGCCGACGCAACACCCGGATCGACGGCGACCGCCGCTTCGTCGTGCTCGTCATAATATTCATCGTCGGCGTCCGCGACGAACGCGTCGTCTTCCTCCGACTCGTCGGAGGGGTCGAACGCATTGGCGAACAGCGGTTCGCGCCGGCGCAGCGAAGAATCAACGAGCGGCGAGACCGGCGCGAGCGCGTCGCGGCCAAGCGCGACATCGCCCATCGGGTCTAGAGGCCGGTCGAGATCCTCCGCGGCCTCTTCGTCCGCATCGTCGCTGTGATCGTCGAAATGCGCGAGCGCCAGCGACGACATCGTCGCATAAGCGCCCTCGTCGACGTCGAGTCCGTCATCGTCGGCTTCGAGATCGACCGGCTCGGCCTCGTCCCAGCCGTCCTCCTCGGTTTCTTCGTCCTCGTCCGCGGCATAGCGCAAGCCCGGCACCAGGCTCGCCAATTCCGCGCGCGCGGGTTCGGGGGTCGGGTCGGTGTCGCCATCGGCGACCTCGCCAAGAACGGGCAGGGGCGCGACGGCCTCCTCCGCGACGGTCTCGTGCAGCCGCGCGGTCAGGCGGTTGAGACGATCGTGTACGCGCTCGTCCGCCGGCTCGTCCGTCGCGTCGAGGTCGGATCGACGTTGCGCGAAACGCTGGCCGAAGCGAGCCCGCGGTGCGCTCTCGACCGGGGTCGGGTCGCTGGTCTGGGCATCGTCGATGTGCGCGGCCACCGGGGTGGTCGCCGCTTCGGCCTGCAGCATGCGGCGGATCGCCCAGGCACCGACGGCGGCGCCGATCACGACCGCCAGCAGCAGGAGCATGCCGAACGTCGTCGCGTAAAGGCCCGTGGTGACGAGGAGCCACACGCTCCCCAGCAACACCAGCGCGTTGAGCGCACCCACCGCATAAATCTTGGTCATCGACACACCTTTGGGCTGACCGGACATCGCAGACCGGCAGGACTAGCCCAAAAATGGTCAACAAACTCTTTGCGTTAAGGGCGGACCTTCATGCCGCCTTGTGGACGATGCTTTCGGGAAGGTCGGTGCCGAACACCCGCTGATAATATTCGGCGACCACCGCGCGTTCATTCTCGTCGCATTTGTTGAGGAACGACAGGCGAAATGCGAAGCCGACATCGCCGAGGATCAGCGCGTTTTGCGCCCAGCTGATCACCGTGCGCGGACTCATCACCGTCGATATGTCGCCGTTCATGAAGCCTTGGCGGGTCAGGTCGGCGACCTTCACCATCTTCTCGACCAGCGCCTTGCCGTCGGGCGCGTCCATCTCGCCCGACTTCGCCAGCACGATCTGCGCTTCGGTCGCGGCGGGGAGGTAGTTGAGCGTCACGACGATGTTCCAGCGGTCCATCTGACCCTGGTTGATCTGCTGCGTGCCGTGATAAAGCCCGGTGGTGTCGCCGAGGCCGACGGTGTTGGCGGTCGCGAACAAGCGGAACCACGGGTTCGCACGGATGACGCGGTTCTGGTCGAGCAGCGTCAGCTTGCCCTCCGCCTCCAGCACGCGCTGGATGACGAACATCACGTCGGGACGGCCCGCGTCATATTCGTCGAACACCAGCGCGGTCGGCGTTTGCAGCGCCCAGGGGAGCAGTCCTTCGCGAAATTCGGTCACCTGCACCCCGTCGCGCAGCACGATCGCATCGCGCCCGACGAGATCGATGCGGCTGACGTGGCTGTCGAGGTTGATGCGGACGCACGGCCAGTTGAGCCGCGCCGCGACCTGCTCGATGTGCGTCGACTTGCCCGTCCCGTGATAGCCCTGCACCATCACGCGGCGGTTGTGCTTGAACCCCGCCAGCACCGCTAGCGTCGTGTCCGGATCGAAGACATAGGCCGCGTCGAGATCGGGGACGCGCTCGTCCTTTTCGGAAAAGGCGGGCACAGCCATATCGATGTCAAGCCCGAACATCTCGCGCACGTCGACCTCGCGGTCGGGCGCGGCGAGCACGGTGGCGCCGCGGGCATCGGTCTGGGTCAGATTATCGGCCATCCCCGCCGCTTGCTTACCGGTGTCGCAAAGGTCAAGCTCCGCGCGCACCCATTGCCATCGAGGAGGCGGGCGATGAGCTATATCGACGGGTTCGTAGCGGCTGTCACCGACGACCAACGCGAAGCCTACACCGACTACGCGCGCCGGAGCGCCGTGTTCTTCCGCGAATTCGGCGCCACCCGCGTTGCCGAAAACTGGGGCGACGACGTGCCCGATGGAAAACGCACCGATTTCCGCCGTGCCGTGGCTGCCGACTCCGGCGAGACTGTTGTGTTCAGCTGGATCGAATGGCCCGACAAGGCGACCCGCGACGCCGCGTGGCAGCGCATGCAGACCGATCCCCGCATGGCGGAACTGGGCGAGATGCCGTTTGACGGAGGCCGCATGATCTACGGCGGGTTCACGCCGCTGCTCGACGCATGAACGGTGCCCGACCTAACCTCACGCGAACGCGCGCGCCTTGCGTAGCGTCGTCCACGCGTCGATCGTGCGGGTGAGCGCGGCTTCGTGAGTGCGATCGCCGCCGTTGCGGTCGGGGTGGAAGCGGCGAACGCGCTCGCTGTAGCGTTGGCGGACGGCGCGCAGGTCGGCGTCTTCGGTGAGGCCGAGTTCGCGTAGCGCGCGCTGTTCGTCGGGCGTGAAGCGCGCTGAAGGGGGCGGCCGGCGGTAGGCGGCGTAACGCGCGCCGAGCGCGTCCATCGGATCGCGAAAGTCCGCCCAGCGCGGCGGCTGATCGGCGCCGCTCGAGGCAAAGGCGCGCGTCTCGCGCTCCCAGCCCGCGTAGGGCCGCTGCGCGTCGGCAATCTCGTCGGGGCTCATGCCGTCGAAGAAATTATAGCTCGCGTTGAACGCGCGGACATGATCAAGGCACAGCCAGCGCCAGCGCGGCGGGCCATCGGTCGGCTGCTCCCCCGAGGGCGCGCGGAACTCGCCTGCGGCTTCGCAGCCCGGCGCGGCGCAGGGCTGCTGCGACGGCACGCGGCCATGGAAGCGAGGGGACGGACGCGATGCCATCGCGGCCAGATGGGGAGCATGACGGCTACTGTCGAGGGCGACTGACCTTGATTGCAGCATAAGCGGTCGACCTCGGCGGCGGGCACGCTACACCGAACCTATGACCACGCCGATCACGTCCGAAATTCACGCCCGCCTCACCGCCGCGCTTGCGCCCACGCGGCTGGAAGTCAGCAACGACAGCGCTCAACATCGCGGCCACGCCGGCGATGACGGCAGCGGGGAAAGCCACTTTTCGGTGCTGATCGAGGCGCCGTCCTTCGCCGGCATGAGCCGCGTCGCACGGCAGCGTGCGGTTAACGCGGCGCTCGCCGACCTGCTCGCGACGCGCATCCACGCCCTCGCCATCCGCGCCATCGCTCCGGGAGAGACGGCATGACCACAGATATCGCCGACTTTCCGCAGACCCGAGTCGAGCTTAGCACGGGCGTCGGCCTCGACGTTGTCGACATCGGCCCGCGCGATGGCGAGGCGCTGATTTTTCTCCACGGCTTTCCTGAGTCGCATCGCACCTGGCGGCATCAACTCGTCGCGCTGTCGGATCGCTACCGCTGCATAGCCCCCGACCAGCGCGGCTATCGCGGCTCGGACAAGCCCGAGGGCGTCGACAGCTACAGCGCGGACAAGCTGATCGCCGACATCTTCGCGCTCGCCGATGCGCTGGGGATCGAGCGTTTCACCATCGTCGGTCACGACTGGGGCGGCGCGATCGCTTGGGGGGTGGCGCTGGCGGCGCAGATGAACGGCCGCGTGCGCCGGGCGGTGATCGCCAACGCGCCGCACCCGCACCTGTTCGCGAAGCTGTTGCTCGACAACCCCGAACAACGCCGCGCCAGCCAGTATATGCGGACCTTCCGCGACCCCGCGAACGACGAGCTGATCGCGCGCGAGGGCCTCGTCGGCATCCTGAAAAAGGGGGTCAGCTGGGAACGCAGCGCCGCCATGCCCGATGCCGAGCGCGACCGTCTGCTGGCCGACTGGCAGCGGCCGGGCGCGGCGATGGCGATGCTCAACTGGTATCGCGCGACGCAGCTGGCCATTCCGGCCGAGGACGATGTTGCACCTGAGCGCCCGGCCTTTGTCGATGCGCCCTTCCCGCCGCTCACCATCCCGACGCTGGTGATCTGGGCGATGGACGATCTCGCGCTGCCGCCGTGCAATCTCGACGGGCTCGATAGCTACGTCACCGACCTCACCATCGAACGCGTGCCCGGCGTCGGTCATTTCGTGCCGTGGGAAGTGCCCGACATCGTCACCGCCGCGATGACCCGCTGGCTCGCCGCGCACCCGGAGCGCGTGTGACCGGGTCTCGCGACACATCGCTGGAACCGATCAAGCGGGACGCCCCGCAGCCGGCCCCCGAAAGCGACCCGCTGCCCGAAAACAGCCTGGTCCGCGACAGCGATGCCGAAGATTCGGGCAAGGTCGGCTTCATCGAGCTGTTTTTCGACCTCGTGTATGTGTTCGCCATCACCCAGCTGGCGCACCACCTGGCGGAACAACCCGACTGGGCGCACGCGGCGCAGACGGGTATCCTGTTCCTCGCCATCTGGCTGACCTGGAACTTCACCACCTGGTCGATCAACTGGGTCGACCCCGACCGGGCGGCGGTGCGCCTCATGCTCGGGCTCGCCATGTTGGGAAGCCTGATCGCCGCCGCGGCGATCCCAACCGCCTTTGCCGAAAACGCGATGATGTTCGCGCTGCCCTATGTGCTGGTCCAGATCGGCCGCAACGGGTTCATGATCTATGCGCTGCGCGGTGCGAACCGCGCGACGTCGCAGGGCTTTTTGCGCGCGACGATCTGGCTCATGCTGGCGGCGGGGCTGTGGCTGTGGGGCGCGAGCCGGCCGCCCGACGAGCGATATTATTGGTGGGGCGGCGCGATCGCCCTCGAATATCTCGCCCCGCTGCTCCGCTTCCGCGTGCCGCTGCTGGGCGCATCGCAGACGCAGGACTGGCACCTGTCGGGCGAGCATATGGCCGAACGCTGCGCGCTGTTCATCATCATCGCGCTCGGCGAAGGCATCATCGTCACCGGCTCCACCTTTACCGACGCGGGCCTCGATTACGAAAGCGGGCTCGCGCTCGCGGTGGCCGTGCTGTCGTCGTTTGCGATGTGGTGGGTGTATTTCGACATCGGCGCCGAGCGCGGCTCCGATTTCATCGAGGAGCATGACGATACGGGCCGTGTCGCGCGTACCGCCTACACTTACGGTCATATTCCGATCGTCGCGGGGATCATCCTGATCGCGGTCAGCGACGAGATGAGCCTCACCCACCCGCTCGAACCCGCGAGCCACGTTTACACGCTGATCATCACGTTGGGCGCGCTTGCCTTCGTGTTGGGCACCGCGCTGTTCAAGCGTCTGTCGAGCAAGCGCCGGCAGTATCCGCTCTCGCACCTCGTCGGCGCGGGGCTGTTCGTGCTAGTGGGCGTCGTCGGGTGGGTGTTGAAGCCGCAGACGCTGGTGCTGGCGAGCCTCTCGGCGGCAGTCTTCATCGCCATCGCCGTGTGGGAATGGCTCGCCTTTCGCGGCGGCTTCATCGACCGGCTCGAGCGCCATGGCGTCGCGGTCCCTGGGTGGCTCACCCGCCGAGCGCGGGCCCGGCTGCGCGCACGCGAGGGGCATGCGGGCGAATAGTCACGCCTGCGCGCCGCCCAGCCAGCGATAGGAGGCGCCGTGCGCGTGGCTGAGGCTGAGGAGTGCATCATCCGCCCCGCCCGGCCAGTAACGCGCGCGCACTTCATGGCGATGGACGGTGCGATTGGCCTCGACCGAGATGTGCGCGATCGGTCGCTCAGGAGTCGCCCGCACTCCGGCCGCCGCCAGCGCCGACTCGATCCGCGCCTGCTGATCGGCGGGAATATATTGCCACACCACCGAATGCATGACGACGCGCGTGACCCCCGCCGGCTGCGGTTCGGCGAGCGCCGCCTCGACGAAATCGGCGGCGCTCGTCTGCGCTACGTCGGGCCGGAGTGACGCCGCCAGCGTCACCGCTGCGTCGAGCCGGGCGAAGCGCTGCGTCTGTTCGGGCCAGATGTACGCCGCGAGGCGAGCGGCCTCAGCGGGTCGGGTGAGGTCGATCGGCGCCACGTCGCAACCGCGCGCCGAGACGATCTCGAACCGTTCGTCCGGCGGCGGCGGGCCTTCCCACTCGGGCGTCAACGACAGCGCCGCGTCTGCCGGACCCACCGTCACCCCGCCGAGGTCGTAGCGATAATGCGCCAGCATCAGGTTGATGCCCGCGCTGGACCCCAATTCGAGCAGCTCGAAGCGCGGCGGCAGCCCCTGCGACGTCAGCCACAGCAGCGCCTGGACGTAGCTCGACGATCGCCCCGCCTCGTTGGTCTGCGGCGGGCCGTCGAGCCACGGCATCAGCGTATCGCCGTGCGCCTCGATCACTCGCGCAATGATTGCCGCAGCGTCCGCGACCTGCGCGACATCGCCGGCGTAGAGCGGCGCCAGCTCCGGCGCGGCCCCCCTGCGGTAAAGCGCGTGGAGGCCGCCCGCCGCGCGCAACGGCAGTGCGTCGGCGAGCGGCGCCCCCTGCCAGCTTGCGATGCGCTTGAGGAAGGGATGACGCGGCTCGCGCAGCAACAGCGCCAGCGCGCCCACAACTCGCGCGGTGATCGGCGCGGCATTGGCCTCGCAATAGGCGACCTGGTTGGCAAAGGCGGTCGCCACCGCGCCGTCGCCGGCGATCGCAATGTCGACAAATTCGTACGCCTTGCGCACCCGCGTGCCTCCCCTCGCCAGAGGTGCAGCTTAGCGTTAGAGGGGCGGCATGTCTCGACCCTCCCCCTCCCCCCGTTCGCGCGCGGCCGCGCGTGCGGCGGCGCGGCTGGCGGCCGTGCAGGCGCTCTACCAGCATGACATGGAAGCGACCCCGCCCGCGCAGCTGATCCACGAATTTCACCACCACCGCATCGGCAGCGTCATCGACGACGAAGCGTTCGACGACGCGGAATATGCGGATGCCGAACTTGCCTTTTTCGACGATCTCGTCGCGGGCACGATCACCCGCCTCGCCGATGTCGACGCCGCCCTGTCGGCGCGGCTGGCGCAAGGATGGCGCCTCAACCGGCTCGACCGCGCGATGAAGGCGGTGCTGCGCGTCGGCGCCTACGAAATCATGGCCCGCCCCGACGTGCCCGCGCGCGCCACGATCAATGAATATGTCGAGGTCGCCAAGGCGTTTCACGAGGCACGCGAGGCGGGGTTCGTCAACGGCATCCTCGACGCGCTGGCCAAGGCGGAGCGGGCGGAGCCCGCGCCCGCGGGGGACGCCTGATCGCGGGCGAGCTGGCGTGGATCGAGCGGCTGCGCTCGCTCGCCACCCACCCCGCCGCGCGCGGGCTGAATGACGACGCGGCAGTGCTGAGCGTGGGCGGCGAGACGTTCGTCTTCACTCACGACATGATGATCGAGGGGGTGCATTGGCTCCGCGATGGCGACGCCGCCGACGTCGCGTGGAAGCTGGTTGCGCGCAACCTCTCCGACCTCGCCGCCAAGGGCGCGACGCCGGTCGGCGCGCTGCTCGGCTTTACGCTCGCGGGCGATAGCGCCTGGGACGCCCGCTTCGCTGAGGGGTTGGCGCAGGTGTGCGCGAGGTTCGACTTGCCGCTGCTGGGCGGCGATAGCGGTGCGGTTCCCCCCGGCAGTGCGCGCGTGCTGGGACTGACGGCTATCGGGCGCGCGGCGCGTGGGGCTCCTGCGCGCAGCGGTGCGCGGCCGAGCGACACGCTATGGCTCGTCGGCGAGATCGGCGCCGCCTTCGCCGCCTACCGCCACCTCACCGGCGCCGGTGCCGCGACCGACAGCGAGGTCACGCACTTCCTCCGCCCGACGCCGCGCCTTGCCGAGGGTCAGGCACTGGCGAGGGCAGGCGCAAGCGCGATGTGCGACGTCAGCGACGGCCTGCTCCGCGACGCCACGCACATCGCGGAAGCGAGCGGGGTCACGCTGGCGATCGAGCGCGCCCCGGTCCCCTTCGCCGCGTCGATCACCGCCGACATCGCCAACGCGGCGCTGCGCTGGGGCGATGATTACGCCCTGCTCGCAACGTTGCCCCCGGGCGTGGCGCCGCCCTGCCCCGCTGCGCGCATTGGCTACGTTCGCGCACGCGGAGCCGCACCGCTGATGCTTGACGGGGTAGCGGTCACGGGCTCGCTCGGATGGGAGCATTAGCTCTCCCCCCTTTGTAGGGAGGGGCCGGGGGTGAGGGCCGAGCCGCGTCCGCGGCTCGTGAAGAAGCCTAGCGCAACCTCCAACGAGTCTCATACGCTCGCGGACGCGAGCGGGCCCCCACCCCACCCTCGCCACAAGGGGGAGGGGGAAGGTGACGGCACGGTCTCATCGCCGCACGACCCGCGCCAAATTCCGCTTTTCATCCAAGCAGTGCTCGGCTTAGTCATCGCATTGAAACTTGGCGGCGATCGTACGGCGGGCGGTAGGCCCGACACGGGCGACGTCCGCCGCTTGGGAAGGGGTCCGTGTTCGCATGACATTGAGTCTCATCGCCATCCTGCTCGGCCTGGTGGCCGTGCTCTACGGCGCCGTCACCAGCCAGCAGGTGCTGCGTTCGCCCGCGGGCAACGCGCGGATGCAGGAGATCGCAGGCGCCATTCAGGAGGGTGCGCGCGCCTATCTCGGGCGGCAATATCGCACAATCGCCATCGTCGGCGTCGTGGTCGCGGTGCTGGTCGGCTATTTCCTCGGGCTGACGAGCGCGGTCGGGTTCGTGCTTGGCGCGGTGCTGTCAGGCGTTGCCGGCTATGTCGGGATGAACATCTCGGTGCGTTCGAACGTGCGGACCGCTGCGGCCGCGCAGAGCGGCTTGCAACAGGGCCTCACCCTCGCCTTCCGCGCGGGGGCGATCACCGGGCTGCTGGTGGCGGGCCTTGCGCTCCTCGCGATCGCGGGCTTCTTCTGGTATCTGACCGAGATCGGCGGGCGTGCTGCCAATGACCGCGTAGTTATCGACGGGCTCGTCGCGCTCGCGTTCGGTGCGTCGCTGATTTCGATCTTCGCGCGCCTCGGCGGCGGCATCTTTACCAAGGCTGCCGACGTCGGCGCCGACCTCGTCGGCAAGGTCGAAGCCGGCATCCCCGAGGACGACCCCCGCAACCCGGCGGTGATCGCCGATAACGTCGGCGACAATGTCGGCGACTGCGCGGGGATGGCCGCGGACCTGTTCGAAACCTACGTCGTCACCGTCGGAGCGACGATGGTGCTGATCGGCCTGCTCGTCGGCACCGCCGCGGGGGGCATGCTCACCAACCTCATGAGCCTGCCGCTGCTGATCGGCGGGGTGTGCATCCTCACCTCGATCATCGGCACCTACGCCGTTCGGCTGGGGGGCGGCACCAACATCATGGGCGCGATGTACAAGGGCTTCCTCGTCACCGCGTTGCTGTCGATCCCGGCGATCTACCTCGCCACGCAATATGCGCTGGGCGACATGAACCGTGTGCTCGGCGCGCGACTCGATGGAACGGGCGGCTTCACCGGCATGCAGTTGTTCTGGTGCATGCTCACCGGCCTCGCCATCACCGGGCTGATCGTGTGGATCACCGAATATTACACCGGCACCAACTACCGCCCGGTGCGCTCGATCGCCAAAGCGTCGGAGACCGGGCACGGCACCAACGTCATTCAGGGCCTCGCGGTGAGCCTGGAGGCGACCGCGCTGCCGACGATCGTCATCGTCATCGGCATCATCCTCACCTATCAGCTCGCGGGGCTGATCGGCATCGCCTTCGCCGCGACCGCGATGCTGGCTCTGGCCGGGATGGTCGTCGCGCTCGACGCCTATGGTCCGGTCACCGACAACGCCGGCGGCATTGCCGAGATGGCGGGGCTCGACGACAGCGTGCGGGAGAAGACCGATGCGCTGGACGCGGTTGGCAACACCACCAAGGCGGTGACCAAAGGCTATGCCATCGGTTCGGCGGGGCTTGCCGCGCTCGTGCTGTTCGCGGCTTACACCACCGACCTACGGCTGTTCTTCCCGCAGCTGGAGGTGAACTTCAGCCTCGAGAACCCCTACGTCATCGTCGGACTGCTGCTTGGCGCGCTCCTCCCTTATCTGTTCGGGGCGATGGGCATGACCGCGGTGGGCCGCGCCGCGGGTGACGTCGTTAAGGACGTGCGCGACCAGTTCCGGTCCAACCCGGGCATCATGGAGGGGACCAGCCGTCCCGACTATGCACGCACGGTGGACCTCGTCACCAAGGCGGCGATCAAGGAGATGATCATCCCGTCGCTGCTGCCGGTCCTGGCGCCGATCGTCGTCTATTTCGTGATCGCGCAGGTGGCGGGCCAGGCGGAAGCCTTCGCTGCGGTCGGCGCACTGCTGCTCGGCGTGATCGTCGGCGGGCTGTTCGTCGCGCTAAGCATGACGAGCGGCGGCGGCGCGTGGGACAACGCCAAGAAATATATCGAGGACGGCCACCACGGCGGCAAGGGCAGCGAAGCCCACAAGGCCGCGGTGACCGGCGACACCGTCGGCGATCCCTACAAGGACACCGCAGGGCCGGCGGTGAACCCGATGATCAAGATCACCAACATCGTTGCCATCCTGCTGCTCGCCGCGCTCGCGGGGCATGCGGGGGGATAGGAGCCTGTCCCACGGGCAGCCTTTCAAGCGGGCGGGGGCGATGAGCCCCCGCCCGTTTTGCTTTGGCTCAGAGGGCGCGAGGACCGAGCGGCCAACGCTAAACCTCTCCGTAACGGCTGCCACGCTAGGGTAGCGACACGATGAACGCCCGCCCCGCCCTCGACCGCGACGACGCGACGCTGAGCGTGCGGTGGCACCAACCCGCAGCATTGAGCGACGGCGATTGGGAGAGGCTCGATACGATCGCGGCGCGCTCGGTGGATCCCAACCCCTTTGCACGGGCCGCCATGCTGCGCAGCGCGATCGACGCCGGGTTGGGCGATTCGTCGCCGGTTATCGCCGAAGTGAGCGACTGCGGGGGCGATGGGGTCGCGCTGTTCGCGCTCGCCCCGATCCGACGCTACGGCCGCGCCCCCATCCGCAGCGTCACGACCTTTCGGCACCCGAATGGGTTGCTGCCGCCGGTGGCAATTCGCGCGGATACGGAAGCATCCGCCTGGGGCGCGTTGATCGATCGCCTCGGGGCGCAGTTTCGCGCTGCCCAATTCTGCGTTGCCGAGCTCCCTTCCGAGACTGCGACCGCACGAGGGCTGGAAATCGCCGCTTTGGCGCGCAATCTCCCCCTTCGCGCGCATGACGCCCACGCCCGGGCGATGATCGACACCGATCGCGGCGCCGCCGACTATTGGGACGAGGCCGTTCGCTCCAAAAAGCGCAAGGAGCTGCGTCGGCAATGGAGCCGGCTCGGCGAGCTGGGCGAGCTTGCCGTTGACCTTGCCGTCGAAGCGCACGGCCCAGGCTGGATCGAGCGGTTTCTGGCGCTGGAGGCGTCGGGGTGGAAGGGCAGTGCGCGATCGGCGCTGGCATCGGCTGACGCGACGCGCCGCTTCTGCCTCGACGGGTTCAGGGCAATCCACCAAGCTGGGCGCGTCGCGGTGACCGCCATCACGCTCGACGGGCGCGACGTCGCGATGCTGGTGACGCTGGTGGAGGGCGGCGACGCCTTCACCTTCAAGACCGCTTACGACGAACGCTACGCCCGCTTCTCCCCGGGTGTGCTGATTCAGCGCGAAAGCCTGCCGCGTCTGCTGGACTGCCGGCGGACCGACAGCCTCGCGGTGGCCGATCACCCGATGATCGACAGTCTGTGGAGCGAACGCCGCGCGGTCGCGAGTTACGCGCTGCCGTTGCCGGGACTCGCCCCCCGCCTTCAGTTTCACGCGGCGCACGCCGCCACGCGCGCCTGGCATAGCGCCAAGGCGTGGCGTCACCCGCAGGGCCCAGCAACATGACTCATGCCTTTGACGCGGCGGCGCGCGCGACCATCGCCGACGCCTATCCCAATCACGCCGCCAGCTTCGCGCACGCTTTTGGCGATCACCCGCTGCTCAGCCTCGACGCCCTCGCGGCATTGGGGGAGGCGCTGCCCCCGGCGCAGGTCGAGTTCAACCGCAGCGACATCGACGTCGCGACCCTGCCCGAAGATGCGCCCGCCAACGGACTCGGCATCGGCGACACCATCCCCACGATCGCCGACAACCGCAGCTGGGCGGTCCTCAAGAATATCGAGCGTGTTCCTGCCTACGCCGCGCTTCTCGACGCGCTGTTGGCGGAGATCGAGGATGTCGTCGCTCCCCGCACCGGCGACATGCTGACCCGGCAAGGATTTGTGTTCGTCTCGTCGCCGGGGTCGATGACCCCGTATCACTTCGACCCGGAGCATAATATCCTGCTGCACCTCGCCGGCGAGAAGGTGATGACCGTGTTCCCGCAGGCCGACGCGCGCTACGCCGCGCCGGAACAGCATGAACGCTATCATGCGGGCGGGCATCGGGGGCTGTTCTGGCATGAGCAAATGCGCGCCGGCGGCACGCCCCACCGCCTCACCCCAGGACAGGCGATATTGGTGCCGGTGATGGCGCCGCATTTCGTGACGGTGGGCGACGCACCGGCGATCTCCCTGTCGATCACCTGGCGGTCGGAGTGGAGCTACCGCGAGAGCGAGGCGCATGTCGCCAACCACTGGCTGCGCCAGCGCGGCTTCTCCCCCTCGCCCCCGCCCCGCTGGCCGAAGCACGCACGCACGAAAACGACGCTGTGGCGTGCGGCACGAAGGCTGCGGCTGGTGTAGCGGGAAGGACCGCCCGACGCGCCCTTTGCCAAGCCGCGCGCCATCCGCTATGCGCGCCGGCAAATCGGGGAGCCGCTCAACTGCGCTTCGAACGACAAGAGGTTGGATGGCGAAAGAAGAACTTCTGGAAATGCGTGGGCAAGTGGTGGAGCTGTTGCCCAACGCCATGTTCCGCGTCCGCTTGGAAAACGGGCATGAGATCCTCGGCCACACCGCCAGCAAGATGCGCAAGCACCGCATCCGCGTGCTCGTCGGGGACGAGGTGCTGGTGGAACTCACCCCCTATGACCTGACCAAGGGGCGCATCGCCTATCGCTACATGCCGGGCCGCGGCGGTCCGGGCATGAGCTGAGCCTTCAACGCGCGCGCTCGCCACGGCGGGCGACACCCGAGCGATGAGCGACACGCACGAAACGCCATCACAGGCTGACGCGGGCGCTGTGCGCTTCGTGCTTGCGTCCGGGTCGCCGCGCCGGCGTGAGCTGCTGGCGCAGATCGGCGTCGTGCCGGACGCGGTCGACCCGCCCGATGCGGATGAAACGCCGAAACGCGGCGAGCTCCCGACCGAATACGCCCGGCGCGTGACGCGCGAAAAGCTGACGATCGCGGCAGCGCGCCATCCTGGTGCGGTGGTGCTCGCCGCCGATACGGTCGTGGCAGCCGGTCGCCGCATCCTGCCCAAGGCCGCGGATGAGGCGGAAATCGCGGCGTGCCTGCGCCTCCTCTCCGGGCGCCGGCATAAAGTTACGACCGCGGTTGCGGTGGCCGCTCCGGACGGTCGCGTGCGCGAGCGGCTGGTGACGAGCATTGTCGCGCTGCCCGCACTGACCGAGGGCGAAATCGCCGACTATGCGGCCACGGGGGAAGGCATCGGCAAGGCGGGCGGCTACGCCATCCAGGGGCGCGGGGGTGCGCTCTGCCGGTGGATGAGCGGCAGTCACAGCGCCATCGTCGGCCTGCCTTTGTTCGAAACGCGCACATTGCTGCGCGCGTCGGGGCTGGCGATTGCCTGAGTGGCTCGTCGAGCGCGGCATCGGTGAAACCCGGGCCGCGCTGGTCGATGGCGGCGCCATCGTCGCGAGCCTGACGCGACGCGACGGTGAACTTGGCGCTGGCGATGTCGTCGCGGCGAAGATCGTATCGACGCGCGAAGGCGTTGCCCGCCTCGATGACGGGCGCGAGCTCAGCATTGTCGTGCCGACCGGAGCCAGCGAGGGCGCGCTCCTCCATTGGCGCGTCAACCGCAGCGCCCTACCCGAACGCGACCTCGTCAAGCGCGCGCGAGCTGTCGTCACCGGCGATGCGCCGTCCCAATCGACGCTCCTCGACGTGCTGGCTGCCAGCGGCGTGCGCGCAACACCGGTCCGGGTCGAGGATGGAGCGCTGGACGCGGCGGGGTGGAGCGAACTGGTCGCGGCTGCAGAGAGCGGCGTCGATAGCTTCCCCGGCGGGGTGCTGCGCATCGAACAGACCGCCGCCTTCGTCACCATCGACATCGACGGCGAACCGTCGCGGTCATTGGCCAGCCCCGGCGCCGTCGCCGCGGCCCGGACGGCGCGCCGCTGGGGGATAGGCGGACAGATCGTCGTCGATCTGCCCCGCGAGCAGACGCGCGCCGAGCGCCGTCAGATCGAGGCGGCGATCGGCGAGGCGGTGCCCGACCACTTCAGCGCGATCCGAGCCCATGAGGGGGGTCTGCTGCACTTCGTCGCGCCGCGCGAGGGCGTGTCGCTGCTCGAACGTGCTCGGTTCGAGCCGGTCGCAAGCGCCGCGCTCGGACTGCTCCGAACCGCGCAACGCGCGCGCGGCACCGGCGAGCTTACGCTCGTCACGCATCCGGCGGAGGTGGCTTGGCTCGAGGCGCGGCCGACTCTCATCGCGGCGCTGGAGCGCGGCCTCGGGCGCGCGGTGCGCTTGCGAGCGGACCGCGAACGCGGCATCGGTCGCGGCGATGTCCACTGAAACGACCCCAGCTTCGCGGCCCTGCCCGGTGTGCGGAAAGCCGCAATCGCGGGACTTTCGTCCATTTTGTTCGCGCGGTTGCCGCGATCGCGATCTGATCGCCTGGTTCGGCGAAGATTACCGTATCGCCGGCGCCCCGGTGGACCCCGACGCCGATCCCGACGCGGTCGCGCCCACGCAGGAGTAAGCGCTCGCGAAGGGCTGGACAAAGCCGCCGACCCGTCCCTATAGGCGCCACTCCGACGCCCGTCGCGACGCATTGCCGCGTCCAGCAGGCGACGCGCCCAGGTAGCTCAGTTGGTAGAGCATGCGACTGAAAATCGCAGTGTCGGCGGTTCGATCCCGTCCCTGGGCACCATTACCACGCTGAAATACTAGCATTTCAGCCATTCTCCTCGGGTTGGAAATCGAAGCGGGACCGAAGGTTGGAAACCGCAGCATCCGCCAGCGCAGCGCGATTGGCCGACTGGGCGTAGTAGGCGAAGGTCGCATCCTTCTTGTGGCCCGTCACCGCACGGCCCTGCGCGTCGGTGGCACCGCTCTCCGCGAGACGCCGCGATTGCGCTTTTTTAATCCCGTGCATCGACCGGTTTTCCAGACCCGCCGCGCGGCACCATGCGCGCGCCTTGTTGCCGAGCCCTTCGACGCTGAACGGCCGCCCATAGCTGTTTGTGATCAGGTAGCGGATGGACGTGGCAGGGAGGGCGTCGAGCGCCGCTTTTGTGGTCGGCAGCAGCGGCACGCTGGTCGCATCGTTATTCTTGGCGTGCTGCAGGTGTATGCGCCCCCCGCGGATCGCGCTTCGCTCCATCGTGGCAATCTCGCAGCGACGGCCGGCGACGTTGAGCGTCAGTTCCAGCATGGCCCGAGCCATCGAGCCGAGCGGGTGGTAGGCGCGATAGGCGGCAATGTCGGCTTCATCCCATGCCGTGTGCCCCGGTCCCTCGGCAAAGCGCCTGACGTAGCGGATCGGGTTTTCCTTTATGGCCCCGGTGGTGATCGCGAACGAGAAGAAGCCGTTGAGCGCCTTGCGTAGATAGTTGGCCTGCGCGGGTGTTTCGTGCATTTTGCCGAGCGCGGTGGCGAGCACCGGCACGACCAGCTTGTCGACGGGCCAGACGCCATAACGGCGACCGATCTTGTCGCGCGTGTCCGCGAAGCGCGTGAGGAAGCGGCACTGGATCAGGTTCGTTCGGTCGGCCCGACGCTGCCACCCTGGTGAAGCCCGGTATTGCGCGAACACGGCGTCGAAGGTGCCGGCCTTCGCAGGGGTTGCGGCGAGCACTGGCTGAGCCTGTCTCGGTTCGCGCGCCAGCAACTCGGCATAGGCCCGGTGGAACTCCGGCGAGCCCGGAGAATCGGCGAGGTAGGCGCTGCCGAACCCCTTGCGGATGAACCGATAGCGGGTGCGCCCGTGACGATCTTTCACGGCATACACGTGGCGAGGGAGCTTAGGCGTCATCGGGGCGGAACTCCTCCTCCGGCTCCGGCGCATCATTGACCGGCTCGCCAACGATGACCTCGATGCGCTCGCGGCGCAAATCCATGACGATGCGCGCACGCGCGAAGCCAGCCGCCGCAACCGCTTTGGTCGCGCGCTCCATATCGGCTTGCGTGATACGCGCCGGCGCTGTCACGGACGCTCGCCCATGATGTCGTCGGACAGCCGCACCATACCGGCTTCACGAACGATGATGCCGGGCGTTGCAAGTCTCCCGAGATAGGTGCCGAACGACCCCCCGCTCGCCACCATGCCGACTGCCGCGGCGAGATCATCGCGCGACAGGGGCTGCGGGTGTGCGTCCAACAGTGCTTCGACCAGTTTGGGCGTGCCGGACAGTCGGCCAGCCCACCAGCGCGCGAGGTCAGGGCCGGGTGGCGGTAGCGTCGGCACGTCCCCAATCGCCTTCGCTCCGGTCTCCGTCGCAAACCAAAAGCCATCGCGTCGCTCGATAAGGGCCGCGGCTTTGAGGCGCCCCTTGTAGGTGCCCCACGTCCCGCCGCTCCGCTTAAACCCGGCGGCAAGCGCCCATTTCGCCTCGGTCATGCCGCTTGGATAGACACTTGCGAGGGCGGCAAGCGGCTTCGCGCCGCCGGATGGAACCTCGCCCACCTGGACGATGGGCTTGGGCGCCGGAGTGGCGCGCGATGCCGGCGCGGGGATGGTGCGATCGGAAGTTGCGCCGCTGCCGGGTCGCAGCGCCTTGAGTGCCGCCTGCATCGCGGCCGTCGCTGCGGCGAACCCGGCGCGCTCGCCTTCGGCTCGTGCCGCAGCGATCTCGTCTGCGTTGGCGACGACACGTTCCGGCTGAGCCTTCGCCTTTTCGGCTTTGCGCAGCTCGCGGGTCAGCCGGGCGACCTCGGTTTTCAGCGTAGCGGGATCATTCGCCTTCGCATCGTCCTCAATCGCAGCGAGCCGCCCGCGCAACGCGCCCAGGTCGAGCGGTTTCAGCGATGCCGTGCGCCGCACTTCGCCGCGCTTCGGCGTGCGCGAGCTGTCGAAGGTCGCTTTGGCAGGGAAGCGCTCGGTCGCCAGCTTGCCATGCCCCGGCAGCCACACGACCGCCTGCCCCTTCTCCATCGTCGGCAGGCTGGCGAGGATTTCCCGACCTTCGCCCTTATCGGCCTGTCCTTCGATCCACGCGCCAATCGCGTCGCGATCCTGCGACGAGGTGAGTTTGAACGCGACAAGGCCATCCGCCTGCGACAGCACGTCTTTCGACAACACCGCCGGGCGCTGCGTGATCAGCCAAGGGATAAAGCCCTTCACGCGCCCGCGGCGAACGATCTCCTCCATCCGGCTCTGCAGCATCGGCTCGGATGCCTTCTGCGGTGCCCAAAGGTCAGCTTCGTCGAAGATCAAGTGAATCGGGTCGCCGCTGGCGTTCCGATAAAGCGTCTCGAGGAAAGCGAGCATGAAGCGCCGCTCCGACGCCTTCGTGCCGAGCGCACCCAGGCTGACGATGCAGCTCTCGGCCATCGTCGCGACCGTCTCGCCGATCAGCTTGCCCGCCTGTTCGTTCAGCGGCAAGTCGCCATGCGCGCCGCCAAAAATCGGCAGGTTGAAAGGGGACGGCGAGCCATCTGCGAGGGAGCGAAGACCCCACCACACGTCGAGCGGGTCGACAATGACGACGCGCGCGCCGCTATCGAGCAACCGCTCGACACAGGTGCCCGCGCCATAGGTCTTGCCTGAGCCGGACGTGCCGACGAACGCCATGCGGTCGTCCAAGGCTGCAATCGGAATCGGAAAGCTCACTGGCGCCCTCCTTGAAGCACACGCCACCCGGTGGCGTAAAACAGCGCGTGCGCGACCGGGTCGTGCGGCGGGCGTGCGGGGTCGATCGCGTCCATCAGGCGGGCCCCTGCGCGGCGCCTGCGAGCAAATCATCTGGCACGGCGAAGAAGCCCTGCGCGCCCCGGAAGGGGATAGGCTCGGGCAGCGCGCGCGCGTCATCGAGCCGCCATGCGAACCGTCCCGGCGTGAAGTCGCCAAGCATCCAGTCCGGCCCGTCAGTTTCGAGTTCGAGCATGAGATCGTCGGTCGGCACGCAATCCGCCAACGTGGCCACCGCAACGATCGCCCCGAGGGGGCCATCGCGCAGCCGGTTGTCGCCAATCGCGCGTGCGAACCGCAGCGCGGCGTCCCGCTCGGTCAGCGTGTATCGCTTGGCGGCATGTATCGCGATCCGCCCGCGGTAGCGCGTCGACCAGCTTCGCGTTTCGTGTCGCTTATAGCCGAGTGCTACCGCGCTGGCCCAAGGCTGCCAAAGGGAGATAGCGCGCATCAGGCGGGGACTCCATTATGCTCGCGCCCGTCGAGCAGGCGACCGGCGGCGCGCTTGCCGACGCGAACGGCGACCTGCCCGTCAGGGAAGCTGTGAATCGCCGCTCCGTCAAAGCGCCGCCCGTGCATCGCAACCGTCCGCGGACGAGGGGCCGATAGGATTGGTTGCCAATCCCCGTGCTGCTTAAAGTGGAACGCGACCCCCGCCGCCTCGCACTGGTCGCGCAGCGAGCGCGCCCAGTCGGGGTGCATCGGCCGCGCGCCGGGGCCGCTCTCGCCGCCGACGATGACCCAATCGAGGCCCCGCATGTCGCCTTCGATCGGCCCCAGCAGCGGTTCGGCGCTGACGAAGCGCACCGCGGCAGGTGTGGCCTTGAGATCAGCCGTCCGCTCATCCCAGCGGCTCTGGTCCTCGGCGCTGACGCCAAGCCAGACGTTGGGGAGAGGAAACGTCACCGTCCCGCCGGGCAGGGCCGCGCCGATGAACTGGCCCATCCGAAGCCGCTGCTCATGACGAGAAATCGGCAGAGCGCCTGCTTCGAATGCGTCGGGCCAAACCATCATCCAGTCACCCGCGCGCCGGCTCATATACTCCCGCATCCGCGCGCTGCGCTTCGTCAGGATCATGTGCCGGTGCTGCGGGGTGAGCGCGCAAACGGCAAAGACCTTGTCGATCCACTCGTCGGGCACCGCTCCGTGGAAGGTGTCGCCGTGCGCGTTCCAGAATATCGATCGCGGTTTGCGCCAGCGCAGCGGTTTTAGCAGCTGATCCTCGGCGAAGCGCACCTCGCCGGTCCACACCATGCCGCCCTTGCTCGGCTGGGTGAGGCCCTGCCGGATCGGGAAGCGATGCGCCTGCTTCATCGCGTAGCAGTTAGTGCATCCCGGCGACGCCAGGGAGCAGCCGTTTATCGCGTTCACCGTCGCGTCGGCCCATTCGATCTTGGTGCCGTCAGCCATCACCCCCTCCCCGTCAGTCGCCGCCACAGCGACGGGCGCGGATTGTCGGCCCACGGTGCGTTGCGGTCGCGGCGGATGCGCTGCGCTTCACGGTCGCGCTGGGGGCGCGTGTCCATGCGGATCGGGGTCAGCGCGGGGGTCATGCGTCACCGTCCGGCACGCCATACTCATCGCGCAGCTTTGCGACGGTCTGCGTGTATTCTGCGCTTGCTGCAGCCCACTTGCGCTGTCGCTCCGCATGCGCGGAGTTAATGCGAGTCTTCATGGCCATCGCGCGCTCCTCAGTGTCGGAAACGATCTCCGGTCGAGTGCGACAAAGGCGGTCGCCGATTGTATAGGTCCAAGGCGTCACGGCGCTAACCTGCTGAGGTTTTCCCCAAATGGCTGCTCCGGTAACCCAATCCCCCACGGCCACACCTAAATTGTTCGGCTTGCGTTCGCTCATCTCATCTCTCCCTCCCCCGGCAATCTCTGCCCGCGCCGGGGGTGCGCCTGCGGGTGGCGATGGGGTCAGGCGGCGTCCGCCACCAGCGATTGCTCAAGCGCGGCGATCACGTCGACGACGGTTTCGAGGCTGTTGGTCGCGTCGTCGCTCCACCGATCGACGGCGAAAGCATCCTCGACGTTCATGGCGACCTCGATCACGTCGGGCTCATCCGCGCCAAGGTCGGCAAGCGTCGCGCTGTCTATGACGCGCTCCACGCCCACGCCGAGCGTTTCGGCGATGATCTGGCGCACGCGGGTTGCGTCGGCGGGGGTCACGCGGCCATCCTTCGACGCATCCGCTCAAGTTCGACCGTGGCGTGATGATCAATCGCCGACGCAGCCTCCGCAGCGGTCAACCCCGACCTGGTGAGCTCGCGATACATGGGCCGCAGATCCGCCGGGATATGCGCGAGCTTCGTGTTGGAGCCGTGTCTCCCCGCTTTCGCGCGCGCCGCAGCGTTGCCGATCAGTGCTTGGTGGCCCTGCTCCCACAGGCGGATGCGCTTTGCGGTTTCGCGTCGGCGCGCCGTGGCGTGCGGAGTGTGGGCAACAATCCGCAACTGAGCGATTTTCCGAGCGCGGTAGTCAGGGTCGGCCCACCGCTTGCGAATGCCGGTGCGCTGCCTTGCGCAGATGTCCGGTCGCGCCGCCATCGCCCGATTGAAGCATCCCCGACAGTAGCCGGACCTGTTCTTTCGGTTGAGCTGCGCTTCGCATGCAAGCGTGGCGCACTGACGACGCGGCATCACTTGGCCTCCGCTGCCGCAACGCGCTTGCCGGCCTCGCTAACCAGCGCGTCAAAATCGGCGACGCTCAGCCGCTGGCGGTAGGACTGAACCAGCGCGTCAAGTTCCGGGAGGGGAACCTTGCCGACCGCCTTAAGCGCGTCCGCGAGTTTCGCAGGCTTCGGCGGCGCATCCTCATAGTTCGGAGCGCCGTCATCTGCGGTGCCATCGACCGCGGCAAAGGTGGCGCTGTCGAGCTGCTCCGCAATGCGCCGTTCTTCGTCAGGATCCGGCACCGGAGCAGCGGCGGAGTCCCCGACCAGCTCCCCAGTCTCGGGATCGTGGGCGTCGGACAGCGCCGGCACGTTGTTGCGGCTCGGAAGCGGGGCGGCGTCGGACTGCGGAGCGGTGGCGATGTCAAGAGCGGTGCCAGCGATGAGCTCGCCCTCACTATCGCTCCGCGCTTCGACGTCTATCAGATCGCCGCTCATGGGAAGCGTCTTGCTGTGGCGACGCATCACGGTCTTTTTGGCCTGCTCGGGAAACCAGTCGACCCACGGCCCCTTGGGTTCGATCGCTTTGCCGTCGCGCGTCGTCCTGCCAATCGCGCCCGTCTGGCTCGTCTGGCGCACGCGGTTGATTTCGGAGCGACGCATGACTTCGTACGATTGCATTGGCGGCTGATTGGCGTCGCCTTTGAGCGTGGCGATCGAGTATGCCGCGACGATGTTGTCGTCTGACATGTCCTCGTCGGTCAGGTCGAGCGCCGGGCGGTGACGCAAGGTTCGGTCAACACCCTCCTCGTAAATGAAGAGCCCGCGCTCAACTTCAGCGCGGTAGACGACGCCCGGTTTCAGGTCGATGACTTCGCCCGACTGGAGGATTTTCTTCCGTAGCCCGTAGACCATCGGCATATACTGCACGAGCTTTACGGACTCCCACCGACCGTTGATCTGTTTGCGAGTGGTGAAGATGACGAGTGCGGCTTCGCGCTTGTCAGGCAACAGGCCGTCTTGGGCTGCTTTATAGCACGCCGTGATGAGCGACCCGCGATCAGCGTCCAGAAGGTCCGGGTCGCTTGCGACCGCGGTCATAATGACGGCTTGGAACTTCTCGAACGTAATGTGCGCCGGCAGGGCGCTGCTGATTTGGTCGCGTCGGCTCGCGATCTGCAAGCGCAGCTTGTCCGACGGGGTGCCGTCCTGAGCGGTAACCACGCTGGCGGCTGGCATGGGGGAAAGGGCGCGAGATGCCATATTCATTCTCCTGTGCGGGGGGGGGGGGGGTCAGCGCGTGGCGACGCTGGAAACGGTGAAAATGCGGGCGCCCTTGATCTCGCGGGCGCCGCCTCGGGCTTCGGCGGCGATCAGCGTGTTCAGAACCTCGACGACCTTGGGGTGCTTGAGCAGCCGGTCAGGCAGCTGGCGGACGTTCACGACCTCGCCGGTCCAGCGCTCGACGATGGTGGCGCGCCCGCCCAGGTCGCCGCGGATCGGCGTCGTGGCCGGTGCGGCGGGCGGTGGTGCTGGCGCAGACTCCGGTTCTGCGTCGGCCGCCGGGTTGGGGAGCGCTTCCGCCTCGCGGCGCGCCCGCTCTTCCTCGGCGGCGCGAAGGGCGGCCGCTTCCGCGTCGCGACGGCGACGCTGCTCGAACGCAAGTATCGCATCCTTGAGCTTGGCTTCGATCCGCAGCAGTGGCGCGGCCTTCGCATCAGCGCGCGCCTTCAATGCGCGCGTCGCATCGAGCATCGGTCGATTCAGCGGTTCGCGCAGCGCCTCGATGCGCTTGCGGCACGTCGCCGCCTGTTTCGCAGCGTCGGTGTAGCGCCCAGCCTGCTCTTCGTTCTCGCACTCGGCGACGATCGCGTCTTCGCGCTCGAGCAGCGCCGCCATCTTGGCGGTCAGGCTCTCGTCGGCCTCGATCGCAGCCTCGAGCTGGTCGAGAACTTCCTCGTCGAGAGGCGGCCGGTTGTGGCCTCGCGGCGACGTCCCCGGGCCTGCGACTGGCGGCATAGGGTTGGTGTCGAGAGACGAGAGGGCGTGGGCGCGCTGGATAACGGTCATGGGAAAGCTCCTTTCAGCGCTCAGATCGGCAGCGGTGCCGTGAGGGGGTCGATGCGGCGGCGGGGGTTGGCGAGCGCACCGTCGGGGTCGTGACTTTCGCCCCAGCGTTGCAGCGCCAGCAGGTGGTCGTATTCGCGCTGGTCGATGGGTTCCCGGCCGCAGGCGGGCCAGACACGGTCCAAGTCGATCGGCGCGCCGTTGGCGGTCGCCTGCCAGCGGTGCGAGCGGTCCATGACGTCGCCGGTGACGGGGTCGGACGGGGGGCCAAACCAGATCCGCACCCCCGTCCTGACCCCTCCCCTCACGAGGCGGAAGGCGTAGAGGCCGGCGGTCGGCTCCTCGACGGAATAGCCATCGAAGCGCGCGCCAGGTGCGGCGGTGCGCGTCCCGTAGGGGGTGGAGCTACGCATCAGCGGTGTCCCACAGATCGGCACCGACGCGGAAGGCGCGGTCCTCGTGCGGGAGGTCCAGCTTGCGGGTCAGCTCGACGTAGAGGATGCGCGAGCCGACGATCAGAAGCCCGGCGAACAGCGCGGTGACGGCGGCGGTCACTTCGAGTCCCCGTCGCGCGTCGCCTTCGCAATGGCGTCGGCCGCCATTGATGCGACTTTTCCCTCGACCTGCGCGATCGCGCCCTCAAGCGCCGCAACGACTTTCCGGGCCATGTCTGGCGACATGTTGTGGCAGAGACCGAGACTCCCCCGGCCAGCGCCTGGACCCCAAAGCATCAGCGCGATCGCGAGGCGGGGTTCGGTCTGCGACGCAACGGCAAAGCCAGGCGCGGTGCCGAAACGAACGGGCGCCTCGCCGGGAATGGTGACAGCCTCAAACACCCCCGGATGAAACGGAATATCCGACTCAACGAGGGAGCCGGGCATGAAGTGGGTCGTCGAACCAGTCATGCCGCGACGCTCCCAACGAGAGCGCCGACGGCCGCGTCGTCGGCGGCGCGCACTACGGCGCGGGCAATGTCGACCGGGCTGGGCGGACCGTAGCTGCCGCCGCAGACGTCCGCACGCTCACCGGCGGGGCCGGACACATACCAGTCACGCTTGTCGGGTTCGCCGACCTCGTTTGCACAGTCGACGTCGTAGGTCAGGGCCCAGCCCGGCAGGGTCAGGTCGATGCGCGGTTCGTCGGGCTGTTGCACGATGCTCTCCCACGCGCCGGAGTGGCGCTGTGGGGAGCTACGTAGTGTGACTTATCACACCCCGTCAAGCAAAAACGTGTGACGCGTCACACTTGTTCGGGATGGTCTTTTCGCTCGCCGCTCGACTGCTCAGGCGTTGGCGCTCTGCTCTCGCATCCTGACTCGGCAGATGGGCAAGGCTGCTCACCCGTGAGCGCAGGGCGATCGACTGACAGGGTGGCGCTGTTCGATGTCGTTAAAGCGGCTTTCGGCTGAGCTGATGAGGTCGCCATCTCAGGCGGGATGTCGCCGCCGTCGTCTCCGTAACAGGCGTCATCGACTAGAGGGTCGCAGTAGGGGTCCTCGTCCGCAGGTTCTGCTCGCCTTGTGACCGTGCTCGGCGCGGATCGCGGCGGGGCGGCAGTTGCCAAAGGAAGCGGGTCCAGCCTCGGCTCGACATCAATCGGTTCAAGGCCACTGACTATCAGCTGCGAGCAGTATTCGGTCGCCCTGAGAGGAACGCCGAAACTATTTTCGGCATCATACTCGACAAAGGCAGTGCCAATTTTTGGCTGTGAGCCTCGATGCGCGCCATCGACTGAGACGATAGAGCGCCACTCACTCTCCACCTCGTCCCAAGTCGTGGTTCGTTCATAATATCCACTGTCGATAATCTGCAACGTCGACGGAGCTTTGAGTTTCGCCTCGACTCGGCGCGTGCATTGGTCGATTTCGCTTGAGTGAGTAAGCTGGGCTCCTGTGGGAAGGTTGGGGGCTACCACCCAGAGCAGACCGGCAATCGACGCCGCGGCTCCATAAGCCCAATACGGAAATGGCGTTGGGCGCGATTCCGTAACCCGCTTGTCGGTCATTGCGGCCTCCGAATGCCCCGCTCAAATCCGCAGGCGTCAGGCGTGACGATTGGTCCGCTCCTCATCCAAGTAAGTCTCCCAACGTCAGCACGCGATGCATTCGAAGGACGTCTCGCGTGGAGATGCGAAAGTCACCAGGCGGATCGTACTGCCGGAGCTCGACAAACGTAGCCGTGCGACGAAGCAATCGCTTGACGATAACCGATCTGGCCCTTTCTCCGTCGTCCCCATCATCGCCATCGCCGTTGGCGCGTAGATAGATGACCACATCGTCGCCGACCTTCGGTGGCCGCTTCGCCTCGACCAAGATTAAAGATCCTTCGGGATGCACCGGGTCCATTGACGACCCTTGGACATACAGGCCGTAAGCGTCCGCCCTCCCGTCTAATATCGCGGGCCGCTTCGCATAGTGCACGACATCGCCCGTGTTCAAATGCGTCTGCTCGATCGAAACACCGTCGATGACAACAGAGGCGCCTAAGGCGGTGCCGAAAACAGGGAGGTCCGTCTTTAAGCGGGAAGCGGCCGCACCTTCGAAGGGAACGATTTTACCGTTACTCGCCTTGAGGGTGTCGCCAGCCGTCCCATCGAGAATTGCCTCCATGGCGACGCCATAGTGGGCAGCGACCTTTTCAAGAAACGACGCCGACATCGTTTTGCGTGTGGGGTCTAAGGCGTCCCTAACGGCCGTTTCACCGAGACCCAGCGTGCGCGCAAGCGGTTTAGGTTTGTCGCCGGCTCGCTCCATGAGGCCGCGAACGGCAGCCTGCGCCGTCTCGATCGGGAAGCGTCTCGCCATAAGTGTGTTGTCGCACACGCGGGCAACGGTCGCACAGGTGGCAAACATCACACTTGACGGTGTGATATGTCACACCTATCCACCGTGGTCATGGCTGACCTGCTTCCCGAAATCGAGGCGTTCCTCGACGTCCATCAGATGGCCGCTACCCGCTTCGGCGAAATGGCCCTCAACGACCGCCACCTCGTCCGACAGCTTCGGGGGGAGGGCGGGAGAAAACGACGGCTTTGGCCGGAGACCGAAGACAAGGTCCGCCAGTTCATGCGGGATTTCGTTCCAGCCGAAGCGGCCGCCGCATGAGCCCGGCGCTGAAAGCGATGATCGCCCGCCAGGGCGTGGCGGCAGTCGTGGGTGCTCTTGCGGGACGTGCGGCTGCGCGGGCGGAGCTGCGGCGACGCGTGCCGACACTGACGCCGCAGACGGGACGGTCGTTTGGAGCAATCGCAGCCGAGTTGGGGATTTCCTACCCGCAGATCGACGCCGGCACTGACGCCGCGGCCGAGGGCCACCCTATCCGCTTCGGGGACGGCGTTCGCACGATTTACCCGGTCGCTAGTGAGTCGGCTCCGTTCGTCCCTCCAACGCTCGCAGCAGCTTGGCGAAAAAGTCTTCGGCCAGCTCACGACGACGCGCCGCGAAGCGTTGCTCATAGCTGGGGTCGCCGCCTCCGCGAATTGATCCGCTTCGACCGGCCGCGAGGTCTGCGCTGAAATGGGTGCGCAAGTCCTCGATGGTGCGCCGGTAATCATTACCGGGTTCCGCCAACACGATCGCGAAAAGCTGTCGCAGCAAGTCTTCGTGCGTGCGCATCCGAGCTTCGATCTCGTCGATCGGGTCCATTCCATCCTCCCTGCGAGTCTCGACAACCGCAGGATGGCCGAAGCGGGCGGGGCGTCAAGTTCCGCCCCCGGAGGGCTGGCGCGATGATCCGCGTCTTCGCGCTGTTGGCGACGGCGCTCCTTGGGCCGCTGCTGGTGGCGATGACGGGCGCGTATCTGATTGGCGCCTTTCTCCTCGCCGAGTTCGATATCCGCGCATGGAGCGGCGATGCTCGCTTTCTTTGCCTGATGTGTGGCGTGGTCGTCGCCTGGATGATCGGCCTCGCCCTCGGTCGTCACTGGCGGCGGGACTGAGCGATGCCCGCCCTCCCCGCCCCGCACGACTTTCTGGCGCGCGCGAGCCTCGCAATGCTGCGCCCGCTCAACACAGCTCTCCCGCGCGACGGTTCGAAGACCCCCGTCGCGCTCCCTGCGCCCGGCGTGAAGCCCCATGCCCACGCCGGGCGCCCTTTCGATCCCTCCTCCCATGCCGCCCTTCATAGCGACGGAGCGCAATAGCATCATGGCTTCCGATTGCCCGATCCTGCATCGCACGCTCGCCGCACAGAAAGCGGCATTCGCGGTCGCGTCCGACCCGCTGCGCTTTGGCCTCACCCTCAAAGCGATCGCCCACGACAGCAACATCCCATACTCGACGCTGTGCACCTATGCGCGCGGCGAGGCGATGATGCCGCTGTCCGCTTTCGCCGCACTGCTGCCCGTGCTGCCCGAGTGCATCACGTCTCGGATGATCGATGGCACCGGCAAGCATATCGCGCCCGATCGCGACGACGGTGACCACGACACGCACGCCGAGCATTGCATCGACTTTGCTGCGGCTCACGCCCGTGCCCGCCATCCCAACAGCCCCGGCGGCGTTGAGATTGTCGAGAGCGAAGACCGAGAACTCCGTAACGCTCGGAGGGCGGCGGCATGATCGGCGCGCCCTTCCTCGCGGGCTGCATCATCGGCGTGCTGATCGGCGCGACGCTCGGGGCTTTCATCATGGGCGCGCTCAACGCTGCTCGCGGGTGGGATGAAACCGATGAGGCAGGGGCGTGAGCGCGAGCAGCTATCGCGCCTTCCTCGAGGCGAAGGTGCCGCGCGCCGAGATCGCGGGGTTGCCGTGCACGCTCGACGATGTGCCGACGCATCTCGCCGACGGCCGGCCGCTCAAAGACCATCAGCGCCACGTTGTGCGGTGGGCGGTCGAGGGCGGGCGACGGGCACTGTTCGAGGCGTTCGGCCTTGGCAAGTCGATCCAGCAGCTGCTGATCTGCGACATCATCCTGCGCAAGCTCGCCGCGCGCGACGGGTTCATGCCCGATGCGTTAATTGTGGCACCGCTCGGCGTGCGACGCGAGTTCATCGCCGATGCCGCCAAACTCGGGCTGTCGTTGCGCTTCGTTCAGTCGGATGATGAAATCGTCGCGAGTGGCGACCAAGGCGGCATCTTTCTCACCAATTACGAGAGCGTCCGCGAGGGCAAGATCACCGTCTCCCGTTTCGCCGTCGCCAGCCTCGATGAGGCGAGCGTGCTGCGCAGCTACGGGTCGAAGACGTTTCAGGAGTTTCTGCCGCTTTTCCAGGCGGTGCCCTATCGTTTCGTCGCGACCGCTACGCCTTCACCAAATCGCTACAAAGAGCTGATCCACTACGCCGGGTTTCTCGGCATCATGGACACCGGCCAGGCGCTCACTCGCTTCTTCCAGCGCAACAGCGAAAAGGCGAACGACCTCACCCTCTATCCGCACAAGGAGACGGAGTTCTGGCTGTGGCTCAATAGTTGGGCCATCTTCCTGCAACGCCCGTCCGATCTTGGCTTTGACGACGCCGGCTATGATCTGCCGCCGATCGAGGTCCGCTGGCATCGTGTCGAGTGCGACATCGCGGGAGGCGAGGACAGCAACGGTCAGGGCCGGTTGCTTCGCGACACCGCGTTGGGCGTCGTCGAGGCCAGCCGGGAGAAGCGGCGGACGCTCGATGCCCGCATCGCGAAGGTCGCCGAGATCGTGGCAGAGAGCCCCGACGATCATTTCGTGCTGTGGCACGACCTCGAGGACGAGCGCCGTGCGCTGACCGCCGCCCTGCCCGGGTGCGAAGCGGTGTTCGGTTCACAGCCGCTCGACGAGCGCGAGACAATCATCGGCAGGTTCGCCGACGGCGATTTGCGGTTGCTCGCCGCCAAGCCGGTGATGCTCGGCTCGGGCACCAACCTGCAGCGCCACTGTCACCGCGCAATCTTCGCGGGCGTCGGGTTTAAGTTCAACGACCTCATCCAGGCGATCCACCGCCTCCACCGCTTTCTGCAAACTGCGCCCGTCATCATCGACATCATTTACGCCGAAACGGAGGACGAGGTTCGCCGCGACCTGCTGGCGAAGTGGGCGCGCCACGAGGAGCTCACCGCACGCATGTCCGAGATCATCCGCGAGCATGGGCTCACCCATGACGCCAGTGCCGCGGCGCTCACCCGTTCGATCGGCTGCGAACGTCGAGAGGTCGAAGGCTCCGGCTGGCGGCTCGTCAATAACGATTGCGTCGATGAGACGGCACGGATGGAAACCGGGTCGGTCGACCTGATCGTAACCTCGATCCCCTTCTCCAACCACTATGAATACACCCCAAGCTACAATGATTTCGGCCATACCGACGACGATGCGCACTTCTTCGCGCAGATGGACCACTTGACGCCGAACCTGCTGCGCATCCTCGCGCCGGGTCGGCTTGCCTGTGTGCACGTCAAGGACCGCATCCTGTTCGGGAACGTCACGGGCGAGGGCGTGCCGACGGTCAACCCGTTCCACGCCAAATGCATCGCGCACTACATCGCGCACGGGTTCCAATATCTCGGCATGATCCACGTCAACACCGACGTCGTGCGCGAGAACAATCAGACCTACCGCCTTTCCTACAGCGAGATGCTGAAAGACGGCACGAAAATGGGCGTTGGTTCGCCCGAATATGTCCTGCTGATGCGCAAGCCGCAGAGCGATCGCAGCCGTGGCTACGCGGACAAGCCGGTGCAAAAGGATCCTGCCGACTACAGCCTCGCGCGGTGGCAGATCGACGCCCATTCCTTCTGGCGTTCGTCAGGCAATCGCCCCCTCTCCCCCGACGAGCTCGCGGCGCACGTTGATCGCTTTGCGGGCATGTCCGTGGGACCGCTCGTCAAGCAGTTCATGACCGAAAGCCGGTCGCTGATCCACGATCACGAGGCACACGTCGAGATCGGCGAGCTGATCGAAGCGCGCGAGCGGAACGACGGCCGTGGCCATCTGCCGCGCACCTTCATGAGCCTTGCGCCAGGCGCGCACGATCCGAACACTTGGGACGACGTCGCGCGGATGCGAACGCTCAACGCGGAGCAGGCCACCAAGGGCCGCGAACCTCACATCTGCCCGCTGCAATTCGACATCGTCGACCGCTTGATCGACCGCTACAGCATGAAGGGTGAACTGGTGTTCGACCCGTTCGCCGGGCTCGGCACTGTGCCAATGCGCGCGCTTCTGAAGGGTCGGCGCGGGGCCGGAAGCGAGCTCAATCCTGACTACTGGCAGCACGCCTGCCTTTACCTCGCCGAGGCAGAGCGTGAGGCGGCGGTGCCGTCGCTGTTCGATCTGATGACCGAAGGGGGTCCAAATCGCGCTGCCCCGGCGCCTATGGGAGCGGCCGCATGAGCGCGCTCCACATCGAACACCTGCGCCCCGGCTTTATCCGCTGGCACTTGCCGTCAGCGCCGGACGGCTTCGGCGAGAACGCGTTCCTCAATCATATCGAGACTGGCGACGGCGACTTCCACGACCACCCGATGGCGATCGCCACGACGATCCTTGGGGGGGGGGTATGTCGAGGAGGTGCTATCGTCGGCCGCGGGCATCACGACGATCGAGCGTCATCCCGGCGACAGCTTCATCATCGCGCCCGGTCATATCCATCGCATCGTCGGCTTTTCCGAAGGCCCGGCGCTGACGCTCAACTACTTCGGTCCTCACGAACGGCGCACGCGCTACTACCGCCACGGGTCCGACGGCGCCGTCGAGTGGCGCTGGTGGGACGAGCCTCATTGGCAGCGAGGCGCGCTGTGACGCGCCCGGCCCTTACCCTTTCACCGGGGCGCCGCGGCGGCGTCCTTAGAGCGTCGATCCGGTCGAGCATACGGCACCGGGGCGCGGTGCGCGTGGCTGATACTCCCGGCCTGCCTTTGATGGCGAACGCGGCCCTGAAATCGACGCCCGCCGCACCCCTCCACCTGAAAGGATGACCACCATGGCGCGAGCAAAGCGCAAGGACGACGACGGCCCGCAGAATGGCGGCGCCCTCCCCACCCCCGACTATAAGCGCGCCGCGCGCCTCCTGCGCACCGACGTGAAGACCGGCGAGGAAAAGGTCGGCGAACACGCTCAGTCGATGAGCGAGGCTTACAAGGCCATCAAGAACGAGTGCCACGTCGACACGAAGGCGGCGCGGCTCGCTTTCTGGCTCGACAAGCAGTCCGACGAGAAGCGCGACGACTATCTGCGCTCGCTCAAGGGCATGCTCGACGAGATGGGGATCGGCATCACCCGCGATCTCGTCGACCGCGCCGAGACGAGCGACGAGGAGTGGGACGGCGCCGCGCCCGCGAACGAGGTCGTCGGCTTCGTCGACCGCAAACCGATCCATCTGGCGACCGTCAACTGATGAGGGCCATCGCCGCCTTCGACCTTTCGAAAGCGAACGCCGGCTGGGCGTGGTGGGACGGTACCTCCGCCCTGCCCGCCTACGGCTCGCAATCGCTGGGCGACGGTCGCCTGACCGGGCGCGGGCGGTGCTTCGCGCGCGTGCATATGCTGATGAGCGACCTTCATTCGGTCGGCCGGTTCGACATGATCCACGTCGAGGAGCCGCTGCAACCGCAGGCGCTGGGCGGACACACCACCTTCGACACGCTCATGACTATGTATGGCCTGACCGCGCACGCCGAGAGCTGGGCGGAGGCCAAGGGCGTGCCGATGCGCCTCACCAACCAGGCGACGTGGCGGCGGCACTTCATCGGCAAACAGCCGCGCGCCGGGCGCACCGATTTGAAGCGCATGACAATCGAACGCTGCCGCCAGCTCGGCATGAAGCCGCGCAACGATGACGAGGCCGACGCGATCGGGCTGTTGGATTACGCCTGCGACCTCCACGGGGTTACGCCGCCCTGGCGCGCCAGCGAAGTGCTGCTGCCGCCGCTTACCGGAGCGCGCGCCGCATGACCGTCGCCGAACGCCTGCTCGAGCATTTGAAAGAACTCGCCGACGTGGGCGCGCCGCTGCCGCGCACGTCCGTCATGGCGAGCGCGATCGGAACGCACCAATCGGTCGCCGGCCATGCGTTGCGCGAACTGCAGGCTCAGGGGCATATCTGGGTCACCCGCGCGCCTTATGACGGAATTATCGACGCAATTCAGCTTATTGCTGACGGCCGGACGGTGCGCAGCGCACGACAGGCCCCGACCGCTGACCTGCCACCGCCCTCCCCCGACGATCTCGTCCTGCGCGTCGTCAATCGTGACCCGTGCTTCAAATGCGGCGTGCGCGGCGATGTCGGGTGCGAACATCAGGCAGCGACCGCAGACAGCGCAGTGCCGCGTTCGCGCCACGAGGTGTCCGGCAGACTGCGCGTAGCGCGGGGACGGCGATGATGTCGCGCCACGACCCGCCCAACCTCCACCCGACGTCCTATGCGCCGCCGCTGGCCAACCTGGAAGCGGAGGCTGCGCTTATCGGCGCGTGCATGATCGACAATCGGATTGTGACCGAGATCAGGGTGCCGCTGGTAGCCGAGCATTTTCACGAACCGTTGCATCAGCGCGTGTTTGGAAAGATCGTCGAGCTGGTGAGCGAAGGCCGCGCCGCCAACCCGATCACGCTCCGCCCATTTTTTCAGGACGACCCGGCTATGCAGTCGCTGGGCGGGCCGGGTTGGCTAGCGCAACTCACCGGATCGGCTGCGGGCTTGATCGCGGCCTTCGACCTCGCGCGGCAGATCTGGGAGCTCGCAGCGCGACGCCTGCTGCAAGAGCAACTGCGCGATGCGCTGACGATCGCGGATGATGGTCGCGCCACGGACCTCGACGTCCACACCGCCATCGAAACCGCAATGGACCAGTTCTATGCGTTTCGCGAGACGGATAGGCGCAAGGAGACCCTTGCGGACGCTGCGCGCTCGATCATCGACGGCATGGGGCAGGACGTCCCCGGCATTGCCATCCAGCGCATCCCGGAGATCACAAAGGCGGTCGGCAAGCTGCGACCGGGCAATCTTCTCGTCATCGCCGGTCGGCCAGGCATGGGCAAAACGGTCGTCGGCGCCGGGTTGGGGCTTCATGCCGCGTGCGAGGGCCATCCAACGCTGATCGTCAGCCTCGAGATGAGCACGGAGGAGCTTGGCGAGCGCTTCGTCTGCGACCTTTGCTATGACGAACGCTACGACCGCGGCATCCCCTTTGCTGCAATCCGCGAGCGACGTGTCAAGCGCCCCGAAGACATCGACAAAATGGCGGAGGCGGCTGAGCGGTTCGAGGCGCTCCCCCTCGTGGTCGATGCGCAGGGATCGCTCACGCCGGCCGGGCTCACCGCATTGGTTCGTCGGCAGGCACGCGCGTTCGAGCGGCGCGACACTCCGCTCAAACTGCTGATCGTCGATTATATTCAGCTCATGGTCGGCGGCGGCAAGAAGGCCGGTGAAAACCGCGTCAATGATGTCTCCGAGATTACCCGATCGCTGAAGCTGCTGGCGAAGGACCTAGGCATTGCGATCGTCGCACTCTCGCAGCTCAGCCGTGCCGTCGAAGGGCGGGAGGATAAGCGGCCGCGGCTGTCCGACCTTCGCGAATCCGGCTCGATCGAGCAGGACGCCGACACGGTGATGTTCCTGTATCGCCCCGAATACTATCTCGAGTTTCAGGAGCCAGAGCGCGGCACCGACAAGCACGCGGAGTGGGAAAACCGCCTCGACGCGGCGCGCCACGTCATTGAATTCATTACAGCGAAGGCGCGGCACGCTCGTGCTGGCACGACCGAGGCTCGCTTCTACGGTGCCTATACGGCGGTCAGGGGGCGGGAATGAGCTTCGACGCGATACGCTGGGCATTTGCGGCTTCCGTCCAGACGCCAGCCGAGAAGCTAGTGCTGCTCGCGCTCGCCAACGATGTGCGCGCGCCGGCCTACGAAGCGTTCCCGTCGGTGACGCAAATCAGCGAGGTTACGAGCCTCAATCGCAAGACGGTCTACGCCGCGCTGGCGCGCCTTGTCGACGCGGGCCTCATTATCGACACCGGCGAAACGAAGGGACGCACCGGGCAGGTCAAGGTCTATCGCCTGACTCTCGGAAACGAACCCGAAAACGGGTCAGTTATTGGGGGCGATAACGCACCCGAAAAGGGGTCACTTGACGGAGATAACAGGCCCAAAAACGGGTCAGTTGAACCAACCCAAAAACGGGTCAGTTGCGAGGCAAAGAGACCCGTTTTTTCCTCTAAACTGACCCAAAAACGGGTCACGGAACCAGTATATGAACCAATATATCAATCTACGGATGCTTCGCATCCTACGATTGAACGTGCGCGCGAAGCGGACGCGAACACGGGCGCACCGCCGCGCATGCTGGCACTGCCCGCCGACCCCTCACCCCCTGCCGAGCCCGATCCCGAAACCGTGCTGGCGGACTGGAACCGCATGGCCGAACGAACCGGCTTGCCGAAATGCGCCAAGCTGACGGCCGAGCGACGCCGCAAGCTCAACGCTCGCCTCGCTGCTGACGGCCTCGACGCGGTGCGCCAAGCGATCGAGCGCATCCCCCGGTCCCCGTTTCTGCTGGGTCGACGGCAAGGGTCGAGCTGGCGAGCCAACATCGATTTCTTCCTCCGACCCGACAGCGTGACCAAGATCAACGAGGGCCAGTATGACGACCACCGCGATCATTCCAACGGCAGCGAGGCCACCAGCGACCCAATCATGCGCGCCATCCTCGACCGCGCCGCTGGCAGCGTTGTCGCCGCAGAGTCGCCGCCTGATCGAGCGATGCTCGTCCATGCCGACCGCGATGTTGCCGATCCCGACGCCTGGCGAGCGAGCGTCGCTTGTGGCTGATCTCGCGATCATCGACGCGGTGACGGCACCCGCCAACGAAGCCGAGCTCGGCAAGATGCTCGGCAGGCTCCGCACGGCGCTGCCGCGCGCCGGCTCGCTCGGCAAGATGACCGAGCGAGAGGCGGCGCTGTGGCTCGCGGACCAACTCCTTGCGCTCGCCGAATTGCCGAGCGCACTGATCGAAACCGCGACGATCCGCTGCCTGCGGACCTGCCGCTTCATGCCGACTGCCGCCGAGATCATCGCCAGTGTTGAACCCGAGGCGCGCGAAGCCAAGCGCGCTCGAGCGACGGCAGCGGCGCTGCTGCGGAACGATGCCGCGTGAAGGGATATCGCTCCCCTCTCGCAACGCTCGCGCCGCTGTGCCGCGAAGCCGATCCGGCCATCGGTCGACAGGCTTGTGCCGAGGTGTGGCAGCAAACCGGGCTGCTCGTCATCAATCCGGCGCATCTTGGATGGGTGCAACAGGCGAAAGCCAATCAGCTCGGCGAAGAGCTTTACGGGAAGCGGAGGGGGAGCTGATGGCACCGCGGGGGAAGCCCGATGCGCGCGGTTGGGACGCCGCACGGCGCGAGGAGGCGCAGCGGGTCAAGGCGCTGCTCGCCCGCGATGCCGATGAGCGCGAGCGCGAGCGCATCCGCGCGCTGGCGGTCGAGCAGGCCGCGATGGGCGGGCGGGTGAATGCGGAAGACATCGTTGTGCCTCCTACCCCTGAACTGCTCGCCGGTGGCGAGTTCGTCTCAACTCCGGCGTTGCGCGAGTCCTATCAGGAGCGGCAGGTCACGACTGTTCGCCGGGTGCAAGGTTCGGCGATCGTCCGGCTCTACGCTGCGGGGGTGCTGACCGATGACACCGTGCCTGCGTGCCGCTGGTACCGCGACCAGTGGGAGCGTTCCGGCCTTGAGGGGCATTTCGTCACGACCGCGCTGGGGCGCGACGGCGGTGCCGGTGAGGCGCTCTACGGCTCGATGGCGCGCACTGATCGCGAGGCGGAGGCGCGCATCAATTTTAGGTTTGCGCGCGAGGGCGTGGCGCCCGAGTTCCTGCCCGCGCTGGATGCTTGCGTGCTCTATGAACGCCCCCTAGTTGACGCGGCCCGCGCGGCCCGCGTAGCATCGTCCCGCGCCCGCGCTGTCATCCAGTGGGCTGCACTGCAGTTGCGCGATCAGGTTGCGCCCTTCCTAGCCGGATCGATCAAATGAGGGGGGGGCTTGACGCGAGAATTCGTAAGAGCGAAAAGTCACCACCGTTTGGAATTGCGTCTGCAGCCGAACGGGGCTCCCAAATCGCTGCTTTTCGCGCTTCGTCAGCGAAGGTTCGCTGATCGTGCCCGCCTCCTCGCGTATCGACCCGCAACGGCAGATTGAACGCTGGACCGCCGCGCGCAAGACGACGAAGCGCGGCCAGACCGCGAACCTCAAAGAGTTGGCCGCGATCCTCGGCATGACGGATCGCAACCTCATGGCGACCTACATCAAGCCGGATGCGGACTTTCCCTTCCAGCAGCGCGGCGGCCCCGGGGTCGACCATCTGTTCGACGTCCGCCAGGCGATTGACCACCTCATCCGCCGGTCGCGAGAGCGCGCCGAGCGCGAGGATGAGCAACACGAGGAGGTCGCGCGGCTCGCCGGTGTGATCGTTCCCGAAGGCGAGCGCCTGCAAAGCTATCGGGACGTCAATGACGCGCTCGCCGCGGTGGCGCGCGCGGATCAGATCCGCGTGGCGCAGGGCGATCTCATTCCTGCCCAACAGGTGCGTGCTTTCGTTGAAGGCTTGACCCTGCGACTTGGTGCAGCACTGCGGGGCATGATCGGACAGGTCGACCCCAATGGCCGTCTGCCCGCCGCGGTGGCGCAGCAGGTGCGCGACTATCAGGCCGATGTTGCGCGCGAGCTTCATGCCGCCGCGGTCGCCTTTGTCGGAGAGTTCGATGCGGATAGCGCTGCCGTCCCGCGCCGGGCTGCGCGAGGTGGCAACCGCCGCAGCCGCGGGTAGCTTCTACGCCTCCCCGGCGGCCGTCGCGCTCCCAGCGCTGGCCCACATCCTGCCGCCGGAAACGATCTCGACGGTTGAGTGTGCCGAGCGATACCGCACGCTGCCCGGCGGGGAGGGTGGGGCACGCGTGCCATGGTCGCGCAGCGTCACGCCCTACAACGTCGGCCCTATGGACGCGCTCGACGATGCCGAGGTGCGTGAGGTCGTCATGCCGAAGCCGGCTCGATCGGGCGGCACGGTGGTGGCGGAGAACTACCTGTTTCGTCTGATCCGCAGCGGCCCGATGGTCGACGTGCTGTGGTATCTGAAATCGCGCGACGAGGCGCAGACCTACGTCGAGCGAAACATTAACCCGATGCTCGCCGATCATCCCGAGCTGGCGCCAAAGGTCGACCCGGGCAGCAAGCTGATGCTCAAGGGCATCGCGGGGCGCACCGTCGAGTTCATGGGGACGAGCGCCGGAACGATCACGAACCGGCAGGGCGGCTTCATCTTCGTCGACGAGATCGACAGCTACGCGCCGCGCTGGCGTCGGTCGATGCAACAGCAGGCGCGCATCCGCAGCCGCGCGCTGGGCAACCAGGCCAAGCGCTTCATCGCCAGCCACCCCGACGGCGGGTGGACCGAAGGCGTTGCCAACGCGTGGCTCGATAGCAGCCGCGGCATCGCGGTCATGCCTTGCGCGGCGTGCGGAGAGTGGGCGTCGCCCTACCCCACGCGGTTCTGGCCGTCGGTGAAGCGTTTCACGCTGACCTATGACAGCGGGGTCGACTGGAGCCGCGACCGGCGAATTCAGGCGGCGGAGGAGACGGCGCACATGCTGTGTCCGCACTGCGGCTCATTGCTGACCGATACCGAGCGTCGCAGCATGATCGACAAGGTGGAGTGGCTTCACCGCGGTCAGACGCTGGGCGCTGACGGCCCGGAGGGGGAGATTGAGCCGAACGCCGCCCGCGGTTTCTGGGTGCATGCACTGTTGCTCAAGATGGCCAGTCTGTCCGAGCTGGCGCGCGAGCTCGAGCAGGCGACGATCCAGTTCGAGGACACGCGCCAGCCGCAGCAACTCAAGGAAGTGCTGGTCAAGATGTTCGGGGAAGTGTTCGATGGCACGTCCGCGTTGGGCGCGGCGGACCCGGGCACGATCAAGGCGCGCGCGAAGGAAAGTGACTTCGATGTCGGCGAAGTGCCGCCGTGGGTGCGGTTCGTCGTCGCGTCGGTGGACGTCGGCGGCGGCAAGTTCGACGTCGCCTTCTGGGGATTCGATCTCGAGAACCGCGGCGCGCTGATCGACCGACTGACCATACGCCAGCGGCGCCACGCGGACGGAACGCTGCGTGACATCGCGCCACCGACGTCGATCGAGGATTGGTCGGTGATCGAGGATCAGGTGGTGACGCGCCGACTGCCCCTGCAGGCCGACCCGACTAAGGCCATGCCGGTTGCGGTGACGATGATCGATAGCGGCGACGGCAACGTGACGTGGAAGGCCCGCGAATTCGCACGACGGATGCTGCGGGCGGGCCATTATTGGGGGTCGCCGACCCGGCCGTGGTCCAAAGTGAAGCTGGTCAAGGGCTCGACGTCGACGAAGGCGCCGATCTTGCCCGATACGCCCCGCGTGGTGAGCAAGGATGAAGCAGGGCGGCCGGTGAAGCCCGCGATCAGCGAATACACGCTGGGCGTGCACAAGCTGAAGGAGCTGGTCCACACGCGCCTCGCCGTCGCGGATGGCTCGGGCGGGGCCGTAACGCTCGCGCGCGGTATCGACCCGCGACACATCGATGAGTTTTTCGCCGAGCAGTTGGTCGGCAAGGAATGGGTTCGTAACGGCCCGAATGAGAGCCTGGACCTTGCCGGCTATGCCGAGGCGGGGCGTCAGCTCCTCCAGCCGGATCGCGAAGACCTCAAATGGGACAACCCGGCCCGGCTGCCCGCGTGGGCAACGCCGGTGTCGCTGATCGAGGAAGGGGGTGATCTTGCGGCCGAGGCGGAAGGCGCCCCGGCAACCACGGCCCGGCAGACTCTGCTGGACCGCTTCCAAAACTTGAACCGCTGACGAGGAACGCATGGCGACGACGATCGAAGAGCAGATTGCGGAAACGACCGCCAATCTCGCCGCGCTCCGCGCCGCGGCGCTGAGCCTCGCGAGCGGGGAGATGGTGCGCGAGGTCTGGCGGGACGGACGTCGCATCGTGAAGTCCAATCCGACGCTCGCCGAGTTGCGCGGAATGATTGCCGAGCATGAAACGGTGCTGACTGACCTCCGCGCTACGGCGGACGCTTCCGCGACCGGGCGGCCGCGTCGGTTTGCCATCGGGGCGCGCATGTGAGCGACCTCACCCCGGCCGGGCTTGGCCCGGTCACGACGACGCTCAAGCCTCAGGCATTCGCGGGCGATCCGCTGGTGCGCTCGCTGGGCGGGAAGCGCGCCTACGATGCGGCGGGCTTTGACCGGAACACCGCGGACTGGTCACCACGCCTGCGCAGCATCGACGATCAGACCAACACCGGTCGTGATACGATGGTGGGCCGCGCGCGGCATGTCACGCAGAACAACCCGGTCATCGCTGGCGCGCTCGACCGCCGCACGGAAATGGTGGTCGGCGCGCGCATCCGCCTCATGGCGCAACCCGCCTTCGAGGTGCTGGGCGAAAGCGCCGATTGGGCCGACGATTGGGCGCAGGGCGTCGAGCAACAATTCAACATCTGGGATCGCGACCCGCGCCGCTTCTGCGATGCGGAGCGCCGTCACAGCTTCGGCGAGATCGTCCGCACCGCCTACATGCACTATTGGCGCGACGGGGAGGCCGCGGCGGTGATCCAGCTCTTGGACCGCGCCAGCGCCTACCGCACCTGCGTCCGGCTGATCGACCCCGACCGGCTGAGCAACCCGCAGGGCAAGCCCGACAACACCGTGCTGGAAAATGGCCGCCGCCTCGTCGCGGGCGTCGAATATGACCGCAACGGTGCGCCGATTGCCTACCACGTCCGCAAGCGCCACCCGGCAGAGGCGGGCGGCGGCCGCGAGAGCTTTGAGTGGGAGCGCATCGCTCGCGAAGGCCCGACCGGGCGCCCGATCTTCGTGCATGTGTTCCGTGCCGATCGCGCCGACCAGAAGCGCGGGGTGAGTAAGCTGGTTTCCGCATTGAAGCGGATGCGCATGCTCGACCAGTATGATGAGGCGGAGCTCGAGGCGGCGCTGCTCAACGCGGTCATGGCCGCGACGTTCAAGACAAGTTCGCCATCCGAAACTGTCGGCGAAGCGATGGCGCCGATCACCGACGAGGGGTCGGGTTGGACGCTCGCTGACAACATCAGCTACCGCGAATCGCACCCGATCCGCTTCGGCGACGGAGTGCGGACCCTGCACCTGCTGCCGAACGAGGATTTTGATTTCACGCAACCGGCCCGGCCGGCGGCGCACTACCCCGACTTCCAAGCGACCGGCCTGCGCAGCATCGCCGCGGCGCTGGGTATCAGCTACCCGCAGCTCTCGCAAAACTGGTCGAGCATCAACTATTCGAGCGCGCGCACGCTGCTCAATGAAATCTGGCGCGGCCTGCTCGACGATCGGTGGATGTTCACGCAGCAGTTCTGCACCCCGATCTTCTCCGCGTTTCTCGAGGAGAGCGTGGCGATCGGCAAGACCGCGATCCCCGGCGGGCCGTGGAACTTCTACAAGTTCCGCGCCGAGCTGACACTGTGCGAATGGTTCGGTCCCGGCCGCGGCAGCATCGACCCGCTCAAGGAGGCCAAGGCCGCCGACCTCGATACCGCGGCGGGCCGCACGACAGCGGAGTTCCTCGCCGCCGAGGATGGCCGCGACCTGCGCGAGGTATTTCGCAGCGAGCTTCGCATCCGGCGCACCCGCCAACGCATGGGCTTGCCCGAAAGCCCGCAACCGGTGCCGCCGGGCGTGCCTGGCACTGAACCCGCCGCGGTCGACCCGGATGCTGAAGATGAGATGGAGGAAGCCGACGCATGAAGGGCCGCCCTGCCCCCAAGACGTTCGCGAACCTCGCGTCGCGCGTCTTCAACACGCCGCTGGCGGTCGAGCATACGAAGGCCGAGGTCATCGTCGCCGCAGTCGCGCAGCGCATGGGCCTCGCCGAGTTTGACCGCATCGATGCAGTGACGCTGGAGGCCAACAGGCTGGGTGCGCTCGCCAGCGACGCGACGCGACGCCACGGCGACGACTATAAGCTGTGCCCCGTAACCGAGGGCATCGCGGTCATCAATGTCGAAGGCACGCTGGTGCACAAGAGTGGCTGGGTTGACCCGATGTCGGGGATCACCGGCTATGATGGCATCGCCCGCAAGCTCCGCGCGGCGCGCGCCGACCCGGACGTGCGCGGTATCTGGCTCGACATCGACAGCCCCGGCGGCGAGGTCGCGGGCATGTTCGCGCTCGCCGAAGAGATCGCGCTCGGCTCGCGAAGCGAGAATGCAGCGAACAAGCCGGTGTGGGCCTACGTCAATGAGACGGCCTGCTCGGCGGCGTGCCTGATGGCGAGCGTGTGCGATCGCGTTTATGCGCCGGAGGGAGCGCAGACCGGCTCAATCGGTTGCGTCGTGGTGCATATGGACTTCACCGCCGCGCTGAGCGAGGCCGGCATCAAGCCAACGATCATTCGCGCTGGCGAGCGTAAGGCGCGGGGCGGTCGGCTCGAGCCGCTCGACGATGCGACGCTCGCAATGCTGATGGGGCAGTGCGAGACGGTGCGCCAGCGCTTTGCCAAGTTCGTCGGCATGGGGCGCCGGATGGACGCCGCCGCCGCGCTCGCCACCGAGGGCGAAGTGCTCGACGCGGCCGACGCGCTGCGGCTGGGCCTGATCGACGGAATCCGTCGCGAGCCGGATGCTTGGGACGAGTTTCTGACCTTCACCCGCCGGTAGGCGAACGCCTGTCGGCTCAACCGCCGCTACGCGGCCCCATGAAAGGACCGACAGTCATGTCGAGCCCGCGCTTCAACGCGCTGCGGGCCGCCTCCGCGCGCGCCCAGACCGAACCGACGCCGGAGAGCCCGGTGGACGAAACGACCATCCCCGCCGCCCCAGAAGAGGACGCGGCGCCGGACGAAGAAGAGGACGACACGATGCCGAACCCGACGACGGCGCCCGCGGCCAACGCTGGCACCGAGACCCCGACCATCGACGCCACGTCGCCGGCCTATCAGGCGGGCGTCGCTGCGGAGCGTGAGCGCTTCAAGGCGGTCACCAGCCACCCGCTGTTCGCCGGCCGCGAAGCCAAGGCTTGCGCTTTTCTCGCGACGAGCATGGGCGCGGACGAGATCACCGGCCTGCTCGCGAACGAGCCGAAGGCCGAAGCCCTCGACCCCGACGCGCAGCGCGCCGCGGCCGAAGAAGGCGGGCGCGCGCAGATGCGTGAGGCGCTCGCCGCCACCCCGAACCCTGACGTTGATGAGGCGGCGGCGTCCAAGCCGTCCGCCAAGGCCGACGTCGACGCCCGCTGGGACCGCGCATTCGCCGCGACCCCGACCACGCATCGCTGAAAGGACTGATCGATGCCTGCCATCAGCCTGAACAACCAGCGCTCGTTCTGCTATCTCGGCGAGAGCGGCCCGCTCAACATCATCAACGAGGAGATCATCGTCGCCAGTGGCGCCGGTAAGCTCCTCCCCGGCACCGTGCTCGGCAAGATCACGGCGAGCGGCAAGTACGTCGCGCACGACGTCGCGCTCGCCAACGGTGCGCAGACCGCCGTTGCGATCCTCGGCCACGAAATCGACGCGACCACCGCCGACGTCACCACCGTCGCCACGGTGCGCGGTCCCGCCACCGTCAACGGCGAGCGCCTGATCCTTAAGAACGGGATCGCCGCCGCCGACCGCCTCAACGCGCTCAACGCCCTGCGGGCGAAGGGCATGGGCGTCCTTCCGCAGCACGCGGCCTGACCCTTCACGCAAGGAACACCACCATGCCGATTTCGATGGCCGTTTTTGGCGGCGATGCCTTCACCCCTGCGGCGCAGCTCCGCGCGATCGAGCGCCGCCCTTACAAGCCGAACATGCTCGACAGCATCATCGGCTTCGAGCCGACTCCCGTGAACACCGACACGGTGTATATTGGCAGCTCGCGCGGCCAGCTTTCGCTGATCCGCACCACGCTCCGTGGCGCGCCGATCGAGATGGGCAAGCCGGACGACGCCGACGCGCGCCCGTTCCGCATCCCGCGCGTTGCCAAGGGGCGCCAGCTTTTCGCGCACGAGCTTTCGCGCATCGTGCCGTGGGAAGACGAGAGCGACGAAGACGCGGTGCTGCGCCGCATCGCCAAGATGCAGCAAGCGAACATCGACGACGTCGAGGCGACCGAAGAGCATATGCGGCTCGGCGCGCTCCGCGGCATCGTCGTGGACGCCGACGGCACCACCGTCCTCACCAACTTCTACACCGAGTTCGGCATTGCGCAGCCGAGCGCTGTGACGCTGGGGCTCGGCGACCAGGCCAAGACGGTCGGAGCGCTGCGCCAGACCATCGCCACGATGGCGATGGCGATTGCGCGCGCCAGCGGTGCCGGCAACAGCCCGCGCTTCAAGATCCATGCTCTGTGCGGCGACGACTTCTGGTTTGCGCTGACGGGCCACAAGGCGCTTGAAGCGACTTACCTCAACCAGGCGGCAGCGGCCGATCTCCGCAAAGAGATGCTGTGGTCGAGCTTCGAGTTCGGCGGGGTGACGTGGCACCACTACCGCGGGCTCGACACCGGCGGCATTTCGGTCACCTCGAACGAGGCGATCCTGTTCCCCGTCGGCGTCCCGGGCATGTTCCAGCACGTCATGGGGCCGATGAACGAAAGCCTCGATTTCATCGGGCAGGACGGCCGTCGCTACTACCCCTTCCTTGAGGAGGACAAGAGCAACAAGCGGCAGTGGGTGCAGCCCGAAATCTACGCCTACCCGCTGTTCGTCAACGCGCGCCCGGACCTCGTTCTGCGCGCCACGGTCTAAGGATATCCCGGAAATGGCCGACACCATCACCGTCAAGCCGCGCAAGCTGCGCATCCTCTCCACCGCCACCGGCATGCTCGTTCTCAACGAGGGCGAGAGCGTCGCGGTCCCGCGCGAGCACATTCAGGCGCTGGTCGACGACGACACCATCGCCCCCCCGACCGGCTTTAAGAAGACGGCACCCGGCAAGCTCACGCAGCCTGTCCGCGCCGACAGTGCCGGGCAGGATGAGCCTGTCAGCGACGACACCGACGGGGCGCCGGCGTAAGCCATGCCCACTCCGCTCGAGGGCCTCACCGCCGCACTGGATAGCGCGACGGCCGAGGCCCTCGGCGACATGATCGAATACCGCGCGACGCCCGCCGATGCGTGGCGCGACGTCCCGGCGTTCGTCGATCACCGGGAAGCCGAAGGTGCCGGTGGGCAGACAGGCGTCGTCATCCAGCATATTCACGTCGAGCTGTTTCGCACGCACGTTGCGGCACGGCCCGATGCCCTCACCCGCCTTCGCATCCCTTCGCAGCCAGGCGACACCTTCCAGCCGGTCGAAGTGGCGCTGAACGCCGCCGGGTCCGGATGGGTGTTTCGCGTTAAGCGGGCGGCGGCATGACCGCCCTCCCGGCGACCATGAAGATCGTCGAGGCGGTGCGCGACGTTCTCGCCGCTGCGCTGCCCGATGCGCATATTTTCGCCGACCGCTCCGACCAAGAGGCGCTCACCGAAGCCGAGCTCCCCGCGGTCATCATTCGCCTCGTCGATGTCGGCATCAGCCCCGACGAGAATATGAGCCAGGCGCGCTACAACGCGACGCTCCAATGCGACTGCTATTCCGGGCTCGACGGCACGAACAGCATCGACGCCGTCAACCAGATCAACATCGCCAAGATCATCGCTGCGCTGCACGCGGATGGCGATCCGACGCTTGGCGACCGGGTGGAAGACATCGAACCCGAAGGCATGGACGGCTCCGAACAGTCGTCGCCGGATGTCGGCTGGGCCGTGGTCCAATTCCGCACCGCATTTCTCACCCCCCGCGGCGATCCGTTCACGATCGTCGGTGGCGGAGGCCAGACCTTCTGACCAGCAAAGGAACGAGCATCATGGGCACGCCCATCGACACCGCGCCGGTGCTGCCGACCGGCAGCGTCGATTTCAACAAGCTCCACGACGCGATCAAGGCGGGCAAAAGCGCCGACGAAGCGGTCGATGCCGCCGTCGTGCGTCCGCGCATGAAGCGCGAGGAAGTGGTGCCGGAAGGCGCCGAACCGGAAACCCCTGCGCCGCGCGCGGCCAGCAACAAGGAAGCCTAAGCCATGCCGACGCTCAAGGCGCGCAACACGGCGGTCGCGATCATTGCGCAGACCGTCGCTGGCACCATGCTTGACCCGGCCGCAAACCTCCTCCCGGTCAGCGATCTCAACCTCAACCTCAGTTCGGTCACGGTCGACAACACCGAATATACCGGCTCGCTCGAGCGCAACGCGCCGGAAGTCGCCGGACGGGGCGCGGTGCAGCTTAGCTTCAACGTCAACCTGCGCGGCCCCGGCGGCACCGACGTGCCCGCCGCCGGCACGTTCGTGCCGGGCATCCTACTGACCGCCGCCAAGATGGTCGAAACGCGCCTCGCCACCGCGGTGCCCGCCGCACCCGAAGCGCTCACCGCAAGCACCACGACAGGCTTCACCGGCGGCGCCGGGCTGGCGGCGACGGCGGACCTCTACAAGGGCTTGCTGGTCGACCTCGCTGGGCTCGGCGCAAAGCCGAAAAGCCTGATCGGCGTTCGTGGCAACACCGCGGGCAAGGTGGTGGCGCTGGCGCGCGCGCTGGCGAACGCCGCGGCGGGCAACTATCAGTTCCCCAAGCAGCTCGCCTATCAGTCGACGCTTGGCGGCGCCGACCCGCTGCCGCTGTCCTCGAAGGTGTGGATCGGCGGCAAGCGCTACGATCTGTTCGACCTCGCCGTGTCGGGGCTGCAGGTGGTGGTGCCGACCTCGACCCGCGACCAGGCGCAGGTGCCGACGTTCCGGTTCACCATGACCGGCCGCCTCATGCAGATCGTCGATGAAGTGACGCCGGCCGTTCCGGCGCTGGGCACGACGCCGAAGTTCCGCGATGGCCAGCAGTATCTGGCGATGAAGAAGGTTGCCGGCGCGGGCTTCACGCTCGACCTCGGCGCGACGGCGGAGGCAGCGCCGGATCCGAACGAGCCCGACGGCTCGGGTGCGGCGGAGCTTGTCGGGCTCACCAAGTCGCTGACGGTGCAGATGCAGAGCTACACCAAGGCGGAGTTCGACACGCTGGCGCTTGCCGATGCGCAGCAGCAGCAGCCGTTCTTTGCTCTGTGGGGCAGCGCGTCGGGTCAGACCGTCGCGGTTATCATCCCCGATGCGCGCTTCCAGCACGCGGGTCCGAGCCTCGGCGGCACCATCGTCACCGAAGATCAGAACCTGCTGATCGATGCCTTCAACAAGTCGGTGTCGATCATCTTCCCTTACTGGTGAAACCCGGCCTGACGGCCACAAAAGGACCGCCCCCGCATGGTTCCGATGCAGAAAATCCCGCTGTCCTCGAAAGAGGTTCAGCGTTTCACCCCGCCCGCCCTCAAAGCGGAGAACGCGCCGCCGACCTTCCGCCTTCGCGCCATCAGCCGTTTCGACAAGGAGCGGTTCGAAGATGAGTGCATCGAAGCGGGACTGCGCTTCTACGACCGCTCGGCGCAGCGCGACGAGATGCGCCGCGCCGCCCGCGCGCTCTACGGCTCGGAGGAGGCAGAGGACGCGGTAGCGCGGCTCGACGCTTTCTGGGATGCGCTCGACGAACACGAGCAGGCGCTTGACGCGCATCGCGACGAGATCGCGCAGCTTGCGGAGGGCGAGGAGCGCCCCCCTGCTCCGGTGTTCGATCATCCCGACGCCGCGGCCGTCGCGGAGCTATCCGAGCGCATTGCCGAACACTGGGCGCCGCTGCGGCGAATGACGCGCGCCAACGTCGCCTACAACCGCGCCGTCCCGCGCCTGATCCTCGCCGTCGCGCTGGAGGGGTGGGACAATCTCGACGCGGTGCCGCTGCGCAAGCGCGAGGGCATCATCGACATCGAGACGGTCGCCGCGATCGAGGATGTGCTCGAAGCCGCTTACAGGAAGGCGGGCGTCATCGCTTACGGCGAGCTGGCGCGCGCTGCGATGGACCGCATGTTCCTGAGCGCGAGCGCGGAAAAAAACTCCGCATCGCCGCCGCAATCGACGCCGACCCCCACCGATTCGACGGCGACAGCGACGATGGATGGTGCATCCCCGGCATCGGCGACTTTCGAGCCAACCCCCGAGCCCTCGTCCATCCCCAATGCTGGCGACTGATCCGCGTCATCCGGCAATGCGACCGCGGAATGTCGGGGTTCGTCTGGCCGGATGGGGGAGGGCTGCTCGACCAGCCCGTGCTGCTGATCGAAGCGTGGGCGATACTCGCCGGCGCGATGGAGCGCGCGAAGAAGGGTGAGCCGGTTTAAGTCGGCGCTTCGCGTCCCAACCTCCCGCGAGTTCGGCGCCTTCCGCGCCAACGCCCGCGTGCGCGCCGAAGCGGCCGCGCTCGTCGCAACCCATAGCGCAGCGCGCCAGGCGCTGGGCGAGGTCAGGCAACGGTTCGCAGCTGCCGGACTTGGGCGGCTCGGCTTCGCGATCGGCTACGGCTCCAATCAGCAAAAAGGCGGCGTTCGCGCGCTACCGAACGGGTTTCGAGCGTCCGGCAACCTTCACCTGCGCAGCCGGTCCGAGCGCACGGTTGGCGCGATCCTTTCCTACACCGAAGGGGCGGAGATACGTCCGCGGCGGGGCCGCTGGCTGTGGATCGCAACCGACGAAATTCCGCGCAAGGCGGGGCGGTTACGCATGACGCCGGAGCGCTACCGGTCGGAAGGGTTCGAACAGAAGATCGGCCCGCTTACGCTCGTGAAAGGCGTCAATGGGCGGCCCCTTCTGGTCGTGAAGGGCGCGACCGTGAGCGCCGTCGGCATCCGCGGCAAGGCCAAGGCGCGCACCAAAACGGGCAAGGTGCGCGCGGGTCAACGCGAGAAGGATTTCATCGTGGCGTTCGTGGCGATCCCGCGCACGTCGCGCGCGGCGCGGGTCGATGTCCGCGTCATCGTGTCGAGCTGGCAGGCGAAGCTGCCGGCGATGGTCATCCAGCAACTCGAAAGGAGCGCATAGCATGGCGGTAGGCACGCCCTTCCCCGCGTTCCTGCGGGTTGAGTGGGACGGTTCGGGGTTCCGCGAGTTCGAAGTCGACGCATCGTCGTCGATGAGCCGCGTTCGTCAGCTTTTTGACAGCGGCTTCAAGGAAGCGGGCAACGTCGCAAAGACCGCGCTCGACCGGGCCTTGTCGGGCATCGGATCGCAGAAGATCGATTTTGGCAGCGATAAGATGCGCGAGGCGGCTGCGGCCGCGCGCTATCAGGCGGACGCGCTGGGCATCATGGCCGCCGCGGCGGGCGACGTGGCGCGGCGGACTGGCGACACCAGTGACGCGACCCGGACCGCCGCACAGTCCTATCGCGCCGCTGCTATTGAGGCGCAGCGGGTAGCGGAAAGCGCGGCAGAAAGCGCGCGCGCCTTCACGCTGGTCGAGAACGCTGCGCAGCAGGCGGTGCGCGGGAACGAGGCGCTGCGGACGTCGTACGCAGCTCTCTACGCAGAACAGGCCAAAGCGGCGCGCTCCGAGGTCGCGGCGCGAGAAGCACAGAGCGCGATCAATCGCTTCGTGGCGCCGGGGCTGGCCAACCCGGCAACGTCGCGAGGGGCTGGGTCGAGCGCCTTGGCCGCGCTGGCCGAACAGCAGGCGGCGGCGGAGCGCGCGGCGGAAGGCTTGAACCGTCTCCGCGCCGCCGAGAAGGGAGCCGCCGACGGCGCGCGGCTCTTGGAGGCAATCGCGAAGAATACCGGCGCGGGCCTGACCGCCATGGGTAACTCCGCACAGCAATCCGCCGCCGCATTTGTTGCGGCCGATCGCGCCAAAGAGCAGTTCATCCGGCGTGTGCAGGATCTGCGCGCCGAACTGGACCCGCTATACGCCAGCCAACTTCGCGTCGCTCGCACCCTAAGCGAGGCGAAGGCGCTCTACGACCAAGGCGCAATCAGCGCGCGCGAATATGCGCTCATGCAGCAGGCCGCAACGCGGCAGGTTGTGGCGGGGTCGGGCGCACAGCGTCAGGCCATGGTCCAAGTTGGTCAGCAATTGCAGGACGTGGCGGTCGGCTTTGCTTCGGGCCAGCGTGCGGGCACGATCTTTGCCCAACAGTTGCCGCAGCTCGGCTTCGCGCTGAGCAGCTTCGAGGGCGCGACGAACAAGTCCCTCGCTCGGCTTGGCGCGCTTGGCACATTCCTTTCGGGGCCGTGGGGCGTTGCAGTCGCCATCGGCGGCTTCGCGCTGGGCGGGCTGATCGACAAGCTCCTCAAGAGCGATGAAGCCGGGAAGAAGAGTGGCGACGCGCTCGATTATCACGCGAGCAAGGCGCGCGAGCTGACCGCGGCGCTCCGCCAGCTTAATCAGGTGCAGGAGCGCCAGACGCAATCGTCGCTGGCGGCGGCGGAGGCGACGCGTGTCGAGGCGCAGGAGCGCCTGTCCATGACGGAGCAGACGCTTCGTCAGACCGAGGCGCGCATCCAGGACATGCTGGTGCAGCGAGCAGCAGCGATGCAATCGTCGCGTGGCGCCGGCGGCGGCACCGATCCGCTGGCCATCGCGAACAATGAACTCGCGAACCTGCGCGCGATGCTGCCGGCCATCCGCCAAAGCATCGCCGAAGCGCAACGCGGTCTGCGACTGGCGCAAGTGCCGATCATCGAAGGCAACGTCGACCGGGCGAGCAACCCGCAGCGGGCGGCGGAAGATCGCTTTACGGCCGAAAGCGACCGTCTCAGGCGGGCATTCGCGTCTGGCGCCAAGTCCGCCGCGCAGTATGCGCAAGAGCTTGAGCGCGCCCGCCGTGCGCGGGACCGGGAATTGGAAGCGGTCCGGGAAAGGGAGCGCCAGTCGCGCGCATCAGGCGGCGAAACCGCCCGTTTTATCTCTCCGGTCGCTGGCGGGCGCCTGACTGGCCGGTTCAACGAACAGCGTGCAACGCATCGGCATGGGGGCGTCGACTATGCTGTGCCGGTGGGCACGTCCGTGCGCTCGGCGGCCGCAGGTACCGTCATCCACGTCGGCAACGATCCCGGCGGTTATGGGAATTATGTGATCGTCGATCACGGAGGTGGGACGACGACGCGCTATGCGCATCTGCTCCGCGCGACCAGGGAGCGGGGCGCCCGCGTCGAGGCTGGCGAGCAGATCGCTCTGAGCGGCAATACAGGTCGCTCCACCGGCCCCCACCTGCACTATGAAGTTCGCCGCAATGGACGCGCCGTTGACCCGCTCAAGGGAGCCTACCCCACGGACGCGCTTGCGGCCTCGCAGGCCGCCGACCGAGCCGCGGAGCGAGCGCAGCGGGAAGCGGAGGAGCGCCAGCGCGCCGCCGAAGCTCTCCAGCGCAGCATCGGGAACATCGCCGAGCGCGCGTCGGGCCTCCGCGGGCAATTCGACGCCATGCCGAAGGACATCGACCGCGCCACCGCAGCGACGATAGACCTCGACCGGATCATCGCCGACGCACAGGCGAAGCTGCGCGAGGGCGGGCTAGGCGCGGACCAGGTGCGCGCGCTAAACGATGCCATCGCCAGCGCGCGGCAGACGCGCGATCAACTGATCCCCGAGTTTCTGCGCAGGCCCATTGTTGACCGCACCGCCGACGGCGAGCGCGACCTTGAGCTCGTACGCCTGCGCGCGCAGGGGCAGGATGATGTCGCCGAAGCGCTGGCGCTTCAGTTCGACATCATGCGCCAGCTTGGCGTTGAAAACACCGATCAGCTCGAGGTTGAGCTTCGCCGCCGCAACATCCGCGCCGACGAATACAATGCGCTGTTTCAGCAGCTCGCGCTTCGCCAGCAGATCGCTCGCGAAGCCGAGCGTGCGGATCGCGCCGGCCGGTCGGTGCGCGCACAGCTGCAGGAACTCGACACGCTGCGCGGCACCGTGGAGCAGACCTTCGCGCAAATGCCCGAGGACGCGCGCGGCGCGCTCCTCAACGGGCTCGACAGCATCCGCAAGCAGTTCAACGACGTGTTCGCGCGGTCGATCACCGACAGCCTGTTCGGCGATGCGTTCCGCGACATTGAAGCGCAGATCAGCAACAATCCGCGCGCCCGCGCCGACCGGCTGGTCGAGGGCACGTCGACGGAAGCGGCGAATGCGCTGACGCGGCTGGCGGCGACGGCGGACCGGGCGGGAAGCGCGCTTTTTCAACCGCGCGGATTTGCCGGTGCCAACGACCCGACATTTGACGGCAAAGGCCAGATGACGATGGCCAGCGTCACCGAGCTTGTGTCGCTTGCCATGAGCGGTCGCGCCGCCGCCAACGACAACGCCGACATTGTCGTCACAGGCCGGCGCCCCGCGAACCAAGCTGAGGCGAATGATCCATTCGGCCCGGTCGCGCGGCTTGTGACGCGAAGCTTGCAGGGGCTGCTTGGCGAGAGCTCGCCGATCGCCAAGCTCGCCGGACGTCTAACGTCGAGCGGAATGCAAGGCGCGGCCATCGGCGGCAGCGCCGCGTCGCTGCTGCTCGGCAACCGCGGCGGTGCGTCGTCGATCGGAGGGCAGGTCGGCGGCGCGCTTGGAGGTATCGCTGGCAAAGCCCTAACGGCAGCTGCGAAAAATGCTTTCGGCGCCATTGGTGGCGCGGCGGGACCGATTGGTAGCGTAGTTGGCGGCATCCTTGGGAGTGTCCTCGGGGGCATGTTGCAGAAAAAGGAGCGCGCGGGCGGCACGCTGACCAGCGTGGACGGCGCATTCTCCGCCAAGGGCAACGACGCCGCATCGATCGCCGCGGTCAACGGCATCGGCACCAATGTCCAGGCGGGGCTTTCGCGCATCGCCGAACAGCTTGGCGGCAGCGTCGGTAGCTTCGGCGTGTCGATCGGCAAGTATAAGGATTACTATCGCGTCATTGGGACGCCCGGCGTCGATGCGAGCGCCAAGCGGGCGACCGCGGCGCGAGATACGCTCTACGACGGCACCGATGCGAACGAGGCGGCCCGCGTTGCCATCCTCAACGCCATCCAGGACGGAGCCCTGAAAGGGATCAGCCAGGGCGCTCAGCGTCTGCTCCAAGCGGGCAAGGACATCGATGCGCAGCTATCCAAGGCGCTGCGCTTCGACAGCGTCTTCCAGCGGCTCAAGGCTTACGAGGATCCGGTCGGCGCGGCGCTCGACACGCTCGACCGCGAGTTCGTCCAGCTGCAGGGCATCTTCAAGGAGGCGGGCGCGAGCGCGCAGGAATATGCGAGCCTCGAGAAGCTCTACGGCATCGAGCGCGCCAAAGCGGTGGAAGAGGCGGGGAAAAAGGTCACGGCGTCGCTCAAGGGCCTGTTCGATGATCTGACCGTCAACAATGACGCCCGGTCGCTGCGCGAGCGTCGCGCTCTCGCCTCTGCGGATTATGAGAAGCTCGCTGCCCGGGTGAAGGCTGGGGATCGTTCGGCCTACGACGACTTTGCCGGCGCCGCCCGCGCGCTGCTGGGGATCGAGCGCCAGTTTTCAGGATCGCAATCGCCCTATTTTCGCCTGCTCGACGAGGTCACGGCGCTCACGAAAACGCGTATCGACGCCGAAACCAACATCGCGTCGATCGCCGCCAACCGCGACAGCCCGTTTGGACCGAGTGGCGCGCCGAAGGCTGACCCGATCATGGATAACGCCCGCGTCGTGGGCGCAATCGACGCGCAGACTGCGGCGTTGATCGATGCGCTTAATCGCGGCTTCACTGGGCTTTCCAGCGATCTCTCGCGCGAGCTTCGCGGCCTTAATGACAACTCCAGCACCGGAAGGGGCTTCACCATGGCGCAGATGGTCTAGCGCATGTTCGTCGCCATCGAAGTCCGCCCCCTCGACCGTGCGTCGGCGAGTCGGACTGTCGTTCGCTTGTGCAACCGCGAGGATTCGGCGCTCACGTCTTGGAGCGGCTCGGTGTGGTATCCGGCGATCACCAGCGCGGGAAGCGTCGGAATTGCGTGGTGGGAGGGCGCGGACAGCTTCGGTGGCGAGAGCGATGCCGAGCAGTCGATGATGCAGCTCGCAGCCGAGCGCATCGCGGCGCACTATCCTGGCGCGCTGGCGATGCGGTGGCAGGATGCGCCGATCACCGTTCGGGCCGGTGCGTCCTTGGACATGCTTCGGATCGTCCTCGACGGGACCGTAGTCCGATTCGAGCGAGATGGCGGAACGGTCAAGCTGACCGCTCGCGCCGGCCGGGTCGCGGGCGACGCGACGGTGCTGCGGGTCGCCTACGCGGGGACAGGCGGGACGGAGGGCCCAGCCTCGCTAAAAGGGAAGCCGAAGCCGTGGCTGCTCGGGCGGTGCTGGAACGTTGAGCCGCTGCTGCTCGACGCGGATGACAATATCTACCAGTTCTCCGCGCGCCCGCTGGCGAGCGTGGACGCACTTTACGAGCGCGCCGCCCCGTTCGGCCCGGCAGTTGCCGACTATCCCGATTATGCGGCGCTAAAATCCGCGGCGCTGCGCGGCGGCGAGTGGGCTACGTCGCTGGCGGCGGGGATGATCCGGCTGGGGGCGCCGCAATACGGCATCATCACCGCCGACGTTGTGGGTGAGGTCGCGGCGCCGGGTCAGGCGCTGCGCACCGGCGCGCTGCTGCAGATGGTGGCGGACGTGCTCGACGTAGAAGGTTCGGTCGACGGCGCATCGATGGCCGCACTCGACGCCTTTGCCGCGATGCTGCCCGGTGGTGGCGAGGTCGGTATCTACGTCACCGAACAAATGACGTTCGGGGAGTTGGCGGGGTCAATGATCGCCCCGCTCAATGCGGTTTGTGGATTCGACGGACTGGGCAAGCTGCGCGCGCATCGCATCGCGGTCGGCAATCCGACATTGACACTCGATACGCTGGGGCGCCGGCTCCCGCTGGTTACGTCGGCCGTGGAAGGCGATACCCCGCCGCCGTATCGCCGCGTTGTGGCGGGGGGTGCGAAAAGCTGGCGGGTGCATAGCCTCGAGGAAATCGCCTTCTACGCACAGCCGGTCGAGGTCGGCGTGTGGCGGGGCGAAGAGACGTATCGCGACGGTAACATCGTCTCCTTGGGCGACGGATCGCGCTGGATTTACGAGCATCCGATCGCCACCAGCGGCAACCGCCCGGGCGACGACAGCGACTTTTGGCGCAATCTTGCGGGCGGCTCGGGCATCGATACCATTCGTGCGCCGGACCCTCCCTCCACCCAGGTGCCGATCGGCTCGCTCTATTTTGACGAGCGCAATGTCCAATATCGGTTCGAGGGCCAGGCGCTCGCCATAGACGGGGCGCCGATTGTCTGGCGCGGCGAGGATCTCGCCTCGTCGGGCTACATTGAGACCACCCCAGCCGACGTCAAAGAGGCGACATACCAACTCGACATCACGCCTCCACAGGCACAGGTCATCTACACCGATTATCGCGGCGAGCCGCTCCCGAAGCAGTTTCCCCGGACCCTCACGGTGAATGTGCGGCGCGGCGGCGTGGACATTCGGGCGTTGGCGGGTGTGAGCTTTCAGATCGTGACCGACAACGTGCAGGCGACGGTCGACAATACGCCCGGCTCCCCAAACCGCGGGCGGATCGAAGTCACCGGCGCCACCACAGGGTCAATACACATCACGGTCAGGGTCGATGGCATCGCGCACGGGCCCTACAAGGTTCTCTTCACCCGCGAACCGTCGCCGGCGCCCCAAACCGGCGGCGATGGCGCAAAGACCGCATCCACGTCGACCTTTCCGACAGTCGACTCGACCGCGATGGCGGTTGTGGCCGGTCCTTTCACCGTCACGCTTGCGGAGGGGCAGGCCATCGAAGCGACATTCCCGGCCAGCTATTCGGTGACCGCGTCGACCTCCGTCTCGGTGGGGCTGGTCGGGCGCTGGGAGACATCGCCGCACGGCGCCAACGTTTGGACGGCGCGGCCGGACGTCGTCGGCTCGGACAGTGAATGGTATCCGTCCGACTTCAGCGGCCGGCCGGGGAGCGCGCTGTTCAACCAGACGGTGGGCGGCCTGGCGGCGGGCAATTACGACGTGCGCTTCCAGGCCGCTCTCACCCACGCAGGGCCCGGAGCGGCCATCGAGATTTTCAGAAGCACCGCGACCGTGCGCGTCGCCTAATCCGAGGACAGCAATGGCCGACCTTTCGACCGCCCCGCTGGCGACCGCCACGGAGCTTGGACAAGTGCGTCTATTTGCCGAGAAGGTCGGCGCACCGACGTCGCTGGCCCGCGTTCCAGGCGAGACGCTCCTTGATCTGATCGCAAGCGCCTCATCGGGGATGCTGCGCTTCGCCACGATCGCCGACCGCGACGGTGCGTCGGCTCCTGCGGTCGGGGCGCTGGCGGTGGTGTATCGCAACAACGGCTCTGCGGCGGACGCCGCCAACGGGTTTTATCAGCGGACAGCGACCGGATGGGAGCGTGCGGATTGGTATGCCAGCGTCGCCGGTGCCGCCGCCACCGACGCAGCGCAGCGCGCTGAGGCAGCAGCCGACGAGATCAAGTCGACGTTCGTCGACGGCGAGCCGATCCCCGGCAGCGTCAACCTCTACGATTACACGACGCTCACCAATCAGGCGCTGACCGATGCGCAGGGAGGCACCAGCGCGGGCGGCATGTATCGCGCCACTGACTTCATCCCGGTCAAGGCCAATACGACCTACATCGTCGAGCGGGGCATCCGCGCCGAATACGACGCCAACAAGAACTTCCTGCGAGGCTACCCGCACACCGCCTACGGTCCGGGGCAGTGGCCCGTAGGCGCGAACACCGCTTTCGTTCGCTTCAACGTCGAAATGGGCGACAATCCGGGCGCGGGCATCAAGTTCGACAAGATCATGCTGGTCGAGGGGACACAGCTTCCCGCCTCGTTTGTGCCCTACAAGCCCGCGGGCCTCGCCAAGCGCATTCCCGACCTGCGCATCAACGCCGACCAGGTGACGGGGCTGGCGACCTCACCGACGCCGACCGCGACTGCAGCGCGTTCGTGGGCCGGCCTCAACGCAGCCGTGATGGGCGATAGCATCGTTCAGGGCAAGTCGGCTCCGGGCCTCGTCACCCATTTCGATCTCATCAAGCAACGCCACGGCTTTGCCAAGATGGAGAACCTTGGCATTGGCGGGGCGTCGCTGCGCTATCGCTCCCAGTTTGATGCCAGCTATCCCAGCTTCGCCACTCGATCCGCCACCCTCAAACAGGATCTTGCGGCGCGAGGCATCACGACGCTGCACGCCTTTTTCCTGCATATGGGGGTCAACGATCCGGGTGCCGACTGCCAACTGGGCACTGTCACAAGTGAAGACCCGGCGACGGTGCGAGGTGCGCTCAACGTCGGCTTTCGGAACATCACGACGGCTTTTCCGCTCGCCCGATTCCTGATCGTCACTCCGATCAACTTCAAGGAGCTGAACGACCAGAGCCGACCCTACAGCCCCAGCGGCGGGGGCACAGTGACGGTCCGTCACGTTGCCGACGCGCTGCTGGAAATGGCCGACATCTGGGGACTCGACAGCTTCGACCTCCACCGGCACACGCCGTTTGTTCCGTTCGGTACCGCGAGCCGGCAGGCGTTCTTCGTCGACGCCAACATGAACCTGCACCCCAACAACGCGGGCTATCGGCGCTTGGCTGACAGGCTCGACGCGCCGATCGCGGCGCTCGCGCCCACACCGGGTTCGACATGACCGACGCCCTGCTGATCGAGGCGGCGCTTCGCACCATGCGAGCGGTCGTGATGGTGACCGGCGGACTGGTGACGCTCGACGCGCTGGCGGTGTGGTTTTCGCCCGTCGAGCGCCCACCGCATCGTCCGCGCCTCAACGCGCTCGCGTGGGGCATCGCGGGGCTAGCGTCGTCGCTGATCGGCGCATGGCTGCTGTGGGGCGGCAACAATATCATCGGCGCAGACAGCCCGCCCTTGCAGCAGTGGCCCATCGCCGTGCTGTGGGGCGCGTTCGCGACGGCCTTCACAATCCGCGCGGCATCGCGCTCCCATCGCCCCAAGCGCATCGTCGCGTTGAGCCTTGGCATCGCGGTGTCGATGTTCGTGCTCGCGCTGCTCGACGCGGGGCTTGCATGATTACGCACGGCGTCGCCGCAAAGGCCGCGCCCATTGCCGCGCCCACCCTTGCCGCCCTGCTGGCCGAGATGATCGAGCCGCACAGTGTCCTGCGGCTGGGCGCGGTCATCGTCGGGCTGGCGTTCGGTGCGGCATGGCGCGCGGCGGCGTTGCGCGATGATGGCAAGGGATGGGCGGACGTGCGCCGCGACCTCGGCATCAGCGCGCTCATCGGCGGGGCCAATGCCGTCATAGCGCTGGCGCTCACTGACCGGTTCGGCGTCCTGTCGGCGATGGCGATTGCGGTGATTGTCGGTGCGACCGGGCTGCGCGCCGTCCCCGAAGCCCGCGACGCGCTCCTCAACATCGCCCGCCGCAAGCTGCTCGCCGACGTGGAGACGATCCAGCGCCGCGACCCGGTTGCCGACGACCTCGTGCGGAAACTCGACGAAAAGACAGGAGGCGACGATGGATAACGCCAAGTTCTGGGCGACGCTCCGGGTCAAGCTCGGCTCGGACACACAGCGCCGCCGGTTCACCGCCGAACAGGTCGATGGGGTCAAAGCGATCCTCGCCGCGTGCAAGGGCTGGCCGATGAGCTGGACCGCCTACGCGCTGGCGACGGCATGGCATGAGACGGCCTTCACCATGCAGCCGGTCAAAGAACGCGGCGGCGCGGCCTATCTGACGCGCATGTACGACGTGACCGGTGCTCGCCCTGCGGTGGCGCGGAAGCACGGCAATACGACGCCGGGGGACGGCGTGCGCTACTGCGGGCGGGGCTACGTGCAGCTCACCTGGAAGGCCAACTATGCCCGCGCGGGGAAGGCGCTGGGGGTGCCGCTCGAGGCTGAGCCGGACATGGCGCTGCTGCCCGACATCGCCGCGCAAATCATGCGGAAGGGGATGGAGCACGGCTGGTTCACCGGCATGACGCTCGCCAAGGCCCTGCCCCGCAAGCTCGGCACCTATGCGCAGTTCATGACCGCGCGGAAAATCATCAACGGCACCGACAAGGCGGCGACCATCGCGGTCTATGCCATCGCGTTTCAGGACGCGCTTTTCGACGGAGGGTGGACCGGTGAATAGCGGGCGCGAACAGCTCACCGCCTATCTCGCGACGCTTGGCGCGCTGGTGGCGGTGTTCGGCATGGCGATTGCCGCCGCGACGTTCGGCAATCTCGGCAACATCGAAACCTTTGGGCTGGGTACGATCACCGGCGGGCTGATCGGCATCCTGCGCATCCCTTCGCGCGGCCCGACCGGCACGCCCGCCGATCCTGTCGCGACGACGGAGGCGGATCAGTGACGACCATTGCCACCGATGGGCGCACCATGGCTGCTGACGGACGCGCAACCCGGCGCGGCACCATTGTCAGCGAGAGCATCGTCAAGCTGGCGCGTCTCGACGACGGGCGAGTGATTGGGGTCGCAGGAACGCTCGACGATTTTGCGGCTGCCATCGAATGGTTCAACAAGGGCGGCGACAAGCCCTCGATCGATGAGGGCACGTCCTTCCTTGTCGCCGGTTTCGGTTCTGCGACGATCTACGAAGCCAATCTGCTCGCTCAACCATGCGAGTTGCCGGTGGCGATCGGGACGGGGTTCGACCTCGCCATTGGCGCAATGGAGGCGGGCTGCGAACCGGTCGCCGCCGTCGCGATTGCAGCCCGGCGCGACACAGGAACGGGCGGTGTCGTGACCGTCATGGACCTCACACAAGAAGGCTCCAACGCATGATCACCATCCTCGCCAAGCTGACCAGCACGGTCGTCGGCAACCGCCTCTCGCGCCCCGCTGCTGCGATCCTGCTGGTCGTGGCGGTGCTGGCGCTGCTCGGCCTCGCCAACCGCCTCACCCGCGCCGATGCGGTGCGCGAATATCGACGCGATCTCGCTGCCACCCAAGCCCGCGCCGACGCCGCACAGCGCACCCGCGAGGCCGCTGCCACCGTCACCCGCGCGCGCGAGCTTGCCGCTGGTGATGCTGCCGACGCGGCCCGAACAAAGGAACTGACCGATGCGACCCGCCACCTTCCCGATGCACGCCCGTCTGATCGCGCTCGCGTTCGTCTGTGTCTTGAGCCCGGCCTGCGCGACACGCCAGTCTGTCGTGGCGCTCAACCCGCCCGCTGACCTGTTCGCCCGCGAACCGCGCCCGGAGCCGCCTGTGGAGGCGCTGGAGAGCGAAGCGGCTTACGAGGCGTGGGTCAGCGCGCTCGATGCGTGGGGGCGCTCTACGGCCCGCAGAATGGACGCGGCGTGCCGGTGGATGCGCGACGCGGGGGTGAAGGTGGAGTGCCGCGATGCCCGCTGACGCCGCCCGCATCGGGTTCGTCACAGCCGAGTTCCGGCTCGCCACGGCCGGGCCGAACCCCAACGTCGATGCCGCGCACGGGAAGCTCGCCCGCGACATGACAGCCGACGCGCCGGTGCCGACATTCTTCGCTGACGTTCGGGACGCGCAAGCCATCGCCGACGAGCGCCTCGCGCTTCTCTCCCGCGAAGCTCGCCGGTGGGGCATCATCGTGCAGGGCTACGCCGACGAAGCCCTTGATCCGGCTTTTGGGCCTATCACCGTTCGCATTGTCGACCCCGAGGGCGAGGCTGACCGGCCCGTGCTCATCGGTCAGTCCTCCGTGAACCTAGAAACCGGGGCGACCTCTTGGACCCTGTGGGGATAGACGATGCCGATCCGAACGCCGTTCCTGCTCGCGCCGCGGGCGATCACCGTCACCGCGACGGGTAACGAGCTTTCCGAAGCCCCGGCTGCCCATCTCGCGCATCCCGCCTCGCCGGGCCTCGTCTGGCGCAGCAGTGGGACGGCGAACCTTAATGCGAAAGGCACGGTCAGCATAAGCGAAGGACCGGTCGATTTCGTTTCGCTCGTCTCGACGAACGCCGATCCCGGCGCAACAATCCGCGTGCGGCTGGGGGTCGTGGCGGCCGACGTCGACGGTGGCAGCGCGGCCTACGACAGCGGCGTAGTGCCGATCCGGGAGGCGGGCGCAACCGACTGGCGCGACCTCTTCCACAGCCACCACGAACTTCCCGCCGCGGTGACCGCCGGTCACTGGCGCATCGACGTCGCCGGCATGACGCGGCCCCTGCGAGCGGGCGCGCTGATCATCGGACGCAAGGTGAGCTTCTCGCGTTTCTACGAAAAAACCTTTGAGTATGGCGTCGAGGATCTGGGGGGGGTCGACCTTAGCCGCTTCGGCGTGGCCGAGACGACGCCCGGCGCGGTCCTCCGCACCATCGGTTTCCGGCTCGCGAACATTACCGAAAACGAACTGTTCGACGGCGGGCTCCAGGAACTGCTCGAGCGACAGGGGCGTCGAGGCCTGATCCACTGCTGCTTCGACCCGGCGCCGGGTCCGCGCCGTAACCGCAAGACCTATCTCGGCCGCTTCAAGCAGATGCCCGCGCCGTCGGGCGCGCAAAAGCCGGGCCGCTTCGCCGCCGATTTCGAGATCGCGTCGATCATCTGACGAGCTCAGCGCGCGACCGCGGGGGCGGTCCTCGCGCGCGGGGCGTGTCCGGCCGGGGTGTTCGCCCTTTCCGCCCCGGCCGGGCATCTGCCCATTCCCCTGATATGCCCCTCCCCCGCTTGTTCGCCGATAGGGGGGTCAGTCGACGTAACGTTCGGTCGACCAGCCTAGCTTCTTGAGCTCGCGCAGCGCGGCATCGCTCCATTTCATTTCGTCGAGGACCGCGCGCCGCCGCCCCTCCTCGTCGGCCCCAGGCTCGACCACCGTGACCCGCTGCTCCCGATCGTCATTGTTCCACGAGACGACGATGTAGGCGCCCGCGTCGCTCTCCCACAGCTCATTGTGCCAGTGAGCGCCTTCGATCTGTGCGATCAGCCAGCCATTGAAGGTGACGGTCGGACCGAATGCTTGGATGAAGCGCTTCGGCTCACCCTCGCCCCGCGCTTCGGCCTTGGCGATCATCTTGCGCAGCTTCCGCTTGAGCTCGATCTGCGCGAGCTTCGTGCCACCGGGGTTGAGGCGCTGAGCGATAGCGATAAGGCCTAGCAGCTCGTCTTCGATCGCCGCCACCGGACGCATATTCTCGATTCCGGCCATCTCTTCCTCCCTCAATGCACCGGCACGCAGATGCCACGCCCGGGGACGTAGTGCGGGTGCTTCACCTTTTGCCAGTCGCGGCTCCGGCTCCGCCGATAGCCCCCTTCGGCGTCCTTGAGCATCAAGCCCTCGCCGCCGCGGCGCCAAACCTCCCCTGCCATCGCTTCGACGTCGTCGCGCGTCGCGCACCAGCGGTCAGCAACGAGCCGCACCGGGGCGCCGTCTCCGCTCATTCCGCCGATAGCCCCCCGCAGCTGCTCTTTCCGCCGATAGAGGGGGGTGTCGGTCCCGCCGCGGCGCCATTCGTCGAGCGGGAGGGCGTCAAACGCATGAAGCGTTCCTGCGTCGCCGCTTCGCCAGCCGCGCTCGCAATGCGTCTTCGTCGCCGCGAGCGTGCCGCCGACGAGCAATTCCCCGTCGATCACCAGCGCAACGTTGCTCGCCTCGCGCACCGCGTCCAGCGCCGCGATGATATGCCCGACGCCTTTGAGCGGCACGCCGTTCCGGCTCCACAACTGCCAGCGATCGAGATGGTCGGGCGCGTAGACCGCGCGCCATCCATCGATCTTCTCCTCCGCCATGACGCCGGGCTCGAGCACGTCGCCGCGCCAGTCGCTCGCTAGCTGACACATCGCCGTGGTGGGCATGTTCATTCCCCTGATAGAGGGGGCGGCGTATCCCGCCCCCGCTTGTCCGCCGATGGAGGGGGTCACGCTGCCAACGCCGCGGGCGGGGGAACGTCGCCACGTTCGGCGCGTGCCTCGACCGCTCGCAACGCCGCCTCGGCGCGCACAGCGCGCGTCGCCATCGCCTCGAGCTCGCCCGCTAGGCGGTCGACCGCCGCGCGCTGCTGATCGATGGCGCGCGTCATTGTTTCCACCCGCCCCTTCGCCGCGTCGCGGTCTGCAATGACGCGCGCCAGATCATCGGCGGGTGGGGGCGCGTTGCGGTGAACAATGCGCGCCGCCTGCTCCGCGCCTTTCAGTGCACGCCGCGCAGCGTCTGCGTGCGCGCGATAGCGGAGAGCGAAGGCGAGTGACCGGCGGTGCCGCGCGTTCGCCCGGTCGCGTCGCGCCTCAGCCTGGTCGGCGCGGATGCAGGCGAGCCGTGCGTCCGTCTCGGCTTTGCGAACGCGGGCGCCGCTCGCGATCGTGTTGCGGCCGGCCGAGTCCCGGGCATCGACAAGCCAAGCATTGAGCTGCGTCGCCCTTGCGCGCTCCACGCCCCTCCCCTGCCGCTGGCGAAGATAGGCGCGCACCAGCCGCTCGCGCACGGCACGCGATGCGCGCGCCTGCGCTTGTGCCGCGATAGGGGCGGCAGGCTTGTCCGCCGATACGGGGGTGACGTGCGATTCCACCGCCTCGAGCGCTTCCAAGCCGGCGCTCAACTCCGCCATCGCCGCGCGCGCCATTGCGCCGGTGAAGCGCACGCGCGGTTTCTCGACCATAGGCGCCGGAGCATCGGCGGAGTCGACCGCCGCAGGGGCCGCGACCTTCGCCTTGCGCGGCGCCCGCGCTTTGCGGGGCGCCTTCTCCGCGGCGATCGGCAGCGCGCCCTTCTTGTCGGCCGTCACCGCGGCGAACGTCTCGCCATCATCGGTCGACCACAGCACCGTGCTACGCATCGCGTCGCGCGCGCCGGGCATCGCGATGGAGAGCGCGCCCTCGACGTAACTCTCGACGCCGTTGCGGCCCTTGACCGAACCGAACGTCGCGCCAGCGCAGACAGGCGCGCCGTCGACGTCGATCCACAGCAGCTTGGCCTCGCCAAGGTCGGGCACGGCCATGCCGCAGCGCCGCGCGAGATCGGCCATGTAAGCCGTGCACTCAGCGTTGGTCGCGGCGCGCGCCTTGTCGTGGATCGTCACGCTTCGCCCATAGCCTGAGCCATAGGGCGAATGATGGTCGGCGCTCGGATGCACGTCCCACAGGTCGGCGGCCTGCCCAGGTGCGGCGGGCTCAACGCGCCATGCGGGCGGCGCGTTGACAGGCGCCGGGGCGGGAAGCGCACCCTCGCAACGCGCCGGCATCTGATAGACGGTCAGCTCGGGCCGGGTGTCGATCGTCACTATACCGGGCCCAGCGCCGCCGCTTTCGCACGCGATGCGCACCGCGCCGCCTTTCCCCAGCCTCGCGACATCGGCGACATAACGCGCGTTGAACGTGGCGTTTGCCTCGCTCAGCAGCGTGTCGACGGTGCCGGCGATAGCGGCGGCGAACCCATCATCGCCCGGCTTGCCATAGCGCAGCGCATTGCCGTGTCCCTCGATCCGCATCGGCACGACCGCATTGCGGCCGCCCTTTGGCATCGCGGTCGCAGCGCGTGCAAGATCGTCGGCCGGAATGGTGAACGTGCAATCACGCGGCGTCACAGTCGCGACAATTTGACGCCGCCAGTCGGGATAGGTGCCATCGATCAGCTTGCTCTCGAGCTCAACCGCGGCGACGCGCACACGCACCTTACTCCGCGACACGCAGACGCTCGCGCTTTCCCCCTCCAGCTTCGCAAGCATGGCCAACACGGCCTTCACCGCCTTGCGCGGGATGATGGTCGACGAGACGTCATCCCCGAATGCGTTGCCGCGCTCGACCGTGGCGAGGCGATGGCCGTCGGTCGCGGCGAACGTCATTCGCCCGGCGCTGGCGCTAAGCTCGACCCCGTTCAGATAATAGCGCGTTCCTTCCGTCGACATGGCGAAGGCGACCGATTCCAGGTCCGTGCGCAGCTGTTCGGCCGGAATGTCGGCGCCCGCGTCGACGTCGCTTACGGCGAACGCGGCGGCAAGCGCAGGGTAATCGCCAGGATCGAACGCCTTGACCAAAAGGCGTGCATCGCCCGCGGCGACTGTCGCTTTAGCGATCGTGTCGCGGCCGCTGCCCAGCTCGCCCGACCAGGCGAGCGACACAGTGTCGCCAGCAGCTTTGGCGACGAACGCCTCAAGCGACGGCAGCGCGATGCATAGCGGCACTGCAGCCTGCCACTCGGCCGCCACCTTGACGGTCAGTTGCATGTCGAGATCGGTGGCGCGGATGCGCGCCATGCCTTCGCCAGCAGGTTCGATCAGCACGCTATCGAGGATCGGGATCGAATTGCGACGCTCATAGACGTTGCGCAGCATCAGCTTGAGCGCTGGCGCCAGGTCGGCGCGGGCGATGGTGACGGCAGCGGGATTCGTGACGTTCGACATTGTGTCGCTCCTATCGGCCAGTTGCAGCGTCGGGCGGCCAGCTCCGACTTGTCGCGACGTGGGCGCGCCGGGATGCAATGTCAACAGTCAACGCGCGCTTTAGATGCGTGGAATGCAAATAAAACGCGGGTCCTTACTTGGCGGCGACGGCGGGGTATGCGCTGAAGAACCGCTTTTTTATTTCTCGTGCCCAAGTTTGACCTATTGCGTGGTTTTATGTTCGCTTGGCGGCGCAACGCGGCGCCGCCAAGCAATGTGTCAGGCCTCGTAAACCGGCGTCTCCGATGTCGTTGCCATGACGGCCGAGATACCGTTGAGCGCGCCGGCTCGGGAAACGTAGCCCTCGCTCTGCGCCACGATTTCATGGTTGGCGGCTTTCAAGCGCCAACGGTGATACCCCTGCGCGTCGATGAAGATTTGAAAATACATGCTCACTGCTCCTAGGGACCGGCAAGCTGCCGGACGGGAACAGGCAGTATGAAAATCGAACGAGAGTCCAGTCCTTGTATCCGCGAGCTGGGCGCGGGCTCCCGACCAAGAGGAGGGGCGTGCGTGCGCTCACCGCGCGGAATGCTGGCGCTGCTCGCCGCGCTTCACGGGCCGGAGTGCGGGACGTGGTGCGTCCACTACTGGCAGGCGCTGCGGACGGAGAACTCCATCGGCCGCGGGCAGTCGCTCCACGCTTCCCTCAACGCGCTGTATCGGTGCGCGGGGGTGCGGCGGGTGATTTAGCCCACCACCACCGCTACGCACCCGGCGACCTGCCACAGCGTCAACGCCGCGAACAGCGCGACGATGGCCCATTCGGTGGCGGAGAGGCCGTGACGCTTCACCGCGCGACCGCCGGACACGCCGCAGCGATGCGCCCGCCGTTGTCCCACAGCGGCTTGTAGCGAACCTCCCCCGCCTCGAGCATGGCGCATGACAGGTTACGACTGCCGACAGAGGCCACGACCAGCGGGCGGCGCCAGCGATCGGTCCCGAACTGCCGGTAGGTGACAGCGTGCCCGTCGACCATGCGGCGCAACGCGGCGCGCGCGGACGCGAACAGATCGGCGTCGCAGACGTAGCCCGGTCGCCCCTCGCGACACGGCGCGCTGTTCGGATGATCGGCAGAATCGATGCCCAGCAGCCGCACCCGGTAGCGGCCTCGCGTTGGAGAGCGGCAGGCGATGGTATCACCGTCGACCACGACCGGCGCGGGGCATTCGATGGCGGGCGGGGTGTCGATCATGCTTCAGCGCCTCCGATCAGCAACTCGCGAACCTCAAGACCAGCGACGGTGATCGGCCACCAGCGGCGCGTCACAAGGACTTGCTCCTCGCGCTCGGGCAGCTTCAGCCCAAGGTCGATCAGCTGTTGCGCTTCCTCGGGCGGTATTTCGACCATCTGCCCAAGTATGATGCACCGTTGCGCGCTGGTGAGGTTAGCGGCGATTTCGGCCAAAATATTCGGAGTGGGTTTCTCATCCAGCATCAATGATCTCCCGCAGGCGGGCTTGGACGGCGAGGCCGAGGGGTGTGAGGCGGTAAAGCGAGATATAGCCCGCTTGCGTTTTCATTTCGGCCCAGCCGTTGGCCTCCACATTCCACGCGTCGCTCGCGGAGAATCGCCTGCATCGACCTGGCTGTTGCCACTCCGCCGACATCGCCAGCACCGCGCGCCTCTGGCCCGGCGTCAGCGTCTGCGCCACCGCTTCGGGGGTGTTTGCCGCCCCCATCACCCCCTCCACCGGCGCATGGCCGCGCGGTAGGCTTGGCGGTTCGGATAGTCGGGGCGGGTCATGGCTGGGCCTCCCCGATGCCGAGTTCGCGAGCCCTGGCCATGAACGCGGCATAGGCGTCGGTGGGCGAAAGGAACGCCAGATCGGGCACGTCGTCGGTTTCTGCCGTAGAGGTCCAGCCGTCCGCATTGAGCATCGCCTGCCGCTGCTCGACATAGAGCATTTCGCGGTCGGCACGCTTTACGCTTTCGGGCAGCGGGAGTGAAACGCCGAAGCGCGCGAACGCCGCCGCCTCCACCCGCTGCTCGATTGCTTGATAGTCGGGGAGCAGCCGTTTCAACGGCTTCGTCACGTCGCCGATAAACGCCTCCGCCGCGTCGTGTAGCAAAGCGGCGCGCGCGTCTTGTTCCGGCACGCGAAGGCTCACCAGCACGCTATGCTCCGCGACCGAGTAGAAGCGGTGGCATTGCCCGTTGAACCGACAGATATTCGACAAGCCGCGCGCGACCGCTTCGAGCGTGATGCTCTCCGGGGCCGGGTTCAGAAAATCGAAGTAGAGGCCGTCAGCGGTTAGGATTGTGGGGCTCATCCCCATCACCGCGTCTCCCCGTTGGCGAGGGCGGCGCGAGTCAGCGTGAGGGCGTGGTCATAATCCAGCATCATCTGCACCCCAGCGTTGGGGCGATTGTCGTCCCCGCTGTCGTATGCAATCCATGCCTCCAACGCTGCCCGCAACCGCGCCCTCTCCGCCTGCGCCTCCCGCAGCGCATCGTCGGGGCGCGGCATGGCGGAGAGGGCGGCGAAGCGCAGACGGTCGCTGCTGATCCGCGCTGCCGCCTCGCGAAGCAGGTCGTACGCGATGTCCCCGTCTTCGCCGGGAAGTGGGTTCGTTCCCAGCAAATCCGCGAACATCAGAATGCGGGTCGCAAGCTGTTCGCGGCGGCGCTGTTGCTCCACATCCTCCTCCGTCCACCACGACGTCACAGTCTCACTCATCGGTCGGTCCTTTCAGATGGTTTCGAGCAGCAGCGCGTCGCCGCCGAGCCCGTTGGCGCGCGCGAGTTCGGCAAGGCGCGGCTTGTCTTTCAACAGCTCACGGAAGGCGTCGGCGCGGCGCTCAAGGCGCGCCACTTCCTGCTTCTGCCACGCCGCCCGGTCGCGAAGGGTGACGAGCGTGTCGGTGTATTCGTCGGCCTTGAGGCGGTCGTCGATCTGCTGGTGGACCCAGGCCTTGAGGTTGTGCAGCACATCATCGGCGTCCCGGTCATCGGGGACGGCTGCCGACGCTTCGACCGCGACGTTGTTGTAACCGCTGCCCGTCCGCAGGGCGCGATAGGTGACGCTCGTGATCTTCATCGGTAGGTCCTTTCAGCAAATGCGGGTGCGCGGCACAGGCGGCGCGAATGTCGGCGAGCGCGTCGAGCTGGGCTCGCGCACGGCCCTGCGCGCTTTGATCGGGCGCGGTGAGGTCTGCGGTCGCGGCGCGGCGGCGGCACCATGCAGTAAGCTCGGCGCGGGTGGCGAAGGTGGGCGGGGTCATGCGGCGAGCCCCGGCTCAATCCGCGCGGCCATCACGTCGCCGTTGAGCGGCTCCAGCCCGGCCCATTGCCAGCGGAACACCTCGGCAACACCCACGTCGGAACCACCGTCGCGACAGGTCACGCGGACGATGCGCCCGGCGAACGCGGGTGGAATGGACCCGCCGTCGTGCGGGGTGGTGGTGCAGCGGGGGCAGGTCATGCTGCGGCGCTCACAGCAAACTCGCCTGCGCTGGCGCATCGATGGCCAGCAGCGCATCGAGCTCCGCGCGCATCGTCGCCGTCCAGCAGCGCATGCAGCCGCACCCACGCAACGGCTTCGGCGAGGGGCACGACGCCATTGCCGCAGTGTCGAAGCCGCTCAACCCGGTGGGCCAGCCCATCAGCCATTCCACGAACGCCGGGTTCAAGCGCCGGGGCAAGGGCGGGGTATTCGGCGAGGATGGCGGGCCATCGTCCATCGGCGGGACCGGGGGCGAATGGGGGAAGCCATGCGCTACCGCGTTCGGAAGCTGGTCCATGTGCATCGCGCCCGTCCCGTTCGTGGTGACGTGCGCTTCGCTGTTCGCGCCCTTCCAGTCGCGCGCCGCTGGCGTCGGCCAGTGGGCCGCTTGCGAGGGCAGCGGAGTCCCGCCCGCGCCAAAGACCATATTCGGCCCGCCCTTCTCCCCATCCGATGCACGCGGGGTCGACCAGCTTTGCGACGCCTCCTGCCAGTTGAGCGTCGGGTACGCCACGCTTGGCGAGGATGAACAGGCGCTCGCGCTGGTGCGAGGCGCCGACCTCGGCCGCGCTGAATATTCCGACCGCAACGCGGCAGCCCAATCGCTCCAATGCCGGGATGGCAACCGCGAGCTGTCCGCTGGCGTTCCCCGTGACGTTCTCGCGGAACAGGGTGTGAGCCCCGCTTTCGTCGAAGATTTCAATGACGCGATCGAGCAGCCATCGGTCGTCGTCGGCTCCCCCACGCTGGCCGGCGACGCTATTGGGCTGGCAGGGATCGCCCGACAGAACGCAATCCACCGCTCCACGCCAGGCGCGAGCGTCGAAGGTTCGCACGTCGCTCCAGATAGGAGCCGGAGCCCGCCGCCCCGCTTCCATCGACGCGACCAAAGCTGCTGCGGCACTAGCTTCCCGCTCGACGTGACAGACGCTGCGAAAGTCGGGCTCGGCGATGTGGACGCCGAGGTCGAGGCCTCCGACGCCGGCGCATAGGGAGAGGGCACGAATAGCCATGTCATGCGTCTGCCGCCAACACGCCCGCGCACACGTCGAGATAGCGCATCACGTGGCGCTCCCGGCGGGCGAAAGGTTGGAAACCGGGTGGAGCGGACGCCGCAGGAATCCGTTGGTCGCGGCGGGGGGTTGGAAACCGCTAAGCCATTGACTGAGGGCACTTGCCGCGCCCCGTCCCTGGGCACCACCTCTCTCGGTTAGCATTTCCGCGGTGCCGAAGCTCCGTTCGACGCCGGCCATGCCATTCGCGCGGTCATCACGCAGGGCCGGTTCAAGCGGTGCCGGTAACGCCGATCTGACCAGATGTTTCCGCTGTCTTAACGTAGGTTCTGAACGCGCTTTCGTGACTTGCGTCGCGACGCTCTCCGCCAAGGAGATCGTCATGCGCCTACGCTTTATTGTGAAAGTCGGACTGTTCGCGCCGGTTGCGCTCGCAGCATTTGCGGCGACGCCAGCGACCGCGTCGGACAGTGTCGCGATCAACCTCCGCGCACAGGTCGCGCCTTTCTGCCGCATCAGCGCGCCCGAGGATATTGCGCTGCCCAGTGGCGGCGGAAGCCTCGACCTCGGCATGATCCGAGAGACCTGCAATGCTGCGAATGGCTACGTCGTGCGGGCGCGGGTTCACAATGTGACGGCCGGCACGCTGTTCGCCGGCACCCAGCAGGGGGAGGCCAGCGACGGCGAATATCGCTTTGTACAGCATCAGGCGTCGCGGCTGGAGCGCAGCTGGCGCCTCGCCGATTACGCCGTTGCCGATCCGATTGCGCCGGTCCGCCTGGTGGTGACCATCTCGCCGGTCTGAGCGCGCTCAGCCGGCCACGCGCGGGCTGATCGTCACCGTGACCGCGTCGCGATAGTGGCCAGCGGCTGCGCCGGCGACGCTTGGCACCTGCGCTTCCAGCGCGTGCCGACGACGGGCACGGCTCGGCGGAACGGCGAAGCGCGCCAGGCCGGTCTCAGCCAGAGCGCTCCCGTCAAGGCGCAAGCGATCGGGGACGCCGGGCGAGGCCGCGGCGCGGTCGAGCTTCATCCGAAAGCCGTTGTCCGAGACTAGCGACAGTTCGTAATCGACGTTGGCATAGGCGTCGAAGGTGACCGGTTGAATGACCGCACCGTCCGACATGACCCCGAAATCGAGCGCGCTGGCGACACGGCTCGCGCACAATTGTGGATCGCCGAGGTGCCGGTCCAGATAGTCGCGCAACATGCGCGTACGGTCGAGCGTGCCGCCGCAATCCGCAAGCGCGGTCGGCCTGAAGCTGCCTGCCAGCATGTCGACCAGTGCGACCGGCAGCGCCACGGCCTCCGCCGCATCCAGGCCCTCCCCTGGTTCGACGGCCCCGCCAACCTTGCACGCGCGTTTTCGTGGCGTCGCAACAGCTTGCCGTCCCGGCCCTCTCGAAACTCAATTAGGACCGCGTTTTGCCGACTTGATGCAAGTCTACGCAAGTTTCGGTCCACGTGGACATTGTGCGCGGAACGTGACAGGCTCGCCCAAAGACGATTTCGAAAGGGCGCGGAACGACGCTCGTTCAGCAAGGGATGGTGTGATGCGCAAAGGCTTGGTGAGTTCGGTTTCGATCGTGGCGATGCTGCTCGCCGGGTGCGGAGGTTCTGGCGGTACCGGATCCACGCCGCCCCCGACCAACACGCTGCCGACACCGACGCCGGCGCCGGCGCCCGCGCCCGCGCCGACCCCATCGCCCACCGCCGGCTGTTCCCTCTCCGACCGCAAGGCCTTTGCGCTCCAGACGATCCAGGAATGGTGGCTGTTCGCGCCGCAGGACCTGGCGCAAGGCGTCAACCCGGCGAGCTATGCGACGGTGCAGGACTATATCGACGCGCTGGTCGCACCGGCGCGCGCGCAGGGCAAGGACCGCTACTTCACCTACATCACCTCGATCGCCGAGGAGAATGCCTACTATAACAGTGGTTCGACCGCTGGTATCGGCGTGCGCTTCGCGCTCGATCCGACGAAGCGCCTGTTCATTGCGGAGGCGTTCGAAAATGCGCCGGCGCTCAACGCCGGGATCGATCGCGGTTACGAAATCCTTGCCATAGGCACGACCTCGGGCACGCTGCGCAACGTCAGCGACATTGTCGCGGCGGAGGGGACCGCGGGCATTGGGCAGGCACTGGGTCCGGACGATGTCGGCGTGACCCGGATCTTCCGCGTGCGCGATACCAGCGGCAACGTCCGCGAAGTGTCGGTGGCGAAGGCCGATTACAATCTGCTGCCCGTGTCGCCCCGCTATGGCGTCAAGATCCTCGACAACGGCGGCACCAAGGTCGGTTACGTCAATCTGCGGACCTTCATCGGCTCGGCGGAAGGACCACTGCGCGACGCCTTTGCTCAGTTCAAGGCGCAGGGCATCACGCAGATCGTCATCGACCTTCGCTACAATGGTGGCGGGTTGGTGCGGATCGGCGATCTGGTCGGCGACCTCCTGGGCGCCAACCGCTCGACCACCGATGTCCTGTCGCGCACGGTGTTCCGACCGGAGAAGTCGAACAACGACACGGTGCGCTATTTCCAGCCGCAGCCGCAGTCGATTGCGCCGACCCGCGTCGCCTTCATCGGCTTCGGCGGCACCGCGTCGGCGAGCGAGTTGGTGATCAACTCGCAGATCCCCTATCTCGGTCGCAACATGGCGCTGATCGGCGGCAACACTTACGGCAAGCCCGTCGGTCAGATCGCGCTCGACCGGCCGGCATGCGACGACCGCATGCGGGTCGTGGCGTTCGCGACCGCCAATGCCGCCGGCCAGCGCGATTACTACAATGGTCTCGCAGGCAAGGTGCCGAACAGCTGCCGGTCGGGCGACGAAGTCGCCTATCAGCTGGGTGACCCGCGCGAACAGTCGCTGCGCGTTGCGCTCGACTTCCTCGCGGGCCGCACCTGCACGCCCATCGCCGATGCGGGCGTTGGCACGCTGGGCGCGACCGTCCGCAGCTATGGCGACAACAGCGTCGTCGATCGCGGCCCGCGCGCGTCGACCTTTGCTCGCGAGAACCCGGGCGCATTCTAATCGTCTCGGCAATCGCGTAACAATATTGCCGGTGGCTCGCTTCCCCGCTTGCGCGGGGAGCGGGTCACCGGCACATTCGCACATGTGAACCTGCCCCCCGCAACGCCGCCCGCCTCCCCCGCCCACGCCGCTTTGCCGGGCGCCACGCGGCCGATTCAGGCGCTCACCCGCATTTCCCCCCTCGCGATCTTCGGCGGCCTCGTGGCCGGGGTGGCGAGCGGGATCTTGCTCGGACAATATGCCCCGGCCCTCGCGGCGGGGCTTCGACCCGTGCTCGACGTAATCGGCACGCTGTGGCTGCGCGCGTTGCAGATGACCATCGTTCCGCTCGTCGTCGCGATGCTGGTCACGGGCATCGTGCAATCGGTCGCCGCAGCGCGCGCCGGCCGCATCGCGGGCGCATCGATCGCACTGTTCTTCGCGGTCCTGTGGACCGGCGCCATTCTCGCGGCAATCGTGACCCCGCTGCTGCTCGGCTGGTTTCCTGTGCCCGAAGCCGCCCGCTCCGCGCTCGCCGCCGGGCTTGCCAGCGCTGACGTCGGCCAGGTGCCGCCCTTCACCGAGATCATCAAGAAGATGGTCCCGACCAACCCCATCACCTCCGCGGCGGAAACCGACATCCTGCCGCTGATCATCTTCACCGGGGTCTTCGCGCTGGCGATCACCCGGCTCGAACCGGCCAGCCGCGACCGGTTGAGCGGCCTGTTCGCCGCGCTCGCCGACGCCATGCTGGTCATGATCGGCTGGGTGTTGCGGATCGCGCCCGTCGGCGTGTTTGCGCTTGCATTCGTGACCGCGATCGCCGTCGGACCCGCCGCGATCGGCGTGTATCTGCACTACATCCTCATCGTTTCGACGATCGGCGTGCTCGTGTGGGCGCTCGCCTATCCGATGGCGGCGTTCTTTGGAAAGCGGCGGTTAAGCGCCTTCGCGCGCGCCGTCCTTCCCGCGCAGTCGGTGGCCTTTTCAACGCAAAGCTCGCTCGCGTCGCTTCCGGCGATGGTCGAAGGCGCGACCGCGCTCGGTGTCCGCCCGGCGGTGTCTGAGGTGACGCTGCCGCTGGCGGTGGCGCTGTTTCGCTCGACCGGGCCGGCGATGAACCTCGCGGTGGCGATCTACATCGCCTATCTCACCGGCGTGCAGCTGACGCCGGGAACGCTGGCGGTCGGTGTCGCGGTCGCCGCAACGACGACGCTGGGCGCGGTAAGCCTGCCTGGAACGATCAGCTTCTTTTCATCCATCGCGCCGATCGCGGTTGCCATGGGCGTACCGGTCGCGCCGCTGGCGCTGCTGGTCGGGGTCGAGACGCTGCCCGACATCATCCGCACGCTCGGCAATGTCAGCAACGATATCGCGGCGGCGACGGTGATCGACGCCCGTTCGCGTGACAATGACGTCGCCGAGGCCTGATGCCGATCAGATGCCGAAGATATTGCGCAGGCTCTTCTCGAGCATGAAGAACTGCCAGATCTGACGGGCGCGGTCGGCCTGGCCGCTTTGATGTTCGTCGACCAGTCGGCGAAGGCGCTCCATGTCGAACCAACCCGTCGCCTGCAGCGTCTCGCTGGTGCCCAAGCGCCGCGCCTCGCCCGCCAGCGGCCCGCGAAACCATCGCGATATCGGCGTCACGAAACCCATCTTGGGTCGATACAGGACATCGTTGGGCAGCACGCCTTCGAGCGATCGTTTGAGCAGCCATTTGCCCTGCCGCCCGCGCACCCGCATCGACGCGGGTAGGGTCGCGGCGAATTCGACGAGGTGATGGTCGAGCAGCGGCTCGCGCGCCTCCAGGCTGACGCCCATGCTCATCCGGTCGACCTTGGTCAGAATGTCACCCGGCAGCGCGATGAGCAGATCGGCATATTGCGCCGCATCGAGCGCTTCTGTCGCGGGCGCCTCCGCCATCGTGCGCCACCAGCGTTCCTCCGCGACATGGCCCTGCAAGGCCGTTCGAGCCGCGGACGTGAACAGCGCCGCGCGCAATTCGGGTGACGTGACGCCGATCGATCGCGCGTAGGCCTCCGCGCCGCTGTGGGCGAGGCTGGTGAGCGTCGCCTTCGCGCGCAACGGGCGCGGCGCCCAGCCCAGCTCAGGCCATGCCGCCGCCAGCGGGCCGATCACGGAACGCCGCAGTTCGGCCGGGAGCCAGCGACGCGCGCGCTCCTCCTGATGCTGGAAGACGAGACGGCGGTAGCCCGCGAACGCTTCGTCCGCACCGTCCCCCGACAGCGCGACGGTGACGCGCTCCCGCGCCAGCTCGCTCACCCGGTAGGTCGGCAGGGCGGAGGCATCGGCGAACGGTTCGTCACAGAGACAAGCGACCGTATCGGCGAGCGCGAAATCATCCGCACCGACCATACGCACCGCATGATCGGTGGCGAACCGTCGAGCGATGGTATCGGCGTAGCTTGTTTCGTCGAGCGACGGATCGTCGAAGCCGATCACGCAGCTTTTGACGGCGGTGTTGCTGGCTTCGGCCATCATCGCGACGACCGCGCTCGAATCGACCCCGCCGGACAGGAACGCGCCGAGCGGCACGTCGGCGACCATCCGACTGCGGACCGCCGCGCGCAGCAGGTGCGTCAGATGCTCCGCCGCTTCCGCTTCGGTGGCAACGATCCTGCGCGAAAAGTCGGGTGCCCACCACCGCTTCGGCTCGGCCGGGTGCCCGTCGCGGCGCAAATGCCAATAATGGCCGGCAGCAAGCTTGTGCACGCCGCTGACGATCGATGCATCGTCTGGGACATAGCCAAAGGCCAGGAAATCCTCGACCGCGCAGACATCGGCGACGACCCGCAGGTTGGGCAGCGTCAGCAGCGCCTTCAGCTCGCTCGCAAAGGCCAGCGTCCCGTCGGGCAGCGTCGTGTAGAACAGGGGTTTGACCCCGAGCCGATCGCGCGCGAGGAACAGGCTGCCGTTGCGCGCATCATGGATGGCAAAGGCAAACATGCCCTCCAGCCGGTCGAGGCAGGCCGGGCCCCAGGCGGCATAGGCGGCGAGGATGACCTCCGTATCGCCATCGGTGCGGAATACCGCCCCGCCCCGCTCCAGCTCGGTGCGGAGCGCGCGGTAATTGTAGATCTCGCCATTGTAGCTGATGTGGAACCGCTCGTCGGCGCTCGGCATCGGTTGCGGCGATCCGGCGACGTCGATGATCGACAGCCGCCGGTGACCGAGCACGACGCCCGGTGCGCTCCAGAGGCCCGCCCCGTCCGGCCCGCGGTGGACCAGCGTCGCGATCATCGCCGCGACGCGTTCCTCGGGAAGGGGGCGGGGCTGCTCGCGATGATAGAGACCGGCGATGCCGCACATGGCGTTGCGCTTCGACGCTCAGTCGCCGGCGGTCAAGCGCTCGGCCAGCGCCTGCGCGCCACCGGCTGCGTCGATGAACGACGCGACGACGCCGCGGCCCGAGCTGTCCGACATGGTGGCGGCGCTCACCAGCATCGCCCAGGCGCGCGGATCGCCGCCAAACGCACGCGCGCGCAGCGTCGCCCACTTCACTCGGGCGGCATCCGAAGTCAGCTCGCCATCGACCTGATAGAGCCGCGCGACGTCGCGCACGGCCGCCTCCCGGACGATCTGCTCGACGGCCATCGGGCCGATCGGGCGCAGATTGCCGCCCCAGCGCCAGTCGCCATCGGGCGCGACTGCGCCTTGCCCGAAGCCGACGATTTCGGCGCCCTCGCTCTGCCGGGCATAAGCGGCGAGCGTCACCGTGACGATTCGCCCCGCCGCGTCGCGATAGCGCCAGTCGCGGCGCTGAGTCGCGCCGGCATAGTGCGCGAGCCAATTGTCCGCCGCGCCCACGTCGTCGGGCAGCAGCTCCCAGCCGGGCACGATCGGCGCGCTCACCAGGGCAATCGGCAGGCTGCGGGCGGCGCTGTTGAGGCCGAACGCGACCGGCACGATCAACGCAAGCGCCGCCGCCACGGCAACGCCCGTCAGGTGGCCGCTGACGCGCGGCGCGAAACGCGCCAATGCTTCCGGTGGAGGGGCGTCGGCGTCGTCCGGGCTGCGCTCGACAAACGGGCGCGCACCCCACGCGACAAGCGCCATCACGATGGCGAAGAAGACCCAGCCGTAGATCAGGTGGTCGGCGCCCACCGCGAAGCGCGTGCCCCACGTTTCGGCCATGACGATCGTACCCCACGCGCGTACCGCGTTGGCGATGATGCCGACGAGAAGGGCGAACGCCACAAAGGTGAACTGCCGCGATCGTCGCCGGAACCACAGATGCGCGGCAAGGGTCGACAACGCGGCGATCGCGACGAGGAACTTCACGCCCGAACAGGCCTCCGCCACGGCGAAATAGCCGCGCGGGGTGGTGATGAAGATTCCGTCGAGCGCCGCCGGAATCCCGGACACGTGCAGCATCGGCATGATCAGCTCGGCCGTCACCCGCTGCATCGTCGGCACCAGCTCCTCGCCGATCGGGATCATGAACAGCGCGAAGGCGAGCGGGAACAACAGGGCGCGCGTCACCTGCGTGCCGAACAGCGCGGGCACCAGCGCAACCGGCATGGCGACGAGCGCGGCATGCCGTAGCAGCTGCACCCCCGCCAGCTCGCCCGCGAGCCACAGCAGGCCGGCGGCTGCCACCCAGACCAGCCCCTTCGTCGACGCCGCGGGTTCCAGCGTCGCCAGCGTCTCGCGGCGCCGCGCGATCAGCCAGCCGACCATCGGCAGGATCAGCCAGCAATGGTTGAAGGTCGATTGGTTCCACTGATCGAACAGGGTGAAGAGGTCGCGATGGAATACGAGCAGCAGCCCGCTCACCAACGCCGCATAGACGCGCAGCGGGGCGTGCCACGCCTTGGACAATGCCGGGCGTGCGGTGCGGACGGCGGCGGCGCCTTTGTTCACGCGCTGACTCCCTCCGCCGGTGCTGCGAGCAGCCGGTCGATCGGCGCCAACTGCGCGTCCCAGCCGTAACGGTCGATCATCAGCTGCCGAGCGGCGGCGCCGATGCGGGTGGCGCGCTCCGGGTCCGCGAGCAGCGCCGCGATCGCGCTCGCCGTGGCTTCGGCCCCGTCCGCGGCGATGGCATGCTCGCCTTCGCGGATAGCGATGCCGGCAAGCGCGGCCCGGCTGGCGACGACCGGCTTCGCCATCGCCATCGCCTCGAGAAGTTTGTTCTGCACCCCCCGCGCGATCGACAGCGGCGCGGCTACAACGTCCGCCGCGGCGAGCGAGGGACGGACGTCGGGCACCTCCCCGGTGACCTCCACTCGCGGCGATGCGAGCGCCCGCACGGCAGCGGTCGGCGCTCGCCCGACGATGGCAAAGCGCGCGTCGCTGAGCCGAGGGAGCACGTCGCGCGCCATGACGGTCACCGCTTCGACGTTGGGCGGATAGTCCATCTGGCCGGTGAACACGATCAGCCCCGCGCGGTTCTCGGGCAACGGCAGGAAGCTGGCGTCGGGCGCGAAATAATCCGTGTCGATGCCGTTGCCGACCACGTGGACACGACTGGAAACCCCGCTTCGTTGTCGGAAGAGCGCGGCTTCGGCTTCGCTGACAAACAGGCTGGCATCCACCCGTCGAGCAACCTTTGCCTCCCACTTCGCGAGCCGGCGACCTTCCCATCCGAACAGCGGTGCGAGCAATCCACCGGCCGCGGCATAGGCCTCGAACTTTGCCGAATCCACGTCGACGAAGTCCATCAGCCAGCGCCCCCGCCATTGGGCAGGAACATAGGCCGCGCTTTGCCCGGAGAAGCAGACGATGCGGTCGATGGCGTCGGTCGCCAGGAGCTTTGCGATGTGGTCTTGCAGGCGGCGATCGAAAAAAGCCTCGACCGACGCGGGGCGACCCGTCCGCAGGCTCGACGCGAAGGCCGTCATCTTGCCGCGACGGCGTACCATGATCGCCGTGCTGTCCGCCATCGGCGCCAGCTTGTCGATCGCCGCCGCCCGCTCGGCCTCGCTGTCGGCAAGCGCTGCGAGGTGGACCGGACCTTGCGCGCACAGATGCCGGAACAACTGCCATGACCGAATGCGGTCGCCGCGGTCGGGCGGCCAAGGTGCGCGGTGCGCGATGAACAGCGTGCCCGTCATGCGAGTTGACGCGCGATGGCAGGTCCGACGGAATTCGCGAGGCCAATCGGGAGTTTCCGCCACGTCCTGACCATCATTTGATAGCGTGGACTTTGCGCCGATACGTCGCGCGGCGCTCCATCGCTCGCCCATTGTCCGTAGGTGAGCGGGGTGGGATCGAAGCCCCAGTTGCGTTTGTACGCGGCGGGGCCGCTGCCTGCCTTCGATCGACCAAAGTCGAACCGCGTGCACCCCCTCGCCCGGGCGTGGTCCATCAGCTCGAAATACATCCGTTCGTTCGCGCGGAGCCCGCGCGCCTGGCGGGTCCCGCCGCCCCAATAGGGCATCACCGCGCCGCGCCAGTAGAGGCTGAGCACAGACGCCAGCGGCTCGCCGTCGAGCGAGACGGTGAGGATATCGGCGTCGGGAAACGCGTCGAGAACCGCGTCGAACAGGCTGCGCGGGAAGACGGGGGTGCCGAGGTTGCGGACGCTCGTCGCATAGCAGCGATAATGCTCGAGTCGCTGCCGTTCGTCGCGCCCCGTGGCGACGGTCAGCTTCGCCGCCAGACCCTTGCGGACCTCGGCGCGGTGCTTGCGGGGGATCGCTGCGAGTTCCGCCTCGCGGGTCTCAGCCAGCGCGCGGACGAAGCCGACATTGGTGGCATCATCGGCTGTAAATTCGCTCGGGAGGTACCCACCGCGGAGCTCCACTCCCCTCGCCCGAAGCGCCCTCGCCTGCGTCACGACGGCATCGCCAAGCGCATCGAGCGCCTTGTGATCGCCGATCATCCCGCCACCGACGGCGAAGCCGCTCGACACCAGCGCATCGCCGAACAGCCAGCTGCGCACATGCGTCAGCGGGAGCCAGCCGGTCACGGCCCCACTCTCCTCCGCCAGCAGCGGCGCGAAACGCTGGCCGGCGCCGCGCTCGACCGCGCGACCCCAGCGCGGGGTGTGAAAGATGGTGGCGTCGGCCTGCTGTTCGAGCCACGCTTCGACCCGTGCGTCGGCGGCGGCGGTGGCCTCGCGGACCGCGACGGTCATGACGCTTCCATCAGTCGGCGCGCGCGCGACCTGATCACGTCGTCGGTCCGGCCCCAGGCCGCGTCGCGGCACAGCCGTTCGAGCTTCCCTTCCATCGACGACAGCATCGCATAGTGGCGCAGGCGTGAACGCAGCGGCGCCGCGCGGACTCGCGGCTGATCCGGGTCCAGCTCCCACGGATGGAAGTAGGTGACCGCAGGCTCCCCCGCCGCATTGGCCGCCCGCACCCCGGCTATGCTCATTCGATAGGGGAGCGCGCGAAAAAAGCCGCCCCCCAGCAGGACTTGCTTTCCGAACACGGACATCGTCGACGGCGGCAGCTCGATCAAAGGCGCGTCGGCAACCGGTCGCCAGGCAAAGCGCGGCGCGTCGGGCAGGCCGTAATGATCATGCGCGATCGGCGCCACGCTCGACGAATAAGCGTAGCCCGCCTCGGCGAGTTCTGCGTGCGCCCAGGGCGTGCGCTGGTCGATCGAAAAGCTCGGCGCACGGTAACCGGTGACCGCAGCCCCGCCCGCATCCTCGAGAATGGCTCGCGTCTTGGCGAGGTCCTCGCGAAACTGCTGACGCGTCAGGCTATGGACGCGCGCATGATCACAACCATGGCTGGCCAGTTCGTGCCCCGCACTGACAATCTGCCGCATCAGCGGCCCCGCGCGCTCCGCCACCCAACCGAGGGTGAAGAAGGTCGCCTGGACGCCGCAGCGCTCGAACAGCGCCAGCGCCCGTTCGGTGTTTGCAACGAAGCGATGTTCGAGCCGGGACCAGTCGGCACGGTCGATCACATGCTCGAACGCGCCGACCTGGAACCAGTCCTCGACGTCGATCGACAGCGCATTGACGATGCGCTCCGGCGGCGCGGGCGGTGACGCCATCGCGTCACGCGGCGCGGATATTGGGTCGCGCCGGGCGCTGTTCGTCTTCCACCCAGGCGATCAGCAGATCGAGCACGCGACGCAGCGCCGCATCCTGGTCGGCAAGCTGCGCTTCCAGCTGGGCAACGCGCGCACTTATCTCGGCAAACTGCGCCGCATCCGCGCCACCCGCCCCTGCCGCCGGGGCAGCGACGGCGGGTGCCGGCGCCGGCACGGCACGTGGACGGTCGTCGAGGTCGGCCATCACCTGCTCGACATCGCGCGCGTCGATTTCGTGCTTTTCCTCCACCGCCCCGTGCAGCAGCAGGCGCGACGCGAGCGTGTTGATCTTGCGGGGAATCCCGCCGGTGGCGTGCCAGATCGCGTCATAGGCGTCGGGGCTCAACGCCGGATCCTCGCGCCAGCCGACCAGCGTCAGACGGTGGATGAGGTAGGGCTCGACCTCCTCCGGCAGCATCGCTTCGAGATGATGGGTCGCGATCACGCGCTGGCGCAGCTGTTCGAGCTGGGGCGAGGCGAGCGTGTCGCGGAACTCCGGCTGGCCGAGCAGGAAAATCTGCATCAGCGAGTCTTCGCCGAGCTGAAAGTTCGACAGCATGCGCAGCTCTTCGAGCGCGCTAACGTCGAGGTTCTGTGCCTCGTCGACGATTAGCAGCACGCGCCGACCCGCGCGCGCCTCTTCGTGGAGAAAATCCTCGATCCCCGCGAGCGCGGCGGATTTGGCCGGCGAAGCAATCGGGATTGCGAATGCGTCGGCCACCAGCCGCAGCAGGTCGGCGTCCGCCACCTTGGTCGACACCAGCCGGGCCGCGGTCAGGCGCGACGAGTCGATCGACTGGAGCACATGGCCGACCAGCGTCGTCTTGCCCGATCCCACTTCGCCGGTGATGACGATGAAGCCTTCACCCTGCGCCAGGCCGTAGCCGAGGTACGACATGGCGGTGCGATGCGTCGCGCTTTCGAACCAAAAGCGCGGGTCGGGCGTGAGCTGGAACGGTCGACCGCTCAGATGATAATATTGGTCATACATGCCGATCGATCCCGATCACTGAAAGTTGTAACGCACGCCCAGCAACGCGCTCAGATAATAGCGCGTGTTGAACCCCTGTGCGTCGATGATGTTGAGGCCGAGCGCCGCCTGCCCCGACAGGTTGCGCCAGAAATTGCGCGCCAGGGCGACGTTCGCCCCGGCGCTGAACGCGTCCGCGTCGCTGATCCCGGCATCATAATATTGCCAGGTGAGACTCGAGGAGAACGCCGTCCGCTCATCGATCGGTCGCGACGCGCTGAGCGAGGCAAACCAGGTTTCGTCATCGCCCGCGAGCGTTGAAAGGAGCCCCGCGCTCTCATCGAGATAGCTGCGGTTATCGTAACCGAACCCGACGCCAAAGGTCCACAACCGGCGCTGCTGCGACGCGGTCAGGACGACCCCGCGGTTGCGATAGGCGAGCCCGGCGGGATTACCGAGGAGCGGGTTGAGGCACTGCGCATCCTGCGCGCCGAACAGGCAGCCGGTCAGGCTGCCGTCGATCGGATTGCGGATGACCCCCGCGAAATCGGTGGGCAGCGCAACCAGCGCCCCCGTCAGGCCGCGCCCGACGGTGCCGATGCGATCATAGACGCCGAGCTGATAGCTCGTCCGACTGTTGGGCTGGAAGCTCCAGCTGCCGGTATAGCTCCAGTCGTCATAGCGCCGGCCGATCCGCGCCTCGAGGCTCATGCGGCGGCTCGGACGCCACATCACCCCCGCGTCCCAGATGAGACCCGACGTGTCGAAGGCGATGCGCCGCGGCGCGGACGGATCGACCACCAGCCCACCGCCCGCGTCCACGACGGGCGTGCCGGTGGCCGGATCGAGCAAGGGCGGGCGATAGCTGACCTCGATCCGCTCGACACCGACGCCGCCGACCAGCGCGAGCGTGGGCGAAACCGGGACGGTCACGTCGCCCCGCGCATAGACGCCTTCGTACCGTTGATCGAGTTGGCCGGCGTCTTCACGCTCATAGCCGGCGCTCACCGTCCAGCCGAACGGGCGGGGGCCTGGCCGCATGCCAAGGCTGGCAACCGCGTAGTGGGTGACGGCATCCTCGAACCGCGGCACCGTTCGACCGAGCGTCGCGGCAGGCAGGTCATAGTCGCTGGCACTGTAGCCGATACGATAGGCCGCGCCGACGTCGAGGTCGCCGACCCGCCCGGCATAGGTCGGCCCCGCATAAACACTGTACACCCGGCTCACGCCGCCATCAGCGAAGCCCAGGTCGGGGGTGCCGAAGCCGCCGTCGATCGAAGAGCGCGTGGCGATCGCGCCCGCTTCGAGCGACAGGTTGCGCGTCATGCGATATTGCCCGCGCAACGCCCCGGTGAGGATATCGCCGTTGCTCGCGCGGTCGCCCCAGCCGAAGCGGTGTTCATATCGCACCGACGCTGCACCCTGCGTACGAGCGGTCGCGATCGACGCGTCCACCCCCGCGGCGACCGTCGTGTAGGTGAGGACATCGCCCGACCCGCCGAGCTCCGCCGACACGATCTGCCCCACCTCGACGTAAGGTTCGACGCTCGCCCGGCGCCGTTGCGTTCGTGGCGCGCGGTCGGCGCGGCCGTCCTCCGTCGCGGCGGTGGAGACGGGGTCGGCGCTGCCGCCGGCTCCGAGAGGCGACGAGCTGTCCTGCGCCGCCGCCGCAGACCCGACGACCAGCATCGTGGAAGCGAGCAGCACGGACCCATGTCGAGCGCGGAGACGGGTCACTGTCCCTCTCCATAATAGCTGCCGAAGCGTCTTCCGGCAGGCGTAAACCGCACGCGGTTGAGCAACAGCGACACCGCGTCGTGCTGACCCAGCACACCGACCGCGTCACGCAGCGCCGACTCCCGTGTGACGTCCGCGCGCACGACGACGATCACTTGCCCGCACGCCTGTGCCAGCACGCCCGGCGAAGCGGTCGCGAGCAGCGGCGTCGAATCGAACAGGATGATGCGCTCAGGGGCGTCGGCTTCGAGCGCGTCGAGCAGCTGCCCCATCCGCGGCGATCCCAACAGCTCGGCATCGCGCGGCGTCGGACGGCCGGCGCGGAGCACAGCCAGCCGCGGCAGATCGGTCTGCACGATCAGCGACGCGAGGTCGAGTTTCGGGTCGGCGAGCCATTCGAGGAGACCGTCCCCCTCGTCGATGCCGAGCGTCGCGGACAGGTCACTGCGCACGGTGTCGCCGTCGATCAGCACGACCGACAGATCGGTCTCCGCAGCCAGGCTGATGGCGAGGTTGAGCGCGGTGAACGTCTTTCCCTCGTCCGGCTGCGCCGAGGTGATCAGGACACGTCGCCCGTCGGCGAGCTGCGCCGCATTGCGCAGGAGCTGACGCTTGATGAGGCGGAATTCCTCAACCAGCGGCCCGCTCGGGTTGGCGGGATCGATCAGATGCTGCTCGGCAAGCATCTCCGGCGCGAACGCGATACGACCGCCACGCGGCACCAGCCGACGGTGCGGCTGCGGCGGGGCCGCCCGAGCGCTCGGCGCGGGCGCGGCGAAGGCGGGTGCGCCATCTTCGGGTGGAGACGGCTCGGTCGCCGCCGGAGATGGCCGCGGCGAGAGCGGCTTGCTCGGCGCATCATCCGCGACTCGGGCGGCGGGACGCGTCGGGTCGGACTTGGCGCGTCGGGCGGCGCCGTCGATCACCGCCGACCCGTCATCGTCGAGACTGCCGGGTTCGATACGCCGCAGCGACGTGCCGAAATCGAACCGATCGTCGGCACGTTCGAGCAGCGAGCGCTTCGGGGGCTTTGGGGGTAGCTGGCTCATGTGGTCATCCTCGCCCACGCGCTCATCCGAGCCCGCCGCGCTGCACGATTTCGAGTCCCGTCACCGCCAGCGCGACACAGACTAGCCCGGCTGCACCCAACGCGAAACGCCGCAGACGCAGGCGCCGCGCTGCAATAAGCTGCGGCGTCAGGATTTCGGTCACCGACCCGATCACCGGCAGCCCCGATGCCCGCGCGAGCTTTGCGGCCGCGGGATAGGTCGTCTGCATCTGCCCCATGGCAAAGGCGGCTGCGACACCCCCGGCCAGGCCGGCCAGCAGCACGCCCAGATTGAGCAAAGGTTTGTTAGGCGCCGTTGGCTTGGTGGCAACGCTGGGCGGGTCGAGCACGGTGATGCGCACCGCGTCGGCATTCTGCTCCGCCGCGCCGCGCAGGCGGATCTGCTCGCGCCGGGCGGTGAGCCGATCGAACTGTTCCTTCTGCACGGTATATTCGCGCGTCAGTCGGTCATATTCGGCCGCCACCGCCGGCTCCTGCACGCGCGCCGCGGTGATCCGAGAGATTTCGCCCTGAAGCTGCGCTCGCCGCGAACCAAGCGCGCTGCGCTGGGCGGCGAGGCCGGCGTAGGTCGGGTTGGGCGAACTGGTTCCCGCCGTCCGCACCGGCGCCACCGTCTCACGCGCCGCCTGCGCCCGCAGCGCCGCGATCTGCGCCTGCAGCGAGACGACATCGGGATGCTGCGCGGTCAGTCCGCGCGCGCGCATGCCCGACAGCTCGGCCTCCGCATTGGCGAGCTGCTGCCGTGCGACGCCGACGCCGACCGGCGTGCTGACGCTGCCGGGGGTGACGATGGTCGGCGGGGTCGCGGCGAGCTGGCTGTTGACCGCCACCAGTTGCGTATCGATCTGCGACAGCTCCGCACGCGCAGCGTCGAGCCGGTTGGAGGCCGACCCCGCGCCCGGCAGCAGACCGAAATTGCGCGCCTCGAACGCCGAACGTGCGCTCTCCGCCTGGGTGAGCTTGCCCTGGACCTCCGCCAGTTGCGCGTCGAGAAAGCGCAGGTTCTGCTCCGCTCCCGCAGCCCCGTCGCGCATCTGCGCATCGCGAAACTGCGCGATCATTGCATTGGCGATGCGCGGAGCGAGCGCCATGTTCTGTGCGTCGCTGCGCCCGCCGCCACCGACGGTGACCGCAAATTCGATGACGTTGTTCGGCGTCGAGGTGACCGTCGTCGCCTGCTGGATTTCCATCGCCGCGCGAGCGCGCGCCGCATCGTCGCTGGCGCGGTCGATCATGCCCGCCGCGACCGCGACCTCCCCCAGGTTGCGCGTCGAGGTGAGCGAGTCCTTGAGCGTATCGAAGCGCCGCTGGGTATCGAGCGGCATCGCCCCGGGCTCAGCCACGACGTCGGTCACTTCAACCTGGACGCGCGCCTTCGATTCATAGCGGCTCGGCACCATGGCGATAACCAGCCAGCCCAGCACGCACAGTCCCCAGGCGACGCCGAGCGCCGGCCAGCGACGCTGCCAAATGCCGTGAAGCAGGATCTTGAGTTCGTCGAGCAGCGACGTCACGCGGCCGCTCCCTCCCGCGCGTCTGCCATCAGAAGGCGCTTTCGGGGATGATGATCACATCCCCCGGCTGCAGGCGCACGTTCGCGCTGGTGTCGCCGCGGCGGATGAGGTCGTTGATGCGCAGGGAGAATTCATCCTGCCGACCGGTGCCGCGATCATATCGCACGAGCCGCGCGCGGTTGCCCGAGGCGAGCTCACCCAATCCACCGACAGCGATCATCGCATCGAGCAGCGTCATGTTGGCACGGAACGGGATCGACGCCGGCCGCTCGGTCGCGCCGATGACCCGCACCTGCTGCGAATATGTGCCGCTGAACTGGTTGACGATCACGCTGACGATCGGATCGTTGATATACCGCGACAGCTGCACGCGGATGTCCTGCGCCAGCATCGTCGGCGTTTTCCCGACAGCGGGCAGGTCGGAGATCAGCGGGGTGGTGATGCGGCCGTCGGGTCGCACCTGAACCTTGCCGCCGAGTTCCGGATTGCGCCACACGAACACGGTCAGCTCGTCGAGCGGACCAATGACATATTCCTCGCCCGGCCCCTCATGCGCGGTGACGAAGCTCGCCGGCGGCAATTCGGGTGCCCGCGCCGTGCTCGCGCAACCGCCGAGCGCCATCGCCGACAGGCTCACCCCGGCGATCAGTGCATAAAACTGGCGTTTGCTGGTCATGGCCACGATCACTCCAATGCCGCACGCGCGGACGACGCAACGCGGCATCGCCTCGTTTCGCGCATAAGGGTGAATATCAGGTTAGCCGTTTCGTGGCGCCGATCCCATTCAACCGGCGATGCCGATGACCCGTTCCATCGCCGGCGGATGTCCGAGAAAGGCGGTCGGACTCGCGCTCGCGCCATAGGCTCCGGCAAGGAAGATGGCGACGACGTCGCCGACATCGGCGCGCGGCAACGCCACCGCATCCCCCAGCCGGTCCAGCGGCGTGCACAGGCAGCCGACGACGTGAACGATTTCGTCCGGCTCGTCCGCGAACCGCCCCGCAATCGCGATCGGGTAGTTGCGCCGGATGACGGTGCCGAAATTCCCGCTGGCCGCCAGTTGATGATGCAGGCCACCGTCGACGATGAGGAAAGTTTCCCCGTGGCTCTGCTTCCTGTCGACCACGCGCGTCAGATACACGCCCGCTTCCGCGACGAGGTATCGCCCCAGCTCGATCGCCATGTGCGTCGCACCGAGGATCGCCGGTCGAGCCGCCAGCGCCTCACCCAGCGCGGCCCCGATGCGGCTAGCGTCGAGCGGGGCGTCACCGGCGAAATAGGGAACACCGAACCCGCCGCCGAGATTGAGATGCGGTGGGGCAACGCCAGCCGCTTGGGAAAGGCGCGCCGCCAGTGCGAGCGTATTGGCCTGCGCTTCGATCAGCGCATCGGCATCCAGCGCCTGGCTTCCCGCGAAGATATGGAGGCCGCGGTAATCGCCGCCCTCCGCTACGATACGGCGAATGAGGTCGGGCACCCGCTCCGCATCGACGCCGAACGGCTTGGCCCCGCCGCCCATGCGCATGCCCGACCCCTTGAGCTCGAAGTCCGGGTTGACCCGCACCGCCAGTTGCGCGCGCAGGTCGAGCGTCTGGCCGATGTGGAGTGCGCGTTCCGCCTCGCCTTCGCTCTCTACGTTGACGGTCGCCCCGGCGCGGATGCCGGCGGTCAGTTCATCGTTGCGCTTGCCCGGACCGGCGAAGCTGATCCGCTGCGGCGCCATGCCCGCGGCGACCGCCATGTGCAGCTCCCCGCCGCTCGCCACGTCAAAGCCGTCGACCATGCCCGCCATTGCGGCGAGAAGATCGGGATGGCTGTTGGCCTTGATCGCATAATGGATGGCGACGTCCGGCGGCATCGCCTGCCGCAGCGCGCGCACGCGTGCCGCCACCAGCGCGAGGTCATAGACGAATTGCGGCGTGCCGTGGTCGGCGAGCGCAAGCGCGCTCATCCCGCCGATACGCAGCACGCCCTGTTCGTCGGCGACGTAGCCTGCGGGGACAGGTCCGTGCGGTTTCGCCTTCACGGCGTCACCTCGATGCGCGTGCGCATGTCGCCGCAGATGGTCACACGGTCGAGCTTGCCGTTGGCGTTGCGTGGCAGATCGGCGCGCACGATGATGTCGCGCGGCTGCATGAAGTTCGGCAGCGTCGCCCGCAGAGCCGCACGAAGCTGAGCCTCGAAATCGCCCTCGATCGGCCCGCGCGGCCGGACGGTAAGCGCGATCGCCTGCCCGCTGGCCGGGTCGGTGACGCCGCACGCGACCGCTTCGAAGACGAGGCCGGTGGCTTCGGCCGCCTCCTCGATCTCGGTCGGGCTGATGCGCGTGCCGCTCGCCTTGATCATCTCGTCGTCGCGGCCGATGAAGGTCAGAAAGCCATCGACATCGCGGCGAACGCGATCGCCACTCCACACCGCCATGCCGCCGTAACGCGACGCGGGCGGCGCGGGGCGAAAGCGCTGTGCCGTTCGTTCCGCATCGCGCCAGTAACCCTGCGCGACGAGCGGACCGCAATGCACGAGCTCGCCCGGTTCGTCGGGGTCGGTGATGCTGCCGTCGGGGCGCACCACCAGCACTTCTGCATGCGGGATCGCCTTGCCGATCGATTCGGGCCGGGCGTCGATCAGCTCGGGTTCGAGGTAGGTGGAACGGAACGCTTCGGTGATGCCATACATGGCGAACAGGCGCGCGTTCGCGAACCGCTGCCGCAGCTCGTGCACTAGCCGGCGGGTCAGCGCGCCGCCGCTGTTGGTGAGGCGGGTCAGCCGCGCCGCGGTCTCCGCCGGCCAATCGCTATCGAGCAGCTGCACCCACAGCGGTGGCACACCGGCGAGCGTGGTGATCTCGAAACGTTCGACCGCCCGGATGACGTCGCGTGCGCTGAGATAGTCGAGCGGGGCGACGCTGCCGCCGGCGGCCCACGTCGAGAGCAGCTGATTCTGGCCGTAGTCGAACGACAGCGGAAGCACGCCGAGCACGCGATCGCTCGGTGCCAGCTCGAGATATTCCGCCACGGCCTCGGCGCCGAGCCACAGATTGGCATGGCTGAGCATCACGCCCTTGGGCCGTCCGGTCGATCCGGAGGTGTAGAGGATCGATGCCAGCGCCTGCGGATCGGCGTGTGACCGGGCGAGCGCCGGCCCGTGCCCGAACAGCACCGCTTCCACCGCCTGCTCGTCGGCGATGTGCGTCGTGGACGGGAGGTCGCCCGGATTGAGCGTCGCGGCACGACCCGCATTCGTAATCAGCCGCACCGCGCCGCAGTCGGACAGGATGTGCTGCACCTGCCCACGTTTGAGCCCCGGGTTGATGGGAACATGGACCAGTCCGGCGCGCGGGGCAGCGAGCGGCATCACCGACGCCACCGCGCCCTTCCCCACCCAGCTCGCCACCCTCGCCCCCGGTTCCGCGCGGTCGGCTAGCCAGGCCGCCACCCGCCCAACGGCATGTTCGAGCGAGCGATAGTCGATCGTGCGGTCGCGCAGCAGCAACGCCGGCGCGTCCGCATCCCCCGCAAGGACATGGTCGATAGGACGGACAGACGCGCTTAAGGGTTCGAGCATGATTTCCGGCGATACTGAAACGACGATGGCCCCCTCGCCCTCCTGCGAGACGCCACCGGGGCATGGGGCAAAGGGGTGAATATCAGTTGAACCTTGCCGATGCCATCGCCGCCGGAGCCGATGCGCTCGACCGCCTACCGCCTGGCGAGCTTGGTCCGTTCTCCCGGACGAGCTGGTTTTGCCTCCTCGCCGATGCGCTCCCCCCGGGCGAGCAGGCGCATGCGTTCAAGGCAGCCCGGAACGGCGCGACGCAGTGGTGGGTGCTTCGCGGTACGGCGAACATTCGCAGGCTCCAGTCGCTCAGCAACTGGTATAGCTTTGGCTGGCGACCGGAGACGGTCGGTGACACGGCGCTCACCGCAGCGCTGGCGGAGGACGTCGCTCGCCAGTTGCTGGCGATCGCGTCGCGCCTGGATCTCTCGGCGGTTCGCGACGGCGACCGGACATGGCTGACCCCCGCGCTGCGACGCGCGGGGTGGCTGGTGGACGCGGCAACGACCAGCGCAAATCATCGCCTCGTGATCGGCGACCAGGGTTTCGACGCCTGGTGGGCGACCCGCCCCGGTCGCCTTCGATCGACCGTCAAGCGCAAGGCGCGCGACCTCGGCGCCGCCATCCGCATCGAACGCAGCTTTCGCGATGCCGACTGGCGCGCGTTCGAGGACGTCTATGGGGCGAGCTGGAAAGTCGCGGAAGGACAACCCGACCTGCTGCGCGCGTTCGCCAAGCACGAAGCGGATGCCGGGCGCATGCGGCTGGGGCTGCTGACGCACGAAGGCGAGGTCATCGCGGCGCAATTCTGGACGATGGAGCGGACCCGCGCCTTCATCCACAAGCTCGCGCATCGCCCCGACCACGACCGGCGATCGCCCGGAACCTTGCTCACCCACGCGCTCGTCGCGGCATGTGTCGCGGACGGCGCGCGCGAGATCGATTTCGGAACCGGCGACGACCCGTACAAGCACGACTGGTCGGACCGGGTCGATCCGCTGCACCATATCGTCGCGCTGAACCCGCGGCGGCCCGCAGCATGGCCGGCGATCGCGAAGGTCGCTGCTCGGAAAGTGCTCCGCTCGCGCCCCGGCGCCGCGCTTGCGAGCGGCGCCCCGGTGGGATAGCGCGCACCCCGATCAGGTTTGGACAAGGGATCGTCGATGAGCGTTGAACGGCAGGAACGCGCGGATCAGGCGCTGCGCGGCGTGCTGGTCGACCTGCTCGGCATCGATGCCGACCGGGTCGCGACGTTCGACGCCGACACCCCGCTGTTCGGCGCGCTGCCCGAACTCGATTCGATGGCCGTGGCGACAATGCTGACCGAACTCGAGGATCGCACCGACATCATCATCGACGATGACGAGGTCGATATCGACATGTTCGAGACCTTCGGCGCGTTGCGAAACTTCATCGCCGGCAAGTTGTCGGAGTGACGCCCGCCGCCCCCACCCTGCGCTTCGGCCCCGCCGATGCGCTGGTGCGGGTGCTGATCGTCCCCCCATTGTTCGACGAGGCGAACCGCATGCGGCGCACGCTCGCGCTGACGATGCGGGCGCTCGCGAAGCGCGGCATGGCGAGCGCGCTGCCTGACCTCCCCGGACAAGGGGACAGCCTGCTCCCCAACGACGAGGCCACGCTGGAGCGGTGGCAGGAGGCTCTCGCTGATGTCGCCCGGGCGGAGGAGCCCACAATCGTAGCAAGCTGGCGCGGCGGTGCGCTGATCGACGACGCAGCCATCGGCGCGCGTGGCTGGTGGCGAATGGCGCCGGTCGCGGGCGCGAGCCTGGTGCGGGCGCTGGTGCGCACGCGGATTGCGGGTGACCGCGAGGCGGGGCAGGCCATCACCGCCGACGAACTGCGCAATGCAGCGCGCGACGGATGGGTCGAACTCGGCGGCTATCGCCTCACAGGTGTGCTGCTCGACGGACTCGAAGCGGCGACCCCGGCCGCCGTGACGCCATTGCGCGAAGTCACGCCGGCCGAGATGGCGGGTTCCGCGTTGTGGCTGCGCAGCGAACCGGGCGAGAATGCCGCGATGGCGGAGGCGATGGCCGCGGACATCGCAGCTTGGGCCGACAACCTGCTCACGCGGCACTCGATCGATACCCGGCGCGAGGGGTCAGGAGACCATCGCGTCGTTGCGACCTCGGCCGCGAGCCGCCCGCCGCCGCAGCCTGCCCGCGACGGCCGTCATCCGCTGACGTTCGAGGTCGAGGGTGTCCGCTGCATGGCGACGCTCGACCCCGCGCCGGGCACGAGCGGGCTGCTGATCGTGTCGGGCGGCAACGAGATTCGCTGCGGTGCGCATCGCGGCATGGCAGAATTGGCAGCTGCGACCGCCGGCGCGGGCTGGCCGGTGTTGCGCTATGATCGGCGCGGGGTAGGCGATAGCGAAGGGGTCAACGGCGGCTTCCTCTCCAGCGCACCGGACATCGCCGCCGCGGTCAGCGCATTGCGCGAAGCCTGCCCGCAACTCCGTCGCATCGTGGCATTCGGCAACTGCGACGCGGCCGCAGCACTGGCGCTGTTCGGGCGGTCGGCTGGGATCGACACTCTGCTGCTGGGCAACCCGTGGACGCTCGACGATGACGAAGGCACGGAACGCGCCGAGCGCGAAGATGCCGCCCCCCTTCCCTCCGCAGCCGACATCCGCGCGCGCTACATGGCCAAGTTGCGGCAACCCTCCGAATGGTGGCGGCTGATGCGGGGCGGGGTGGACCTGCGCAAGCTGGCGCGCGGTCTCGCCCGCGCCGGTCGCGTCGAGACACCGCCCGCAGCGCTGGCGGGGCGCTTAGCCGAAGCGTTGGCGGCGGCCGGAAACGTGCAGGTCCTGCTGGCGGGCCGCGACCGGGTCGCGCGTGCGTTCGAGCGCAACGTTGCGACGCGGGGCCTCACGGTTAAACGCATCGACAGCGGCAGCCACAGCTTTGCCGACGAACGCGCGCGCGAGTGGCTACGCGCACAGATCAGCGCCGCGTTGAGCGGCGATGGGTGAGCGCGGTCAGGCGCTAGGCCCGTCGATTACCTGACCGGAGCGCGATCGCTCAGGTCGCACCGAAGTCGAGGAAGCTCGGGCGCGGGCCGTTCCAGTCGGGCGCGGCATCCTCCACCAGCGGCGCTTCGAAGGCGGGCTCGCGTTCCTCTGGCGCCCCGCGATCGTCGCGCGGTTTGCGAGCGTCGCGTCCCCGGCGTTCGCCCCGCTCGCGGCGCGGCGCGTCCGCTTCTTCGCGCTCGCGGCGCGGCTCGTCGCGACGGGGACGTTCCGTTCTGGCGCGCTTTGCGGGACGCTCGTCCTGCTCGCGCAGCGACTCCGTGTCTGTCAGTTCTTCGCGCTTCGCCGCCTTGCCGAAGCGGTCGCTGACGGGGATTTGCACGCCGATCAGTTTCTGGACGTTGGCGATCGCCTCTTCGTCCTTGTCGGTGACGAAGGTGTAGGCGTCGCCCTTCGCCCCCGCGCGGCCGGTGCGGCCGATGCGGTGGACATAATCGTCGGGGTGCCAGGGCGTGTCGTAATTGACGACGTGGCTGACGCCTTTGACGTCGAGCCCGCGCGCGGCGACGTCCGACGCGACGAGAATGTTGATCTCGCCAGCCTTGAACCGCTCCAGCTCCCTGATCCGGTCCGACTGATCCATGTCGCCATGGATCTCGCCCGCCTTGAATCGATCCCGCTTCAGCGTCTTGGCAAGGTCGCGCACGGTCGTCTTGCGATTGCAAAAGACGATCGTGGTCATCGCCGGATCATGGTCGAGCAGCTGCAGCAGCACGTCGCGCTTCCTGCGTTCGTCGACCATCACCAGCGCCTGCGTGATGTCGAGGTTGGTCGACGCCGGGCGCGCCACCTCGACCGAACGCGGGTTAGTGAGGAACTGGTCGGCGAGCTTCTTGATCGGCGGGGGCATCGTCGCCGAAAACAGCAAGGTCTGCCGCTGCTTGGGTAGCTTGCGACAGATTTCCTCGATGTCCGGGATGAAGCCCATGTCGAGCATGCGGTCGGCTTCGTCGATCACTAGCAGCTCGACCGCGGTGAGCAAAATCTTGCCGCGCCCGAACAGGTCCATCAGCCGCCCGGGCGTCGCGATGAGCACGTCGACGCCTTTTTCGAGCGCCTTCACCTGATCGCCCATTTGCACGCCGCCGATCAGCAGCGCCATCGATAGCTTGTGATTCTTGCCGTATTTCTCGAAATTCTCCGCCACCTGCGCGGCGAGCTCGCGGGTCGGTTCGAGGATCAGGCTGCGCGGCATGCGCGCGCGGGCACGTCCGGCCGACAGGATGTCGATCATCGGCAGCACGAAGCTCGCCGTCTTGCCGGTGCCGGTCTGCGCGATCGCGATCAGGTCGCGCATCATCTGCACCTGCGGGATCGCAGCCGCCTGGATCGGGGTCGGGTGGGTATAGCCAGACGCCATGACGGCGGCGAGCAGCTCGTCGGACAGGCCGAGGTCGGCGAAGGAAACGGGTTGGCCGTCGGTCATTAAATACTCACAGGGCGCGCAGCAGGGCACGCATCCCGCGCCGAAGACCGCGTCCGGCTAGGCGCAACCGGCGGAAAAAGCAAGGTGCGACGCCGCCCAGTCCCGCAGCGAGCGCTTGCATCGCCTCAATAGGCCGTCTCAATACGCGCATGCTTCACCCCGTCCTCGGCGAACTCGACGCCGCGCTCCCGCCTGGTCGCATTACCACCGACGCCGACGACATGGCGCCTTGGCTGACCGATTGGCGCGGGCGAGTGCACGGATGGGCGCTCGCCCTGCTCTCGCCGCGCTCGACGGGGGAGGTGCAGAGCATCGTCACCATCGCGGCACAGCATGGGGTGTCGCTGACTCTACAGGGCGGCAATACGAGCCAGGTTGCAGGCGCCACGCCACCCGGGACCGGGGATACGCTGCTGCTGTCGCTGCGGCGGATGGACGTGCTCTCGATCGACGGGGAGGCCCGCATCGCGCGCGCGGGCGCCGGGGTGATCCTCGAACATTTGCACACCGCATCCGCGCAGGCGGGTCTCCGTTTCCCGTTATCGCTCGGCGCCAAAGGGAGCGCGACGGTCGGCGGTCTCGTCGCCACCAACGCGGGGGGAACGCAGGTGCTGCGTCACGGCACGACGCGCGCGCTGACGCTGGGGCTGGAGGTCGTGCGCGCCGATGGGTCGGTGCTCGACATGATGGCGCCGCTCGCCAAGGACAATCGCGGTCCCGACGCCAAGCAGCTGTTCATCGGCGGCGAAGGCGCTTTCGGGATTGTCACCGCCGCGACGTTGGCGCTGAAGCCGGCGGTCGTGGAGCGTTCGGTCGCGTGGGTCGGCGTGCCCGATCCGCACGCGGCGCTGGCGCTGCTTCACCTGCTCGACGATGCGCTCGGCACCGCGCTCGAGGGTTTCGAGATCATTCCCGACGCTGCGGTCGCGCTGGTGCTGGGCCACGTCCACGGTACCCGCGCGCCGCTCGCCAGCGCCTCCCCCTGGCATGTGCTGGTGGAGGCGGTGAGCGTCGCGCGCGACCTGTCCCCCGCACCGGCGCTCGAGGCCGCGCTCGGCGTCGCGTTCGAGCGCGGCATCGCCACCGACGCCGCGCTCGCGCCCAGCGAAGCGGCGGCCGACGCCCTCTGGCGCCTTCGCGAAAGCGTCCCCGAAGCGCAGCGCGCGGTCGGCCCGCTCATCCCCCATGACGTGTCGGTGCCCGTGGCGGCGATGCCCGACTTTCTGGAACGAGCGCCGCTGGCGGTTGCAGAGGCGTATCCCGACGTCACCACACTCGGCTTCGGCCATCTCGGCGACGGCAACATTCACTTTCACCTTCGCCCGCCCGCAAGCAGCGACGCCGCGGGCTGGATCGTCGACCATGGCGAGGCGGCGAGCGCCATTGTCTATGCCGAGGCGATCGCCCGGGGCGGGTCGATCAGCGCCGAACATGGCATCGGCCGCGACAAGCGCAGTCTGCTCGCCCGCACCGACCCGCCCGAACGCATCGCGCTCTTGCGCGCGCTCAAAGCGGCGATGGATCCAGATAACCTCCTCAACCCCGGCGTGCTCATTCCGTGAGCGACGATCGTCCGCTGCTGGTGATCGACGAGGGCACCACCTCGACGCGCGCCATGCTGTTCGCGCCCGACGGCCGCGTGCGCGCGGTGGAGCAGCGCGCCATCCGCCAGAGCTACCCGCAGCCCGGCTGGGTCGAACAGGACGGCGAAGAGATATGGCAGGCGACGCTCGCCTGCGCCCGCGCGATGGTCGCAGCCGCCGGCGGACCGGCGCGCGTCGCCGCCATCGGCATCACCAATCAACGCGAGACGGTGCTGTTCTGGGACCGCGTCACCGGCGCCCCGCTTGCCCCCGCCATCGTGTGGCAGGACCGGCGCACCGCCGATGCCTGCGCCGCACTGCGCGACGCGGGCGAGGAGCCCCGCGTGCAGGCCACGACCGGGCTGCTGCTCGACCCCTATTTCAGCGCGAGCAAGATGCGCTGGGCGCTCGAACACTGGCCGCAACTGCGCGCAGCGGGCGGTCGGCTGGCGATGGGGACGGTCGAAAGCTATCTTGTTCACCGGCTCACCGGCGGCGCGCACGTCAGCGACGTCAGCAACGCCAGCCGCACGATGCTGATGGCGCTCGACGGGCGCGACTGGGACGCCGGGTTGCTGGCCCTGTTCGGCGTCGAGCGCGGGTGGCTGCCCGACATCGTCGGCTCGACCCCCGCCGACCTCGCCACCGACCCTGCGCTGTTCGGCGGGCCGATTCCGATCACCGGGATCGCAGGTGACCAGCAGGCAGCGTTGATCGGGCAGGGCTGCCTGGAGCCGGGTCAGGTCAAGGCCACGTTCGGCACCGGCGCCTTTATTCTCGCCGCGACGGGCACGCAGCGGCCGCGGTCAGCCAACCGCCTGCTCGCCACCGTTGCGCACGCGGTCGCGGGCGAGCGGCACTATGCGCTCGAAGGATCGCTGTTCGTCGCCGGCAGCCTCATCCAGTGGCTGCGCGACGGACTCGGCCTCCTTGAGGACAGCGCGGAGAGCGAGGCACTGGCGCGCAGCGTCACGGACAGTGCGGGGGTGGTCATCATCCCCGCGCTGGCGGGGCTCGGCGCGCCGCACTGGGACGCGGCGGCGCGGGGGAGCATCCACGGGCTGAGCTTCGCCGCGACGCGCGCGCACATCGCCCGCGCCGCATTAGAGGCGATGGCGCATCAGGTACATGATCTGATGACCGCGTTCGCAGCGGACGGGGCGCCGTGGGCGGAGCTCCGCGTCGACGGCGGGATGATCGCCAACGACTGGCTGGCACAGGACCTCGCCGACATGCTGGCGCTGGAGGTGGACCGGCCCGCGATGGTCGAGACCACCGCGCTCGGCGCGGCGATGCTCGCGGGCGTGGGTAGCGGGCGCTTTGCCACCCTCGCGCAAGCCGCCGATGCGATGCGCGGGGCGAGCGTGCGCTTTCGCCCGACAAGGTCCGCGGAGGTCCGCGCGGCACGCCTTGTCGCGTGGCGTGATGCCTTGCAGCGGACGTTACGGTCGAGCGAGCGTTAGTCGGCGACCACCTTTACCAGCACCGCGTCGACCTGCACCTGCGCGCCGGCGGTGGCGCTGAGCTCGTCAATGACCCCGTCGAATGGGGCGGTGAGGCTGTGCTCCATCTTCATCGCTTCGAGCGTCAACAGCTTGTCGCCCTTGGCGACGCGCTGGCCCTCGGTGACCTCGACCGCGATGATCTTGCCCGGCATCGGCGCCACGATCGCACCATCACCTGCCGCGTGCGCGCCCTGCCCGCGCGGGGGCGTGATAGTGAAGAGCCGACTGTGCCCCTGATCGGCGACGACCACGCGCTCCTGATCGAGCTGTGCCGCGACCCCGCGCGCGTTCGCAAGCAGATCGCCGCGCACCTCGATGCCATCGTGCCACAGCGGAATGCGCGTTTCGGGCGCACGATTTAGGCGAAATCCGACCGGCGAGCCGACGCGCGCCGCGCGGAACAGGGCGGCCGCGGCGTCGCTTGCTTCCGCGCTCGGCTCGGCCGGGGGGATCAGGGCGTCGCCGCGCTCCGCGATCAGCCCCGTGTGCACGTCGCCCGCAGCGAACGCTTCATCCGCCAGACAGCGCGCGAGGAAGCCCTGGTTCGTGCGCAGCGGCGCCACCAGCACATCTTCGAGCGCAGCGATCAGCCCTCGGCGCGCGGCGTCGCGGCTATCGCGATGCACGATCAGCTTCGCAATCATCGGGTCGTAATAGGGCGTCACCGTGTCGCCCTCCTCCACCCCGGTATCGACCCGCGCGAGCGGCGAGAGGTGCAGCGCCTCAAGCTTGCCGGTCGCGGGGAGGAAGCCCTTGGCGGGATCCTCGGCGTAGAGCCGCACCTCGATCGCGTGGCCGTCGATGGCGAGCTCATCCTGCGTCGCGGGAAGCGGCTCGCCGCTCGCGACGCGCAGCTGCCATTCGACGAGGTCGACGCCGGTGATCGCCTCGGTCACCGGATGTTCGACCTGAAGCCGCGTGTTCATCTCCATGAACCAGATGCGATCGGCGCGCAGGCCTTCGCTCGCATCAGCGATGAACTCGATCGTGCCGGCACCGACATAGTCGACCGCCCGCCCGGCGTTGACGGCAGCAGTACACACTGCCGCGCGCGTCGCAGCATCCATCCCCGGCGCCGGCGCCTCCTCGATCACCTTTTGGTGCCGCCGCTGGAGCGAACAGTCGCGCTCGAACAGGTGGACGATGTTGCCATGCTTGTCGCCGAACAGCTGCACTTCGATGTGACGCGGGCGTTCGATATATTTCTCGATCAGCACGACATCGTTGCCGAACGACGCTGCCGCTTCACGCCGGCAGGAGGCGAGCGCATCGGCAAAGGCGTCGGCGCGCTCGACCAGCCGCATCCCCTTGCCGCCGCCGCCGGCGACCGCCTTGATCAGCACCGGATAGCCGATCTCGGCCGCGCGCGCGGCGAGGAAGGCGGCGTCCTGATTGTCGCCCTGATAGCCGGGGGTGACCGGCACGCCAACGTCGGCCATCAGCTTCTTGGCCGCGTCCTTGAGGCCCATGGCGGTGATGCTCGCAGGGTTGGGCCCGACCCAGATCAGCCCAGCGTCGATCACCGCCTGAGCAAACTCGGCGTTCTCAGAGAGAAAGCCGTAGCCCGGATGAACCGCCTGCGCGCCCGACTGCTGCGCTGCGGTGATAATGCGCTCACCGACAAGGTAGCTCTCCCGTGCCGCAGCGGGGCCGATGTGCACCGCCCGATCCGCCTCTCGTACGTGCAGCGCGTCCGCGTCGGCGTCCGAATAGACCGCCACCGTCGCGATCCCGAGCCGGCGCGCGGTCCGGATGATCCGGCAAGCGATCTCGCCGCGATTGGCGATGAGGAGCGAGGTGATCATCGGGTCCTAGGCTCCCAGCCGCCGCGGAAAGCCATGCCGCGAATGAAGCGCGTCGAGCAGCGCGTTGATGTCGGTCGCAAAGGCACGACCGTCGTGGTGCGCGTCGGCCTCTCCGTCATCGTCACCGTCGGCGAACATCAGCAGCGGCAGGTTCTGGAGCTCCTCCCCCGCCACAGCCACCACCGCCTCCCGCGGGCGCGGATAGGGGACGCGCACGACCTCTATGTTGGCCGCGCGCTCGGGAAAGGCGGCGAGCAGGCCATCGACGATCAGACAGTCCTTGCAGAACCGCTCCCCGTCCGTGCCCGCAGGGTCGGGAATGGAGGCGTCGAGGAGGAAGAGAGTATCTTTCATTTGGTCGCCATCACATCCGGAATACGCCAAAGCGCGTCTCTTCGACCGGCATGCCGCCGCATACTGCCAGCGCCAGGCCGAGCACGTCGCGCGTCTGCGCGGGGTCAATGACGCCGTCATCCCACAGCCGCGCGGTGGCGTAATAGGGGTTGCCCTCGTCCTCGTATTTCTGGCGGATCGGCGCCTTGAAGGCTTCCGCTTCCTCCGGCGTCCAGCTCGCGGCGTCGCGGTGGACGGTGGCGAGGACGCTCGCCGCCTGTTCGCCGCCCATCACGCTGATGCGGCTGTTGGGCCAGCTGAACAGGAAGTTGGGCGAATAAGCCCGCCCGCACATGCCGTAGTTGCCCGCGCCAAAGCTGCCGCCGATGAGGATGGTGATCTTGGGCACGGTGGCGGTGGCGACGGCGGTGACGAGCTTCGCGCCATGTTTGGCGATCCCCTCCGCCTCATATTTGCCGCCGACCATGAAGCCCGAGATGTTCTGCAGAAACAGCAACGGCACGCCGCGCTGCTGCGCGAGTTCGATGAAGTGCGCCCCCTTCACCGCGCTTTCGCTGAACAACACGCCGTTGTTGGCGAGGATGGCGACGCTCTGCCCGCGGATATGTGCGAAGCCGCACACCAGCGTCGTGCCGTAATGCGCCTTGAATTCATGGAAGCGCGAGCCGTCGACCAGCCGCGCGATCACCTCGCGTACGTCATAGGGCGCGCGCACATCCTCCGGGATCAGCGCATAGAGGTCCTCTGCCGGGTAGAGCGGATCGTCGCCCTCCAGCGCCACGAAGTCGGCGTCGCTGCCCGATTCGCCGAGGTGGCTGACGATATCGCGCACGATCGTCAGCGCGTGCATGTCGTCGGCGGCGAGGTGGTCGACCACGCCCGATTTCTTGGCGTGAAGGTCGCCGCCGCCGAGCGCTTCGGCGCTGATCTCCTCCCCCGTCGCGGCCTTCACCAGCGGCGGGCCGGCGAGAAAAATCGTGCCCTGCTCGCGGACAATCACCGTCTCATCGGACATGGCGGGGACGTAGGCGCCGCCCGCGGTGCAGCTGCCCATCACGCAGGCGATCTGCGCAGTGCGCGCCGCGCTCATGTTCGCTTGGTTGTAGAAGATGCGGCCGAAATGATCCCGGTCCGGGAACACCTCCGCCTGATGCGGCAGGTTGGCGCCGCCCGAATCGACGAGGTAGATGCACGGCAGCCGGTTCTGCATCGCGATCTCCTGCGCGCGCAGATGCTTCTTCACCGTCAGCGGGTAGTAAGTGCCGCCCTTCACCGTCGCGTCGTTGGCGACGATCATGCACAGCCGCCCTGCGACCTGCCCGATCGCGGAGATCATCCCCGCGCCCGGCACTTCGTCGCCGTACAGCCCGTTCGCGGCGAGCTGCGAAAGTTCCAGCAGCGGTGAACCCGGGTCGACCAGCCGCTCCACCCGGTCGCGCGGGAGCAGCTTGCCGCGCGACGTGTGCCGATCCCGCGCGCGCTCGTCACCGCCGAGCGCGGCGCGAGCAACGCGCGACCGTAGTTCCTCCGCCAAAGCGCGATTGTGCGCCGCGCGGGGCGACGCCGCGTCGACCGGCGAGCCGATGACAGGCGCGCTCACGCCCGCTTCCTCACAAATTCGGCGCGGAGGACAAGGCCTCTGATGCCGGGGTATTTGCAATCGATTTCCTGCGCATCACCCGTCAGCCGGATCGATTTGATCAGCGTCCCCTGCTTGAGGGTCTGACCAGCGCCCTTCACCTCCAAATCCTTGATCAAGGTGACCTGATCCCCGTCCGCCAGCAGGTTGCCGACGGCGTCGCGGACCTCGACGTGGCTGTCGGCAGCTCGGCGCGCCGCCAGTTCGGCAGCGGGAAGCCAGTCGCCGCTCACCTCGTCATAGACATAATCGTCCTCGGCGCTCACGCGGCGGCCCCGATCAGTTCGCGGCCCATCAGCATGCGGCGGATTTCGTTAGTGCCGGCGCCGATGTCGAGCAGCTTGGCGTCGCGCCAATAGCGTTCGACCGGCCAGTCCTTGGTATAGCCCGCGCCGCCCAGCGCCTGGATCGCTTCGTTGGCGACCTTCACCGCGGCTTCGCTGGCGTAGAGGATCGCGCCCGCGGCGTCATGGCGAGTCGTCTGCCCCGCATCGCACGCCTTCGCCACCGCGTAGACATAGGCGCGCGAGGTCGACAGCGCGACGACCATGTCGGCGACCTTGGCCTGCATCAGCTGGAACGAACCGATCGGCTTCCCGAATTGCTGCCGTTCGCGGACGTAGGGGAGCACGGTGTCGAGGCACGCCTGCATGATCCCGATCTGCAGGCCCGCAAGCACGACGCGTTCATAGTCCAGCCCGCTCATCAACACGCCGACCCCGCCGTGAAGCGGGCCCATGACGTTCTCTTCCGGCACGAAGCAATCGTTAAAAACCAGCTCCGACGTCGGCGAACCGCGCATGCCGACCTTGTCGATCTTTTGCCCGATCGCAAAGCCGGGGAAGCTCTTCTCGATCAGGAACGCGGTGATACCTCGGCTGCCCGCTTCGGGGGCGGTCTTGGCATAGACCACCAGCGTGTCGGCATAGGCGGCGTTGGTGATCCAGAATTTGGTGCCGTTGAGGCGATAGCCACCGTCGACCGCGTCGGCGCGCAGCTTCATCGAGACGACGTCGCTGCCCGCGCTCACCTCCGACATGGCGAGGCTGCCGACATGTTCGCCCGAGACGAGCTTCGGCAGATATTTCGCCTTCTGATCCGCATTGCCCCAGCGACGGATCTGGTTGACGCACAGGTTGGAATGCGCGCCGTAGCTGAGCCCGATCGAAGCGGAGGCGCGGCTGACCTCCTCCACCGCCACGACATGCTCGAGATAGCCGAGCCCCAGCCCACCGTCCGCTTCGTCCACCGTGACGCCGTGCAGGCCGAGTTCGCCCATCGCCGGCCACAGCTCGTCGCGCGGGAACCAGTCGTCGGCGTCGATCTTGGCCGCGAGCGGCGCGATTTTCTCCCGCGCGAAGCGTTCGGTCGTGTCGCGGATCATGTCGGCGCCTTCGCCGAGCGCAAAGTCGAGCAATTGGGTCATGAGCGCGCTCTTGCCGAGCCGCGCGAACCGGCGCAACCACTCGTCGAATTTCAACGCGAACGGCGGTCCTTATCAACGTTTTGTCGCAAAGCGCATATCTCCACTCTTGCACTAGAAAAAACCGGCATTAGGTTCGCGCTCAAGTCGACGTTCGGTTTCCGGGCGCGACCTGCTGCGCAAGCGAGGCGGCACCCTGGTGGTCCGAGGCGGTTGTGGCAGGTTTCCTTTTGGGGAGAAGTGAACATGCGTATCAAGCTGATCATGGCCGTTTCGGCCGCCGCCCTCGCCCTTTCGGCGTGCCAGAGCCAGGAAGCCGACGCGGTCGAAGACGCCGCCGAAGCGCAGGCGGACACCGTTCGCGAGCAGGCCGACGCCGCTCCGACCGCCGCTGCTGAGCAGGCGCTCGAGAACAAGGCCGACCGCATCGAAGCCGCGGGCGAGGAAAAGGCCAACGCGATGGACGACAACGGCGAAATCACGCCGAGCGAAGTGGGCGCCGCTCCGGCTGCGACCACCACGTCGACCACCACCACCAAGACCAACTGAGCTGAGGCGGCGTTCGCGCCGCTTCGGTTTGGAACCGTCAACGAAGCGCCGTCCGGTCCCAGCGACCGGGCGGCGTTTTGCTGTGAGCTCGATGCGCCCGAGTAGCGGCATGCCCTAGCGTCGGGCGAACGCGCCATTGCCGCTTTTCGAAACTCCAGTATCGTCCGCTGAAAGCAGATTCGCGGGAATGAGGAGGAGCGCCAAAATGGCGACGATGTTGGACGAACGGGCGGACGCGACGGACCTCGACGCATTTCGCTCGGAGGTGCGCGGCTGGCTCGAGGCCAATTTCCCCGCCTCGCTGAAGGGCATCGACCTGTCGCGCTCCGCGCTGGAGGCGCCGACAGACAAGTCGCCCGACCGCGAAGCTTGGCGGCAGGCGGTCGGCGACAAGGGGTGGGGCACACCGACCTGGCCCAAGGAATATGGCGGCGGCGGCCTCAGCAAGGCCGAGGCGCGCATCGTGCAGGAGGAGTTTGCGCGCGCCGGCGCCTCCAACCCCATCGGCGGCATGGGCGTCATGATGTTCGGCCCGACGCTGCTCGAATATGGCAGCGAGGAGCAAAAGGCCGAGCATATCCCCGCGATCGTCCGCGGCGAGGTACGCTGGTGCCAGGGCTATAGCGAGCCGAACGCTGGCTCCGACCTCGCCAACCTGCAGATGTTCGCCGACGATGCGGGCGATCATTATATCGTCAACGGCCAGAAGACCTGGACCAGCGGCGGTCAGTGGGCGGACAAATGTTTCGCCCTCGTCCGCACCGACAAGACGCAGAAGCAGGGTGGCATCAGCTTTCTGCTGATCGACATGGATTCGCCTGGCGTCGAGGTGAAGCCGATCAAGATGATCAGCGGCATGTCGCCATTTTGCGAGACATTCTTCACCAATGTGAAGGTGCCGAAGACCAACCTGATCGGTAAGGAAGGCGAAGGCTGGACGATCGGCAAACGCCTCCTTCAGCACGAGCGAACCAATCTCGCCGGTGGCGGACGCGCGCTGGGCGGCGGGGTGTCGCTGCCCGCGCTCGCCAAGGAAGCCTACGGCACGGACGAGCAGGGTCGCATCGCCAATCCCGATCTGCGCGCTCGCATCGCCAAGTGGGAGATGGACTGGGCCGCATTCATGCAGACCGCGATGCGCGTCGCTGCGGACAAGGGCGTGTCCGAAGCCTCCTCGATCCTCAAGACCAGCGGCACCAAGCTTCTTCAGGATAAGGCGGAGATGGTGATCGAGATCCGCGGCATGCAGGCGCTCGGCTGGGAGGGCGACGGCTTCACGCAGGAGGAGCTGGAGGCGACCCGCGCCTGGCTCTTCGGGAAGGCGACGACGGTCTACGGCGGCTCGACCGAGATCCAGACGAACATCGTCGCCAAGCGCATCCTCGGGATGCTCGACCACCAGTAAGCGCCGACCTGCGCACCGAATTGACAGGGAGAGAGGCCCCGATGGCCCAATTGAGCGAAGAGCAGACGATGCTGCGCGATATGGCGCAGAACTGGGTCAACAACGAAAGCCCGACCAGCGCGTGGCGCCGCGTTCGCGATGCCGGTGAAGCGCGCGGCTATGACGCGAATGTCTATGCCGAAATGGCGCAGATGGGCTGGACCGGGGTCGTCATCCCCGAAGCGCACGGCGGCAGCGATTTTGGCTGGCGCAGCCTCGGCCTCGTCATCGAGGAGCTTGGGCGCACACTGACCGCGTCGCCGCTGGTCGCGACATCGATCGCGGTGGCCGCGCTGCGCATGGGCAGATCCGACGCGCAGCAGGCCGCGTGGCTCCCCGCGCTTGCCGACGGCAGCAAGACGGCGACGCTCGCCTTCGACGAAGGTCCGCGCCATGACCCAAACAAGATCGCGACGCGCGTCGCGGGCGGCAAGCTCACCGGCGAGAAAGCCTTCGTCGCGGAGGGTGACAGCGCCGACCTGTTTGTCGTCGCGGCGACTGACGGGCTGTATCTGGTCGACGGCAGCGCCGAGGGCGTGACCCGCGAGCGGCGGCAAATGGTTGATTTCCGCAGCCATGCGATGGTGCGCTTCGACGGCGCTCCGGCGGAAAAGCTCGACGGCGGCGGCGACGCCCTCACCGACCGCGTGCTCGACGTGGCGCGCGTGCTCACCGCGTGCGAGATGTTCGGCATGAGCCGCGAGGCATTCGACACCACCCTCGCCTACCTCAAGCAGCGCGTGCAGTTCGGGCAAGTGCTGGCGACGTTCCAGGCGTTGCAGCACCGCATGGCCGGGCTGTTTACCGAGATCGAGCTGACGCGCTCGGCGATCGAGACAGCGCTGGGCGCGCTCGACGCCGGGGGCGATGCGGGCGTCGCCGCCGCGCTCGCCAAGGCGCGGGCCAACGACACGCTCCACCAGATGAGCCGCGAGGCGATCCAGCTCCATGGCGGGATCGGCATGACCGACGAATATGACGTCGGCTTTTACCTCAAGCGCGCGCGCCCACTGGAGAACGCCTGGGGCTCCAGCGCCTATCTGCGCGATCGTTACGCGACGCTGAGCGGGTACTGACTCTCCCCTCCCCGCGCCTCGTGGGGAGGGGTTCGCACGACCCCGCCTTGCAAAGCGCGGGAGTCGCTGCTAGTCGCGCGCCGACCCAACGGCACGGCTGTTCATCGCCCGGCGCACTCGCTGCGCCCCCGCGGGTTTGTAAGCCATCCCCCAGCGAAGGGTCGTGCGTCCGTGGAGAGTTCCAGCGGTATTCAGGCGAGCTTAGGCGGACGCTATGCGTCGGCGCTGTTCGAGCTCGCGGAGGCCGACAAGGCGCTCCCCGCGGTCGAACAGAGCCTTCAGCGCCTGACCGCCGCGATCGGCGAATCGGCGGAGCTGCGCGCGCTAATCGTCAGCCCGCGCGTCAACCGCGGCGCAGCGGGCGACGCGCTGGCGAAAGTCGCGAGCGAGCTCGGACTCGACCTGTTGACCACCAAGTTCCTCGGCGTGCTGGCGCAGAACCGCCGCCTTGCGGCGCTCCCAGACATCGCCCGCGCGTTCAGCAGCATGGCCGCCGCGCACCGCGGCGAATCGCACGCGGAAGTCGTCTCCGCCCACCCCCTCACCGACGCGCAGGCCGATGCCATCGGCCAGCAGCTTCGCGCCCGTCTCGGCCGTGCGGTCCACATCGACCGCCGCGTCGACCCCGATCTGCTCGGCGGGCTTATCGTTAAGGTCGGTTCGAAGCTGTTCGACAGTTCGATCCGCACCCGTCTCAACGCCCTCGCCGCTGCGATGAAAGGCTAAGTACCCCGATGGATATCCGCGCCGCAGAAATTTCCCGCGTCATCAAGGACCAGATCGCGTCCTTCGGCGATGAGGCCCAGGTCAGCGAAATCGGCCAGGTGCTCTCGGTCGGCGACGGCATCGCGCGCGTCCATGGCCTCGACCAGGTTCAGGCGGGCGAGATGGTCGAATTCGCCAATGGCGTGAAGGGCATGGCACTCAACCTCGAGGCCGACAACGTCGGTATCGTGATCTTCGGCTCCGACGCCGAAATCCGCGAGGGCGACACGGTCCGCCGCACCGAAACCATCGTCGACGTGCCGGTCGGCAAGGGCCTACTCGGCCGCGTGGTCGACGCGCTCGGCAACCCGATCGACGGCAAGGGCCCGATCGAGAACGTGACGCGCGAACGCGTCGAAGTGAAGGCGCCGGGCATCATTCCGCGCAAGTCGGTGCACGAGCCGGTGCAGACCGGTCTCAAGGCGCTCGACGCACTGGTGCCCGTCGGCCGCGGCCAGCGCGAGCTGATCATCGGCGACCGCCAGACCGGCAAGACCGCGGTCGCGCTCGACACCTTCATCAACCAGAAGACCGCCAACGCCGGAGACGATGAATCGAAGAAGCTCTACTGCATCTACGTTGCGGTCGGGCAGAAGCGGTCGACCGTTGCGCAGATCGTCCGCGCGCTCGAGGAAAATGGCGCGATGGAATACTCCATCGTCGTGGCCGCGACCGCGTCGGAGCCGGCACCGCTTCAGTTCCTCGCGCCCTACACCGGCTGCGCGATGGGCGAATATTTCCGCGACAACGGCATGCACGCCGTCATCGTCTATGACGATCTTTCCAAGCAGGCGGTCGCCTATCGCCAGATGTCGCTGCTGCTGCGTCGTCCGCCGGGCCGCGAAGCCTACCCCGGCGACGTGTTCTACCTGCACAGCCGTCTGCTCGAGCGCGCGGCGAAGATGAACGACGCCAACGGCAATGGTTCGCTGACCGCCCTGCCGATCATCGAAACGCAGGCGGGCGACGTTTCGGCGTACATCCCGACCAACGTGATTTCGATCACCGACGGGCAGATCTTCCTCGAAACGAACCTGTTCTACCAGGGCATCCGTCCGGCGATCAACGTCGGCCTGTCGGTGAGCCGCGTCGGCTCCGCTGCGCAGACCAAGGCGATGAAAAAGGTTTCGGGCTCGATCAAGCTTGAGCTCGCCCAGTATCGTGAGATGGAGGCCTTCGCGCAGTTCGGCTCCGACCTTGACCCGGCAACGCAGCGCCTGCTCAACCGCGGTGCCCGCCTGACGCAGCTGCTGAAGCAGCCGCAGTTCCAGCCGATGCCGTTCGAAGAGCAGACCGCGTCGATCTGGGCGGGCACCAACGGCTACCTCGACAATGTCGCGACCACCGACGTGTCGCGTTACGAGGAGGCGATGCTCGCGTACCTCCGCCGCGAGCACGCCGGCATCCTCGCCGACATCCGCGACACCCGCGACCTGTCGGACGACACCAAGGGCAAGCTTAAGGACGCGCTCGAGTCGTTCGGCAAGCAGTTCGCATAACCGGAGTTCCGTCACCCCGGATTTGATCCGGGGTCCATGGATGCTGAACATGTTCGGCATGACGCAAGAGAGTTGAATGGCCACCCTCAAGGAACTCAAAGGCCGCATCTCCTCGGTCAAATCGACCCAGAAGATCACCAAGGCCAAGAAGATGGTCGCGTCGGCCAAGCTGCGCCGGGCCCAGGCCGCGGCGGAGGGCGGGCGCCCCTATGCCGAGCGCCTGGAAGCGGTCGTCGCGAGCCTTGCCGCGCGGGTCGGCGGCAGCGCATCGGCGCCGATGCTGCTCGGCGGCAACGGGCGCGATCAGGTGCACCTGCTGGTCGTTCTGAACAGCGACCGCGGCCTTGCGGGCGCGTTCAACTCGAACATCGTCAAGGCGGCGCGAGACAAGGCGCATGAGCTGCGCGCGGCGGGCAAGACCGTGCGCTTCCTGCTGGTGGGCAAGAAGGGCCGCCCGGTTATCAACCGCCTGTTCGCCGACACCACCCGCGCGACCTACGACACTGCGGGCGTGCGCGAGGTGGGCTTCGACCAGGCGCAGGAGATCGCGCGCGAAGTGCTCGACCTTTACGAGGCCGGCGAGTTCGACGTCGCGCACCTGTTCTTCTCCAAGTTCCGTTCCGCGCTGGTGCAGGAAGCGACGGCGCAGCAGATCATCCCCGTCGCCCTCCCCGCGACGGGCGCGGCCGAGCCGACCAGCGGCGGGGCGGTGGTCGAATATGAGCCTGACGAGGAAGCGATCCTCGCCGACCTGCTGCCGCGCAACGTCACCATCCAGATCTTCAAGGGTCTGCTGGAGAACGCCGCGTCCGAACAGGGCGCGTCGATGACCGCGATGGACAATGCGACGCGCAACGCAGGCGACCTCATCAACCGCCTCACCATCCAGTACAACCGCAGCCGCCAGGCCGCGATCACCAAGGAACTCATCGAGATCATCTCGGGCGCCGAAGCGCTCTGACCTCGACCGACTTTACGCAAAGGCAGGACATCATGGCCACCGCAGCTCCCACCGCCCCCACCCCGGTCACTGGCGCGACGACGACCAACAACGTCGGTCGCATCAGTCAGGTCATCGGCGCCGTCGTCGACGTGGCGTTCGATCAGAATGTGCCCGCGATCCTGTCGGCGCTCGAGACCAGCAACAACGGTCAGCGCCTCGTGCTGGAAGTGGCGCAGCACCTGGGTGAGAACACCGTGCGCACCATCGCGATGGACGCGACCGACGGCCTCACCCGCGGACAGGAGGTGACCGACACCGGCAGCCAGATCCGCGTGCCGGTGGGCCCGCAGACGCTGGGGCGCATCCTCAACGTCGTCGGGGAACCGATCGACGAGATGGGCCCGGTCAACGCGACCGCCACCGCGCCGATCCATGCCGAAGCGCCGCTGTTCGTCGACCAGTCGACCGAGACTGAGATTCTCGTCACCGGCATCAAGGTGATCGACCTGCTCGCCCCCTACGCCAAGGGCGGCAAGATCGGCCTGTTCGGCGGCGCGGGCGTCGGCAAGACCGTGCTCATCCAAGAGCTGATCAACAACATCGCCAAGGGCCACGGCGGCACGTCGGTGTTCGCGGGCGTGGGTGAGCGCACCCGCGAGGGCAACGACCTCTACCACGAGTTCCTTGACGCGGGCGTCATCGCCAAGGACGCCGACGGCAAGCCGACCCCCGACGGCTCCAAAGTGGCGCTGGTGTTCGGCCAGATGAACGAGCCGCCGGGCGCGCGTGCGCGCGTGGCGCTGTCGGGCCTCACCATCGCGGAATATTTCCGCGATCAGGAAGGGCAGGACGTGCTGTTCTTCGTCGACAACATCTTCCGCTTCACCCAGGCGGGTTCGGAAGTGTCCGCGCTGCTCGGCCGTATCCCGAGCGCGGTGGGTTACCAGCCGACGCTGTCGACCGACATGGGCGCCCTCCAGGAGCGCATCACCTCGACCAACAAGGGTTCGATCACCTCGGTGCAGGCGATCTACGTCCCCGCGGACGACTTGACCGACCCGGCGCCGGCGACCTCCTTCGCGCACTTGGATGCGACGACCGTGCTTAGCCGCGCGATCTCCGAGCTCGGCATCTACCCGGCGGTCGACCCGCTCGATTCGACCAGCCGCGTGCTGTCGGCCAGTGTCGTCGGGCAGGAGCACTACGAAACCGCCCGCCGGGTTCAGGAAACGCTGCAGAAGTACAAGTCGCTGCAGGACATCATCGCCATCCTCGGCATGGACGAGCTGTCGGAAGAGGATAAGCTGACGGTCGCCCGCGCGCGCAAGATCCAGCGCTTCCTCAGCCAGCCGTTCCACGTCGCCGAGGTGTTCACCAACATCCCCGGCAAGTTCGTCGCGATCGAGGACACCGTCCGTTCGTTCAAGGCGGTCGTCGACGGCGAATATGACCACCTCCCCGAAAGTGCCTTCTACATGGTCGGCGGCATCGACGAAGCGGTCGCCAAGGCCGAGAAGCTGGCCGCCGAGGCCTGATTCCTCCCCTCCCCCTCCCCATGCGGGAGGGGGGCAGGAACCCGATCCCATGCTGCATTTCGAACTCGTCACCCCCACCGCCCTCGTCCGTTCGGAGGAGGTGCATATGGTCACCGTTCCCGGCAGTGAAGGCGACTTTGGCGTGCTCGAGGGGCACGCCCCCTTCATGTCGACGATCAAGCCCGGCGCGATCGGCATCCAGCGCGCGCCTGGCGGGGAGATCGAGACGCTCGCCATCGAAGGCGGTTTTGCCGAGGTCAACGAACGCGGGCTGACCATCCTTGCGGAAAAGGTCGGCTAACGCCTGAAGTTTGCGACACGCTGTGCACGCTCGCCGCGTCACTTCCAGCTTCGCAACAGGACAGCTCTGCACATTATTGAACGGCGTCGCGCGAGGTCCGCGCGGCGCCGTTTATGCTTATATTAACCACCCTGACGGCATGCAGCGCGGCGAAAGCCGTCGCAACTTTGCGGCTGAGCAGTCAGGGACAGGCCGATCGATGAGCGCATTCGGACGCAAGCCCGGGTTGGCCGGAGCGCGCCCCGCCTTTGGTGTGGCGCGACCGATGCAGGGTGGCGCGGTGCGCGAGGAGGGCGGCAAGCAGTTCCCGCCGATCGATCCGGCTGCGGTGGCCGCGGCAACCGCCGCCAGCCCCCCGGAGAATGCTGGTCGCCCGCTGAACGCCGAAGACGCGATGGCTCGGCTCAACCATCGCATGGCGTCCGACCACAGCGACGTCGCGTCGCCGCAGGGGTTCGAGCAAAGCGTTCACAAGATCAAGGAACAGGTGCTGCCGCGCCTGCTCGAACGCGTTGACCCGGAAGCCGCGGCGACGCTCAGCAAGGACGAGCTGACCGAGGAATTTCGGCCGATCATCCTCGAGGTGCTGGCAGAGCTCAAGATCACGCTCAACCGGCGCGAGCAGTTCGCGCTCGAAAAGGTTCTGGTCGACGAGCTGCTCGGCTTCGGCCCGCTCGAAGAGCTGCTCAACGACGCCGATGTCAGCGACATCATGATCAATGGCCCCGATCAGACCTATATCGAAAAGAAGGGGAAGCTGACCCTCTCTGGCGTGGTGTTCCGCGATGAGGAGCATCTGTTCCAGATCGCGCAGCGCATCGTGAACCAAGTCGGCCGGCGCGTCGATCAGACCACGCCGCTGGCCGACGCGCGGCTCAAGGACGGGAGCCGCGTCAACGTCATCGTGCCGCCGTTAAGCTTGCGCGGCACCGCCATCTCGATCCGTAAGTTTTCCGCGAAACCGATCACGCTCGACATGCTACGCGATTGGAACGCGATGTCGAACAAGATGTGCACCGCACTCAAGATCGCGGGCGCGTGCCGCATGAACATCGTCATTTCGGGCGGTACGGGCTCGGGCAAGACGACGATGCTCAACGCCCTGTCCAAGATGATCGACCCGGGCGAGCGCGTCATCACCATCGAGGACGCGGCGGAGCTTCGGCTGCAGCAGCCGCATTGGCTGCCGCTCGAAACGCGCCCGCCGAACCTCGAAGGTCAGGGCGCGATCACCATCGGCGACCTCGTCAAGAACGCGCTGCGTATGCGTCCCGACCGCATCATCCTCGGCGAAATCCGTGGGCAGGAGTGTTTCGACCTGCTCGCGGCGATGAACACCGGTCACGACGGGTCGATGTGTACCCTCCACGCCAACAGTCCGCGCGAGTGTCTGGGGCGTATGGAGAACATGATCCTGATGGGCGACATCAAGATCCCGAAGGAGGCGATCAGCCGCCAGATCGCGGACTCGGTCGACCTGATCGTTCAGATCAAGCGTCTGCGTGACGGTTCGCGCCGCGTGACGTCCGTGACCGAAGTGATCGGCATGGAAGGCGACGTCATCGTCACGCAGGAACTGTTCAAATTCGAATATCTCGACGAGGACAAGGACGGCCGCATCATCGGCGAATATCGCGCACTGGGGATGCGTCCCTACACGCTCGAAAAGGCGCGGATGTTCGGGTTCGACCAGCCCTTCCTGGAGGCGTGCCTCTAGGCGACCTTGGGCAGGCTTTCCCCGGCCCGCGCCCCGGCCAACCCGTCGCGCTGGATGGCGATGCCGGTCAGCAGGCTGTCGGCAATCGCCCTCGCCCGCGCCGCGACCAATTCTGTCGCCCGCGGATCGGGTTCGATGTCGCGCAGCGTCGCGTAGAACAGCTCAAGCCAGTGCGCGAAATGCGACGCTTCCAGCGACGGAATCGCGATATGCTTCTGCATCGGGCTGCCGGTGAACTCGCCGCTGTTGTGCAGGATCGAGCGCCAGAAGCGTTTCATCTGCTCCAGGTGGACAGGCCAGTCGTGGATCCGCTCAGCGAAAATCGGCCCCAGCAGTGCATCGTCGCGAATGCGGCCGTAAAAGCTCTCGACCAGTGTCGAGATATAGGCTGCATCGACACCCGCCGCTTCTGCCTGCGCACGTTTGCGCGCGCGCATGGCGGCGGCATGTTCGTGTGCGTCTGCGGGCCGGGCTGCTGCCTCTTCCATTACACCACCACCCCGCTCAACGGCGCGTCCAGGATCGGATACTGCCGCCATCCGGCCCAGTCGAAATGCCACCACTCGTTCTCAAGCCCGACAAAGCCTGCGTCGGTCATGTAGTGTTCGAGCCGCGCGCGCTCCGCTCGTTGCTGTTCGGTGCCGCCCGAGTAATTGCGATAGGCCGCGGGGGTGAAGTCGTCATAGGGGCTCGGCATCGCCACCTCAACTCCGCCGCGATGCAGCGTCGCGTCGATGGCGCAGCCGCGATTGTGGCGCGAGCCCGTCGCGGGATTGGCGACGAATTCACGCCGGCCGGGGGGCGTTTCGTCCCACATCATCTTTGTGACGCGCCACGGGCGATAGGCGTCGAACACGAGCAGGCCGTAGCCATCTCGCTCCGCCGCCGCCTGCGCCCTCGCCAGCGCCGCCGCCACCGGGCGCTGCGCCATCAGCCTCGCCCCCGGCGGGTAGAGCAGCCGACCCATGAAATTGCTGCTCGTCGCATAGCGCACGTCGAAGCGCAGGCCGGGCACTTCGGAGGAAAGAAAGACGAGGTCGGACCGCGCGGTGGCCGCCGGATCGACCGGCATGGCGACGGCGGCGGTCGGCAGGCGCGGCACCGCCGCGCAGCCGGCCAGCGCCAGGCTCGACAGGAGAAAGGACCGCCGGTCGAGCTGCATCGTCACCCTCCCTTGATGGCGATCGCCGCGCCATAGAGCGCGATGCCGATGCCGAGCAGCGTCAGCCCGCTCCACGGCATGAAGCCGACCCGGTCGAGTCGCACGCGCCGCAAGCGCCGCCGTTCCATGACCATCGACGCGATTGCGAGCACCGTGCCGCCGGCTGCGCTGGCCCAGGCAGGGGTTAGAGCGATCATCGTCGCAATCTAATCCGTTCGCCTCGCCCGCGCCATGCCCAACATCCACCGTTGCTCGCCTGCGGCCGGATGAGCGGCAGGAACACTTGCGCACCCGGGTTGCATCGCCCACCGCCCCCGCCCACAAGGTCGATCCGCCCCCCCCTCAACCGGAGCTCCCGATGCGCGCGCTGATCCTCGCCACCACCACCCTCACCCTAATGGCCTGCGCGCCAATCGGGAGCGTGCCGGATCGGGCGCCGCGCCTTACGGCGCAACAGCGCAGCGCGATCGCGCAGGCGGTGGCCGCGCCGACTCGCACCGCGGCCAACCGCGAACGCGATGTTTGGCGGCATCCGGTTGAAACGCTCAGCTTCTTCGGCGTTCGTCCGATCGACCATGTCGTCGAACTGGTGCCGGGCGGCGGCTGGTATAGCGAGATTCTCATCCCGCTCACGGCCAATGGTGGTCGCTATACCGCCGCAGGCGCTTGGGGCGCCGGCCTGAACGGCGCCCGGCGCGCGGCCGAGGCGCTCGGCAATCCCGCGCATGTCGGTTACGCGGAGTTCCCTCGCGCGGGTTCAAGTGCGAATCCGGCTGTTGCCCCCGGCAGCGCGGACGTCGTGCTGACGTTCCGCAACGTCCACAATTTCCGCATGCGTGGTGAGGGGCCCGCTGCGGACGCCTTCGCGCAGGCTTTTGCGATGCTGAAGCCCGGCGGCCGCCTCGGCGTCGTCGAACATCGCCTGCCGGAAAGCCGACCAACCGCCGAGGAAGAAACGAGCGGTTATGTAAAGCGCTCGACCGTGGTTCGCCTGGCCGAGGCCGCCGGTTTCCGCCTGGTCGGCGAGAGCGAGATCAATGCCAACCCGCGCGATACCGCCAACCACCCGCGCGGGGTCTGGACGCTGCCGCCCGTGCTGCGCGGCGCCGCCGATGATGCCGAACCGGCACGCTGGCGCGCGATCGGCGAAAGCGACCGCATGACGCTGCTGTTCATCAAGCCCGAGTGACTCCACCCCCAGGCGCTGCATCCCGGACGCCGGCACCATCCGTGCCTTCGGCGCCGACAGCCGTCGAGCCGCGCCCGATCCTGGCGATCGTCATGCGGCTCGGGGCGGCGGCCGCGCTGTCGTGCATGTTTACGCTGGTAAAGCTCAGTGCGATGCGCGGCGTGCACGCGGTCGAGGCGGTATTTTACCGACAGTTGCTCGCGCTGCCCCTCATCCTGGGTTGGGCCGCGATCGGTCCGGGCCTCGCCAGCCTGCGCACCGATCGCATGCGCCTGCACGCCTCGCGCATGGTCGTGGGACTGATCGCGATGAGCCTGAACTTTGCCGGCATGGCGCTGCTGCCGCTGGCGGAGGCAACGGCGATCGGCTTCACGGTGCCGCTGTTCGCCACGGTCGCCGCGGCGCTGTTTCTGCGCGAGCGCGTCGGCATCTGGCGGTGGAGTGCGATCGCGCTCGGCCTTGCAGGCACGCTGATCGTCGTCGATCCGAGCGGGGCGGCACTGTCCGGGCACGGCGCGGGTGTGGCGGTTGCGCTGGCGGGCGCGGCGATGACCGCCGCCGTCACCATCCTCGTCCGCCAGTTGGGCGCAACGGAACCGGCAACGCGAACCGTGTTCTGGTTCACCCTGCTGTCGCTTGTCCCGCTTGCGCCACTGATGCTGTGGTTCGGACGCGCGCACGATCCAGCGACGTTCGGGTTGCTGCTGGCGACGGGCTTGGCGGGCGGCGTCGCGCAGATCCTGCTCACCGCCGCGCTGCGTCTGGCGCCGGTCGGCGTGGTGCTGCCGATGGATTACAGCTCGCTGATCTGGGCGAGCCTGCTCGGCTGGCTAGCCTTCGCCACCCTCCCCGCCACGACGACGCTGATCGGGGCGCCGATCATCGTCACGAGCGGTCTGATCATCCTGTGGCGGGAGGGAGTGCGGAACCGACGACGGCCCGCGGCACCCGTCTAAAGCCGCCCCGGCAACATCCAGTTGATTGATCGCACCACTACTGTTGCAACAGGCGCCCCGTTCGCGTCGCGCGCCGGCTGGAACCGCGCCCGATCCTGCAAAAGTCGACACGATCGCGCGTCGAGCACTGTGTTGCGGGAGGATATAGCGACATGGCAGGCCGTGACTCGGCCGTCGGCTTCAACCCGCAGGCGGGAAACGGTCCGGCCCTGCGCTTCCTCGCGTAGAGCCATTACGGGATAGTCATCAACTGTGGCCCATCTCGCGGGATCGCCCTCGGGCGTTGCGAGCGTCGCTGCGGACCGCACCACGGCGGGGTCAAGTCCATCGTTGCGCCAAATCGTGTCCAGGCAACTGTAGGCCGCGCGCATGGCGCCGAGAAAGCTGGCGCCCACGAAGCGGTAGCTCTGCTGAGGCGTGACAATCTCCACCGGCACACCAGCGGACCGAAGCGTCTTCCAGCCGGGATGGTCGCCCGCCATGCGCACCGCTCCATATCGAAATACCTGACTTGGCGGCAGGGTCACCAGACCGACCACTGACGGTGCGTCCTGGCCGTCGACCCGCAGCATTGCCGTCCCGGAACGCGCAAGGTCCGTCACCCCGCGGCCGCCGAGGGCAATCTCGAATTGCCCCAACCCACCGGCGCTGTGCAGGATCAGCTCGACCTGCTGCTCCTCGGTGCCGAAGCTGCGCGACAGTGTGCAGCCATTGTCCTCAACATTGACCTGCCAAGCAGAGCCGGGGACGGGCCGCAGCTCCGTGACTTGCTGCGCGCCTGCCGGAACGCTCGTCAAAGCAAGCAGGATCAAGCCAGGCACGGCCGCCCGGTCACCGAAACGCACACCGGCCATATCAGTCCTCCCCCTCACCGCTCAGCCCGACCGGGTCCCGTTTACCGGCCTAGCGGCCGATGCGCCCGCGATGTAGGTTGCCGCCATGGCCGACCATCCGCAAGTCCGCTTTCCTCCGCCGTTGGCGTTCCTGGGCTTTGTACTGCTGGGCTTCCTCGCACATCGCCTCTTCGGCCTTGCGCGAGACGATCTTGGCTTATGGCACTACGCGGCAATTCCGCTGGCGCTCGCGGGCATATGGCTGGTCGGCGCGGCGCTGCTTGGGTTTCGCCGGGTGGGGGAGAATCCGGAGCCGTGGACCGGGACCGCCACCGTCGTCGAGGAGGGTCCCTACCGGGTCACGCGCAACCCGATGTATCTCGGCATGCTGCTCCTCTGCCTTGCCGTGGCCGCGTGGTTCGGTTCGTTGCCGGTGGCGATCGGCGCAATCGTTGCCGCGGCGATCATCGACCGCACGGTGATCCGCGCCGAGGAGCATTATCTCTCCCGTACGCTCGGCGAACGGTACGAAGCGTACCGCCGCCGCGTGCGACGCTGGCTTTGACCTCAGAGGCCTAGCGCCCGCCCTGCTCGCTCAGCGCCGGTTCGCCGGCAGCTGCCACCTCCTCCCGCCAGCCGAGCTTGGGCTTGCGCGCGGCCAGCGTTTCGTCGAGGCGGCGGCGCGGCGCGTGATGCGGCGCGGATTTCAGCGCTTCCTCGCCGTTCTTTGCCCGAGCGACGACCGAACGGAAGGCGGCGATGAACTTGTCGAGATCGCCCTTGCTCTCGGTCTCGGTCGGTTCGACCAGCATCGCGCCATGCACCACCAGCGGGAAATACACTGTCATCGGGTGGTAACCCTCGTCGATCAGCCCCTTGGCGATGTCGAGCGTCGAGAAGCCCTGGGCGAGGCCCTTATCGCTGAACAGCGCTTCGTGCATGCACGGGCCCGATTTGCCGAACGGCGCCTCGAGCAAATCCTCCATGCCGCGCAGCACGTAGTTGGCGTTAAGCACCGCATCTTCGGCGACCTGCTTCAACCCGTCGGCGCCGTGGCTGAGGATGTAGGTCAGCGCACGAGTGAACATGCCCATCTGCCCGTGGAAGGCGCACATGCGGCCGAAGCTCTTGTGCGGCTCCCCGAAATGCTCGCGCGCGAACACGCCGGCGTCCTCTTCCTCGACCAGGTGAACCACGCCGTCCTTGGTCCGTGCGGTGTAGGGGAGCGGGGCGTAGCGGCTCAGCGCCTCGGACAGCACCACCGGCCCTGAACCGGGCCCGCCGCCGCCGTGCGGGGTGGAGAAGGTCTTGTGGAGGTTGATGTGCATCGCATCGACGCCGAGGTCGCCGGGGCGCACTTTCCCGAGGATCGCGTTGAAGTTGGCGCCGTCGCAGTAGACGTAGCCGCCCGCGGCGTGGACCGCGTCCGCCATTGTCTTGAACTCGCGCTCGAACAGGCCGCAGGTGTTGGGGTTGGTGATCATCACCCCCGCGACATCCGGGCCGAGCCGCGCGGTGAGCGCCGCCACATCGACGCGGCCATCGGCGGTGGCGGGGATGTCCTCCACCTTGAAGCCCGCGAAGGCGGCGGTGGCGGGGTTGGTGCCATGCGCGCTCGACGGCACGAGGATGACGTTGCGCTGCGTATCGCCCCGATCCTCAAGCGCCGCCTTGATGCACAGGATGCCGCACAGCTCGCCATGCGCACCAGCCTTGGGCGTCATCGCGACGCCGTGCATGCCGGTCAGTGTAATCAGCCAGTGCGCGAGTTCGTTGATCACCTCCAGCGCGCCCTGCACCGTCGATTGCGGTTGCAGCGGGTGGATGTCGGCAAAGCCCGGCAGCCGCGCCATGCGCTCGTTGAGGCGCGGGTTGTGCTTCATGGTGCACGACCCGAGCGGGAAAAGGCCGAGGTCGATACCGTAATTCTGCCGGCTGAGGCGGGTGTAGTGGCGCACCGTTTCGGGCTCGCTGAGCCCGGGGAGGCCGGTCGGCTTGGTGCGCCGCAGCGCCGTGGGGAGCCGCGATGCGGGCGTGTCGGCGTCGGCGAAGTCGGTGAAATCGACCCCCGTGCGCTCGGCCGAGCCGATCTCGAAGATCAGCGGCTCTTCCAGCATCAGCGCGCGGTTGCCGCTGTGCGTCGCAGGGCGGCCGCTGGCGTCGGTGCCGCCGCCTTCGCCCATCTCGGGGCGCCAGCCGGAGGGGTTCATATTCATGCCAGCACCTCCTTGAGCGCGCCTTCGAGCTCGTCGATATCCGCGTCGGTCACCGTCTCGGTCACCGCCACCAGCAGCCCGTTCTCCAGCGCCGCCTCACCCGGATAGAGCCGCCCGAGCGACACCCCGCCGAGCACGCCCTTGTCCGCCAACGCGCGCACCAGCGGCCGCGCCTCGCGCCCCAAGTCAAGCGTGAATTCGTTAAAAAAATGATCGTTGACCAGGGTCACGCCCGGCAGCTTCGCCAATCGCTCCGCCACCACGACCGCGCGGGCGTGGTTGATTTCCGCCAGCCGCGTCAGGCCCGCGTCGCCGAGCAGCGTCATGTGGATCGAGAAGGCCAGCGCGCACAGCCCGCTGTTGGTGCAGATGTTCGACGTCGCCTTCTCGCGGCGGATGTGCTGCTCGCGGGTGGAGAGCGTCAGCACGAACCCGCGGGTGCCGTCGGCGTCGACCGTCTCCCCGCACAGCCGCCCCGGCATCTGCCGCACCAGCTTTTCGGAGCAGGCGAACAGGCCCACGTAAGGCCCGCCGAACTGGAGCCCGACGCCCAGGCTCTGCCCTTCGCCGACGACGATATCCGCGCCCATCGCGCCCGGCGCCTCGATCAGCCCCAGCGCGACCGGCTCGGTCACCACCGCGACCAGCAGCGCGCCCTTGGCATGCGCTGCTTCGGCGAGTGGGCGGAGGTCCGCGACGCGGCCGAGGATGTCGGGATATTGCACGACGACGCAGCTAGTCTGATCGTCGATCCGCGCGGCGAGGCTGGCGAGGTCGGGGTCCGCCTCGAGCTTGGGCGCGGAGGTCTCGACGCTATCCTCGGTATAGCGCGCCATCGTCTGCGCCACCGCGACATAGTGCGGGTGCACACCGTCGGCGAAGATCGCCTTGCTGCGCTTCGTGACGCGGCGCGCCATCACCACCGCTTCCCACGTCGCGGTCGAGCCGTCGTACATCGACGCGTTGGCGACATCGCAGCCGAACAGCGCCGCGACCTGGCTCTGAAATTCGAACAGCACCTGCAACGTGCCCTGCGCGATTTCGGGCTGGTAGGGGGTGTAGGCGGTGAGGAATTCGCCGCGCTGGATCAGATGATCGACGCTCGCCGGCACATGGTGCCGATACGCCCCCGCACCGAGGAAGAAGGGCACGTCCCCGGCAACCATATTCTTGGCCACCATCGCCTTCATCTGCCGCTCGACCGACAGCTCCGAGGCGTGGTGCGGCAGCCCCTCGATCGGGCCGGAAAGGCGAAGGTCGGCCGGAATGTCGACAAACAGATCGTCGATCTGCGACGCCCCCACCGCATCCAACATCGCGGCGCGGTCGGTGTCGGACAGCGGCAGGTAACGCATCGTCAGGCCCAGTCTTTCGTCAGAGGTTTGCGCAGAAGTCGCGGTAGGCGGCGTCGTCCATCAGGCCGTCGAGCTCGCTCGTGTCGCTGAGGCGCATGCGGAAGAACCATCCGTCGCTCTCGGCGGCGCTGTTGACGAGGCTGGGCTCGCCTTCGAGCGCGGCGTTGCCTTCAGTCACTTCGCCCGAGGCGGGGGCGTAGACGTCGGACGCGGCTTTCACCGATTCGACCACCGCCGCGTCGCCGCCCTTGCTCACCTGCGTGCCGGCGCTGGGCACTTCGACGAACACCACGTCGCCGAGCTGACTCTGCGCATAGTCGGTAATGCCGACGGTGGCGGTGTCGCCCTCCACGTCGAGCCATTCATGTTCCTGGGTGTAATAGCGGGTCATTTGCTGCCTCCCTGGCGGACATATTTGTGCGGAACGAACGGCATAGCCGTGACCGTGGCGCGGTGCGGCTTGCCCCGCTGCTCCAGCGTTACGACGGTTCCCGGCGCGGCCAGCGCGGCGGGGACGTAGGCCATCGCGATCGGTGCGCCGAGCGTCGGAGCGAACCCGCCGGAGGTGACGCGGCCGATCTCCGCCCCGTCGTCGCCGCGCACGATCGCGCCTTCGCGCACCGGCTGGCGGCCTTCCACGATCAACCCAACGCGCTTCTCCGCGGCACCGCTCGCATGTTCGGCAAGAATGCGGGTCGCGCCCGGAAAGCCCCCCTCCTCGCGGCGGCGCTTGGACAGCGCGAAGCCGAGGTCCGCCGCAACCGGCGTCGTCTCCGGTGATAGATCGTGGCCGTAGAGCGGCAGTCCTGCTTCGAGCCGCAGCGAATCGCGCGCGCCGAGGCCGATCGGCTTGACCTGCGGCAACGCCACCAGCGCGTCGGCCAGCCGTTCGACGTGGCTCGCCGGCACCGACAGCTCGAACCCGTCTTCGCCAGTGTAGCCCGACCGGCCGACGCCGATGTCCACGCCGCACCATTCGCGCGACGTGCCCTGCATGAACACCAGTTCGTCCGACAGGCCGGGGAAGATCGTGTCGAGCGCCGCGGCCGCTTCCGGCCCCTGCAGCGCCAGCAGCGCCTGATCGTCGAGATGCGTCAGCGTGATGTCGTCGGAGAGATGTTCGCGCAGGTGGGCGATGTCGTCCCATTTGGTCGCGCCGTTGACGACGACATAGTAACGCGCCGCCCCATCCGCGGCGCTCACATTGGTGACCATCAGGTCGTCGAGGATGCCGCCATCCTCGTCGAGCAGCAGCGAATAGCGGATGCGCCGCGGCTTCAGTCCGGCAATGTCGCCCGGCAGCAGCGTTTCGAGCGCGGCGGCAGCGCCGTCACCCTCCACGATCAGCTGACCCATGTGGCTGACATCGAACAGCCCGGCATGTTCGCGGGTCCACTGATGTTCGGCCATGATGCCGTCATACTGAATGGGCATTTCATAGCCCGCGAACTCGACCATTCGCGCGCCTTGCGCACGATGCCAGCCGTCGAGCGGCAGCGCCTCCGGGCCGTGCTCGACGAATTCGGGTTCTTCCTGCATCAGGTCGGTCACGCTGGCTCTCCCTCGGCTCCGGTCGCAAGGCTCGCGCGAGCGCACTGGCCCGTTCGATCGCCCTGCCCCCTCTGTCCTCGGCACCTGAGAGCTTTGAGGCGCGATGCGCCCTTACCCCTTCGGTGGGACGACGGTTCGCAAGCCGCCGTCCGCTTTCCAGAGCGTCCACTCGCAACGCCGCGGTCCGGTGACCTGAGAGATTCCGGGGCGGTTGCTCCTTCGGCGACGGGTTGCCCCGCCTTCTCCCGCGGCGTGCGCCGATTCCCCACTGTGGGCGGAGGCCGGCGAACGCCTCTGCCCTGCTTCGCGCGCCCGCCGCTGTCAACTCGTCAGACGTAGGCGAGCGCGTCCGGCACGGCCGCCCGCCCGTGCAAGGCGGCCAGCGCCTGCACCGCAAATCGATCGGTCATGCCGGCGATATAGTCGGCGACGTGCCGCGCTCGCGCGGTGTCGTCCTCCGGGCAATGTTCACACCACGCGCCGCCCATCGCGGAGCTGTCGTTGGCGTACGTCTCGAACAGGCGAGCCACGACCTCTCGCGCCGCATCGGCAGCGGCGATCTGGCTCGGGTGATGATAAAGCGTGCGATACATGAAGCGTTTGAGGTCGCGCTCCTGGCGGGCCATCGTTCCCGAAAAGCCGATCACCGCCTCCTTCGCAGCGCGCACGTCATCGACGCTGTCGACCCCCAGCGTGGCAGCGCGTTCGACACTCGCTGCGAGGAGATCGCTTACCATCGCGCCGATCTGCCGACGGATCAGTTCGCGCAGGCGGCGCGAGCGGGGCACGTCGGGATAGTCCGCGCCCACCTCGGCATAGCCGCGCGCGATCATCGGCTGGTCGAGCAGCGTTTCGAGGTCGAGCAGCCCCGCGCGGATACCATCGTCGATGTCGTGATTGTCGTAGGCGATGTCGTCGGCGATCGCCGCCACCTGCGCCTCCGCCGACGCATGGGTGGAGAGGTCGAGCCGAAATGCCGCATCGACCTCGCGCATCGCCCATGTCGGCGCGGTGATCGGGCCGTTGTGCTTGGCGAGCCCCTCCAGCGTCTCCCACGTCAGGTTGAGCCCATCGAAACGCGGATAGGGGCTTTCGAGCTGCGTCAGGACCCGCAGCGTGTGGGCATTGTGGTCGAAACCGCCGAACGGGGCGAGGCACGCCTCCAGCGCGTCCTCCCCTGCGTGGCCGAACGGCGGATGGCCGATGTCGTGGGCGAGGCACAGCGCCTCGGTGAGATCCTCGTTCAGCCCCAGCGCGCGCGCCATGGTCCGTCCGATCTGCGCGACTTCAAGGCTGTGCGTCAGACGGACGCGATAGTGATCGCCGTCGGGCGCGATGAACACCTGCGTCTTGTGGCGTAGGCGGCGGAACGCGATCGAATGGATGATGCGATCGCGGTCGCGTTGAAACGCGTCGCGCGGGCCGCGGGTCTCCGACCGTTCCGGATAGAGGCGCCCGCGACTCTTGGTCGGATCGCTGGCGAGGCGCGCCAGCGGGCGATCGCTGATCATCGCCGGCAGATCAACGCCGTCCGACCGGCGTCACCTCCTCGCCCACCTCGCTGGTCCAGACGAAGGCGTTGCCGCCCGCCGCCTTGTAGGCGCGCTCCCAGGTGCGCGCCGCAGCGACGTTGCGGAACGGGCCGACCACCAGACGGCGCGTGCGGCCCCATTCCGCCGTCGCGCAGCTTTGATCGTCCCACGCGGCGCTGTGGCTGCGGCGCAGACGCGCACAGTCGCTTGCAAGCCGCGCCGCATCGCTGCCCGTCGCGATCTGAACCCAGGTACGTGCCGGGTGGCGGCGACGCCGCTCGGCTTCTTCGCGAGCTTTGGCTTCCTCCTCCGCCCGTTCGCGTGCGGCGGCGGCTTCCGCCACCCGCGCGCGCGCCGCTTCGGCAGCGCGCGCCCGCGTCGCCGCCGCTTCGGCCTGCTGGCGTCGGCGGCGTTCGGCCGCCTCGTTGGCCTGCTGGCGGCGTCGTTCGTCGGCGATCGACTGGAGTTCCGTCGCGGTCAAACCCTGCTGTCCCCGCGCGTGCTCCTCCGAAGGAACGGTCAGTGAGTTGACGACCGAGCCGAGGTTCCAGCCAGCGATGACGGTGGTGCTGGCGGACGGGGTGGCCGGCTGCACCTGCGGAGCCGGCACGAGCGCGGGCGGCGCGACGACAGGCTGCGCAGCGGCCTGAGGTTGCGGGGTCGGCGTCGGTGTCGGTGCGAAGGTCGCGGACGGACTCCCGGCGACTGGCGGGGACAGCGACGGTTGCGACGGCGGCACCGGTGTTGCGCGCACCGCCGGCGATGGCGCCGTGGACGGTGGCTCGAGCAGTCGACCCGGCGACGTGGTCGGTATGGGCGTCGCCACACCGCCCGGCAGCGCGTTGCGAGACACGACGGGGATGGCCGCCGGCGCAGGCGCCGGGGCGGCGTACGTTACGCCGGGAGTCGGCGACGGTGCCGGGATCGCCGCGCTTGCCACCCGGACCGGAGCAGGCGCCGTAACGGGAGCGGGCGCGGGCGAAGGAGCGGGCGCGGGCGCGGGTGATGCGGCGCGGACGGCCACGATCTCGCGGGTGCCATTACTGCGATCGTTCCGGGCGATGCGGCTGTTCGCCAGTGGCGAGTTTTCGCCCGGACGCGACCGTTCGCGGCGGTTGCGCGCCCTTTCCCGGCTGCTGCGCGCCGCGGCGGGCTGCGGCGCTGCGGCTTGAGCGGCTGCCGCGCTCGCCAGCCGGACCGCCTCCGCCCGCGACGGCTGCGCGCGCAACACGTCGTAGTTCGGAAAACGCCCGAAATGCGAAGCTGCTGCAAGCTGCGGAGCGGTCAGCCGATCCATCAGCGCGAAATAAGGATCTAGCCCCTGCGCAAGTTCGCTCGGCATCGTCGTCCGAGCAATCTGCCGCGCCTCGTCCGGGCGGCCGTTCATCGCGAGGATCATCGCCCGCGAACGCCACGCCGCACGGTCCTGTGCCCGGAGCAGCGGCGCGAGCATCAGGATCGCCTGGTCGGACTGACCCGAAATCCCGAGCGACAGGGCATAACGGCGGGTCAGTTCGGCACTTGGCGCGCTTTGCATGGCGACCGCATAATCGGCCTGCGCCCGCGCTTGATCGCCAAGCAGATCATAAGCCAGCCCGCGGTCGGCAAGATAGATTCGCTCGATCCCCCCGAGCTGCGCCGCGGTATCGAAGTAGCGTAACGCCGCGGTCGGATCCTCAAGCTGGACCATCGCCGCTCCGAGCGCAGCCTTGATTCCGGGGTCGCGCGGCAGAAGTTGTTCGGCACGCCCGAGGAAGCCCAGCGCCGCCCGCGCATCGCCCAATTGCAACGCCGCGCGCCCTGCCTGCGCCAGAGCGAAGCCGTCGCTGCCGTTCGCCGCCACCCTCTGCAACGCCGAACCAAGCTGGGACTGTGCATTCGCCCGCGCGAGCTGCTCGGCGGAGAGGCCGCCGTCGCTCGCCACCACCTGAGCAGACGCCACCACGGGCGCGACGGAAACCGAGAGCAGCGCGGCGATGCGGAGCGCCATCATCGCGGCGGGACGGGCGCGGCGGACGCGCGAAACAAGCGGGCTCATACCCGCCCTCTAGCAAAGCGCGCTGGGGTGGTCACGTCCACCCCGGCGCGCAAATTAGCCCTTTCAACGTATCGCAGCCTACTGATTGCTTTGCCGCCCGAGGAACTTCGGCATCGCCGGGAAGCCGTCCGGATCGTCATCATCGTCCGAGCCACTGCCCGACTTGTTCGATTCCAGGCGCGAGAGGTGCTTCATTCGCTCGAACAAAGTCGCCCCGGCGGGCTTGGCCGGCTCCGCAGCCGCAGACTTCGCGGTTGGCGCGGGCGACTTGGGAGCCGCACGGGTCAGCCCCATGTCCGCCGCCGTCGGTGCGTGGGCGCTGTCGTCCAAAAGCAGTTCGTCATCGCCCTCGTCGCCAAAATCGCTGTAGCGGGCAACAGGCGCGGGCGGTGGCGTCGGCGTCGGAGTCGGCGTCGGCGCTGGCTGCGGCGGCACCGCAGCGTTCGATGCGCTGGCAGCCGGGGACGGCGCCGACGGACGGCCCATCGCATCCGCCTGCGGCTCTCCGACCGGGAGCGACCAGCCCGGAGCGGGCGCTGAAGCCCCCGTCTGCTCGCGAGCAGGACGCAGCGTGGGCGTCCGGTCAGCATCCGCCACCGCCGGGCGCTGAGGCTCAGCGGTCGCACGCGTCGGTGGCGTCAGCGTCGGCGAGGCCTCCGATCCGTCATCCTCGGCCCGAGCTGTATCTGCCGGAGCAGCCTCCGCGCGGTCAGGCGATGCGGCCGCACCCCCCGACATGCTCGCACCCAGCGACGGCGCACCGGCACCGAGCGATGGCGCGCCAGCGCCCAACGAAGGTGCTCCCGTGCCAAGCACCGGACTCGGAGCCAGACCGACGCCGGCACCCGGCGCCGAGCGCTGCGGAGCTGCGGCGCGCTGGCCGAACAGCGCCGGCCGCTCGACGTTCGCTTCATCCGGGGTCTCGAGCCCGGTCGCGACCACGCTCACGCGGATTTTGCCGTTGAGCTGCGGGTTGAAGGCCGACCCCCAGATGATGTTCGCGTCCGGGTCGACGAGGTCGCGGATATGGTCGCCGGCCTCCTGCAGTTCGAACAGGCCGAGGTCTTCGCCGCCCGAAATCGAGATGATCACGCCCTTTGCGCCAGCCATGCTGACGCCGTCGAGCAGCGGGTTGGCGATCGCCTGCTGCGCGGCGGCAAGCGCGCGGCCGTCACCTTCGGCCTCGCCGGTGCCCATCATCGCCTTGCCCGCGTCGCGCATGACCGACTTCACGTCGGCGAAGTCCAGATTGACGAGGCCGGGCATGACCATCAGGTCGGTGATCCCGCGCACACCCTGCTGCAGCACCTCGTCCGCCATGCGAAACGCCTCGATGAAGGTCGTCTTCGCCTCGGCGATCATGAACAGATTCTGGTTCGGGATGACGATCAGCGTGTCGACGTGCCGCTCGAGTTCCTCGATGCCGGCATCGGCCGAACGCATCCGCCGATTGCCCTCGAAGCTGAACGGTTTGGTTACGACGCCGACGGTGAGGATGCCGCGATCGCGCGCGATCTTGGCGATGACCGGGGCGGCGCCGGTGCCGGTGCCCCCGCCCATGCCCGCCGCGAGGAACACCATGTGCATCCCCTCGAGCGCCTGCTCGATTTCGGCGATCGCTTCTTCGGCAGCGGCGCGGCCGACCTCGGGCTGCGCGCCTGCGCCCAGACCTTGCGTGATCTGCGCGCCGAGCTGGATGCGGTTGGCCGCCTCGCTTGCCGACAGCGCCTGAGCGTCGGTGTTGGCGACGAGGAAGTCGACGCCCTGCACTTCGGCCGCGATCATGTTGGCGATGGCGTTGCCGCCCGCGCCGCCGACGCCGATCACCGCGATGCGGGGTTTCAAACCTTCCAGGTGCGGCAGACCGATGTTGATGGCCATATGCTTACTCCCCGCGCGACTGTTGCCGCATGTTCCTCGTTAACCAGTGGCGTTCGCACATTCTCGACCCTGTTTGAATCCTTTTTCGTGCTCGCGCCACAAAATCTCATTTCTCACGCTGCCACATCGCGATCAGGCGTTGCCACCATCGGGCATCCGGAGCGACGCCGCGCGATCGCTCCCCGGCGGTCGGACGGATGTCGGCGGGCGGCTGGGCAGCGTAGAATATCGTGCCGACCGCGGTGGCAAAGACGAGACTGTCGTGCGCCACCGGCATGCCTGTCAGCGAACGCGGCTTGGCCAGCCGCACCGTCCCGCCGAGCGCGCCTTGCAGATACTCGCTCAACCCCTTGAGCTCCGCGCCGCCGCCGCACAGGAGGATTTGCCGCTCACTCGGATCGTCGAAGCCGAGCTGGCGGAGCGCACGCCCGATTTCGGGCGCGACGCGGTCGAGCCGCGCGCGAATGACGGCATTGAGTTCGGCGCGCGTAATTTTCGCCTCGCTTGCATCGCCCGGCGCTTCGCCGATGGCGATGCTGTCCTGATGATCGCGCGGCGACGACAAGGCCGAGCCGTAAAAGCACTTCACCCGTTCGGCCACGCTGCGGCGTGTGCCGAACTGGTTGGCGATGGCGTCGGTGATGTCGCCGCCGCCGGTCGGGAGCGTCACGATCCCCACCAGCATGCCACCCGCGAAGACGCCCACGCGGGTGAGCGCCGCCCCCACGTCGATCAGCGCCGTGCCAAGCTCACGCTGTTCGTCGGTGAGGCAGGCGATGCCCGCCGCCATCGTCGTCGATACGACGTCGCGAACGTCGACATGCGCCGCGCGCACGGCGGAGATGAGGTTGGCGACCGGCCCGCGATCGGCTTCGACAAGGTGAATCTCGACGCCGAACCGGTCGGCCATCAGCCCGACAGGCTCCCGCACCCCCGCATTGCCGTCCAGTACATAATAGACCGGCTGCGCGTGCAGGATCGCCCGCTCCTCGCGCGGCAGCGCTTCGCGCGCGCGCTCGTGCAGTTCCTCGACGTCGTCCGCTTCGATCTGTCCGCGGCCGTGCCCCATCTCGTTGAGCAGGCTGCGGCTGGTCACCGACGGGCCGCCGAAGCCGATCCAAGCCTGTTGCACTTCGACCCCGGCGACGCGTTCCGCCTGTTCCAGCGCCTCGCGCACGCAGCGGTCGACTGCTTGCAGGTCGACGACATTGCCGAGCCGCATGCCGATCGTCTCACGCACCCCCGTGCCGAGCGCGTGCAGCGAACCGTCGGCGGTGGCGCCCGCGATCACCACTGCGACCTTCGACGATCCGACGTCGATCGCGGTGTAGAGTGTTTCGATGCGCGGGGCGGCCATCGCGTCAGTTCTCGCCCTTCGCGGCGGGCACGACCGCACGGTCGCTGCCGGTGACCAGGCCGAGGTCGCCGAGGTCACCTTCGCGGGTCGGGCGATAGACCAACCGACCCGGAACCCGCATGTCGAAGCGCGTGATGCCACGTCCTAGCAAACGCGACGTGCCGTCCATCTGCGCGAATTCGGTCAGCGCATCTTTTGCGCGGGCCTCGCCTTCGGGAAGCAGCAGCGTCTCGCCGCTGCGGAAACTGATGTTCCAGCGTCGCTCGCCAACCCATGCCCCGCCGGTAATCTGCTCGCGCAAGGCGGGCGCGGCCGCGGTCAGCCGCTGATAAGCGGCGAGGTCGCGCGCCGGCTGATCGGAGACCAGCACCGGCAAGCCCGGCACCGCACCCGGCGCAACGTCCGGCAAAGGCCGCCCGCTCGCGTCGATCAGCACATGTCCACCGGCGCGCTGCCACACTGCGACCGGGCTGCGCTCAACGAGGTCGATGACCAGCGTGTCGGGCAGGCGACGCGACACGCGCGCGTCGGCGACCCAGCCATCCGCCAGCAGCTCGCGCCGTACCTCCTCCAGATCGAACGCCGCCATCGAGCGATCCTTCTGACGCAGCGCGACATCATAGACCTTGAGCCGGTCGAGCCGGTTCGCACCCACCACCTCGATCCGCTTCACGGAAAACCCCGCACGCCCCACCGCCGCCACCGCCTCGTCCCGAACGAACGCGGCGGCGCCGGTGACGACCGCCAGTCCGATCAGCGCAGCGATGAACAGCAGCGTCAGCAGCGTCACCATGATCCGCCGCACGACATGCGGCGGCAGCGGCTGACGTTCGAGCAGGCGCGGGCCGAGCGGGCGGCGCGTCGCGCGCTTGGCCGCGCCGCGCGACCGCGCCGGCGCGGCACCGCGGCGCACCGTCTGGGTACGGGCGCCCGTCCGGCTCACAGCGCCGCTGCGACCAGTCGCTCGACCAGCTCCTCATAGGCGATGCCGCGATATTTGGCCTGTTCCGGCACGAGGCTCAGCGGCGTCATGCCCGGCTGCGTGTTGACCTCGAGCAAGTAGATGCCGCCCTCACCCTGCTCCTCGTCCCAGCGGAAATCGCTGCGCGACGCGCCCTGGCAGGCGAGCAACCGATGCGCCTCCTGCGCGAGGTCCATCATCCGCTGCGCAATCGCTGGCGGCAGGTCGGCCGGGCAGACATGTTCGGTAACGCCGGCGGTATATTTGGCGTCATAGTCGTAGAAACCGCTTGGCACCTTGAGTTCGGTAACCGCCAGTGCTTCGTCGCCCAGCACGGCCACGGTCAGCTCGCGGCCCTTGATATAGGGTTCGGCGAGCAGCTCGGCGAACTCCTGCCAGGGACCGACGGTGTCGCGACCGATCGGATCGCCGTAGTTGCCTCCTTCGGCAACGATCGCGACGCCGACCGATGACCCTTCGTTGACCGGCTTCAGCACATAAGGACGCGGCAGCGGATCGCCTTCGAACAGACTTTCGCTGGTGACAATGGTCCCGGTCGGCATGGGAATCCCGTGCGGGACGAGCCGCTGCTTGGTCAGCTCCTTGTCAATGGCGATGACCGAGGTGACGAGGCCCGAATGGGTGTAGGGGAGCCCCATCAGGTCGAGCATCCCCTGCACGGAGCCGTCCTCCCCCGGCACACCGTGCAGCGCGTTGAAGACCACGTCGGGCTTGGCTTCGGCGAGGCGCTCGGCGACGTCACGGTTCATGTCGATTTCCGTCACGCGATGCCCGCGACTGCGCAGCGCTTCGGCGACGCCTTTGCCGCTGGTCAGCGACACCTCGCGCTCGTTCGACCAGCCGCCCATCAGGACGGCGACGTGCCAGGGCCCGCGCTCGCTCACTTCGCCAACCCCACGCGTTCGATCTCCCATTCGAGGGTCACCCCCTCCGCTTCCTTTACCCGGCGACGCACCTCGTCACCCAGCGCCTCGATATCGGCGCTGGTCGCAGTGCCGGTGTTGATGAGGAAATTGCAATGCTTCTCGCTGACCTGCGCGCCGCCCAGCGTCAGCCCGCGACAGCCGGCCGCATCGACCAGCCGCCACGCCTTGTCGCCTGGCGGGTTCTTAAAGGTCGATCCGCCGGTCTTGCTGCGCAGCGGCTGCGACGCCTCACGCGCGGCGGCGATGCGGTCCATCTCCGCCTGCACCGCGGCGGACTCCGCCGGTACCCCGCGAAAGCGCGCGCCGACGACGATCGCGCCATCGGGCAATTCGCTATGGCGGTAGCTGTATCTGAGCTGCTCCGGCGCCAGCGTGCGGCGCTCCCCCGATCGCAGCACCACGTCGCAGTCGACCAGCATTTCCGCCGTTTCGCGACCGTAGGCGCCGCCATTCATCCGCACGAAGCCCCCGACGGTGCCCGGGATCGAGCGCAGAAACTCGAGCCCGCCGATGCTGGCGTCGCGCGCTGTCGACGATACGAGGATACCGCTCGCCCCACCGCCGCAATCGAGCGTCGTCGCATCGACGCGCGTGACCTTGGCGAACGGCTTGCCCAGCCGCACCACGACGCCGGGAAACCCACCGTCGCGCACGATCATGTTCGACCCCAGTCCGAGCGCCAGCACGGGCACTGCGGGGTCCAGCGCGGCGAGGAACGTCGCCAGATCGTCGGCGTCCGCCGGCTCGAACAAGGCCTGTGCCGCGCCGCCGCTTTTGAACCAGGTCAACGGTGCCAGCGGCGCCGCGGGCGTGAGCTTGCCGCGAGGTGTGGGGAGGTCGAAGGTCACATCGCCCATTAAAGCGCACCGTCACCCTGAACTTGTTTCAGGGTCCATGTCGCAGCGTTCGCGGTGAATGCTGCAACAAGTTCAGCATGACGATTGAGAACGACTGCACTCACCGCAGACGCTCCGCCATACCAGCGGCGATCTTGGTGATGTCGCCGGCGCCCATGCACACCACGATGTCCCCGGCGCCGAGCTGTCCGCTCGCCAGATCGTCACGCAGCCGCTCCACCAGCGCATCAGGCCCGTCGACCGCCACCGCAGCGCGGTGACCGCGCGCGTTGAGCCCTGCCGCGAGCGCGCCCGCGTCGACCCCCTCGATCGGCGCTTCACCCGCGGCGTAGACCGGCAGCACCAGCACCCGGTCCGCATCGTTGAAGGCTTGCTGGAACGCGTCCATGTGGTGCGACAGGCGCGAGTAGCGGTGCGGCTGAACCACCGCGATCACCCGCGCCGAGCCCGCGCTTTCCCGCGCCGCGGCGAGCACCGCCTGCACCTCCACCGGATGGTGCGCGTAATCGTCGATGATGCGCACGCTGCCACCGTCGGCCGCGACGTCGCCGACATGGCTGAAGCGCCGCTTGACGCCTTCGAACGCTGCGAAGCCGCGCGCGATCGTGGCATCGTCGACCCCGAGGTGCGTGGCGACCGCGACGGCGGCGAGCGCATTTTGCACATTGTGCCGTCCGGCCATCGGCAGCGTCACGCCGCTGATCGTGCGGCTCTCCCCCTCACCCGAGCGCACCACGACGTCGAAGCGATTACCACCAGGCACGACCTCGAGATTGGTGCCGCGCACATCGGCCTGCGCCGAAAAACCGTAGGTGATGATGCGCCGGTCGCGGATGCGCGGAACGATCGCCTGCACCTCCGGATGATCGAGGCAGAGGATGGCAGCGCCGTAAAAGGGCACGTTCTCGATGAATTCGACGAAGGCGTCCTTGACCGCGTCGAAGTCGCCCCAATGGTCGAGATGTTCGGGGTCGATGTTGGTGACCACCGCCACCGTCCCGTCGAGCCGCAGGAAGCTGCCGTCGCTCTCGTCCGCCTCCACCACCATCCAGTCGGACGCGCCGAGCCGCGCGTTGGAGCCGTAGTGGTTGATGATCCCACCGTTAATAACCGTGGGGTCAAGCCCGCCCGCGTCGAGCAGCGATGCGACGAGGCTGGTGGTTGTCGTCTTGCCGTGGGTCCCTGCCACCGCGACCGTCGATTTGAGCCGCATCAGTTCGGCCAGCATCTCCGCCCGGCGCACGACGGGGATGCGCCGCTGATAGGCCGCCTCGACCTCCGGGTTGGTTTTCCGGCTGACCGCGGTCGAGGTGACCACCACCGCCGCATCGCCCAGATTCTCCGCGGCATGGCCGATGGTCACCGGGATACCCCGCGCGCGCAGTCCTTCGACGACATAGCCCTCCGCCATGTCGCTGCCCTGCACGAGGTAGCCAAGGTTGTGCATCACCTCGGCGATGCCGGACATGCCGATGCCGCCGATGCCGACGAAGTGGATGGTGCCGATGTCGGTCGCGACGCCCTTCACCGGACGAACGCTCCCGACGTCGCGGCGACTGCTCCGCTCGCCTGTGCATCGAAGCGATGGATCGCCTGCATGTCGCCCGCGCCGCCGCATCGTTCGATGAGGTCTGCAAGGTCGCGGGTCGCGTCGGGACGACCGCAGGAGAGCGCCGCCGTCGCCGCCGCCTCTAGGGCTTCGCCGTCGTGGGCCAGCCGCTGCACGCGCTTGGCGAGTTCGGCGACGGTGAATTGCGGCTGCGCGATGGCCCAACCGCCGCCCGCCGCCACCAGCTGCTCGACATTGTGGGTCTGATGGTCATCCGTCGCGATCGGCAACGGGACGAGGATCGAGGGACGCCCGGCCACCGTCAGTTCGGCGACCGTCGACGCGCCCGCGCGCGCGATCACGAGATGCGCCCAATCGAGCTTCGCCGGCATGTCGTCGAGGTAGGTCGCGACCTCCGCCGGGATGGCATGGTCGCGGTAGGCGGCACGCACGCGATCGATATCCTCCGCCCGCGCCTGCTGAGTGACCTGCAGCCGCTGACGCAGCGACGTCGGCATCAGCGACAGCGCCTGCGGCACCACGTCGGCGAAAATCCCCGCGCCCTGGCTGCCCCCGGTCACGAGGATGCGCAGCACTCCGGCGTCGGTGTAGGGCGGATAGCCCTTGGTGCGCAGCGCCAGCACCTCTTCGCGCACCGGGTTGCCGACCAGCGTCACCTTGTCCGCGCAGCCGTCCGGAATGCGCTGCACCTTCGGGTAAGCGGTCGCGATGCAGGCGACCCGCCGCGCGAGCAGCCGGTTCACGCGACCGAGCACGGCATTCTGTTCGTGGATGGCGCTTGGTACCCGCATGGCTTGCGCCGCGAGCAGCGCCGGGAGAGCCGGATAACCGCCAAAGCCGACGGCCGCGGAAGGCTGAAATTCACGGATCAGCCCCTTGGCGGCGTTTCGCCCCTGCCAGATCGCACGCGCAGCCTTTGCCCATCCGATCGGCCCGCCGCCCAGTCGCCCGGCGGGGAGGATGTGAACCGCCAGCTCGTCGGGCGCCCCGCCAATGCGCGCACCCCGCGCGTCGGTCACCAGCGCCACGCGATGTCCGCGCGCGATCAGCTCGCGCGCGAGCGCGTAGGCGGGCATCATGTGCCCCCCCGTACCGCCGGCCGCGAGAAGGAAATGGCGGGTGATGGTCATCGTGGGTTCCACAGAGGCGCGTTGCGATGGCTTGCCCGATAGGGGTTGCGGCGCGTCAAGGCGAGCAGCAACCCCATCGTCAGGCTGAGCGCCCACAACGACGACCCGCCATAGCTGATAAACGGCAGCGTCATCCCCTTGGTCGGCGCGATCTGGAGGTTGACGGCGATGTTGATGAACACCTGCGCGGTAAACTGCAGGATCAGCCCCGCGCCGGCGAGGATGACGAACTGGTCGCGTTCCTCTCGCAGCCTCTGAATGGTGCGGACAACCAGCGCGACGTAGACGATCAGGATGCCGGCGCAGGCGATCAGCCCGAACTCTTCGCCGATGACCGAAAAGATAAAGTCGGTGTGCGCTTCGGGTAAGCGAAACTTGGCGGTGCCGCTGAACGGACCCGACCCGATCAGCCCCGAATTGCTCAACGTGTCGAGCCCCCGGTCGACCTGGTGCGTGTCGCCCTCCCCGAACAGGAAGCTGTCGATCCGGCGCCGCGCGGTATCATAGGTGAGATACGCCACTCCGACGCCGACCAGCCCGCCGGCGGCGGCGAGGCCGATGCTGCGCAGGGACAGGCCGGCGACAAAGGCGAGCGCGATCCACGTGCCGAGGTAGAGGACCGACTGACCAAGGTCCGTCTGCAGCATGAGCAGCATCACGATCAGCAGCGTCAGCGCAAAGCTGAGCGCGAACACCGGCAGCTTGTCGTCCTCCACCTTGCAGGAGAGGATCCAGCCGACCGCAACCGCGAACACCGGCTTTAGAAACTCCGATGGCTGAACCCGAAAGCCCCCGCTCCCGAGCCAGCGCACCGACCCCTTCGCGCCCGTGCCGACGACGAGCACCGCGAACAGCGCGATCACCCCGATGATCAGCCCCCAAAAGGCGATCCGCTTGATCTCCGCCTTGCTGCGCGTCGCCACCGCGAGCAGGATCATGATCCCGGTCGCCACCCAGAAAATCTGCCGCCAGAAATAGTAGAGCGGCGGGTAGGTGACGCCACCGCCCGCGATCCGCTCGAGCGACTGCACCCCCACCGGCGATGCGACCGCGACCGCCAGCAGACCGATCGCCATCAGCGACAGGATCAGCCCGAGCGATACCCGATCCACCTCCGCATACCATCGCGCCAGCGGGCTCCGGTCGGCGCGGCTGAGCGGCGCCGGGCGGCGGCGGTGGACCAGAAGGTCGGCGCTGATCACCGGCGACGCGACCACTCCCCGCTCTGCATCATCGACGTTCATCGAACCTCCCCGTTCACGCGCGCGGCAAGGTCCGTCACATACCGCCGGAACGCATCGCCGCGCGCTTCGAAGTCGCTGAACTGATCGAAGCTCGCCGCCGAGGGCGACAGCAGCACCACGTCCCCGGGATGCGCGGCCCCGGCCGCATCCTCGACCGCCCGATCGAGGGTATCGCTTTGAACGACCTCGACCCCGGCGGCCGTCAGAACCTTCGCGAAGGACTCCGCCGCCTCACCGATCACGTACGCGCGCGCCACATCGCCGAAACTCGCCCGGCAGGCACCGAGGTCGTCGCTCTTCGCCCGCCCCCCCAGGATCCAGTGCAGACGGGCCCGCCCGTCACTGCGCGGGAATGCCGCAAGCGCGGGCGCGGTGGCGTCGGCGTTGGTGGCCTTGCTGTCGTTGACATAGGTGACGCCCGCGACCTGCGCGACGCGCTCCATCCGGTGTGGCAGCCCCCGAAAACTGCGAAATCCCATGTCGATGTCGCCTTCGTCCAGCCCGAGAGCGATCAGCGCGGCTCGCGCGACGGCGGCGTTTTCAGCGTTGTGCGGTCCGGCGAGCGACGGCCACTCCGCCTGCGCATCGCGCATCACGTCGAGCGCCGACACCCGCCAGACACGATCACCGACCCGCCCGGCGATGTCACGCGAGCAGCCATTGTCGGTCGCGATGATCGCCACGCCGTCGCGGGCCTGCAGCGTAAACAGTCGCTCCTTGGCGTCGGCGTAGGTCCGCATGTCGCCGTCATATCGGTCGAGGTGATCGGGTGTCACGTTGGTCAACACCGCGACATCGCAGGCAAGCGTCTGCGTCTGGTCGATCTGGTAGCTCGACAGTTCCAGGACGTAGACCCCGCCTTCAGGCAGCGGGTCCAGCGCCAGCACGGGGACACCGATATTCCCGCCCATCGCGGTCGGGCGGCCCGCGACCTCCAGACAGTGCGCGATGAGCGCCGTGGTGGTGGATTTACCGTTGGTGCCAGTTACGCCGACGAGCCGGTGCGGCGGCAGCGATGCGCGCGCTCGCGCGAACAGTTCGATGTCGCCGATGATCGGAACGCCCGCCGCGCGAGCCTCCAGCCCCGCAGGACTTCGCTTCGGGTCGATGCCCGGCGACAGCACCAGTGCGTCGCAGCCATCGAATGCCCCCGGCCCCGGCTCGGCGATCAGGGCGCCGGCCGCTGCCGCCGCCTCCCGCGCGTCGGGGCGGTCGTCCCACGCCGTGACATGCGCTCCGCTGGCGATGAGCGCCTGGGTCGCAGCAAGGCCGCTGCGCGCCAGCCCGACGACGACGAAACGCTGTCCAGAAAAGGCGTCGCTGGTGATCACCGCAGCTTGAGCGTGGCGAGCCCCGCCAGCGCCAGCACGATCGACACGATCCAGAACCTAATAACCACGGTCGATTCCGGCCAGCCGAGCTGCTCGAAATGATGGTGGATAGGCGCCATCCGAAAGACGCGTTTGCCGGTGCGCTTGTACCAGAACACCTGAATGATGACCGACAGCGCCTCTACCACGAACAGCCCGCCGATCAGCGGCAGGATCAGCTCATGCTGCGCGGTGACGGCGATGGTGGCGAGCGCCCCGCCGAGCGCGAGGCTGCCGGTGTCGCCCATGAAGATCGCCGCCGGCGGCGCGTTGAACCACAGAAAGGCGAGGCCCGCCCCCATGATCGCCCCGCAGAAAATCGCCAGCTCCCCCGCCCCGCGGACATGCGCGATGCCGAGATATTCCGCGAACTTCGCATTGCCGGTCAGGTAGGTGATGACGAGAAACGCAAGCGCGGTCATGATCACCGGAAACGTCGCCAGCCCGTCGAGCCCGTCGGTGAGGTTCACCGCATTGCCGAAGCCCACGATCAGCACCATCGCGAACACATAATAGAGCGGCCCCAGATCGATCACGATCTGATTGGCGAAGGGCAGATAAAGCTCGGTGCCCGTCCGCTCCACGATCACGAATACGACGACTGCGGCGATGGCGAATTCGATCGCCAGCCGAACCTTGCCCGAAACGCCTTGGTGCGAATTCTTGCGCACCTTGTCGAGGTCGTCGAGGAACCCGATTGCCCCGAACCCGAAGGCGACGAACAGGCATGCCCAGACGAAGACGTTGTTGAGGTCCATCCACAGCAGCGCCGAAATCAGCAGCGATGCGAGGATGAGCAGCCCGCCCATGGTCGGCGTACCCCGCTTCGCGAGGTGGCTCTGGGGGCCATCTTCGCGGATCGGCTGGCCCTTGCCCTGGCGCACCCGCAGGATGAGGATCAGTTTGGGGCCGAGCACCAGTCCGATCAACAAAGCTGTCGCGATCGCCGCGCCGGAACGGAACGAGAGGTAGCGGACGAGATTGAGCGGGCCCGGAAACCCCAACCATTCGGCGAGCAGGTACAGCATCAGCCATCCTCGCCGGTCAGCGCCGTGACCAGCCGACCGAGGCCAACCGAGTTGGACCCCTTGATGAGCAGGACATCGTCCGGTCGCAATGTTTCGCGCAGCGCCGCGAGGACCGATTCGACGTCGGCGCCATGATCAAATTCGGGTCGCCGCTCAAGGGGTAGTCGCGCAAGCGCCTCGGCCAACGGCGTCATTTCATCGCCCACCAGCCACAGGCGATCGACGCGCGCCGCGGCGATCGGCGCGGCGAGATCGGCGTGCAACTGCGCCCCCTGTTCGCCCAATTCCTTCATTGCCCCCAGCACGGCGAGGCGTCGGCCTGCGGCGATATGACCGAGGTTGGCGAGCGTCGCGGCCATCGACGCCGGGTTGGCGTTGTAGCTTTCGTCGATCAGCAGCGCTTCGCCGCCATCCACCGCGAGCTGGTGCCGCGCACCTCGGCCGGCCATGCCAGGCAGGTCGGCCAGCGCGACCCCGGCGGCGTTAAGGTCCGCGCCCGCCGTCTGCACCGCGGCGAGAACCCCCATCGCGTTGACGACCCAGTGATCGCCTGGCTGCGACAGCGCAAAGCACAAGGTCGCGTCGTGTACCTGCGCCGTCACGAGGCTACCCCCCGTGTCCGGATCGCCCACCCAATCGAGCGCGCGGACGTCGGCGCCCTCGCGAGTGCCAAAGGTGACGATGCGCGCCCCGAGCCGCTCCGCTGCCGCGCGCAGGCGATCAAGTTGGGCGCTGTCGTACGGGAGGACCGCCACCCCGCCGGGCTCCAACCCCTCGAAGATCTCCGCCTTCGCGTCGGCGATCGCCTCGATCGAGCCTAGATTCTCGATGTGCGCCGGGGCGATGGTGGTGACGAGCGCGATGTGGGGGCGGACCATGCGCGTCAGCGCGGCGATCTCGCCAGCATGGTTCATCCCCATCTCTAGCACCGCGTAGCGCGCATCGCGCGGCATCCGCGCGAGGCTGAGCGGGACGCCGGTGTGATTATTGTAGCTCTTGACCGATCGATGCACTTCGCCCGGGCAATCGCGGTCGAGCGCGGCGGCGAGCGCTTCCTTGGTTCCGGTCTTGCCGACCGAGCCGGTGACGCCAATCACCGTCGCGCTGGTGCGCGCGCGGGCGGCACGGCCAAGCGCCTCGAGCGCCGCCATCGTGTCGGCGACGCGCACATGCGGATGGGGCACGTCCCGGTCGACGATCAATCCCGCCGCACCGGCCGCCATGGCGCCGTCGACGAAGCGATGGCCGTCCATCGTCTCGCCGACCATCGCGATGAAGAGGTCGCCGGATGCGACCTCGCGACTGTCGAAGGTGACGCCGGTGACCGTGAAGTCCGCGCCGGCGACGCCGCCCGTGGCTTCGGCGATTTCGGCGGCGGTCCACAGGCTCACGCGCCCGCCTCCTCGCGCGCGACGACCGCATCATCGAAGGGCAGCACGCGCATCGCCTCGCCCGCTCCGACGGTCTGGCCGCGCTCATGCCCCTTGCCGGCGACGACGATGATGTCGCCCGCGCGGGCCTCGGCCACCGCTGCGGCGATCGCGGCCCGCCGGTCGCCGACCTCGCGTGCGCCGGGGGCACCGGCAAGCACGGCGCGCCGGATCAGCGCAGGGTCTTCGCCGCGCGGATTGTCGTCGGTGACGATCACCACATCCGCATCGCGCGCTGCCGCCGCGCCCATCGGCGCTCGCTTGCCGCCATCGCGGTCGCCGCCGGCGCCGAACACGCAGATCAGCCTCCCGCCCGCATGGGGCCGCAGCGCCGCGAGCGCCGCGGTCAACGCCTCGGGCGTGTGCGCATAATCGACATAGATCGGCACCCCCTCGCGCGTGACCGCCGCGCGTTCGAGCCGCCCGCGCACCGGCTGCACACGCTGCACGGCGTCGAGCGCCGCGCCCGCGTCGGTGCCGGTCGCCATGGCGAGCGCGGCGGCCGTGAGCGCATTGGCCGCCTGATAGGCCCCGATCAGCGGGAGCATCACCCGCCGTGATCGCCCGAGCGCTGCACCGTCGACCGTCAGCTGCTGGCCGAGCGCCGTCGGCTCGCGCTGGACGAGGCGGAGGAACTCTCCCGCTTCACCGACCGCATAGGTGTCGAGGCCGCGTCGCCGCGCGTGCGCCAACGCCTGCGCGGACCACGCATCATTCGCCCATACCACCGCCGCGCCGTCGTCGGCGACGACCTCATCGAACAAGCGCATCTTCGCCGCGAAATAGGCGTCCATGTCGGGATGATAGTCGAGGTGATCGCGGCTGAGATTGGTGAACGCGCCCGCCGCGATGCGCGGGCCTTCGGTGCGATACTGGTCGAGCCCGTGGCTCGACGCCTCAAAGGCGCAATGGGTGACCCCCTCCGCCGCAAGACCCGCCAAGTTTCCGAGAAAGGTGACGATGTCCGGCGTCGTGAGCCCGGTCGTGACCGTGCCGCTGGCGGTGGTCACGCCCAGTGTCCCGATCGATGCGGCGCGTTCGCCCGACAGCGCCCAGATTTGCCGCAGCAGTTCGACCGTGGACGTCTTGCCGTTGGTGCCGGTGACCGCAACCGTCGTCGCCGGGGCGCGATCGAACCAGCGCGCGGCCAGCAAGGCAAAGGTGCGGCGGGACTCGTCGCTCGCGATATGGACGGCACCGTCGACGTCAGCTTCCGGTCGCGCCACCACCGCCACCGCACCGCGTGCGACAGCCGCCGCGATCACCGTTTCGCCGTCGAAGCGGCTCCCGCGAAAGGCGCCGAAGACATAGCCGGGTGCGACCTGACGATGGTCGATGGCGACGCCCGCGACCGGCACCGCCGCCGCTTCCGCGGATAACGGACCAATGCCGGCCGGGAGGACGTCGCCTAAGCTTTTCACCGCGCCGACGCGCCGCTGGCCTGAGCGCGAGGCCGCCACAGCAGCGGCGTCAGATCGCTGAGGTCGAGATCGCGGCGGGTGTCGGGGAAGATGCCGACCAGCGGCCCGATCCGCTCGACCACTTTGCGCACCACCGGCGCGGCGGTGAAGCCCGCCGTGCGCTGGCCTAGCGAATATTCATTGCCCGGCGGGCGGTCGATCATCACCAGCACGACATAGCGCGGGCGGTTCATCGGAAACACGCCGGCGAACGTCGCGACGACACTGTTGCCGACGTAGCGGCCGCCCACCGCACGCTCGGCCGAGCCGGTCTTGCCGCCGACGAGGTAGCCCGGCGCATCGGCGCGGCTGCCCGTGCCGTCGCTGACGATCAGGCGGAGCAGCTGACGCATCCGTGCGCTCGTCTGTTCGGTGAACACCCGCCGCCCGGGCACCGGCCCCGCCGGCCGTTTGAGCAGGGTCGGCGGATGATAGATGCCCCCGTTGGCGAGCGCGGCATAGGCGCTGGCAAGGTGCAGCGGCGTCACCTGGATCGAGTGACCGAAACCCGCGGTCATCGTCGTCGCGCGGCCCCACGGGGACGCCCACATCGGGCGCCCACGCTCGTTGATCTCCACGCTCGGCCGCTTGTCGAAATCGAGCGCGCGGAACGTCGCCTGCAACCGTTCCGCCCCCAGCTTGTCGGCGATCTGGGCGGTGACGACGTTTGATGAATGGATGAGCGTTTCAGGGACGTTGATCCAGCGCCCCATCGAGTGCGAGTCGCGGATCTGGTGGCCGCCAACCGACACCGGCCGGGTCGCATCATATCGTTTCGCAAGGTCGGTCACGACGCCCGCGTCCATCGCCGCCGCGACGGTAATCGGCTTAAAGGTCGAGCCCAGTTCGTAGGTCGTGTAAGTGACGCCGTTCCACTGCGCTTCCGCGGTCGGGAAATGCACGTCGTTGGGGTCGAAGGTCGGGTAGCTCGCCATCGCCACGACCTCGCCGTTGCTGACGTCGAGCACCACCCCCGCCCCGCCCTGGGCCTGGAGCTTGGTCACCGCATCGCTCAGTTCGAGGTCGAGCGCGGCCTGAACCCGCGCGTCCAGCGCAAGCTGGACTGGGGCGCCGCTCGCATTTGACAGTTGTCGCTCGAAGCTGCGCTCGACCCCCATCGCCCCGCCGCGCCCGGGCGTCACGAAGCCGAGCAGATGCGCGGCCATCGGCCCCTGCGGGTAGAGCCGGTCCTGCTCACGCGGATATTCGAAGGCGATGTCGGCGAGTTCGTTGACCGCGTTCAGCTGCGCGAGCGTCGCGCGGTGACGGATGACCGCACCTGATTTCGACAGGATGCGCCGTTTCCACGCCGCCTCGTCGCGCGTCGGGAACGCGCTCGCCATGGCCGCAGCGAACGCGTCGGCGTCGCGATCGCGGCGATATCGCGCAAGCAGCGGCTCGACCTGCGCGACCTGAGCGCCGCTGGCGCCGGTATCGAGGAAATCGCTAGACCGCATCGTCAGGCGGCGAAGGAACTCCGCTTCGCTCGTGTCGGGAAAGATCGCCGCGAGCTGGCGGGCGCGCAATTGCGGGCTGCCCATCAGCCGTGGCTTGCTCACCCGGATCGACGAGACGGTGATGGTGCGCGCCAGCGGCACGCCGTTGCGGTCGATGATGTCGGCGCGCCCGCCCACCGCCGGCGAACGGGCCTGCGCATCGCTGAACAACGATCCGGCCGCGATCTGTCCGATGCGCAGGATGAAGATCGCCGCGACCCCCAGCGCCGCCAGCATCAGCCAGCGCAGCCGCTGTTCCGCCACGCGCGAAAAGCGCAGCCGCGCATCGGCGCGTTGCATCACCGACGGGCGCGCGATCGCGTTCACCGCAGCACCGGCCCTTCGATGCTGGTCATCGCCACCCGCTGCAACGTCACGCGTGCCGGCGCCACCTCTTCGTCAGGAATGGCCGAAGCCAGCACCGGCGCACTGCGCTGCGGCGGACCGATGGGGCGGAGTGTATCGAGCGCGCTCGCCATGCGCTCGCTTTCGACGAACTGCTGCGCCTGCGGAGCAACCAGCCCGAAGTAATCGCGGTTCCAGCGATCGAGCTGGCGAGCGCTGGCTACGACGGCGATGTCGCCTTCGATGACGCGCTTGCTTGCCTCGAGCTGAGCAATCTCGGCGTTGACCTTGCGCAACTCCGACAGCGTCGCCGAAACCCGCAGGTTCACCGCATATACCCCAAGCACGAACAGGGTGAGCAGGACGATCAGGCCGAAACCCTGAAGTTTCCGGACGGCATAGCTCATCGTGCAGTCTCCCCCTGGCGGTGGGTTGCGGGTGCCGCCGGCCAGGCCGGTGCGGCGGTGCGGGTGGCAAAGCGAAGCGTCGCCGATCGGGCACGCGGGTTGCGGACAAGCTCGACCTCGCCCGGACGGATGGCCCGACTGACCGAGGTAAAGGTCGGCGCCTTGGCATTCGAGGCGCTGGGCAAATGCCGCGACGGGGCGGCGTCGCCGCCACTGCGCGCGCGGAGAAACTGCTTCACGGCCCGGTCTTCGAGACTGTGAAAACTGACCACCGCCAGCCGTCCGCCCTCGCCGAGCAGCCGCTCCGCCGCCGCGAGCGCGCGCCCCAGCTCGCCCAGCTCGTCGTTGACGTGAATTCGCACTGCCTGAAAGCTGCGCGTCGCCGGATCCTTGGGCGCACCCGGCGCGTGACCGAGCGCCTTGCGCACGACGCGGGCGAGGTCGCCGGTCGTCGCCAGCGGCCGCGCCGCGACGATCGCGCGCGCCACCCGCCGCGACTGCCGCTCCTCGCCATAATGGTAGAGGACGTCGGCAATATCGCTTTCTTCGGCGTGGTTGAGCCACTCCGCTGCGCTCGTCTCGTCGCTGGCGGTGCCCGCCATGCGCATGTCGAGCGGACCATCGGCCTGAAACGAAAAGCCGCGCTCCGACTGGTCGAGCTGCATCGATGACACGCCGATGTCGAGCACGACCGCATCCACCGCGGCGCCGCACCCGGCGGCGATCGAGTCGAGCTCGCCAAAGCGTCCCTCGACCAGCGTCAGCCGACCACCGCTCGCGTCCATGAGCGCCTGTCCCGCCGCAACGGCGCTGGGGTCACGATCGATCGCGATCACGTCCGCCCCCCGGTCGAGGAAGGCGCGGGTGTAGCCGCCGGCGCCGAATGTGCCGTCGAGAATGCGGCGGCCTGGCCGCGGGTCGACCGCGGCCACCACCTCGTCGAGCAGCACGGGGATATGTCGGCGCGCGTCATCGCTCACGCCCCCCGCCCCCGCCGCGGCGGGCTTTTGTCGCGCAGCTGCACCGCGCCCTCGGCAAAGCGGCGGGCGTCAGCCAGCGCGGGATCGTCGCTCGACCGCAGCGCTTCGAGATCCCAAATCTCGAAATAGGGGCCGCGCCCCATCATTAGCAACTCTTGGCCCAGGCCCTGAATGGCAGCGGGCAGTTCGGGCATGGTGAAGCGGCCCGACCCGTCGATCGGCACGCTTTCACCACCGTAAAGGCGCAGGCTTGCAGCGTTGCGGTCGAAATCCTGATTGCGGCGGATCGCGACCTCCTCACGCGCGTCGAGATATGCCTCGAGCCGCGTTGGGAAATCCGCGCCCGACCCGATCAGGCAAGGCATCGTTTCGTGGAAGGCGATGTAGATGCGACCGCCTGCCTCGGCGGGAATCGAATTACGCAGGCTGGCGGGGAGCGCGAGGCGTCCCTTGTCGTCGACCCGGGTCAGGACGACGCCGGTAAATACAGCGTTCCCCCCCATGTTCGCGTGCCTTCCCCTGCCACACGGGAGCCGATCGAGGCGCCATCAGCACGGCATGTACGCTGACTTCCCCCCGGCAGACTCCCGTCTCCAAGGACTTCCTATCCCAACCGCACTGGGGATCAAGGGGGATTTATGGGGATTTTACCTTCAGTTTGGGGATTTTGTCCTTTTGTTCCATCTCCGTTTCCGTGGCGTTTCATTCGCGCTGATGTGAGATGAGGTCGCCAAGTTGACGTATGACCCAGGTCCGGTTGGCCGCGACCCCGTCTATGAGCGGCTCCACCAACATGTCTGCATCGGCCACCACGACGGCATGGCCTCGCCCAACATCGCAGCGCGCCACCAGGCCGCCATAGTTCAGCCGGCATGATGCTGCCGCCGACGGTTCTTGCGGACGCTCAATGGTCAGTCGCCCCGGCGACCGCACGGTCACCGCCTGACCTTCCGCCGTCACCTGCAGCTCGCGAGCGGACAGGGCTTCCGGCGCGTCGAGCACGAGCCCCCAGCGGGTGAGCAACGGCGTCAGCAGGCTGGTCACCGGCGGATTGCGGGGGTCCCCGATCGGATGCGCCAGCTCGCCGGAATAGAGCCCGTCGGCAAAGATGAGGACCGTCCCGCCGGATCGGACATGCTCGTCGATCGCGACCAATCCCTCCGGGGGCAGCGCGCGGGGGTGGGCAATCCACCAGGTCGGTGCGGACGAACCCGCCGGCGGCGGCAGTGTGTCCGCCTCCGCGATGCCAAAAGAGCGACGCGCCTCGGCGAGCAACGGGCCGTCCGCGAACCCCGCGAGGGGCGCGCTTGCGTCGGGCGGCACCGCCAGCGGCACGCCGGTCAGCAGCAGGACGCGCGGTTTCGCAGGGCTCTTCGCCGCTGACGGAGGCGGACTCGCCTGACCCGCGCCATCGCGCGCGACAACCGCCCATCCGATCCCGAGCGCCGCGAGTGCCGCCATCACAGCGGGCAGCAGCCAGGCCCGCCTGCGCGCTCCGATCACGGTCGCGGTTTGACCGGAGCTGTCGCGGAGGGAAGGTCCTGCACCCCGACGTCGGTCGCGGGCGCAACCGTCGGAGCCGGCGCAGGTGTTCCTACCGGCGCCTTCCCCTTTGCCAGGGGCGCCGCGTCCCCGAGCGGGTCGGTGGAGGCGCTTGCATTGGACGGGGGCGTGGGCGACGCGGTCGAGCTCGCAGCCGCAGCAGCGGCAGCGGCTTGCGCAGGAGCACTGGCGCTCTCGCGCGCCTGGCGCGTCACCACTCCGGTCATCGTCACGACGAACAGCATCATGATCGTGCCACCCGCACCAAGCAGCAGACGCCGACGCGCGTCCTCCGATGCGAGCGGCGAGTGCACCTGATCACGCGCGTCGGTGACAGGTGAGGCCCCCGTTGCCCGAGGGTCCGCCGAGAACATTGGGTTGGTCATACCATTGCAGTTAATCATAGCGTCACGTCGCACAAGTCAACGCAGGCTTTCCCGATCGACGGGCCAAGGGGATTTCATGCTATATCGTACCTCGATCGCCACCGCGGCGCTGCTCTTGCTGTCCGCTCCGGCCGCATCGTCGGCGCCAGCCAGCGCGGCATCGCCGCCCGCAACCGTTCCCACCGGCGTGTGGCGCCTCGCCGAAGGGTTCGACGGCGCAACCATCCGCTTTGCGCGCTGCCAGGGCGACAAGCTGTGCGGTACGGTCGATCGCCTCGGTGCGGGAACGCCGGCCGATGCTCGCGATGTCCGCAACCCCGATCGCAACCTGCGAACGCGCCGCGTGGCGGGGCTGACGGTCTTCGGGCCGCTGACGTGGCGAGGCAACCGGTGGACGGGGCCCGGCTACAGTCCGCAGGACGGGCGGCACTTCACCGCCAACCTCGTGCCCAGCGGCAACGGGCTGAAGATGCGCGGATGCGTCGCGGTCTTCTGCCGCGAGGTGAGCTTCATCCGCGCCTCTTGACGCGCGCGACGGCGGTCGCGGTCACTCCGCCGCGGCCGCCGCCTCGTCCGCGTCGCCGAGGATCCACTCGACGCCCTCACGCGCGTGGAGCGTTGCCGAATCGAAGATCGGCAGCACGTTCGCTTCGGTATCGATCAGCATCGAAAGCTCAGTCGATGCCAGCGCCACCGCATCAACGTCCCGCTGGTCCCACTGGGTGATGATCGTCCGCAGTTCCCGCTCGGACGAGCGGTTGACGATGCCGCGCATCAGCTCGTCGTAGATGATGCGGTCGACCCGCTCGACCACCGCCGGGTCGGCGGGAATGAGGCTGACGCCATGGCTGACGAGACGCTGACGATACCAACGTTCGGTCATCACGTTGGCGGTGCCGAGCAGCGCTGCGGTTTTGATCCCGCGCGCCTTCATCGCCTCCCCCACAGGATCGACAATGTGGATCAGCGGGATGGTGATGCTAGCCGCGACACGATCGGCGACCTTGTACATGGAATTGGCGGCGATCAGCAGCGCGCTCGCCCCTGCCTGCTCCAGCCGACGCGCGCTGGCGATCAGACGTTCGGCCGCGCGGTCCCACTCCGCATCGCTCGACAGGCGCTGGAGATCGCAGGCATTGAGGCTGTCGATCAGCAGCGGCGCCGAACAGGCCGGCCCGACGCGACGCTGCACTTCGGAGTTGATCAGCCGATAGTATCGTTCGGTCGCCGACCAACCGAGGCCGCCGATGATCCCAAGCGTCCGCATCAATCCCCCTTCGACACCGTCGGCGTATCGAGCCGCTTGTGCAGATAATGGCAACTGTGGCCGACCGGATGATCGTCCAGCCGCCCGAATTCCCTGAAGCCCAGGCTTTCGTAAAACGGCTTTGCCTGGAATGAAAAGGTGGTGAGCCAGATGCCGACGCATCCGCGACGGCGTGCCTCCTCCTCGGCCGCCGCCATCAACTCGGAGCCCACCCCGGTCCCCCGCAGCGCGTCGGGCACGACCAGCAGGTCGACATAGCACCAGTCATAGCCGTGGCTCGCGAACAGCCCGCCTTCGAGCGTCTCCCCGTCGCGTTCGAGCCGTAGCGCAAAGCGGCCGTGCCGCCCGTCCCCCGCCCGCCCCCGGTTATAGTCGCGCAGCGGCGCCAGCACCGCCTCGCGAACGTCGGCATCGGGTGTCTCGTCGAGGATGATGCGGTGGCGGCGCGCGTCGCTCAATGCCCGGAACCCAACGCCTTGACGATGTCGTCGACCATCTTCTTCGCATCGGCGAGCAGCATCATCGTGTTGTCGCGATAGAAGATGTCGTTGTCGACGCCGGCATAGCCGACCCCGCCCATCGATCGTTTGATGAAGAACACCGTCTTGGCCTTGTCGACGTCGAACACCGGCATGCCATAGATCGGCGATTTCGGATCGCTCTTGGCCGCAGGGTTCACCACGTCGTTGGCGCCGATGATGAAGGCGACGTCGGCCTGCGCGAATTCGCCGTTGATGTCCTCGAGCTCGAACACCTCGTCATAGGGGACGTTCGCTTCGGCGAGCAGCACGTTCATGTGCCCCGGCATACGTCCTGCGACGGGGTGGATGGCGTATTTGACGCTGACCCCCTCCTTCTTGAGGAGGTCCGCCATCTCACGCAGGCTGTGCTGCGCCTGCGCCACCGCCATGCCGTAGCCGGGGACGATGATGACGCTTTCGGCCTGGCTCATCATGTAGGCGGCATCTTCAGCGGAGCCGCGCTTCCACGGACGGTCGGTCGCCGCCGCAGCGTCGCCTCCCCCCGCCTCGGCGCCAAAGCCCCCGGCGATGACGCTGATGAAGCTTCGGTTCATCGCGCGGCACATGATGTAGGAGAGGATCGCGCCCGACGCGCCGACCAGCGCGCCGGTGATGATCATCGCGGTATTGCCGAGCGTGAAGCCCATCGCCGCCGCCGCCCAGCCCGAATAGCTGTTGAGCATACTCACCACGACCGGCATATCCGCGCCGCCGATCGGGATGATCAGCAGAAACCCGATGGCGAAGGCGAGCACGGTGATGATCGCGAGATAAGGGAGGCTCGTGCCGCTCGGGTCGAGCGCATAGGCCGCCGTCAGCCCGACGATCGCCGCCAGCGTGCCGAGATTGATGACGTGCCGCCCCGGCAACAGGATGGGCTTCCCGCTCATCTTCCCGGCTAGCTTGAGAAAAGCGATGATGCTGCCCGAAAAGGTGATCGCCCCGATGGCGACGCCCAGCGCCAGCTCGACCCGGCTGACCGTGTGGATCGCCCCGCCCGGCTCAGCGATGCCGAACGCCAGCGGGTTCAGGTAGGCCGACCATCCGACCAGCACCGCGGCGAGGCCCACAAGGCTGTGGAACGCCGCCACCAGCTGCGGCATGTCAGTCATCGCGATACGCCGCGCGATGATCCAGCCGATCGCCCCGCCGATGCCGATCGCGGCAAGGATCTCCGGTAACGATGCCAGCTCGTGCGTGACGAGCGTGGTGCCCACCGCCAACGCCATGCCCGCCATGCCGAGCATGTTGCCCCGCCGCGCCGTCGTCGGATGCGACAGCCCCCGCAGCGCGAGGATGAAACACACCCCCGCGACGAGGTAGGCGAGCGTCGCCCAGGGGTTCGCCGCGGCGTGTTCCCCGAGTTGAGGCAGCCCGCCCGGCTCGGCGATGGTCGGAGGCACCGGGTCGGGAAGGCTCAACGCCACAGCCTCAGCGCTCCTTCTTCTTGTACATGGCGAGCATGCGTTCGGTGACCGCGAAGCCGCCGAAGATGTTGATGCTCGCCAGCACCACCGCCGCCAGCCCGAGCCACTTCGCCGCGGCGCTTCCCGACGCCGCGCTGGCGATCAGCGCGCCGACGATGATCACGCTCGAGATCGCGTTGGTGACCGCCATCAGCGGTGTATGCAGCGCCGGGGTGACGCTCCACACGACATAATAGCCGACGAAACAGGCCAGCACGAAGATCGACAGGATCGAGATGAAGTCCACGCGGCCCTACCCTTCCCCGCGCCGCGGTCGTGCGCCGTTGTCGCTCACCCCCGCAGCCTTTCGTTGACCATCACGCCGCCCTGCGTGAGGCGAATGGCGCTGCCGATCTCGTCGTCGAGCACCACGTCGCCGCGCTCCTTGTCCCAGAAGGCGGCGATGAGGTTGTGGAGGTTGCGCGCGTAGAGCGCACTTGCATCGCTGGGCAGCGTGGCGGCCATGTTGCGTGCGCCGATCAGCTGGACGCCGTGACGCTCGACGGTTTCCCCCGCGACTGCGCCTTCGACATTGCCCCCCGTTTCGGCCGCGAGATCGACGACCACGCTGCCCAGCCGCATCGTCGCAAGTTGGGCATCGCTGATCAGACGCGGCGCCGCGCGGCCCGGGATCTGCGCCGTCGTGATGACGATGTCCTGCTTGGCGAGGTGCGCGGACACCAGCTCCGCCTGCGCTGCCTGATATTCGGGCGACATTTCGGTGGCATAGCCGCCGGCGCCCTCGCCTTCGATGCCGGCGACGCTTTCGACGAAGATCGGCTTGGCCCCGAGGCTCATGATCTGCTCGCGGGTGGCGGCGCGAACGTCGGTGGCGCTCACCTGCGCGCCCAATCGCCGCGCGGTCGCGATCGCCTGTAACCCCGCGACGCCCACGCCCATGACAAACACCCGTGCCGCGCTGATCGTGCCCGCTGCGGTCATCATCATCGGCAGCGCGCGGCCGAAGGCGTTGGCGGCCACCAGCACCGCTTTATAGCCGGCGAGGTTGGCCTGGCTGGAGAGCACGTCCATCGATTGTGCGCGCGTGATGCGCGGCATCAGGTCGACCGCCCACGCCTCCAATCCCGCATCGGCATAGCCATCGACCCGCGCTCGCTGCCGCATCGGATCGAAGATGGCGATCACGCGCGCGCCCTGCGCCGCGGCGGCGAGCGCGGACGGCTCAGGCGGCTGCACGGCAAGGATTAGCGCCGCGCCATCGAGCGCAACGTCGCGATCGGCGACCTCGGCGCCCGCAGCGCGATAGTCCTCGTCACGGATGCCGGCCGCCGCCCCCGCGCCGCGTTCGACGGCGATGGAAAGGCCCAGCGCCGCCAGCTTCTTCACTGTCTCCGGCGTTGCGGCCACCCGCGTCTCGGCGGGGGCAGTCTCACGCAGGACAGTGGCCTTCATCGGGTCAGCTGATCAGGATGATGACGAACGCGACCAGCGCCGCCACGATCAAAGTCGCCCACTTTGCCACCCCGACAAACCCGCCGTAGGTCCCCTGGGCATCGCTCAGATCATTGTGCGCCATCGGCCCCTCTATCTCTCTTGCGGCAGGCTTGCCGCGTCGCTGCCTTCCGTCTTTGCCCATGCTTCGGCTCGCTCGCAAGCATCGACCTCACGCTTAAGGGCGACTTTACCCTTGGTCGCTAACTACGTCGGTCAATGGGGGGCGGGTCGATCCTTCCCTTGCGCGACGGGATTGAGCCTTGGCGACGCTGCACGGCGAACGATTACTGCTGCTGATCGACTCGGACGAGACGCGTGGGCATTTCGTCGCATCGATGCTCGGCTGCGCCGGGTGGAAGGTGCAGCGCGCTGCCACTGTCTCGCAGGCGCTCGCCACGATGGCGGGGACGGTCGGCGTACTGCTGGACGCGGTTCTCGTGGAAGCGGCCCTGCCTCAAACCGAGCTGGCGAGCGGCGTGCGTGCGCTGCGCGACTGGCATCCCGGTATCCCGGTGCTGATCCACGGCGCGGATGCGAAAGATTTTGTGGGCCTTCTGAACGCCCTGGCGGCGGGGGTAAATGACCTTGTTGCGGCGCCCCTGACCGCCGAGCGGCTTGATCGAGCGCTGACGACAGCCATTGCCGCGGCCGAACAGGGCCACACCCCGGATCAGGCCTTGTCGCTCGACTGGACGCAACCCCAGGGCCTCGACGGCTTGGTTGCCCGGTCGACCGCGATGCAGAAAACCATCGCTGCGGCCCGGAAAGCGGCCCGCACGCGGGCGCCGGTGGTTATCGAAGGCGACGCAGGGACCGGCCGCAGTCTCGTCGCCGCGGCGATTCACCGCGACGACGCCGGCACCAGTGGCAAGCCGGCAGTGCGGTTCGATTGCGCCCACCATGCCAGCGCGATGATTGCGCCGCTGATTTTCGGTTTCGAGCAGGGCGCCTTCGCCGGCGCTTTCGAGCGACGCACGGGGGTTCTTGCCCAGGCGGACGGCGGGACGCTGATCATCGCCAATGCCCATCGACTGCCCGCCGACGCGCAGGCTCGGCTGGCGGAATGGCTGCGCAGCGGCTGGCTGACGCCATTCGGCGGCGCGCATCTCCAGCGCGCCGAGGCGCGGTTGATCGCCTGTACCTCGACCAATCTGCGTACGCTCGCCGCACGACATGCAATGCGCGACGATCTTGCCGCGCGGATGAGCGTCATCGAGATCGGGGTCCCGCCCCTCCGCGACCGGCGCGATGACATCGCCGACCTGGCGCGGGAGGCGTTGACCGAACTTCACGCCGCAGTCCCGTCGGCACCGCGCAGCTTCACGACCGACGCGATCGAGGCGCTGATGGCACACGATTGGCCCGGCAACGTGGCGCAGCTCCGGTCAGTGATCGCCCGCGCCGCCGCCACAAACCCGGGCCCTGCGCTAAGCGCCGACCACCTGCGATGCGGGTCCGCGACGGCAAAGATCGGCGCTCCGATCCCGCCCCCCAAACGCATGGATACGGTGCCGGCCATCGCCATCTATAACGCCGACGGGCATCTCCGCCCGCTCGATGCGATCGAAGCGGACATCATTCGCCTCGCCATATCGCATTATCGCGGGCGCATGAGCGAGGTTGCACGCCGCCTCGGCATCGGCCGCTCCACCCTCTATCGCAAACTCAGCGAAATCGGGAACGACGACGCCGCCGCGTGAACCGGCGCCGCGCGCGATCGGCGCTGGTTGCTCCAAGGCTCTTGCCCCGGCATGACCTGAGCCGTGACCGACCTTCAACAACAGCTCGACGTCATCGCCGCTGCGATGGCCGCGGAAGCGGACCGTGGTCGGGTCGCCGACTATATCCCTGCGCTCGGTCGCGTACGAGCGGACCAGTTCGCGATTGCCGTGGTCACCGCCGACGGCACCTGCGTATCAGCCGGCGACGCCCGCACCCCCTTTTCGATCCAGTCGATCAGCAAGGTCTTCACCCTGACGTTGGCGCTCGGGCGGGTGGGCGCCGATCTGTGGCAGCGCGTCGGCCGAGAACCGTCGGGGTCGGCCTTCAACTCGATCGTCCAGCTCGAAAGCGAGCATGGCATCCCGCGCAACCCGTTCATCAACGCCGGCGCCATTGCGGTCGCCGACGTCCTCGTCGCGGGCAGCGATGCCGCCACGCAGTCGGGCGTGCTGCTCGACTTCGTGCGGCGTCTGGCCGGGGACGATGCCGATGGTGACGAACGGATCGTGATCGACGCCGAAGTCGCGGAGAGCGAGGCCGCGACCGGCCACCGCAATTCGGCGCTCGCCCACTTCATGCGAAGCTATGGCACGGTTGCGACGGTCGGCCCGGCGCTGCGGCTCTATTTCAACGCCTGCGCGATTGCGATGAACGTGCGGCAGCTCGCCCATGCCGGGCGCTATCTGATGCACGGCGGAGTTAAGCCCGGCACTGGCGCGCGGATGCTCAGTGAACAGCAGGCCCGCCGCGTGAGCGCGCTGATGCTTACCTGCGGTCACTATGATGGCTCGGGCGAGTTCGCCTTTCGCGTCGGCATCCCAGGGAAATCCGGAGTTGGCGGCGGCATCCTGGCGATCGTGCCCGGGGTGGCGAGCATTGCCGCCTGGTCCCCCGGCCTCAACGAGCGCGGCAATTCAAAGCTCGCGAGCGTCGCGCTCGAACGCCTGTCGGAGGCGATGAACTGGTCGCTGTTCACCCCGCAGACGTGAGCGAGTGCCCCGGCGCGCGAGGCATCAGCGCGTCACCGCCGGTTCGGGCTCACCCTCCGCGTCGATGTCGCCCTCACTCACCATCTCGCTCGCGTCTTCCAGCTGATACTCCGCGTGGCGCGGGTGCAGCGGGACAAAGCGCATGACCGCATAGCCGACCAGCGCCGACAGCAGCGAGCCGCCAAGCGTTCCGATCTTCGCCTCTTCGATCAGCAGTGGTTCACGGAAGGCGAGACCGCCGATGAACAGGCTCATCGTAAAGCCGATGCCGCACATCAGCGACACGCCCCAGATCTGCGGCCAGGTCGTGCCACGCGGCCGCTGCGCGAAGCCCGACTTCACCGCCACCCACACCGCGCCAAGAATGCCGAGCTGTTTGCCAAGGAAGAGGCCGAGCGCGATCCCGACCGGGAGCGGCGCCAGCAGCGCCTCCGCCGGCAAATCGACCACGCGCACCCCGGCGTTGACGAAGCCGAACACGGGGACGATCAGGAACGCCACCCAGGGCGCCAGGGCATGTTCGAGCGTGTGCAGAGGGCTCGCCGGGCTATCTGGCCCGTGCGGCGTCGGGATCAGCGGCACTGTAAATGCCGCCAGCACCCCGGCGATGGTCGCGTGCACACCCGACTGGAGCACCACCCACCACAGCACGGCAAAGCCGGCGGCGTAAAAGGCAAGGTGGCGGACACCGGCGCGGTTGGCACCGAACATCACGGCCAGAATCACCGCCGCCGCCGCGAGCGCCCACAACTTCAGCGAGGCGGTGTAGAACAGCGCGATGATCGCCACCGCGCCCATGTCGTCGACGATCGCAACCGTCACCAAAAACAGCTTCAACGATACCGGCGCGCGCGTGCCAAGCAGCGACAGCACCCCGATGGCAAAGGCGATGTCCGTTGCTGCCGGGATCGCCCAACCGTTGGCGAGGCCGGGTTCGCCGCGCACGACGAGCAGATAGATAGCGGCAGGCACGACCATGCCAGCAATGGCGGCGACGATCGGGAGACGCCGCTGCTGCCAGGTGGCAAGGCGGCCATCGACCCACTCGCGCTTGATCTCCAGTCCCACAAACCAAAAGAATATCGCCATCAACCCGTCGTTGACGAGCAGGTGCAGCGTCGTCGGACCGAGCTTTTGGCTCATCGGCGGCAGGATCGGCGCTTCGAGGAAACGGTGGAATGCCGGGCCGAAAGAGCTGTTGGCGACGACCAGAGCGGCCGCCGCTGCAAGCATCAGCAGGATGCCGCCCGCGGCTTCACTCGACAAAAAACGCGCAACAACGCTGCGCGGCTCACTACTCACCGGGAAACTGGCCATCCCCGGGCCTTAACCCGTTGAAGCGGTTACGCCAACCGCAGCGCCGGCAGTTTATGGCTCGAAATCGCCGTGTGCGCTCCCGCGCGCGTCAGCCTACCCAGCTGGCGACGTCCGCTGCGACGCGGTTCGCGGCGTCGTTGAGGGCGCGGCCTACTCCGACCGGCTCCACCGCGGAGATCGGCACGCGCGCTTCGAAGCGACGCTGCACGACATTCGCGCCGGCATTGGTGAGCCGCTGCGCCTCGTAAGTGACGACCGCTTCCATCCGGTCCGCATCGACGCCAAAGTCCATTAACTGCCCCGCCAGCAGCTCGCCGGGGCCAGCGACATACTGGCTTTCGTCGAGCACCAGCCGTCCGCCACGCGCGGCGACCGTTTCGGACAGCAGCCGCTGGAACAGACGCGCAGGCGCTTCGACCCACTGCACATCCTTCACATAGGCGATGTCGGTGCCGGCGGTGGTCACCGGCACGCGCTGGGTCCGGAGCTTTTGCGGCACGGTCGGCACGAGGATGGTCAGCGCCGCATTGACCGCGCCGCGCCGTTCGGTGCCCGCCGCGACGCCGCCCGACGCGGGGCTGAGCGAGAGCAGGCTCTTCGGCGGTTTCGGGGTGAGGCTGATGCAGCCCGACAGCAGCAGCGCCGCGCCCGCCACCGCGCTCAATGCGCTCGCGCGCGTCATCGTGTCGCGTCCGTTCGGCTTCATCACTTCTTGCCCTCGTAATCGGGAAGGCGCGTGCCGAGCACGCCGCCCGCCCCTTGCGTATCGATACGCTCGGCGACCGATCCCAGCGCCTGACTGGTCTGGCGGAGGTCGCGGATGAGCGCATTCGCTTCCGGGATGGTGCGCTCGCTAAACGATTGCAGCCCCGGGCGCGCCTCCGCGATGGCTGCCTGCAATGACGCGATCGACTGCTGCGCCGACGCGACGGAGCGCTGCAGATCGCGAGCGATCGGAAGACCCTGCTCGTTGACGAGGCCCTGCGTGCTGTCGGCGAGCCGCCCGACCGCCGCCGCCGCCTCGCCCGCCTGACGCGCGGCGATGCGCGCATCGCGCAGCGCGGCATCGAGCTGCGGCGTCGTATCCGCGACGTTGCCCGAGATGCGATCGAAGTTGGTAAGGATGCTGGCGAGGCTTTCGCGATTGCGGTCGTCGGCGAGCTGGCCGACCCGTTCGGTGAGGTCGCTGATGCGCTGCAGCAATTGCGGCGCGGTGTTGAGGATTTCGCCCAACCCCGCGAGCCGGGTCGGGATTTCAGGCCGGCCGGCTCGGCCGATGGCCGTGATCGGCGCGGCGCCCGGACGCGCACCGTCGAGTGCCACTTCGCTCACCCCGGTGAAGCCGACGCCGCTGATCGCCGCGGTGGTGCCCTGCAGCACCGGCGTATCGGGATCGACCTCAATCCGCACCCGCGCGAAGCGCGGGTCGGGCAGCCACAGCTTGATGTCCTTCACCTGCCCCGCAGGCACGCCCTTGATCTTGACCGGCGAGCCTTTGTTGAGGCCCGAGACCTCCTGGCTGAAGAAGATGTCATACTCGACCCGGTTTCGGCTGCCGGCGTTGGCGAGCCAGACCGTGAAACCGCCGATCGCGAACAGCAGCAACAGCGCGACGGTGCCGACCAGGAGGTTGTTCGAGCGGGTTTCCATCAGCTTTGATCCTCGGGTCGTCGGGCCGCGGCGTCCGCCTCTGCGGGGCGAGCGCGATCGTCGGCCGACGTCACATTCGCTTCGGACGATAGCGGTCTGCGGTCTGGGTGGGCAGTGTCATCGATCGACGGGACTTCGGCCGTGGTGTCCGCGCCCGCCAAAGCGCTGTTCGCACCCGCCGCCATGCGACCGCGCGGGCCGCCGAAATATTCCGCAATCCAGGGGTGGTCGGTCGCAACCAGCTCATCGATCGTCCCAACCGCGATGACCTTTTGGTCCGCCAGCACCGCCACGCGGTCACAGACGCGGTGCAGCGTGTCGAGGTCGTGGGTGATCAGCAGCACAGTCAGTCCCAGCGTGTCCGCCAGCTCGCGAATCAACTTGTCGAACGCCGCCGCCGAAATGGGGTCGAGCCCCGCGGTCGGTTCGTCGAGGAACAGCAGCGCAGGATCGAGCGCGAGCGCCCGCGCCAGCGCCGCGCGTTTGATCATGCCGCCCGACAGCTCGGCGGGATATTTGGGGCCCGCATCGGCGGGGAGACCCGCCAGCACGACCTTGTAGGCCGCAATCTCGTCGAGGAACCGCTGGTCGTAGCGCGGATAATATTCCTTGATCGGCACCTGCACGTTTTCAGCCACCGTCAGCGTGGAAAACAGCGCGCCGCCCTGAAACAGCACGCCCCAGCGCCGGCGCACTTCCCGCATCGTTTCGGGGTCACCGTCGCCATTAGCGTGCTGGCCGAATATCTGAATATCGCCCGCGACCGGCTGCTGCAGCCCGATGATCGAGCGCATCAGCACCGATTTGCCGGTGCCCGACCCGCCGACGACGCCCATGATCTCCCCGACCTTTACGTCGAGATCGAGGTCGCGGTGCACGTAGTTTTCGCCGAAGGCGTTCGACAGGCCGCGCACCCGGATGGCGAGGTTGCCCTCCATCGCCTCGTCGAGCGCGGGGACCTCTTCTTCGCTCTCGTCGATCTGGAGCAGGTCCATCAGTTCCACCCGATCGAGGAGAAGAACACGGCGAAGAACGCGTCGAGGATGATGACGAGGAATATGCCCTGCACCACCGCCGCGGTCGTGCGGCGGCCGACCTCCTCCGCGTTCGCCTTGACCTCGAAGCCATGATAGCAGCCGGTCACCGCGACGATCAGGCCGAACACCGGCGCCTTGATCAGCAGCGCCCAGAAATCGGTCATCGGGATGATGTCGCGGAGCAGCTGGAGGTAGGTCAGCGGCGGGATGCCGAGGCCGACCCAGCTGAACACGCCGCCGCCGATGATGGCCCACACCGCGGCATAGAACCCCAGCAGCGGCATCATGATGATCGTCGCCAGCACCCGCGGCACCGACAGCGCTTCGGTCGGATCGACGCCGATGGTGCGCATCGCGTCGACCTCTTCGGTCAGCTTCATCGTGCCGATCTGCGCGGCAAAGGCGCTGCCCGATCGCCCCGCGACCATGATCGCGGTCATCAGCACGCCCAGCTCGCGCACCGACGATCGCCCAACGAGGTTGACGGTGAAGATTTCAAGCCCGAACTGTTCGAGCTGTACCGCGCCCTGCTGCGCGATGACGATGCCGATCAGAAACAGCATCAGCCCGATGATCGCCAGAGCGGTCACGCCGACCGACTCCATCGCCGATATCAACGCCGACCAGCGGATGCGCCGCCGCGGTCGCATGAGCACGCGACCGAGCCCGATCAGCACCCCGCCGAGGAAGGCGACGAGCTGCATGAATTCGCGGGCGATCAGCGTCAGCGCCGCGCCCACGCTTTCGACAAAGCGCGAAAACCGCCCCGCCCGGTCGGGACGCAGCCGCACCGGCTGGTCGGCGTTCCGCACCGTTTCGATCAGCCGCTGCGCATCCGGGCTGGCCCCGTCGAGCTCGGCCCCGGTGTCCTTGACGATACGTTCGACGAGCCACGCACCGACGGTATCGATCCGCTCGACATTGTTGAGGTCGATGCGCGCGATGCCACCGCGCCGCGCAAGATCGCCCATCAGCGCATCATACATACCGCCGATGCGCGCCAGCGTGTAGCGGCCGGAAAGCCGCAGAACGCCGTCGCTGCCGTCCCCTTCGAACGCATATTCGGCAGCCAGACCCATTGCGACGCTTGTGCGCGGGCGGGCCGCCGGGGGCAAGCGCTTTTCAACGCACCGCCCTTCCGCCCCGCGCCGCGCTTGCCTAGAACGCGCGGCCATGGCGCTCTACCTCCCCGTCGCGAACATGAGCGTGAACGTGCTCGTCATCATCCTGCTCGGCGGGATGGTGGGACTGCTGTCGGGCCTGTTCGGGGTGGGTGGTGGGTTCCTGACCACGCCGCTGCTCATTTTCTACGGCATTCCCCCGACCGTCGCCGCCGCCTCTGCCGCCACGCAGGTGACGGGGTCGAGCGTCTCCGGCGTCACCGCGCACGTCCGGCGCAAGGGCGTCGATTTCGAAATGGGCGGGGTATTGATCCTGGGCGGGCTGGCCGGGTCGCTGCTCGGCGCATGGCTGTTCGAATGGCTGCAGGGCGCAGGCCAGATCGACCTCGTCATCAACGCGACCTACCTCATCCTCCTCGGCTGGATCGGGACGCTGATGCTGCGTGAGAGCCTCGCCGCATTTCGTGCCGGGCGCGGCGACAAACCTGTTCCCGCGCGCAAGCGCCGCCACCACCCGCTCGTCGCCAACCTGCCCTGGCCCTATCGTTTCCGCGCGTCGGGACTGTACCTGTCGCCGATCGCGCCGTTCGTGCTCGGCGTGCTGACCGGCATTCTGACCATGCTGCTCGGTGTCGGTGGCGGGTTCATCATGGTGCCGGCGATGCTCTACATCCTCGGCATGAGCGCGCGGGTAGTGGTCGGCACGTCGCTGTTCCAGGTCCTGTTCACGACCATCGCCAGCACGCTCATCCACAGCGTCACCACGCACGCGGTCGACATCGTGCTCGCGCTACTGCTCCTGATCGGTGGCGTGATCGGCGCGCAATTCGGCGCGCGGCTGGCCCTGCGTATCGACCCGGTGAAACTGCGGCTTGGCCTGGCGCTGCTGGTGCTCGCGGTCGCGGTGCGCATGGGGCTCGGCCTCGTCTGGCGTCCCGACGAAATCTATTCGGTGCAATGGATGTGAGGGCAATTGTCACAGGCTTGGCCCTCGCGCTCGCCGTGCCGGCGCAGGCGGCGCGCGAGCCGGTGCTGGTGCCCGACGTGTCGGTGCGCGAAATCGAAATCAAGTACAGCTTCACCGGCGAAGATCTGCTGCTGTTCGGCGCCATCCTCTACCCCGACGGCCGCGCGCCCGACGACCAGCGGAGCGACATCGTGGTGGTGATCAAGGGCCCAGTGGCGCCCGTCCGGCTGCGCGAGAAACAGCGCGTGGCGGGTGTGTGGGTCAATGCCGACAGCGTTCGCTTCGGCTCGGCTCCCGGCTTTTACGCGCTCGCATCGTCGCGTCCGGTCGAGCGGATCGTCGATGAACGCACGGCGGCGGTGTTCGAGCTTGGCCTCGGCAACCTTGCGCTGTCGCCATCGGGTTTCTCGTCGGGCGAACAGCTTCGACGTCTGGAGGCGGGGTTCGTCGACCTGTTCCGCCGCGGCGGGCTGTTCGCCGAGCGCGAGAACGCGGTCGAGATCACCAACGGCGTACTCTACCGCGCGCGCCTCGCCATCCCGGCGCAGGTGCCGGAGGGGGAATATACGGCCGAAACCTACCTGATCCGCGGCGGCGACGTGCTGGCGGTGGCGTCCCGCGACATCCGGATCCGCAAGACCGGGGTCGACCGCTTCATCGCCGACGCGGCCGCCAACTGGGGGCTACTCTACGGCATCGTCGCGATCGCGCTGGCGGTGGGCATGGGGCTCGCGGCAGGCTGGTGGTTCGGACGTCGATGAAGCGCGTTATCGGCTGGCTCGTACCGGACCGTTTCATCCTCGTCCTGATCGCGACGGTCGCTTTGGCGAGCGTCCTCCCGGTGCGCGGGAGAGAGGTCGCGGTCGCCAACCTCGTGTCATCCGGCGCGGTGTTCGTCATCTTCCTCCTCCACGGCATCCGCCTGCCCCGGGCGGAAGTCATCGACGGTCTGCGCGACTGGCGCACGCAGGGCACGATCGCCCTGTTCGTCTTCGGCATCATGGGCGCAATCGGGTTCGCGCTGTGGCGCCTGACCGACGGGGCGTTGCCGGCGATGGTCGCGCTCGGCTTCCTATACATCGGCGTGCTGCCCACCACGGTGCAGTCGGCCACGACCTACTGCAGCCTCGCGCGCGGAGCGGTCGCACTATCGGTCGTGGCGAGCGCGCTCGACAATCTCGCCGCAGTGCTGGTGACGCCCTCGCTGTTCGCGCTGCTCGCCGGCACGGCGGGCGGCGTGAGCCTTGGCGCGAGTCTCGCCGTTCGTGTCGCGCTGATCCTGCTGCTGCCATTCGCGATCGGCCAGGTCATCCAGCGTTGGGCACGTCCGTGGGCCATGCGCAACGCCGCACTGGTCAAGCGCATCGATCAGGGCGCCATCGCCATCGCCGTCTATGTCGCCTTCTCCGCCGCAGTCGTGCAGGACATCTGGAGCAAGCTCGGCGCTGGCGAGCTCGCCATCCTCGCCGTCGCGGTGTCCGCAATGCTGGCGGCGGGCTTTGGCGGCGCCTGGTTCGTCGGAAGCCTTGTGTCGCAGCGCAGCGACGTCCGCACCGCCATCCTGTTTTCCGGCGCACATAAGTCGATCGCGGTCGGCGCACCGCTCGCGGCGCTGATGTTTCCCGCCAACGTCGCCGGCATGGTGCTGCTGCCGATCCTCGCCTATCATCTCGCGCAATTGATGATTTCCGCCTGGATCGCGCCGCCGCTGGCAAGGCGCAACGCGGCGGAAGTCTTGCGGCGCGAAGCTGTCTTATCTAACTAGAACACGGCCCTATCACCGGAGACGACATGAGCGACCCGCTTTCGACCCCGCTGCCGACCAAACTCGCCGAAGCCGAGCCGGCGCTCACGCTCGATCCGCCCAAGCCCGTGCCCGCGGTTGCCCCCGCCAAGGCCGCGGGCCTCGTCAGCATCGGCGACGAGGTGCGCACCGAACTCGACAAGCGGGTCGAGGCGTTTGTCGACGAACTCGTCGCCGCCGACACCAACAGCCCCGAATTCGGGCGCAAGGTCGATCAGCTGACCAACATGGGCCGGTCCGAGATCGCGGCCGCCGCGCAGCAGTCCAACCGCTTCCTCGACCGCCCAGTGCGGGCGATGGACCGCGACGGCAACGTCGGCCAGGACCTCGTCGCGCTACGGCAGGTGGTGGAGGACTTGGACCCCGGCCGCGCGGGCAAGATCCGCGGGCGCAAACTGCTCGGCATCATCCCGATGGGCGGATCGCTGCGCAGCTACTTCGACAAATATCAGAGCGCGCAGAGCCACATCAGCGCGATCCTCGCCCGGCTCGCCAGCGGCAAGACCGAACTGATGAAGGACAATGCCGACATCGATGTCGAGCGGCAGAATCTGTGGGCGGCAATGGGGCGGCTCGAACAGATGTCGCACATGGCGGGCAAGCTCGACGAGCAGCTCGAGGCGAAGGCGGCGGAGCTCGACTCGACCGACCCCGACAAGGCGCGCACCATTCGCGAAAGCGCGCTGTTCTACGTGCGCCAGCGGCGGCAGGACATCCTCACCCAGCTGGCCGTGAGCGTGCAGGGCTATCTCGCGCTCGACCTCGTCAAGAAGAACAATGTCGAGCTGGTGAAGGGCGTCGATCGCGCGTCGACCACCACCGTTTCCGCGCTGCGCACGGCGGTGACCGTCGCGCAGGCGATGACCAACCAGAAGCTGGTGCTCGGGCAGATCACCGCGCTCAACACTACCACCGCGGGGATCATCGATTCGACCGGCAAGCTGCTCAAGGAAAACACGCAGCGGGTGCACGAGCAGGCCGCCGCCTCGACCATCCCGATGGAGACGCTGCAGCGCGCTTTCCAGAACATCTACGACACAATGGACGCGGTCGACACGTTCAAGCTGAAGGCGCTCGACAGCATGAAGACGACCATCGACACGCTGTCGGTCGAGGTCGAGAAGTCCAAGGGCTACATCGCCCGCGCCGAAGGGCAGGCCCAGGCGCAGGCGCAGCTGACCGGCCGCGACAGCCCGCTTGCGGCGATCGAGGGGTGACCGCTTGAGCGAGCCCGTCCGCCCTGCAGCGCCACCGATGGCGCCGACGCTCGCGCCGGTCGAGCCGACGGCGGGATCGCTGCAGCCGCTGCCGCAGCCGATCGGCCCGCTGCCGCGTAGCCAGTCGGTCAGCACGGCGGTGGAAAGTGCGGAAGTCGCCCTCCGCCGCCAGCGCAGCGCGGCGATCGCGCGGCCGGTGCAAGCGCAAAAGCGCGGCTTCGCCCGGCGGGCGAAGCGGGTGGCGATCGCTTATTTCAGTGGCCTCCTCGCGCTGGTGATCGGCGCGGCGGTGGCGTCGGGCCTCCTCGGCGGCATCGGCATCATCGGCTTCACGCTGATGATGCTGTTGGCGATTTTGCTGGTCCCGATCGCGCTGTCGTTCGGCAAGGAGAAAGCGCTCCGTCCGGCCGACCTCGGCCGCGCCGATGTCGCGCAGATCGCGGAGCGGACCAACGTCTGGCTCGGCCAGCAGCGCCGCGCCCTCCCCGCGCCCGCGCAGACGCTGGTCGACAGCATCGGCGAGCGTATCGCCCAGCTCGGCCCGCAATTGGAAGCGCTCGGCGGCGCGTCGCCCGAAGCGGTCGAGACGCGGCGCATCGTCGGCGATGAGCTGCCCGAACTTATCCGCAGCTACCAGTCGGTTCCCACCGCCATGCGGCGCGAAGACCGCAACGGCCGGGTGGCGGAGCGCGACCTCATCGACGGCCTCGCCAGCGTCGATCGCGCCATCGATCGGCTCAGCCGCGACCTTGCCGCGCGCGACATGGACCGGCTCGCGAGCCATTCGCGCTACCTCGAATCCCGCTACGGCGAGAGCGACGCCCCCGCCCGACCCCGCCACAGCGCGGTCGAATAGTCGAGCTTCGCATCGAGCGTGGCTTGGCGCAGATAGAAGCGCAGGTCGCGGATGCGCCGCCCGAGCGCCGACCCACGCGCGTGAAGCGCGGTCCCGACGATACGCTCGACCAGGGCAAATTGCCGCAGCGCCGCCGCCTCGATCGCCTCGCGTGCCTGAAGCGCGGCCATGATCCCGCGGTCGGGATCGCCGCCTGTCTCGACGGAGTGCGCGGCGTGGCGCGCCCACAGCCGCGCGCCGTCCGCTTCGATCGCGACCAGCCCGAGCCGGTGGTTCTGGCGCACGTCGCCCGCCTGCCCGCGCGCATCGAGCCACGTCGCGGCACCGCGCGCAATGTCGGCCATTGCGCCGGCATAGGCCGCTCCGAGCCGCCACAGGCCGCCGTGGAATGCCGGCTCCGCCAGCATCGCGTCGGGCGCGCCTAGCGGCTCCCCCGCCAACCCCTCGCAGTCGAACCCGCCCGAGGCGCTGCCCACCATCGCGATGACGTCCCACTGGTCGGGCCGGTGCCGCGCGGCATCATCGGCATCGACCAGCAGCATCTGCAACCCCGCTTCGGTCCGCGCGGTGACGATGGCGCCGGTTACCGCGCCAAGCCCCGAGGCGAACGCCTTGGCGCCGTGCAACCGCGCGCCGTCCCACGTCACCCCCGCGCCCGGCGCATCGGCGCCCCACACGCCCAGCATGGCGCCCGCCCGCGCCGCCCGCGCCACACGCTCGCGCTGCGCCGGATCGCCACAATCGTCGACCAGCCGCAACGCGTTGAGGTGCCCTTCAAACAACCGCGCCATCGCGACGCTGACGCCGCCGAGCGCAAACAGTCGGTGAAACGCAAGCTCCCATCCGTCCGCGCGCGCCGCCTCGACCGCCTCGGCCAGCCAGCCAGCCTCGCGCAGCAGCGCCACCGCCTCGCGCGGGTGCGCGGTCCCGCGGTCGAGGCCTTCGTCGAGCGCGGCGATGGCGGGCAGCGGGTCGATCATGCGAGCAGTTCCTCCAATCGCGCGACCGCGCGCTCCAGAGCTGCGACGTCGAGCGGGTGGTGCGCGAGCGCGGGCGTCGCCGCCTCCACCGCCGCCCAGGTCGCGCCGAAATGCGGCAGCGACGTCACGGAAGCGACGCCGTGCTCCTGCGCGAAGTCCGGCCACACGCCGGCCGTCCACGCAGCACGTCCGGCGGCGCGCACCCGCACCCGGTGCACGAGCGTCTCGGCATCCTCGAACTGCTCGTCGCTCCGATATTCAGCGTTCGTGCGCGCCGCGAGCGCGTCCGCCATGCCACCGCTCGCGCGCCCCACCTGTCGCCCCGAAGCGGTGACGTGCGGGCCGACCGCGTGCCGTACCCTCGCATCGATCGCATCGAGCGCGGCGAGCAGCGCGCGGTCCTCGCCGCTCGCTATCGCAGGCACGCCGCCGACACGCTCCAACGCCGCGCGGGTGATGCCGATGTTCGCGCCGCAGCGCTGCGCGTGACGGGGCGCGGGATCGTGGGGACGCGGGTCGAAGCGCGCCTCCGCCGCCGCCCGCAGCGCGAGGTAGCGCCACTCGAGATCGCCGATCTGCAACGCCTCCGGGGGTTGGTGCTGCAGCTCCGCCCAGTCGCCGCTGACCCGCCCTGCAACCGCATCGACCCCGTCGAGCGCCGCCTCCATCTGCGCGATCCAGTCGGGGTCAGGCACGCAGTCGGCATCGGTGGTCGCGATGCGCTCATCACGGTCCGCCGCGAGCGCCAGCGCCATCCGCCGCGCAAAACCCGCACCCGGCGGGTCGAGCGTGACCTCGACCACCTCCGCACCCCGCTCGCGGGCGATGGCGGCAGTGGCGTCGGTCGCATTGTTGACCAGCACCAGCACCGCCGCCCCCTGCGGCATCAGCGCATCGAGACAGCGACCGATGAGCGCCGCTTCGTCGCGCGCTGGGATGGCGACGATCATGGTGCGCGCTCGAACACGTCGATTCGCAGCCGGTCGGTGCGCGTTACATCGATCCGGCGCCAGCCGGGGAGGTGCGCGATCAGCGCTTCCGCCGCCATGTCGCCACTCAAAGCGCATTCGGTCTCGCCGAGATAGTTGGTCGCGACGATGCGCGCACCGGCCGCCGCCGCCGCATCGCAGCGCCGCGCCAGATCGATCACCCCTTCGAGCCCGAGGTAATAGAGCATGTCGGAGAGCAGGAGCGTGTCGAACGGCCCCGGTGGCATCGCCAAAGGCAGCGCACCGTGAAGCAGGGTGACATTGTCGAAACCCCGCACCCGCTCGCGGGCGTGCGCGACCGCCGCCGCCGATGCCTCTACCGACACCACCTCGTCGGCGACCAGCGCCAATCGCTCGGTCAAGGCGCCCGCCGCCGCACCGGCCTCGAACAGACGCCCCGGTCGGGCGGGCAGCGCGGCGAGCGTGCGTTCGAACCGGTCCGCCTCATAGGATTCGCGGTCATAGCCCCACGGGTCGGCGTCGCTCTCGAACATCGCATCGAAATGCGCCGCGCCAACCGCCCCGCCCTCCCCCGGCAGCACGACCGGCGCGACATATTCGAAAGCGAGAAATGCCTCGACCACGCCGGCCGCAAGGGTGAAGCCGCTCGGGTCGGTGGTCTGGCTGACATGCGCGGCGATGGCGCGGGCTTTGGCCTCGCGCTCGTCGCCGACATCGATCGCCTGCCAGCGCGGGCGCGCCTCGAACAGGCCATCGACGCGCTGGCTGATCGGCATAACCCACAGCGCCGCGCCCAACCGTTTGCCCAGCAAGCGGCTCGCGACGCCGAACGCCGCGCGGTGATCGTCGTGGCCGTCGCTCGGATCGGTAACGAGCAGCGTCGCGTCGGGCGGTATGGCTTTATGGAGTTGCGCCAGGTCGAGGGCGGCCGCGTCGAGCGCTCCATCCGCCACGCCCAGCGCCGTCACCGCCTCCTCGCCGACGCCCAGCTCGCCCAGTCCGGCGTAGGTCTCGGCGAGCCGCCGCTCGGCGAGGCCGTCCGCGTGCGGGTGGCTGGCGCTGCCGTCGGTCAGCAAAACGACCCGTACCGCAACGCCCGCCCTTGCCGCACGCGCGATGATCGCGCCGGCGCCGAGCACCTCGTCGTCGGGGTGGGGCGCGAGCACGACCAGCCCGCCCGCCTCGATCCTCATGCCGCCGCCAGCGCCCGGGTCAGCCACGCGCGCGTCGTGTCGGTCATCGGCAGCGCGTCTTGCAGCGCCAGCCGCTTCGGCGCGGAGACGAAGGCGAGGCCCACGTCGGGCAGATCAATCGGCACCGCCTCCCAGCCGCCGCCGTACTTCCAGCGCGCGATCGTCTCCCACACCGCGGCGCGGTCGCCCTCGCGCCTTTCGCTGCGGTAGCCGGTGGCGGCGTACGCGGTGAGGCTGTCGCCCTGCTCATATTTATCGAGCAGCACGTCGTCGATGAACCAGATATTCGCCCCCGCCATCAGCGCGCGATTGCGGAGGTCGCGATCCTCCTCGACGCTGTCGCGAAAGCCGCCGATGCGGTCGAACAGGCTGCGGCGGAACAGCCCGGAGTTGACCAGCACCCAGTCGCCCAGCGGCCCGCTGCCGAATTGAAGGTTTGGGAAAAAATCGTCGAGCAGCGACAGCGTCCTCGCGATCCGCGCGCTCGACCCGTCCGCCATGACGAACCGATGCGCGGTGAGCACAACGTCGATCGCCGCCGCCCCGCCCGGCGCCTGTTTGCTGGCGAGGTGCCAGGGAAGGCACGGGTCGGCGCCGAGGTCGGTGCGCGTCAGGATGCGCTGCTGCCGCAGGATCTTGTCGCGGTGCGGAATGTCGTCGCTGTCGTGAAAGCTGATTGCGTCGCACGGCGTCAGCGCAAGGCCGACATTCTTCGCCCCCGCCGTACCGGTGTTGGCGCCCAAGGCGACGTAAACGAAGCGCGGATGGTCGAACCAGCGCGCCACCACCTGACGCGTCGCATCGCTCGATCCGTCGTCGACGACCACGACAAGCACGTCGTGCTGCACCTGCGCCAGCGCGCTTTCGACGGCCTGCGGCAGATGATGCGCCCGATTATAGGTCGGGATGACGATCGCCGACCTCATGCGGCGGCGGATCGCAGCGATCGATCGACGATCGGACCGGTGACGAGACCCGCCGCACATAGCGCGGTCAGCGCGGCGGCGATCGACCAGCCTTGCACGGCCAGCGCAACCGCAACGACCAATGCCAGGGCAGAGCCGAATGTGTCGACCATCGGACCGCGCGCGACGATCTGCCTCGTCTTGGGTGTCCGACGAAAGCGCAGCGCCCGTCCGAATAATGCCGGCCACCACGCGACGCTCGACGTCCACAACAGCGCGCTTTTCACCAGCAGCAGCCGCGGCTCGCTCATCGCAATCGCACGCGAGGCCAGCACGACAAGCGTCCCGAACAGCGTAACGCTGGCGATGAGCGCGACAAAAGAGGCCATCGGCATGTCGTCGCCGGCGAGCGCTAGCCATGCAAGGGCCACGACGGGCACGGCGACGAAATTCGGCCAAGCCGTGAGTTGAGCAACGACGGCCGCAACACCGCGCCGACCCCATCGGCGCTGGCGGAGCATGTCGACCAGCGTCTGCACATTGCCGGCCACCCAACGTTGGCGCTGGACCCGCAGCCCCGCGAGATCGACCGGCAGCAAACCGTGACCGACGACCCGATCGACGTAGCGACCGTTGAGGCCGAGGCTCCACAGGCGAACGCCGAGCTCGGCGTCTTCGGTGATGGTCGCGGTCGGCCACCCGCCCGCCGCCGCAAGCGCTCGGCGATCGATCAGACTCAGCGTCCCGGTCAGCAGCGGCGCTCCCGCCGCGTTGGCGGCGATGGGGAAGCGCTGGAAATAGGCGCGCAATTCACGCTCGACCGCCTGCGCACGACCCACTCCGCGGTAGGCTTGCGGAAACTGCACGAAGTCCGCACCACTCCCCTCCGCCTCGGCCACGGCGAGGGTGAGGAAATCCGGTGTCACCTGATAGTCGGCGTCGACCACCGCGACGTAGCGCGCGTCGCTGCGCGTCGCATCAAGCGCGATGTTGAGCGCGCCCGCCTTTGCGCCGACCACACCGTCCCGATGGAGGAAACGGAAACGCGGACCCAGCATTTTGACGTGCGCTTCCACCGGTTGCCACACGGCGACATCGGGCGTGTTGTTGTCGATGACGAGCACGTCGAACGACGGGTAGTCCAGCGCTGCCAGTGCGTCGAGCGTCGCTATCACCATCGTCGGCGGCTCGTCATAGGTGGCGATGTGGACGGATACGTGGGGGGGCGAGTTGGGCCCGACGCGCGCCCGTACATCGCCCCCGGCTCGCGCGCCGGACAAGGGCAGGCGGGCAAGCAGCGTTGCCGCGAATGCGAGCAGATTTACAACGATCAGCGCCACCATCGCGATCGTTATGATGTTGACGAGCAAGCGGACCTCCCCAGCGCGCACGGCGTCGCGCGGACTATGAACGCGCGCGGCGCGTCCAAGTGCCCGGATTAACTTCGCAGGATCGCAAGCGCGCGCGCGTGAAGATCCGGGGGAGCCACCAGCAGGTCGTCGATCCGTGTCGACTCTTCGTTGTACCGCAACGGCTGGCCATCGATGCGGGTCGCAGTGAGACCTGCTGCAAGCGCAACGGCCACCGGCGCGGCATTGTCCCACTGATGCTGACCACCGCTGTGGACGTAGATGTCGGCCTCCCCGGTAATGACGGCGGCGATCTTGGCGCCTGCCGAACCCATCGGCACGAGTACACCGCCCAGTCCCGCTGCCAGCCGGTTGGCCTCGACCGGCGGTCGTGTCCGCGAGACGAGAATCCGCGGTCGAGCCGGAGCCTCGCCGCGTTTGGGCGCTTCGTCGGAGCGGAGCGTGAGGCCTCGCGCTGGCAGCGCCACGGCCCCGACAACCGCCTGCCCATTGATTGCGAGACCGACGTGCACCGCCCAGTCGTCCCGACCTTCCGCAAACTCGCGCGTCCCGTCGAGCGGATCGACGATCCAAACCCGCCGCGCCGTCAGGCGGGTGCCGTCGCAGCCATGCTCTTCGCTAAGAAGCGCATCGTCCGGGCGGCCTGCACAAAGACGCTGCGTGATGAAGTCGTCCGCCAACCGATCCGCCCGCGCCCCGCAATCGGGCGATCCGCCCAATCGCCGCCGGAGGTCCAGCAGCAGCGCGCCCGCCCCTTGCGCGATATCCGCGGCAAGTTCGGCGTCGGTCATGCGCGGAGCAGCTCAAGGATCATCGCCACGGCATCATCGACGCTGGTGACGCTCGTGTCGATGCGCAGATCGGGCGCTTCGGGCGGCTCGTAAGGGCTGCTGACGCCGGTGAAGTTGGCGATCTCCCCGGCCCGGGCGCGGCGATACAGGCCCTTGGGATCGCGGCGCTCCGCTTCGGTGAGCGGCACGTCGACATGCACTTCGATGAACCGGTCATCGCCCAGCAATGCGCGGACCAACGCCCGGTCGGCGCGATAGGGCGAAATGAAGGCCGCGATCACGAACAGCCCGGCATCGACCATCAGCCGAGCGACCTCTCCCGCGCGGCGGATATTCTCGATCCGGTCGGCCTCGGTGAAGCCCAGATCGCGGTTGAGACCGTGGCGCAGATTATCTCCATCGAGCAGCGTGGCGTGGCGCCCCTTTGCGGCCAGCGCACGGTCGAGCGCATCGGCGATGGTCGATTTACCCGCCCCCGACAGGCCGGTCAGCCAAACCAGTCGCGGCCGCTGTCCGAGCAGCGCCGCGCGCGCCTGCGGGGTCATCGTCACCGGCTGCGGGCGAACGGTGCTCGACCGATAAAGCGCGTGACGGATCATCCCCGCGCCCACCGTCGCCTGGCTATCCATGTCGATCAGGATGAAGCCGCCAAACGCGCGATCCTGCGCATAGGGCCGAAACGACAGGCACGTGTCGCAGGCGATCTTCGCAACGCCGATGTCGTTCGTGGCGAGCGTTCGCGCGGCCATATGCGTGCCGCTATCGACGTCGACGACATGGTCGGGAGCGCGCACCACCGCGACCGCTTCCTGCGCGCCGAGCTGCATGCGGTAGCCGCGACCGACCACCAGCGGATCTTCCGCGAACCAGAGAAGGTCGACCTCGAACTGGTCGGCGCTGTCGAGCTCTGCGGCGTCGGCCAGCAGCACCGCACCGCGACCGGCATCGAGCGGCGGATCGAGGATCACGGCGACCGGGTCGCCCCCTTCGGCGCGGGAGTTGCGGACACCGCGACACCACAGCTCGGCGGCCGTCGTCGACGCTCCCGTGCCGCCGGCGAGCCGCATGCGGTCGCCAACGCTCAACGCTCCCCCGCGAAGCGTGCCGGCCAGCGCCCGCCCGCCCCCCGCCTGGCGCGCCACCCACTGCACCGCCAGCAGCGTGCCGCCAGCGTCGGATGCGGGCGGCTCCAGCGCGTCCAGCGCTTCAACCAGCGTCGGCCCCTCCCACCAGGCGAGCCGATCACCTCGCGCGCACAAATTGTCGCCATCGCGCGCGATCACCGGCAACGCCTGCGCACGAGCAAAGCCCAATTCGTGTGCGAGCCCGGCGAACTCCGCCGCGATGTCCGCAAAGCCGGCTCGCGGGTCCGCCACCAGGTCGAGCTTGTTCACCAGCAGGAGAACGTCGCCAACCCCCATCAGCGCGCAAATGCGCAAGTGGCGCCGCGTTTGGGTAACGATGCCGGCGCGCGCGTCGACCAGCACCAGCGCCGCATCGGCGGTCGATGCCGCGGTCGTCATGTTGCGCGTATATTGCTCGTGCCCCGGCGCATCGGCGACGCGATAGCGCCGCTGCGCCGTCTCGAACCCACGCCAGGCAAGGTCGATCGTGATGCCCTGCTCGCGCTCCGCCACGAGCCCGTCGAGCACTGCCGAATGATCGCCCCCGGCGCGCCCGACCGCTTCCGCCTGCTCGATCGTCAGCGCGCCAAGCTCGGCGAGCAGCCGCCCGAGTAGCGTGGATTTGCCGTCATCGACGCTGCCGCAGATGACCAGGCGAAGCAGCGGACTTGCCGACACGATCAGAAATATCCCGCCCGCTTGCGCGCTTCGAGCCCCGCGTTCGCTCCGTCGCGATCGATCAGGCGCCCCGCGCGCTCCCCCGTCCGGGTCGCGGCGAGCTCTTCGATGATCGCGTCGACCGTCTCGGCCTCGCTCTCGACCCCGAGCGTGAGCGGATAGCAGCCGAGCGTGCGGAATCGGACGCGACGCCGCTCCGCGACCTCTCCCGGCAACAAGCGGCAGCGTTCGTCATCGACCATCATCCAGCCGCCCGGCCGCCGCACCACGTCGCGCACCGTCGCAAAGTAGAGCGGGACCACGTCGATGTCCTCGCGAGCGATATACGACCACACGTCGCGCTCGCTCCAGTTGGAAAGCGGAAAGACGCGCGCGCTCTCGCCCGCGGCCACGCGCGCATTGTAGAGCGACCACAGCTCGGGTCTCTGACGACGCGGGTCCCATCGCGCCCCTGCGTCGCGGATCGACACGACCCGCTCCTTGGCCCGCGCCGGGTCCTCATCGCGTCGCGCGCCACCGAAGGCGAGGTCGAAACCACCCGCCGACAGCGCCTGTTTAAGCCCTTCGGTTTTCCACAGGTCCGTGTGCCGCGCGCCGTGGTCAAACGGGTTGATGCCGTCCGCGACTGCGTGCGGATTGCGGTGGACGATCACCCGGTGGCGCGTCGCGAGCGCATCGCGTGCGCCGTACATCGCAGCGAACTTCCACGTCGTGTCGACGTGCAGCAGCGGGAACGGCAAGCTCGCCGGCGCGAACGCCTTTTCGGCGAGCCGCAGCATCACCGCGCTGTCCTTCCCCAGCGAATGCAGCAGCACCGGCGCGCGCGCCTGCGCGGTCGTCTCGCGAAAGATATGGATCGCCTCGGCCTCGAGCAGGTCGAGCAGCGCGGACGAGGTCCTGGTCATCGTCGCCGTCAGTGCGTGCCCCGCAAGGCCTGCACCTTGTGCATGACCGCGGCGATGATCCCGCCGACGATCAGTCCGAACAGCCCCGACATGAGCGCACTCACCAGCCAGCCCTGCACGCCGCCGCCGATCGACGACGCGATCCCCTTCACGAAATCTTCGGGCGCGTGAAAGCCGAGCACGCCCATCCCGTGCAGCAGGATCTGCCCGCCGACCCACAACATCGCCGCGGTGCCGATCGTCGACAGGGCGGTGAGCAGTTTGGGCATGGCCCTGACCATCGTGCGACCCAGACGCTGCGAGCCGGGGTTGCTGCGCCGGCTGAGGTGCAAGCCGATGTCGTCCATCTTCACGATCAGCCCGACCGCGCCATAGACGAGGAGGGTGATAGCAATGCCGACGAGCCCCAGCACCAACGCACGTTCCCACAGCACCGTGTCCGCGATCTCCGCGAGCGCTATCGCCATGATCTCCGCGGACAGGATGAAGTCGGTCCGAATGGCGCCGCTGACCCGCTCCTTTTCGAACGCGACCGGGTCCTCGATCGGCCCGTCGAGCGTTTCGCCATGCGTGGCGCCTGTGACCTTTTCGATCACCTTCTCCGCGCCTTCGAAGCAGAGGTAGGCGCCGCCGACCATCAGCAGCGGCGTGATTGCCCACGGCAGAAACTCGCTCAGCAGCAGCGCCACCGGCAGCAGAATGACGAGTTTGTTGAACAGCGATCCGCGCGCGATCTTGGCGATGATCGGAATTTCGCGGTCGGGCGACAGGTTGGTGACGTAGGAGGGGGTCACCGCCGCGTCGTCGATCACCACGCCGGCCGCTTTCGACCCCGCCTTGGCTGCGGCGAGCCCGACGTCGTCGACCGAAGCCGCCGCCATACGCGCGATCACCGCGACATCATCCAGCAGCGCAGCAAGACCCGACGGCATTCAAACCCCTCAAAGCAACATCGCGCCACCATGCGCGGCGCTTGCGCTAGCCGATCCAGGAGGGCGCGCAAAGGGACGTTGCGAGATCATCGCGCCACGGGCGAACCACCCCACCGGAAACCGCACTCACGCTGCGACCGGCTGTCAGACCCCCGGCAGCTTCTGCGCGGCGAAGCCCCAGCCCTTGAGCGCCTTGGTCGCCGCACGCTCGTTGAGTTCGGTGGCATCGTGCAGCGTCCAGCGCGCCGCGGTGTCGATCTTCGCCAATTCCTCCCATGTCACCGGCGCCGCCACTGGCGCGCCTTCGCGTGCGCGCACCGAATAGGGCAGTACGGCGGTAGCGCCGCGCTGGTTGCGCAGCCAGTCGATGAAGATGCGCCCGACGCGCTTCGCCTTGCTCATCGTCGCGACGAAGCGGTCGGGTTCGGCGAGGCTGAGCGCTTCGGCGAAGCGGCGGGCGAAATCCTTGTGCACCTCCCAGCTGTGGCCTGGGGTCAGCGGCACCACGACGTGCACGCCCTTGCCGCCCGAGAGCATTGCGAAGCTGACGAGACCGAGGTCGGCGAGGTGACGACGCAGATGCGCCGCCGCGTCCTTGGTATCCCCGAAATCGAGGCCCTCGTCGGGGTCGAGGTCGAAGATCATCCGGTCGGGATGTTCGACATCATCCGCGCGCGCCCCCCAGCCGTGGAACTCGATCGTCCCCATCTGCACGCACGATACGAGGCCCGCAGGCGTGTCGATGTAGAGATAATCTTCGCTGCTGCCGTCCTTTTCGCGGATCGGAACCTGCTTCACCTCCGCGCCGAACGAGCCCGCGTCATGCTTTTGAAAGAAGCATTTCTTGCCGCGCCCCTGCGGGCAGCGCACCAGGCTGACCGGCCGCGCGCCCGCGTGGGGGAGCATGATCCCCGCGACCTGGGCGTAATAGGCCGCAAGCTCGCCCTTGGTCTCGCCCGTTTCGGGGAACACCACCCGGTCGGGATTGGTCAGCCGCACCCCGGTGTCGGCGAGCGGGTCGACGGCGGGTTTGGCGCGCGCCTTCCTGGCGACCTTCTCGACGACTGCTTCCGCGGCGGGCGCTTCCGCGGCGGGGGCCTCCGTCTTCGCGCGCTTACCTTTCGCCTTCGTCTCGACAAGTCCGATGAAGCTGCCGTGACGAACGCGGCCCTCACCGGTCATCTCGGCAAAGGCGACCTCGGCCGTAAGCTCGGGCCGCACCCAGCGCGCGCCGCGTGCTTCGACCCGCGGCACCGCCACTGGCGCTTCCTCGACGATCAGCCCCTCAAGCCGCTGCGACAGCGCATCGATGGTGTTGTTGTCGAAACCCGTGCCGACCTTCCCGGCATAGACGAGCTCGCCCCCCTCTTCACGCGCGAGCAGCAGCGACGCGAACGGGCGCGCCTTGGTCGTGCTGCGCGACATGCCGATGATCCGGAACGTCCCGCGTCGGGTGCATTTGATCTTGAGCCAGTTTTTGGTGCGCTTCGAGTGGTAGGGCGCGTCGATGCGCTTGGAGATGATCCCCTCCTGCCCCGCCGCCCCCATCGCCGCGAACAGCTTCTCGCCTGACCCGAGCAGGTGGTCGGCGACGTGCAGCGGCGGCTGCGCATGGCCCATCAGCGCCTCGAGCCGCTCCTTGCGCACGATGTTGGGCAGCGCGGTCAAATCTTCGCCATCGACCTCGAGCAGATCGAACGCGAAGAAGGCGAGCGGGTGGTTCGGGTTTTCCGCCCCGTGCCCGCGCTTCAGCGCGTTCTGTAGCGTCGAGAAATCCGGGTTGCCCGCTGCATCCAGCGCCACGATCTCGCCATCGATCAACGCTGGCGGCAGGTCGAGCGCGGCGAAGCGACCGACCAAAGGCGCAAACTTCTCGGTCCAGTCGAGCCCGTTGCGGGTCCACACTGTCACCTTGCTGCCGCCCGTCGCGATCAGCGCGCGATAACCGTCGAACTTGATCTCGTGCATCCAGCCGTTGCCGGCGGGAACATCGTCGACCAGCGTTGCCAGCTGCGGCGGGCGGAAGGCGGGCGGCTGTTCCGGGGTCTTGCTGCGCCGCCGCTTGGAAACGCTCGCGTTGCGCGTCGCCGCCGCCTCCATCGCCTTGGCAAAGGCTCGGTCGTCCTTGCCCGCGAGCGGCTGCGTGTTGGCGGTATCCGCCGCAATCTCCGCCATCGTCCGCCCGGTCAGCACGCTGGTCAACGCGGTGTCGACAAGAACGTCGCCCTCGCGGGATTCACTATCGCGGATCTTGCGTAGCAGCCAGTTCTCGCGCTTCTCCCCCGGTCGGGGCTTGAGGCGGATCAGCAGCCACTCCCCCTTCATCCGCTCGCCCTGGAGCGTAAAGTGGAGGTGGCCTTCGTCGAGGTCTTTGGCGCTCTTGCCGGCGATAGGCGCCCAGCTACCCCGGTCCCAGAGCATCACCGTCCCGCCGCCATACTCCTTCTTAGGGATGTTCCCCTCGAAGTCCGCGTAGGACATCGGATGGTCTTCGGTGCGCACCGCCAGCCGCTTGTCGTCGGGGTCGATCGACGGCCCGCGCGTTACCGCCCAGCTCTTGAGCACCCCGTCGACCTCAAGCCGCAAGTCCCAGTGCAGCCGCGTCGCCGCGTGTTTCTGGACGATGAAGCGGTCGCCCTTCGCGCTCGGCGCGACCTCGCCTGCGGGTTCCGGCGTCAGCCCGAAATCGCGCTTGGCATTGTAGGCGGCGAGCGGGTCCGAGGCCGCCTTGTCCGGCGCGGCGGCAGCGGGGGACTTGCGCTTCGCCACGGCGGATCAGCCCGCCTTGCGCTTCTTGGGCGCGGGCGCTGCCTCCTCGTCCTCCGCCGGTTTCGCCTTTTTCGTGGCTTTGGGTCTTGCCGCCGACTTGGCTGCCTTGGCGGGCTTTTCGTCGTCGTTGGCTGCCGTGGGGGCGTCGCCCCCGACCGACTTTTTGAGCGCGGCCATCAAGTCGATGACGTTGCTGCCACGCGGGCTCGCGCTGTCGCCGGCGTCCTCGATGATCGTCGCGCCCTTCGCCGCCGCCTTCTTCTCGATCAGACCCTTCAGGGCGTCGATGTAGCGGTCGTGGAATTTCTCGGGCTCGAAGTCGCCGGACTTCTTTTCGATCAGCGTCGTCGCCAGCGCCAGCAGATCCTCGTCCGCCTCGCCTTCGTCGATCTCGCGGAAGTAGCTCTGCGCCTTCTGTACCTCGTCGGCGTAGCGCAGCGTTTCGAGAACGATGCCGTTGCCGCACGCGCGCAGCGCCACCAGCGTTGCTCGCCCGCGCACCGACAGCTGGCCGATCGCAGCCTTCTTCTCCGCCTTCAGCGCCTCGCGCAGCACGATATACGCCTCGTGCGCGAGCTCGTCGGCGGGCACGACGAAATAAGGTTTCTCGTAATAGAGCACCGGGATGTCGTGCACATCGACGAACTGGACGAGCTCCAGCGTCTTGCGGCTCTCGATCTTGACCGCTTCGATTTCAGCGTCGGTCAGCAAGACGAACTCGCCTTTGTCGCGCTCGTAGCCCTTGACGATCTCTTCCTTGTCGACCGCGCCGACGCCGGCGACGACCTTTTCATATTTGATCGGCTTGCCGGTCGGTTCATGGATTTGCCGGAACGACATCGACGCGCCGGACTTGGTCGCAGGGTAGATTTCGACCGGGATCGACACCAGCGCCAGTCGAAGCTGGCCTTTCCAATAAGCACGCGCCGGCATCGTCCTGTCCCCCGTTTGGCTAGCCCCAGTGAGTCACAAGCCGCAGACGCAGCGCCGGTTCCGATTCACGCTCCGACAAAGCGCGGCGTGCGGCGTGTGAACACCGCCTCGACCCCCTCGGCATAGTCGGCGGTCTTCCGGAGCTTCACCTGCTCAGCATATTCGTGCGCGAGCGCCACGCGCACCGCGTCCTGCAGCCCGGCGCGCATGGTCGCACGGGTCGTCTGCACCGCCAGCGGCGCGCCCTCCGCGATCGTCGCTGCGAGCGCCTGCGCTCCGGCCAACGCATTGTCCGCCAGTCGATCGACCAGCCCCCAGGCAAAGGCGGGCTCGGCACCATAGCGATCGCCGGTCAGCATCATTTCATGCGCGGCGCGGAGCCCGATCTGTCGCGGCAGCGTGTGGGTGAGCCCGAACCCCGGATGGAAGCCCAGCCGCGTGAAATTCGCCGCAAAGCGCGCACCCGCACTCGCCACGCGAAAATCCGCCACCAGCGCAAGCCCCAGCCCCGCGCCCACGGCCGCGCCGTGCACGGCGGCGACGATCGGCTTCACCGTGCCGAACAGCCGCACCGCCTGCGCGTAGAAGCGAGTCAGCGGGTCTTCGCCGTCCGTCGCCTGGCCGCCGACGCCCTGGGGGTCTACCAGATCGGCTCCCGCACAAAAGGTCTTGCCGCCCGCCGACAGCACGACAGCGCGCACGTGGGGATCCGCATCGGCCGCCTCGAGCGCGTCGGCGATGGCAGACAGCAGCGCCTCGCTCGCAAAGTTAAGCGGCGGATTGGCGAACGTCAGAGTGCGGACGTGATCGACGTCGCGGGCGAGGATCGAGACGCTCATGCCCCGACGATCCTGTCGCCGAGGCGGTGAACCTTGCCCGCCACCGGGGTCACCGCGCCACGTCGCGCAGGTGGATGTCCGCTTCGTAGCCGGTCGCGGTCACTCTCGCTTCGATCGACCCACCGACGGCGCGCAGCATACGCTCCTGCAACCCGCGCCCTTCGCCACCGCTATGCTGTTTGACACCCAGCACCGTTGCGACCGGACCATCGTCGCCGCGGGTTTCGCGCCAAGCGATGTTCAACCCCTCGCCCGGCAGGCATTGCGCGCTCACCCGCACCGAACCGCTGCTCCCCAGTGCGCCGTATTTGACGCTGTTGGTGCACAGTTCTCCCACCACCAGCGCGAGCGCCCGCGCGGCATTCTCCCCGAGTCGGCAGTCGTCCATTTCGCTGAGGTCGAAACGGCTTCCGCCGTCGAACGCCTCGGCAATCCGCCGCATCAATTGCCTGAGCCGGGCGCCGCCCCCGCCGTCGATCAGCGCCGACTGCACATCGGCAAGGCGCGACAGCTTGCTCGCCAGTTCGCGCGCGAATGCCTCGGCTTCAGGTGTCTCGCGCGCGCTCAGCATCGCCATCGACGCGCTGATCGAAAAGGCGTTGCGCAGGCGGTGGCGCATTTCGGTCATGGTCGCGAGCATCGCCTCCTCGCGCTGCTTGCGTTCGGTGATGTCGCGTGAGCTTCCAAGCAATGCGGCGACCTGACCATCCTGCCCGAAGATCGGTGACACCGTCACGTGCCACCATTTTGGGGTGCCCTTGCCGGTCGGGCAGAAGGCCTCGAACTCGCCATGTTCGCCGCGGGCGCCGGCGGCGATCGATTCCTTGACCACCTGTTGCCCATCCTCCGGCCAGAGCGACGGCCAGGGTTTGTCCTGAAGCGGTGCGAAATCGTCGATCTCCATTACCCGCAGGCCGCTGCAGCTCATGTATGTGAGCGAGCCATCGGGGCGCAGGAACTTTACGCAGTCGTCGCTTTGGTCGAGCAGCGACATGAGCGCGGACGTCGCGGACGACCCCGCCGCGTCGAGAAAGGTGATCACGCCCTCATCGCCACGGCTGAGCGGACGGCATTCGAGATCGGAGGTCGGCCCGAACGTCACCGGGGCCAACGTGCCGACACCAACAGAAGGGCGCGCACCCACTACAACAGCCGGTTGAGCATCGGAAGAGTCAGCCATAAACATATCGTTAGCGCAACAAAGCGCGCAACGCCATGCCGACGCGTTGCAACATCGATCAATCGCGCTGGATCCCCCGCGTGGATTCGAACCACGATTGACGGAGTCAGAGTCCGCTCTCTTACCGTTAGAGGACGGGGGAACGCGCCGGGGCCGTTTAGCTAGGAAGGACACGGGGTCAAGCCCCCCACCGGTGGCGGCCTGCCGCGGGACTGGCCCGATGACGCGGCGCGGAACCGTCGCCTGATCGTCGCGCCCTTGCCTCCGCCCGGAAGCAGCGTAGCATCCTCGATGGTGCGGCACGCGAAAGAGGAGCGGCAGCGATGCGACATGTGGCGATCGTGGGCTCCGGGCCGGCCGGATATTATACGGCGGAAGCACTGCAGAAATTGTGCGGCGACGCGGTCGCGATCGACCTCATCGACCGGCTGCCGGTGCCGTTCGGGCTCATCCGTAGCGGGGTCGCGCCCGATCATCAGTCGATCAAGGCGGTCGCGCGCCGCTACGAAGCGGTCGCGTTGACCGACAATGTCCGCTTCGTCGGCAACGTCGAACTCGGCCGCGATATCGCCATCGACGAGCTGCTGTCACTTTACGATGCGGTTGTGCTGGCGACCGGGGCGCCCGCCGACCGCTCGCTTGGCGTCCCCGGCGAAGACCTACCCGGAGTGGTCGGCAGCGCGCAGTTCGTCGGCTGGTACAATGGCCATCCCGACCATGCAGAGCTCGACCCGCCGCTGGGCGGAGAAGGAGTGGTGGTGATCGGCAATGGCAATGTCGCCCTCGACGTCGCACGTATTCTCGCCAAATCGCGTGCGGAATTGGCCGACAGCGATATCGTCGCCCATGCGCTCGAAGGACTTGAGCAATCGCGGGTGCGCGACATCCACATCCTCGGCCGCCGCGGTCCCCAGCAGATCGCGATGACGCCCAAGGAGCTTGGCGAACTCGGACAGCTAGAGCGCGCCGCGCCGCGGGTCGATCCCGCCGACCTGCCAGCCGACGCCAGCGATGCGCAGCTCGAGCCCGGCCAGCGCAAGTCCGTACAGCTGCTGCGGGAATATGCCCGGAACCCGCGCAACGCGCAGATTACAATTCACTTCGACTTCTTTGCGCGCCCCGTCGCGATCGAGGGCGACGGGCGGGCCGAGCGGGTCATCGTGGAGCACACTCGTTTGGACGACAGCGGCGCCGCCGTCGGCACGGGCGAGACCTACGCCGTCCCTGCCTCGCTGGTAGTGGCGTGTGTGGGTTATCGAACGCCATCGATCGAAGGCGTGCCGTTCGACGACGCGCGCGGTCGGTTCGCCAATGATACCAGCCGGATCGCACCCCGGCTCTACTGCGCGGGATGGGCGCGTCGCGGACCGTCCGGCACGATCGGCACCAACAAACCGGACGGCGCCAATGTCGCGCAGGCGATCGTCGAGGACTGGGCCGGGGCGGGCGATGCCGGTCGGCCCGGACGGGCGGGCCTCGATCGGCTCGCGGATGAACGCGGCCTCGACATAGTCACCTTTCGCGACTGGCAACGGATCGACGCGGCAGAGATCGCCGCCGCGCGCCGCGATGCTCCGCGCGAGAAGTTCGTGACGCTCGACACGCTCATCGACGCTGCCCGGGCGCCGACGCCCCCCGCTTAACGCTTTCTTTGCGGCTCACCATCATGATCGGCGCGGGACCAGTTGACGGCTCGCTACGGCGAGTGGTGCAGCGCGAGATCACGATGGCAGAGTTCCGTCACGACTGGGTCACGGATACCGCGCGGAGCCCGGCCGCCGACAACCGGCGGGTCGCGGAACGGAGACACGTCGCGATACCGGCATCGCTGCGTCGATCGGGACGCACGCCCTTTCACATCACCCTGCGAGACCTGTCGCGCACCGGCTGCCGCGGCGAGACGTTGAGCCGGCTCGAGAGCGGTGAGCGCATCTGGGTGAAGCTGCCGGAATTTGCTGCGCTTGAGGGCATGATCCGCTGGGTCGACGGGGCGAGTTTCGGCTGTGAATGGTTGATGCCGCTCCATCCTTCGATCCATGATCACATCTCCCGCGCCTACCCCGACTTCACCGCAGGATGCGCGAACGCCGGCTGACCGGCACAGTCCGCGAGGGGTGACGCCCGCGCCGGGCCCGGCTAGGGGCAGCGCATGTCGCCATTTTTTCCAGTCATGGCCGGTGGCGCCGTGGGCGCGGGTCTGCGCTTTGCACTCAGTCGGGCGCTGCCCGCTGCGCCGGGCGGGTGGCCGACCGCAACCCTGATCGCGAACCTCGTCGGCGCGCTCGTGATGGGCCTGCTCGTCGCGTGGGTGGAGCGGAGCGTGCCGAACGCCAGCCTTCGACTGTTCCTCGCTCCGGGGCTGCTGGGGGGGTTCACGACCTTTTCGGCCTTCAGTCTTGAAACGGTTCAGCTCATGGAGGCGGGGCGCCCTGCGCTCGCCGGGGCTTATATCGTCGCGTCGGTCGTTGGCGGCCTGGCGCTGCTGGCGCTCGGCCTCGTCATAGGACGTGGCGCATGAGCGAGGAGCGGGTTCGCGTCACCGCGGACGACGACGGCATCCGGCTCGACCGCTGGTTCCGGCGTCACCACCCTGAGGTCACGCAGGCGACGTTGCAGCAGTGGCTGCGCAGCGGCCGGGTGCGCGTGAACGGCGAAAAGTCGGAAGCCAACGCGCGGATCGAGAAGGGTCAGGAACTCCACCTCAAGCTGCCGGACGATCGCCCGACCAAGCGCGCGCCACGACCGCGTCTGCCACTGAGCGAAGAGGATGAAGCGCTGATCCGCGGCATGGTCATCCACCGCGACGACCACGCCATTGTCCTCAACAAACCCCCTGGGCTGGCGACTCAGGGCGGGTCAGGCACCACCGCGCACGTCGACCGCCTGCTCGACGGGCTGGTCGAGAGCGACGAGGCGCCCCGTCCGCGGCTGGTGCATCGGCTCGACAAGGACACGTCGGGCGTGTTGCTGGTTGCGGCGTCGCCGGGCAGCGCGGCGCATTTTTCCCGCGCGTTCGCAGGGCGGACGACGCGCAAGACCTATCTCGCGATCGTCGTCGGCGTGCCGTCGGTGGAGGCGGGCGAGATCGACCTCCCCCTCGCCAAGCAGCCCGGCAGTGGCGGCGAGAAAATGCACGTCGACAAGGAGCATGGACAGAGCGCAGTCACCCGCTATCGCGTGATCGATCGCGCCGGCAACCAGGCCGCCTTCGTCGCCCTGCAGCCGATTACGGGCCGCACGCATCAACTGCGCGCACATATGGCGGCGATCGGCCATCCGATTGTCGGGGATGGCAAATATGGCGGCAAGGCCGCGTTCCTCACCGGCACCATCTCGCGCAAGCTTCACCTCCATGCTCGCCGCCTTCGCATCGACCACCCGGCGGGCGGCAAGCTGGAGATCACCGCCGACCTTCCCGGCCATTTCGCCGAAAGCGTCGCGGACCTGGGCTTCGAGCTCGCCGATGCGGACGCCACCCCGGTGACGCCGCTGTCCACGGCTCGCCCCGATGCGGCCAAGGCCCGCGCTCGCGCGCATGCCAAGACGGTGCGCAAGGAACGGCGCGGCGAACGCCGCTCACGCGGCGGCGGCGGGGGCGGCGGGGGTGGCCCCGGGCGTCCCAAGCGGCCGCGCTGATGCACCCTGACCCGCGCTTTCGGGGTCGCGGCGACCTCACGCTCGGCGACGCCCTCGACGCCAACCGGTTCGGCAGCCTGTTCGTCTCGACTGCTGACGGGCCGATGGTGGCGCATGTTCCGATGACGCTGAGCGCAGACGGTGCGCTCCACTTCCACATCGCCAAGTCCAATCGCGCGACCCCGCACCTCGCCGGCGCGACCGCGCTGTTCACGACTCTGGCGCCGGACGGTTATATCAGCCCGACCTGGTATGCCCTCGACACGCCGCAGGTGCCGACGTGGAATTATGTCGCGCTCGAGGTCGACGGCCACATCAGCGCAATCGACGAGCAAGCGATGCTCGCGCATATCGACGCCCTGGCCCGCTGGGGTGAGCCAGCGACGACGCCGTGGCTGCGCACAAATACCGATCCCGCCTACGTTGCGCGACTGTTGCGCGGGATCGCCGGCTTCGCGCTGCATGTAACGGGCTGGCGCTACACCGAAAAGCTGAGCCAGGACAAAGGCGCTACGGTGCGCGAGTGTGTCGCCGCGGCCCTCGATCAGCGCGGCGGGGGTGCGCTCGCCACCCGAATGCGGGCTGTCACCGATGTCTAGGACGATTCTCGCCCTGTTCGATTGCGACGGCACGCTCGCCGACAGCCAGCACGCCATCGTCGAAGCGGTCGAGCGCGCCTTCGCCGCCTTTGACCGCGCCATCCCGCCGCCCACCGCGATCCGTCGCGGCATTGGCCTGTCCGTGCCCATCGCCATCGCCCGCCTCGCTCCCGACGCCGATGAAGCCGAGGTGGAGCAGCTCGCCGATGCCTATCGCGAAGCCTATTTCGAAGCGCGCACCGCCGGCGCCGAACCCGAACCGCTGTTTCCCGGCATCGTCGAGCTGATCGACGAACTCGCCGCGGACGGCTGGACGCTGGGGATCGCCACGGGCAAATCGCGACGCGGGCTCGACCGGCTGCTGCGGCAGCATGGGTTGCCAGCCCGTTTCGCGACCTTGCAGACCGCCGACGGGCACCCATCCAAGCCGCACCCGTCCATGGCGCTCGCAGCCATCGCCGACGTCGGCTCGTCCGCCGCCACGACGGTCATGATCGGGGATACCGCGCACGATATGGGGTTGGCCCTCGCCGCAGGAACGCGCGCGCTCGGCGTCGCCTGGGGCTATCACGACGACGCAGAACTACGCGCCGCCGGCGCCGAGGCCATCGCTGCCGAACCTTTGCACATCGCCCAGCAACTACGGGACTGGTTCGCATGAGCCCACGCGGTCGTTTCCTCCTGCTCGCAGCGTTGCGCGTCGGCTCGGCGGCACTGCTCGCCATGGCGGGATATTTGTTCGTTCGCCGAGGCGTCGACACCGACACGCTCACCGCGGCGGTGCCGCTGGTAGGAGCGGGGTTGGTTGGAATCGTCTGGCTCGTGCCTGCGCTCACCCACCGCTGGCGAACGCCGGAGGACCCGCGATGAAGCGTTTTTGGAGCCGCGTCGACGTGATCGACGATCCGCGCGGCCATGCCATCGCCCTCGATGGTCGGCCCGTCCGCACGCCGGGCCGCGCGGCCCTGTACCTGGCCACTCGCATACTCGCCGACAGTGTCGCGGCGGAGTGGCGCGAGGTCGGCGATACGATCGAGCCCGGCGCGATGCCGCTCACCGGTCTCGCCAACGCCGCGCTCGATCTGGTGGAACCCGACCCGGCGGCGTTCGCCGCGCCGCTCGCGCGTTACGCCGCGAGCGATCTGCTGTGCTACCGCGCCGACGATCCCGCGCTCGCGGACGAGCAAGCCGAATATTGGGAGACGCTGCTCGACTGGGCACGCGCCCGCTACGACGTCCACTTTGTCACCGCCAGCGGGATCATGCCCGTCGACCAGCCGCCGGAGACCATCGCTCGGCTCAGCCACGCACTCGCCGCCCTTCCCCCCTTCCGCCTCGCCGCGATGGCCCCGCTGGTGACCATCGGCGGCAGCCTCGTGGCTGCGCTGGCGCTGGAAGCGGGCGCCGTCTCTCGCGAGCGGGGCTGGGACGCGGTGACCATCGACGAACGCTGGCAGGAGCGTCGCTGGGGCGAGGACGCGGAGGCAAAGGCCGCGCGCGACGCCCGCCGCCGCGACTGGGACGCCGCCGCGACCTTCCTCCGCCTGCTCGACGACGACGCAGGCTAGAGGACGCTCGGATCCTCGAACCGCGCGGGGCGCTTCTGCATCCCGGCCATGACCGCTTCGAGCTGGTTGGGCGTGCGGATCACCGCCTTTTGCTCCACGCTCTCGGCCATCAGCAGCGCGGCCGCGGGCTCGTCCGGCATGGCGTTGATCAGGCGCTTTGCCCCGCGCACCGCGTCCGGGTTCCGCGCAGCGATGTCCTGCGCCAGTGCCGTCGCCGCCGCCAGCGGATCTTCTACACAGCGCGTGACGAGGCCCCAGCGCTCGGCGTCGGCGCCGGTAAACTCGCGCGCGGTGTAGGTCAGCTCGCGCAGCACATCGTCGCGCACCGTGCCCCGCCACAGCGCAATGCCGCCCATGTCGGGGACGAGGCCCCACTTCATCTCCATGATCGCCATGCGCGTGTCGGGCGCGGCGATGCGCACGCAAGCGCCGGACATGATCTGAAACCCGCCACCAAAGGCGACGCCATGCACCGCCGCGATCACTGGCACGGCGAGCGTGCGCCAGCCCCAGCTGACCTGCTGAAAGCGGTTCGCCTGCCCGTGCGTGCGATCGCACAGGTCGAGTCCCGCGCTCGCACCGCCGCTGGCCATGGAAGCGAGATCGAGCCCCGCGCAGAACGCTCGGCCCTCCCCCGACAGCACCACGCAGCGCAGCCCGGCCATCCGGCCAAGCGCATCGATCGCGTCGATGATCGCAGCAAACATCGCCGGATCGAGCGCGTTCATCTTGTCCGGCCGGGTCAGCCGGACCTGCGCCACGCCATCCTCGGCGAGCGCGATATGCGCCCGCCCTTCCGCATCTCGCCATTCGGTCAATTCGCGCGCTCCTTCGCCCAAAGTTCATCGCGCAGCAGCCGCTTGTAGAGCTTGCCGGTGGGATGCCGCGGGAGCTCTTCGCGAAACTCGAAGCGGCGCGGCGTCTTCACGCCCGACAGCGCGCTGCGGCACCAGGCGCCGAGTTCCTGCGCGAGTGCGTCGCCCGCATCGTCGAGCGACTCCGGTTGGACCACGGCGACGACCTCCTCGCCCATCTCCGAATGCGGCCCGCCGATCACGGCGACGTCGGCCACCTTAGGGTGCGCGATCAGGTGATTCTCGATCTCCTGCGGGTAAATGTTCACGCCGCCGGAGATGATCATGAAGCTCTTGCGGTCGGTCAGAAACAGGAACCCGTCCTCATCGACCCAGCCGATATCGCCGAGCGTGGTCCAGCCGTGGGCATTGGTCGCCTCCGCCGTTTTCTCCGGGTCATTGTGGTAGGTAAAGGCACTGCCGCCTGAAAAATAGATCAGCCCCTCGCTGCGCGGTGGCAGCTCGTTGCCCTCTTCGTCGCAGATGTGCAGCACGCCGCTGATTGCGCGCCCCACCGTTCCCGGCCGCGCCAGCCAGTCGGCGGGCGTCGCCCAGGTGATGCCGTTGCCCTCGCTGCCGGCATAATATTCGTGGATGACCGGCCCCCACCAGTCGAGCATCGCCTGCTTGACCGGCACCGGGCACGGCGCCGCGGCGTGGATGGCGAGCTTGATGCTCGACACGTCATATTTGCTGCGCACCTCCTGGGGCAGCTTTAGCATGCGGATGAAGTGCGTCGGAACGAACTGGCCCGCAGTGACGCGATAGCGGTCGATCGCGGCGAGCGTCGCCTCGGGGTCGAAGTGGTCCATCAGCACCACGCTCGCGCCGAGCCGCTGCGCGTTCATCGACCAGCGTAGCGGCGCTGCATGATACATTGGCGCGGGCGTCAGATAGACGGTGTCGGGTCCGATCCCGAACGCCTGACAAATGCCCGCGAGCACATTCGGCGCGTCGATCGCGCGATCCTCGGGAAGCTCGCCCTTGATCCCCTTGGGCCGGCCGGTCGTGCCCGACGAATAGAGCATGTCGAACCCTGCGCGCTCGTCGGCGATGGGCGTGTCCGGCATCGCATCGAGCGCCTCTTCGAGCCGCGGCCAACCAGCCATGTCGCCGCCAAAGGCGTAGCGCGATCCGACAAAGCGGACATCCGCCACCGCCGGGGCGAGGGTCGCGCTCGCGATGAGCAGCTTCGCGCCGCTATCGTCGAGGATATGCTGGATCTCCGCGCTCGTCAGCCGGGTCGAGATGCAGACGAAATAGGCGCCGGCGCGCTGCGCTCCCCAGGTGAGCATGAAATATTCGGGCACATTCTCGACGAGGAACGCAACGGCATCGCCGATGGCCACGCGGTCGCGACGCAGCAAATGGGCCACGCGGTTGGAGCCGCGGTCGAGCTGGTCGAACGTCAGCGTGCGGCCGGTGCCGGCGTCGATGACCGCCGGGTGCTCGGGTCTCTCGCGCGCAATGTTTCGCGGGTGCATGAACAGCCTCTCTCATCCCTGCGCACGTCTCTTTCGGGCGCGCTGCCGGTTCCCAAACTGCTCGGGCGCGGGGCGAGCGTCAATCGCAGTGGGGGCCACAATCTCCGTCGCGCGGCCTGGTGGACGCACTGGCCGAGCCGGCCGCCGCGCCGCCGCGTCGCCCTATCGCTGATTCATCGCTTGGACAGCCTGGCCCCCTCATGCTTACTAAAGGCAAACTTTGGGGGACGATCATGCTGTTACGCTTGCGTCAGGCTTTGCGCCATCGCGCCGGGGGTTGGCTGGCGGCGTTTGCCATCGCGATTGTTGCGGCCCCGTCGGCAGCGCAAGTGCGGCAGGTCGATCCCAACAGCGTGATCGACGCCGATCTCGACGCCCCCCGCCCCGCAACGCCTCCGCCGAGCGACGCCCGACCGCCGGTCGAAGCGGAGCCGCCGGTCGCCCCCATCCCCGCGCCCGCCCCGCCCCCCGCTCCCGGCGAGGGCGCGACGTCCGCATCGGCGCCCACAACCGCATCGGAGGCACCGGCGATCCCCGGGGACGCGCCAACCTATCAGCGCGACGACCTCATCGGCGCTGCGGAGGGCGTGTTCGGGCGTGGCGCCGAGGGACTTGCAGCGATGATCGAAGACATCCTGCGCAAACAGGGCGAACCCAACGCCTATATCGTCGGCCGTGAAGCCGGCGGCGCGCTGATTTTTGGCGTCCGCTACGGTTCAGGCACGCTGCACCACCGCGTAGAAGGACAAATCCCCGTCTATTGGACCGGGCCGTCGATCGGCGTCGATGCGGGCGCCAATGCGGGGAGCACCTTCGTCCTCGTTTACAACCTCTACGACACCGCCGACCTGTTCAACCGCTTCCCGGCCGGCGAAGGCGCCGCCTATCTCCTGGGCGGCTTTAACGCGAGCTACCTGCGGCGCGGCGACGTCGTGCTCATTCCGGTGCGCATGGGCGTCGGCGCACGCCTTGGCCTCAACGTCGGCTATATGCGGTTCAGCCGCAATCAGCGCTGGCTTCCATTCTAGCGCAGGACGGTTCCGGACCGGCATGACGAGAAATCCGGCCGCCCGTGTACGGGGTGCGGCTTGGGGCCTGGCCTGGAGCAAGACGGCGCGAACGGCCATGGCTCTGCGTCCGGCGCTTCCAACCGCGTGCAACCATGTTGCTGACTGATTTTTTGCGCGTCGTCCGCAGCGTCAAACGATGGCGCCCCACTCGTGCGATGAGACGTAACGGCTTTGCCCAGTGACGCAGTTGCGGCTCGGTGCGAAGAGGCGTCGTTTGCACGAGCCCCACCACGTCGCCTGAACGCTCGCGGCTCACCAGTCTGAGGGCAACGTTGAATGCCGGCTTGGGTGGCGTTGCGCAGCTGCCTTCCACCACCGCGCCCAAAGCTGGCAGACCGAAACAAGAAAGGCGGCGGAGCATCGCCCCGCCGCCTCCTGCTTCTTGAAGGCTTGCCAGCCTTAGTGCTTTTTCTTGTCCGCCCAGATCGTGCGATACGACAGGTAGGCGAGGGTCGTCAGCGCGATCAGGAACGCCAGCACCGCCCAACCCGTGCGCAGCCGGTTCTCGAGCTTCGGCTCCGCCGTCCAGACGAGGAACGCCGAGACGTCCTTGGCCATCTGATCGACCGTCGCGCGGGTCCCGTCGTCGAAGGTCACCTGGCCTTCGCTGGTCAGCGGCGGTGCCATCGCGAGGTTGAGGGTCGCGAACCACGGATTATAGTGCAGTCCCGTTCCCGGCCGCAGCTCTCGCGGCAGGTTGGCCGGCACCGGGCGATAGCCGGTCAGCAGCGAGTAAACATAATCCGCGCCGCCTTCCCGCGCCTTGGTGATCAGCGAGAGGTCTGGCGGCAGCGCATTGTTATTGGCTGCGCGCGCCGCGATCTCGTTGGGATAGGGCGAGGGGAAATGATCGACCGGCGTCCCCGGGCGGGTCGCCGGCTCACCCGTGTCGGGGTTGATGCCCGGCACCTGGAACTGCGCCGACAGCGCCTTCACCTGCGATTCGTCGTAGCCGAGGGCTGAGAGGTCGCGGAGCGCGACCAGGCTGAGGCCGTGGCACGCCGAGCAGACTTCTTTGTACACCTTCAACCCGCGCTGAAGCTGCGCACGATCGAAGTGACCGAATGCCCCTTCGCTCGCGAGATGCGCTGCCCGGGGATGCTGGTGGAAGGCCGCTTCCGGGTGCGCGGTCGCACCGCGCGGCGTGAAGATCAGCGCCATCAGCAGCGCGGTGCAGAACACCAGTCCGGCGAGGAACCCAAACAGACGAACCATCGAACTTCGGTCCCTATCAGACGGTGGCAGCGGCGGGCGGTGCCGCGGTGACGGGCGGCATGCCGGGAGCCGCTTCGGTGGCGCCGTGCGTGCCCTTGGGGTCCTCACCCAGCACCGACGCAGTGATCGAGCTCGGCATCGGCTCCGGCGTCTCGAGCCGCGAGATGATCGGCATGATGATCAGGAAGTGCGCAAAATAGTAGAGCGCAGCAAGCTGGCTGATCAGAACCCACGGCTCCTCCGCCGGCTTCTGACCGCAATAGCCGAGCAGCAGCACGTCGGCGACCAGCACCCAGAAGAACTTGCGGTAGATCGGGCGATAGTTGGCCGACCGGATCGGCGAACGGTCGAGCCACGGCAGGAAGAACAGTAGCGCGATCGACCCGAACATCGCGATGACCCCCCACAGCTTCGCGTCGATCCACAGGAAGTTGATCGTGAAGGCCTTGAGGATCGCGTAGAACGGCAGGAAGTACCATTCGGGTACGATATGCGCCGGCGTCGAAAGCGGGTTGGCCTGGATGTAGTTGTCCGGGTGTCCGAGCATATTCGGCGCAAAGAAGGTGACCGCAACAAAGGCGATCAGGAACACGCCCAGCCCGAACCCGTCCTTCGCGGTGTAATAGGGATGGAACGGCACGGTGTCGCGCGGGCTCTTCACCTCGATCCCGGTCGGATTGTTCGAACCGGGAATATGCAGCGCCCAGATGTGGAGGATGATGACCCCCGCAATTACGAACGGCAGCAGATAGTGGAGCGAGAAGAACCGGTTGAGCGCGGCGTTATCCGGCACGAAGCCGCCCAGCAGCCACTGGCGCAGCGGTTCGCCGACCAGCGGGATCGCCGAGAAGAAGCCGGTGATCACCTGTGCGCCCCAGAAGCTCATCTGCCCCCACGGCAGCACGTAGCCCATGAACGCGGTGGCCATCATCAGCAGGAAGATGACGACACCCAGCAGCCAGATCATCTCACGCGGCGCCTTATACGAACCGTAATACAGGCCGCGGAAGATGTGGATGTAGACGACGATGAAGAAGAAGCTCGCGCCATTCATGTGCGCGTAGCGCAGCAGCCAGCCCGCGTTCACGTTGCGCATCAGATGTTCGACGCTGTTGAACGCGACCGCCGTGTTGGCGGCGTAGCTCATCGAGATGACGATGCCGGTGACGATCTGCAGCACCAGCGCGAACCCGGCGAGGACGCCGAAATTCCAGAAATAGTTGAGGTTGCGTGGCACCGGATAGCCGGCACCCACCGCATTATAGACCATCCGCGGCAGCGGCAGACGATCGTCCAGCCAGCGCATCAGCGGCGCGCGCGGGGTATATTCCTTGGCCCAGGGGAAGCTCATCTTGGTCCTCCTCAGCCGATCGTCACGGCGGTGGGCGACGTGAATTCATAGGGCGGCACGACCAGGTTCGTGGGCGCCGGCCCTTTGCGGATGCGACCCGCGGTATCGTAGTGCGAACCGTGGCACGGGCAGAAATAGCCGCCGAAATCGCCGCGCGCTTCACCCTCCGCAGCGCCCAGAGGAACGCAGCCGAGGTGGGTGCAGACGCCAAGCGTGATCAGCCAGTTCTGATGGCTCGGCTTGGTGCGCTGCGCGAGCGTTTCGGGGTCACGCAGCGAGCCCACCGCGACCGCATTGGCCGCCTGCTGCTCCGCCGGGGTCAGGTTGCGCACGAACACCGGCTGCTTGCGCCAGGTCGTCTTGATCGACTGGCCCGGCTGGATCGCCGACAGGTCGAGATCGGTCGTGGACAGTGCAAGCACGTCGGCAGAGGGCGCCATCTGGTAGAGCAGCGGCGCAGCGGCGGCGGCCGCGCCGACCCCGGCGAAGCTCAACGCCGCAACATGGATGAAATCGCGGCGACGGACGCCTTCGCCTTCACCGTCGACCTGCTCGGGAGGAAGAACCTCTGCCATCGAAACCCTTCAGTCGTTGCTGCAAGGGCCAGACCGCCCCCGCACGCCCATCGCGCCAATGTCGCGAACCCCTGACCGCCATCAGCCCACGCGGGCCACGGCGATTTGGCGCGCTGATAGCGAGGCGCCGTGCGGTTGCCAATGGCCATTTCGCGCCGCACCTGACCCGCGTTCGCGCACCGGCCTTGCCTCGCGCGCGCCGTAGCGGCAGGGACATGGCGCCCCCTCCACTCCCCCTTCGCAGGAGCGTTCCCGTGATCGCCGACGATCGTCCCGCAACCGCCGAACCCGTCCGCCCGCACGACGCGCAGCAGGCGGCGGCTCGCCAATGGTTCGAGTCGCTGCGCGACCGGATCTGCGCAGAGTTCGAGGCGATCGAACGCGAGGCCGGGAGCGACGCGCACTTCGAGCGGGTTGCATGGGACCGCGAAGGGCCGGACGTGATCCCCGGCGCGTATGAGCAGGGCGGCGGGGGCGGCGGCGTCCGCGCGGTGATGAAGGGGCGCGTGTTCGAGAAAGTCGGTGTCAACGTCTCGACCGTAGGCGGGAACTTCTCGCCCGACTTCGCGGGGCAGATTCACGGCGCGGCGGAAGACCCGCGCTTCTTCGCGACGGGAATTAGCCTGGTCGCACACATGGCCAATCCGCACGTGCCCGCGGTGCACATGAATACGCGCTACCTGCGCACGACCAAGAGCTGGTTCGGCGGCGGCGCCGACCTCAACCCGCCGATCCCGTACGAGGAGGATACGGCGGCGTTTCACGCGCGACTACGTGCGGCATGCGCGCCCTTTGGCCCGGATGTCTACGATCGCTATGCCAAATGGGCAGATGAGTATTTCTTCATCCCCCACCGCGGCGTCGCGCGGGGCGTGGGCGGCATTTTCTACGACCATCTCGAAGCCGACGGCGATGCCATGTTCGACCGGCATTTCGCGTTCACGCAAGGCGTGGGGGAGGCTTTTCTCGACGCCTATCCCCGGATCGTGCGGGCGCGGATGACGACGCCCTTCGACGATGAGCAGCTTCATCGCATGCGCGTCTGGCGCGGGCGCTATGCCGAATTTAACCTGGTGTATGACCGGGGCACGCTGTTCGGTCTGCGCACCGGCGGCAACATCGACGCCATCCTGATGAGCCTGCCGCCGGTCGCCGAGTGGGTGTGAGGGGCGGCGGGTAGCACCGCCCCCTCCCCATTCACCTCAGGCGAAGACTTCGCTCGTCCGGCTCGGACCGATGGCGCGGTAGAGGCCGGCGTAGATCGCGACCATCAGGATGCTGAAGGGCGCCGTGAGCAGCAGATTCGCCAGCAATTCACCCACAATGCCCGCCCCCGCGAACAGCGTGGTGACGGCCGCGAGCAGCAGCGCGAGCACGAACCCCACCACGATGAGCAACAGGACATAGCCAAGTACGCGCCACTGCACCGGCGCCGTCAGACGCCACGATTGAGCGATGCCGTACAGCGGATTGGCCGATCGCGCGTCGGCCATCGCCGGCTGCGTCAGCACGATCCGCGTGAACAGCCAGATGAGGACCGGCACCAGCAGCAGCCCCAGTGCGGCCAGCCCAGCGCCTGCGCCAGCCATTAGCGCTCCCCCGCTCAACAACCCGAGCAAGATCATCAGCGGCAGCAGCAGAACAATCAGCGCGAGGATGGTCAGCGCCATGGCCGTCATGCCCCAGCCGATTACGGACCCCGGCGCTTCACGATAGCCAAGTCCAAGCCGGTAGGCGGCAAAGGTGAGGCCGCCGGATACCACCGCAAAGGCGAGCGTCAGCGCGATGTTTCCCCCGGACATCGCCTGCAGTGCGACGAGCGGGTCGGTGTTGCCCGACTGGAGCATCGCCTCCGCACCGCTTTCACCCACGATCAGTCGCTGGACGAACGGAAACAGCACCGCCGGAAGCCCGACGTAAAGAAGCAGCATGCGCAGATTTTCCCGAAGGAACTGCATCGCCTGGCTCCAGGCTTCACCGATTGAGAAATGCATGACGACCCCCTGCACCGTTAACCCCGCCGCTCCGTAGCGGAACGGACCCGTGTCCGACCCTAGCAGCGGCGCGCGTTCAGTCCACCCGTTGCGCGACGTCCGTGGTCGGGACTACGTGCGCGCCATGCAAATTGCGCTGCCCGAATGGATCGTGTCGCCCGGACTCACCCCTTATGCCGACGCTCTGGCGGACATGGATACGCGCGCCGCGGCGATCCGTGACGTTGGCGCGAAGGAGCGGGTCTGGCTGCTCGAACACCCGCCGCTCTATACCGCGGGCACCAGCGCAAATCCCGACGAGCTGATCGATCCGCGGTTCGAGGTTCACGCCGCAGGTCGCGGCGGCCGATACACCTATCACGGACCCGGGCAGCGCGTCGCCTATGTCCAGCTCGACCTCGCGGCGCGCGGCCGCGACGTCCGCGCCTATGTCCACGCGCTCGAGGGATGGGCGATCGACGCGCTCGCCGAGCTTGGCGTCGTGGCGCGTCGAGCAGAAGGGCGGATCGGCATCTGGTGCGACGATGCAGCGGGGCGCGAAGCCAAAATCGGCGCGATCGGCGTGCGCGTCAAACGCTGGGTGACGCTCCACGGCATCGCGATCAACGTCGATCCCAACCTGTCGCATTTCGGCGGGATCGTGCCCTGCGGCATCGCAGAGTTCGGCGTGACGAGCCTTCGCGCGCTCGGTCGACCGGCGGACATGGCGGCGCTCGATGCGGCGTTGGCCAAGGCGCTACCGACGTTCCTCAGTCGCGTCGGCGGCAGCGAGCCTTGACAGCGCCCGGCCCGCGGCGGATGCCGCGCGGCATGACCCGACGCCCGCTCGCCCTCCTCGCGACCCTAGCGCTTGCCGGATGCAACATCATCGAAGGCGAAGGCGCGCGCGACGAGGTCATCATGAGCAATGTCGAGGTCCAGCCGGGCACTGTCAGCGACGACATCGTGCCCCTCGAACAAAGCCAGGGCGACCTCACCGCGGTCGATCCGTCAACGGCGGTCGGACCGCCGGTCTCGGCACCCAGCCTGGCCGAGCCCGAGAGCGTCGACGGCGCAACCGGCGCACGGGCCAGCGGCAGCGCGCCGGTGCGCAGCGTCCCGACATCGCCCAGCGCGGCGGCCGAGCCCAAGGCCGATGCAGCACCGAAGGCCGGCGACACGGTCATCCGTCCGCCCGCGCCTGCGCCCAAGGCACCGCCCGCCAAGGCCGATACGAAGAACTGACCGACCCGCCGGGGCGCCGAGCCCTAGGCGATGCCGAGCAGCTTGTGCGTCTGCAGCGACAGCCGCCAGCGGGGACGCTGATCGATCAGCGCCATGCACGCACGCGCGTTGGCGAGCGGGTCCGACGTCGTCCCCGCCAGCGCCGCGTCGTCGCGCGGCTGCAGCAGGAAATGCGCAAAGTCCCACGCTTCGATCACCGCCGGATCGACCCCCGCCTGCGGCCAGACGAGCTTCAGCTCATCGCCGCTCGTCTGCACCACCGGGTTGGCGCCCTTGGGGCTGATGCAGATCCAGTCGATGCTGCGCGGGACGGGTAGCGTCCCGTTGCTTTCGATCGCAATCTCGAATCCTTTCGCGTGGAGCGCATCGATCAGCGGCGCATCGACCTGAAGCATCGGCTCGCCGCCGGTGAGCACGACGAAGCGTCGCTCCACGCCCTCGCCCCAGCGCCCGGCGATTGCGTCGGCGAGCGCCTGCGCATCGGCAAAGCGGCCCCCGCCCTCGCCGTCCATCCCGACGAAATCGGTGTCGCAAAAGGTGCAGGCGGCAGCGGCGCGATCAACCTCGCGCCCCGACCACAGATTGCAGCCGGCAAAGCGGCAGAACACCGCCCGCCGCCCGGCGTGCACCCCCTCCCCCTGCAGGGTGAGGAACATCTCCTTGACCGCGTAGCTCACGGCGCAGGCGGCGCGACCGCGTAGCCGGTTGGGTCGGGAAGGCCCGCCTCGACAAAGCCCTTGTGCCGCAGGCGGCAGGCATCGCAGGCGCCGCAGTGCCGATCGCCGACGGGGTCATAACAGGTCCAGGTGAGGCCTGCATCGAGCCCAAGTTCGTCCGCCAGCTTCGCGATCCCCGCCTTGTCGAGATGCAGCAGCGGCGTTTCGATCACGAACGGATCGCCCTCCACCCCCGCCCGCGTCGCCAGCGCGGCAAGGTCTGCGAACGCGTCCACGAACGCCGGGCGGCAGTCGGGATAGCCCGAATAATCGAGCGCGTTGACGCCGATGTAGATGTGCTTTGCCCCCCGCGCCTCCGCCAGCGCCAGCGCAAGGCTCAGGAACACCGTGTTGCGTGCGGGGACGTAGGTGACCGGGATGCTGTCCGCCGCGACGCCATCCTTGGGCACATCCACCGCATCGTCGGTGAGCGCCGAGCCACCGAACCGCCGGAGGTCGAGCGGGAGCACGATATGCTCGACCACGCCGATCGCCCCCGCGACCCTGGCTGCGGCGTCCAACTCGCAAGCGTGGCGCTGGCTGTAATCGATGGTCAACGCGATGACCTTCCGCCCGTCGCTGCGCGCCTTCGCGGCACAGGTGGCGCTGTCGAGGCCGCCCGACAGAAGGACGACGGCGAGGTTGGGATCGAGCGTCATGGCCGCGGCCATGTAGGGCGATGCGACGTGAGACGCCACCGCCCCGCCAGACAAAACGGCCGCGCTCTCAGGGAGACGCGGCCGAGTCAGATCCAGTGCGGATCGCTAGGGAGGAAGTGAGCCTCGATGAAGAGGGGTCACAGACCGCCGTGTGACAGAAATTGGTTAAGCCGAAGTTAGCGCGGCCGGGTCGAGCGCAAAGCGGCGGGAGCAAAATGCACAATCGACCCCGATCATGCCGTCATCGCCGATCATCTCCGCGCGATCCTCTTGCGGAAAGCGTGCCAGCACCGACGCCAGATAGTCGGGGTCGCAGCGGCAACCGCGCGTCAGCGCCGGCCCCAGCGCCGCACGAACCTCGCCTTCGTCATGGAACAGCCGCCACACCAGCGCCTCGAGCGAGAGGCGTCGATCGATCAGTTCCGCCGGCGAGATCGTCTCGGCCAGCGTTGCGACATGCTCCCACAGCAGATCGGCGGGACCGCGCAACTCTTCTCGAACCTCGATCCGCTCATGCCCAACCTCGCCGCTGGCGAGCGTCTGCATGAGCACGCCGCCCGCCACGCAGCCATCGTCGTCGCGCCCTGCGGCGAGCCGCACGACCGTTGGAAGCTGCAGCGACTGGCGGAAATATCGCTCGGCAGCTTCCGCAAGGCTCGCACCTTCGAGCGGGACGATGCCCTGATAACGGCCGCCCGCCAGCGAATCTTCGATGGTGATGCCGAGGAACCCGTCGCCGAACAGCGCCGGAAGGTCCGGCTGCGGCCCGAGGTCCGCCAGCGCGCCCGCATCGAAGGCGAGGTGGCCGCGCAGTTCGCCGCCGCGATAATCGCACACCAGCAGACTGATCGCGCCCGCCTGGGTCTGGGCCTGCAACGTGATCTGCCCCGCCTCGTCCTTGATGCCTGCGCCGAGCAGCGTCGTCAGCACCAGCGCTTCGGCGAGCAGACGTTCGGCAACCGGCGGGTAGCTGTGGGCCGACAGGATCGTCTCCAACACCGGCCCGAGGCGCACCACTCGTCCCATCGCGTCATCCTGCGACAGGGTGAAGCTCAACACGCGATCGGCGACGGTTTCGGCAGCGGGGATGGGGGTCGGTTCGGACATCGCGGCGATATGGGGGCGGGCGCCGCGATTGCTAGTTCGGCGCGCGACGGCCGCACCCCGCCTTTAGATCTGCCCGAACACCCAGCGCAGGATCGACTTCTGCGCGTGGACGCGGTTCTCTGCTTCGTCCCAGACGAGGCTTTGCGGCCCGTCGATCACGCCCGCGGTCATCTCCTCGCCGCGATGTGCGGGGAGGCAGTGGAGGAAGGGAGCGCCGGGTCGCGCCGACTCGAGCAACGCCTCGTCGACCCGGAACGGCGCCATGTCGGCGAGGCGACGGTCGGCATCGCCCTGCCCCATCGACACCCAGCAGTCGGTGACCAGTACGTCCGCGCCCGTCGCCGCTGCTTGCGCGTCGCGTAGCAGGTCGACGCGCGCGCCATAGCTCTGCGCCAAAGCGACCCGTGCCGGGTCGGGATCATAGCCCTCCGGACAGGCGACGCGCAGGTTGAAGCGCATCAGCCCGGCGGCGTCGATCCAGCTGTGGCAGACATTGTTGCCATCGCCGAACCACGCCACTTCCAGCCCCGGCAGCGGCAGGCGATGTTCGGTGAGCGTCAGCAGATCCGCGACGATCTGGCAGGGGTGACTGGCGTCGGTCAGGCCGTTGATGACCGGCACACTCGCCGCCGCGGCCATCGCTTCGACCTTGGCATGGTCGTCGGTGCGCACCATGATCGCGTCGGCGTAGCGCGACAGCACGCGCGCGGTGTCCTCGACGCTCTCCCCCCGCCCCAGCTGCGTCGAGGCCGCGTCGAGCACCATCGCGCTGCCGCCCAGTTGCCGCATGGCGAGGTCGAAACTTGCCCGCGTGCGGGTGGAGTTCTTCTCGAACACCATCGCCAGCACCGCGCCGTCGAGCGGGCGGTCGTCGTCAACGCGGCCCTTGGCGTAACCGACCCGCGCGTCCTTGCGGTCGATGGCGTCGCCGATCATCGCGGCGATGGCATCACCGCCGGCGTCGCCCAGCTCGAGGAAGTGGCGGATCATGCCGCCGCGGCGGGCCGCTGATAGCTCGCCGCGCCCGCCGACAGCCGCTCCATGAACTCTTCGATGTGCGCGTCCTCGATCACCAGCGGCGGCAGCACGCGCATCGTGTCCTCGCCCGCAGCGACGGTGAGCAGCCCGTGGTTGTCGCGCAGATGCGCCACGAACGGGCGCGTCTCATGCGTCATCATCAGCCCGAGCATCAGCCCCTTGCCCCGCACGCCTTTGAACAGGTCGGGGTAGTTGCCGATGAACTGTTCGAGGCGGCTGCGCAGGCGCTCACCCATCTCGGTGACGCGGGCGAGGAACGCGTCGTTCGCCACCACGTCCCACACCGCCTGCCCTGCGGCCATCGCCAGCGGATTGCCGCCATAGGTCGAGCCGTGCGCGCCGATGCCCATGCCGCGCGCCGCAGCCTCGGTCGCGAGGCACGCGCCCAGCGGAAAGCCGCCGCCGATGCCCTTGGCGCTGGCCATGATGTCGGGCGTGATGCCGTAAAGCTCGTGCGCGTAGAGCTTGCCGGTACGCGCGACGCCGCACTGCACCTCGTCGAGGATGAGGAGGATGCCGTGGGCATCGGCAAGCTCGCGTAAGCCCCGCATGAACTTGTCCGACGCCGGGCGCACCCCGCCTTCGCCCTGGATCGGTTCAACCAAAAACGCCGCGGTCTTGTCGTTGATCGCCGCTTCCGCGCCGGCCAGGTCATCGAACTCGACATAGCGGAACCCGTCGAGCAGCGGCAGGAAGCCCTTGTGCATCTTCTCCTGATTGGAGGCGCTGATCGTCGCCATCGTCCGCCCGTGGAAGGCGTTGACGAAGGTGATGATCTCGTAACGCTCGCTGCCCTGGCTCTGGTGGTAGGCGCGCGCGGTCTTAATCGCGCACTCGACCGCCTCGGCGCCCGAGTTGGTGAAGAACACCGTATCGGCAAAGGTCGTGTCGACCAGCCGCTGCGCGAACGCTTCCCCCTGCGGGCTACCGTAGAGGTTGGAGACGTGCATCAGCGTCGCCGCCTGCCGCTGGATTGCGCCGACCAGATGCGGATGGCCGTGGCCGAGCAGATTGACCGCGATGCCGCTCGCAAAATCGAGCGCGCGGGTGCCGTCCTCACTGATCAGATGGCACCCCTCCCCGCGCACCGGCCTGAACCCGCAGCGCGGATAGACGGGCATCAGCGGGGTGATCGACATGGGTGCGCGGCCTTTATGCTGGCAGTGAAAAGATGCGCGCGGCTGTAGGCGGAGGGGGCGTGGGGGGCAAGGGAGCCTGTCGACGGCCAGCCTCCCCTCCCCCTTGTGGGGAGGGGCCGGGGGTGGGGGCCGAGCCGTGTCTGCGGCTCGTGAACATCATAGCGTGGCGCCGCCGGGAGTCTCAGCCGCTCGCAGACGCCAGCGGGCCCCCGCCCCTCCCCCTCCCCACAAGGGGGAGGGGGTGCACGTTACTCCCGCCCGTAGAGCGCGGCGATCTTGTCGGCGTACACCTTGCCCAGCACGTGGCGGCGGATTTTCATCGAGGGGGTCATCTGTTCGTTCTCGATCGAGAAGGGCTCGTCGGCGAGGTCGAACTTGCGCACCTTTTCGACCACGCTCAGCCCCGCGTTGACGCGGTCAACCGCGGCGCGAAGCGCGGTGCGGAGTTCGGGGCGCTGCATCAGCGCGGCGTCGCTCGCCTTCATGCCCAGCGTCGGCGCGAACTCCGCCAGCCACTCCGCGTCGGGGACGAGGATGCCGACGAGGTGCGGGCGGCGGTCGCCATAGACCATCGCCTGGCCGATCTCGGGCTGCAGCGTCAGCATCCCCTCGACCCGCTGCGGCGAGACATTGTCGCCCTTGTCGTTGACTATCAGGTCCTTCTTGCGATCGGTGATCTTGAGCCGCCCCGCCTTATCGAACTCACCGATGTCGCCGGTGTAGAGCCAGCCGTCCTTGAGAACGCGGCGCGTCTCCGCCTCGTTCTGCCAGTAGCCGTGCATGACGAGTTCACCGCGCACCAGGATCTCGCCATCCTCGGCGATCCGCACCTCGGTGTTCTTGAGCGGCGGGCCGACGGTGTCCATGCGGATGCCGGCGCGCGGGCGGTTGCAGCTGATCACCGGCCCCGCCTCGGTCTGACCGTAGCCCTGCAGTAGCGTCACGCCGACCGAGTGAAAGAACACGCCGATGTCGGGATTGAGCGGCGCGCCGCCCGACACCATCGCCTTCAGCCGCCCGCCGAAGCGCTTGCGGATCTTGGGTCGCAGCGTGCGGTTGAGCACGAAGTCCATCGGCCGATGCCAAAGCCTGAGCTTGCGATCATAATCCTTTGCGCCGAGGTCGAGCGCCTGTTTGAGCAGATACTGCGCCGAGGAGCCTTGCTTCTCGACCGCCTTGATCATGCGCGCGCGGATCACCTCGAACAGGCGCGGCACCACGACCATCACCGTCGGCCGCGTCTCCTCGATGTTGGAAACGAGCTTCTCGAGCCCCTCGGCGTAGTAGATCTGCGCCCCCACTGCGAGCGGGAGATATTGCCCGCCGGTGTGTTCGTAAGCATGGCTCAGCGGCAGGAACGAGAGGAACACCTCGTCCCGCACGTCGAAATCCTCGACCAGCACCGCGGCTGCGCCTTCGGCATTATGAAGGATCGCGCCGTGATGCTGGCGCACTCCGCGCGGCGCGCCGCCTGTGCCAGAGGTGTAGATGAGGCAGGCAAGGTCTTCGCGTTTCAGCCGCGCAGCGGTCTCGCGCATCGCCGCGTCGGCAGCAGCGACATCGGTCACGCTGGCGATTAACGCGTCCCAGCGGTGGACCTGTGGCGCGCCCTGCTGGCTGACGGGGAAATCCTCCATCACGATCAGGTCATCGACATCGGCGCGCAGCGTCGCGGGGAGGATCGTTTTCGCGAGCTTGGCGGTGGAGGCGATCACCGCCCGCGCGCCGCTGTTCTCGAGAATGTGGAGGTGGTCGCGTTCGGTGTTGGTGGTGTAGGTCGGCACCGTCACGCACCCCGCCGCCATGATGGCGAGGTCGGCGATGAACCATTCGGGCCGGTTCTCGCTCACCAGCACGACGCGGTCGCCGGGATGCAGCCCGAGCCGGCGCAGCGCTGCCGCCAGCCGCGCCACGGTCTCGCGCGTCTCCCCCCAGCTACGCGGATGCCAGGTGCCATCGGCCTTATGCCACAGGTGCGGCAGGTCAGGATGCGCGTCGGCGCGGTCGAGGAACATCGCGACCAGATTGGGGTAGCCGTCGATGCGGGCGGGCTTAGGCAAAGCTATGGCTCCTGGGAGGGGGCGGGTCAGCGGCGCGTCGGCGCCGGCGCGCGCGGGGTGCCGGTCGCGGCGATGCTCACCGCGCCGACGCTGCGCGGGTCGGCAGCGCCGGTCCACCGCCCATCGGGAGCGGCAAGCGCGGCGTTGATCTTCGACCCCAGCTCGGCGGTGACGATGGTGCGCCCGAACGGCGCCAGCTGCGGCGCGAGCGTGCGGCCGAGCTGGGTATTTTCGATGATGTCGCCATCCCCCGCCATGTAGAGGTTGGGCAGCGCCAGCGCCTGATCGACGGGCAGCTCGAAATCGACCACGCCGACGATGCTCTTCAGCACATGCATGATGATGCGCGGCCCCCCGGCGGAGCCGACCGCCATCAGCGGACGCCCGTCGGGCGCGAAGACGATCGTCGGCGTCATTGACGATCGCGGCCGCTTACCTGGCTCGACGCGATTGGCGACCGGCGCACCGTCGGCACGCGTGGGGGTGAGCGAGAAGTCGGTGAGCTCGTTGTTGAGTACCATCCCGCCCGCGACCAGCTGGCTGCCGAACACGCCCTCGACGGTGTTGGTCCAGCTGGCGACGCCGCCCGCGCGGTCGACCGCGACGAAGTGCGAGGTGGAGGGCACTTCGTTGGTCGGTGTGCCGGTGCGCGGCTGCGCCCCTGGCGGCGTCCCGGGCGTCACCCGCTCAAGCGCGCGGAACGGCGAAATTTGGCGCGCGCGCCCGGCGAGGTAGCCCCGGTCGATCAACCCCGCGGTCGGCACGTCGACGAAGCCCGGATCGCCGACGTAGAGATCGCGGTCGGCATAGGCGAGGCGCATCGCTTCGCGCATGACATGCCAGCTCATCGGATTGGTCGGCCCCATCGCCTTGAGGTCGTAACCCTCGAGCATTCCCAGCATTGCGAACACCGTGGTGCCGCCCGACGACGGCGGCCCCATCGTGCAGATGCGGTGCGCGCGATAGGTGGTGCACAGCGCATCGCGCGGCGCCACGCGATAGCCGGCGAGGTCGGCTTCGGTCATGTCACCGGGATTGCGCGGCGCGCTGCGCACTGCCGCGACGATCTGCCGTGCCACCGGGCCTGTATAGAAGGCGCTTGGTCCCCGCCGTGCGACCAGCTCGAGCGTTGCCGCCAGCGCCGGGTTGCGGATCGTCTCGCCGGCGCGCGCCGGACGGCCGTCGATGAACCAAATCGCGCGCATCTGCGGGAAGTCCGCCCAGCGCCGCTCCATCCCCTGCAGCGACGCAGCGAGCCACGGCGACACCGTATAGCCCTGCCGCGCGAGGCGAATGGCGGGGGCGAACAGTTGCGCCCAGGGGAGGCGGCCGTGGCGGCGATGCACCTCCGCCGCCAGCGCGACGCTGCCCGGCACGCCGACCGACAGCCCGCCTGGCACCGCCACGTCCATGCCCATCGCGCGACCGTTGGCGCCGAGGAAGCGCGTCGCGCGCGCCGCCGCGGGTGCGACCTCGCGCCCGTCGATGGTCGTCACCTCGCCCTTGTCGTCGCGATAGACGAAGAAGCCGCCGCCGCCGATGCCGCTCGACTGCGGTTCGACCACCGTCAGCGCGAGCATCGTCGCCACCGCCGCGTCCGCCGCGCTGCCGCCCGCGCGCAGCATCTCCGCCCCCGCCTCGCTCGCACGCGGGTCGGCGGCGGAGACAAGCGCCTCGCCGCTCGCCACCTGCGCGCCGCGCTCGAACGTGCCGGTGATGCGCGGCGCGGTGGTCGCGTCGGCGGCGGCAGGAGCGGTCGGCACCTGGCTGGTTTGAGCGAGTGCGGGGGCGGCGATGGCGAGCGCGATCGCCGCGCTCAGCGAAGTGCGGATGGCATGCAACATAGTTGAAACGGTAACCGTCTCGCGCGCGCGGTCAATTGCCCTTCACCGGCGGCGGGACGAGCCGCGACCCGATCAGCGCCGCCACATCGGCGACGCCGGAACGGTCGAGCATCGCGCGCAGATCGCGCACTATCCGCTTGGGCAGGCTCGGCCCCGCATAGACCAGCGCGCTATAGAATTGCGCCGCGCTCGCCCCCAGCGCGAGACGGTCCCACAGGTCCGCCGCGCTGGCGATTCCACCCGCGGCGACGATCGGGATCGCCCCGTCGGCGACCGCCAGCGTCTCGATCAGCGCCGCGCGCGCAATCGGGCCAAGCGGCACCCCCGACAGCCCCCCGCCCTCTAATGCGTCCGCGCTGTGGAGCGGCGGGCGCTGAATAGTGGTGTTACCGACGACGATCGCGTCGAGGCCGTGATCGACCGCGGCGCGCACCACCCCCGCCAATCCCTCGCGGTCGAGGTCGGGCGCGACCTTGAGCCAGATTGGCGGCGCATCCACCTCTCGCGCCGCTTCGACCACCGCGCTCAGCAGCGCGTCGAGCTGCCCTTCGTCCTGCAGCGCACGCAAGCCGGGCGTGTTGGGCGAACTGATGTTCACCGTCAGCCAATCCGCCACCCCCGCCATCGCCTGCACCCCGCAAGCATAATCGGCGATGCGGTCGGCGCTGTCCTTGTTGGCGCCGATGTTGACCCCGACCGGCGCTCGCCCCGGCCGCCCATGCAGCAGCGCGAGGCGATGCAGCGCCGCCGGCTGGCCATCATTGTTGAACCCCATGCGGTTAATCACCGCACGGTCCTCGGTCAGGCGGAACAGTCGCGGCTGCGGATTGCCCGCCTGCGCCAGCGGCGTCAGCGTACCGACCTCGCCCCCGGCGAAACCGAGCGACCCCAGCCGATGCGCCGCCCGCGCATCCTTGTCGAACCCGGCTGCGAGCAGCAGCGGATGCGCGAAGGTCAGCGTGCCCACGCGCGCCGCCAACCGCGCGTCATAGGCCGGCAAATCGCCCGGCCGCAGATGCGCCAACGCGGCGATCGTCGCTCGATGCGCGAGCTCCGGGTCGGTGCGGTGGATCAGCGGCTTGGCGAGGCGGAACAGCATGATCTGCGCGATGGCGCGGCAAGTGAACGGACGCAAGCGACCCAACTCGCGCCCCTCCCCCTCGTGGGGAGGGGTTGGGGAGGGGGCTGGGCCGCGTCCGCGGCCCAAAAGACAGCGGCGTCGGACGAAGTCTCATTCGCTCGCAGACGCGAGCGGGCCCCCACCCCGGCCCTCCCCCACAAGGGGGAGGGAGAAGCGGTTGCGCCAACCTCACCGCTACACTATTTGCCAATCACGACCGCGACGGTCGCATTTCCAAATCGCGAGCTTCCATGCGCGTCAGCACTGCCGCCGACTATGCCGTTCTCCTCGTGTCCGCGCTCGCGGCGGAGGGGGGCGTGCGTGCGACGGTGGGGTCGCTCTCGGCGCGCACCGGCATTCCCGCGCCGACCGTCAACAAGCTCGTCGGGCAACTCGTCCGCGCACAGATTCTTGCCTCCTCGCGCGGGGTGAGCGGCGGGGTGCGGCTCGCGCGGGAGGCCGCCGACATCAGCCTCGCCGACATCGTCGAGGCGATCGAGGGGCCGATTGCGCTCACCACCTGCCTCGACGCCGACGTACGCCACCGCTGCGTGCTCGACGACCACTGCCGCATCCGCGCGCGCTGGAGCGGGGTATCGGGCCTCGTACGCGATGCGCTGGCGAGCGTGCCGCTGACCGCCTTTGCCCCAGCCTGCGCCGCCCTCGCGCCGGAGCCTACGCCATGAACGCCCCCGAAGCCCCCGTCCTCGATCAGGAAGCGCGCGACGCCGCCAAGCGGCTCGAAACCTACGAATGGGGTTTCACCGCCGACGTCGAGCAGGAATTCGCGCCCAAAGGCCTCAACGAGGACACCGTCCGCTACATCTCCGCCAAAAAGAACGAGCCCGAATGGATGCTCGAATGGCGGCTGGCGGCGTTCCGGCATTGGCTGACGCTGACCCCGCCCGACTGGGCCAAGCTCAACGTGCCGCCGATCGACTACCAGGACGCCTATTATTACGCGGCGCCCAAGAAGAAGCCGACGCTGGCGAGCCTCGACGAGCTCGACCCGGAAATCCGCCGCACCTACGAAAAACTCGGCATCCCGATCGAGGAGCAAAAGGTGCTCGCCGGGGTCGAGGGCGCACGCAAGGTCGCGGTCGACGCGGTGTTCGACAGCGTCAGCGTCGCCACCACCTTCCGCAAGGAACTCGAGGCCGCGGGCGTCATCTTCCGCCCCATCTCCGAAGCGATCCGCGAATATCCCGAGCTCGTCCGCAAATGGCTGGGCAAGGTCGTGCCGATGCGCGACAATTATTTCGCGACGTTGAACTGCGCGGTCTTTTCCGATGGCACCTTCGTCTACGTTCCGGAGGGCGTGCGTTGCCCGATGGAGCTCAGCACCTATTTCCGCATCAATGCTGAGAACACCGGCCAGTTCGAACGCACGCTGATCGTCGCGGACAAGGGCAGCTACGTCAGCTATCTCGAAGGCTGCACGGCGCCGATGCGCGATGAAAACCAGCTCCACGCCGCCGTGGTCGAGCTGGTCGCATTGGACGATGCCGAGATCAAATACTCGACCGTGCAGAACTGGTACCCCGGTGATGCCGAGGGCAAGGGCGGCATCTACAACTTCGTCACCAAACGCGCGCTGTGCCAGGGCGCGCGGTCGAAGGTCAGCTGGACGCAGGTCGAGACCGGCAGCGCGATTACCTGGAAATACCCGAGCTGCGTGCTGAATGGTGAGGACAGCGTCGGCGAATTTTACTCGGTCGCGCTGACCAACAACATGCAGCAGGCCGACACCGGCACCAAGATGATCCACAACGCCCGCGGCACGCGCTCGACCATCGTGTCGAAGGGGATCAGCGCGGGCCGCAGCGACAACAGCTACCGCGGCCTCGTCCGCGTGGCCCCGCAGGCGGAGGGCGCGCGCAACTTCACCCAGTGCGACAGCCTGCTGCTGGGCGACCAGTGCGGCGCGCACACGATCCCCTACATCGAAGTCGCCAACCCCTCCGCGACGATCGAGCATGAAGCAACGACGTCCAAGATCAGCGACGACCAGCTGTTCTATGCCATGTCGCGCGGCCTCGATCAGGAGGCGGCGGTGGCACTGATCGTCAATGGCTTCGCCCGCGAAGTGCTGCAGCAACTGCCGATGGAATTTGCGGTCGAGGCGCAGAAGCTGCTGGGCATTTCGCTTGAGGGGAGCGTGGGGTGATGGCGACGGCCCGCCCTGACGAGAGACCCCACCCCAACCCCTCCCCTGAAGGGGAGGGGTTGAGCAGGCCGCACCGTTCGCTCCGCGACCATGCGCGCATCCTAAACTCCCCGCCCCTTCAGGGGAGGGGTCGGGGGTGGGGTCTCTCGGTTCACACTTTGGACGAGTTGAAGCGCCGCGCCCGCGACATGCGCAACAACCCGACGGAGCCCGAGAAGCGCCTGTGGCGTGCACTCAGCAACGGTCAGCTGGAGGGGTACAAGTTTCGCCGCCAGCAAGTGATCGGTCATCACATCGCGGACTTCGTTTGTCCGGCCGCGCGCTTGATCGTCGAAGTCGATGGAGACACCCACGACGATCCTGCCGTCGACCTGGCGCGCGAGCAGGCGTTGGCCGAGCTCGGCTACCGCACCTTCCGCGTCTCCAATGCTGACGTGATGCACAACATCGAAGGCGTTGTGACCGCCCTGTCGCTCGCGCTGCGCGAGCCAGCGGGCCCCCACCCCAACCCCTCCCCTGAAGGGGAGGGGCTTTCGAGATGAGCATGCTCCACATCGATAACCTCTCCGCCACCGTCGCGGATACGCCGATCCTCAACGGCCTCAGCCTCACCGTCAACGCGGGGGAGGTTCATGCGATCATGGGGCCGAACGGGGCGGGGAAATCGACGCTCGGTTACACGCTGGCGGGGCGGCCGGGCTATGAGGTGACGGGGGGCAGCGTCAGCTTCCTCGGTCAGGATCTCCTCGCACTCGAACCACACGAGCGGGCGGCGGCGGGGCTGTTCCTCGGTTTCCAGTACCCGGTCGAGATCCCCGGGGTCAGCTCGGTGCAGTTCCTGCGCGAGAGCCTCAACGCGCAGCGCGTCGCGCGCGGGGAAGCGCCCATGAGCGCGGCGGACTTCCTGCGCCTCGCCCGCGCCGAAGCCGCGCGGCTTAGCATGGACATGGAAATGTTGAAGCGCCCGGTGAACGTCGGCTTTTCGGGCGGCGAGAAGAAGCGCGCGGAGATGGTGCAGCTCGGCATTCTCGGCCCCTCCCTCGCTATCCTCGACGAGACCGACAGCGGGCTCGACATCGACGCGCTGCGCATCGTCGGCGATGGCATCAACCAGATCATGCGCCGCCCCGACCGCGCGGTGCTGCTCATCACCCACTATCAGCGGCTGCTCGACATCGTCCGCCCCGACTTCGTCCACGTCCTCGCCGGCGGACGCATCGTCCGCTCGGGCGGACCCGAACTCGCGATCGAACTCGAACAGCAAGGCTATGAGGCGATCGCGGCATGAGCATGATCCACCGCCTCGCGCTGGTCGGTGCTGTGACGCTGGTGGCGAGCTGCCAGCAGTCGGAAGCGACGACCACCGCCACCACCGTCGAAACGACGCGCGGCGCGGCCGCCGACGAGGCGACGCGCCCCGCCCCGACGCGGAGCGCGACCGACGCCCCGAGGGCTGAAACAAAGGCGCCTTCTGCCACCATCCCAGCGCGCTTTCGCGGCACTTGGGGGATGGCCGGCGAGCAGTGCGGCACGAGCTTCGACGACGGCCGGCTCGAAATCGGCGAGCGGAGCGTCCGCTTCTATGAAAGCGAAGGCGAGGTTCAATCGGTCGTCGATAGCGACGGCGCGCTGCGGGTAACGCTGGCGCTGGCGGGCGAAGGCGAACGCTGGACGGGCGACTACCGCTGGTCGTTGTCCGCGGACGGGGATCGCCTGACGCAGAATGGCGACCTCACGCGGGTTCGGTGCCGCCCGTGACGCTGAGCGCGACCCTCCCCTCCCCGCGCGACGAAGCGTGGCGCTACGCCGATCACGAGGCGGTGGCACGCGCCTGGCCTGCGCTGGCTGAGCCTGAGCGGATCGTCGTCGCTGCGGCTGAGCGGGCGGCGCGGGTGGTCGACGCGGTGCCGGACCACGGCATCGTCCGCCTGCACGTCGACATTGCGCGCGGGGGGCGGTTCGACCTCCACACCCTGGTTGCGGGGCACGACTATGCCCGCGTCGAGCTGACCGCGCTGCTCAGCGAAGGCGCGCATTGCGAGGTCGGTGGTGCGATCCTCGCGAGCGGAACGCAGCGGCTGGAGATCGTCACCGACATTCGCCACCTCGAACCCGGCGCGACGTCCCAGCAGACGGTGCGCGCGGTAGCTGGCGGGCGCGCGCAGGCGAGCTTCCTCGGCGGCATCGGCGTCGCGCGCGGGGCGCAGCAGACCAACGCCGAGCAGTCGTTCAAGGCCATGCTGCTCGACCGCGGGGCGCGCGCCAACGCGGTGCCGAGCCTCGAAATCTACGCCGACGACGTGAAGTGCGGCCACGGCGCGACCGTGGGCGAACTCGACCGCAACGCACTGTTCTACCTCGCCGCGCGGGGCCTCCCCCCTGCGACCGCGCGACGGCTGATGCTGCAGGCGTTCCTCGCCGAAGCGTTCGAGGGCGCTGGCGACGCCGACACGCTCGCCGCGCGCGCCGACGCCGCACTGGAGGCGATGCTGTGAGCGACACCCAAATCCTCCCCGGCACGGGGAGGGGGACCAGCGAAGCTGGTGGAGGGGCACCCTCGACCGAGCTCTCCGCCGTCGGTTCGGCAACGCCGCACCTGCCCCTCCACCATCCTGCGGATGGTCCCCCTCCCCGCCTCGGGGAGGAACTACGCGCGCAGTTTCCGGCGCTCGCGGACGGCTGGCACTATCTCGACAGCGCCGCCACCGCGCACAAGCCGCAGTCCGTGATCGACGCGACGGTGCGCGCGATGGGGGCGGAGTATGCGACGGTGCACCGCGGCGTGTACGCGCGCTCGGCGACGATGACCCGCAGCTTCGAAGCGTCGCGCGAGCGCATGGCGCGGTTCCTCGGCGGGGTGGCTGACGAGATCGTTTTCACACGCGGCGCGACCGAGGCGATCAACCTCGTCGCCCACCGCTATTCGCCCAAGGGCCGCCCGCGCCGCGTGCTCCTGAGCGAACTCGAGCATCACAGCAACATCGTCCCCTGGCAGCTCGCCGGATGGGAGGTCGCGGTCTGCCCGCTCACCCCGGATGGTCGCATCGACCTCGACGCGGCGGAGGCGCTGGTCGGCGACGGAATAGGGATGATCGCGCTGGCGCATGTTTCCAACGCGCTCGGTTCGGTGCTTGACGTGCCGCGCGCGGCGGAGCTGGCGCGGCGATCGGGCGCGAAGCTGCTGCTCGACGGCTGCCAGTCGGCGGCGCGGATGCCGGTCGATGTCGCCGCGCTGGGTTGCGACTTCTACGCTTGCTCGGGACACAAGATGTACGGCCCGACCGGCATCGGCGCATTGTGGGGCCGCGGCGAGCTGCTCGACGCCATGCCGCCGTGGCAGGGCGGCGGCGCGATGATCGACGAGGTGACGTTCGAGCGCACGACCTTCGCCCCTCCACCGCAGCGGTTCGAAGCGGGCACACCCGCCATTGTCGAGGCCGCCGGGATTGCCGCCGCGCTCGATTGGATCGACGCGGTCGGCCGCGACGCGATCGAACGCCACGAGGCGGCGCTCGTCGCTGAGGCGCGTGAAGCGCTGCGCGGGATCGGCGGCGTCACCCTGTACGGGCCGGAGGACAGCGCGGGCATCTTGGCCTTCAACGTCGACGGGGTGCATCCGCACGATGTCGGCACCATATTGGACGAAGCGGGCGTCGCGGTGCGCGCCGGCCATCATTGCGCGCAGCCGCTGATGCGCACGCTCGGCGTCGGCGCGACCGCGCGGGCAAGCTTCGCTGCGTACAGCGATAGGGACGACATTGCGTCACTCGTGGACGGCATCGTCAGAGTGCGGAGGATTTTCGGATGAACGACCCTCGCCCGATTGCGACCGAAACGGTGGAGGCGGTGGACAAACCGCCGCGCGCCCGCGTGTCGGACATCGCGCCCCCGCCCGAGGTGGCACCCGAGCCGGCGGTACCGGCGCCGCGCCAGCGCGACTATCTCGACGGCTTCCTCGCCGCGACCCCGCCCGAGCCCGACCCGATCGCGCCCGGCGGCGAATTGCAGGCGGCGGTCGTCGCCGCGCTCAAGGAAATCTACGACCCCGAAATCCCGGTCAACATCTACGACCTGGGGCTGATCTACGACGTGATCGTGGGCGAAGGCGGGCATGTCACCATCCGCATGACGCTGACCACGCCGCATTGCCCGGTGGCGGAATCGATGCCAGCCGAGGTCGAGCTGCGCGCCGGCGCGGTGCCGGGGGTGGGACTGGTCGACGTCGATCTCGTCTGGGATCCGCCGTGGAACCCGTCGGCGATGAGCGACGAGGCGCGGCTCGAGCTGGGGATGCTGTGATGAGCGCGACGACGACCACTGCCCGCCCGCGCCCCGCGGCGCTGACGCTCACCCCGGCGGCGGAGGCGCGCATTGCCGGGCTGATGGCCGATGCGCCGGAAGGGGCGATCGGCGTCAAGCTCTCCACCCCCCGCCGCGGCTGTTCGGGGCTTGCCTACTCGGTCGATTATGTCAGCGAGGTGGTCGGTTTCGACGAGCGCATCGACACCCCCGGCGGCACGCTGTTCGTCGATGGCGGCTCGCTCCTCTACCTCATCGGCAGCACGATGGACTGGATCGAGGACGACTTCGCCGCGGGCTTCGTGTTTCAGAACCCGAACGCCAAAGGCAGCTGCGGCTGCGGGGAGAGCTTCACAGTCTGAAGCGGCCTGTCCGCGGAAGGCTAGGCAGGGGCCAGACCAAAGTCCGCAGGGCGATAGCGATGACGATGGCGCGGCTCGCGCTCGGCCTTGCGCACGTAACGCCGCATTGCTGCGCGCGCAGTGTCGCCCAGTGTGAGGCCGAGCCCGGCGTAGAGCCGCTCCACCGCCGCCTCCCAGTCGGCGTCCAGCTCAGCGAAGTCGACCTCCGCCACCGCGCCTTTTGCGATCGAGCGCGCTTGGGCGAGCCGCTCCTCTCGCAGCGCGACCTTGCGTGACCAATCGGCGCCGATCTCGTGCAGGTCGACCACGTCACTCTGAGTCCGCCGCTGCGTCGCCACAAGCGATGCGGCGGACGCGACTACCGCGCCACGTTCGCGCGTCACCAGCACCAGCCGCGCCTCGGGCAGCGCCTGCAACACCGTTGGGAGGTCCTGAACGAGCTGTGGCAGCTTCAGGACCCACGGTCGAGGCGTGTCACCTGGACGCATACCGCGCTGCCACTGCTGGATGCGGAGCAGGGTCGCGAAGTCGGCATAAACGCCGCGCGCGTCGGCATTTTCGCACCAGCGCGCGTAATCGGGCAAACGATATTGCGCCTCGAACAGCGACCCCCACAGCGACAGCGCGTGGTAACCGAACTCCTCGTCGATGGCGCCCACTTCGGTCGGATGTACCGCGCGCATCGCCGGCGCGACATGGTGGGCGAGGCCCAAGCCGACGACCGCGCGGGCCCAGCGGACGGTTCGTGAACGGCCGACGGGCGTCCAGCTCTCCCACAGCCTGGTGCCCGCCCGCGCCGGGTCCGCGGCGAGCAGGCGCTGCACCCGCGTCGTGCCGCCCCGCATATGCCCGGCGATGATAATCGGCGGTGCGATCGGCAGCGTCTCGATCTCGGGATGGCGGGCGAGCAGCCGCTGCATCGCCGCCCGCCCATTCAGCGCCGCGACGATTTGCCCATGCGCGATGGTGCGGCCAAGGGGAGTCAGCCGGGCGTCCCGCCCCAGCCCTTCGCAAAGGCGGTTAAATTGCGGGCGCCAGCGATCCGGATCGCCGAAATCTCGATCGGCGCCGCCCGCGGCCCGCAGGAGGTCGGCCGGATCCAAAGTCGGACGCTGCGACCACCCCCGCCGCCACGCCGTGTCGAGCCATTGGTTGAGCCGTTGACGCCGGGCCGCGCCTTCATCGTCCGGCGACAAGTTGGCGGCGATGGCAGGCTCTCCGAGGCATGTAGCGCGATCGTGCTGCCGCGCGGAGCGAAAGAGTGTGACGGCTTTTCCGCCAAGTTCAAGTCTTGTCAGCGAGTCCCGGCGACGCCACATTCATCATGTGCCGAACCTTTAGGGAGCTGCACATGCCCAACAACTTTCAGCGAAAGGAGGTGATCCGATGTCTCATGGTTCAGCTAGGAGATCGGTCAGGTTCTTTCGGAGCGCGCGCGGCGTCTGACGCCCTGCGCTGATAGCGCTCCGGCTGGGCAACCTCCGGTCGCTGACCATGTCGGAAGGGTCGTCGGGCAAGTCCCGGCGGCCCTTTCGCGCATCTGCAACCACGGCTAGGTCGGCGCGCATGACCAGCATCGGCATCATCGGCGCGCACGGGCGCATGGGGCGGGCGATCGCCGCTGCGGCAGGCGAGGCGGCGCTCGCCTGCGCGGGAGTTGAACGCGGTGGTGACGCCGTCGCGCTGGCGACGAACAGCGACGTGCTGATCGATTTTTCCAGCCCCGACGCCTTTCCCGCAACGCTGAAAGCGGCAGTGAAGACGATGACGCCGCTGTTGATCGGCACCACCGGGCTTGACGGGCAACATCACGCGGCGATCGACCAGGCCGCGGAGCGAATTGCCGTGCTCCAAACCGGCAACACCTCGCTCGGCGTCACGCTGCTGGCGCGGCTGGTGCGCGAGGCTGCGGCGAAGCTCGGCCCGGAGTGGGACATCGAGATTGCCGAGATGCATCATCGGCACAAGGTCGACGCGCCGTCCGGCACTGCGCTCCTGCTCGGCGAAGCGGCTGCGGCGGGGCGTCGGGCACCCCTCGCCGAGCTGCGCGATGGTGAGCGGTGCGGCCGTTCGGGCGCACGCCGTTCTGGCGCCATCGGCTTTGCTGCGATGCGTGGCGGGAGCGTGGCGGGCGATCACGACGTCATCTTCGCCGGTGATGGCGAGCGACTGGTCCTTGCCCACCGTGCCGAGGACCGCATGATCTTCGCTCGCGGGGCGCTGCGGGCGGCGCAATGGCTGGTCGGCCGAGCGCCCGGTCGTTACCGGATGGACGACGTGCTAGGGCTCGAAACCGCTTGAAGCGCGCCCAGATCGAAGCCTTTTTCACGATCCTGCGCGATCTCGACCCCGAGCCGCAGAGCGAGCTCGATTATGGCAGCGACTACCAGCTGCTGGTCGCGGTACTGCTTTCCGCGCAGGCGACCGATGCCGGCGTCAATCGCGCCACAGCGCCGCTGTTCGAGCGCGTCAAAACGCCGCAGGACATGCTCGCGCTCGGCGAGGAGGGGCTCAAAACCTACATCCGCACCATCGGTCTCTTCAACACCAAGGCCGCGAACACCATCGCCATGTCCGCGGCGCTGCTGGCGGACCATGGCGGAAAGGTGCCGACCGACCGCGACGCGTTGCAGCGGCTCCCGGGCGTGGGGCGCAAGACCGCCAACGTCGTGATGAACTGCGCCTTCGGTGCGGAAACCTTCGCGGTCGATACGCATGTGTTCCGCGTCGCCAACCGCACCGGCCTCGCGCCCGGCAAGGATGTCGTCGCCGTCGAAGCCGCGCTCGAGCAGCGCGTGCCCAAGCCCTTCCGCCGCGACGCGCATCACTGGCTGATCCTGCTCGGGCGCTACACCTGCAAGGCGCGGCTGCCCGAATGCTGGCGCTGCCCCGTGGTCGCGCAGTGCGACTACAAGGCCAAGGTGCTCAGCCCCCCTGCGCGTCGCCTGCCCAAGCGTTCCGACGCGTCCGTCGGCCCGACGGACAGTCTCGCGTCAGACGGTCAGAACGATCTTTCCGACATGTGAGCCCGCCTCCATCCGCGCGTGCGCGGCGGGCGCTTCGCTCAGCGGGAACGTCATGTCGATCGCCGGGCGCAGCCGCCCTTCGGCCACCGCCGGCCAGACCGAGCGCGCGATTTCGTCGGTGAGGCTCGCCTTGAACGCGTCGGACCGCGCTCGCAGCGTCGAGCCGGTGAGCGTCAGGCGGCGGCGCATGATGTCCGTGATCGATATTTCGGCCTTCACCCCGCGTTGAAAAGCGATCGACACGTGCCGCCCGTCGTCGGCGAGACACTGAAGGTTGCGCGGCACATAGTCGCCGCCGACCATGTCCAGCACCGCCGCCACGCCCTTGCCGTCGGTGATGCGCAGCACCTCCGCCACGAAATCCTGCCGGCTGTAGTCGATGGCGTGGCTTGCGCCCCAGGCCCGTGCAGCCTCGCACTTTTCCTCGCTGCCGCACGTGACGATCGTGGTGAGGTCGAACAGGCGACCGAGCGCGATCGCCATCGTGCCGATGCCGCTGGTCCCGCCGTGCACCAGCACCGTATCCCCTTCCGAAGCGAAGGCGCGTTCGAACAGGTTGCTCCAAACGGTGTAGAGCGTCTCGGGCATCGCGGCCGCTTCGACCATGTCGAGCCCTGCCGGCACGGGCAGGATGCTGCCGACGGGGACCGTCGCATATTCGGCATAGCCGCCCCCCGCGATCAGCGCGCAGACCGGCTGCCCCATCCACTCCGGCCCAGTGCCCTCGCCCGTGGCCACCACTTCGCCGGCGATCTCCAGCCCCGGCAGCGGCGATGCACCGGGCGGCGGGGGGTAGAGGCCGCGGCGCTGCAGCACGTCGGGCCGGTTGACCCCGGCAGCAGCGACGCGGACCAGCACCTTACCGGCGGCGGGCGTGGGCACCGGCAGTTCGGCGACGCGCAGCACCTCCGGCCCGCCCGGCGCCGTGATTTCGACCCCGCGCATTGTCCTCGGAATAGTCATCCCCGCTGCCCCTTCTGCGTCCCTCGCCGCGGCGGAATGCGCCGCACAGGCGGGGAGGTCAACCGCCCGCCCCCTTGACGACGCTCGACGCGAGGGCGAGGCTCGCGCGATGTTCGACGACGACGAACCCATCCGCCGCGAAGGACCGCTCGCCGACCTTGCGCGCGAGGATCTCGACCGCCTGTCCGCGCATGAATGTGAGGCGCGCATTGCCGCGCTGGAGGCGGAGATCGCCCGCACCCGGCGGCGGCTGGAGAGCGCCGGCAGCACCCGGCTCGACGCCGAAGCCCTGTTTCGCAGCTGATCGCACGCGAACCGCGACAAAAGCTCTTGCCAATCCGCGCCCCGCTTCCGACATATTGGGGGTTCAAGGGATCATATCCGCGCGACCCACGGCCCGATCGAGAAGCCACGGCGCGCCCGACCATGGGGCGACGATACCGGCCTGGCCCTCCGGCAGGAGTGGCTCAACATGCCGTCGTTCGCGGAAAGTCTTGAAAAATCCATCCACCAGGCGCTGCGCTACGCCGCCGACCGCCGCCATGAGCACGCGACGCTCGAGCATTTGCTGCTCGCGCTGATCGATGATGAACATGCGCGGCCGGTGATGATCGGCTGCGAGGTCAACCTCGACGAGCTGCGCGAGACGGTCGTGCATTATCTCGACAACGACCTCGACAGTTTGAAGCTCAACGCGGTGACCGAACCGTCGCCCACCGCCGGCTTCCAGCGCGTCGTTCAGCGCGCGATCTTTCACGTGCAATCGTCCGGGCGCGACGAGGTGACCGGCGCCAACGTTCTGGTCGCGCTATTCCATGAAAAGGACAGCTACGCCGTCTATTTCCTGCAGGAGCAGGATATGACGAGCCTCAGCGTCAAGAGCTTCCTAGCGCACGGAACGACGCGTTCGGTCCCACGCGGCGCCGCGGAGGAGAGCCGCGACGACGCCCGCGACGAGGGCAAGAAGGAACGCGCCGCCAAGAAGGAAAGCGCGCTCGACCAGTATACGGTCAACCTCAACGAAAAGGCGAAGGACGGCCGCGTCGACCCGCTGATCGGGCGTTCGGCGGAGGTCGACCGCACGATTCAGATCCTCTGCCGCCGTTCCAAGAACAACCCGCTGTTCGTCGGCGACCCCGGCGTCGGTAAGACCGCCATCGCGGAGGGTCTCGCGCGCAAGATCATCGAAGGCGAGGTGCCCGAGGTGCTCAAGGAGGCGGTGATCTACTCGCTCGACATGGGCGCGCTGCTCGCTGGTACGCGCTATCGCGGCGATTTCGAGGAGCGGCTGAAGCAGGTCGTGTCGGAGCTTGAAGCGCTGCCGCACGCGATCCTGTTCATCGATGAAATCCACACGGTCATCGGCGCGGGCGCGACCAGCGGCGGGGCGATGGACGCATCGAACCTCCTCAAGCCCGCGCTGTCGGGCGGGCAGATCCGCTGCATCGGTTCGACCACCTACAAGGAATTCCGCAACCATTTCGAAAAGGATCGCGCGCTGCTGCGGCGGTTCCAGAAGATCGACGTGGTCGAGCCCACGGTCGAGGACAGCATCAAGATCCTGACCGGCCTCCGCACCGCGTTCGAAAGCCACCACGGGGTCAAATACACCCCCGACGCAATCAAGGCGGCGGTGGACCTGTCCTCGCGCTACATCAACGACCGCAAGCTCCCAGACAAGGCGATCGACGTGATCGACGAGGTGGGCGCGATGCAGATGCTCGTGCCGCCCAACAAGCGGCGCAAGACGATCACCGCGCGCGACATTGAGGCGGTCATCGCGACCATGGCGCGCATCCCGCCGAAGTCCGTATCCAGCGACGACAAGAAGGTGCTGTCCTCGCTCGAAACCGACCTCAAGCGCGTCGTGTTCGGCCAGGACCGCGCGATCGAGGTGCTGTCCTCGGCGATCAAGTTGAGCCGTGCGGGCTTGCGCGATCCCGACAAGCCGATCGGCAACTACCTCTTCACCGGCCCCACCGGCGTCGGCAAGACCGAGGTCGCCAAACAGCTCGCGTCGATCATGGGCATCCCCATGCAGCGTTTCGATATGAGCGAGTATATGGAGCGCCATTCGGTCAGCCGGCTCATCGGCGCGCCGCCGGGCTATGTCGGTTACGATCAGGGCGGCCTCCTCACCGACGCGGTCGACCAGAACCCGCACAGCGTGCTGCTGCTCGACGAGATCGAAAAGGCGCACCCCGACCTGTTCAACATCCTGCTGCAGGTGATGGATAACGGGCGGCTCACCGATCACCACGGCAAGACCGTCGATTTCCGCAACGTCGTGCTGATCATGACCACCAACGCGGGCGCCGCCGACATGGCGCGCGAGGGCATCGGCTTCGGCGCCTCCTCGCGTGAGGATGTGCAGGAGGACGCGGTGAAGCGGATGTTCACGCCCGAGTTCCGCAACCGCCTCGATGCGATCGTGCCGTTCGGCTATCTCCCGCCGGAGGTCGTCTCGCGGGTGGTGGACAAGTTCGTCGTGCAGCTCGAAGCGCAGCTGGCCGATCGCAACGTGCACGTCACCCTCGACGAACCGGCGCGCGCCTGGTTGGTCGAGAAGGGCTATGACAAGCTCTACGGCGCCCGGCCGATGGCGCGGCTGATCCAGGAGAAGATCAAGCAGCCGCTCGCCGAGGAACTGCTGTTCGGTAAGCTCACCAACGGCGGCGAGGTGAAGGTGACGCTCAAGGATGGCGCGCCGGCGTTCGAGATCACCCCGGCCCCGCCGCGCTCGCCGAAAGCCGGTCGCAAGGGGCGGACCGACCCCGCCGCGCTCGGCGAGGGCGCCGAACCGACCGACGAACTGACCGACTGATCGCGGCAATGAAAAGGCCGCCCGGGCGACCCCGGGCGGCCTTTTATGTCAGGAGGTTTCGGCTCGGCGATCAGCGCGCGGCGTGCAGCGCGCTTTCGATGTCGCTGACGCTGGCATTGGTCAGCGTCTTCGACAGTTCGGTGACGATCGCCGCTTCGGTCTGCTTGTGCCAATGCTTGCGCAGTTCGCCAAGGGCGCGGGGCGCCGCGATGACCGCCAGCTTCTCGATCTTGTGTCCGAGCACCTGATTGTTGAGGTAATCGGCCGCGTGGCGGACATAGGCATCCTCGCCATGCTCGCCCGCCTCCGGGTTGGCGCTTCCCGAGCTCTTGCTGGCCGACGGGCCGCCTTCGGTCGAAAGCTTGGGCGAATCCATCGCCGTCAGCTTCATCTCCTGTTCGTTACCGCTGTTTTTGAACAGGTTAAGATGTTCGCCATCGATAACGGCAACGACGGCTCCGTGGGGCAGCAGCATGATGATCCTCTGGTTGTGAAAGTCGTTGGCTGAACGCGCGCGACGCGGGGAGTTTCCGTCAGCGCCGGCTGAGCGCCGCGTCACGCTCCCCGCGCACGACGCGAAGCGCCTGCCGGGTCTCGGCGACATCGTGCACGCGGATGATATTCGCCCCCGCCTGTGCCGCCATCACCGCGAGCGCGATGCTGCCGCCGAGCCGCGCGTCGGCGGGAGCTTCGTTATCGAGCGCCCCGATCATCCGCTTGCGGCTGGCGGCGAACAACAGCGGCGCGCCGAGCGTGTGCAGCATCGGCAACGCGGTCACGAGCCGCAGATTTTCCGCGACGCTCTTGCCGAAGCCGAGCCCCGGATCGACGCACAGGTGCTCAATCCCCGCCGCGCGCGCATGCACCAGCCGCGCCTCCAGGAAGTCGTACACGTCGAGCGCGACATCGTCATAGGTCGCCCCCTTATGCGGGTCGCTGGACTGGCTGGGCGCGTGCATCAGGCACAGCGCCGCGCCGCTCGCCGCGACCACCTCGCTCGCGCGGTCGTCATAGCCGAGCGCGCTGATGTCGTTGACCATCGCCGCCCCCGCCGCGAGCGCGGCCTGCATTACCCCGGCCTTGCGCGTATCGACGCTGACCGCGTGACCCGCGGCGGCGAGCGCTTCGATCACCGGCACGACACGCTCGGCTTCCTCGCCCTCCCAAACCAGCGGCGCACCCGGGCGCGTGCTTTCCCCGCCGACGTCGAGCAGGTCCGCGCCCGCACTCGCGGCGGCGTGGCCCGCCCCGATTGCAGCGGATGCATCCGCAAAGCGTCCGCCGTCGGAGAAGCTGTCCGGCGTCACGTTGAGGATCGCCATGATCCGCGGCTCGTCAAAGCGCAGCGTGCGCGACCCTAATTGCCACGGAGCGTGCATCATCGCGACATTGCCGGCGAGCCGCTGCGCCCGCGCCGCCAGCGCGTCAGGCAGCCGCGCGCACCAATCGGCGAAGGCGGCGACGGCGACCTGCCCCTCCTCGCGGCCACCCTCGTGCCGCAGTGTGACATGCCACGCCGCAAACCAGCGCGCGCTCCCACCGATCCGCGCGACCTCATCGTCGAGGCCGTGCGGGCGCTCCACAAAGGCGGTTGGCTGGAGGTACAGCCGCGCGTCGGGCGCGCGCTGCGCCAGCGCCAGCAATTCCGCAGCGGCCGCGCCCCACATCGCGCTCAATACTCGTTGGCGAGCAGCCAGTCCTGCCGCGCGCGGTCGATCGGGACCCACTCCCCGCCGCGGTCATAATGCCAGAAGGTCCAGCCGTTGCACGACGGCGCCCCTTGGAGCCGTGCGCCCACTTGGTGAATCGAACCCGTCTCCTCGCCACAAACGAGGCTGCCATCGACGCGCACCTCCGCCTGCCAGCGGCGCTTCGCATCGGCTATGGTCGTGCCCGCGGGGATCAGCCCGCCCTCCACCACCGTGCCGAACGCAACCCGCGTCGCCGCCTTGGGCGCCTGCATGGTCTTGAGCGCGCGTTCGTCGAGCGGGAGTGCGCTGGCGATGCGCGTTTCCGCGGCGCGAATGTAGCTGTCCTCGCGCTCGATGCCGATCCAGCGCCGCCCGAGCCGCTTGGCGACGGCGCCGGTGGTGCCGGTGCCGAAGAACGGGTCGAGCACCACGTCCCCGGGCTGGGTGCAGGCGAGCAGCACGCGGTAGATCAGCGCCTCGGGCTTTTGCGTGGGGTGCGTCTTCACCTTGCCGTCGCGCAGGCGCTCCTGCCCGCCGCAGATCGGGATGAGCCAGTCCGAGCGCATCTGCAGCTCGTCGTTCATCGTCTTCATCGCGCGATAGTTGAAGGTGTAGCGCGCCCCCTCCCCCATCGCAGCCCAGATCAATGTCTCATGCGCGTTGGTGAAGCGCGTGCCCTTAAAATTGGGCATCGGGTTGGCCTTGCGCCAGACAATGTCGTTGAGAATCCAGTAGCCCTGATCCTGCAGCGCCGCCCCGACGCGGAAGATGTTGTGGTAGCTGCCGATCACCCAGATTGTGCCGTCGGGCTTCAGGATGCGGCGCGCCTCCGCTAGCCACGCATGGGTGAAGCGGTCGTAGGCGGCGAGGCTGTCGAATTTGTCCCAGTCGTTGTCGACCGCGTCGACGCGGCCCCCTTCTGGCCGGAACAGGTCGCCGCCGAGCTGTAGATTATAGGGCGGGTCGGCAAAGATCATGTCGACGCTGGCGGCAGGCAGTTCGCGCATGCGCTGGATGCAATCGCCGGCGAGGATGGTGTCGAGTGGCAGCACGGGCGCCGTCGCCTCCACCACGCGCGCTGCGGTCGGTCGTCGCAGCTTCGTCAAAGCGCCCATCGTCGTCGTCCCCCCGTGTCGCCGCGCATGGTGAGTCCGCGGGGACTCCCGGTCAAGTTGGGTGAGATCGAGAGTAGCGAGCGAGGGTTACCAAAGGATTCACCACGTGAGAGGCTAAGCGCAACATCGGGTGGGTCGCAGATGCCCGGCGCCACCAACGGTTGTGGTGTGACTCGAAAGACTCAGCAGAACGAGGATTTGTTCTGATTCCCCTTCCCATTGTGGGGTCGGGACTGACGGCAACCCTCCCCTTCCCCTTGTGGGGAGGGGCCGGGGGTGGGGCCGAGCCGCGTCTACGGCTCGTGAAGGATCAGAATCGCGGCGCCGCTGAGCGTCTTTTCCGCTCGCCGACGCGAGCGGACCCCCACCCCTACTCCTCCCCTTCCCCACAGGGGGGAGGGGAATTCGGGTCCTTCGCTAAAGCATCAGCTCAAGCTGAGCGACGGGCGCGAAGCCGCGACGGTGGAGGGGACACGGACCGTGTTCGCGAAGCGCGGCGAGGTGGTCCGGCGTGCCGTAACCCTTGTGCCGCGAGAAGCCATAGGCCGGGAAGGTCGAGCAGGCGGCGGCCATCAGCCGGTCGCGGTGCTGCTTGGCGATGATCGAGGCGGCGCCGATCGAGGCGTCGCGGGCATCGCCGCCGACCAGCGGCACCGCCCGCCAGCGCCACTCCGCGCGCCGTCCGGCCGGGGTGAGGTTGCCGTCCACGCGCACCTCGTCGGGCTCCGCACCCGCGGCTTCGCACAGGCTCAGCACCGCGCGAGTCATCGCCAGCATCGTTGCACCAAAGATGTTGAGCGCGTCGATTTCCTCGACGCTCGCGACGCCGACGCCGACCGTGCACCGCCGCAGGATCGCAGCCTCGGCCTTGGCACGCGCGGCGGCGTTGAGCGCCTTGGAATCGCCGATGCCCGATGGCCGCGGCTTGCACAGCGCCACCGCCGCCGCGACCACCGGCCCCGCCAGCGGCCCCCGCCCCGCTTCGTCGACGCCTACGATCATTGGACCCGCCACGGCGGAAAACGGCGATATTCGCCCGCTTGATACAGGCACAGCGCGTTGCCCGCGGGGTCGGTCAGGCGGGCCTCGCGCCAGCCCCACTCTTCGTCGCGCGGCTGCTGGTCGAAGGCGACGCCCTTGCGCGAAAGATAGGCTGTCCACGCATCTAGCGCGCCGCTTTCGATGTAGGTGACGGCCCCGCCGGCGGGCGCGTCGGAGAGTTCGACCGACAGCGTGACGCCGTTGGCCGCCTCGAACCGCGCATAATGCTGCGCGGCAACGATCTGCTTGAGGCCGAGGCGGCGATAAAACGCGACGCTCACATCGACGTCGTGCGCGGGAAGCGTGACGTGGTTGGGTGCGGGTCCGGTGAAGATGCCATCGGTCCGGAGGTCGGCATGGCCCATCGGCCCGGCGCCCTGCCCCAGCCCCGGCGCCGCGTGAAGCGCGAGGCGGACGACATCGCGCGCGCGCGCTACCGCGGGCACCAGCGCCATGCCCTGCGCGAGCCCCGTCGCGATCGCGCTCGCCAGCGTGCAACCGGTGCCGTGGGTGTGGCGCGTGTCGATGCGCGGCGCTTCCCAGATGAGCGGCTCGGGCGCGTCGACGCCGCCCACATGCAGCGTGTCGGTGAGGAGCTCGCCCTCGTCATGCCCGCCCTTCTCGAGGAGCGCACAGCCATGCGCCAGCACCGCATCGACCCCGCCCAGCGCGGTCAGCTCCTCGCGGTTGGGGGTGGCGATCGTCGCGCGATCCATCAGCGCGCCGAACGCGGCAATGGTCGCATCGTCAGCGAGCACGGAGCCGCTGGTCGCGACCATCACCGGATCGAACACCACCGGCACACCGCGCAGATCGTCGCGGGCGAGCCGCTCGGCGACCGCGGCGCTGGTCTCGGCGCTGCCGATCATGCCGATCTTGACCGCATCGACGCCGATGTCGCCCACCACGCTGTCGATCTGCGCCAGAACGAAGTCGGTCGGCACCGGATGCACCCCCTGCACGCCGAGCGTATTCTGGGCCGTCAGCGCGGTGATCGCGGTCATAGCGTGCGCGCCAAGCAGGGTGACCGTTTTGATGTCCGCCTGGATCCCGGCTCCCCCGCCGGAATCCGAGCCCGCGATGATGAGGACACGCGCGGTCATTTGCGCGGCCCCTCCGAAAATCCGTCATGCTGAACTTGTTTCAGCATCATCTGCGGAGGGCACGTCATGGACCCTGAAACAAGTTCAGGGTGACGGAGCAGGATAAACGGCCGGGAGCCTCTCATTCCCCGCCCACTCCGGCCTGCGCTTTTTTCGAGCGCGTTGGACGGTCGACCAGTTCACCCCGGCAGTTGGGGCACACCTCGTCCAGCGCGTCGGCGCACTCGGCGCAAAAGGTGCACTCGAACGAGCAGATGAACGCGCCGTGGAGGTGCGCGGGGAGCGGCGTTTCGCAGCGCTCGCACGCCGCCTTCATGGCGAGGCTCATGCCGCCGCCTGCTCGACCGCCGCGCAGATCCGGTCCACGACCTGCGTCACGCGATCGGCGTTGTCGCCCTCCGCCATGACCCGGATGACGGGTTCGGTGCCCGAGGCGCGGATTACCACCCGGCCTGCACCGCCAAGCTCGTGTTCGCCGTCGGCGATCGCCGTCTTCACCGCGTCGGCGTCGAGCGGCCGCTGGCCCTTGGCATAGCGGACATTCTTGAGGAGCTGCGGCACCTTGTCGAACAGGTGAAGGAATTCGCTCGCCGGCTTGCCGCTGTCGATCAGCGCCGCGAGCAGCTGCAACGCCGCGATGGTGCCATCGCCCGTGGTCGCGTGGTCGGAGAGGATCATGTGCCCCGACTGTTCGCCGCCGACGTTGAAGCCGCCCTCACGCATCCGTTCGAGCACGTAACGATCGCCGACCTTGGTCCGCTCGAGGGTCAGCCCCTCACTCGCCAGTCGCCGTTCGAGGCCGAGGTTTGACATGATCGTGGCGACGATCCCGCCGCCGCGCAGCCGTCCGTCCGCCGCCCAAGCGAGTCCGAGCGCCGCCATGATCTGGTCGCCATCGACGATCTCGCCACGTTCGTCGGCGACGATCAGGCGGTCGGCATCGCCGTCGAGCGCGATGCCGATATTCGCCCCGCTCGCCACCACCGTCTCGCAGAGCGCCTGCGGGTGCGTCGAACCGCAGCGGTCGTTGATATTGATGCCGTTCGGATTGACGCCGAGCGTGATCACCTCCGCGCCCAGTTCCCACAGCGCGGTGGGCGCGCTGTTGTAGGCAGCGCCATTGGCGCAATCGACGACGATCTTGAGCCCGTCGAGGCGGACGCGTTCGGGCAGGCTCGCCTTGACCGCATGGATATATCGCCCGCGCGCGTCCTCGATCCGGCGTGCGCGGCCGATGTTGGCGGGTTCGGCGAGCGGGGGAGCTTCCTCCAGCAGCGCCTCGATCGCCAGTTCGTCCGCGTCGGACAGCTTGTAGCCGTCGGGGCCGAACAGCTTGATGCCATTGTCGTGATAGGGGTTGTGACTGGCCGAGATCATCACGCCCAAATCGGCGCGCATCGATCGGGTGAGCAGCGCCACCGCCGGGGTCGGCATCGGCCCCACCTGCACCACGTCCATGCCAACCGCAGTGAACCCCGCGACCATCGCGTTCTCGAGCATATAGCCCGACAGGCGCGTGTCCTTGCCGATCACCACGCGATGCTTGTGGTCGCCGCGCAGGAAATGCGCGCCAGCGGCCATGCCCACCTTCATAGCGACTTCGGCAGTCATCGGGTGCGCGTTGGTCAGGCCGCGGATGCCGTCGGTGCCAAAGAAACGTCTTGCCATGGGGAACCTTCGCGCTGCCGTGCGTGCTGCCGCGCATAGGGCCCCGGCGCCCCGGAGAAAAGGGCGCGTTGAGGTGTGGCGACTTCGCGCAACCTATGCCAACCCGTCAGGTGATGCACGCCCCGACCCCCGCCCCCCAACCGGACGCGCCTACCGCCGCGTCCCGGCTGCCGCGCCAGCGCATGGCGGTGCTGTTCGCGGTCATGCTCGTCGCCGCAGCGGGCAATACGGCGATGCAGTCGATCCTGCCCGCGCTCGGCACAAGGCTCGGCATCGCCGACGTGCTGATCAGCCTCGCCTTTTCGTGGTCGGCGCTGCTGTGGATGATCACCGCGCCGCGCTGGGCGCGCGTCTCGGAGCGGCGCGGACGCAAGGCGCTGATGGTCACCGGCATCGCCGGTTTCTCCGCATCGATGCTGCTGTGCGGGCTCACCCTCTGGGCGGGAATCGAAGGCTGGTTCGGGGCGCTGCTGACCTTCGGCCTCTTCTCGCTGTTCCGCAGCCTCTATGGCGGGTTCGGCTCCGCCGCGCCGCCGGCGGTGCAAGCCTATGTCGCAGCGCGCACCGACCCCGCGGAACGGACCAAGGCGTTGAGCCTCGTCGCATCCTCCTTCGGCCTCGGCACGGTGATCGGGCCGACGCTCGCGCCGTGGTTCATCCTGCCGCACGTCGGGCTGGCCGGGCCGATGCTCGTGTTCAGCGCCATCGGCGTGGCGGTGATCGCAGCCATTCGCCTGGGCTTGCCCGACGACACGCCTCGCTTTGCCGCGCGGGGGAGCACACATCACTACCCCGCTGCCGCGTCGGGCGCGCCGCACGCGCATCGCCACGCGCACGATGACGACGAAGGCGAGGACCAACTCACTGCGCCCGAGCCGCCACGCATCAGCTGGTTCGATCCGCGCGTGCGCAATTGGACGGTCGTCGGCCTCGTCAGTGGCCACGCGCAAGCGATGACGCTGGGGGTGATCGGCTTTCTCGTGCTCGACCGGCTGGCGTTGCGGGCGACGCCGGAGGCCGCGGCAGCGCCCACCGGCCATGTGCTATGGGTCGGCGCGCTGGCGACACTGCTGAGCCAGTGGGGGCTGATCCCGATGCTGTCGCTTCGGCCCAAGGCGGCGGTTGCGTTGGGGGGGGCGGCTGCGGGCGCGGGGATCATCGCCCTCGCCTTTGCCGGGCGGCAGGAGACCATGGCGCTCGCCTTCGCGCTCGCCTCGCTCGGCTTCGGGCTGCTGCGACCGGGCTTCACTAGCGGCGCATCGCTGTCGGTGCCCCGCAACCTGCAGGGCGCCGTGGCGGGCCAGAACGCGTCCATCGCGGGCGCGAGCTACGTGGTCGCGCCCGCGCTCGGCGTGCTCGCTTATGGCATGGCGCCGATCGCGACCTTCACCGCGATAGGCACTGCCACCATCCTGCTCGGGCTGTGGAGCCTTCGCGCGCTGCCCGACGTCGGCGCCGACGCCGCCTGACCACACTCAGTTCTGCGCCGCGGCCTCGCCCGTCGCCGCAGCGGCGTGCTTGACCGGACGCAGCGGCGTCACCTGCCCCGGCACGACGAAGCCGATCGGGTTGAGCGACGCCGCGTTGCGTTTGATCTCGCCCGCGATCTTCTGATAATCCTTTTCCATCTCCGGCGTCACGGTCGCTCGCGCGTCCTCCAGCGCCTCGTCGAAATCCGTCCGCGTCACCTGCTGCGCTTCGAGCGAGCGGCGTAGCGCGATCATCCCGGCGCGGCGCGTCAGATCCTCAAGGTCCGCGCCGGTGAAGCGGTCGGTCCGCGCAGCGATGTCATCAAGGTTGACGTCGCTCGCCAGCGGCATGTCGGCCGTATGGATGCCGAGGATGCGCCGCCGCCCCGCCTGGTCGGGCACGCCGACATAGATCATCTCGTCGAGCCGTCCGGGTCGCAGCAGCGCCGGGTCGATCAGGTTGGGGCGATTGGTGGCGCCGATCACGACCACCGCCTGCATCTCCTCGATCCCGTCCATTTCGGCGAGCAGCGTGTTGACGACGCGCTCGGTCGCCTGCGGCTCACCCATGCTGCCGCCGCGCGCAGGTACTAGCGCATCAAGCTCGTCGATGAAGATGACGCAGGGCGCCACCTGACGGGCGCGGGCGAACAGACGCGCGATCTGCGCCTCGCTCTCGCCGTACCATTTGGAGAGAATGTCGCTCGATTTGACGGCGATGAAGTTCGCTTCCGCCTCGCGCGCTACCGCCTTGGCGAGCAGCGTCTTGCCCGTGCCCGGCGGACCGTACAGGAGGAAGCCCTTGGCCGGCCGGATGCCCATGCGGCGGAACGCTTCGGGCGCCTTGAAGGGAAGTTCGACGCCCTCCTTCAGCCGGTTCATCGCCTCGTCGATGCCGCCAATGTCGGCCCAGCGCACCGTCGGCATCTGCACCATCACCTCGCGCATGGCCGAAGGGCTGACGCGCTTCAGCGCGCCGACGAAATCCTCGCGAGTGACGGTCAGCGTATCCAGGATTTCCGCCGGGATCGTGCCGGCGCTGAGGTCGAGCTTGGGCATGATCCGCCGCACCGCCTCGATCGCGGCCTCCCGCGTCAGCGCCGCGATGTCGGCGCCGACGAAGCCATAGGTGGTGCGCGACAGCTCATCGATGTCGACATCCTCCGCCAGCGGCATCCCGCGCGTGTGGATGGTCAGGATTTCGCGCCGCCCGCGTTCATCGGGCACGCCGACGACGATCTCGCGGTCGAAGCGGCCGGGCCGCCGCAGCGCTTCGTCGATCGCGTCCGGGCGATTGGTCGCGGCGATGACCACCAGGTTCGCGCGCGGCTCTAGTCCATCCATCAACGTCAGCAGCTGCGCGACGAGGCGCTTCTCGGCCTCGCCGGACACCTGCCCCCGCTTCGGCGCGAGCGCGTCGATCTCGTCGATGAAGATGATCGACGGCGCGTCGCTGGCGGCCTGCTCGAAAATGTCGCGCAGCCGCTTCTCGGACTCGCCATAGGCGGAGCCCATGATCTCTGGTCCGTTGATCAGGAAAAAGCGCGCCTCGCTCTCGCTCGCGACAGCGCGGGCGAGCCGGGTCTTGCCGGTGCCGGGCGGACCATAGAGCAGCAACCCGCGCGGCGGATCGACGCCCAGTCGCTGGAACAGCTCGGGGTAGCGCAGCGGCAGCTCGACCATCTCGCGCAGCTGGTCGATCGTCTCGCCCATGCCGCCGATATCGTCGTATGTGATGGTGCCGCGCGCGATTTCCGCCTGATCGACCGCTTCGGGGAGCAGCTCGACCTCGGTATTCTCGTCGATGAACACCGCGCCCTTCGGGTTCGCCGAGACGACGACAAGGCGAATTTCCTGGAGGGCGTAGGCCGGCGCGGCGAGCATCTGCGCCAGCTGCGGCGGCATGTCGGTGGGGCCGACCCGCTGCTGGCCGCGCGTCGCGATGACGTCCCCCTGCGTCAGGGGCCGGCGAAAGAAGCTGCGCTTTAGCTGTTCGGGCGAACCCGACAGACGCACATTATTCTGCGCCGGGGCAAAGCGGATCGACTTGGCGGGTCGCACCTCCGCCTTGCGGAGGACGATCTGGTCGCCGGTGCCGGCCTGCGCGTTGGCGCGCTGGAGGCCATCGAGGCGGACAACCTCGAGCCCCTCGTCCTCATCATAGGGGCCGACCGCGACCGCAACGGTGCTGCGTTTGCCGACAAGCTCGACCGGCTCGCCCTCGCCGATCCCGAGCGCGGCCAGCGCCCGCCGTGGCATCCGGGCAAGCCCGCTGCCGAGGTCTTCCGGACGCGCGTTGGCGACCTGCAATCTGATTTCACCCGCCGCCAGATCGGCCATGAAACGCCTCGTTCGTCATTGTCGATCAAGCACAGATAGGGTGCTGCAGCGCGCGAAGCGAGGGGCATGAAAAACGCCGGTCCGTCCGCCGATTGCGATCAACCCCCTTTCCACTGGGCACCAATTCCGCGACAAGGCGCGGCGCAAGACAGGGCCGACCCTGCACCTTCTGACGAGAGAGATACCATGCCCGCCGCGGGCCGATCTTTGCGCCGATTGCCGCCGCTGTCCGGCCTCGAAGCCTTTGTCGCGGTGGCGCGCACGGGATCGGTGAAGGCCGCCGCTGCCGCGCTGGCGCTGTCGATGCCGGCGCTGTCGCGGCGAGTGCAAGGGCTCGAACGGCACGTCGGCGTGCCGCTGTTCGAACGCACCGGCGGCGGCATGCGCCTGACCAGGGCCGGCGATCAGCTTCACGCTGCGCTCGGCCCCGCGCTCGACGCGCTTCACACTGCCGTTGAAAGTGTCGGCGAACGCGCGTCGCTGCGGCTGCGGCTCAATGTCCTCCCGCTGTTCGCGCAGCAGCGCCTGTTCCCGCGCCTGCCCGAGCTGCGGCGGCTGCATCCGGACCTCCACATCGACATCGACACCGGCGGACTTGGTGAGGCGCGGCTCGGCGACGGCATTGATGCGGCCATCGTCATCGCGCGGAATGTCGACCCGACTCTCCACGCGGTCCGGCTCGACCAGGACCGCATCTACCCCATCGCCTCGCCGGACCTACGCGACCAGGGCGGCATCCGGACCCCGGCGGACCTCGCGCGGCATACGGTGTTGATTCATCGTGAGATGCCGGAAACCTTTCAGGAATGGGCCGCCGTCATCGGTCAGCCGGAGTTGCAGCCGAGTTCGATCGACCTGTTCGATTCGGGCGCGCTGATGCTCGAGGCGGCCGCGCAGGGCGTGGGCGTGGCGTTCATGCACGGCCACCATCTCGACGATGCGCACGACCCGCGACTTGTCCGGCTGTTCGATTACGAGATCGACAGCCCCTACAGCTACTGGTTCCTGTGCCGCCCGGCGGCGCTGCGGCGGCCGGCGGTACGGTTGTTCCACGACTGGATTGCCAAAGCCCAGCTTTGAAATACCGCGCTGGTTTTAGCAGCGCACGGTTGCGCCGCACGCCACTCATGTTATGTTATCTCATAACCAACGAGGATCTTAATGCACGCCAGCCTGTTTCGTACGACGTCCCTTGCCGCCCTGCTGTGCGTCTCCCCCGCGCTCGCCCAGCAGGTCCAAACGCCCGCGCAGTCGGTCGACGACGTGCATGCGGAGGAGGCGGACATCGTCGTTACCGCGCCGTTCGGCCGCGCCGTGACGCAATTCGGTTCCGTCTCGGTCGTGCGAGCCGACGATCTCGCCCGCGATATCAAGCCGCAGATCGGCGACATCCTCGCCAAGCAGCCAGGTATCAGCGCGTCGAGCTTCACCCCCGGCGCCTCCCGGCCCGTCGTGCGCGGCTATGATGGCGAGCGGGTGCCGGTGCTGATCGACGGCGTCGCGAGCATCGACGCGTCGGGCGCCAGCGCCGACCACACCGTCGCGGTCGATCCGCTCGTCGCCGACCGTGTCGAAGTGGTGCGCGGTCCCGCTACCCTGCTCTACGCGCCCGCAGCCGTCGGCGGCGCCGTCAACATCATCGAACGCCGCATCCCCCGCCGCGTCCCCGATGAGCGCGTGCACCTCGACGCGCTGGCGAGCTACGCCAGCGTCAACAACGCCAAATCCGTGGGCGGCTCGGTCGACGTGCCGCTCGGGCAGGGAATCGTCGCGCACGCCGACGGCGGCTGGCTCGACGCGGGCGACCTGCGCATCGGCGGCTATCAGCTCGCCCCTTCGCTGCGGGCGCAGGTGCGCTCGGCGGCCGACGAGGCCGCAGCCGAAGGCCACACGGAGGAGGCCGCCGAACTGCGCGAGCTCGCCGACCGTCGCGGCCGCCTCGCCAACAGCGCGGTCAGCAACTGGTCCGTCGGCGGCGGCCTCTCGGTGATCAACGACGGCGGTTCGCTCGGGGTCTCGGTGGCTCGGCTGTCCTCGGACTATGGCGTCCCGAGCCGCCCGCAGGTCGAGCATGACCATGGCGGCGACCACCATCACGGCGATGTGACCATCGCTGCGCGCCAGTGGCGGGCGGACGCTCGCGGCGAGGTCAAATTCGCTGGCGACATGTTCAGCGCGCTGCGCGTTCGCGCGGGATATGGCGATTATGGTCACACCGAATTCGAGGGCGACGAGGTGGGAACCCGCTTCCTCAACCGCGGCATCGAGCTGCGCAGCGAGCTGGTGCAGGCCAACCGCGGCGGCTGGCGCGGGGCCAGCGGCGTTCAATATTCGGCGCACAGCTTTGAAGCGATCGGCGACGAAGCGTTCCTGCCGCCCAACGACATGCGCACACTGGCGCTGTTCACACTGCAGGAGGTCCGGCTCGGCGCGCTCGACATCGAAGGCGCGCTGCGCTGGGAGCGGCAGAGCATCGATGCGCCGACCATCGCCTATGCCAGCCAGCGCAGCACATTGTCGGGCGGGCTAAGCGCGGCCTTCGACGTCGGCGACGCGCTGCGCATCGGCGGACATGTCATGCGCACCAGCCGCGCCCCGAGCGCGGAGGAGCTGCTGTCGGACGGACCGCACGCCGCCACCCAGGCCTACGAAATCGGCGACCTGTCGCTCGGCACCGAGCAGGCGTGGAGCTTTGAAGCCTTCGCTCGGCTGACCCCGGCGGACGGGGCGGAGATCAGCCTGACCGGGTTCCACGATCGCTACGAACGGTTCACCTACCGCCGCCAGACCGGAGAGGTCGAGGACGGGCTGCCGGTGTTCCGCTACACGCAGGCGCCGGCGCGCATCTGGGGCGCCGAGGCGAGCGCGACCGTGCCGCTGGTTCGCACGGATGCCGGGCTGCTCCGCGCCGAGGCGAGCGCCGACTATGTTCGCGCGAAACTCAGCGATGGCACCAACCTGCCGCGCATCCCGCCGATGCGGCTGCGCGGCGGGCTCGAATGGGCCAGCGACGCGCTGACGCTTCGCGGCGAGGTCGAGCACAACGTCGCTCAGCGTGACGTTGCGGCCAACGAGACGCCGACCGATGCCTTCACCCTCGTCGGCGTGTCGGCGAGCTGGAAGCCGCTCGGCCCGCGTGGGCTGACGTTGATCGCATCGGCCGACAATCTGTTCGACGTCGAAGCCCGGCGCCATGCGAGCCTCACGAAGGATTTCGTGCCCCTCGGTAGCCGCGACATCCGCCTCACTGCGCGGCTCAGCTTCTAGTCGCTGCGGTCATTATAAAATTGTTTCCGCCGCCGGAACCGCTGTTGCGGGCGGCGGTTATAACTTCGGACAGCGAATAACAGCCCCCGCTTTCGCTGTCCTATTGTTTGGGCCCGGTAGCGCATCCCCCCTTCGCGCGCCGGGCCCAATTTTTTTGCCCGCGCCGCCCGTCAATTCTGGGCTTTGGCTGCACGTCGCCGAGTGAGGGCAATCACCACCAGCGCGCTTTCGTACAACAGGCACAGCGGCACCGCGAGCAGCAGCTGGCTCACCACGTCCGGCGGCGTCGCCACCGCCGCAATCGCGAACGCGGCGACAATCGCATAGCGGCGTCCGGCCCGAAGCTGCTCAAGCGTGACGATCCCCACCCGCTCGAGCAACAGCAACAGGATCGGCAACTGGAACGAAATGCCGAACGCCAGCATGAAGTTCATGACGAAGTCGAGGTAATTGCCGACCGCGGGCAAGGCATCCTGCTGCACTCCGCCGATATTGCCCTCGAACCCCAGCAGGAACTTCAGCGCCACCGGCACCGCGCCATAATAAGCACCTGCGGCTCCGAGCCCGAACAACAGCGGAGTCGCGAGCAGGAACGGCAGCGCGGCGCGCTTCTCGTTACGATAGAGCCCGGGGGCGACGAACCGCCAGATCTGCGTCGCGATCACCGGAAAGGCGATCATGAACGCCGCGAACAGCGCGACCTTCACCTCGACGAAGAACGCCTCGAACAGCTGCGTGTAGATCAGCCTGCCCTGCCCTGCCGCGAGCAGCGGCTGCACCAGCACGGCAAAGATCGGCCGCGCGAAGTAGAAGCACACCGCAAAGGCGATGCCGAGCGCGGCGAGGCTCCACAGCAACCGCCGCCGCAGTTCGATCAGATGTTCGATCAGCGGTGCCTTGGTGGAATCGACCGCGGCGCGGTCAGCCTCTTCAGGGCTGAGCGGCGGCGGGATCGGATCGGCCTCGGCCATCGCTCAATCCCGCGGCGGCACTGGGGCGGGCGGCGCCGGCCGAGGGGGCGCGGAAGCGGCCTCGACCGGACCCGTGGCAGCGGGCCGATCTGCTGCAAGATCGGGCAGCGCTGCACCGGGGCCGACGGGCGCCACGGGGGTCGCCACCCCGTCGATCACCGTCCCTGGCGCAGGTCCGAGCGAGGCCGGGCCGAAGCGCGGATAAGCCCGCATGATCGCCTCATTATGCTCGCGCCACTGCTTCTCCAGTTCCTCGAGCTCCGCCTCGCGCATCATCGTGTCGAGCCCGCTGCGGAAATGGCGCGCCATGCCGCGCGCCTTGCCGACCCAGTTGCCGACCGTGCGCGCCACGCGCGGCAAGTCCTTGGGTCCGATCACCGCCACGGCGACGATGATGACCAGCAGCAATTCGGTGGGGGCGACGTCGAACATCGGCGTTCAGCCGCGGGTGGCGACGGAAAGCGGAGGGCGGCTCAGACGCGCGGCTCGACGCGGTTGGCCTCGGCGGTGGTGGTCGTCACCGGCGGCACCGCCTGACCTTCGATCCGCTGCACCGGCGGCGTCACCACAGTCGTGGTCGTGCCGGCCGCATCCTCGTCATCGGCGAGCCCGCGCTTGAAGCTTTTCACGCCCTTGGCGACATCCCCCATCATGTCGGAGAAGCGGCCTTTCCCAAACAGCAGCAGGATGATGATGCCGAGCACCAGCCAGTGCCAGATGCTGAACGAACCCATGAGCGAACTCCGCCTAAACCGAAACGGGACTCTTTCGAGTTTCGGTTGATCTTAGTCGCCTTCGCCGTCCGGCGCCAGCACGCCTTGCACCGGTTCGCCGGCCCTGACCGGATCGAGCAGACCCGCCGCGCGCATCTCCGCCAGGCCGGGCAGATCGCGGCGCCTGGCGAGCCCGAAATGCGTGAGGAACGCGGGCGTGGTCGCGTAGAGGAGCGGCCGTCCCGGCACCTCCCGCCGCCCCGCCGGCCGCACCCAACCCGCCTCCAGCAGCACGTCGAGCGTCCCGCGCGCGGTCTGCACGCCGCGGATCGCCTCGATCTCCGCGCGACTGACCGGCTCCTGATAGGCGATGATCGCCAACGTCTCGACCGCTGCCCGCGACAACCGCCGCGGCGCATCTTCCTCCCGCCGCAACAGCCAGGCGAGGTCGGCAGGCGTCTGAAACAGCCAGCGCCCGCCCCGCTCGACGAGCTCGATGCCGCTCCCTGCGTGCCGTGCTGCGATCGCCTCCAGCGCCTCGGCAATGGCGTTGCGATCCTTCCCGACTCGCTCGGCGATGTCCGCGACGGACAGCGGCTCGGGACTGGCGAACAGCATCGCTTCGACCGAGCGTCGCAGCGGATCGACGCTCATCGCTCGGCCCGCAGCAGCAGCGGAGCAAACGCCTCGTCCTGCCGCAGCGCAACCCGGCCGAGCCGCGCCAACTCCAGCGCCGCCACCAGCCCGGACGCGCGTGCCGAGCGCCGCCGCGACGAACGCGGGGACGGCTCCACGGTCCGCTCAAGCGGTGTCCATTGCGCGAGCGTCGGCAGCAACTGGCGCAACCGTTCGAGCGCGTCCTCGAGCGTCACTACGTCGCGCGGCTTCACCTGATGCAGCACTGGGCGCGACCGTTCCTCGACGTCGCCCAGCGCGCGGACGAGGTCGATCAGGGTCACCTCCCACACGCGATGACGGACGGTGGCGAGGCCCTCCGGCGCGCCGCGCAGGAACACGTCGCGCCCCACCCGGTCGCGCGCCATCAGGCGGGCCCCCGCGTCGCGCATCGCCGCCAGCCGGGCGAGGCGATGGCGCAATTGATCCGCGATCTCCTGCGGGTCGGGGTCCGGCTGCTCCGCGCGCGGCAGCAACAGCGCCGATTTCAATTGCGCCAGCCACGCCGCCATCACGAGGTGGTCTGCCGCCACTTCGATCGCGCGCGCCGCCGCATGATCGAGATAGGCGAGATACTGGTCGGCGAGCGCGAGAATCGAAATCTGCGCGAGGTCGACCTTTTGCGCGCGGGCCAACGTCAGCAACAGGTCGAGCGGCCCCTCCCATGCGTCGAATTCGACATGCAGCCGCTCAGGCGACGACGCGGGGAGAGCAGCGTCGAACAGGTCGCCGTCCAACGCCGCCCCCGCCATCACGTCACGCCAGCGCGAGCAGCGCGTCGCGCGTCTCGGTCGCCTGGGCGAGCCGGTCGGCGCGAAATTCAGGGCCAGAGCTGACGCCTGCCATCGCCGCCCCCAACCGCCGCTGCGCCGCGTCGGTCATGCGCCCGCCGACGTGATCGACGACGTCGCGCATGTCCGCGATGTCGCCGTTGCATTGCAGCGCGATGTCCACGCCCGCGTCGAGCGCCAGCGCCGCGCGCTCGCCCTTGGTCCCAGTCAGCGCATGCATGTCAAGGTCGTCGGTCATCAGGAGGCCGTCGAAGCCGATGCGCCCGCGAATGATGTCGCCGACGATGCGAGGGCTCTGTGTCGCCGGCCGCTCGCCGTCCCACACCGGGTAGAGGACGTGCGTGGTCATCGCCATCGGCGCCCAGTTGAGCGTGCGGAACGGCGTGATGTCGCGTTCCAGCTCCGCCTCGCTCGCGTCGACCACGGGCAATTCGTGATGGCTGTCGACCGCGGCACGGCCATGTCCGGGGATGTGCTTGGCAACGCCGACCACGCCGCCCGTCTGGAGTCCCTCCAACACCGCGCGCCCGAGCGCCGCGACGCGCATGGGATCGTCGCTCATCGCCCGGTCGCCCAGCGCCGCGTGGGTGACATCGCTCGCCACATCCAGCACCGGCAAACAGTTCACGTTGACCCCGACTTCGGCGAGCGTCAGCGCGATCGCTTCGGCATTGGCCCTCGCGGCGGCGATCGCGCTCGCCGGAGCCCGCTCGTAAAGCGCGGCGTAGGCGTTACCCGCCGGGAAACTCGGCCATTCGGGCGCGCGCATGCGTGCCACACGGCCCCCCTCCTGGTCGATCAGGATCGGCACATCCTCGCGTCCCGACAAGGTCCGCAGATCGTCGGTCAGCGCGCGCAGCTGGACGCGGTCGGCGATGTTGCGCGCGAAGAGAATGTAGCCCGCGGGCGCCGCGTCGCCAAACAGCGCTCGCTCCTCGGCGGTGAGCGCGAGGCCGGACAGGCCGAAAAAGGCGGGCGTGTGGATCGTCATGCCGCCGGCCTAGCAGCCACGCCGATCTCTGTCAGCGGACGATGCAGGTCTCGCCAGCGACGCGCAGCCGTGCGCACAGATTGGCGCCGCCCGCCGCGGTCAGCCGGTACACGGTGCGTCCGTTGACCGTCGCGGGGACGATGCTGTGCCCGGTATCCTTGAGCCACTCGAAGCGCGTTTCGAGCTGCGACCATGCGCGCCGCGCCGACGCTTCGTTGGCAAAGGCGCCAAGCTGCGCAGTGCCGCCAGCGCTCGCGGGCGCCGCAGCCGCAGAAGCGGCGTTCGAAACCGGCGCCGCCGAAGCGACGGGCGCCGCATCCGCACGGGTCACCGGCGCAGCGGCGGCCACTCCCCGCGGTGCCGCCATCGTCGCGGTCGCCGGCGCGGGCGCCTGCGCCGTACGCACCGGCGTCGGCGAGGTCGGCGTTTCCGGGAGACGTGACGTATCGACGGTTCCCACCGGTGCCGCCCCTTCCGTCGCGGCAACTGCAGCGTCGGCCTCACCCTCGAAACGGCCGCGCTCGGGCGCAGGTGCGGTCTTGTAGGGACCGGCGGGCGCCGCGATCAGCGTGCCGTCGCCCTCCAGCGCCCGGTTCTGCCAGGCGTAGAGGCCGCCCACGACGAGGCCGATCAGCGCCAGCCCGGCGACCACCAGTGCCACCAGCCGGCCGCCGTTGGCGCCGCTTTCGACCTCCTCCTCCGCAGCCGGCTCGAGCCACGGCGCAGCGGACGGCGCATCATGCGTCGGCGCGTCGACCACCAGCGGCTCTTCCATGGCGATCCGCGCGTTGTTCGGGTCGAGTGCGCGGTCGTGCGTCCATTCGGCTTCGCCACCGCTCAGCTGGTCGCGCCGATCGGCATTGAAGGCGGGGCCACGCCCGCCCTCGTCCATCGACGAGGGCGAGTGCTCCGGCGTATCGCTCAAGCCGGGCTCGACCGGTGTGTCGCCGTTCGACCAGTCGCGCCCCGGCCCGCCCCCGCCCTGACTCTGGCTTTGCATCAGCGCATCTCCTCGACCGGCTCCACCCCCATCAGCGCCAAGCCGTTGGCGATTACCTGCCCGATTGCGTCGGCCATGAAAAGACGCGCGCGGGTGAGCGCTGGATCGTCGGGCTGCACCGCCCGTCGCGCGGGGTCGTCGTTGCCGGCGTTCCACCAGCCGTGGAACGCCGCCGCCAGATCACCGAGGAAAAAGGCGATGCGGTGCGGTTCGCGCGCCTGGGCCGCAGCTTCGACCACGCGCGGGAACGTCGCCGCGAGTTTCACGAGATCCAGCTCGTCTGTATCGAGCCGGGACAGGTCGGGCGCACCGTCGGGCGCGATCCCCGCCTCCGCCGCGCGCCGTCCGAGCGATTTGACCCGCGCGTGAGCGTACTGGACGTAGAACACGGGATTATCCTTCGACGCCTCCACTACCTTCGCGAAGTCGAAGTCCATCATCGCATCCGCCTTGCGGGTGAGCATGGTGAAGCGGACCACGTCCTTGCCCACTTCGCGCACGACGTCGGCAAGCGTCACGAAATTGCCGGCGCGCTTGGACATCTTCACCGGCACGCCGTCGCGCAGCAGCTGAACCATCTGCACGATCTTGACGTCGAAGCGCTTGGCCCCGCCGGTTAGCGCCTGCATCGCCGCCGCCATGCGCTTGACCGTGCCGGCATGATCGGCGCCCCAGATGTCGATCAGCGCATCGACCCCCTGCGCCTTTTGCAGGTGGTAGGCGAGGTCGGCGCCGAAATAGGTCCAGCTGCCGTCGCTCTTCTTGATCGGCCGGTCCTGGTCGTCTCCATAGGCCGACGAGCGGAACAGCGGCAGCTCGACCGGCTCCCAATCCTCCGGCGTCTTGCCCTTGGGCGCTTCGAGCACGCCATCATAGACGAGGTCCCGCCCGCGCAGCTCCGCCTCCGCCGCATCGGGCTTCCCCGCCGCCTGCAACTCCGCTTCCGACGAAAACACGTCGTGCCGCACGCCCAGCAGCGCGAGGTCGCCGCGAATGAGTTCCATCATCGCCGCCACCGCGCGCATACGGAACAGCGCCAGCCACTCCGCTTCTGGCGCGGCGGCGTAGCGGTCGCCGAAGTCCGCGGCGAGCGCCTCGCCCACCGGCTTCAGATAGTCGCCGGGGTAGAGCCCCTCCGCGACGTCACCGACCTCTTCGCCCAGCGCTTCGCGATAGCGATGATGCGCCGAACGAGCGAGCACGTCGACCTGCGCGCCCGCATCGTTGACGTAATATTCGCGCACCACGCGGTGGCCGGTGAAGGCGAGCAGGTTGGCAAGCGCATCGCCGACCACCGCCCCCCGGCAATGCCCCATGTGCATCGGCCCGGTCGGGTTGGCGCTGACATACTCGATGTTAACCCCGCTCCCCCCGCCGAGGTCGGAGCGGCCGTAGTCCGCGCCGCTCGCATGGATCGCGCGCAGTTCTTCGGTCCAGGCATTGGGGACGAGCGTCAGGTTGATGAACCCCGGCCCGGCCACGCTCGCCGCAGCGACGCGCGGGTCGGCGGTGAGCTCGGCGACCAGCGCCTCCGCCAGCGCGCGCGGATTGGTGCCGGCGGGCTTGGCCAGCACCATCGCGGCGTTGGTTGCCATGTCGCCATGGCTCGCATCGCGCGGCGGCTCGACGGTGACAGCGTCACGGTTGAGCCCGGCCGGGAGCGTGCCGGCAGCGGTCAGACGATCGAGCGCGCCGTCCACAAGCGCGGCGATGTCAGCAAAAATCGGCATGATTGAACCTGTCGGTTGGCTGCTGGGCCGATCCTCCCCCGGGCGGGGAGGGGGACCATCCGCAGGATGGTGGTGGGGTCGCGCCGCGGCAGAGGCTCCGGGCGAAGCGAGTCCCATCGCGCGGGTGCCCCTCCACCCCCGACTGCGTCGGCGGTCCCCCTCCCCGCCCCGGGGAGGATCGAGTCGTCAGCGCGTCACATTATAGGCGAGTTGGTCGCGCGTCAGCGCGAAGCCCAGAAACTGCTCGAACGTTGCGCGAGCGACCGCCGCGCGCACCTCGGGATCGGCGAGGGGGTCGACCGCCGCGTCGTCATCGCCCGCGCGTCGTCGCCGGGTGATGCGCTCGCGGATCTCGTCGGGCAGCGTCGCCGCAGCGCGGTCGACATAGGCGCTCACCGCACCACGCGCGGTTGCGCGGGTCTGGCCGTCCTCGAACCGCACCACCAGCCGGCTTTCGTCCTTGGAGACGATCTGCGTGCCGCCCTGCACCACCGCGCTGTAGTAAGGGAGCACCACCTCACGCGCGGGACCGGCGCGCAGCCGGGTCGCGACCACGTCGAAGCTGGTCGTCGAATAAACCTGCGCCCCGTCGGGATTGCAGTTGGTCCGCAAATTGGTGATCGTCGCCACCACGTCGATCGCCGCAGCATCGCGGCTCTGCGGCGGATCGAACAGGGTGATATCACCCGTGTGCGCGGGGATGCCGACCGCCGGGCAGACCGTGCGCGAAGCCGTAATGCCTACGCCGCTCGTCACATCGAGCTCACCATTACGCGCACACCCGCCCAGCACGAGCGCCGAACCGGCGAGGGCGACGAGGGCAACGGAGCGACTGATCATGCGGACAAGCTTTCCTGACGGCGCTGGGGAGCGGCCCGCCTCATATCCCCCGCCCCCGCGAGTGGCAATGGCGGCAGGCCACCAAGCCACTGGCGAAGATCAGTACACCCGCGCCTTGGGCTTGATGTAGTCGATGTCGTCGCTGAGCGTGTATTCGTGGACCGGGCGATAGTCGATTTTGACGTCGCTGGCCTCGCCACCCCAGCCGGAGAACCACGCGACCGTGTGCTTCATCCAGTTGGCATCGTCGCGATTGGGGAAGTCTTCGTGCGCGTGAGCGCCGCGGCTTTCCTTGCGGTTTTCCGCGCTCGCCATCGTCACCGCCGCCTGCGCCAGCAGATTGTCGAGCTCCAAAGTCTCGACGAGGTCGGTGTTCCACACGAGCCCGCGGTCGGTGATGCGGACGTCCTGCATGCGCGCGACGTTGTCGCGCATCTGCGCCACGCCTTCGCTCAGCAGCGCGCTGTCGCGGAACACCGCGCAGTGCTTCTGCATCGTCTTCTGCATGTTAAGCCGCACCTGCGCGGTCGAAGTGCCGCCGTTGGCGTGGCGGAAGCGGTCGACGCGCGCCAGCGGCAGGTCGGCGGCATCGCTCGGCAGGCTCTGGTGCGGGGTGCCCGGCTTGATCAGCTCCTTGAGCCGGTGGCCGGTCGCGCGACCGAACACGACGAGGTCGATCAGGCTGTTGGAGCCCAGCCGGTTGGCGCCGTGAACGCTGACGCAGGCGGCCTCACCCACCGCGAACAGGCCGGGGACGATCGTCTCCGGGTCGCCGTTCTTCAGCGTCACGACCTCGCCCCAATAGTTACAGGGAATGCCGCCCATGTTGTAATGCACCGTCGGCGTCACCGGCAGCGGCTGGCGGGTGAGGTCGACGCCCGCGAAGATCTTGCCGCTCTCGGTGATGCCGGGCAGCCGCTCCGCCAGCACATTGGGATCGATGTGGTCGAGGTGGAGGTAGATGTGGTCCTTCTCCGGCCCGACCCCGCGCCCTTCGCGCATCTCTAGCGCCATCGAACGCGACACGACGTCGCGGCTGGCGAGATCCTTGGCGCTCGGCGCGTAACGCTCCATGAAGCGCTCACCCTCGCTGTTGGTAAGGTAGCCGCCCTCCCCACGCGCGCCTTCGGTGATGAGCACGCCCGCACCGTAGATGCCGGTCGGGTGGAACTGGACGAACTCCATATCCTGCAGCGGCAGGCCAGCGCGCAGCACCATCGCATTGCCATCGCCGGTGCAGCTGTGCGCGCTGGTCGCGGTGTAATAGGCCTTGCCGTAGCCGCCGGTCGCCAGCACCACGGCATGGCTGCGGAAGCGATGGATCGAGCCATCTTCCATGCACATGGCGATGACGCCGCGGCATTCGCCGTCGACCGTGATCAGGTCGAGCGCGAAATATTCGATGAAGAAGTCCGCGGCGTAGCGCAGGCTCTGCTGGTAGAGCGCGTGCAGGATCGCGTGGCCGGTGCGGTCGGCGGCGGCGCAGGTGCGCTGCACCGGCGGGCCTTCGCCCATGTTCTGCATGTGCCCGCCGAACGGCCGCTGGTAGATAGTGCCGTTGTCGTTGCGGCTGAACGGCACGCCCGCGTGCTCGAGTTCGATCACCGCCGCCGGCGCCTCGCGCACCATATATTCGATCGCGTCCTGGTCGCCGAGCCAGTCGGAGCCCTTGACCGTATCGTACATGTGCCACGACCAGTGGTCAGGGGTGTTGTTGCCAAGGCTCGCCGCGATGCCGCCCTGCGCCGCGACGGTGTGGCTGCGCGTCGGGAACAGCTTGGTGATGTTGGCGGTCTTGAGCCCCGCTTCGGCCGCGCCCATCGTCGCGCGCAGGCCGGAGCCGCCCGCCCCCACCACCACCACGTCATAGGCGTGGTCGATGATCTTGTAGGCGGGCTGGGTGGTGGCGTTACTGGCCGACATTCGTAACCGCTCCGAACGCGATCTTGAGGATCGAAAACAGGGCGAAGATCATCCCGCCCCAGGTGAAGAAGATATTGGCGAGGAGGGCGGCCATCTTGGCACCCTCGGCGTGGACGTAATCCTCGATCAGGACCGTCAGCCCGAGCCGAACGTGCGTGAATACGCTGACGACCAGCAACGCCAGCGGCGCCGCCGCGAGCGGCGAGCCGAGCCAGCGCTGCACCCCTTCGTAAGTGCCGACGTCGCCGAGGATCAACGACGCCGCGAGCCAGGTCAGCAGCGCCAGGTTGGCGACCGCGGTGATGCGTTGCAGCATCCAGTCGCGCGCGCCTTTCTTGGCGGCACCCAGACCGCGGACGCGGCCGAGTTCGGTTCCGGCGCGGCTCACATCGGCCTCCACAGAATGAACGCCCACAACAGCGCGGTCATGACCGCAGGCGCGATCGCCACCACGCGCGACCAGCTGCGATTGGTCGGCAGCGCATAGCCCGCCCCCGTATCGAGCAGCAGGTGGCGGACGCCGCTTGCGGCATGCTGCAGCACGCCCCACGTGAGGAGGACCAGCACGATCCGCCCCGGGATCGACGTCGCCAGATCGACGAAGCGCGCATAGGCCTCGGCCCCCGCCGCCGCACTGCCGAGCCAGCCCAGAAAAATCAGCGCCCCGCCGATGCCCAGCCCGTCACCGGTCAGGCGGTGAAGGATGGAGACCAGCATGTGTGGTCCCCATTTATAGACTTGCAGATGCGGCGAAATCGGTCGCTTGCCGGCCACGGCCATGAACGCTCGTCCCCATGAAAGGCTTTGAGTCCCCGCAGGCGCGCCAGCGAGGGAGGCAGCCCTGCCTTTAACGCAGCAAGTGCGGGATGCAACGGGGCGGGGTGGGTTACCGCCCCGCTAACCAATTCTTTACGGCCGATCCGCCATGGCCTTCCTCATCGAATGGGGAGGGGCCGGACTTCATGAACAACCATCGCGTCGACGTGGCGATCATCGGGGCGGGGCCAGCCGGCCTGACCGCGGCCTACCTCCTCACGCAGGAGGGTTATACGGTCACGGTCATCGAAAAGGACCCGGTTTATGTCGGCGGGATCAGTCGCACGGTGGAGCATGACGGCTTTCGCTTCGATATCGGCGGGCACCGGTTCTTTTCGAAGTCGCGCGAAGTCGTCGATCTCTGGAACGAGATCCTCCCGCACGATTTCATCGAGCGCCCGCGGATGAGCCGCATCTATTATGAGGGCAAATTCTACAGCTACCCGCTGCGCGCGTTCGAGGCGCTGCGCAACCTGGGGCTGTGGCGCTCGACCATGTGCATGGCGAGCTACGCCTGGGCGCAGCTGTTCCCCAACCGCAATGTCCGCAGTTTCGAGGACTGGACGTCGAACCAGTTCGGCAAGAAGCTCTACTCGATCTTTTTCAAAACCTACACCGAGAAGGTGTGGGGGATGCCCTGCAACGAAATGTCCGCCGACTGGGCGGCGCAGCGCATCAAGGGGTTGAGCCTCGGCAAGGCGGTGATCGACGGGCTGAAGCGCAGCCTCGGCCTCAACAAACGTCCGAACGACGGCATGGCGACCAAGTCCCTGCTCGAAAGCTTCCGTTATCCCCGCCTCGGCCCCGGCATGATGTGGGAGGCAGCGCGCGATCATGTCGTCGCCGGCGGCAACCGGGTAATCATGGGCGCCTGCCTGAAGCAGTTGAAGCAGGCACCCAAGGGCACATGGACGATGCTCGCCACCGGTGCCGACGGCGACTTCGCGATCGAGGCGGAGCACGTCATTTCCTCCGCACCCATGCGCGAACTCGCCGCGCGGCTGCATCCGCTGCCGCAGACCAGCCTCAACGCTGCAAAGCTCAAATATCGTGACTTCCTCACCGTCGCGCTGATGATCCGCTCGGACGATTTGTTTCCCGACAACTGGATCTACATCCACGATTCCAAGGTGAAGGTCGGCCGCATCCAGAATTTCCGCAGCTGGTCGCCCGAGATGGTGCCCGACCCCAGCCTTGCCTGCGTCGGGCTCGAATATTTCTGCTTCGAAGGCGATGATCTGTGGGACAGCTCCGATGCGGATCTGATAGCCCAGGCGACGCGCGAGATGGCGACGCTGGGGCTGTGCGATCCGGCGCAGGTCGTCGGCGGCGCGGTGGTGCGGCAGGAAAAGGCCTACCCCGTTTACGACGAGGACTATGCCGCCCACGTGGATGCGATGCGCGCCGAGCTCGAAGCTGCCTATCCGACGCTGCACCTCGTCGGGCGCAACGGCATGCACCGCTACAATAATCAGGACCATGCGATGATGACCGCCATGCTGACGGTCCGCAACATCGTCGCGGGGGAGAAGCTCTACGATATCTGGCAGGTCAACGAAGACGCCGAATATCATGAGGATGGCGAAGAAGGCGCGGTGGACTGGGAGGGGCGGCGCGCCGCGCTCAATTCGGTGCGCGAGGTGCCGACGCGCGTGGCCGGCGGCGCCGTCGCGCGCGCGGCCTGACCGCCGATGACCGCGCGAACGGGGGCGATCAGCTTGCCAGTGTTGGCCATCCAGCGCCTGTTTGCCCCGACCTATATCCGCTACCTTGCGGCGAGCGTGGTGGCGCTCGGCATTGACGCCGCCACCTACCTCGCCGCGCTGGAAGCGGGGACACGCCCCACGCCGGCCGCGATCCTAGGCTATTGTGTCGGGATCGCCGTCCACTGGCAGCTGTCCAACCGGCTCGTATTCGGACGCGGCGAGGATCGTTTCGCGCGCAGCAGAGGCGATCGCCGATCGCTGTTCGTCGGCTCGGCGCTGGTCGGTCTCGCACTCACCGCGGCCATCGTCGCGGGCACGACCGACCTTGGCCTCGACCCTCGCCTCGCCAAACTGCTCGCCATCGTCATCAGCTTTCAGGCGACCTATCTCATGCGCAAGATCGTGGTGTTTCGATGACCGGCAGCGCGGCGCGCGACCGCCGCGCGCGCTTGCCGCTCGATTATGCTTTCCTGCCCGCGGCGCTCCTTGCCTATGCGTTGCTCGGCGGCGGCAAATGGTCGCAATATGCCGACGGGCGGATCGCTTCGGGCGATCCCGACGACGCGCTGCGGCTCGTGCAGATCCGTGACTGGCTGGCGGGGCAGAGCTGGTTCGACACGATCCAGCACCGCATCGATCCCCCGTCGGGTGGTGACATCCACTGGTCGCGGCTGATCGACGCGCCCGTCGGCGCGCTGATCCGCTTTTTCGACCTGTTCACGAGCGTTGCCAACGCCGAACGTCTGGCGATGCTGCTGTGGCCCCTGCTGCTGCTGGCCGGCTGTTTCTGGGCGGTCGACCGCATCATCCGGCGCACGCTCGGCGAGGACGCCCGCCTGCCCGGCATGATCATCGCCGCTACCGCCACGTCGGCGCTGTTCCAGTTCACGCCGATGCGCATCGACCACCACAGCGCGCAGCAGCTTTGCTTCATGCTCGCCATGGTCGCGATCATCGGTCGCAGCGACATGCGCAGCGCGATCCTCGCTGCCGTCCCGCTCGGTTTGCAGGCGCTGATCTCGATCGAGGGCATCGCCTATGCCGCGATCGTCGGCGGCCTCCTGGTGATGCAAGCCCTCGGCGGACGAGGCGGCGCGTCGCGCCTTCTCGCCTTCCTCGCCAGTCTGCTGCTGACACTCACCGCGGGGTTGGCGCTGACGCGCGGATTGAGCGCCCCTCTCGCCAGCTATTGCGACGCGGTGTCCGCCCCGTACCTTGCGGCAATCGCGGCCGCGCTCGTGGTCCTCGGCCTCAGCGCGCGCTGGTTGCGGACCTCGCCGGCAATGCTGATCATCGCACTTGTCGCGGCGGGAGCCGCGGGCGTCGCAAGTCTCCTTCTCGTCGAGCCGCGCTGCGCCGCCGGGCCGTTCGAGATGATCTCCCCCTTCCTGCGCACCCACTGGCATGCGATCGTGCTCGAGGGGTTGCCGATCTGGCGCCTGCCCTTCGACGAAGCGATGCTCTTCGGCATTCCGCTCCTGATCGGCTGCGCCTGGACGATCGCCGCCTGGCGCGGGGCCAGCAACGCGCGCGAGCGAGCGGCTCGCTTCGACCTGATGCTCGTCGCGATCGCCTGCAGCGTGCTCGCGGTGGTGCTGTTGCGGGCGAGCGCGATTGCCGCGATGCTGCTGCTGCCCGGCTTTACCTATGGTTTCGTCGCCCTGCGGGACTGGAGCCGCCGGCAGTCGCGCGCGCTCCCGCAGGCTGCCTCTCTTTTGCTGGCGTTGGCGACGACGCCCGTCATGCTCGGCATCATCCTGTCACTCGCCGATCGCGGTGTGATCGGCAACGCGCCCACGATAACCCGCGGCGATCGCAAGGCGCACGCCGCGTGCAACGATGCGAGCATCGCGAGCGCGCTACGCGGCTATGACCGGGCGCTGTTCTTCAACCAGATGGACTATGGGCCGATGGTCCTCGCCAACAGCGGGGCGTCGGTCCTGGCCACCGGTCATCATCGCGAAGCCGCGACAATGGAACGCAGCATCCGAGCCTGGATTGCGCCAGCCGAACAGGCGCGCGGGGCGATGGGGTCGGCGACCCACCTCATCTACTGCGCCGAACCCGACGGGTCCGGCCATTACGAACGGTGGGGCGGCCCGGGCTCGCTCGCCGGTGCGCTCAGTCGCGGGTTGCCGCCGGGCTGGCTCGAACGTGTAGGGCCGTGGACGCACGACCGGCCGCAAATCTTTCGCATCCGCCCCGCCCCGGCGGTGCGCTGATGCGCGATCAGCGCCGGCGGCTGTAAAGCAGCGCAGCGACCAGCGCCGCCGATCCGATGCCGATCCCGGCAGCGGTCTTCCAGCCGATCGAGGGCGATTTGTCGGTCGCCCCCGTGACCTTGCGGTCGCCCTTCTCCCGCACCTCGCCGGCGGTGCGTGCGACCTGAAGGGTGGTGTTTTCCGTCGCCTTTTCGTCGACCGGAGGCTTGGCTTCGTCGCTCATCATCGACTCCCTGTCAGGCGAGCGCCTGCTCCAGCGACAGATAGGGGCGGCCGAGCGCTTCGGCCACCGGCGCGCAGGTGATGTCGCCGAGCAGAACGTTCAGCCCTTCGGCAAGATGCGGATCGCGGCGCAATGCTTCGCGCCAGCCGAGGTCGGCGATGCGCAGCGCGTGCGGCAGCGTCACATTGTTGAGCGCATAGGTCGAGGTCCGCGCCACCGCGCCGGGCATGTTGGCGACGCAGTAATGGACGATGTCGTCGACGACATAGGTCGGGTCGCTGTGCGTCGTCGGTCGGCTCGTCTCGAAACAGCCGCCCTGGTCGATGGCGACGTCGACCAGCACCGACCCGGCGCACATCGTCTTCAGCATCTCGCGCGTGACGAGCCGCGGCGCAGCGGCGCCGGGCACCAGCACCGCGCCGATCACCAGGTCTGCCTCCGCCACGCATTCGGCGATGTTGGCGGCGTTGGAGAAGCGCGTCTTGGCACGCGATTCGAAATGGATGCCGAGCCTTTCGAGCACTTCCGGGTCGCGGTCGAGGATGGTCACGTCCGCGCCGAGACCGACCGCCATCTGTGCCGCGTTGAAGCCGACGACCCCGCCGCCGATCACCGTCACCTTGCCCGGGGCGACGCCCGGCACCCCGCCGAGCAACACCCCGCGCCCGCCGTGCGCCTTTTCGAGCGCGCTCGCCCCGGCTTGGATCGACATCCGCCCCGCGACCTGGCTCATCGGCTTGAGCAGCGGCAGCCCACCGTTGCGCCCGGTCACCGTCTCATAAGCGATGCCGACCACTTTCTGCTTCAGCAGGTCCTCGGTCTGCTCGGGATCGGGCGCGAGGTGGAGGTAGGTGTACAGGATCTGCCCCTCGCGCAGCATGGCGCGCTCAGCTGCCTGCGGCTCCTTCACCTTCACGATCATCTCGCATTCGGCAAAGATCGTGGCGGCATCGCCGACCACCTTGGCACCCGCCGCGTCATAGTGGCGGTCGGTCGCGCCGATGCCGTTGCCCGCGCCCGTTTCCACCCACACCTCGTGGCCATGCGTGACCAGTTCGCGTGCGCTTTCCGGCGTGAGGCCTACGCGATATTCGTGGTTCTTGATCTCTTTCGGGCAGCCGATGCGCATCGTCGTCTCCAGCGAGGCCCGCAGCGCGAGGGCGCGGGCGTCCATCTTGTCCGCGCCTGTAGGTGCGCCAGCGGCGCGGCGCCAACCCTAAAACCAGTCTCTAACGAAACGTTCACCAGTTTTCGCTAGTCGCCGTTGATCACAACGGGGACCGTGAAGATGCCGCTCAGCCACATCGACCTCAATGTCGTGACGCCGATCTCGATCGCGGAAAAACTGCCTCAGTTCGACCATGACGGCAAACTGCTGGAACGCGTCGGTCGACTGAGTGATGTCGTGCGCGGCAACGAGCGTGGCATCGCGGCCGCATTCTGGGAGATGTACAACCGGCTTTCTCCGCCACAATTTCGCGTTACCGCGGAGCAACTCCCCGGACGCCTCGACGAAGGCGAAGCCTATATCAAAGCGAAAATGCATGCGCCGTCGGAACAGGAGTGGGCGGACTGCGCATCGAGGTTCGCCCTGCGCGCAATCAAGGCAAAAATAGGGCTCGGCATCGTCTTCTCCTGTTTTTCCGCGAGCTACCGCGAGACCGAGCGGCTCATCATCGAAGCTGCGGGCGAGGATAAGGACCGACTGCTCGACCTCCTCCACACGGACGCGCATCTCGCGTTGCTCGAAGCCGAGCTGCTGACCAGCTATCGCGAAAAATTGAACGCGCATGTGACGCGTGAGGAGCGCAAAGAAATCGCGCTGCAGTTCGAAACCACCATCGCCAGCGGCATGCTCGGCGCATCGGCGGTCGGCGCCCAGCTCGGCACGCAGACCAGCAACGCGGCGGAGGCGGCGCGCGGCATGCTCGGCAAGGCATCCGAGGTGGCTGCGGCCGCAGAGCAGTCCGCGCTCGCCATGCGCGAGGCGGCGCACACCGCCGCAGGGCTGATCCGCGCCATCGATACCACCCGCACCGAGGTGGAGGGCGCGACGACCATTGCGGAGCGCGCCGCCGAACAGGCGCAGTCGGCGCTCGATACGTCGATGGCGCTGAGCGAACATGCGCAGACGATCGAATCGATCCTCGGCCTCATTCGCGACGTTGCCGGTCAGACCAATCTCCTCGCCCTCAATGCGACCATCGAAGCCGCGCGCGCGGGGGATGCGGGGCGCGGTTTCGCCGTCGTGGCGCAGGAGGTGAAGAGCCTCGCCAACCAAACCAGCCGCGCGACCGACGACATCGCGTCCAAGATCGCCGCGATCCAGTCCGCCACCCGCACCACGCTCGAAGCGAACAGCTCGATCCGCGAGACCGTCGAGGAGGTGAAGGCCTTTGCCGGGCGAATCCGCGACGCGATGGACACGCAGGCGCGCACCGTCACGACGATCACCGCCGCGGTCGACGAAACCGCGCTGGCCGCGGACTCGATGTCCGGCACCATCGCCGCTATCCGCACCGACACGCATCAGGTGGTCGACGACATCAGCGCGCTTGAAAGCGCGTTCAGCACCGTCAATCAGAGCTTCGCGGACCTCAGCCGCTCCGCCACCGATTTTACCCGCCGCGTGGCATAGCGTCGCCGAAGCCGTTAAGGGGCGGGGATGGCCACCCACATCCTCCTCACCGGCGCCAGCCGCGGCATTGGCGCTGCGATCGCCGCCGCGTTCGATCGCGACGACATCCGCCTCGTCGCAACCTCGAGCGCGGACGCGGACCTTGCCGACCCGTCCGCACCCGAGCGGCTGTGGGCCATGGCGGACGACCGCCTCGACGGGCGGATCGACGTTCTCGTCAACAATGCGGGCGTGTTCGAAGCCAACCCCATCGACGCCGACGATGCAGCGTGGAGCGCCAACTGGGCGCGCACCATGCAGATCAACCTGACCGCCGCCGCCGAACTGTCGCGCCGCGCGATCCTCGCCTGGCAACGGGCGGGGCGTGGGGGGCGCATCGTCAACATCGCCAGCCGCGCCGCCTACCGTGGCGATTCGCCCGCGCACTGGCACTATGCCGCGTCGAAAGCCGGGATGGTGGCGATGACCAAGACCATTGCCCGCGGCTATGCGGCGCAGGACATCCTCGCATTTGCCGTTTGCCCCGGCTTCACCATGACGGGCATGGCCGACGATTATCTGGCGAGCCGTGGCGGTGACAAGCTGCTCGCCGACATCCCGCTCGGGCGCGTCGCCGATCCGGCGGAGATCGGCGAGATCACCCGCTGGTGCGCACTCGACGCGCCGCCGTCGATGACCGGCGCGGTGATCGACGCCAACGGCGCCAGCTACGTTCGCTGACCAACATGAGCGGGCATCTCCTCACCCTGCCCGTCGACCGTGCGCGCGCCGAGGCGCTGCTCGACGATGACGAGGCGCTGGCCGCGCTGCCTGGCACCCCGACGCTGGTCGCGCGGGAGGTCGAGGAGGACAGCGACGACTGGGTGATCGACGCCTACTATGCCGACGCCCCGGATGCGGCCGCACGACGCGCGCTCGCGGCGCTGGTCGGCGCGGCTACGGCACCGCGGGCGCAGGCGCTGCCCGATGAAGACTGGGTGACGCTGTCTCAGGCGGGGCTGGAGCCGGTGCGCGCCGGGCGCTTCTTCGTCCACACCCACGCCGATCCGCCAAGCGCCGACCCCGGCGTCACCAGCTTCCGCATCGAGGCGAGCCGCGCCTTCGGCACCGGGCACCATGACACCACCGCGGGGTGCCTCGCGGCGCTGGACGCGCTCGCGCGCCGTGGGCGCCGCTATCGTCACATCGCGGACATTGGTACCGGCACCGGCCTGCTCGCCTTCGCCGCGCTGCACCTGTGGCCGCGTGCGCACGCGCTGGCGAGCGACATCGACCCGGTCAGCGTCGCCGTGTCGGCCGAAAATGCGCTGGTCAACGGCGTGACACTCGGCCCCGGCGCGGGCGAGCTTGCGCTGACCGTCGCCGACGGCACCGACGCGCCGTTGATCCGCGCGGCGGCGCCGTTCGACCTGATCGTCGCCAACATCCTCGCGCGGCCGCTGATCGCGTTGGCGCCCGCTATCGCCCAGATCGCCGCACCGGGCGGGACCCTGCTGCTCGCAGGACTCACCAGCGACCAGCGCGCAGCCGTGATCGCTGCCTACCGCCGCGCCGGCTTCCGCCTCGACGATGCGGGGGAGCTGGGCGCGCACTGGCCCGTCCTCCGCCTCACCCGCCGCCGCCGCTACGGCTGGCAACGCCCCGCCCGGCGTTCACGCGCCGCCGCCCACGCCGGCGACACGGGCGAGTGGTGAGCCCGGGCGGCGCGAGTCCCCTCCATGTCGTCCCCCTGGACTTGATCCGGGGTCGGGCTTGGGAAGCCGCCGCCGCTCGATAAAATGCCCAGCCTCGGATCAAGTCCGGGGCGACGTAGGCTCAGGAACTCGCGGCCTTGCTCTTGGCGTAAGCCTGCGTGCCCCGCGTCAGCACCTCGTCGCCCGGCAGGATCGCGTCGACCGCGATCGTCTCCGCCCCCGCCAGCCGCGCATAGAGCGGCGCGAAATCCGTCTCGACCGTCTGGCGCAACAGATCGTCGAAGCTGTCGATGACGAAATAGACCTGCTGGTAATCGTCGATGCGATAATCGGTCCGCATCACCCGCTCGAGGTCGAGCATGATGCGGTTTGGGCTCGGATCGCCGAGCGCGAACACGCTCTCGCCATAGGACGACACGATTCCCGCACCATAGATGCGCAGCCCTTCCGCCTCGCGCACCAGCCCGAACTCGACCGTGTACCAGTAGAGCCGCGCGAGATTCTTGAGGCTGCCATGCTCCAGCGCCCGCAGCCCGCCGCGACCATAGGCCTCCATATAATCGGCGAACACCGGGTCGGCGAGCATCGGCACATGGCCGAACACGTCGTGAAAAACGTCCGGCTCCTGCAGATAATCGAGCTGGTCGGCGCGGCGGATGAAGTTGCCGCTGACGAAGCGCCGGTTGGCAAGGTGGTCGAAGAACACATCGTCAGGCACCAGCCCCGGCACCGCCACAACCTGCCACCCCGTCGCATCCATCAGCCGCGCGTTGAGGTCGCGGAAGTCGGGAATGCCAGGTTTTTCGAGCTTTAGCACATCAATCCCGCGCAGGAACGCCTCACTCGCGCGGCCGGGGAGCATCTTCGACTGGCGCTCGAACAGCGTATCCCAGACCGAGTGCTCCTCGGGAGTAAATCGCTCCCACTCCTGCGGGATGGTCCAGTCGGCATTGGCGCCGGGCGGCGGGGAGTCGAAGACGTGGAGAGCGGGTTCGGCGTTCATGGGCCGCAGGTTACGACGACGGCTCCGGAAGGGGAAGAGGTTGCGCGTGTAACGATCGGTCGTCACGTCTTTCACTCACGCCCCGTCGCCCCGGACGGAGAAAATCAGGCGCACCCTGCGCTCTATGCCCCCGCCGCAGCAACGATCGCCGCCCAGCCGGCCTCATCGACCACGCGGACGCCAAGCTCCTCCGCTTTTTTGAGCTTCGACCCCGCGCCCGGCCCCGCGACAAGCAGGTCGGTCGCCTTGCTGATCGACCCCGCCGCGCGCGCGCCGAGCGCCTCGGCCTGCGCCTTGGCCTCGTCGCGCGACAGCGTTTCGAGCTTGCCGGTGAAGACGATCGTCTTGCCCGTCCACGCGGTCTCGCGGGTCGCGCGCGCCACCAACTGCGGCTCGACCTCGCTGAGCAGATCTTCCCACAGCGCAACATTGTGCGGTTCGTGGAAAAAGTCGCCGAGCGCCTCGACCACCGCGGGACCAACACCGTCCGCTGCCGTCAGCGCTGCGCGCGCCTCCTCATCCCCCGCCCGCGCCGCCTCCGCGAGCCGCCGCATCTCGTCCAGCGACCCCACGCTGCGCAGCAGGTCGCGCGCCGTGACGATACCGACGTGGCGGATGCCGAGCCCGAACAGCAGCCGCGCCGCGTCGGGCGACCGCTTGGCTTCGATCGCCGCGAGCAGCGCGTCGACCGACTTCGCCTGCCACCCCTCGCGCCCAATGAGCGCCTCGCGATAGTCGCGCAGGCGATAGATATCCGCCGGCGCCTCCAGCCAGCCAAGGCCGATGAACTCCGCAATCGCCTTTTCGCCCAGTCCTTCGATGTCGAGCGCGCCGCGGCTGACGAAGTGCCGCAGCCGCTCGAACCGCTGCGCCGGGCAGATCAGACCGCCGGTGCAGCGCACATCGACCTCTCCCTCCGCCGCCACCGCCTCGCTGCCGCATTGCGGGCAGTGGTCGGGGAAGTGGTAAGGCTCGCGACCTACCTCGCGGGTCAGGTTCTCGACCACCTGCGGGATCACGTCGCCCGCGCGCTGGATGCGCACCCGGTCGCCGACCCGCAGCCCCAGCCGCGTAATTTCGTCGCGATTGTGCAGGGTGACATTGGCGACGATCACCCCGCCCACGCCCACCGGGGTCAGCCGCCCGACGGGGGTGAGTTTCCCCGTGCGCCCGACCTGGATGTCGATCGCCTCGAGCGTCGTTTCCGCCCGCTCCGCCGGGAATTTATGCGCGATCGCCCAGCGCGGCGCCTTCGCCACAAAGCCCAGTCGCGCCTGCCAGTCGAGCCGGTCGACCTTGTACACCACCCCGTCGATGTCGAAGGGGAGGTCGGCGCGCTGATGCTCGATGGCGGCGTAGGTCTCGAGCGCGCCTGCCACGCTCTCTACCCGCGCCGCGCCGGGGGCGACGTCGAAACCCCATGCGGCGATCGCCGCCATCACCCCGCTCTGGGTGTCGGCGGGAAGCTCGCTCGCCTCGCCCCAGCCATGCGCGAAAAATTTGAGGCCGCGCCCCGCGGTGACGCTCGCGTCCTTTTGCCGCAGCGACCCCGCCGCCGCATTGCGCGGGTTCGCGTAGAGCTTGGCCCCTATCTCCGCCTGCCGCTGGTTCAATGCCGCGAACGCGTCCTTGTCGAGATACACCTCGCCGCGGATTTCGAAGATATGGGGCACGCCTCCTTCCCCCCTCCCCTTCAGGGGAGGGGCTGGGGGTGGGGTGTCTCCGGCGGGCGTGGCGTCAAACGATAGACCCCACCCCAACCCCTCCCCTGAAGGGGAGGGGCTTGTCGCAGCCAATCGCTGCGGCACCCCGGCGATCGTCCGCACATTGGCGGTGACATCCTCCCCCACCGCGCCGTCGCCGCGCGTCGCCGCCAGCACCAGCGCGCCGTCCTCGTAACGCAGCGAGCAGCTGAGCCCGTCGATTTTCGGCTCCGCCAGCAGCGCGACCGGCTCGTCCTCACTCAGCGACAGGAACCGCCGCACCCGTGCGACGAACTCCTCGACCTCCCCCGCGTTGAACGCATTGTCGAGGCTGAGCATCGGCTTCGCATGCGCGACCTTGGTGAGCGAGGAAGTCGGCGCCGCCCCGACGCGCTGCGACGGACTATCCGCCCGCGCCAGCGCCGGATGCGCCGCCTCCAGCGCCGTCAGCTCGCGCACCAGCGCATCATAGTCCGCGTCCGAAATCTCCGGCGCATCCTGATCATGATAGAGCGCCGCATGCCGCGCGACCTGTGCGGAGAGCTCGGCAATGCGCGCGGCGGGGTCGGTTTTCATACGCTCAGCAACCTCTCCGCCTGCGCCCTCGCCTCGTCGGTGATTTCGGCGCCGGAGAGCATCCGCGCGACTTCCTCGCGGCGGTCGGCGGCGTCGAGTCCGCGCACGCCGGTGCGGGTGACGGTGCCGTCGCTGGCCTTGGCGATGAGGAAGTGGTGCCCGCCCCGCGCCGCGACCTGCGGGCTGTGCGTCACGACCAGCACCTGGCGGCTCTCCGCCAGCGCGGCCAGCCGGTCGCCGATTGCGCTCGCGACCGCGCCGCCAACGCCCCGGTCGATCTCGTCGAAGATGATCGTATCCGCGCCGCCGACCTCCGCCAGCGCGACCTTCAAAGCGAGCAGGAAGCGCGACAATTCGCCGCCGCTGGCGATCTTCATCAGCGGCGCAAACGGCGCGCCGGGGTTGGTGGCGATGAGAAATTCGACGCGGTCGGCGCCATCGGGCCCCCACTGCCCTTCATCGAGCCGCGCCACGTCGGTGCGGAAACGCGCGGCGTCGAGTTTCAGCGGCGAGAGCTCCCCTGCGACCGCGCCGTCGAGCCGAGCGGCCGCCTCGGTGCGTGCCGCGCTCACCGCCTCGGCCGCCGCGACATAGGTTGCGCGCGCCGCGTCGCGCTCCGCTTCCAGCTGCGCGAGCGTCCCCGCACCCCCCGCCGCCGCGTCGCGCCGCGCGGTCATGTCGGCGAGCAACGCGGAGAGCGCGTCCGGCTCGACCCGGTGCTTGCGCGCAAGGCCGCGCAGGTCGAACAGCCGCGTCTCGATTCGGTCGAGCTCGGCCGGGTCATGCCGCAGCGCCTCGCCCGCGCGTTCCAGCGCCTCCTCGCCCTCCCCGGCCTCGATCAGCGCGCGGTCGAACGCCGCCAGCGCGTCGGCAAAGGCATCATGCTCACCCGCCAACCGGTCGAGCCTGCGCGTTGCCGCGCGCAGCTGCGCCAGCGCGCCCGCGGGCCCGCCGAGCAGCGCGTCGACTCCGGCCATATCCTCCGCCAGCCGGGCGCCCTTTTGCATCGCTGCGCGCGCTTCCGCGAGGCTCGCCTCTTCGCCTTCCTCCGGCGCGAGCGCGGTCAGTTCGGCGACAGCGTGGTCGAGATATTCGAGCTCTGCCGCGTCGCGCTCGACCTGCGCGCGCGCTGTTTCGAGCGCCTCGTCCGCCGCGCGCCACGCCGCGTGCGCGCTGGCGAGCGCGCTGCGGTCGACGCGGCCATAGGCGTCGAGCAGCGCGCGATGCCCGCGCGGGTTGAGCAGACCGCGCTCGTCGTGCTGGCCGTGCACCTCGACCAGCATCGCGCCGAGATCGCGCAGCAGCGCCGCGCTCGCCGGCTGGTCGGCGACGAAGCCGCGGCTGCCTCCGTCTGCGCGCAACTCGCGGCGGATCACCAGCGGCTCGCCCGGCTCGACCTCGATGCCCGCGTCGTCGAGCAGAGCCATCGCCGGGTGCCTGTCGCGCAGCGGCGCAAAGCTCGCGCTCACTCGTCCGCGCCGCGCGCCTTGCCGCACCAGCCCACTGTCCGCGCGGGCCCCGAGCGTCAGCCCGAGCGCGTCGAGCAGGATCGATTTGCCCGCGCCAGTCTCGCCGGTGAGCACGCCCAGCCCATCGCGCAGGTCAAGCTCGAGCGACTCGATCAGCACGATGTCGCGAATGGATAGCTGGGTCAGCACGCGCCCGGCCCCGCGCGCCTGGGCGTCAGCCCGCGGTGGTCGGCGTGGGTAGCGCCGGTGCCTCCGCCGGCGGCGGCAGCGCACGCGAAGCCGGTACAGCGGGCGGCGCCGCGGGCGCGCTCGTCGCCGCCGGCACCGTCACCGCGCCCGGCGCGGCGAGCTGCTGCGCCGTGTCCGCGGCATTGCGCTGAACCAGGCGATAGGCGCGCTCATACCACTCGTTGCCGGGGTAGTTGTTGCCGAGCACCGCCGCGGCCTTGACCGCTTCCTGCGGCACGCCCAGCGCCAGATAGCTTTCGGTCAGGCGATAGAGCGCTTCGGCCGCATGGCTGGTCGTCTGGAATCGGTCGACCACCTGACGGAACCGCAACGTCGCCGCCAGCCAGCGCGAGGAGCGCTGGTAGAACCGGCCGATCTCCATCTCCTTGCCCGCGAGATGGTCGTTGACGAGGTCGAGCTTCAACCGCGCGTCGCTCGCATATTCGGTGTTGGGATAGCGGCGGACGAGCTCGGTCAGCGCCTCCTGCGCCTGCAGCGTGATGCGCTGGTCGCGGGTGACGTCGCTGATCTGCTCATAATAGCTGAGCGCGACGAGATAATAGGCGTAGGGCGCATCGCGATTGCCCGGATGCAGCTGCAGGAAGCGCTGCGCGGTTTCGATCGCCTTCGGATAGTCGGCCGCCGCGTAATTGCTGAACGCGCTCATCAGCTGCGCACGGCGCGCCCAGGGCGAATAGGGGTGCTGGCGCTCGACCTCGTCGAACAGCGCTGCCGCCACCTGATAGTCACCCGCGTCGAGCCGCTCACGCGCGGCGGTGTAGAGCGTGTTCACGTCGCGCGCGACGTAGCGTGTGTCGGTGACGCCGCCGCCACGCCCGCCGGCGCAGGCTGCGAGCGGCAGCGCCAGCGTCGCGGCGATGAGTACGGGTCCGAAACGGCGGGCGGAGCGAAGGCGAGCGGACGACATGCCGCGCGCTATAATGACGCCGCGCCTGAACGCCAAGCGAACAGTCGCGACCTTTACGCCGTGCTGCCGACGGTGATGCAGGCGAGCGCGACGAGAAAGCCGGTGAAGCGATTGGCGCGGAACAGGCGCAGCGCGCCCGCGCCATCGCCGGGCGTCAGCGCCGCGACCTGCCAGAGGAGGTGCGCCGCCGCGGGCAGCAGCGCCAGCAGTGCGATCGGCTCCGGGCGGACCTGCCACAGCGCCAACCCCCAGCCGCCAAGTGCCAGCGCGTAACAGAGCGCTACGCCGCCGCGCACGCGCGAACCCATCGCCCGCGCCGATGAGCGGATGCCGACGATCGCATCATCCTCGATGTCCTGGATCGCGTAGATCGTATCGTAGCCGATCACCCACGCGACGCAGCCGCCGTAGAGCCAGCCGATCGCGGGCGAGATGGTACCGCTCACCGCTGCGCCCCCGACCAGCGCGCCCCAGCTGAATACCAGCCCCAGCCACGCCTGCGGCCACCAGGTGATGCGCTTCATGAACGGGTAGGCGGCGACCAGCAGCAGGCTCGCGAGCGCGATCACTTGCGCCTCCCGCCGCAGCATCAGCAGCACGCCGAGGCCGATCAGCGACAGCGCGCCGAGCCAGATCCACGCCGCCCGCAGCGACACGCGGCCGCTCGCCAGCGGTCGATCGCGGGTGCGGGCGACCCGCGCGTCGAGGTCGCGGTCGACGATGTCGTTATAGACGCAGCCCGCGCCGCGCATGGCGATCGCGCCAATCAGCATCGCGGGAAACAGCAGCCAATGGGACGCGAGCCCGCCCGCCAGCCCCACCGCAAAGGCGCAGGGCCAGAACAGCAGCCACCAGCCGATCGGCCGGTCGAGCCGTGCCAGCAGCACGAAATCGCGGAGCGACGCGGGTGCGGCGGCGACATCATGCTCGCTGTCGGGGAGGGAGCGCTCGATCGCCATGGCAGCGTCCAAAGCCCATCGCCGCCGCCGGAGCAAGACCTCGTGGAGCGCGGCGCCCCCCTTGCATGCGAGCGTTGCCTTGACGCACAGCCGCGACATGATCGCCACCCCTGCCTGGCCACCGCGCTCAACCCCGCGGCTGTTTGTCCCCGATACGCTATCGCTCGGCGCGCGCGTCGTGCTCGATGCCGATGCGTCGCACTATGTCGCGCACGTCATGCGGCTCGGCGAAGGGGCGCCGTTGCTGCTGTGCGACGATGACACCGGAGAGTGGCGCGCGACGATCGAGGAGGTCCGCAAGAAAGCGGTGTCGCTCACCGTCGAGGAGCAGCTTCGTCCGCGCGAGCCGGTGCCCGACCTGTGGCTGCTCGTCGCGCCGGTGCGCCGGGCACGGTTCGAATGGCTGGTGGAAAAGGCGACCGAGCTCGGCGTCGACCGCATCGTGCCGGTGCTCACCCGTCGGTCGGTGGTGGACCGCGTCAAGCCGGAGCGGCTCGCCGCCATCGCGCGCGAAGCGGCCGAGCAATGCGCGCGCACCGCACTCCCTCAGATCGCCGACGCGCGACCGTTGGAGGACGCTCTCGATGACTGGCCGAGCAGCCGCGCGCTCTACTTCGCCGATGAAACCGGCGGCGCGCCGGCACTGACGGCTTTTGCGGCGGGGCCGGCCAGCGCGGCGATCCTGATCGGGCCGGAGGGCGGCTTCGACCCCGCGGAACGCGCACAGATCCTCGCCCACCCCGCCGCCATCGGCATAGGCCTCGGCCCCCGCATCCTGCGTGCCGAGACGGCGGCAATCGCTGCGGCGACCTTGTGGACCGCGGTGGACGACGCGCGCGACTGATCCGCTCGGACCACCGGGCCGGCCACATTTGTCGCCGATTTAACCATTTATCGATGCTGCCGGGCGTATCGGCTGCTCGATGGACCAGACTGCAGACCGATTTGGGCTGCGCGCATCGGCGCGCGCGATCCGGTTGGCCCTGGCAGCGCTCGCCGCCCTCAGCTGGTCGGTCGCTGCGCGAGCCGAAAACTATCTCGACAACAGCGACAGTGCGATCGTCGATTCGACGAACTGCGCGGTGCGAACCACGCGCGTCTTCACGATCAGCGACACGCGCACGATCAGCGACCTCAACGTCGGCATCGTCCTCGCCCACAGCTATCGCGCCGACCTCCGCATCAGCCTCACCCATAGTCAGGGCGGGGTCGACACCACCGTTGCGCTCATGACCAACGTCACCGACGGCAGCAACAATCTGAATGTCCTGTTCGACGACGAAGCGGCTCAGTCGATCACGAGCCACACCGGACAGAATGATACGGCGACAACCGAGCCCGCCTCGGCGACCACAGCCTACAGCTATCAGCGGAATTTCAGGCCGCAATCGTCGCTCAACGATGCGTTCGCCGGCCGCGCCATGAACGGCACCTGGACCCTTTCGATCTGCGATTCCTTTGCGTCCGACACCGGCACGCTGCGGTCGGTGCAGTTGATCTTCACCAACCCGCCGCCGCTCGACCTTGGCGTCAGCAAAAGCGACGGGGTGGCGTCGGTGATGTCGGGGGGGTCGACCACCTATATCGTCGAGGTCGTCAACGCCGGAACCGCTTCGGTCACGGGCGCGATCCTGCGCGATCCGGCCGCCACCGGCATGACCAAGGCAGCGGCACAATGCGCTCCGACGCCCGGGGCCTGCACCCCGTCCTCGACCCCGACCATCGCCGAGCTCGAAGCGGGTTATGCCCTGCCGACGCTTGCGCCGGGGCAGAGCTATCGACTCGCCGTCACCGTGACCATCACCGCGGCGGCCGGGTCGAGCGTCACCAACAGCGCCACCATCGCCGACCCCGCGGGCAATCCCGACGCGATCACCGGCAACAACAGTGCGAGCGATATCAACAGCGTTACCACGCGCGTTGCGCAGACGCCGCCGCCGCTCATCTGCCCCGCCGGTTCGACCGCTCGCCCCTATAACTGGCAGCCGTCGAGCTGGCCTGCAGGGAGCACCAGCAACGTCATCGACATCCCCTATGTCGGGCCGACGCAGGTCGGCTTCAGCCTGTCCGGCGGCGCGTGGGCGCCCAAGACGAGCATCGGGACGATGAACACGCCCTACGTCAGCAGCGCATTGAGCTTTGGGTTGGCGCCCAACCCCACCTTTCTGATCGCGGACGTCGATTTCAGCGGGCCGACGCAATTCATGACCGCGACCTATGTCCTGCCGACGGCGGTTCCGGGGGCCCAGTTCCAGCTCTACGACATCGACTATAGCGCGAATGCGTGGGCCGACATGGTGCGCGTCAGCGCGACCTTTCAGGGGCAGCCGGTGCCCGTCACCCTCTCCTCCGGGGTCGCCAACTATGTCATCGGCGACACCTTTTACGGCGACGGCGCATCGTCGGACACGCAAGCCAACGGCAATGGCTGGGTAACCATCGGCCAGCCGTTCGACACGATCACCTTCACCTACGGCAATCATACGCGCATCCAGACCATCGCCAATCCGGCGGCGCAATTCATCGCCTGGGGCGGCTTTTCCAAACTGTGCGACGCCACCACGACCATCACCGTCGCGAAGTCGAGCGAGGTGGTTGAGAGCCCCTTCGGCGGGGCGGGCGCGCGCTTTGCGACGCCGGCCGCGCGCGTGCGCTACTGCATCCTCGTCACCAACAGCGGCAGCGGCACGGCAACGGCGGTGACCGCGTCGGACGTGCTGCCCGCCGCGACCAGCTTCGTCGCCGGCTCGATGCGCAGCGGCACCAGTTGCGCGACGGCCACATCGGTCGAGGACGCCGACAATGTCGGCGCCGACGAAAGCGACCCGTTCGGCATGAGCTTTGGCGGAACGACCGCCACCGCGCGGGCGGCGACGCTGGCACCCGGCGCCACCGCCGCCTTCACCTTCGAGGCGACGATCAACTAGCTGGCACGGCGGCAAAAGCCGGGCTACCGACACCGCATGACGACCCGCACAAGCTTCTCCACGACGAGCCCGACCGTCGAGCGCATCGACGACCTGATCGTGCCGATGGTGCGCGGGGAAAAACCGCGGGAACGGTGGCGGATCGGCACCGAGCATGAAAAGCTCGTTTATCGCACCGCCGACCACCGCGCGCCCAGCTATAACGAGCCGGGCGGCATTCGCGACCTGCTCGTCGGTCTCACCCGCTTCGGGTGGGAGCCGGTCGAGGAGGGCGGGCACATCATCGCGCTCACGGGGGAGGACGGCGCCGTCAGCCTGGAGCCCGCGGGACAGCTCGAACTGTCGGGCGCGCCGCTCGCCAACCTCCACCAGACCTGCGCCGAAACCGGTCGCCACCTTAAACAGGTGAAGGAGGTTGGCGCGGAACTGGGCCTCGGGTTTCTAGGCCTTGGCATGTGGCCCGACAAGCGCCGCGAAGACCTGCCGGTCATGCCCAAGGGCCGCTACGCGATCATGCTCGACCACATGCCGCGCGTGGGCGGCCTCGGGCTCGACATGATGCTGCGCACCTGCACCATCCAGACCAACCTCGACTATGCGAGCGAGGCGGACATGGTACAGAAGTTCTGCGTCAGCCTGGCGCTGCAGCCGCTGGCGACGGCACTGTTCGCCAATTCACCCTTCACCGACGGCGCGCCCAACGGCTTTCTCTCCTACCGCAGCCACATCTGGACCGACACCGATCCCGCGCGCACGGGCATGCTGCCGTTCGTGTTCGAGGATGGCTTCGGCTATGAACGCTACGCGCAGTACATGCTCGATGTGCCGATGTACTTCGTTTACCGCGAGGGTCGCTACATCAACGCCGCGGGCATGAGCTTCCGCGATTTTCTCGCCGGAAAACTCCCCGCTCTACCGGGCGAGCGACCGACGCTCGACGACTGGAACGACCATCTCTCGACCGCCTTCCCCGAAGTGCGGCTGAAAAGCTTTCTCGAAATGCGCGGTGCCGACGGCGGTCCTTGGAACCGCATCTGCGCGCTTCCTGCGCTATGGGTCGGACTTCTCTACGATCAGGCCGCGCTCGACGCCGCCTGGCAGCTGGTAAAGGACTGGAGCCTCGAGGCGCAGCAGCACCTGCGCGACGAAGTGCCGGCGCGCGGGCTCGACGCCACCGCACCAGACGGGCGGACGCTGCGCGCGGTCGCCCGCGACATTCTCGACATCGCCAGCCGCGGCCTCACCGCGCGCGGAGAGGTCAATTCGATGGGCGAAACCGAAGCAGGCTTCCTGCGGCCACTGTTCGACATCGTCGACAGCGGCAAAGTGCCCGCGCAGCGCCTCCTCGACGCCTATCATGGCGAATGGGAGGGCGACCTCTCGCGGGTCTATTCCGACTATAGTTTCTAGGCGCCGCTGGGTCGGTCCAGCCGCGCGCTCGACGGGTCGATCGCGATCGCGCCGGGCGCAGGTTCGAGCACAATCAGCGGGCGGTCGCGCCCGCTCAGCTTCGCGAACAACCGCGGCACCAGCGCATGGCGCTGTGCCCAAGACCAGTAGGCGCGGTAGGCGGGGTCGGCGAACAGGTGCCGCTCCTCGGTCTTGGCGCGCCAGTAATAGACGCCGTTGACCAGCGCGAGGAGGATGCAGTTGCGCGCGACCTGCGTCCACCCGCCCTCCCACGGCAGAAACACGCACGACGCCAGCCACCAGAAGCTGTTCTTGGCGAGATAGGCTGGGTGCCGCGTGAAGCGGTAGGGGCCGTGGGTGATCACCCCGCGGTGGGTGAGGTTGGAAAAGCGCGGCCCGAACGCGACCGTCGCCCAGGCATAGATCGCGGTAAGGAGGACCAGCGCCGCGCCCCACAGCCACAGCAGCGACTCGCTGCCCGCAAACCACTGCGACCACGGCCGGCTGCCGCCCTCGTAATAGAGCACCCCGCCCGGGTTCATCAGCACGAACGGCGGATAGCACATCAGTGCCGCCAGCCACGCCATGCCATAGGGGTTGGCGGTGCGGATATGGCTGTCGAGCGGTCGCAACGTCAGCACATAGCCGACGGTCGCGAGGTGGACGTCGACGATGTAGAGAAAGGCGATTCCCGCCCCCGCCAGCTCGACCGGTCCGGCGAAGATCTGCGCGACCGGGCGCTGGACCAGGTCAATGAACAGCCCCGGCACGATCGACACCATGAAGGCGGTGAAAAACCCCTTCACCCCCCACGCGCGCCAGTGCCGCGCGATCGCCGCGCCGTCCGCCCCTTCGCCACCGAGCAGCCAGTGGCCGAAGTGCCAGCTGCCGTCGCGCGGCTCGGCCATGCGCCGGTCGAGCCAGACGCAATAGGGAAGCGTGACCAACGCCAGCGGGACCAGCACCCACCCGAACACCGCCATCGCGAAGCGGTAATTGCCCGACCAATACCAGGAGAAAGCGCCGTATGCCGCGCCGATCAGCGCCCAGGTAACGAACAGCCCGGCAGTCTTCACCTTGGCGGTCGCCAACGCCGCATCCGTCGAGCGTGCCGGGGCATGCCAGTCGATCCCCGTCGACGGATTGCGGTGCACCTTGTCGACGCCCCACGACCACAGCGCCATCGCAATCCCGCACAGAAACACGCTCATCAACGCGCTGTTGGGGCCGGCAAAGCCGAAATGCCGCGACAGCAGCAACCATGCGACGAGGGTTGCAAGCCCGACCCATCCGACCGCGCTCGAAACGGCCGAAACAGGCCGCGACTCGACTAGCTCAGCCGCTCGGAGGGTCTGACCCGGTATAGGCTGAGCGTCGATCACCACCATGCGAATGGCCATTTAATCGACAAAGCTCAACGTCACGTGAAAGCCAACTGACCCAAAGTTGCAACGCGATTGAACGACTCATCGCGAGTCTCTTTCGAGTCGTCTTGGATTCCGCCTCCTGGATTCGATCGGTCACGTCGTCATCGCTAAGCGCCGCGTCGACCACATGATTTCCCCATTTCGCAAATCCGCTTTCGTGCCGCTTGGCGCGTCGCGCCAGACTTGGCGGGCGCGCTGGAGTCAGCTGTTCCGCGATCACGAGATCTTCGTGCGCACCGGCGGCGAAGTGCGCTTCGTGACCCTGCGTGCGAACGTGCAGCATCGCATCGCCCTGATCGCCCTGTCCCTGCTGGCGCTTTGGGCGTCCGTCACGGTCGCGCTCGTGGCGTGGCAGGCCTTCGCTCGCTGGGAACGGCAGGACGTCATCAGCCGCGCCGTCGCGGTCGCGAAGCTCGAAAGCCGCGTCGAACGCGAAAGCGGCCGCATCGCCAGCGAAGTCGAGGCGCTCGCGCGCCGCCAGCAATATCTCGACGCCGCGGTCCAGACCTACCTCAACGCCGAGGCCATCGACCAGGCGAGCGCCGCACCTGCACCGGCTGCCGCCGGCGCCGAGGTGTCCGCGCTGGGCGATCATCGCGCGACGCTGGCGCGGGTCGACGCCGGACAGCGCGCCACGGTGCTGCGCCTCGAAGCGATCGCGCGCGCTCGCCTCGATCGCGCGGAGATCGCGCTTCGCACGCTCGGCATTCCTGCCAACACCGCGGCGCGCGGCGGCCCGGCCCTGCCCCCAGCCCTGCGCGCGCCGCGTGGCGACACGCTCCTCGCTCGGCTCGACGATGCGCTGACCCGCATGGCCGAACTCGAAGAGCTGGTCGCCGCCCTGCCGTCGAGCATGCCGGCCGCGCAGATGAGCCTCAGCAGCGCCTTCGGTGTTCGCTACGACCCGTTCAACGGCACGCCCACGATGCACGCCGGCCTCGACTTCACCGGCGCCCATGGCGAACCGATCCGCAGCGCAGCGCGCGGAACGGTCCGCTTCGTCGGGACCATGGGCGGCTACGGCAATGTCGTAGAGGTCGATCACGGCCACGGGATCGTCACCCGTTACGCCCATTTGTCCAGCTTCACGACGCGCCCCGGCGCGGCGGTCGAGGCCGGCGATCATATCGGTCGCATGGGCAGCACCGGCCGGTCGACCGGCACGCATCTGCATTTCGAGGTCCGGATGGACGGCGCCGCCGTCAATCCGCGCCGCTTCCTGGAGGCCAACCGCCATGTTCTCGAAGTCAAAGCCGACCTACGGCGCGGACGAACCGGCCCAGTCGCCCCCACCCGCGCCGGCTAAAATGGCGACCGGCGCGCGGCATACGCCCTTTTCGGTGCTGGGCGCCGACGTGGTCATCGTCGGCAACGTCTCGGCGAGCGTCGACCTCCACGTCGACGGCCGGATCGAGGGCGACCTCGCTTGCGCCAATCTGGTCCAGGGGCCCGAAAGCCTGATTAAGGGCGCGGTCGTTGCCGAAAGCGCGCGGCTTGCCGGAACCGTCGACGGCTCGATCTGCGCGCGCGACCTCACCATCCAGGCGAGCGCGCGCGTCACCGGCGATGTCACCTACGAGAATCTGACCATCGAACAGGGCAGCCAGGTCGAAGGCCGCTTCGCCCACCGCCGCGGGGGCGGGCTCGACGCCCGCGCGACCGGCGCTGCCAGCAAGCCCGTCGCCGACCAGACTATGCAGGTCGAACTCCTCCCCGGCAGCTGACCCCCTTCCCCGCCCGGACGGCGCTCGTTACAGCACCGCGATGGATCAGATCGTCATCCGCGGCGGCAAGCCGCTCCACGGCCGCATGCCCATTTCGGGCGCAAAAAACAGCGCGTTGACGCTGCTCCCCTGCGCGCTGCTGACGGACGAGCCGTTGACGCTGCGCAACTTGCCGCGACTGGCCGACGTCGACGGTTTCGGCCACCTCCTGAACCAGCTCGGCTGTTCGACCACCATCGAAGGCTCGCGCCCAGAGGACTTCGGGCGCGTGATGACCGCGCGGTCGACGAACGTGACCGCGAACATTGCCCCCTACGATATCGTCCGGAAAATGCGCGCGTCGATCCTCGTGCTCGGCCCGCTGCTCGCCCGCACCGGCGAAGCGAGCGTGTCGCTCCCGGGCGGCTGCGCCATCGGCAACCGCCCGATCGACCTTCACCTGAAAGCGCTCGAGGCCTTCGGCGCCGAGATTGAGATGGTGTCGGGCTACGTCCACGCGCGCACCCCCGGCGGGCGCCTGCCGGGCGGTCGCATCAACTTCCCGGTCGTTAGCGTTGGCGCGACCGAAAATGCGCTGATGGCCGCCGCTCGCGCGAAAGGCACCTGCGTCATTCACAATGCCGCTCGTGAGCCCGAAATCGTCGACCTCTGCCGCTGCCTCGTCGCCATGGGGGTGAAGATCGACGGCATCGGCAGCGAAACGCTGACGATCGAAGGCGTCGATCGCCTGCACGGCGCCACCTACCAGGTCATGCCCGATCGCATTGAAGCGGGCAGCTATGCCTGCGCGGTGATGGCCACTGGCGGCGAGGTGGACCTCATCGGCGCGCGTGCGGACGAGATGGAGGCGACCATCGACGCGCTGGTCGAAGCGGGCGCCCAGGTCGAATCGCACGACCGCGGCTTGCGCGTACGCGCGGAGGGCCGCCCGCGCGGCATCAACCTCTCGACCGCCCCCTACCCCGGCTTTGCCACCGACATGCAAGCGCAGTTCATGGCCATGCTGACGCTGGCCGAAGGCGCGAGCGTGCTCACTGAAACCATCTTCGAGAACCGCTACATGCACGTGCCCGAGCTGGCGCGCATGGGTGCCGACATCGCGGTCACTGGCCGAAGCGCGGTCGTGCGCGGGGTTGAGGGGTTGATCGGCGCGCCAGTGATGGCGACCGACCTGCGCGCATCGATGAGCCTGATCATCGCCGGACTAGCCGCCGCGGGAGAGACCCGCGTCAGCCGCGTCTATCACCTCGACCGCGGTTACGAGCGGCTGGAGGAAAAGCTCGCCGCGGTCGGCGCCGACATCGAACGCGTCAGCGACGGCTGAGCCGCGACGACTTCCGCCTGTCACGGAGGCGATCTAGCCTTCGACGCGGAGGAGAGTCGCGATGATCCATTTCTACACCAACCCCATGTCCCGCGGGCAAATCGCGCGCTGGATGCTCGAGGAAGTGGGCGAACCCTACGAACAGCATCTGCTCGGCTATGGCGAGGCGATGAAGTCGCCCGAATATCTGGCGATCAACCCGATGGGCAAGGTGCCGGCGATCGTCCACGATGGCCGCGTCGTGACCGAAGCTGTGGCGATCTGCGCCTACCTCGCCGACGCCTTCCCGCAGGCCGGCCTCGCGCCTCCGCCGACCGAGCGCGCCGACTATTATCGGTGGCTGTTCTTCGCCGCGGGTCCGGTCGAACAGGCGGTCACCGCGCGGGCGCTGGGGCTGGAGGCGCCCGCCGACAAGGCGCCGATGGCCGGGTACGGCACCCTGGACGCGGTGGTCGAAACCCTGTCGGGCTGGCTGCAAGGCCGCGAGTGGGTTGCCGGCGATCGCTTCACCGCCGCCGACGTCTATGTCGGCTCACAGGTCGATTTGGGATTGCAGTTCGGCTCCCTGCCGACCCGCCCCGCGTTCGAGGCATATGCCGCGCGGCTTCGGGCGCGCCCGGCCTACATCCGCGCAAAGGACATCGATAACGCGCTGGTCGCAGAGGCCAACGCCGCCCACTGAGCCGGCAAAGAAAGACCCCGGCGGATCGCTCCGCCGGGGTCTTCGCTTGCTTCACCAGCGACCGATCAGTCGCGGCTGCCCATCAGGTTGAGCAGGAAGGTGAACATGTTGATGAGGTCGAGGTAAAGCGTCAGCGCACCGAGCACGACCGCCTTGCCCGCAAAGTCCGACCCCGCGACCGCATAATAGGTCTGCTTGATCTTCTGCGTGTCATAGGCGGTGAGCCCCGCGAACAGCAGCACACCGATGACCGAGATGACCAGCGCCATCGGTCCCGACCCCACAAACATGTTGATCAGCATGGCCACCAGCAGGCCGATCACGCCCATCACCAAAAACGTGCCGAAACCGCTGAGGTCCCGCTTGGTGGTGTAGCCGTAGAGGCTCAGCCCCAGAAACGCCGCCGCCGCCGAGAAGAACGCCGCAGCGATCGAAGCGCCGGTGTAGACCATGAACACCGTCGACATCGACAGGCCCATGACGATCGCGAACGCCCAGAAGGTCATCCGCATCGCGCCGACCGACATGCGCATCGCGCCGAAGCTGAGCGCGATCACGAACGCCAGCGGGGCGAGGATGATCACCCAGCGCAGCGCACCACCGTTCAGCATCACCTGCTGACCGAAGTCACTGTTCGCAAACAGCATCGCGACGATGCCGGTCAACAGCACCCCCGACGCCATATAGTTGTAAACCTGCAGCATGTACCGCCGCAGCCCCGCATCCGCGGGCAGCGCGTCGTGCCGCAGGTCCGGACGGACCGTGGTGGTCGGGCCGCTAGGGTCTGACCAGATGGCCATCGTGCGTCTCTCCATCATTCGCGCCAGCGATCCCGCCAACGCCTCTCCCTGCAAATATGCCGCCGCCCCTGGGGAATTCAAGGGCGCTGGCCCGGTTTAGGACCGGGGGCACCGCGACATTTCCGATAGAGAGCCCTAGCCCGCCGGGCTCCGGTCGGAGTGAGCGAAAGACGGGCGGGTCCGCGGACTTGCCGAGGAGCCCGCGCGCGACCAACATACCGCCATGCGCGTTTTCGTCGCTCTTCGCCCGCCTTCGGACGTTCGTGAAGCCCTGCTCCAGCTCGCGCGCGGGTCGGTGGACCGGGCGCGGTGGCAGAATGACGCGCAACTGCACCTCACGCTCGCCTTCCTCGGCGACGTTCCGGAGCGGGAGGCGGCGTTGCTGCATGACGCGCTGGGCGCGATTGCCTTCGCGCCGTTCGACCTCGCGCTAGCGTCGGTCGGCCGGTTCGAGCGACAAGCAGGGGGCGCGCTCTACGCTGCCGTCGCCCCCTCCGACATGCTGTCCGATCTGGCAGGTCGCGTCGCACATGCGGTGCGGCGAGCGGGGCTTGCCGTCGAGAGGCGGCGCTTCGTACCGCACGTCACCGTCGCGCGCCTGTCGCGCGAGTCCGGCTCCAGCGAAGCGTGGCTCGCGGCCAACCGCAATTTCACCGCGCCCCCCTGGTCCGTGCGCGACTTCCGCCTTTACGCGAGCCAGCTCCACCCGGACGGCGCGCGCTATGACGAGCTGGCGCGCTACGACGCTTCCCTGCCGCGGCGAAGCTGATACACGGCGCCGATGAACGCGCGCACCGACCATCTGCCCCCCGCCGACCACGACGCCCCTGCCCCGGTGGTGCCGCCGGAGGAGGCGAAGGCATCGCCCTATGCCTGGTATGCGCTCGGCATCCTGTTCCTCGTCTATGTCCTCAATTTCATCGACCGGCAGATCATCACCATCCTCGCGCCCGACCTGAAGCGCGACCTTGGCCTCTCGGACGCGGACATTGGCTTCCTCTACGGCACAGCCTTCGCGGTCTTCTACGCGCTGTTCGGCATTCCGCTCGGGCGTCTCGCCGACGAATGGAAGCGCGTTCGGTTGTTGTCGGTGGGCCTCGCGCTGTGGTCGGGGATGACCGCGCTGTCGGGCCTTGCCAAGACCGGCACCCAGCTTGGCCTCGCGCGGATGGGGGTGGGCGTCGGCGAGGCAACGGCGAGCCCGTCCGCTTATTCGCTCATCTCCGACCTGTTCCCGAGGCGGCTGCGCGGAACCGCGCTCGCGATTTACTCGGCCGGCCTCTACTTGGGCGCGGGGATTTCGCTGATGATCGGCGGCGTCATCGTCGAACGCTGGAACCTTGCCTACCCGGCGGGCGGGCCGATGGGGCTGGTCGGATGGCAAGCGGCATTCCTCGCCGTCGGGGTGCCGGGGCTGCTGCTCGCGGCATGGGTCGCGACGTTGCGCGAGCCCGTGCGCGGCGCCGTCGACGGCATCCCCACACCGCCGTCGCCTGCGCCGTTCCGCGGCTTTTTCGACGAGCTTTACGCCGTGGTCCCGCCGCTCACGCTGCTCAGCGCGGGGCGGCGCGGTGCCGGCGCGCTGATCGCCAACCTCGCTGTCGCCGCAGCACTGGCAGCCGCGGCGTGGCTGCTGGCACAATGGACCGGGGACGCATTGCAATGGGCCTGCGTCGCTTTTGGCTATTACGCTGTCTATAGCTGGGCGACGTCGTTGCGCGCGCGCGATGCCGAAACCTTCGCAATGATCTGGCGCTCGCCCGCGTTTCTCGCGACGATCGTCGGCTACGGCACCGTCGCCTTCGTAAACTACGCGACCTCCGCCTTCGCCCCGGTCTATGCCCGCAGCACGCTCGGCGAGCCCGCCGGCGCGGTGGGCCTGTGGGTCGGCGGCACCGCTGCGGCAGCAGGGTTCCTAGGTGTTATCCTCGGCGGCCGCATGTCCGACCTCCTCCTCAAGCGGTTCGAGGCGGGCCGGATCCTCGTCGTTCTGTTCGGCCTCCTCGCGCCTCTGCCGTTCGCCTGGGCGGCGTTCAGCACCGAAGCCGTTGCCGGATCAGGCGACTTCACGCGCTTTATCATCCTCAACGCGATCGCCACCGTGTTGGCCAGCTCGGCGCTTGGAGCCGCGGCGGCGACCACGCAGGACCTCGTCCTGCCGCGTATGCGGGGTACGGCAACCGCCACCTTCTTCCTCGCGACCACGCTGATCGGCCTTGCGCTCGGACCGTATATTGCCGGCGCCGTCAGCAAGGCGAACGGCGGCGACCTGTCGTTCGGCGTGCGGTCGACCTATGCCATCGTGCCGCTTGGCCTTGTCGCGCTGATCATGGCCTGGAAGCTCGTGCCGGCAGCGCTGCGGCGTCAGGCCGCGCTCGCTCGCGCGGCCTGATCACGAAGGTCGGCGGGGCATCGCAGCTCGGACGCCGCCCCACCTAGGCGCTGAAGCTCAGCGCCGGGTGAGCACAGCGCAGGCGATGCGATCACCGCTGTTGCCGGCCGGGTCGGTGCGTTCGTCGTCCGGCCGGGCGTGGATCACCACGGCCGCGCCGTCGGCGTCGAGGACACCGTCGAAACCGCTCACCGAACCGACCAGCGCGGAGGAGAGTTGACCGCGCCCATCGCCGCCAACGACGAGGTTGGGGAGGTCGCCATGATGGCTCCCCTGTGGGTTGAGCCGCCCATGTTGACGGGTCGTCGGATTCCAGTGGGCGCCCGCGCTCGTGAAACCCGGCCGCTCGCAACGCCCGACCTGATGGACGTGGATGCCATAGGTGCCGGGCGCCATGCGCACGTCCGTCGTCAGCCACATGCCGCCGCTCGGAGCCTGGGCCAGCCGAACCGTCCCCACGCTGCGGCCCATCGTATCGATGAAGGTGCCGTTGGCGAGCGTGTTACGATCACTGCCGTAGCCGGTGACGCAGCCGCTCAGTCCCACGACCGCGACCGCGGCCACCGCGAATTTCATAACTGCCTGACGCACGATCCAGACTCCATCCCTGCAAGTGTATCGATCAACGCGTGCGCGCCCTCAACGTTGCCTCGGATGGAGGGAGAGAAGCTGCTGCAGGCGAATCGCCGCCGGCCAACGACAAAGGGGGCCGGAAATCCGACCCCCTCTCGGCGATAACAGATGAACGCGCTCCCGACGAAGCGTCCTCCAACCCGCGTCAGAACGCCCGCGCGTATCGCTCGTTGCCGACGAAGCCCAGCGACGGGACGTCCGCACGCTTGATCACGTCGATCACCTGGTCCGTCACGACATAGCGCGACTGCGGGTCGGGCTCGAGCTGCAGTTCCGGTGCCGGCTGCATCGTCGCCGTCTGCTGCAGCAGGTCGGCGAGCTGGGTCATGTTCACCGGATTTCCGTTCCAGTTCACCACGCCTTCGGGCGAGATGTAGATCTTGTTCTTCACCGGATCCGGGGCGTTGACCGGCACGTCAGGCGGGACCGGCAGGTCGACCTTCACCGCATGAGTCTGAATCGGAATGGTGATGATGAACATGATCAGCAGCACCAGCATCACGTCGATCAGCGGCGTGGTGTTCATATCGCCGATCGGTGCTTCGGCACCCCCGCCACCCATGGAAATGGCCATTGCGGCTATCCTTTCAAATCAGCTGCGGGTTTAGAGGCGGCCCAGCGTCGCCGAACCGGGCGCTGGCTGCGAAATGAAGCCGACCTTCTGGAAGCCAGCGAACTGCATCGTGTAGATCGCGCCGCCGATGCATTTCCACGGCGTGTCGACGTCGCCGCGAATATGCACTTCGGGCATATTGTCCTCGGTGACATTGTCCGGACCGCCGATGCGCGCCAGCAGTTCGTCAAGTCGCGTCTTGCTCATGTCGAGCAGGCGCTCGGAATCGACCAGCGTCTGACCCCAATAGACTTCACACTGATTGTTGTCAGGCGACCGGATCGTGAGAAGCACGTTCTCGGGCTTCGTCGTCGTCGGCTCGGACACGACTTCGGGAAGGTTGACCTCCACCGTGTCGAGCACCACCGGGACGGTGATCAGGAAGATGATGAGCAGCACCAGCATCACGTCGACGAGCGGCGTGGTGTTGATTTCGTTCATCGGGGCGTCTTCGCCGCCGCCCTCTCCCACACTCATGGCCATGGTTGTTCGTTCCTGATGAGGCGGGCGGTGGCCCACCTGAAATCTTCAGACGTCGCGTTGCCGTATCGCGGACCGGCGACGCCCCGGTGCGGGGCCGATTGGCGAGGTGCGGATGACCCGCCCTGCCAATCGGCCGCCACAGGAGATCAGGTGCGCGGCGTGCTGCCCACCTGCGCCGGACGGGCCGTCGGCGAAGCGGCGGTGCCGGTCGTGGTCGCAGCCGGCGGCGACCCGGTGGTCGCCGTCGCGCTCGCCATCGCCGGACGGACGCGGCCGTTCGACATGATGTAGCCGAGCACGTCGTTCGAGAAGGTCGACAGGTTGCGGGCGATCACCTTGTTGCGCGCCTGCAGCCAGTTGTACGCAAGCACTGCCGGCACCGCGACGACCAGACCGATGGCGGTCATGATCAGCGCTTCACCGACCGGACCGGCGACGGTGTCGATCGACGCCTGACCCGACGCACCGATCTTCACGAGCGCCTGGAGAATGCCCCACACGGTGCCGAACAGTCCGACGAACGGAGCGGTCGACCCGACCGACGCAAGGAACGACAGGCCGCTGTTGAGCTTCGAGTTCACGAGGTTCTGCGAACGCTCCATCGTGCCGTGCATCCAGTCATGCGCTTCGACCGGATCGCTGAGCTTGCCGTGGTCCTGCTGCGCGCGAAGGCCATCCTCGACCACCTGGCGATAGGCGCTGTCCCGCTCGAGCTTGTTCATGCCGTCGATGAGCGAGTTGTGACGCCAGAAGCTCTGCTGAACTTCACGGCCCTGCTTCATCACGCGGTTCTGCTCGAACAGCTTGGTGAACAGGATGTAGAGCGAGCCGATGAACATCAGCAGCAGCACGGTGAAGGTCGCCCAGGTCACCGGGCCGCCTTCGCGCATTGCCGCGACGAACCCGTACTTGTTCTCGGCTTCGGCAGCGCCGGCGGCGGCCGCGAAGAGATTGATGGTCATGCGTGTCCTTCCCTCTCGATTATCGTGTCACACGCGGCGCGCAGCCGACGGGGACGGTAACTGGTTGATGGCTCAGTTGGCCGGCAGACGCCAGACCACGCGCTTCGAAAAAGTGCCCGTCGTCGGGTTGCCTTCGCGATCGAGCGCCGGTTCAAACCGGGCACGCTGCGTCAGATAACGACAGGCAGCCGCATCGAGCGCACTGTTCCCGCTCGACGACGTGACCGAACAGTTGGTCACCCGCCCGTTCGCACCGATCGACAGGCTGGTCCCGGTCGTGCCCTGCGCCTCTTCACGCAACGCCGACGAGGGATAGTCGTCGGTGGTCACCCAGCGCGCTTCATTGCCCTGCGAGCGAACGGCACGCGATTTGTCGACCGCAGGCGGCGGCGGAGGCGGCGGGGGCGGCGGCGCGGGCGGGGCCGGCGGCGCCGGCGGCTGCGGCGTGGCCGTCATCGTCGGCGGTGACGGCGGCGGCGGCGTCGGCGTCGAGTCACGGATGACGTTGGGCGACACCGTCTTGATCGGAGAGCGCGGGATCACGACCGGCGGCGGCGGCGGCAGCTTCGTGTCCGGCGGCGGGGGCGGTGGTTCCTCCGGGGGCGGCGGCGGCGGTTCTTCCACGTTCACCGCGTTCACCTTTTCCGCGATCTGCTTGACGGCCTGAATCGCCATGCCGCTGATCAGCAACCAGCCGAGCAGGGCGGTGACGATGCCGACAAGAACCAACGACACAACCCTGGAGGTTGGGTCGACCCTATCACCATAAGCCATCCCGCAACCACACTCCTTTACGTGTCGGGCGCATAGCCTGCGCCTCGAAATCTGGGTGTCGGAGCGTCGGTGCAAAACGCGGTGCCGCTTGCGCGGAACCGCTATCTCGACCCGAACCCCTTCCTCGTGCCTTTTCGGCTTCGATTCACGTTACTATCGCCGCCTTGGACCTTCCGCAAACGCTTTCTCGACGCGGTGCGAGCTTGGCGCTACCTCGCCCTGAAGGTCGAAAATTGCCCGGAAACGTGGAGCAGGATGGAATGACGAGACGGCTGGTTGTGCACGCGGCGGCGGTGAGTGCGTTGGCGATCGCCGGTTGTGCGGCAATCGCGCAAGGCCCAGCCCAGCCGGTGGCGGAAATCGGCAGCGCGGCGCCCGGCAGCTACGCCGACGTCGCCCGCTGGGCGGCCGACGCGCCGGCTATCGTCGAGCTGAGCGTGCGCCGCGCCGAAGCCTTGCCGCAGACCGCGCTTCCCGGCCGCGTCCGTGCTGCGATCGAGGCAGACGTGGTGGCGGTGCGCTTCGCCGCGGTGCCGGTCGCGCAACGGGTGCGCTTGATCGCGGACGTGCCGGCCGACCCGCGGGGGCGCATGGTGCGGCTCAACCGTGCGCGCTTTTTTGCCTTTGCGACCACGCCGGCACGCGCGGATGTGCTGCAGCTGGTCGCGCCCGACGCGCTGATGCCCGCCGATCCGGCGACCGACGCCACATTGTCCGCAATCCTCGCCGAGCGCACGAGCGGCCCCGTGCCGCCGGTGGTAACCGGCATCACCCAGGCCTTTCATACTCAGGGCACGGTCGCGGGCGAGAGTGAGACGCAGCTGTTCCTGCGCACCGCCGACGGCGCACCCGTCTCGCTCGGCGTCGTGCGCCGCCCCGGGCTGGCGCCCGCCTGGTCGGTCGCTTTCGGCGAGGTCATCGACGAAGCCGCACGCGCCCCCGAGCGCCGCACCATCGCCTGGTACCGCCTCGCCTGCGGACTCCCCGACATCGTGCCGGATGCGGCGATGGTCGATCTCGGCCCGGCCGAGCGGAGCGCCGTGGCGGCGGATTACGCGCTCGTTCGGTCCGCACTCGGTCCCTGCGACGCGAGCCGATGAGTCCAGCGCGGGGGGGCGCCGCTCCGTCGAAAGCGCCGCTGCGGGTCGCCGTCGCCGGGCTCGGCACGGTCGGCTGCGGCGTGATCGCGCTGTTGCGGGAGAACGCCGCGCTGATCGAGCGGCGCGCCGGCCGCCCGATCGCGCTTGCCGCCGTCAGTGCGCGCGATCCGGCTGCGGAGCGCTGCGTCGACACACGCGGCGTTCCGTTCGAGCGAGACGCCGCCGCTCTCGCCGCACGCGCCGACGTGGACGCGGTGATCGAGGTGATCGGCGGGGCGGAGGGGGCGGCGCTGGGGCTGGCCGAAGCGACGCTCGCGGCGGGCAAGCCGCTCATCACCGCCAACAAGGCGATGCTTGCCCGGCACGGCATGCGCCTCGCCGCGAGCGCTGATGCGCGCGACGTTCCGCTCAAGTTCGAGGCTGCGGTCGCGGGCGGCATTCCGGTCATCAAGGCGCTGCGCGAGGGCGCGTCGGCCAATCGTATCGACCGCGTCTACGGCATCCTCAACGGCACCTGCAATTTCATCCTGACCCGGATGGAGGCCGCGCGCGAGCAGGGCGTGCCGCTCGACTTTGCCGACGCGCTCGCCGAGGCGCAGGCGCTGGGCTACGCCGAAGCCGACCCATCGACCGACATCGACGGTCATGACACCGCGCACAAGCTAAGTATCCTCGCCGCGATCTGCTTCGGCTCGCAGGTGAACCTCGGTGCGGTGACGACGCGCGGGATTCGCGATGTCACCGCCGCCGACATCGCCGAAGCGCACGCGCTCGGCCACCGCGTGCGCCTGATCGGCTGGGCGGAGCAAGGGCCGGCCGGGCTGGCGCAGCGGGTCGGGCCCTGCCTCGTCCCCGCCGACCACCCGCTGGGGTATGTCCCCGGCGCGCTCAATGCGGTGGTGGCGGAAGGGAATTTCGTGGGGCGGCTGTTCCTCGAGGGCGCCGGCGCCGGCGCGGGTCCGACGGCGAGCGCGGTCGTCGCCGACCTCATCGACGTGGCGCGCGACGAATATGGCCCCGCTTTCGCCATGCCGGTCGACGCGCTGGAGGCCCTGCCCGTCGCCGATGCGGGGACTTGGGTCGGCAAAACCTATGTCCGCATGATCGTCGCCGACCGCGTCGGTGTGCTGGCGGAGATTGCGACGGCGATGCGCGACGCCGGCGTTTCGGTGGAGAGCTTCCACCAGCGCGTGCACGGTGAGGGCAGCGCGCTGCTGGCGATGGTCACGCATTCGGGCGCTGCAAGCTGCATCGACGATGTGGTCGCGCGCCTGTCTTCATCCGCCAGCCTGCTGGCGCCGCCAATGGTGATGCCGATCCTCGCGCTCTAGCGATTGCTGCCGCGAATACGGCGCGGGATTCGCCCGCCCTCCCCCAGATTGCGGTCGGGGTCGATCAGCGAGCGGACGACATTCACTGCCCCGATGGCAATTTGCGGGATGTTGATGCCCGCAAAGCAGTCGCGCACGCCGCCGCTGTCGGCGCAGGGTACGCCGCTCGGATCCACCGCCGCGCCGTCGGTCTGAGCGAGACGCGGGCCGGCAATCTCCGGCAGCGGCAGCCCCTGCGGCTCGGCGCGACCGCAGACGAGGATGTCGCCATTGGCCGCGACGTCGCCCGGTCGGCACTGGCCGGAGCGCCCCAGCTGTCGCGCCTGCTCGACCAGTGCCTGCGCGGTGGGACGCGGTTCGCTCTGCGCCAGCGCGGCGCTCCCCGCCAACAGCAGCGGCGCGGCGATCGCCGGTGGCAACGGGCGGGCCAGGCTACGGATCATCGGTCGGCTCGACACGGGCATCCCCCTCGCCTAACGGGCGCGCGAACCCGTTTTCCCTGATCGAACAAGGATGTCCGCCGATGCCAACCGAGGCAAGCTCGATTCTCGACCGTGTGCTGGTGCTCGAAATGGTGCGCGTCACCGAAGCGGCCGCGATCGGCGCGTCGGAACTGATCGGTCGCGGCGATGAAAAGGCCGCCGACCATGCTGCGGTCGAAGCGATGCGTGCCGCACTCAACGAGCTCGACATCGACGGCACCGTGGTCATCGGCGAGGGCGAACGCGACGAGGCGCCGATGCTCTATATCGGCGAAAAGGTTGGCCGGGCGCAGGACAGCGGCCCGCGCATCGACATCGCGCTCGACCCGCTCGAAGGCACGACCATCACCGCCAAAGCCGGTCCCAACGCGCTCGCGGTGCTGGCGATTGCCGAGGAGGGCGGCCTCCTCAACGCGCCCGACGTCTACATGGACAAGCTCGCCTGCGGGCCGGGCTACCCCGCCGGTACGATCGGCTTCGACAAGGGCGTGCGCGGCAATGTCGAGGCGATCGCCGCCGCCAAGGGCGTGGAGCCGTCGGACGTCATTGTCTGCGTGCTCGACCGCCCGCGTCACGCCGACATCATCGCCGAACTGCGGAGCATGGGGTGCGGCATCATGCTCATCCCCGATGGCGACGTTGCCGGTGTCATCGCGACCACCGACCCCGACACCACCATCGACCTCTACATGGGTTCGGGCGGCGCACCCGAGGGCGTGCTCGCGGCGGCGGCGCTGCGGTGCGTGGGCGGGCAGTTCAAGGGCCGGCTGCTGTTCCGCAACGATGATGAGCGGGCGCGTGCGGCGAAATGGGGTATCGACGACCTCGACCGCGTCTATGATCTGGAAGAGCTGGCCAAGGGCGACGTGATCTTCGCCGCGACGGGGGTCACCGACGGATCGCTGCTCGACGGGGTCAAGCGCCGCCGCGACGGCAGCACGACCACCGAAAGCATCGTCATGCGCGCGTCGAGCGGCACCGTGCGCCGCGTCTCGAGCGTGTTTCGCGACTGAGGAAGTAGCCGGGTGCGGCGGTCCGCCGCCGCGCCCGCGGCCCGTGTCAGCCTGCGGTCGGCGTCGCCGGCGCAGCGACAGCGCCAGCCACCGCACGCGCGCTCTGACCCGCGCCCACCGGTGCGGCCAGAATGTCGCGGGTGACGGTGCCCTTGTCGACCACCGCCGTCGCTGGATCGCCGACGTTCGAGCGGATGCCGTCTTCCGACCGGCCGATCGCGTTCAGCATCGACGTTTCGACTTGGCTGCGCGGGGCCGGACCGCCGAACAGCGCGCGCAGCGTTTCCTGGGCGGTATTGTTCTGCGTCGGCTGCGGCGCGCCGGGCTGCGGCGGCTGCAGTCCGTAATCCGGCGGGATCACCAGCGGCGCCGCGCGCGTCACCGCGAATTCGTCGGGACGACTGCGGGAAAAGAGGCCGGTCGAACCGCACGCCGTCAACAGCGTCGCAGCGCCGGTCAGCGCGATCAGCGCAGCGGTGGACTTGGAGTTCATCGGGTCACTTCCTCTGTCGCGCGGGGGGTGGCCGCGCCGGTGTTGGCATCCTTGTCGCGCACCAGCAGCGAGCGCGCAATCAAAAGCAGCACGCCGATGCTGATCGCGGCATCCGCCACATTGAAGATGGCGAACGGTCGAAACTCGCCGAAATGCAGGTCGGCATAATCGATGACATAGCCCAGCCGCGCGCGGTCGATGATGTTGCCGATCGCCCCGCCGAGGATCATCCCCAAGGGGATCGCATCGGCGCGCACCCGTTCCCGCCGCAGCCACACCGCGATGGCGATGGCAATCCCGGCGGTCAGCGCCACCAGCAGCCAGCGCCCGGTGTCGGTGCTCGCCGACAGCGCGCCAAAGCTCACCCCGAAATTGCGCATGAAGGTGAGGTCGAAGAACGACACCAGCCGGATCTGGCCGATCGTCTCCAGCGACAGCGGATAGACGATGACCCATTTCACGATCTGGTCGACCAGCGCGATGACGGCGGCAAGGCCAAAGCCCAGCGCGGGCGCGGAGAGGCGGCGGCGGTCGGTCACGCCGTGCTCAATACCGTCGCGCACCGCTCGCACAAGCCGCCGTCCGCCGGAACCTCCGGCCGATGCCGCCAGCAGCGACCGCATTTTGCGTCGTCAGTGCGGCGGATCGTCACCGCTTCGCCGCTCCCCGGAACGACCGCGGCGGTGATGAACATCTCGGAGAGGTCGGTCGCCCCCGCCGTGCCGCTGGCGTCGCCCGGCAGCGTCACCTCGGCCTCGAGGCCGGAACCCAGCACCTTGTCCCGGCGCAGCGGCTCGATCGCTTCGTTGACCTCGGTGCGCAGCCCGCGGATGGCATTCCACCGCGCGATGAACATGTCGTCCGCGCCCGCGCTCGGCAGGTCGAGCCATTCGAGCAGGTGCACGCTGACGCCGTTGGGGTAGCGCATCCCCCACACCTCTTCGCTCGTGAACACCAGCACCGGCGCGGCGTAGCGGACCAGCGCGTGGAACAGCGTATCGAGCACGCTTCGGCACGCCCGCCGACGCGGGTCGTCCGCCGCGTCGCAATAGAGGCTGTCCTTGCGGATATCGAAGTAGAAGGCCGAAAGGTCGTTGTTGCAGAAGTCGATCAGCGTGCGGGTATAGAGGTTGAAGTCATAATCCTCGACCGCTTGCCGCAGCGTCGCATCGACGCGCTCGAGCAGCGCCAGCACATAACGTTCAAGTTCGGGCATCGCCGCGACCTCGACCCGCTCCGCCTCGTCAAACCCCGCCAGCGCCCCGAGCAGATAGCGGAACGTGTTCCTGAGCTTGCGATACTGGTCGGCCACCCCTTTCAGGATCTCGTCACCGATGCGGTGGTCCTCGGTATAGTCGACCGACAGCGCCCACAGCCGGATGATGTCCGCGCCGTTCGTCTCCATGACCTTCAATGGATCGACCGTGTTGCCGAGGCTCTTCGACATTTTGAGCCCCTTGGCGTCCATCGTGAAGCCGTGGGTCAGCACCTGGTCATAGGGCGCGCGGCCGCGGGTGGCACAGCTTTGCAGCAGCGACGACTGGAACCAGCCGCGATGCTGGTCGCTCCCTTCGAGATATAGGTCGGCGGGCCAGCGCAGCTCGGGCCAGCGGCCGCTTTCCAGCGTGAAAACGTGCGTGCAGCCCGAATCGAACCACACGTCGAGGATGTCGGTGACGCGCTCATAGTCCGCGGGGTCGCGCTCCGGGCCGAGCAGCGCGGCGGCGTTGGCGTCGCTCCACGCGTCCACCCCGCCCTCGCGCACCGCCGCGACGATGCGTTCGTTCACCTCTGGGTCGACCAGATATTGCCCGGTGCGGCGATCGACGAACAGCGTGATCGGCACGCCCCACGCGCGCTGACGGCTCAGCACCCAGTCGGGCCGCCCCTCCACCATGCTGGCGATGCGGTTGCGCCCCTTCGCCGGCACCCAGCGCACGCGGTCGATCTCAGTCAGCGCGGTCTGGCGGAGGGTGGGAACCCCTCCACCATCCTGCGGATGGTCCCCCTCCCCATCCATGGATGGGGAGGATCGATCCTCCCCGGCCCCGCCGGGGAGAGGGGTCAGCGAAGCTGGTGGAGGGGTTCTCTCCCGATCCATCGGCACGAACCATTGCGGCGTGCAGCGATAGATCACCTTCGCCTTGGACCGCCACGAATGCGGATAGCTGTGGCGGTAGTCGGCACTCGCCGCCAGCAGTGCCCCGGCCGCGCGCAAGTCGGAGCAGATCGGCCCACCGGGCGCGTTGAACTTGGGGTTGATGACCGACCCCTGTCCACCGAGCCACGCCCAGTCGGCGCGATATTTCCCGTCGCCCTCGACCGCGAACACCGGTTCGATGCCGTGCGCCTTGCACAGATCGAAATCGTCCTCGCCATGGTCAGGCGACATGTGGACAAGCCCCGTGCCGCTGTCAGTCGTAACGAAGTCGCCAGGCAGGAACGGCCGCGGGCGAAGGAAGAATTCGGCGAGGGGGGAGGCGGAGTCGATGCCGACAAACCCCTCCCCTTCAGGGGAGGGGTTGGGGTGGGGTGTCGCGGTTTGCTCAGCGCCAGCCGGAGAGACCCCACCCCCGGCCCCTCCCCTGAAGGGGAGGGGGGAGGAAAAGTGCTCGGCCATCGGATGCCGCGCGACGGTGCCGGCGAGGTCACTTCCCCGACCGCGCCAACTTTCGAGCAAGATAGGCGCCGCAATCCCATCGGCCTCGCGGGTGAACGCAGATTCGAGACGATCGCGAAAGTTTTGAACTAGTTCGCTTGCAACTAGAAAGCTTTTGCCAGCCAAGAGGTTAAGAAGGTGGAAGGGGTACGGCGGTGCCCCATTTGCTCCGACGATTGCGGTTTGGTTTACTGAAAGTCCTCGCAGCAAAACATACTCAACCTCCGGCCCATAAGCGATCGCCTGATTGACCGGGATGGTCCACGGCGTGGTCGTCCAAACCACCGCATAAGCGCCGATCAGCTCCGGAATCGGCGAGTCTGTGATTTCGAACGCGACGTCGATCTGGGTGGAAACGATCTCCTCATACTCGACCTCCGCCTCCGCCAGCGCGGTTTTCTCGACGGGGCTCCACATCACCGGCTTGGCGCCGCGGTAGAGCTGGCCGCTTTCGGCGAACTTTAGGAGCTCCGACACGATGGTCGCCTCGGCGGCATAATCCATCGTCAGATAGGGGTTGTCCCAGTCGGCGCTGACGCCCAGCCGCTTCAGCTGTTCGCGCTGCACCTCCACCCACTGCTGCGCATAGGCGCGGCATTCTGCCCGGAATTCGACGGGGTCGATCTGATCCTTGTCGAGCTTCTTCTTGCGATACTGCTCCTCGACCTTCCATTCGATGGGGAGGCCGTGACAGTCCCAGCCGGGGACGTAGGGCGCATCCTTGCCCAGCAGCGTCTGCGTGCGGACGACCATGTCCTTGAGGATGTGGTTCAGCGCATGGCCGATATGGATCGCGCCGTTGGCGTAGGGCGGGCCGTCGTGGAGGATGAACTTGTCGCGACCGGCGCGCGCCTCGCGGATGCGCTGGTACAGCCCCTCGCTCTCCCACCGCGCGAGAATGCCCGGTTCCTTCTGCGGCAGCCCGGCTTTCATCGGAAAGTCGGTCGCGGGCAGGAAGACCGTGGAGCGATAGTCGGGCGTTTCAGTCATATCGCCCGGCGCTTTAGGGGCGCCGCGCGCTCGCGCAAACCCCCGTCAACGTCGCAGCTCAGGCGCCGAGCAGCGAGCGCGCCTGCGCTTCATCGCGGCGCATCTGTTCGACCAACGCGTCGAGGCCGTCGAACTTCGCCTCGTCACGCAGATGCGCGATCAGCTGCACCTCCATCGCGCGGTCATAGAGGTCGCCGCGGAAATCGAAGAGATAGGTTTCGAGCAGCTCGACCGGCGGCTCGATCGTCGGACGGACGCCGATGTTGGCAACGCCCGGGCGCCACGTCCCCTCCCCCGCCATTCGCGCGCGCACCGCATAAATGCCGTAGCGGGGGCGCAAATAGTCGCCGAGACTGAGGTTGGCGGTCGGATAACCGAGCTGCCGCCCGAGCTTCGCGCCATGCTCCACCACCCCCTCGATGGCGAAGGGTCGGGTGAGCAGCCGCGTCGCGGAGTCGCAATCGCCCCGGCGCAGCGCCTCGCGAATGCGGCTGGAGGAGATCGCCCCCTCCACATCCGCCAGCGCCGCCACACGGGTGTAGGCGAATCCGCCCCGCTCCGCCGCCCGGGCGAGCGTATCGCCATTGCCGCCGCGCCCGCGCCCGTAAACAAAGTCCTCACCGGTGACGACGCCGGCGACCGCCAACCGCTCGATCAGAAACTGCCGCTCGAATGCGGGGGCGTCGAGGCTCGCGAAGGCTCCGTTGAAGTCGATCACCAGCGTCGCATCCGCCCCCGCCTCGGCAAACAGTCGCGCGCGCTGGTCGATGGTGGTCAGGCGAAAGGGCGGTGCATCGGGACGGAACAGCCGCACCGGATGCGGATCGAAGGTCGCGACCATCGTTGGCACGCCCTGCCGCCGCGCGAGGGCGACGGCCCCCGCCACCACCGCCTGATGCCCGGCATGGAAGCCGTCGAAATTGCCCAGCGCGACCGCTCCGCCGCGAAACTCGGCGGGCAGCGTGTCGCGCGCATGCAGGATCAAGGGGGGGCGGCCAGTCACGCGCGCAAGGTCAGGCGGCATCGGCTCGAAGCAATGTCACGAATTCGAACGCCGGACGCCCCTCCTCGGCTGCGAAGGATTCGCGCGCGGTCTCGCGCCACTGCCGCGGATCGGGCGCGTCGATGGCGGCATCGCCCTCCGGCGCGCAATGCACCTCGGTCAGTTCGATGCGATCGGCCACCGGCAGGAACAGGCGGTAGATTTCGGCACCGCCGATCACGAACACATGCGGCGCGTTGGCCAGCCGCAGGGCGCCTTCGACGTCGTGCACCACCTCCGCCCCGTCCGCGCTCCAGTCGGGATTGCGGGTGAGCACGATGTGGCGCCGCCCCTCGAGAACACCCGGCAGCGATTCGAACGTCTTGCGGCCCATGATCATCGGCCGCCCCATCGTCAGCCGCTTGAACCGGCGGAGGTCTTCGGGGACGCGCCAGGGCAGCCTGCCGTTGTGACCGATCACGCCATTGTCGGCCCGCGCCAGCAGCAGCACGATCTCCGGCCGGTTCATGCCCCCCGCGCCGCCCCGCGCACCCAGGTGACGTGCCCCATCTTGCGCCCGGCCCGGCCATGGCCCTTGCCGTAGAGGTGGAGGTGCGCCTGCCTGTCCGCGAACAGCTCCCGCCAGCGGTCGACTTGGTCGCCGATCAGGTTGCGCATCTCGACCGCCGTGCCGATGCGATCGGCCGCGCCCACGGGCAGCCCAACCACTGCGCGAATGTGGTTTTCAAACTGGCTGGTGACCGCGCCCTCGATCGTCCAGTGGCCGCTGTTGTGCACGCGCGGCGCCATTTCGTTGAACACCGCGCCGTCCTCGCACGCGAACCACTCCACCGCGAGCACGCCGACATGGTCGAGCGCGTGGGCAAGCCGCATCGATTGCTCGATCGCCGCAGCGCAGTGGCGCGCGACGGCGGACTCGGCGGGCACGTTCGAGCGCACTAAAATGCCGCCGTCGTGACGGTTCTGCGGGCACTCCCATAGCGCAGTATTTTCGTCGAGACAGCGCGCGATCAGCACCGAAAACTCGCCGACGAACGGCACCACCGCCTCGAGCACGGCCCGGCGTTCGCCGATCGCCGCCCATGCGCCCGCCGCGTCATCCGACGACGTAAGCCGCACCTGCCCCTTGCCGTCATATCCCTCGCGCGCGCTCTTGAGGATGCCCGCCCCGCCCAGCCGCGTCAGCGCCGGTGCGATGTCGTCGGCGCGCTCGATCACCGCATATTTGGCGACCCGCACCCCTTCGCTTTCCGCGAAGCGCTTTTCCTCGACGCGATCCTGGGCGATGCGCAGGCTCGTCGCGCCCGGCCGAACCGGCACGCGCGCCGCCAGCCGCTCCACCGCCGCCAGCGGCACATTCTCGAACTCGAGCGTCACGACATCGACCGCGGCGGCAAAAGCGTCGAGCGCCGCTTCATCGTTCCACGCCGCCCGCGTCACCCGGTCGGCGACGCTCCCCGCGACCGGCGCGTCTTCGGGTGCGTAGATATGACAGCGGTATCCGATCTGCGCGGCGGCGATGGCCAGCATCCGGCCGAGCTGGCCGCCGCCGAGAATGCCGATGGTCGAACCGGGGGGTAGCGGCTGATGGCTCATCCCGCGCGTTCCGGCCGGTCACGCACCGCCGCCGTGCGCGCGCCGCGCCACGCGTCGAGCCGCTGCGCGAGCTCCGCGTCGGTGGTTGCGAGGATCGCTGCGGCGAGCAGGCCGGCATTGGCCGCTCCCGCCTCGCCGATGGCGAGCGTCCCCACCGGCACGCCCGCGGGCATCTGCGCGATCGACAGCAGCGAATCCATGCCCGACAGCGCCTTGCTCTCGACCGGCACGCCCAGCACCGGCACGCGGGTCAGCGCGGCGATCATGCCGGGCAGGTGCGCCGCCCCGCCGGCGCCCGCGATGATGACAGAATAGCCCGCCCCGGCCGCCCCACGCGCGAAATCATACATGCGCTCGGGGGTGCGGTGCGCCGAAACGATGCGCACGTCGCTGGCGATGCCCAGTTCATCCAGCACCTCGACCGCGCGCGCCATCGTCGCCCAGTCGGACTGGCTGCCCATAACCACGGCCACCGCCGGTTGCGGGTCGGTGGTGGGTGGCAACGGCTGGGGCACCTTTGTCCTCCGCGATCCGATCGGCAGGCGGCCGCCCCGATGGCGCTGCCCCTCTCTCCCCATCGCGCCTAGCAAGCCCCGCCCTCGCTTCGCAAGGCGAACGCTCCACATAAGTTACGCCGGGAACCAATCCTTAAGCCTATCTGCTATACCCGCCTGCGATGGGTTGATTTGGGCAGGGGCTGGTGCGTCCAATAGCGGGGTCTGAGGTAGCAAAGGCTGGGAGTTCGTCGGCCGACGAATTCGCGCTGCTACGCGAAGAAAACGCCGCACTCCGGCGGGAGAACCGCTCGCTGTCGATCGCGCTGGCGGAGATGGAGCGCATCGCCGAACGCGACATGCTGACGCCGCTCCATAACCGGCGTTACTTCCTGTCCGCGCTGCATCAGCGTCTCGCCCGCGTGTCGCGCTATGGCGACAGCATGGCGCTGGTGTATGTGGACGTCGACGGCCTCAAGCACATCAACGACACGCACGGCCACGGGGCGGGCGACTTTGCGCTCATCGAAATCGCGCGGATCATCTCCTCGTCGGTGCGTACGGTCGACGTGCTCGCCCGCATCGGCGGCGACGAATTCGGGCTCATCCTCGAACAGGTGACGATAAAGGAGGCGGAGGACAAACTCACCCGCTTGATGGAGCAGATCGACAATACCGACTGCTGCTACGACGGGGCCCAGATCGCGCTGAAGGCCTCGTTCGGCGTCACCATGATCGACGGGGACGACAGCGCGGAGGATCTGCTCGGACGCGCCGACGCCGCCATGTACGCCGCCAAACGTGACCGCCGCCGCTGCGAATATCAGGTGATTATGGACGACTCCGCGGTCCCTGCGGACCATCGACTCCGGGCGTCCCCTGCATCATCTGCTGCATCATCCGCTGCTGCGCGATAAGCTGTTCGACTTCCGCCCGGCTCTTCGCGTCCTTCACTTCCACCGTGAAATTGAGCGGGCTGTTGGCCGGGATCGCGCCGGTCTGCCGGTCGCCGTAGCCCAGTGCTGCGGGGATGCGCACGCGATACTGGCCACCGATCCGCATCCGCATCAGCGCCTGACGGAACCCGGGAACGACGCCCGCGACTTCGAGCGGGGCCTGTTCGTTGGCATCGAATACCGTGCCGTTGTCGAGCTTGCCTTCATATTTGACGAGGACGATGTCATCGGCGTTGATCGCGCGCCCCGTGCCTTCCTGCACCGTGGTGAAGCCGATGCGCGCCGGGTTCGACAGGAGAAGGGCATAGGCCAGCGCCGCCGCAATCAGCAGCCCGAGCCCCGCCCACAGCCATGTCAGACCCGATTTGCTCACCGGTCGCAGCGGAACAGCCGTGGCGGACATCGACGCACTTCTCCTTGTCGAGCGCGCACCCACGCGCCGCGGTCGCCGCTATAGCGGTGGCGGCGACGGGGGCAAGCCGGGGGTCTTCCGACCACCGCTCTTGCCGGCGAGAGCGCGATGGACTGACGCCAGCGCCTTCCTGGCCATCAGCGCAAACGAGAACGGCGCCCCGATCGGGACGCCGCATCATGACCGTGCCGCCCCACCGTGGGGGCGACCAGGTCGTCGAGCTTAACGAACGCCGTCGCGCTCGAGCCGCTTGCGCTCCATCTTGCGCGCGCGACGCACCGCGGCAGCGCGCTCACGGGCACGACGCTCGCTTGGCTTCTCATAGTGGCGGCGCAGCTTCATCTCGCGATACACGCCTTCACGCTGCAGCTTCTTCTTGAGAGCCCGAAGCGCCTGATCGACGTTGTTTTCGCGAACCACAATCTGCATAAAACCGCCACACACCTTTCGAAAATAGACTTCGCCACGCGTCGCGCAGCCACCGGAGCGAGGCCTCGGCGTCGGCCCACAGACCCGACGCAAACGCCCGAGCGCCACGAATCGCTCCGTGCCGTGCGCCGCACCTAGCGCAGCGCGCGTCGCGAAGCAACATGCCGACGCCGCCGCACGCCCGGGTTTGCAGTGGCCCTGCGCCGATGTTACCGCCCGCCGGTCGTCGCGCAGCCCCCCGGCCCCTCCCCAGCGCGTCGCGAGGAGTGCGCATGAGCTATTTCGCCCATCCCACCGCGGTCATCGACGACGGCGCAGACATCGGCGAAGGCACCAAGGTCTGGCACTTCAGCCACGTGTCTCCTGGCGCAAGGATCGGGCGTGCCTGTTCGCTCGGCCAGAATGTTTATGTCGGCAGCCGCGCGGTGGTGGGCGATCACTGCAAGGTCCAGAACAACGTCTCGCTCTACGACGCGGTCATCCTCGAGGATGGCGTGTTCGTCGGGCCGAGCGCAGTCTTCACCAACGTCATCAACCCGCGCGCGCAGGTCGAGCGCAAGGACGAATATCGCGAAACCCGCGTCCGCGCCGGCGCTTCGCTCGGCGCCAATTGCACCGTCGTCTGCGGCGTCACCATCGGCGCCTACGCACTCGTCGGCGCAGGCGCGGTCGTCACCCGCGACGTGCCCGACCACGCGCTCGTCACCGGCGTGCCCGCCCGCGTGATCGGCTGGGTCAGCCGCCACGGCGAACGGCTCGACCTCCCCGCCGAAGGCACCGGCGAAACCCAATGCCCCGCCACCGCCGAACGCTACCGGCTTGCGGAGGGCCGCCTGACGCGCGTCTAGGCGGCGCGGGCGATGACCCGCGCGATCAGGGCTTCCCACTGCGCGGCAATCCGCTCGACATCGAAGACTCGGACGCTGTCCCGTGCCGAAAGTGCCATGTCCGCGCGGCGTTCGTCGTTGCTCAGAAGTTCCCCAAGCGCGACGGCGAGGCCGCTCACCCGGTCGGGCGTGTCGGATGCGAGCAGGCCATTGCGTCCATCGTCGATCAGGTCGCGCACCCCGTCACACGCCGCGAAGCCGACGCTCGGCAGCCCCGCCGTCAGCGCCTCGGCGAGCGCAAGGCCCTGACTTTCGTAGAGCGAGGGCAGCACGAACGCCGAAGCGGAGCCGTATTCGCGCGAAATTTCCCGGACCGAGCCCGGCAACGTCACCCGCCCGGCCAGCCCCGCCGCCGCGACCTGCGCCTCCAGCGCGTCCCGCATGGCGCCTTCGCCCACGATCCGCAGATCCCAGTCCGGGTGCGCGGGAGCGATCCGCGCAAAGGCCTCGACCAGCGTCGACAAATCCTTTTCCGGCCGCAGACCAGCAACGCATAACAGGCGAGGCCGCCCCGCCTTCTCTGTGACCACCTGACCTTCCTGGGAAGGTTGCACATCGACCGGGTTCGGGATGACCGTCATGCGCCGCTGCATGGACGCTGGGAAAGTGCGCTTCATCGCCTCCGAAACGGCGGTCATCGCCGCCAGGCGCCACGACGTCGCGCGCAGCAGTGCCCACTCGACGGGTCGCCCCGCATAATGCGCCTGCACCGTATGTTCGCTGCCGATCAGCCGAGCGCCGGTCCCCACCGCCGCCATCGCGAGAAAAACATACGAGCTGTGCAGAAAGCCGATCGCACAATCCGGACGGAGCTCGACCAACAGCCGGCGGAGTGCGGGGATACGGCGTAGCGCGTCGGCGACCGTCGCAGGCTGGTCGACCGCGCCCTGGTGCAACGACCGGAACTGCACGCGCGCGTCATAGGGGTAGAAGGGCGTAGTCCCTTGCGGGTCGAACGATGCCACGGTGACGGCATGGCCCCGGCGCGCCAGCGCACTCGCCACCACCGACAACACTTTTTCAGCGCCACCGCCCTCCGACGCGATGGATTTGACAAGGAACAGCAGTCGCCAGGTCGCGACGGGCCAGTCAGCGGTATGCGGCACTTGTCACTCCGTCAGTCAGGGAGGTTCTTACGTGGGCTTGCGCGCATTGCGCCGCGCCGCGATCGCACCACGCAGCGGGGCGAGGTGGACCAGGCCGAGCGCCGCGACCGCCAGCGCAAAGACGAGCACCAGGCCGACGCCCGCGAACACGCCGCCCCCCGCCACTTCGAACCCGACGGCGGCGAGCGCCGCGAAGACGAGCAGGGCGAGCCCGATGCGCACGCCGCGCATGGGGACCGGATAATGGCGGCCCGACCGCCACAGCCAGATCCCCAGGAACAGCGCCGCCGACGCCATGGTCGCCAGCGCCGCGCCGAGCAGCCCGAACGGCTTCACCATCGCGACGCTGAAGGCGACGCTCGAAACGCCGCCGAGAATTGCCACCCACATCTGTTCGATCGTGCGCCGCGCCAGGGCAAAACCGGGACCGAAAATATACATTTGCTGCATGAGGAAGGCCGGCGCCAGCAGTAGCACGATCAGCCCGACCCCCGCATAGCGATCGTATCCGAATGCGTGGAGAACAGGGTCGATCAACAGCCCCATCGCCAGCGCCATCAGCAGCCCGACCGCAGTGACGATCTCGAACACCCGCGAGACCAGCCGCGGCGTGTCGGGGTGCTGATGGTGCGCATAGACGTGCGGCATCAGCGCGGCCTGCACGCCGAGGATGACGAGGCTGGGAATCGTCGCCAGCTGGCTTGCGAAAAAGAACCGGCCGACATCGCTCAGCGGCATTTCGTCATTGACGACAAAGCGCGATCCATAAACCCCGAGCAGCACGGCGAGGCTCCCCGGCACCAACGGCAGCGAAAAGCGCAGCATGTCGGACAGCTTTGCCCGGTCGATGCGCGCCCACAACGCTCCGCGCAGCCGCCACAGCGACCACGCCAGCACCAGCATGATGCCGATCGTCTGGCCGGCGATGACGCCCGCCAGCCGGTCGTCGGCCAGGAACGCTCCGGCCACCGCGAGACCGAGCGGCAGCAGCGCCTGAGCGACGCTTGCCCAGAAAAAATCCCACACCCGCATTTCCCAGCGGAACAGCGTCTGCGTGAAATAGACGAGCGTCGTCGCGACGAAGAAGCCCGCCGCCAGCCGGAGATAGAGCGCAATGTCCGTATCGGCACTCAGCCAGCCGCCCAACGTGGGCGCCGCGACCAGCATGACGATCCCCCCGCCGGCCATCGTCAGCAGCGTGAACCACCAGGCCGTCCCGACGAACGAAGCGCGCTCCGTCCCCTCGCTATCGGCGAGGTTGCGCGCCATCCCCTGGCTTACCTCGAGCGGGAGCATGTTGACGAACGCGGCGACCGCGTTGAGCAGCCCCAGCACGCCATATTGCGTCGGGCTGAGGAAAAACGGGAAGATCGCCAGCATCGCCACCTGACCGCTCCGCGCGATCAGGGTCGCCACGCTATAAACGGCGACGCTGGCGCCGAACCTCATGGCTAGCCGTTCGCGATGAGCGGGCGATAGGCCGCCTGCTCTGCGGCCACGATCGTGTCGGAGTCGGTCAAAGCCTCGGCACGCGAACGGATGGCGGTCGACAAGCGTTGCCGGAGCGCCGGATCTTGCATGACGGCGAGAGCGGCCTCGCCCATGGCCTGCCAATCCCCTTGCTGAATCAGAAATCCGGTCACATCGCTTTCGACAAGGTCAGAGATGGATGAATCGATATCGTAGGCGATAGGCGGCGCGCCGGACATCGACGTCTCGAGTAGCGCTATCCCTGTGACAGGTGAGAGGACCACACACTCCGGCGCGAGTCGGGTGAGCACGGATTGTCCCATGAGACCAAGAAAGTTCACGCGTTCAGCGACACCGAGCGTCTCGGCAAGAGCCTGCAACCGCCCCAGTTCGGAACCTTGCCCGGCGATTAGCAGCACCGCATCTGATACGTGTTTGGCGACGATCGCGAACGCGCGGATAGCATCCCCGACTAATTTTTCGGGCTCTAGCCGGGCGACCGTCAACAGTAATTTCGTATTCGGACGAATTCCGAGGCGGCGTCGTTCGTCCTCCGTCAGTCGCGCGCGCTCCAGCGGGGGCACGCGATGCTCGGGCACGAGGTTCTTGCCGACGCGAAGGACGAATATCCGCGGCGCCGGAACGCCGCACCGCTCCGCTTGCTCGGCCACGGTGTGGCTTCCAGCCGCCACCTTGTCCGCACGCCGCAAGACATACCCAAACAACGCTTGTTCCAGCCAGCGCCACGGGATGAGCTTGGGATAGGCCGTTCGGCCAGTATTTTGGTAGTTGAGTTCAAAATTGGCGTAGATGTGTACGACCAGCGGCCGACCCGTCCGCCGTTTCAACCAGTACCCAAACAAGCCTGAATAAAGCGGGTCAGTCGCCGAGATCAAAGACAGCTTTTCGTCCCGAATAAGCCGCGCGATACGGCGAAGCAGCCGTGCTTGCGTAACGATCAGATTGATCGGCGCGAGAACGCGCGGCAGGTTCAGCGCCATCGCCTTGGCTTCGACAACCACCTGACGTTCGCTAAAGCGGATTGTTTCTACCGGCGCGGCCATTTCGCGGACGCGGTCAGCAAAAGGGTGAAGCCCTATAACCCTTTTAAAGAAGCCGCCGCTGTGACGCGCATCGAAAAACTGCCGATGCTGACGGCGCAGCAACTCGCTGACGGTATAGGCCTGATCGATATAGAGGCAGGACGGTTGGTCGTCTGTCGCGAACTCAGTCATTGAACCGCGCCGGCAGGGCGTCGTTAACGGGCAGGAAGCGCGCGCGAAAACCAACCATCCAGCGAACGAAGGCCACCTCGTTCCTCCGACCGGTCTTGTGGTAGCGTTTGCTTGCTAGATCGAACAGACTAATGTTTCTCGAACGAACGCCGTCCCAGTCGGCCAATTCACCAACGACATAGAGATGCTGATCGTCGAAAGAAACTTCAGCGGGATCATCCACCCAAATAACGGGAGCGCCCGCTGCGGCTGAATTATATTCTTGGATGAAGTCTTTCATCATCTCAATCTTGTCGCCGAGCGTCGGTGTCTTCCAAAAATTGAGCTTGTCGGTCACGTCCTTCGCCGGAACGCCGGCGTAGGTGTGGCCAGCCTCTGCGGACTTTGTCAAAACGGCACCGGTCATGATTACAGCGCGCCGTCCCAGCGTCAGCCCCGGAGAAATGACCGCACCTCCGACGATCCAGACGTCGTCCTCGACGGTGACGGGGTGCTCACCATAAAGGGTGCACCCCTCAAGCAGTTCGCCGCTTGCCACGTGAGTCCAGATATGACTTCCGGTGCCGACGCGAACATTATTTCCCAGCGTCAGCGTCTCGGTGCAATTCAGGATGCTTTGTTGCCCGATCCAGCAGTTGTGTCCGATCCGGATCGGCTGGTATCCCGACGTGAGCGAACTGTTGTGAAGCTGAGCATAGTCCCCCATCACGAAATCCGGGACCAGTATCTGGTTCGCGAAGCCCACAAATGATTGGTCCCCGACCCACAACCGAGCGCAGGGCTTTCCGAGACCCTTGATCGTCGTTCCGCGCTCGATGATCGTGCCCGCACCGATGTGGACTTCGCGCGCTTCGATCGTGACATCCGGACCGATGACGGCGCCATCGCCGATCGTCGCATGCTCGCACAGGATCTTCGCGTTGTCCGAAATCTGCGCGCGCGCAAATTCGCCTGGCATCAGACGGTTCATTTGGATGACTCCATCAGCTGGCTCAGATTGAGCAGCGACCAGATCAGCAGCCGCCGGTTCTTTTCCCCGTCGAGGTGCTGGCCCACCAGCCGGTGCACCGCGCCGCGATCGAGCACGTCGTACAGCGCGCTGTCGCGGTCGAGCAGCCGCTCGCGCACAAAGTCGATGCTCTCGCCCTTGAACCAGCTCGCATCGGGCGCGGAGAAGCCCTGCTTTTCCGCATCGGCGATTTCGGGCGGGATGAACGACCGCATCACGTCGCGCAGGATCTGCTTGCCGTCCTTGGTCTTGCCGAAAAACTTCGCGGATTTGTCGCCCGGCTCATTCTCGTCGATGCGCATCACGTCGGCGAGATTGTTGAGCTTGAGGTGGACTGGACAGCGCATCGCGAAATCGACGAGGTCGTTGTCGAGGAAGGGCACCCGGCTTTCGAGGCTGTGCGCCATCGACAGCTTGTCTTCGACCACCAGCAGCCCGTGCAGGAACGTCTTCGCCTCGAAATAGAGCGAGTGGTTGATATAGGTTTCGGGCGCGTTGAGGCGATCGTCGTGATGGCGGAACACGCTGCGGAAAATCTCGCGCGTGTCGACGTCGGCGACTTCGCCCGCGATCGGGGCGAACACCGCCGACCGCTCCTCATCGGTCAACATGCGCTGCCAGAAGGCATAATAGCGGTCGACATAATCGTCGAAGCCCGCGACGTTGACCGCGCGATAATAACGCCACGGATAGCCGCCGAATAGCTCATCGCCACCCGCGCCGCTCATCACCACCTTGACGAATTTGGAGGCGAGCTGCGCTGCGTAGAAATTGGGGTAGGACTGGCCAACCCGCGGCTCTTCGAGATGATAGGCGAGCCGCCCCATGGCGCGCTCCATGTCACCCGCCTTCAGCACCATCTCATATTGTTCGGTGCCGAAACGATAGCTCATGCGCTCCGCCCGCGCGCGCTCGTCATAGGCAAGCTCGATGCCGCTCGCCGAGGACAGATCGAAGCCGCAGGTGAAGGTCTTGAGACAGGGATATGAGGTCGCCGCGATGGCGGTGATCGAGCCTGAATCCATGCCCCCCGACAGGTAACTGCCGAGTTCGACGTCGGTAACCATCTGGCGCGTCACCGCCTTGCGGAACAGCCGGTCGAGCTCCTCGCGATATTCCTCGTCGCGCGCCGGATCGCCGGGCTCGTGGAAATCGAAATCCCAATATTGCTCGACCTTCAGCGAGCTGGCGCCACCGCCGACGTCGAACGTCGCATAATGCCCCGGCGGCAGCAGCCGCACCCCGTCCACCAGCGTGCGGTCGGTGAAGATGTTCTGAAATGTCAGATATTCGAACAGCCCGGCCGTATCGAGCTTGTCCTCCACCTGCCGACTGGCGAGGATCGCCTTCTGCTCCGACCCGAACGCCAGCCACTGGCCGGTCAGCGCATAGTAAAGAGGCTTTATGCCATATCGGTCGCGCGCGAGCAGCAGCTTACGCTCCTTGCGATCCCACAGCGCAAAGGCGAACATGCCGTTGAACCGTTCGAGCGCCCCGGTGCCCCATTGGACCAGCGCGTTGAGCACCACTTCGCTGTCGGTGCGCGAGCGGAACTGATGGCCGTGCGTCTCCAGCTCCGCGCGCAGCTCGCGGAAATTGTAGATCTCGCCATTGTAAATAAGGACATAGCGCTGGTCGGCGCTGAGCATCGGCTGATGGCCCGCCGGCGACAGGTCGATGATCGCCAGCCGCCGGTGGCCGAAGCCGACATTGCCGTCGACCCAGTGCCCTTCGCCATCCGGCCCGCGATGGGCAATGGCATCGGTCATGCGCTGAAGGACTGCCGGCGATACCGGCCGACCGTCGACGCCGATCAGTCCGGCGATGCCGCACATGGCGTTATTTCACGAACCGGCCGGTGTGGCAGGCTTCCTCGCTGTGGACGAAATCCGGCCGAAAACCAGCGTCGGCCAGCATCGCATGGAATTCATCCGCGCTGTAGCGGAATGCCGTGCTGGGCGCATACCAGTCGAAATTGGTCATCAACGACGCTTCATCGCCCATGTCTTCGTTCCAGAAGCATTTGATAAAGTTCCAGTAGATGAAACGCTGCAGATCCTGCGGCCCGCCCTTGATCCCCAGCGCCGGCATGTCCGGCACGTCGATGGTGACGTCGAGGTCGGTCAGGATCTTGCCGAGGTCGGTCAGCTGACGGCTCAGATCCCAAATCTCCGCCCGCGACATTTCCTTCGACTTCTCGCGGAAATGTTCATCGAGCAATTCGCGGGGCAGCGCCTTCTTGGAATAGACGTAGGTATTGAGCACGCCGTTGGCGCTCAGAATGCGCGCAAATTCGCGCACGGTCGCCGGCGGACTGTCGGTGTGGTGCAGCACCTGGTCGCAGCTGACGAGATCGATCGTGCCGTCGCGGAAGGGCGTCTTGGCGATGTCGCCCTGCACGAACAGCATGTTGGGATAGTCGGCGTACCGCTGCGCCGCCAGCCGGACCGACTCCGACAGGTCCATCGCAATGACCGTCGCATGCGGCGCCAGCCGCGCCATCCATGCCCCCTTGAAACCGACGCCACAGCCAGCATCGAGAATCACTTTCTTGTCGGCGAGGAATGCCGCCACTTCGCCTTCGTTCGCGAAGCCGTAGCTGCGGCAGTACCAGTCGAGCTGGAACCGCTTCCACTCCTCGTCCTCGTCGTCGAGACCTTGATCGATCGCCACCCATTTTTCGGAGAAGGCGTCGTTGGTGTGGACTTCATTGTCCGACGCCCCCGCCAGCGACGCGCGATACAGGTTGTCCTGCTTTTCGGGCAGGTCCCTAAAAAGCGCCTCGTCAGCGATGGTCGCCATCTTTCCCAATCCTTTCAGGCGCCGAAGCGCAAAGTCAGCGTCGGGCGATCAGATCGCCCGCAGCGCATCGACGACATAGGCGTAATCTTCGCGCTCCATGCGGTTGTGGAGCGGGATGGCCATGGTGTTGGCGTCGCACGCCTTGGCGCCCGGGAAATCGTCGGCACCATGGCCGAGCCGGTCGCGATAATAGCCGAGCATGTGCACCGCGTGCGTGCCGGGGCGGGTTGCGACCCCCTTCGACTGCAGGATGTCCATGATGCGATTGCGCGGCATCGGCGCCTTGTCGGGGTCGACATAGGTGACGAACGCCTGCCAGGCATGCCGGCCGTTTTCCGGAAATACGGGCATCCGCAGCCAGTCGATCGCCGCGAGCTGGTCGCGATAATATTCCGCCCACTGCTGCCGTTCGTCGATGAACTGGTCGAGCTTGGTCAGCTGCACCTGCCCCACCGCGCCCTGCAGGTCGGTCATGCGGTAGTTGTAGCCGAGCAGGTTGAACTCCGGCAGCAGATAGGGCTGCGGGCCGTTGTGGCGCTGCTCTTCGGAGATCGACGCACCGTGGTTGCGCAGCATGTTGGCGACGTCGGCGAGCTCCGCGTCGTTGGTCGTGACCATGCCGCCTTCACCCGTCGTGATCGACTTTCGCGGGTGGAACGAAAACACTGCCGCTTCGCCGAGCCCGCCCGCCGGCGTGCCGCGATAGGATGCACCCGCCGCGCAAGCACCGTCCTCGACCAGCTTGACGTGCGCCGGCACCGCCGCGCGCACCGCGTCCATGTCCGCGCACAGCCCGAACAGGTGCACCGGAATCACCGCCTTGGTGCGCTCGGTCACCTTGCGGGCGAGGTCCTTGGGGCAGATGTTGTAGGTGGTCGGATCGACGTCGCACAGCACCGGCGTCGCGCCGCAATAGACGACGACGTTGGCCGTAGCGACCCAGGTGAAGGACGGCACGATCACCTCGTCGCCCGGCCCGATTCCCATCGCTGCGAGGACGAGGTGCAGCCCGGTGGTGCAGCTCGTCACCGCCAGCGCGTGATCGACCTGATGCCGCTCGGCAAAGGCCTTCTCGAACCCTGCCACCGCCGGCCCCTGCGTCAGCCAGCCGCTCATCAGCGGCTCGCGGCACGCCTGCCATTCATCCTCCCCGGTGTGCGGGAGGGCGATGTGGATCTTGCGCATGCTATCCTGGCTCATGCTTCGACTCCCGCGGCGGCACGGCGCGCCTCGACCTCGGCCTTGTGCGCGGCGCGCCAGGCGATCAGCTTTTCGAGGCCCTCGCGCAGCTCGATCTCGGCGGTGAAGTTGATCTCGCGGCTTGCCTTGGCGGGATCGCCGATGCGGTTGCGCACCAGCGTCGCGGTGCTGCGCGGCGCATATTGGACCGGCTGGTTGGAGCCGGTCAGCACGATCAGCTGCTCCGCCAGCTCCTTGAGCGAGGTGCGGCGACCGGTGCCGACATTGTAGAATTCGTCGGTCGCGTCGGCCTGCATCGCGCGGACATTGGCGAGCGCGCAATCCTCCACCGCCACGAAATCGAACGCTTCGGACCCGTCGCCGAGGATCGTCGGCGCCTCACCCCGGTCGATCGCGTCGAGCATCTTCATGATCACCGCGATATACGCCCCGCGATAATCCTGCCGCGGGCCATAGACGTTCATGTACCGCAGCCCGACATAGTCGAGGCCGTAGCGGTGGTGGAACGCGCGCAGCATGGCTTCGCCGCAGATCTTGGTCGCGCCGTAGAAGTTCTGGTTGTTGAAGGGATGGTCCTCGGCCATCGGTTCGGTCACCGCATCGCCATAGACCGACGCGGACGATGAATAGACCAGCCGCTTTACGTCGTTCTTCACGCACGCCTGCATGACGTTGAACGTGCCCTTCACGTTCACGTCGAACGCCGTCTGCGGATATTCGTGGCACTGCAGCAGCCACAGCGCGGCGAAGTGGAACACCCCGTCGGCGCCCTTGATCGCGGAATCGAGGATGTCGGTCTGCAGGATGTCGCCGCCGACGTCGTAGATTTTCACCCGCGGATCGCGCAGCGCGTCGGCCAGGTTTTCCTGCCGTCCACGGACGAAATTGTCGTAAATCAGGACTTCGCCCACGTCGTGCTGCAGCAGGCGGTCGACCGTGTGCGAGCCGATCAGGCCGGCGCCGCCGACGACGACCAGCTTCTTGCCATCAATATTCATGGGATCTCACTTCAGGACGAAGGTTTCGCAGATGTGACGCGCGAGCGGAAAAGCGCTCGTGAACGCGGGCGAGATGGCGTTAAGCACATGTGTCGATGAGGGTCCAGCCTCGACCAGAAAGTCGGTCACCAGTTCGCCGGTCGACCGCCGCAGCATTTGCGCGCGGATGCCGACTTTATCGCACGGTTTCAAATGCTCGGGACGCAGGCGCGGCAGGATCGCGCGCGCCGCGTCGGCGAACCACGGTTTGAAGTAACGCCGCCCCTCGACCCAGGCGAGCCGGCGGAAACCGTTGCGTCCGGCGACGAACTGGCGGGTGAGATGCCCGCCGATGCGCCCGAGCTCCCCCGCGCTCACCCCTTGGAGCCCGCGATAATTCTCGCGGCCGAACGCAGGCACCGCGGTCGGGCCGATATAGACGGTGCCGTTGATCGCCGTCGTCGTGTGCACGCCCAGGAACGGGACGCGCAGGTCGGGCACGGGATAGATCAGGTGGCGGATGTCGAAACCCGCCGCCGGGTCGAGCTTCCAGTAGAGGCCCTTGAACGGCAGCAGCTCGTAATCGTCGCCCACCCCGAACTTGTGCGCGACGCTGTCGGCATGCAGCCCGGCGGTGTTGATGACGTGGCCGTAGCTGACCGTCTCGCCCCCCCACTCGAGCGTGCACGCCGCCGCGTCGACCCGCCCCAGCGTGCCCCCGCACAGCACCTCGATCCCTGCCGCGCGAACATCGCCCAGCACCGATGCGAAGCAGGCCGCGCTGTCGACGACGGAGGTCGAGCGCACCAGCAGCGCCTCGCCCCCGGCGGAGCGCGCTTCCGGCTCGACCCGCGGCAGATCGTCGGCACCGATGCGCTCGACATCGACGCCATTCTCGCGCCCGCGCGCCTCGAGCAGGTCGAGCTGCGGGCGGTCGTCGTCGTGAGCCGCCACCAGCAGCTTGCCGATGCGATTGAGCGGCAGGCCGCGCTCCTCGCAATAGGCAATCCATTCGAACATCCCCTGCCGGCACACCCGCGCCTTGAGCGAGGCGGCAGGATAATAGATGCCGCTGTGCAGCACGCCGCTGTTGCGCCCGCTCGAATGACGCCCCGGCTCCGGCTCCTTCTCGAGCACGACGACGTGCGCCCCCGGCTCGCGGCGCTTCAATTCGAGCGCCAGCGTCAGGCCGACGATGCCGCCGCCGATGATCAGAAAGTCCGCGCTGCGCATCAGCGGGCCTTCACCGCCTCCACCAGCGCGGCGACGATCGCGTCCTGCTGCGCGTCTTCGAGGTACGGGTGCATCGGCAGGCTCATCACCCGCGCCGCCGCCGCATCCGCACGCGGCGTTTCGCCGCCGCCGCAGCGACCCGCATAGGCCGGCTGGCGGTTGAGCGGGATCGGATAGTGCACCGCGGTCGGCACCCCCGCCGCCTTCAGCCGCTCCTGCACGCCGGCGCGGTCGTCGACGAAGACGCTGTACTGGCCGAACACGCTGGTCCGGCCGGGCCGCTGCTGCACGCGCGCGATCCCCGCGTCGTCGAGCAGCCGGTTGTAGCGCGCGCCGATCGCCAGCCGCCGCTCGACCTCCCAGTCGAACCGTTTGAGCTTCGCCAGCACCACCGCACATTGCAGCGTGTCCATCCGTCCGCCGACGCCGATCCGGGTGTGGGTGTAGCGCTTCGATTGGCCGTGCACGCGGATCTCGCGGCACGCCTGCGCGATGTCGGGGTCGTGCGCGAAGATCGCGCCGCCATCGCCATAACAACCGAGCGGCTTGGACGGGAAAAAGCTGGTGCAGGTGATCGGCGCGAGATTGCCGATCCGCCGCGTTTCATTGCCGCGCCCGCGATACTCCGCACCGAAACTTTGCGCCGCATCGTCGATCACGGGGAGACCATGCGCTTCGCCGATGGAGTTGATCTCGTCCATGTCCGCCGGCTGGCCGTAGAGGCTGACCGGGATGATCGCGCGGGTGCGATCCGTGATCAGCGGCGCGATCGCCTCCGGGTCGATGTTGCACGTGTCGGGGTGAATGTCCGCGAACACCGGCGTTGCACCGAGCAGCGCGATGGTCTCCGCCGTCGCGGCAAAGGTGAACGGCGTGGTGATAACCTCGTCGCCCGCCCCGATGCCGAGCGCCATCATGCTGATCAGCAGCGCCTCGGTCCCGCTCGCGACGGAAATGCAGTGCGGCGCGCCGGTATAGTCGCACAGCGCCTGCTCCATCGCCGCGACCTCGGGCCCCATGATATATTGCCCATGGTCGAGCACGCCCTGAATGGCGGCGTCGACGTCGCTTTTGAGGTCCGCATATTGCGACTTGAGATCGATGAATTGCATCGCGCGCGCCTTCACCCTCAGCCGGCTGAACGCGCGATGAGCGGGTGGCGGTCGCCGCTCAGCGAGCCGCTCTGCGGAACCGCCTCGCGGATGGCGGCGACCGTCTCGATCGCGGGCAGCGTGTCCGCCAGCGCAAAGCCGTTGCCGGCCAGGATCTGCTGATAGCTGGCGACGTGAAGGTCGGTGAACCCGCCCGAAAATTCGATCTGGTCGCCATCGACGGTGATCGACCGGAACGTGCGCTGCCCGGCCGAGCGCGCCGCCTCGGGAATGTCGGCGACGTCGATCGACAGGAACCAGCGCACCCGCGCGCGCTCATATTCGAGGTAGCCGCTTGCCCGCGTCGGCTCGCTGACATGGACGCGGTTGTCCTGCAGCGCTCCGAACAGGAACCCCAACATGTCAAAGAAATGCACGCCGATGTTGGTGGCGATGCCGCCCGACTTCTTGTCGTCGCCCTTCCACGAATGGATGTACCAGGTGCCGCGCCCGGTGATGTAGGTCAGCTCCACCTCGCGCTTGGGCGCATCGGGGGCGTCGGCGGCGAACTTCTCGCGCAGGCGCATGATCTCCGGGTGCAGCCGCAGCTGGAGGATGGTCCACGCCCGCCGGCCGGTGGCGCGCTCCGCCTCGATCAGCCCTTCGATGTTGCGCGGGTTGAGCGCGATCGGCTTCTCGCAGATCGCGTCGGCATCCGACCGCAGGGCAAAGCGGATGTGCGAATCGTGGAGGTAATTGGGCGAACAGATCGAGACATAATCGACCGCATCGCCCGAAGCCGAGCGCCGCATCTTGTCGACGTGCCGGTCAAACCGCTCGAATTCCGTGAAGAAACTGCTGTCGGGAAAGTAGCCGTCGATCACGCCGACCGAATCCGAAGGATCGAGCGCGGCCACCAACCGGTTTCCGGTCTCTTTGATGGCGTGCATGTGGCGCGGGGCGATATAACCGGCGGCGCCGATCAGAGCGAAATTCTTTGGGGATTGCACGCGTAGTCCTCAATGCTTCGGGCCGCTTCGCAGTGGCGGCTCGCACTAGCCGACGCCATTTCGCTCCGCAAGTTGGCGCCCGAAGCATGGCGGCCCGGCGGCTCCAGGGGCCGCGCGTCACTGATCGCGCAGTTCAGACGTTGCTCATCGGCCCGGCGGCAATGCTGCGCGGCGCACATGAAAGGGACGATGTGACCACGACGCTCGACCGCCGCCTGTTCCTCCTCTCCGGCGCCGCCGGCCTCGCCGCCAGCGCGATCCCCTCCGCGGCGCGCGCGGCGGGCGATTTTCGCCCCGAGGATTTCGGCGCGCGCGGCGACGGTCGCAGCGACGATACCGACGCCTTCGCCCGCATGTCGCGCGCAGTGGTCGCCGCGGGCGGCGGGCGCATCATCCTGTCGCGCAAGACCTACATGGTCGGTCGGCAAACGCCCGGCCGCCCCCCGCAATATCGCTACGAACCCTCACCGATCATCGATCTTGAAGGGCTGCGCTCCGGGGTCACCATCGACGGCAACGGCGCGACGCTGCGCGCCAATCCGGGCGCGCGCTACGGCAGCTTCGACGAACGCGGCGCGCCCCTGCGCCCGCGCATGCCATTCTACGACGGCCGCGCGCTCGCCAGCCCCTACCGCTTCATGATCCGCGTCGCGCGCAGTCGCGGCCCGGTCGTCATCCGCAACCTCAAGCTCGACGGCAACATCGCCGCCATGCGGCTGGGCGGCGAATGGGGCGACACCGGCTGGCAGATCCCGATGACCGGCGTCGCGCTGATCGACAATGCGGGGAGCGAGCTCCTGGCCGACCTCGAGCTCATCAATCACGGCCAGGACGGGCTGCTGATCGACGGGCCAAATGCCGGCGCGCAGACCACCCGCCGCATCGAACGCGTGCGCGCGATCGGCAACGGGCGGCAGGGCTGCAGCATCATCGGCGGCCGTGGCTATCGCTTCTCGGCTTGCGAATTCAGCCGCACCGGGCGCGGGCCCGTCGCCAGCAACCCCGGCGCCGGCGTCGACATCGAAGCCGAAGCGGGCAAGCAGGTGCGCGACATCGCCTTCGCCGACTGCGTCTTCGACGACAATATGGGCGCCGGCATGGTCGCCGACAGCGGTCCGAGCGAAGGCGTCAGCTTCACCCGCTGCCGCTTTGTCGGCATCACCAACTGGGCGGCGTGGCCATCCAAGCCGCGCTTCCGTTTCGACCAGTGCCTGTTCGTCGGGGCCGTTGTGCGCGCCTTTGCCAGCCCCAACCCGGCGCTCGCCACGCAGTTCGTCGACTGCCGCTTCACCGATCGCGACCCCGCGAGCGGCCGCCGCGGCTACGGCGCGGACGGCTCGACCCCGATCGTCGACTTGGGCGGCAGCCACCAGGCGGGGCTCAATGTCGCGTTCGTGCGCTGCACCTTCGATCTCGTGCACGGCGGCAAGCTGCCGTGGACCGCGGGCACCATCTACGACAGCGTGACCATGAACCAGGCGAGCGCCACGCCCTCCTATCCGCGCGGCGTCTATCGCGGGCGCAGCACCATCCGCGGCCCGGCCGTTCTCGCCTCCACCCGCGTCGAAGGCGAAGTCACGCTCAACGGACGCCCGGTGCGGTAATCCCCGCCGCGTCGGCCTGCACGCGCTCGCGCAGGCGGATGCGGGACAGCGCCGCATCGCAGCGTTTCTCGATGGCGAGGTAGAACAGGTAGCTCAGCGCGACGGTCGGCGGGATCGCCAGCATCCACATCCAGTAACTGGTCATGTCGCGCTGCGACACGCCGAACATACGCTCGATCAGAAAGCTCGCGAACGCGATGATCTGCATGTGGACGATGTAGAGCGAATAGCTGAAATGGCCCCAATTGAGCCACTTGCGATCGTAAAGACTTGAAGGGACGTTGCCGATCAAAAGGACGGCAATGGGCGCGGTCATCAAACTGGTGATCGTATTCCACCCGCCCAGAACCTGGTTCTTGAGGAACCAGATTACGACGAAGCTGACTGCAAACACTAGCAACAGCTGCCGCCCGCCGAGGCGCGGTATCCGATCCTGATGATGATAGGCCGCCGCGCCGATCATGAAGAACACGAGCAAGCCAAAGAAATATTGGTAGAATACGGCGCCGAAGCGCGTCGGGTCCTCGTATATGCCGAGGATCAGCATCCCCCCGATGGCCATCGCGACCGAGAGACCAAGGATCAACATCGTCCGCGATCGACCCGCCAGCAGCAACGGACACAGCGCATAGAACATGACCTCATGCGGCAATGACCAGAAGGGCGCGGTCAGCCACGAGCTGACCTTGACGTATAGCAGCATCAATATGGCATCGAGCGGTCCCCAGCCCGTGCGCGCCACCTCGGTCGCGATCGTATTCGGTTCGGGCGATCGCAGGATGATCGCGGCGAACAGAAATGCCACCGCCACCGCCGCCGCATAGGGCGGCCAGATGCGGATGAGCCGCTTCTTGTAAAAGCTGAGCGTCGACTCCGATTGGCGAAAACTGTGCGCCATCGCGAACCCGCTCATCACGAAGAACAGGATGACCGCCTCGGTGCCGAGGCTCGTCAACTGCAGCAGCGCCAGTGCGACATAGTCGAGCACGCCAAGCTCTCTGACCTGAGAGAGATGCGCTCCCCCGGCGAACAGATGCCCGCGGGCATGGCCGATGACGACATACAGGGCCGCCGCGCCACGCAGAAAATCGAGCCGTCGTGACGGCACCCGCGCTGTCCGCGCGGGGGTAGTCGGTTCGACGACGTGTGCGGGTGCGTCGCGCTGCGACGTCACGACGAACGGGTGAGCACCCGCGTCCGATTCCAACATCCCTAATCAAGCCCCAGACCACGCGCGGACCCGCAGCACACCGCCTCAACCCCTCGATGCGCCCCGCCCCACCGGTGCGCACCCCGTCTGCACGGACGTCGTCTTGCCGTAACTGATATGAAACGCAAGCGCGCTAACCTTCGCCCTGCGCTCCACGACGTCGCGATGCGCGAGCGCGGGCATCGGTTCAGCGAGGCGGCCGCAGATCTCCCATCGTCGGCGGGGCCGGGCGGCACTCCGCCCAGCGGCAGTCGGCGAGGCGGAGCAGCTGCGCCTCGAACATCTCGGGCCGGGTCGCGCGGCTTGCCACCAGCACGCAGTCGAGCTGACCGGCGCAGCCCCGCGTCGTCGCGACGAGGCTGACCAGCGTCAGCCCGCGCCGCTCGACCAGGTCGAGCACTCGCGCCAACGCGCCCTCCACCACGCGCCGGCGAAGCTCAAGCCGGAAGCAGGGCATGGCGGCGTTCGGGCGAAGTCGGGGATGTGGGAGCGGCGGCCAAGGCAGGCGCGTCCGGCATCTCGGCGCTACTCCGCCCGGGCGGGCCGAGCGGCCAGACCGCTGCCTCGGCCGGAATGGCGACGTGCAGCAGCATCGGCGCCGGCGCGGCAAGCAGTTCGTCGAGCGCGCCGTCCACCTCATCCGCGCGGTCGATCGAGCGCGCCGCAATCCCGAACCCCGCGCGAGCGCGACGAAGTCGGGGTTGTCGCTCAGATCGACCTCGGAAAAGCGCGCGGCGAAGAACAGGTCCTGCCACTGCCGCACCCTCCCCAGCGCCTGATTGTCGAGCAGGAAGAGCGTCGGCGAGCGCGGTGACGACGTTGGAGGCGCCCGGCCCTGACGTCGCGACGCACACCCCGACGCGCCCGCTCGCAAGCCTGCCCGTTGGCGGCAAAGGCAGCGCCCTGCTCGTGCCGGACCGCGGCCATCGCCGCTGCGGGCAGCGTTTAGTCGCAGCCGACCAGCATCACCAGCGCATTGAGGCAGTGCCCCGCGACCGCGAGCCTGATCGAATCGGCGATCGTCTCTCGCGCGACGGCAGGCTCGCGCGCATGCCTTCGGTGCCCATCGCGATGCCGTCGGTGACGACGATGGTCCCGAACTCGAACGCGGTGCCCCCGCCGCCTGGACCCCCTCGCGGACGTCGCCGGCAAGCTCCCGCAGGGTGAGGTTGCAGGGCGACACGTCCGACCGGCTCGCGACGATGCCCACCATCGGGCGAACGAGTGCGGCGTCGTCGAGGCACGTCGCGCGCAGCATGGCGCGGGCTGGGGCGCGGGCGGGGCCTTGGGTAACGGCGTGGCTTCGAAGCATGTCGGGGGTCTTTCAGGCAGAGAAAAACCCCCGCGCCGGGGTCGGCGCGGGGGTCGAAGAACTCGGTCTAGCGGCGGATCGCCGTTCGCTAGTCGTCATCCACCCTCGCGCCGGGCGCGACGGTAATGATGGCAATAATGATCGACCCCGCCCGGCAGCCGGGCAGGCACGCAGTCGGCGAAAGGCGTGAGGAGTGGGTCACCGGCTTTCGCATTGCCGGAAACAAAGCTTTGTCAACCGTCCGGAAACACGATCCGCCGCGGCGCAAGAAGCCACCGGATAGCTGCGGATCGCGACAGCCCCGCCGCGCCGAGCCACGACCTATCCGACCGCGGTCCTCAACGACCTGCGCCGTGCTGATACAGTCGGGAACTGGCGGAGACGGAGGGATTCGAACCCTCGGTAGCCCCTTAAAGACTACGACGGTTTAGCAAACCGCTGGTTTCAGCCACTCACCCACGTCTCCGGTCGCGGAGGCTCCTAGAGGAGCGGGCGCGGCGGTGTCAACGCGCAGCGCGACGCTTTTCCGCCCCGCCGCCCGCCCCGCCGCCCGCAGCGCCGCGGCGCCGCAGCTGTCCTACAGCGCCGCGCCTGTGATCCACCCGCGCGCATGAGCAGCGCACCCAAGGCCACCCCCCTCGCTTCTACCGCCCCTCCGGTCGGAGAGCTCCCCGCCTTCGACCCCGTGCCCCGCCAGCGCAATCGCCACGACGGCTGGACCGAGCAGCGCCAGCGCGGCTTCATCGAAGCGCTCGCCGACACCGGCAGCGTCAAGGACGCTTGCCGCGCGGTCGGTATGACCACCGTCGGCGCCTATGCCCTGCGCCGCCAGCCGGGCGCGGAAAGCTTTCGCGCCGCGTGGGACGCCGCGCTCGACTGCGGGGTTCGCCTCCTTGAAGCGAGCATGATGGACCGCGCCATCAACGGGGTCGAGGTGCCGGTGCTGTCCGCCGGCAAGAGCTTTGGCACCCGCCGCGTCTTCAACGAGCGCGTGGCGCTGCTCATCCTCCAGTCGCGCATGCCGGAGAAATACGGGATGCGGCGCGCCCGCGCGATGAGCGGGCTCGACAAGCAGCGGCTCGCCAAGCTGAAGGCGCAGTGGCGCGAGGAGCTGGTCGAGGAGATCGTGGAGGAGATTTACCCCGAGCTGCGCGAGCTTGCCGAAGCCAACGCCCGCGCCGAACTGGAGAGCGAGATGTGCGAGGCGCTGTCGATGCGCGGCGTGATCGCGGGCTATCACGCGGCGCAAGCGTGCGAACAGCAGATGAGCCCCGCCGTCCGCGTCGCCTACGAAGCCTACCACGCCGCTGTCCAGGCCGAAAAAGCCAAAGGCGCCCCCGCCAGCGGCCCCCTATGGCGCCACGGCTGGGAACTCACCTGCGACCGCGAAGCCGCGCGGCTCTACGACCAGCGCAACCCGACCCGCTTGGGTGACGAGGACGCGGAGTGGGATGAGGTCGGGGAGGATAGCAAGATATAGCGGATGGCTCGGCGCAACCCGACAAAGAAATCTCGTATCAGGGCTTGCTGCTCCGGCTCCACCATGAGCAAGCAAGGACACATCATGACCAACGCGTTTAGCAAGATCGCCGCCGGCCTCGCCGATGCCATCGCCTACGCCGAAGGCGACACCACCAAGGGCCGCGTCTCCGCCGGCCCCGACGTCAAGGCGATCCGCGCCAAGACCAAGCTCAGCCAGACCGGCTTCGCCGACAGACTGCGCGTGCCCGTCGCCACCGCGCGCGACTGAGAACAACACCGCCGCTCCCCCGACGCCCCGGCGCGCATGCTGTTGGCGATGGTGGATGCGGATCTGGAGACGGCGTTGGCGTTGATTGCGCGGGGCGGGGAGTATCAACGTGACAATCGAGCGCCGTCCGTTCGACCAATCCTTGCGCCGAACCTTTCGATCTCACAACTTGAGACGAATTCGCGACGGCCCGGCCCTCTCAAACAAGATTTCCAGCGTGTGCATATCTCGGAGCGGACGTTCTCGAATTTCATTCGAGCGAAGAGTCAGTATATGAACTGGAAGACCCCTCCGCCTAAAACTGTCGCGCAGTGATCGCTTTACCAGTTTCGCGTCATGCACGAGCTTTGAGTCCGTAGATGCAAGGGCGACCAAGAGGTCAACATCGTTAAACGGGCCAATTCGAAGATATGATCCGAACACCCAAACGGAGATTACGGACCTGAGCCCACTCACGCTATGCCGAACTAGAGATTCTAGTCGCGACCTTCTAAAGCCAAAATCTGGTCTTAAGAAGCCCGGCATTTATACCACCTGCATTATATACGCCGATCTTTTTTGCTCGACAAAACGCGCTGGCGGGAGTGGAAGTATGATTCCATTTCCCACCCACGAAGATAATGTCGACTTTTGGAAAGTCAGCCCAAACCTGCCGAGCCATTGCGTCCGATAGGACATATTCCTCAACGCATATGACTTGAATGATATCCTTTTGCTCAACACGTTCAATATCAAATGCAACGTCATCGTGTCGCTCGAAAGATGCCACATTACCGTGACCTTCAATGATCCTTTGTAGGAACATGATCCGCCCGTAAGTCACTCCGTACGCATTCTCTCCATTATTCAACATTCGCAAACGCCTTTTCGAAGTGCTTTGGAAAGGTGGGATACCGATCAATCGCACTTTCCATGTGAGCTTCGTAAGCTTCTGCGTGAGAGCGGAAGTCAGCAAACGCTGACACCTGCTCGTCCGTAAGCAAATTCTCGTTGGCCTCAATCACGTTTATAATAAATCGATTATTGGGAACGATTGTGTCTGTTCGCCTCAATTTCCATATCTCAAACGCGTTGGAACCAGGATCGTCTTGTGCAGCTTCGCATTCGGGACCGAAGTCGCGCCAAACCGCCCGATTTATGGCGAGTCTGGAGCGCACCACACGAGACAAATCGTCATTGGTGGAAAATCGCTGGCCGCTTCCTAGCGTGCGGACATGTGCCTCGTGCTCATCCTTCCACTGATGTAGTATCTCAGCAGTAAACTCACCGTCAGGAGCTTTGTCGACGTGTCGATGGCAGGTCGGGCACAGCAATATGAGATTTGCGTAGCTATCATCGCCGCCCGTCCCATTGCCCCTTGGACCATGTGCAGCACGAGCGATGACATGCGCCATCTCGCCAACGGAATAGGCTTTCTTTCCTTCAGGAAGACTCGTCAGATCGGTTCCGCATCCCGGGCGGGAGCACATGCCAGCAGCGCGACCCCACAGGAGCTTCACATCCGCTTCGGATATGGCCATCGCTCAACCTTTGCTGCCTTCCAACTCGGCTACGCGCGTCAATAACGCATCGGCATGCTGGTAGATGTCGACCGGGCCGCTCACAGTGCGTCTTTCCTCATCCTTGCCGCTAAACAAGCCAAGGTATCTGGCCGTCGGGCTGTTAAAGTGCAAGCGTGCGAGAGTGCGGCGATTGTTGTTATCCAGAAGGATTGCACAATATGATTTCGCGTCCCGCATTGTGACCCGCTCTGGCGCCACCAATTTTGAGCAAATTGCACGGACGATGTTGAACCCGTCGATTTCAACCTGGGTCGTCTCGATCGCCTCCGGCTCTGGGAGACTCGCATCAGTCGGCACAGGCTCGCCCTGGCTGATCGCAGTCTCCAAGCGCTCATTGATCCCCTCACGGATCAAATTGCCAATTGCCTGCACGATGACCGACGAGAATCGTTCGCGCACCTGTTCCGTTAAACGCCCGTCGTGAAGTCTAGTAGCAATCAGTCGAACGAACTCCTCAGAAGGCTGCGAGAACTCTCTCCTGAGCTCGGCGAGAACCTGTGTATGGAGCTTTAGAGCCCCCGCTTGGTTGACGATCTGTTCGACGTTGAAATCGACGCGGGCAAAGGCCGCGAGATGCTTAAGATCGTTCTTCCTGTAATTTTCTAGGTTCAGCGTGAAGAACGGCTTCTCGTCCATAACGTTCGGACGATCGGAGTCAGTGAAAAATTGGTAAACAACCCCGTTTGTCAGCAAGGCAACGCGGGCGGTGGTCGCCGTGAAATAACGAAACAACTGGCTTGCGTGCTTGATCGAAAGCTCACTCGTGACCGGTTTGCACTCGACAAGGAAAGTGACGTCCCCGCCAACGCAAATCGCGTAGTCGACTTTTTCACCCTTCTTCGTCCCAACGTCACAAGTGAACTCGGGCTTCACCTCTGCCGGATCGAAGATATCATAACCTAAGGCCCGCAGAAACGGCAAAACCAGCGTTGTCTTGGCTGCTTCCTCGGTGGCTAGAATTTCACGATGCTGACGGAGCTTCGACGCCAAGTCTGCGATACTAGCTTCCAGGTCCATTCCGCCCCCCTACAAACGAACGCGTTTGCTTTCATATGGTTTTTGCACCGGAGTGGCGTTTAATAGTCAAGAGAAGAAAGGAAGCACCGGCGCGGCAAAGACGCGTCGTCGAAGGGCTCGGCTTGGCAGGGGCTCGCCGGCCCCCGGCCGGGATTACAGCCCCTCGCTTCTAGGTTGTAGTTTGGTGCGCAAACGCCGGCGCTAGGCGCGAGGCTTCACTCCTCCCCCATCCTTAGCGCCGCGATGAACGCCTCCTGCGGGATGCTGACGTTGCCATACTCGCGCATGCGCGCCTTGCCCTTCTTCTGCTTCTCGAGCAGCTTCTTCTTTCGCGTGATGTCGCCGCCGTAGCATTTCGCCGTCACGTCCTTTCGCAGCGCGGCGATGGTTTCGCGGGCGATGACTTTGCCGCCGATCGCCGCCTGAATCGGGATCTTGAACAGGTGGCGGGGGATCAGGTCCTTCAGCCGCTCGCACATGCCGCGGCCGCGTGCCTCCGCGTTGGCGCGGTGGACGATGAGGGAGAGCGCGTCGACCGGCTCGTTGTTGACGAGGATGTTCATCTTGACGAGGTCGCCCTCGCGCAGCCCGATCTGCTCGTAATCGAAGCTCGCATAGCCGCGACTGATGCTTTTCAGCCGGTCGTAGAAATCGAACACCACCTCGTTCAGCGGCAGCTCGTAATTCACCTGCGCGCGCCCGCCGACATAGGTGAGGCCCGTCTGCACCCCGCGACGGTCCTGGCACAGCTTGAGGATCGGCCCGAGATATTCGTCGGGGGTGTAGATCGTCGCCTTGATCCACGGCTCCTCGACGCTTTCGATGCGGTTCTGGTCGGGCCAGTCGGCGGGGTTGTGGAGCATGAGCTCGCGCGCGTCCTCGGTGCGGCTCTTCCCCAGCTTCAGGCGATAGACGACGCTCGGCGCGGTGGTAATGAGGTCGAGGTCATATTCGCGGGACAGCCGCTCCTGGATGATCTCGAGGTGGAGCAGCCCCAGGAAGCCCGCGCGAAAGCCGAACCCCAGCGCCGCGCTCGATTCCATCTCGAACGAGAAGCTGGCGTCGTTGAGCCGCAGCCGCGCGATGCTCTCGCGCAGCTTTTCGAAATCCGCTGCATCCACCGGGAACAGCCCGCAGAACACCACCGGCTGCACCTCCTTGTAGCCGGGGAGCGCCTCCGTGGCGCCGCCCTTCACCGTGGTGATGGTGTCGCCGACGCGGGCCTGTTCGACCTCCTTGATCTGCGCGGTGATAAAGCCGATCTCGCCCGGGCCGATCTCGTCGAGGTCGATGCGTTTGGGGGTGAAGGCGCCGACGCGGTCGATCAGGTGCTCGGTGCCGCCCTGCATGAACTTGACCTGCAGGCCCTTCTTGATGACCCCATCGATCACCCGGACGAGGATGACGACGCCGAGGTAGGGGTCGTACCAGGAGTCGACCAGCATGGCTTTGAGCGGCGCCGCACGGTCGCCGGTTGGGGGCGGGATCTTGGCCACCACCGCCTCCAGCACATCGTCGATGCCGATGCCCGATTTGGCGCTGGCGAGCACCGCGTCCGACGCGTCGAGGCCGATGATGTCCTCGATTTCCGCGCGCACCTTTTCGGGCTCGGCGGCGGGAAGGTCGATCTTGTTGATGACCGGCACAATCTCGTGGTTGTGCTCGATCGACTGATAGACGTTGGCGAGCGTCTGCGCCTCGACCCCCTGCGCCGCGTCCACCACCAGCAGCGCGCCCTCGCACGCGGCGAGGGAGCGGCTCACCTCATAGGCGAAATCGACGTGCCCCGGCGTGTCCATGAGGTTGAGTTCATAAGTCTCGCCATCGCGCGCGGTGTAGTTGAGGCGCACCGTCTGCGCCTTGATGGTGATCCCGCGCTCCTTCTCGATGTCCATGTTATCAAGGACTTGGCTCGTCATCTCGCGGTCGGAGAGGCCCCCGGTGCGTTGGATCAGCCGGTCCGCCAGCGTCGACTTGCCGTGGTCGATGTGGGCGATGATCGAAAAATTACGGATGCGGGAAAGGTCAGTCATATCGCCCGCGCCACTAGCAAGCGCGAACGGCGGTGTCATGCGGCTGCGGCACATACGAACAGGGCGGAGGTTGCCCCCCGCCCTGCCCTACAGCCGCAGTGGGTGCGAGGGGATCAATCCTCCGCGTCGCCCTCTTCGTCGGCCGCGCGCAGGTTCACGCACATCTCGGCGAGCTGCGACATATTCTCGTCGGTGTCGTAGATGTCGGCGGTGATCTGCTCGAGCGTTTCTGCCGCCTCTTCCTCACCCAGCGCTTCGGCATAGGCCTTGGCGGTGCCGAAGCCGGCGATGCCATAGTGGCACATGCGCTGATACTGGGCGATGATGATCACGTCGCGCACCGCGCCGTCGTCGATGTCTTCCTCGACGGCATGCTTGAGAGCTTCCTTGCAGAGGCCTTCCATGCCCTTGCAATGCTCCTTCGAGACTTCACCGCCGAAGTCTTCGAGCAGCGACTTGATCGTGTCGGTGTGCTTCTGGATGCCTTGCACCGACTTTTCGAGCCGGTTTTTGAGGTCGCTGTCGGTCGCCTTCTTGGCGAGCTGCTCGACGACCTTCTTCATCTGGTCATTGGCCGACCACAAATCCTGGAGTTCGTGCTCGTAGATGTCCTCGAGGCTTTCGGGGGCGTCGCTCATGTTTCTCTCCTTGGGATGGGTCGCACCAGCGGTCCGCCGGGCTCGGGAAGGCGAACGGAAGGGGGCGACGAGAGTTCCGATGGCGGCCGAGCATTTCGACTTGATGTCAGTTGCGCAAGACGAACGGGTCGGCGCGACCGGTCAGCGCGGACGGGTCCAGAGGTCGACGCGTCTGCGGGCCTCGCGCGTCGTCGCCCGTGGTCGCAGCGCGCGCACCGCGGCACGGGCGACATCCTCGAGCTTTTCCGCCTTGCTGGTGGTGACGCGATGGTCCCACGCCTTTTCGCCGCGGGCATGCACCTCGCGCGCGATGCGGCCATAGATGCCCGCCGCCGACAGCACCGCCCAGCGCGAGCGGAGCAGCAGCCGCGCAGCACCGATGCGGGCAGAGGCTTCGTACATGTCGACGTACTCAGCAAGCCATTTGGCCATTACCGCCAGCCGCTTGCGATACATCGGGTGCATATGCATCCCCGGCGGGATGTCGGTGTCGGTCAGCCACTCTTCGGGGAGGTAGAGCCGGTCGCCGGCGTAATCCTCAGCGACGTCGCGCGCGATATTGGCAAGCTGGAAGGCGATGCCGAGGTCGCAGGCACGGTCGAGCGTGTCCTCGTCGGTCGCCGATACCCCCATAACCTGCGCCATCATGCAGCCGACCGATCCGGCGACATTGTAGCAATAGGAGAACAGATCCGCTTCGCTGCGCGGTCGCCAGCCGTCGGCATCGCGATCGAACCCTTCGAGCAGCGCATCGATGAAGCGGCGCTCGATTGGCACCTCTCGGCGCAACTGCGCGAGCGCGTCGAACGCGGGTTCGCCGGTCGGTTTCCCCGCCCAGGCCCGGTCGGTGAGCGAGCGCACCCGCGCGGCGCGCTCCGCCGCTTCGGCGTCGGTCGGCGGGGTCATGTTGCCGCCGTGGTCCTGCCCGTCGGCAATGTCGTCGCAGGCGCGGCACCAGGCGTAGAGCAGCCATGCGCGCTCCCGGGTGACGGGATCGAACAGCTTGCTCGCGAAGCGAAAGCTGCGCGAACCGCGCGCGATGCTGTCGCGGGCGAAGGCGACCAGCGCCGCCCGATCCAGCGTCGCGGGCGGCGCGGCGGTCACAGGTCGTCCGCGCTCATCGCAAAGATGGTGCGATGCGGTCGATAGCTCGCCATCGCGTCGAGCAGGTCGGGCAGCGTGTCGCGCACGATCATGATGTCGCGGTGCGCGGGGCGGACGAAACCGACCTCCGCCATGTGCCGGTAGAAGCCGATCAGCTCGTCATAGAAACCCGCGGCGTTGAGCAGGCCGACCGGCTTGTTGTGATAGCCGAGCTGCGCCCAGCTGATCGCCTCCCACAGCTCGTCCATCGTCCCCACCCCGCCGGGGAGGGTGACGAAACCGTCGGAGAGGTCAGTGAACGCCTTCTTCCGCTCGTGCATGCCGGGCACGACGTGCAGCTCGGTGCACCCGCGATGCGCCACCTCGGCACCGGTGAGCGCTTCGGGGATCACCCCGATCACCTCGCCTCCTGCAGCCAGCGCCGCATCCGCCACCGCCCCCATCAGCCCCAGCCGCCCGCCGCCATAAACGACGCCAATCCCCCGCTCCGCCAGCGTCCGCCCCACCTCATGCGCAAGCGCCATATAGAGCGGGTTTTCCGGCGTCGCCGACCCGCAATAGACCGCGAGCCGCCTCACGCCGGCACCCGCTCGCCAATCATCAGCCGAGCGGTCGCCTTGGCGCTGCCGACCACGCCGGGAATGCCGGCACCGGGGTGCGTGCCGGCGCCGGCGAAGTAGAGGTTGCCGATCACATCGTCGCGATTGTGGGTGCGGAACCAGGCGCTTTGCCACAACAACGGCTCGAGGCTGAAGGCGCTGCCGTGGTACGCGTTGAGGTCGCGGCCGAAGTCGGGCGGCGCGTAGTGAAAGCTCGTCACCACCTTCTCATGAATGTCGGCGATGCCGCAGCGCTCCCCTACCGCGTCGATGATGCGGCGTTCGAGCTTCGGCCCCTCCACGCTCCAGTCGATGTCGAGCTTGCCCATGTGCCCCACCGGGGCGAGCGCGTAGAAGGTCGCGTGCCCCGGCGGCGCCATATCCTTGTCGGTGGCAGTCGGGTGGTGGAGGTAGAGCGAGAAATCCTCAGGCAGCACCCCGTTATTGTAGATGTCATCGAGCAGCCCGGCATAGCGCGGCCCGAAGAGGATGCTGTGGTGCGCGATGTCGGGATAGTCGCCCTTCAACCCGAAGTGCACCACAAACAGCGAGGGCGACCAGCGTTTGCGCGCGAGCCCGCGCGCGGCCTTGGCGCCGCGGCGATGCCCCTTCAGGAGATCGCGATAGCTGTGCATCACATCGGCGTTGGTGGCGACCATGTTCGCCGGACCGCGCCAGCCGCTGCGCGTGACGACGCCGGTCGCGCGATCGCCCTCGGTCACGATCTCCACCGCCGGGTCATCGAGCCGGAGGACACCGCCCAGTCGCTCGAAATGCGCGACCATCCCGGCGACCAGCGCATTGGTGCCGCCCTTGGCGAACCAGACGCCACCGTCTTTCTCGAGCTTGTGGATAAGCGCGTAGATACTCGACGTCTTGCGCGGGTCGCCGCCGACCAGCAGCGTGTGAAAGCTGAACGCCTCACGCAGTCGCTCGTCCTCGATAAAGGCGCTGACCATGCCGTAGACGCTGCGCCACGCCTGATATTTGGCGAGCGCCGGAGCCGCCTTGATCATCGCGCCAAAGTCGAGAAACGGGACGTGGCCGAGCTTGACGTAGCCCTCCTCATACACCCCCGCGCTATAATCGAGAAAGCGGCGGTAGCCCTCGACGTCCTTGGGATTGAAGCGCGCGATGCCGTCGTAGAGCGTCCGTTCGTCGTTGGTGTAATCGAACGCGGAGCCGTCGGGCCAAGTCAGGCGGTAGAAGGGCTTGACCTCCATCAGCTCGACGTCGCGGGCCATGTCCGCACCAGTCAGCGCCCATAGCTCGCGCAGGCAGTTGGGGTCGGTGATGACCGTCGGCCCGGCGTCGAAGGTGAAGCCCTCGCGTTTCCAGTGGTAGGCGCGCCCGCCCGGCTTGTCGCGGCCTTCGACGATGGTGGTGGCGATCCCCGCCGATTGCAGCCGGATGGCGAGCGCGAGGCCGCCGAAGCCTGCACCGACCACGATCGCTTGGCTTCCGCCGGCCGTACCCATTATCGCCTCATCATCGTCTGGAGAGCCGCTGCTATGGGCACCGGCGGACGCCCCGACAAGATGCGCAGCACGTCGGTGCGCGTGGTTTTGCCCGCATAAAATCGCTCAACGACATCGACCGGCAGGCGGTAGAAATGCTGGAGCACCCGGTAACGCTGTTCGGGCGGCGCGGCGTCGAACAGCATGCGGTCGAGCAGGCGGTAGAACCAGCCGCCGTTCCAGTGCGCCTCCGCCATGGTGCGCGTGGTCGCGGCGAGGTTGTCGAAAGGCCATCCCTTCGCCAGCGCAACCGCCGTTTCGGCGGCGCGGGGAAGCGAATAGCCGGTGGTCGGGTGGAACGCGCCCGCACGGGCACCGACGCGAGCGATGCGATCGCGATGGGGCCAGACGCTGTCGAACCGCCCGCCCTTGGTGACGGGGAGCGCGCCGCTTTCCTCGCGCTCGATCTTGGCAATGCGCCAACCTCTCGCGGTGGCATAGTCGGCGATGCGCTGCCGGAGCGCCAGCCTGTCGATGTCGGGCGTGTCGCTGTAGTATGTGTCTTCCACGAACAATGTGTCGGGCCCGAACGGCAGCACATACACGAAGCGATAACCGTCGATCTGCTCGACGGTCGCGTCCATGACGATTGGGCGAGTAAGGCCGTGCGGCACTTCTAGCCGTAGCATCTGGCCGACGAACTTCTGCCACCCGGCGTCAAAGCGCTGGTCATCCACCCCAGGCCCGCGCGCGTCGAGCACGGCGGCGGCGGGCAGCGTCTCCCCCAAGAGCTTTAGCTCCCCCTCCTCCGGCGACGCGATCACTCCGCTCAGCGCACGCGCCCCCAGCACCTCGCGCACCACCGCGTCCAGTCGCTCCGACGTTATGCTGGCGTAACCGGTCGGCAACGTCCGTCGCCGATCCGGAAAAGCGATGTCGTAGCTGTCCCAGCGCGCGACGATCAGCGGCTCGACCAGCGCGCGCGCGTCGCCGGAGAGATCACTGTCGAACAATGACCAGATGTGATTGCCGCCAAAGGTCGGCCCCGCTTCGTACAGCGCAACCTCAACCTCGGGCCGCCATTTGGCGAAGGCGAGCGCCACAAGCGCGCCCGCGAGGCCGCCGCCCGCGATGGCAAGGTCGGGTCGGTTGGGACGCATCAATAGTCCCGCTTGATACGGACGTTGATGCTTTCGTTGTTGAGCGTCGAAATCGCGCCCAGGATCGCCAGCCAGCGCGTCACCTGGAATTCCACCCGCGTCGCGCTGTACCCCTGGCCGTCGGTGATGACCTCCACGAACAGCCGCCGTGTGAGATATTTACCGGCGGCGATGCTCGTCCCGGCACCAAGCTCGGTGTTGGCAGGCAGGATGCGCAGCCGGTCGAGCCCGGCGGCGCGGCGGATTGCGTTGATCGGGTCGAGCCCGCCCCCGCCGCTGCGCAGCGACGCCAGCGCAATGCCGAGCTGCGCCGCTTCGGTGACGCTGATGTCGGTGATCGAACTGCCGAACAGGATGCGCGAGAGGAGCTCGTCCTCGGGCAGCGCGGGCGACGAAGTGAAGCTGATCTCGGGGCGCTGGCCGGTGCCGCGCACGCGAACCTGCGCGTCGATGCCGCTGATGTCGTCTTCGGCGACGATGTTGAGCGCCGGGTCGACCGGGGTCGAGCCGGTGAAACGAATCTGCCCGGTGGTGAGCTCGAACCGGCGCCCGGCAAAGGTGTAATCGCCGCGGTCCAGCTCCGCCGTGCCCAAAATCCCGAACTCGTTCACAGGTCCGCGCACGCGCACGTCGGTCGACCACCAGCTGTCGAGGCCCATGCCGGTCACGTGCAGGCTGTTGGTCCCTCGAGCCACGACATCGAGCCGCCAAGGCGTCGATGCGCGCGCCGCCTGGCGCGACCCATTGCGCGCATTGCGTTCGATGACGTTGATGACCGGCAACGCCTCCGCCGCCGTCGCGCGGCCGAGCACGTAAGTGCCCTCATCGATGTTGAAGTTGCCCGACAGAGTGCCGCCGGCGCCGTTGCTGAGCAGACGTCCCGCCCCGGTCACGCGCGCGGTCAGGTCGTCACGTTCGATCAGCAACGCGCGCGTTGCCCGTAGCCGCATGTCCATTCCGAACCCGTTGGCGGCGGCGAGGTCGATATCGCCTTCGCCGGTGACGGTACCACCCCCGCGCGTCGAGCCCGAGATGTTGCGCAACTGCAGCCGTGAGCCATCGAACCGTCCGACCGCGCTGATGCCCGTGACGATCGTCCCGGTGGCGATGCTTTCAAAGCGCGCGTCGCTCGTCCGCATCGCCCCGCGGATGCGCGGATCGCGAATCGTGCCGGTAACGTCGGCGGCAATTCCGAGCGGCCCCGACATCACCAGATTCTCGATACCGGTCAGCCGCCACAGCACCCCGGCTTCGCCATTGTAGCGCAGCTGGGCCTGCAGCGGCGCATTCGTAATCCGCGCGATGATGTCGCCGCCGCGCGCGAGCGGCGCCACTCGCGCCTGCGCCCGGCCGATGACCGTTCCGCCGCGTGACACGACCGCGCGCGCTGCTGCGCCGGTTTCGGACAGCGCGGCGTTGAGGCCGACGTCGACGGGACCGCTCCCGTCGGTGAGGCCTGCCCGGGTCAGATTGCGGAGGTTGAGCTGAGCGGTCCCGGTGGGAAGCCCGCCGAGGCTACGATAGTTCACCGTTCCGCTGACCCGGCCGTCGAGCCCAAGGTCGGGCCGGAATGCGGCGACGAGGCTCAGTGGCAAGTTCTGAAGCGTCGCGTCGACATCCAGACCCGCGGTGGTGCTCGTCCCGGCGACGCGCACCCGCCCGCCCTCGAACACCAGTTCCGCCGGCTCGAGCCGCCAGCCACCGCGCACCTTCACGATGTTCGCCGGGTTGACCATGCGGATCGGGCGCCGCGCGAGCGTGCCCGCGGCGAAGGCGCGAATGCGATCCGGCGTCACGTCGGCCGCGACGCGCAGGGACAGCAGGCGGTTGCCACCCGTGACGAAGCTCGCGCGAACCGGACCGCGCCCGCCGACGAGATTGGCGTCGGCCACAAACCGGTCGAAGCTCGTCGTACCATAACGGACGCCGCTGCCATCGAAACGGCCTTGCACGGCGAGGCCGCGCGGGTCGAACAGTAACGAGCCGTCCACACGCCCGCGCGCGACCGAAATCTCGGGCGGTCCGGGGAAGCGCGCATTGGAAAGCGCCAGCGCGAGCGCGGCGCGCTGCACCCCGCGCAGCACGTCCAGCCGGACCGTGCCGTCAAGCCCGCCGCCCGCCAGCGTTAGTGGTCCGACCAGCCCGCCGCTCACCACCGAGATGCGGCCCCGTGCGGTCGTGCCGCCGACCGCAAGCCGGGCGAGATCGATGACGACCGGGCCCTGCGACAGCAGGATGCGCCCCGACGCCTGATACGGTCCCAGCAACGATTGCCCGCTGGAGGTAAAGTCAAATCCGTCCGCGCGCGGTACGAGGTCGAGCCGGATGTTGCCAAGCTTTGCGGCGGGCAACGGGTTGGCAAGTTGCAGTCGGACGCGCGGGCGATTGATCGGTCCGTCAAGCGTTGCCACGACCGGGCCGTAACGCGCGTGGCGGCCGCGTCCGCTCAACTGAAATGTCCCGTCGGCCCGCCGCAACCCGCTGCCGGTCAGGTTCAGCAGCGGCGAGCGCACGGTAAACCGGGGGAAGCGCACCACTCCATCGGTGCCGAAGTTGAGGTCACCCTCCACCACCGGCAGCCCGCCGGTCAGCGTGCGGAGGAAGCCGTTGTCGAGCCGGCGAACCGTCGCCCGTGCCCGCCCCGCGAACGCCAGCCCACGATCCTGCCGTCCGGTGAGCGAGGTAACGAGGTCGATGCGCCCCAGCCCCGGGATTTCGAGACCCGGCAACGCTCCGTCAAAAGCTCCGCGCGCGACCCCGGTCCGCAGATTGGCGGTCAGTCCGATGCGCCCGTCGATCCCGGCGCCGCGAATGCGCATCAGGTCGGTGGTAAGCGTCTGACCGACAATCCGGATCACGCCATCCGCACGCAAATCGGCAACAATCCGTTCCGCGAACGTCCCGACGCCCGTGACCCGGGCGACCCGCAGCGACAAAGGCAAGCGGGTCGCCAGTCGACCGACCACGCCCTCCCCCTGCGCCGTGATCCGATCCCCGCGAATATTGCCGAGCGACGCCCACGCCGCTGTTGCGCGATAGTCGATGCGCGGACCCTGAAATGGCCCGTCCGCACGAACCGACAGGCGGATGTTCTGGCCGTTGAGGTTCCGCACCAACGCCTGCGGACGACGCAGCCACGCATCCGCGGAAAAACCCGACAGACGATTGTTGGCGAGGTCGACCGTGCCGTCGGTGTCGAGCGTCAGCTGCTCGGACACCGCGTTGAACCGTCCCGTCCACCGGCGCCGTTCGAACCGCCCGTCGATGTCGACCGCCGCCCCGCCGCTGGTGAGCCGCTGCACGACACCGGTCGTGAACAGATCCGGCCGCACCCGTCCGACGGCGGTGTATCGACCGCTCTGGGCACCAAGCTGGAGCCGCGCGATGGATGTCCCCTCGCTTTCCGCAAGCAGCGCTCCGCGCCAGTCGCGGTATCGGCCCTGACCCCGGATGATCGCATCGATCGGCCGTTGGATGCCGAGCATGTTGGTGAGCACGCCGTCGCGGGGCGCGGTCATGCGAGCGTCGATGTCGAAATCGCCGCGATCGGGGGCGACGAGGAGCTTGCCAGCCAGCATGTCGCCGCGCTCAACCCGGGCGTCGACGTCGATATCGGCGGTCCCCGTGCGCACTTCGGCGCGCCCACGAAGCGAAGCGACCTCAGGCCGTCCGGTGATCGTCGCCGGCAGATTGAGCCGCCCGACGACGAGGTTGCCGATGCGGATGTCGAAGTCGGGTAGGATCGGCTTGTTGGGGTCACCCGGATTGAGTTCGGGGACACGCACCATGTCCGCGGTCGGGATGACCAGCGAATCGATCGTCAGCCGGCGGCGGATCGGAAAGTCGAAGGGCGACCAGTCGAGCCGCGCCTCTGGAATTGTCGCGAACAGGCCGTTCGGATCGTAGAGCCGCACGTCGCGCAGCACGGCGTCCTTGTAGATCGACCCTTCGATCCGGCCGACGCGGATGCGTAGCCCGCTTTCCGGCGCGATCTCTGCGATACGGTCGGTCAGGAAGCGCCGTCCGACGCTGCTGTCGGCGCCATAATAGGCCACCCCGACCAGCGCCGCGAGCGCCGCCAAAGCGATCAGCAGCCAGCGCACCGCTCGCGCGCGGCGACGTCGCACCGCGGGCGGCTCAGCCGGTGCGGGTCGTTGGTCGAGCGGGGACATGGGGGCGGCGTCGATGGTCAGAACGCCTGCCCCAGGCTTACATATACGGCGATGCGGCTGTCACCCGGGCGCGGGTTGAGCGGCGTGCCGAGGTCAACGCGGATCGGGCCGAAATTTGTCGCGTAACGCACGCCAATCCCTGCGCCGAAGCGCATTTCACCGAGATCGGAGAAGCTCGGCAGCGCGGTCGGATACACATTGCCCGCGTCGATGAACGGCACGATCGAGAAATTGCCGAACGCCCGGATACGCGCCTCGGCAGCGACCTCGATCAGGCTCGTACCACCAATCGGGCGGCCGTTGGGCGCAAGCGGGCCAATCCGCTGATACCCATATCCGCGCACCGAACCGCCGCCACCCGCATAGAGCCGTCGCGACGGCGCAATATCGTCGCGCGATGCACCGACGATGCCCGCCACGCGCGCGCGCCCGGCGAGGACAATCCGATCATTGATCGGCCGGTAATAGGTGCCGTCGAGCTGTCCCCGGACGTAGCCGAACGTTCCCTGAAGAAAGCTGATTTCCGGCGCCAGACGCGCGGTGAGGCGGAAGCCGCGCGTGGGGTCGAGCAGGCTGTTCGACCGATCGTAGCTGACCAACCCGAACGCCCCGGCGATGACATAACGCCGCTTTGCTTCGCCATTGAGCGCAGGCACAAACGCCAGTTCGTCGGTGCCGAGCACTTCCGCGCCGACGGCCCAGGACCAGATCTTCTGGTAGATCAGCGTCGATGGACGCTCGATGCGGCCGGACAGGTGGATTGTCTGCGCGGTGAAGGCGTCGCTTTCGATGTTGCTAACCAGCGCCTGCGCGGTGAGCACACGATCGCGTTCGCGCCAATTGTTGCGGCGGAAGGTGACGCTGGCGAGCTGTTCGCGCGTACCGATGATGCCGCGCAGGATCAGCGCGCCTTCCGGCGGGAACAGGTTGCGATGCTCCCAGCTCGCTTCGGCCCGCAACCCCTGACCCGTGGAGTAGCCCAGCAGCCCCGCGAGCGTGCGCTGCGGCCCCGGCGTGATGCCGACGTTGAGATTGACGGTCTCGCCATCGATCGCCGCTCGCGGCGCAATCTCGACCGAGCTGACCAGCCCGGTCGCGATCAGCGCGCGCCGCAAATCTTCGACACTCGAGGCCCGATACCATTCGCCGGGCGAGAAGCGCGCGATCTGTTGCAGGTGACGCGAACCCAGCAGACCCCCGTCGTCGGCGATGATTTCGCCAAAACGCAGACGCGCGCCCGGCGTGACGGGTTGGTTGAGCGTTCCGTCGAACGTCTCGTGATCGACGACCACTGTCTCCTCGCCGATCTCGGCGAAAGGATAACCCGTCTCGCGCATCTCGTAGCGCAGGTTCTTCTGGCTGCCGATCAGGATGTCGGCATCAATCGGGTCGCCGACCGCAATCGGATCGCCGATCGGATTGCCGAACGCCGGCCGAAGCCGTGAGCTTTCCGCTTCGCCGGCGGCGTCGAGGCCGGCCACGGTCACTTCGCGATAGATATATTGCCGGCCCGCCTCACTGTTCAGCACAATCTGCCAGCGATCACCGGAGCGGCGGACCTCCGCGGCAACCTCGGCATCATAATATCCGGCGTTGCGTAACAATTGCGTGGCGAGTTCGATGTCTTCTCGCAGTCGGCGGTTGATCTGCGCGCCGTTCGCGCTGTCGCCGTCCGCCGCGCGCAACGCGGACAATTCGTCGAACCGCTCCTCCAGCCAATCCTCCTCAGGCAGGTCGGCGAAGCCCTGCACGGCGACCGAATAACGCCGCGTCTCGCCGATGGGCGCGACCGCGGTCTGCGTTTCGTCGGCGTCGAGAGTTGGCGCATCCGACGGCGGCGCGAGCTTCACCGCTGGCGGGATTGGCACCACCTCTCCCGCCTCGGCGGCGCGGCTCCCGTCGACCGGCGGAGGAAGCTGCGCAACCAGCGGGTCCTCGGCGCTGCCCGGCAGATTGGACACGGCCCCTTCGTTCGCGAGCTGCGGCGGCGTAAGCGGCTGCAGCGGCGGGATCGGAGCTGCGGGATCGGGCCATGCCACCTCCGGCAGCCCTGGCACGGCCGGGAGTTCCGCGAGCGGCGCGTTCGGGTCGAGATCGCCGAACGGATCGTCTCCGATCGGGGCCAACGGCGGGAGCGGGGCGTCCGGGTCGATCGGCGGCGGCGCCTCAGCTTGCGGCGAGCTCGCGCTGGTCTGCGCACTCGCGCTGGCGCCGGTCAGTGCGCACCCGACCGCGACCGAACCGAGCAGCGCGCGAAGGGCAACGCTCGGCAATGCAGGGTGACGCAGGCGGCGGACGGTGCCGAGGGATTGCAACTCGTTCAAAACACCACGCTCTTGGCGCCGCAGCGCGCCTGCTTCGCGACGGTTCGCGATCAAACGATGGGCACCGTCGCGAAAAATGCCCTGCCGATCAACCCCGCGCGGCATTTAGTTCGCGTGAAGGTCGTTCAATCTGGCAGCCAACAGCGACTGGAGGGCGGGAGCGCCTGCGGCGACCTCAGCTTGGGGGCATGCGATCTGCACCGCCCGTTCGTGCAATCGGAGCGACGCGGAAACCATCGTTCGGACCGGACCGGGCAGACGTTGGAGCGTGTCTTCGTCGGCCGTCGCTACCGCCTCCGGCACGCTGTCGTGCGGCTCGCTCATCTGCTCCATCGTCCACGCGATCACATGCATCAGGCGGCTGGTCAGGCGGAGGGATTCGCAGGACAGCAGGACACCCAGTTCGCGATCACTCTGCCCCGCCCACCCATCGAACACATGCGGAACTCCGTCCGTCCGCGGCGACGCCGCGGACGTGAACCAGTCGCGCACGGATTGGGCGAGGTCCAAAGCCTCGTGATGAAGGCTTTCCACCATTGCCGACCGCAGCGATGGGTCCATCATGCGATGATGTCCGGAACCAACTGATCCTCGATCCACGCGATCTCGTCGCGCAGCAGGAGCTTGCGCTTCTTGAGGCGCGCGATCGCGAGCATGTCGGGGTTGGCCTGACCGGAAATCGCCGCAACCGCCGTGTCGAGATCGCGATGTTCGCTCCGCAGTCGCTCCAGGCGGCGTTCGAGTTCGTCGGCGGTCATGCGGCGGCACCCTATCGTCGCCCCGCCGTCGGGCAAGCGTCACCGTCTGGCGACCGCGCATGGCGGCTGGTCGCACCGCCACCGAAAACAAGGGAGACATCGCCAGCGATCCGTGTTTCATTTCCGTGACGGCCGTGAACGCGACTCGATGGAGCCCAGTCGCTCCCGAGCGCGGTGCACGATCCGGCCGCTTCGACTGTCGGAGCGGATCGCCAGCAAGGAGACGCCTTCGATGAGCATGTCCGCGGCCCAGAATTCTCACCTCAGCGCGCTCAAGTCGCGCCATGCCGAGGTGGACGCCGAACTGTCCGCCGAGGCAGCCCGGCCGCGACCGGACGAACGGCTTATCGCGCGGCTGAAGAAGATGAAGTTGCAGCTCAAGGATCAGATTTCCCGCCGCTGATGATCTTTCGGGCCCGCTCGGTCGCCGGGTGAACCCGGTTACGGCGCGGGCCTTTACTCTCCCTTCAGCATGTTGCGGCTAATGGTCGCGGGATGCATATTAGCCGTTTTCCGGATGTCGACAGTGACCGGGCGGACGCCCTTGAATCGGTGCCCTTCGACCTGCTGCGCGCATTGGTCGCCGAGCAGCGCCGTGCCACCCCCACGGTGCTTGCGCTCGCGCGCAGGGCGGCGGGTCTCCACCCGCCCCGGGCCCGGCTGACGATGGGGCGCGACGTCCGCAGCGGCTCGTTCCTCCCGCCGAAGTCGGCAACCGTCACGGGAACCAGCTGTCAGGCTGAAGCCACCGTTAACTATCGCGCTTCAACCCCGGTTGATGCGCCCGCCGCTACGACCGACGTCGACCCAGCGCTCCACGAGGATGCTGCGACACGTTTGCCGAGGACATTATGAAACACGACTCGTCCATCCGCCCCGAACATGTCATCGGACCGCTCGGCGAACCGCTCACGCTTGAAACCCTGCCGCCGCCTGAGACGCGCCGCTGGGTCGTTCGACGCAAGGCAGAGGTGGTGGCGGCGGTGAACGGCGGTCTCCTCACCGTCGACGAAGCATGCGCGCGCTATTCGCTGACGCTTGAGGAATTCGCCGGCTGGCAGCGCGCGATCGATCGTGCCGGCATGCCCGGGCTGCGGGTAACGCGCATCCGGCAGTATCGCGATCTTTACGATCGCATGCAGCGGTACTGACCAGCGATCCACGAACAAAAGCTCATCCCCGCAGCTCGTATCAAATCGTTGCACTTGCGACTGGCGGAACCGTTTCGGCGACGATACGTTTTTCCGGCAACTTCCACAGGATGTGGATGGTGCAATCCGGCCCGGTGAAATAGGGGGTCGCAAGGAGGGTTAGCATGAACTTCATTATTTGGCTCATTGTCGGCGGGATCATTGGCTGGCTCGCGAGCATCGTGATGCGTACCGACGCGCAGCAGGGCATCTTCCTCAACATCATCGTCGGCATCGTCGGAGCGTTCGTTGGTGGCTACCTGATCAGCCCGTTGATCGGCGGCAACTCGATCAACAACAACGCCTTTGACATTATGTCGCTGATCAGCGCTTTTATCGGCGCCCTGATCCTGCTGGCGATCGTGAACCTCGTCCGTCGCGGGTCGGTGCGTTAATTCACCACCAGTCTGACAGACAGGATAGAGAAAGGGCGATCGGGAACCGATCGCCCTTTCTGCATTGCCGGCTTGCGGGTGGTGATTTAGGGCTATAATACACGCCGACCAAGTTGGTCTCCCTGCTTCCACAAGGTTCTGTCCGGGCATGAACTACGAACCGAGCGCGATCAGCGCCGAGCCGCTCTCCACCGAAACGCCGGGCATCACCAACGCCGACAACCCGGCTGCGGTGGCGCGACGCCGGCGCAGCATCAAGCGAGCGGGGATCGGTGCCGCAGTGGCCGCCGCGCTCGTCGCGGGCTATTTCGTGTTCGCCAAGCCCGCCGAGCGGACGGAAACGAGCAGCACAACGACAACGACCGTTTCAAAAGCCGGCGGTGATGCCGGAAAGGGACGGCAGACAGCGCCGCGCGTAACCGTCATCGTGCCTGGCCGGACACAGGTCGCACGCATCGTGTCCGCCACCGGCTCGCTCGCGGCCCGACGTGAGATGCCGGTTGGCGTCGCCGGTGAAGGCGGTCAGGTCACGCGTGTCTGGGTGGAACCCGGCCAGTGGGTGCGCGCCGGCCAGGTGCTCGCCACCGTCGACCGGCAGGTGCAGACCCAGCAGCTCGCGCAGTTGCGGGCGCAGATTGCTGTGGCACAGGCCGACGCAAATCTCGCTCAGTCAGAACTCGCCCGCGCGTCGCAGCTCGTTGCACGCGGGTTCGTCTCGCGCGCCGACATCGAACGTCGGACCGCACAGCGCGACGCTGCAGCGGCGCGAGTCAATGTCGTGCGGGCGCAGCTCGCCGAAGCCCAGGCGCGCACCGGTCGTCTCGACATTCGCGCGCCCGACAACGGCCTGGTCCTGTCGCGCTCGGTCGAACCGGGGCAGGTCGTCAGCCCCGGTAGCGGCGTCCTGTTCCGGATCGCGCGCGGCGGAGAGATGGAAATGCGCGCGCAGGTCAGCGAAGGCGACCTTGCCGCCATCTCGACCGGTGTCCGCGCCGAAATCACGCCGGTCGGCAGCGATCGCAGCTTCAACGGCCAGGTCTGGCAAATCGCGCCGATCATCGACCCGGCGACGCGGCAGGGGACGGCACGAATTGCCGTCCCCTACGCAGCCGGATTGCGACCGGGTGGCTTTGCGGAGGCGCGTATCATGGCCGGCGGGGCCAACGCGCCGCTCCTTCCGCAATCGGCGGTGCAATCGGATGACGACGGAAGCTACGTTTACATCGTCGGCGCCAACAACAAGGTCGAGCGCCGCAACGTGCAGATCGGCACCGTTACCGACAATGGGGTCGCAATTGCCGCAGGCCTCGATGGCACCGAAGCGATCGTCCAGTCCGCCGCGCCCTTCCTGACTGTCGGCCAGACGGTCGTGCCGGTGCGGGAAGCCGCGGCGGCGCCGTCATCACCGCAGAGCCCGTCGACGCCCGCCCCATCCGCGGCAGCGGCACCTGCGCAGCGCAAGCGATAAAGGTCAGCTCGACCGATGGACTTCCGCAATATTTCCGCATGGTCGATCCGGAACCCGGTTCCGCCGATCGTGCTGTTCTTGGCGCTGACGATCGCCGGGCTGGTCAGTTTCAACAAGCTCGAGGTGCAGGGGCAGCCCGACGTCGATTTTCCGGTGGCGATCGTCCAGATCAGCCAGCCGGGCGCAGCGCCGTCTGAGCTGGAGAATCAGGTGACGCGGCGCGTCGAAAGCGCGCTACGGTCCATCCCGGGTGTTGACGAGCTGAACTCGACCATCAGCGAAGGCAATTCGATGACGATGGTCCAAATGGACATCGGCACGCCGATCGACCGCACCGTCAACGACATTCGCGACGCCATCCAGCAAATCCGCGGCGACCTTCCCGAAGGCATCCTCGAGCCGAATATCTCGCGCCAGAATACCAGCGGTAACGACCTCGGATCCTTTGCGGTCGTATCGACGTCGATGACGCTCGAGCAGCTGAGCTGGTATGTCGACAACGTCGTGTCGCGTGAATTGCTGGCGGTTCCCGGCATGGCTGCGGTCGAGCGCAACGGCGGCGTCGATCGTGAGATTCGCGTCGACCTGGACGCGGCGAAGCTCGCCAGCCTCGGCATCACGGCCGCGCAAGTCAATCAGCAGCTGCGCCAGGTGAACCTCGATGCGGCCGGCGGACGGGCGGAGATTGCCAACAGCGAACAGTCGGTCCGCGTCATCGGCAATGCCCGCAACGCCTATGATTTGAGCCAGACGCAGATCGCGGTCGGCGGCGGCCGGACAGTCAAGCTCGCCGACATTGCGAACGTGCGCGATGGCTACGGCGAACAGCGCCGCTACGGGACTTTCAACGGGCAGCAGGTCCTCTCGATCAGCTTCCAGCGCGCCAAGGGCGAAAGCGACGTCACCGTATTCGACGCCGCGAGCGAGGCGCTTCGCAAGCTTGAGGAGCGCAACCCGGAGGTCCATTTCGAACCGTTGCAGAACAACGTCGATCCGGTCCGGGCGGAATATAAAAGCTCGATGGCCGCGCTCATCGAAGGCGCTGTCCTCGCGGTGCTGGTGGTGTTCATCTTCCTGCGCGACTGGCGTGCGACGATCATTTCCGCGCTCGCGATCCCTCTGTCGGCGATCCCGGCATTCTGGTTCATGGAGCTGTTCGGTTTCACGCTGAACGGGCTCACCCTGCTTGCGCTTGGCCTCGTCGCGGGCGTGCTCGTCGACGATGCCATCGTCGAGATCGAGAATATCGTCCGCCACATGCGGATGGGCAAAAGCGCCTATCAGGCGTCGATCGACGCCGCCGACGAAATCGGGCTGGCGGTGCTGGCGACGACGTCGGTCATCGTCGCGGTGTTCCTGCCGGTCGGGCTGATGCCCGGGATTTCGGGCGAATTCTTTAAGAACTTCGGCCTGACCGTCGTCGCATCGGTGCTCATGAGCCTCGCGGTTGCGCGGATGGTGACGCCGATGCTCGCGGCCTATTTCCTGAAGGCCAAGGGCCACGCCAGCCACGGCGAAGGCTGGCTGATGGACCAGTATATGAAGGTACTGCGCTGGACCTTGTCGCATCGCCGCTGGGTCGTGGTCGGCGCGGTCGCCTGCCTGGCGCTGACAATCGGCACATTCTTCATCGTGCCTCAGACGTTCCAGCCGGCGCAGGACGCCGATGAAAGCCTCATCCGCGTCGAAATGGCACCTGGCTCGACCCTCGCTCAAAGCACGGCGGCAGTACGTCGCGTCGAGACATTGCTGCGGGGCGAACCCGAGGTCGACGCGCTGTTTAGTCGCATCTGGGTTGGCGGCGGGTCGGTCGTCGCCCGCCTGGACGAGGATCGCACGAAGAAGAGCTTCGAGTTTGAGCGCGAGCTCGCGCCCAAGCTGGCGCAGATCCCCGACGCGCGGGTCAGCGTGCGTTCGCAGTTTGGCGGCTTCACCGGGCGCGAGCTCGACCTCACGCTCGGCGGGGACGATCCTGTATTGCTGCAGGAGACCGCGGAAAAAATCCTCGCCGAGATGGAAGGCGTGCCGGAGCTGGTGGCGCCGCGCATCTCCGGCGACCTTCGCCGACCCGAAATCCTGCTGCGTCCACGGCTCGATCTCGCGGCCAATCTTGGGGTGTCGACGGCGGCGCTCAGCCAGGCGATCCGCATCGCCACGCTCGGCGACATTGATCAGAACAGCGCGCGCTTCTCGCTCTCGGACCGGCAGGTGCCGATCCGCGTCCGCCTAGCCGAAGACGCACGAACCCGGTTGGCGACGATCGAGAATTTGCAGGTTCCGACGACCACCGGCGGGTCGGTCCCGCTCAAACTGGTCGCGGAGATCAGTTACGGTTCCGGCCCGACGCGGATCGAGCGCACCAACATGGCGCGCCGGGTGACGATCGGCACCGACCTCGCCCCCGGGGTGGTCAGTGGTGATGCCTGGAAGCGCATTGATGCCCTCCCCACCATGCGCAATCTGCCTGTCGGCGTTGAAAAGGTGACGCTTGGCATGGCCAAATGGCAGGGTGAGCTGATCCAGAACTTCATCGTCGCCGTGCTGTCGGGGCTGGGCCTCGTGTTCGCGGTGCTGGTGCTGCTGTACCGGCGCCTGATGCCGCCGCTGGTCAACATGTTCTCACTGCTGCTGGCCCCACTGGGCGGCATGCTGGCGCTGATGCTGTTCGACATGCCGATCTCGCTGCCGGTCTATATCGGCATCCTGATGCTGTTAGGCATTGTCGGCAAAAACTCGATCCTGCTGGTGGATTTCGCGCTCGAGGAGATTAGCAAGGGCGTCGACAAATTCACGGCGATCATGGACGCGGGCCATAAACGCGCGCAGCCGATCGTCATGACGACGGTCGCCATGACCGCAGGCATGGTTCCGACTGCGCTCTCACTATCATCGGACGGAGCCTGGCGTCAGCCGATGGGAATCGTCGTCATCGGGGGTTTGCTGGTCTCCACGCTTCTGACCCTGCTGATCGTGCCGGCGTTGTTCAGCCTCGCGATCGGCCTCGAAACGCGGATCGGGCCCAAGCTGCAGCGACGCCTGCTGACCTTCAAGCCGGGCGACGACGCACAGGACCGACTGAACATGGAACGTGAGGGTCAGCGTCTTCAGCCCGCGGAGTAGTTGCGGGGCGGGCCGTCCTGCCGCACAAGCCATCGCATGACCGCCCCCCCGCCCCCCCGTGTGCGCCTCGATGCGGGGGGCGTGGCGCTCGCCATGCCGACGCAAAACGGCGCACACGACATTCGCGCAGTGGCGACGGGCCTGTTGCTGCTCGCTGCCGCGGTATTCATCGGAACCTCATTTTACGAGGATGCCCACCCCGCCGTCGGCTACGTCCGCGCCTTTGCGGAAGCCGCAATGGTCGGGGGCCTCGCCGACTGGTTCGCGGTCACGGCGCTGTTCCGGCATCCGTTCGGGCTGCCGATCCCGCACACCGCCATCGTGCCGCGCAACAAGGACCGCATTGGCGATACGCTCGCCGTGTTCATCAAGCAGAATTTCCTCCTCCCCCGCCTGATCGCGCGCAAGATGCAGCATGTCGATGTGGCCGGGGCGCTCGGCCGCTTCCTCAGCCAGCCGTCGGGCGATGCCGGGCGGATGCGCGGAGGGGCGTCGCGCATGATCGCGGATGCGCTCGCGAGCCTCGATCCGGCGCGGCTGGGCGGCATGCTGAAAGGTGCGGTGGCCGACCGGATTCGCGCGATGGACGTCGCGCCGCTGCTCGGTCAGGCGCTGGCGGCCGCGATGGTCGACGGTCGCCACCGGCCCGTCCTAGACGCCGCGGTCAAGTGGCTCGCCAAGCTGCTCGAGGACAATGAGGCGACCATCCGCCAGGTCGTGCGCGACAACAGCAACACCTGGATCCGCGTCGCCGCGCTCGACACGGTGATCGCCGACCGCATCATCGCCGGCCTGCAAAAGCTGACCGCCGCGATGGCCGAGGACCCCTACCACCCCTTCCGCGGCCAGATCGAAGCGCGGCTCGCCCGGCTCGCCGACGAGCTGCAGCATGACCCAGCGATGCAGGCCCGCGTGGCACAGATCCGCGACGAGATGCTCGCCAATCAGGCGGTCACGCGCTGGCTCGATGGCCTCTGGGAACAGGCGCGGGGGGCGCTGCTCAAGGCTGCGCGCAATCCCGATGCGCTGATGGCCGGGCGGCTGGGCGATGCGCTCAAGGACATTGGCGCGATGCTCACCGACGACCCGCGCATGCGCACGTCGATCAATCGCTTCGCCCGCCGTGCTGCGATCGGCGCGGTGGACAGCTACGGCGAAAATGCGCTGCGCCTGATCAGCGATACGGTCCGCAGTTGGGACGCGAGCACCGTGACAGAGCGGCTGGAGGGCGCGGTTGGCCGCGACCTCCAGTATATCCGCATCAACGGCACGCTCGTCGGCGGCCTCGTCGGCGTGGTGATCCACGCCGTCGACGTGCTGCTTTAAGAGATGGTGATCGTCGCTGCGCGGCGGTTCTGAGCCCAGCTCGCCTCGTCCGACCCGAGCGCGATCGGGCGCTCCTTGCCGTAGCTGACGACCTGCATGCGCGACGCATCGACGCCCAGGCTCGCGAGGTAGTTGCGCGCCGCGGTCGCACGCCGCTCACCCAGCGCGATATTATACTCGCGCGTGCCGCGTTCGTCGCAATGGCCCTCGATGGTCACCCGCGTGCGCGGATATTGCTGCAACCACTGCGCCTGCCGCTGCAACGTCGCGCGATCGGTCTCGTCGAGCGTCGAGCTGTCGAGCTCGAAATAGACGCTGTCCGCCCCGGCCTGCGCGATCAGATCCTGCTGGCTTCCCGGCCCGGTGCGCGGGGCGAGGTAGCCGCCATCGCCCGCGCCACCGCTCAGGACATCGCCGCTCTGGCCGGTCTGGTCGGCGCTCACCGGCGGCGGCAGGTCGGCGGAGGCGACGCGCGTGCGCCCGCACCCCCCGAGCATCAGCGCTGCGCCGACCGTGGTGGCGAGTAGCAGGCGGGTGTGATGGGGCATGGTCTCTCTCCTCAATCAGTTTTGCACTGGGCCCCAGGCCGGGTCTGATGCGTCGAGCTGGGTCGGCACCTGCCGCAGGTTCACCCCGGTCACGTCGACCTGATAGATGCTCGACCGGCCCTCCCGCCCCTGTGAGGTGCGGAAAAACTGGATGACGCGGCCGTTGGGCGACCAGGTCGGCCCTTCGTCCTGCCAGGCGTCGGTGAGCAATCGCTCGCCGCTGCCGTTCGGGGTCATCACCCCGATGCGGAACGCGCCCGCGATGCGGGTAAAGGCGATGAGGTCACCGCGCGGACTCCATTCCGGCGTCGCATAGCGCCCGCTGCCAAAGCTGATGCGCTGCTGGTTAGAACCATCGGCGTTCATGACGTACAGCTGCTGCCCGCCCGAACGGTCGCTTTCGAACACGATGCGGCGGCCGTCGGGGGAGAAGCTGCCGCCGACGTCGATTGCGGGCGAGTTGGTCAGCCGCTGCGGCGCGCCCCCGTCGGCACTGACGCGATAGATGTCGGTGTTGCCCGCTACCGCCATCGAAAACAGCAGGCTGCGCCCGTCCGGCGACCAGCGCGGCGCAAAGGTCGGGTTGCGGCTTTCGAACACCGCGCGCTGGCGCCCAGTGCCCACATCATAGACAAACACCCGCGCCATCGCGCCGAGATAGCTGACATAGGCAATGCGGCTGTAGTCGGGCGAATAGCGCGGGGTCAGCGCGATCGACTGGCCATTGGTCAAGAAACGGTGGTTCGCCCCATCCGAATCCATGATCGCGAGGCGTTTGACGCGGCGATCCTTGGGCCCGCTTTCGGCGATATAGGCGATGCGGCTGTCGAAGAACGGCGACTCTCCCGACAGGCGGGAGTAGATTGCGTCGGCGCAGCGGTGCGCGGCGCGGCGCCAGTCGCGCGGCTGCACGACATAGCCCTGCCGGACGAGTTCGGCGCCGAGCGCGAGATCGTAGAGGTAGCAGCCGACGGTCATGTTGCCCGCGCTGTCCTGCTGAACGAAGCCGTGGACCAGGCTCTCCGCCCCGCTCGGGCGCCACTGGTCGAAGCGCGGTGCGGTCACTTCGCCGCGCAATACGGCGGGCAGCCCCGACGGCCCGCGCGGAGCATAGAGCCCCGACCGTTCGAGGTCCGCGGCGACGACGCCGGCGACCGCTGCACCGCTGATCTCACCGCCCTCCCCGCCGCGGGCGCCGCCTGCGAACGCTGGAATAAGGATGGCGGTGCGCTCGGCGGTCTGCGTGGTCCCACGCACCGTTTCGCGCGGCGCGGGCTGCTGCGTCGCCTCCGCCGGCGGCGGAGCCACCTCCGTCTGCTGGGCCGAGACAGCCGTCCCGATCAGCGCGGCAATCACGGCGAAAGAGCCCTGTAAGCGCATCAATTCCCTCATTTCTCGAAGTCGAGCGTATAGGTTTGCCAGTAGCTGTAATGCTCGCGCGGAAGGTTGAACGGTGCCGCGAGCGCGATAGCCCGCCGCGCGCACTCCTCGAACCGCGCGACTTGCGGGCGGTTGCTGTCGTTCACGCCGCGCGTGGTGACGCTGACCACCCGGTCGAGCGCGCCGCTCTCGGTCAGTCGAAACACCACCGCCGTGCGCAGCCGATCGACATCGACCCCCGACACGCGGCAGGCGTCCCACGGCCGCGCGACCTCGGCATTGATGCTGGTCGAGATGGCCCGGCGCACCGTCGCCGCGGTCGCCTGTGCCGGGGTGCCGCTCGCTGCGCGGGGGGCCGGCGTTGCGCGCACCGAACGCGCGATGTCGCCGAGCGGGTCGCCCACCGGTCGGGGGGTTGCGCGCGGCGAGGCAGGCGCGCGGGATGCCGACGATGCGGTCGATCGCGCGCTGCTGTTCGCGGTCGGGGCCGCACGGGGAGCCGATCGCGCGGTCGGCGCAGGCGCGGGTCGGGTCGGCGCCTTTGCCACGGGCCGCGGGCTCGGCGTCGGCGCGGGGCTCCGGTTAGGCCGAGGGGCGGGTTGCGGCGCCGCCTTTTTGGCGACCGGGGGGGCCGGTTGAGGGCGCGGCGTCGGCGCAGGCTGTGCCCGCGGCGCTGGAGCAGGCCTTGGACGGGGGGTCGGCGCTGGCGTGGGAGCTTTCGCCTCGGGCCGCGGGGGCGTCGGGCGTTGCGGCGCCGGCCGGGGCGGCACCGGCCGCTTCTTCGGTTCAGCGGGAGCCTCGGCAGGCGGCGGCGGCGTTGACGGCTTCGGTGCGGGCGGCGGCGGTGCAGGCGTCGGCGCTTCGACCGGCAGCTCGTCCGGCGGCGTCGTCACCGGCTCGCCATCGGGCGAACCCTGGCTCAGGGGAGCGGCGGGGCTCGGGTCGGGCGCGGTCGAAACGGGCGCCGCCTCAGCGACGATCTCGACCGCGATCGGCGCATTTTCGAGCTTGCGCGGCGGCTGGTCGCGCCAGCTCGTCGACAGCAGCACGGCAATCCCGGCATGCGCAGCGATCACCGCCGCCCACACCGGCCATTCGCGACGTACGCGGCTGCCTCGCTCCCCCGCCATGGCCAGCCGCTACGGCGTGGCCGCTGAACGCGTGGTGACCAGCGCGACGCGCGTCAGTCCCGCGCGGTTTATGTCACCCATCACCGCCATGACCCGCTCGTAAGGAAGGCCTTTGTCGGCGCGCAGCGTTACCGCCGGTGTTCGCCCGCTCTCCGCCGTTTCGACCCGCGCTGCCAGCGCGATCGCGAGGTTGCCGGGGTCGGTCGGCATCTCATCGACGAACAACACCCCGTTGGCATCCAGGGCGATGTCGATCGGTCGTTCCTCGGGCTGCGACAGGGGGCGCGCGTTGCTGTCGGGCAGATCCACCGGCACCCCCGCTGTCAGCAGCGGCGCGGTGACCATGAAGATGATCAGCAGCACCAGCATGACGTCCACGAACGGCGTGACGTTGATCTCCGCCATCGGCGCGCGGCGACTGGCGCGACCGCGGCGCCCGCGCCCGGCCGATCCGGCGCCGTGGAGCCCCATCGCCATCAGCTGCGCTCGAGCTCGCGGCTCATCATCGCGTGAAACCCGTCGACGAAGCGTCCGAGCCGGCTCTCGATCCGCCCGAGCGCGTGCAGGAACCGATTGTAGGCGATGACTGCCGGGATCGCCGCGAACAGGCCGATGGCGGTCGCAAACAACGCTTCGGCGATGCCCGGCGCGACAACCGCGAGGCTCGACTCCTTGGCTCCGGCGATCGCGGCGAAGCTGCGCATGATCCCCCATACTGTGCCGAACAGGCCGACGAACGGCGCTACCGACCCGACCGTCGCGAGCAGGTTCAACCGCTCGCCAAGCTGGTCGACTTCGTGCGCGGTCGCGCTGTCGAGCGCGCCAAGCAGCCGTTCGCGCACGCCCGCGCGGTCCACCACCCCGCGCGCGGTCGAGCGTTTCCACTCCGCCAGCCCCGCCTGCAGGACCCGCGCCGCCGCAACGTCACGCCCGCCCGCCTCCTTGGCAAAGCCTTCGACGTCGCTCGCCTTCCAGAAATCGCGTTCGAACCGCTCGGTCTCGCGCCGGGCGCGCCGCAGTTGCCAGCCGCTGACGAGGATTACCACCCACACCGCCACCGACGCGAGCAACAACCCGATCATCACCGCTCTGACGACGATGTCGGCCTGCAAGAACAGCGCTATCGGCGACAGGCTCGCCGCATCGAGTGCAAGACTGGGCTGGGTCATGTTTCCTCGTCAGCAATGACTGTGCGAAAGGCGTCGGCCCATCCGGGCGGCATCCGCCGTGCGCGACCGGTGGGGGAGGCAAAGGCCGCCGTCACCCGCGCGTCGATCAGCCGTGTGCGGTCGCGGACGATGCGCTGTTCGATCTCGACGCTGGCCCCACGCACCCGGCGCGTGCGGCTTTCCACAATGATCGCGTCACCGAGGCGCGCTGGCGACAGAAAGCGCATGGCGATGTCGGTCACCACCCAGGCGCCGTCACCCGCTTCATAGGCCGCGCGCTGATCGATGCCGACACGCTCGAGCATGTCCGACCGCGCGCGTTCCATGAAGCGGAGATAGTTGGCGTGGTAGACGACGCCCGAGAGGTCCGTGTCCTCGAAATAGACGCGCACCGGGAAGCGGTGAAGGCTGCCGTCGAACCGGCCCGCAGGGGGAGCGGGATTAACCATCGCGCGCGGCTCTAGCCGGGGAGAGGCGCAAGGGGAATCCCCCAACGCCACTCTCCGGCCAGATCGCGTGCGTCAGTCCCAGAACAGCTCGCCGCGCCCGCGCGCCTTGCGGGCGCGATACAGGTCGAGCCACATCTTGAACCCGCTGATCACGAAGAACATCAGCACCGCCGCCAACAGCAGGCCAAAGATATGCCCCGGCAGCCCGAGGATGCCGCCCGTGTGAACCTGCTTGGCAAGGCGGGTCGCGCTGAAGCCCTCGGGCCGGGGCCGCGCCCCCGGGGCGAGACCGGGGCTCACCGTTCCCGCTGACAGGTCGACGCGCTGCCAGTCGGTCTGTCCGACACGCCGCAGCAGGACCTCCGGGCCGCGCTCGCCACCCTTGAGCAGCGCCTCCGCCACATCGCCGCCGCCAGCGAGCGCAGCCGCGCGCGCGATCGCAGCGCCCGGATCGGCAATCGCGACCTGGGATAACGCCGCGGGTTCCTCCCGTTCTGTCGCTTCCTCGATTTCGTGAAACTGAAGGACGGTGCCGCTGATCGCCATGACCAACAAAAACAGGCCGGCCACCAGGCCAAACCAGCGATGCCACTTGCGCATGAAAACTCCTCTCGTCGCTAATGCGCTAAGCGTTCGCAGCGGCGTCGAGAAGCGCCGTGGGCCTTCATGAGCAGCCCTCGACCCATTGCACTTCGTCCCAGCGACCGACGCGATATCGCTCTACGCGGCCGTTCGCGTCGGTTTCGAAGACGAGTCCATCGGTGCCCTCGGGACCGAGAACCTTAAGATACTTGGCGTTCTCGACGTAAGTATGGGGTTCGACGGTCAGGTTGGGATAGGCTGCGCGCACTTCGGCTTCGGTCGAGCCGACACGGATCCCTCGGTCGGTGGCGACGTCGCGACGGTCGATGTCGACGCGGACAATGCGATCCCCCGCCCCGAGCATGGCCCACACGCCTTCGCGACGCGGGTCGTTGATATACCGGCAGACGCTGCCGTCCATCGCCTCGTCGACCTTGAGTGCCGGGATGGCGCGCCGGACATCGTCGAGCTTCGCACCGAGGGTGAAATCGCCGATCCCGTCGGCCGTCAGGCGTTCGAACGGGCGTGGTCCGGCGGGCGGCGCGCTCACGGGCGTCGGGGGCGGCGGCGCCGGCGGCAAAGTCCCGCCAACCTCACGTCCGGCGTCGCCTTCGGTTCGCTGTACTGTCGTCGTAGTGGTCGACGTCTCCGCCGAGCGATCACAGCTTGCGAGCACGAGGGCGGGCAACGTCAGCGCCAAGGGCAGGATCGATCGCATCATCATTCTCCACATTGCGCGCGGTGGCGCAGGCGATGGTCGGCGAGGACGAGCGCGAGCATCGCCTCGACCACGGGCACGCCGCGAATGCCGACGCTAGGGTCGTGGCGCCCGGTGGTGCGTACCTCGGCGGCCGCGCCGTCGCGGGTTATGCTGGGCATGGAGGTGAGGATCGAGCTGGTCGGTTTGAACGCGACCCGCACGCGGATCGGCTGGCCAGTGGAGATGCCCCCCGCGATCCCGCCCGCATGGTTGCTGTCGAATGTCGGCGCGCCGTCGGCGCCGGGGCGCATCGCGTCGGCATTGTCCTCGCCGGTGAGGCGCGCGGCGGCGAACCCGTCGCCGATCTCCACCCCCTTGACCGCGTTGATGCCCATCATCGCGTGCGCAATCTCGGCGTCGAGCTTGGCATAGATCGGCGCGCCCCAGCCGGCGGGCACTCCGCGCGCCTCGACCTCGACCACCGCGCCGAGCGAGGAGCCTGCGCACCGCGCGGCATCGACCTGCTCGGCCCAGCGCGCCGCGGCTGCGGCGTCGGGGCACCAGAAGGGGTTGCGCTCGATCTCGTCTGCGTCGAACGTCGCCGGATCGATTGCGTCGCCGCCGATCTCCGCGACCCAGCCGGTGATCGTCACGCCGGGAAGCAATTTCCGCGCGATCGCGCCCGCGGCGACGCGCATCGCCGTCTCGCGCGCGCTCGACCGCCCGCCGCCGCGATGGTCGCGATGGCCGTATTTCGCGTCATAGGCGTAGTCGGCATGTCCGGGCCGGTAGGCGCCCGCGATCGCGTCATAATCCTTCGAGCGCTGGTCGACATTGTCGATCACCAGGCTGATCGGCGTACCGGTGGTGCGCCCCTCGAACACTCCCGACAAGATGCGCACCGCGTCAGGCTCCTGCCGCTGCGTGGTAAAGCGCGAGCTGCCCGGTCGCCGCCGGTCGAGCCACGGCTGAATGTCCGCCTCGCCCAGCGCGACCCCCGGCGGACACCCGTCCACCACCGCGCCGATTGCCGCCCCGTGGCTCTCGCCCCAGGTGGTGACGCGGAAGAGGTGCCCGAAGCTGTTGTGGCTCATGCCAGCGCGATGTCCGGTGCGTCCTCCTGCTTCATGCCGACGACGTGATAGCCGTTATCGACGTGGTGCACCTCGCCGGTGACACCGCTCGAGAGGTTGGAAAGGAGGTAAAGCCCGGCGCCACCGACGTCCTCGATCGTCACCGTGCGGCGCATCGGCGCGTTCAGTTCGTTCCATTTGAGGATGTAGCGGAAGTCGCCGATGCCGCTCGCCGCGAGCGTCTTCACCGGGCCGGCGCTGATCGCGTTCACGCGGATGCCGTCGGGGCCGAGGTCGTTGGCGAGGTAGCGCACGCTCGCCTCCAGCGCCGCCTTGGCGACGCCCATGACGTTGTAGTGCGGGATGACTTTCTCCGCGCCATAATAGCTGAGCGTCAGGATCGAGCCGCCTTCGCGCATCATGGCGCTCGCACGTTTGGCGACGGCGACGAGGCTGTAGGCGCTGATGTTCATGGTCATCAAAAAGTTGTCGAGGCTGGTGTCGACATAGCGCCCGCGCAGTTCGTTCTTGTCCGAATAGCCGATGGCGTGGACGACGAAATCGAGCTCACCCCATTGCTCTTTCAGTGCGGCAAAGGTCGCATCGAGCGACGCGGCGTCGCCAGCGTCGCAGTCGAGGAAGATGCTGGCGCCGAGGCTCTCGCCCAGCGGCCGCACGCGCTTTTCGAGCGCTTCCCCCTGATAGGAAAAGGCGAGCTCCGCGCCCTCACGCGCAAGCGCCTGCGCGATCCCCCAGGCGAGGCTGCGATCGTTGGCGAGGCCCATGATCAGCCCGCGCTTGCCCGCCATCAAATCGCTCATGCCGTCGTCTCCGTCGTTTTCGTCTTCCGGGACCGCTCGTCGTGCTGCCCGATCCAGTTCTGCGCTTCCTCCGGCGTCTCCGCCAGCGCGGCGTTGAGTTCGGCGCCGACGACGACGCCCAGACCGATGAGATAAAAGAAGAACAGCGCGACCATCACCCCCGCAAGGCTGCCGTAGGTGCTATCGTAATTGAGGATGCTCGCCAGCAACGGCGGGAGTGCCAGCGTGACCGCCACCCACCACAGCGTGGTGACCAGCGCGCCCGGCCACTTGGGATAGCGGCGCTTGCGATAGGTGGAGGGGGTCAGCGAGTAGAACAGCAGGTAGAGCGACACGAACAACCCCCCCGCCGACAGGCCGTGCGACAGCGCCACGGCACCGAACGCGTCGAGCTCGGGCGGCAGCACGCGCTCCATCAGCTGCTGCACACCGGTCGTCACCACCTGCAGGCTGAACGAAATCAGCAGCAGAAGCACCGCCGCGACGATGATGCCGATCGAATAGAGGCGATAGGCGAAAAAGCTTTTGCGCGCGGTCGTGCCATAGGCTCGGCGCAGGATGTCGCGGATGGTTTCGATGAGGCTGCCGACGGTCCACAGTCCGATCGCCGCGCCAAGCCACAGAAACAGCCCGCTCCGCCCGGCGAGCACGTCGCGCACCGGCTTTTCGAGCGTGTCGGCGACCGAGGGTGGCATCGTGTCGAGCACCACTTGCAGCGCGTGCAGTCCTTCGTTGGTCCGCCCGAACGCGCTCATCAGCGCGGTCGCGGTGATGAAGAAGGGGAACAGCGCGATCAGCGCCATGTAGGCGAGATTGCCGGCGTGAATGAAGCCGTCGAAATAGGCGCCGGTCAGCACGCGTTTGGTGATCTCGAACGGGCGGGTGCCAGGGCGCACGCGGGCGATGACGCGCTTGCGGTGGCGGCGTCGATGCTCCTCCTCCACCCGCCGCGCGGCTTCGCGCCGCGCTTCAGGCGAGTTGGGCGAGCGGCCTCGGGCGGCGAACTCCTCGCACACCTCCGCCTGAACCTCGGCAGTGATGGCTTCGGTGGCAATGACCTCGCGGTCCGTGGCGAGATCCTCGAGCACTTCCGGACTCTCAGGCGCGCTCATGCCGCCCTCCCCCATCCCCGCCCTTCGGCGCGAAGCTCACCCGAGCGCTGCCCGAACGTCGCGGGAGTCGTCCCAGCCCGCGACGAACTCCGCAAGCTTCGCATCGCCCGCCGGGAGGTCGATCTCGAGCGTCACGAGCTGGTCGCCGCGCGCGCCGCCCTTGCGGGTGAAACCCTTGCCCTTCAAGCGCAGCACGCGCCCGGAGGAGGACCCCGCCGGCACCTTCAGCATGACCGCGCCGTCCACCGTTGGCACGCGCACCGATGCACCCTCGACGGCTTCTTTGAGCGTCACGGGAAGGTCGAGGCGGATGTCGTCGCCGTCGCGGCGGAAATGCGCGTGCGGCTCGATCTCGACGGTGATCAGCGCATCGCCCTTGCCGCCGGTCCCCGCCTCACCCTTGCCCGCGAGCCGCATCTGCGTTCCCGTCTCGACCCCTGCCGGAAGTTTCAGGTCGACCGTCGAACCGTCGCCCAGCGTGATGCGCTGCGGGGCGAGCCGAGCCGCGTCGACAAAGCTCACCGCCAGGCGATAAGCGACATTCGCGCCCTTGCGTGGCGGCGCCGCCTGCGCCCGCTGACGGGCGCGCGCCTGACCAAACAGCTCGTCGAAGATGCCGCCGAAGTCGGCCTCTCCCGCATTCCCCGCAAACGGCCCGCCCGCATAGCCGCCGCGGCCTTGCGTCGAATAACGCGCGCCGCCGCCGGGGAAGCCGCCGCCACCGAAGCCCGCGAAGCTTGGGTTGCCGTCCGCGTCGATCTCCCCGCGGTCGAACTTGCCGCGCTTGTCCTTGTCGGAGAGGAGGTCGTAAGCGCCGGTCACCTGCGAAAATCGCTCCGCCGCCTTCGGATTGTCCTTGTTGCGGTCGGGGTGCAGCTGCTTGGCGAGCTTGCGATACGCCTTCTTGATCTCGTCATCGCTCGCGGTGCGGGACACGCCGAGCAGCGTATAGGGGTCGGCAGCCATGCGCGTACAGCTAATGCCTGCCCGCGCGGGGGGCAATGGCCTGACCGTCGCCCCCCGCTCGACCCGCCCGAGGCACAGCGCTAAAGCGCGCAATATGACCGCCATCGATCCCTTTGCCGACTCCGCCGAACCCTTTGCGCTGTTCGACCGCTGGTTCGCCGAGGCGCGCGCGAGCGAGATCAACGATGCCAATGCGATGGCGCTGGCCACGGCGGACGCGATGGGCCGACCGTCGGTTCGGATGGTGCTGTTGAAGGGCCACGGCCCCAACGAGGGTGAGGGCGGCGGGTTTGTGTTCTACACCAACCTCGACAGTCGCAAGGGCGCGGAGCTTGCGGCCAACCCTGAAGTGGCGCTGCTGTTTCACTGGAAAAGCCTGCGCCGCCAGATCCGCATCGAAGGCCCCGTCGCCCCGGTCGCCGAGCGCCAAGCCGACGCTTATTTCGCCAGCCGCAGCCGCGACAGCCAGCTGGGCGCGTGGGCGAGCGAACAATCGCGACCGCTCGACCACCGTGCAACGTTCGAGGCGCGCTTCGCCGAGGTGCAGGCCCGCTTCGAGGGTCAGGACGTCCCCCGCCCGCCGCGCTGGTCGGGCTGGCGCGTGACCCCGCGCGCGATGGAATTCTGGCTCGATCGCGAGCACCGCCTCCACGAGCGCCGCCGCTTCGAGCGCGCCGACGTGCACGCGCCGTGGCGCAGCGGCCTGCTCTATCCGTGACGCCGACCCACGCCCCCGGTGACCTCACCGAACGCGGCGCGCTGACCAGCCGCGCGGCATTGCTGAGCGTCGCGGTGGCCACGCTGCTCGGGCTGGTGAAGCTGTGGGCGGTGTGGCGCACCGGCTCGACCGCGATGCTTGGCAGCCTCGCCGATACGACACTCGACCTCGTCGCGTCGGTCATCACACTGATCGGCGTGCGCATCGCCGCCATCCCTGCGGACGAGGATCATCGCTTCGGCCACGGCAAAGCGGAGGCGCTGGTGGGAATGGTGCAGGTGGTGCTGATCAGCATCTCTGCACTGTTTCTCGGCTGGCGCGCGGTCAATCGGCTGATCGAAGGGGGCAGCGTCGGCGCACCCGAAGCGGGCATTGCGGTCTCCGTGCTGGCAATCTTCACGACCTTGGGATTGATCGCTTATCAAACGCGTGTGGTGAAGCGCACCGCGTCGGTGGCGATCGCGACGGACAGCCTGCATTATCGCTCCGACCTCCTCCTCAACTTCGCGGTGATCGCAGCGCTGGCGCTCGAAACCTGGGGCGGGCTGACCGGCGCCGATGGCGTGTTTGGCGTCCTCATCGCGCTCTGGCTGCTGTGGGGCGCGTGGCGCGCGGCGAGCGAGGTCGTCGACCAGCTGATGGACAAGGAATGGTCGACCGAGCGCAAGCGCGCCTTCATCGAGGTCGCGCTCAAGGAGCCTGAAGCGCGCGGCATCCACCATCTGCGGACGCGCACCAGCGGCACGCATGATTTCGTCCAGCTGCACCTGTGGCTGCCGCACGACATGACCGTCGCCGCCGCGCACGAGGTGATGGACCGCGTCGAAGCCCGCCTCCACGCGGCCTTCCCGGGGGTCAACATCATCATCCACCCCGATCCCGAAGGGCACGTCGACACCATCGACTACGAACCGTCGGAGGGCTATCTCCACGGTCCGGCGCGGATGGTCGGATGACTCCCGCCTCTCACCGCTTCGTTCAGGTCGACGCGTTCACCGACCAGCCGTTCGGCGGCAATCCGGCGGCAGTGGTGCCGCTCGACGCCTGGCCCGACGACACGTGGTTGCAGGCGGTGGCGGCGGAGAACAACCTTTCCGAAACTGCCTTCACCGTGCCCGATGGCTCCGCCGATGCCGACTATGAACTGCGCTGGTTCACCCCGACCTGCGAGGTCGCGCTTTGCGGCCACGCGACCCTGGCAGCGGGGCACGTCCACCTCTGCGACGAGCCCGATCGCCCGAACGTGCGCTTCGCCACGCGCCGCGCCGGGCTGCTCGAGGTGGCGCGCGACGGCCGTGGTTATGCCATGTCCCTCCCAGCCTACCCGCCCGATCCGACGCCCTTGTCCGCCATGGCCGCAGCGATGGGGGGCGCTCCGGTCGAGACGCTTCACCATCCGGCCGGCTACGCGCTGCTCGTCTATGCCACCGCGGACGAGGTGCTGGCGCTGACACCCGACTTCGCTGCGCTGGCGGCGTTCGGCGACACGCTCAACATCGCCACCGCGCCCGCCGCCGGCTGCGACCGTGCCGGTCCGGCGGAGGTCGTGAGCCGCGTCTTCGCGCCCGCCGCGGGGGTCGACGAAGACCCGGTGACCGGCTCCGCTCACGCGGTGCTGGCGCCATATTGGACGCAGCGGCTCGGTCGCGATCGGCTGCTCGCCTATCAGGCAAGCCGGCGTGGAGGTTATGTCGGATGCCGCGTGGACGGAGACCGCGTCGTCCTGACTGGCGGGGCGGTCACCGTGATCGCGGGTCGGCTGCTCGCCTAGAGACCGGCAATCGCTCGCTGCAGCGCGGTGCGGACGTTCGGGATCTGCTGGTCCGTCGAAATGCCGAGCCGCACGACGGTGAGCCGCTGCGACGGGCTGACGATGATATACTGCCCCTGGTGGCCAATGCAGGCGAACAGGTCGGCCGGTCCCCGCCCCGGCCACAGCGCCGGTTCGCTTCTCGTCGGGCGCGGACGGTTGAGCCAGATGTGCCCGCCATAGCCGGCATCGCGCGGCGACGGCGTGCGCATGAACCGGACCCAGCTTTCGGGCAGCAACCGTGTTCCGTCGGGTGTAACCCCGCCGCGCCGCAGGAACTCGCCGAACTTTGCATAATCGCGCGCGGTCGCGTGCATGATCGACCCGCCGATCATCGTGCCCTTCGCGTCGAATTCGGGAACGAGGCTGGTCATGCCGAGCGGCCCCGACAGCCGACCGTTCAGAAATTCGAGCACCGCCTGCCGCCGTACGCCCGGGTCGTCGCTGTCGGTCAGTGCGCGGGCGACGATGTCCGCCAGGATCACGCTGGTGGCGCTCGAATAGACGAAGCGTTCGTCCGGCGTCGCCACCGCGGGCTTGCCTTCGGCGAAGCCGGCCATGTCGTCCGCCTCGCCGCCGAACAGCATGGCTACCGTGTCCGCGTTCCACGGCGGATCGCTCTCCTCCACATGGTCGAGCCCGGAAGACATGTGCAGCAAATGCCGCAGCGTGATCCGCCCGCGCGGGTCACCATGCCGCCGCCATGCCGGCACCGGCGCCGGCTCGTCGAGCGCAAGCCGCCCATCGGCGACCAGTTGCCCGACCATCACCGCAGTGATGCTTTTGGCCATCGACCAGCTGATCAGGCGGCTGTCGGGACCAAATCCCGCGCCATAGCCCTCGTAGATGGGTTGCCCGTCGCGCAGCACCAGCAGGGCACGGGTTTCGCCCATCGTCGCGGGATCGGCGAACAGCTGCTCGATCGCGGCGCGGGAAGCTGCATTGAGCGCCGCCTCCGCGGTCAGCACGCGCGGCGCCGCGGCCGGCGCGACGGTGCCGCCCCCACAACCGCCGAGGGCGGTCGCCAGCAGGACGCCACTTGCCACGATCATTGCTTTGCGGTTCATGGCGCCGGTGCGTAGCCCAGCCCCCGCTTCCGCCTCAACCCGTCGCTCGAACATGCGCATGATCGCATTGCTCATCGCGCTGCTGGTCGTCGCCCTGCTGATCGCGCGCGGACCCTATTGGCTGGCGCAGGCGCAGACTGGCGCCAATTACGGCGCGCGGATCGGCTGCTCCTGCCGTTTCGTGCAGGGCCGCGACCTTGCGAGCTGCGCGACCGACTTCGAACCCGGCATGGCGCTGGTCTCGATCGAGGAGACGACGAATCCGCCCGGGGTCGAGGCGAGCGTGCCGCTGCTCGCCAGCGCGCGGGCGCGTTACGTCGCCGGAACCGGCTGCCTGCTCGACACCGACTGAGCTGCACCCGCCCACGGCTCGGTGCCGTCGATCCACCCGCCGCCGAGCACCCGGTCGCCGCGATACAGCACCGCCGCCTGCCCCGGCGCCACGCCATATTCGGGCGCGGCGAAGTGAACGTGAGTGCCGTCCCACCGCGCGGGCGCTGGCCTGGCGAGCGAGCGCACCTTCACCTCGAGCGGGCCGGCAAGCTCATCCGCCGCGGCCAGCGCGTTGAACCGGACGAGCCGTGCGCTGCGCACCGCCAGCGCCTCGCGCGGGCCGACGATCACCGCATTGGCCGCAGCGTCGATGGCGATCACGTACAGCGGTTCGCTGAGGCCACCGATCTCCAGTCCCCGCCGCTGACCCACGGTGTAATGCACGATCCCGCGATGTGTGCCGATACGCTCGCCGCTGCGGGTGACGATTGGCCCCGGCACGATGCGTCCGGGGCGCACTCGATCGACCACCGCGGCATAATCGCCGTCGGGCACGAAGCAGATGTCCTGGCTGTCGGGCTTCGCAGCAACGCGCAGCCCCAGCTCGGCGGCAATCTCCCGCACGCGCGACTTGGGCAAATCCCCCAGCGGAAAGCGCAGATAGTCGAGCTGCGGGCGCGTGGTCGCGAATAGGAAGTAGCTCTGATCGCGCGCCGGGTCGCTCCCCCGATGCAGCTCGACCCCGCCCGGCCCCACCACGCGGCGGACATAATGTCCCGTCGCCAGGGCATCCGCACCCAGTTCGCGGGCGTAGGCGAGAAGATCGGTAAATTTCGGCCCTTCGTTGCAACTGACACAGGGAATGGGCGTCCGCCCGCTGAGATAGGCGTCGGCGAACTGTTCGAGGACGTCGCTATGGAATGCCGAGGCATGGTCGATCACATGATGACGAAAGCCCAGCCGACCGGCCACTGATGCCGCATCGCGAATATCGTCCCCAGCGCAGCAAGCGCCGGGGCGACGCGGCCCGGACGGACTGTCATAGAGCCGCAGAGTCAGCCCGATCACCTCCGCGCCGCTGGCGTGCGCGAGCGCGGCCACCACGCTCGAATCCACCCCGCCGGACATGGCGACGACAATCCGGCGCGCATGGAGCGGCTCGGGCAGCTGCAGGTCGAAGACGGACATGATCGCCGCGGGCCTTAGCCCAACGGGTCGATCGATGCACGCTTTCGCGTCAGTCGTCGCGGGAGACCCGCTCCTGGCGTTCGTGCCGCTCCTGCGCTTCGAGCGTCATCGTCGCGATCGGTCGCGCGATCAAGCGGCCGATCGAAATCGGTTCGCCGGTCACTTCGCAATAACCATATTCGCCTTCATCGAGCCGGCGCAGCGCCGCGTCGATCTTGGCGATCAGCTTGCGCTGGCGATCGCGGGTGCGCAGCTCGATTGCCCAATCGGTTTCGCTCGAGGCGCGATCGGTGAGGTCCGGCTCACGCATCGGACCGTCCTGCAATTGCGCCAGCGTCGCCTCGGATTCGGTGACGATGTCGCGCTTCCAGTTGGTCAGGAGCTGTCGAAAGAACGCCTGCTGGCGTTCGTTCATGAATTCTTCGTCCGCACTGGGCCGGTAGCCATCATCACCGGCCATGGCGTCGGCGGCCGGACCGTCGAGGGCCCCGCCCCCCGGCTTTCGCTTGGCGCTCGAACTCATCCCTCGGCTCCCGTTGCCTGCCCGCCGGAGGCAGATGGGCGATGCGGCGCCTAGACGATGGTCCCACCCCCCGCAAGCGCCGGAATCTGGAAGCGCTGCGTCGAGTCGAGAATGGCACGAGTCCTGAATCGACACATCTGCTCGCGCAAACAGCAAAGTTTTGCCGGGCGATGCTGTCTTTTTCGCCGGGATTTGGTTAAGGGCGTTGCAGGGTATTTGCCTCATGGGCAGTCCCGACCTGCGATCGTCTCACCACGATCATCATGGATCATTGGATTCGAAAATGTCGGTTCGGAGCGCGCTAGCTAGATTATGTGCCTGCACGTGCGGTGGTGCCCTGGTGGGTGGCGGCGCGGTGCATGTTGCACAACCCGTGGAGCGCAAGGCCCGCGTCAGCGTTGTGCGTGAAGCGCCGAGGGTGCGTGCCCGTGTCGCTCAGGCCCGGCCCAAGGCACGCACGGTGCGCCGCGTCGCCCGCAGCGTGCCTCGCGCTCGCAGCGTTCAGCGCGTGCGGCGCGTGGTGACCCGCCGGACCATCTACCCCGGCCAGCCGACCGTGACGCGCGTCCCCTATGCCGCAGCGCCCAGCTTCCCGATGCGTAGTGAAGCGCCGCCGTACAGCTGGGGCGGTGGCGGCGTGCCGGTGGTGGTCGGCGGCGGTTTCGGCAACGGCTTTGGCGGCGGGCTGGTCGGTGGTTTCATCGGCGGCTTCTTTGGCGGCGGCGGTGGCGGCGGCGGGGGTAGCATCGTCATCTCCTCCACCAGCAGCGGCGGCTCGATTTCGACCTCCACCGGCGGCCTGACGTCGACCGGCGGCTCGACCTCGACCTCGACCGGTGGCCTCACGTCGACGGGCGGGTCGACGTCAACCTCCACTGGCGGGGTCAGCACCTCCACCTCCAGTGGCGGCAGCTCCACCTCGACGTCGAGCGGTGGCAGTTCGACCTCCACCGGTGGAGTTTCGTCGACATCGTCGAGCACCTCGGGCGGCGTCAGCACATCGACCGGTGGGATCAGCTCGACCAGCTCGACCGGCGGGGTGAGCACCTCCACCGGCGGTGTGTCGACATCGACGGGCGGAGTCAGCACCTCCACGGGCGGCGTATCGACGTCGAGCGGCGTGAGCACTTCGACGGGTGGCGTATCGACGTCGACGGGCGGAGTCTCGACCTCGAGCGGGGTGTCGACCTCCACCGGGGGTGTGTCGACCTCGAGCGGGGTGTCGACCTCGACCGGGGGCGTGTCCACCTCCACGGGCGGGTCGTCGAGCACGTCCTCTTCGTCGTCGTCGAGCTCTTCGTCCTCCAGCTCCTCGTCCAGCAGCAGCTCGTCGGGCCTGGGCGGATCGTCGAGTTTCGGCACGACATCGAGCGGCGGTTCGACCTCGACCGGATCATCGACGTCCTCGGGAGGATCGACGTCGACCTCGTCCGGGATCACCTCGACCTCGTCGAGCTTCGGCACGACCAGTTCGTCGTCGTCCTCGTCGAGCAGCAGCTCAAGCAGCAGCAGTTCGTCGTCGTCCTCGTCGTCGGGCGGCAGTTCGAGCGGCGATACGCCCACCGACGTGCCGGCCCCGCCGATGCTCCTTCTGTTCGGTGTCGGTGCCGCCGGTCTGATCGCACGCGGTCGGCTGGCGCGCCGGTCCAGCGCGAAGGACTGACCCGGCCCCCCCCCCCCCCGCGGTTCGCGCCGCTGGCGCCTCCACTCGGCGCAGCGCGACCGCACAACGGGCCCTCCCTACGCCATCGCGTCGGGAGGGCCCGTTGCATCCAGCCTCAGGCGGGGACCGCCTCCGCCATGCTGGCACTGTCGGCGGCGCGCACCGGAACGTGGGGCACCGGACCGGCACCGGCGTCCCGAAACTTCAGAGCGCCGTCGTTCAGCGGTGCCTTCGTCAACAGCCACTGGTCGTGGAGATAATCCTGGTTGAGGCGCCAGGGGTCGGCCGCACCATTCTGCGGCAGCATATCGAGCGCGCGCTGGACGTAACCGCTCGAGAAATCGAACACGACGTCGTCGGCCTGAGCATCGGCTTCGGAGAGCTCGGGCACCGCCATATCCGCTCCGCGCGCCCGCATTTCGTTGATGACGCGGCAGGTGAAGATCGACACGATGTCCGCCTTCAGCGTCCAGCTCGCGTTGAGGTAGCCGAACACCAGCGACAGGTTCGGGATGTTCGAGAACATCGTGCCCTTGTAGTAGAAATGATCGTGCCAGCTGACCGGGCGGCCATCGACTTCGAACGCCGCCTTCCCCGCCACCGCGAGCTTGAGCCCGGTGGCGGTGACGATCACGTCGGCGTCGAGATGGCGACCTGACATCAGCTGAATGCCCGTCGCGGTGAAGCATTCGATGTGATCGGTGATGACATCGGCGCGGCCGACGCGGATTTCCGCGAACAAATCGTTGTCGGGAACGAGGCACAGGCGCTGCTCCCACGGGCCGTAGGGCGGAGTGAAGTCGGCGGCGTTATATTTTTCCTCGCCCAAGCCCTCGCGTACCCCGGCGAGCAGGCGTTCGCCCATCTTGTCGGGCTTGGAGCGGGCAAATTTGAAGCCGTAGTTCTGCAGCCGCACATTCTTGAAGCGCGTCAGCCTGTAAGCGAGCTCCGGCGACAGGAACCGCCGTAGCGTGTTGGCGAAGCGGTCCTCCGACGGCCGGATGAAATACCAGGTGGGCGTGCGTTGCAGCATAGTGACATGCGCCGCACCGCCGCGGGTCAGGTTGGGCACCAGCGTCACCGCGGTCGCCCCCGACCCGATCACGACGATGCGTTTGCCGCTGTAGTCGTAATTTTCCGGCCAGAACTGCGGATGGATGATGTCGCCCTGAAAATCCTCGCGCCCTTCGAACACCGGGTCGTGGCCCTGGTCATAGTCATAATAGCCGGACCCCATGTAAAGCCAGCGCGCGGTGATGGTTTCGCGCCGCGGGGCTGCGCCCTCAGCCTCGACGTCCACCTCGACCGACCATCGCGCCTCGGCGCTCGACCAACGTGCAGCGACGACGGTGTGGCGGAAGCGGATATGCGGTCGCACCCCCCGCTCGTCGGTAACGCGATTGAGGTATGCGAGGATGTTCGGCCCGTCGGCGATCGCCTTTTCTTCGCGCCATGGCTCGAAGATGTAGCCGAGCGTGTGCATGTCGCTGTCGCTGCGGATGCCGGGATACCGAAACAGGTCCCACGTGCCGCCCAGGTCGGCGCGCCGTTCGAGGATCATGTAACGTTCGTTGGGGCAGCGTTGCCCCAGGTGCACCGCCATGCCGACGCCGGAGATGCCCGCGCCGACAATCAAAACATCGGTATCTACAGGCGATACCGTATGCGGATCGCGAGAAGCGCTGAACTGCGCGGCGGGGTCGGCTTCGGCCATGGTCGTCCTCCAGCCCCTTTCAGGGGGGCGGTGTGGAGCGTAACCGACTGGCGAGGCGATGCAAGAGTGTCCGACCACAGCATGCAACCGTCGAGTGCGAACGGTGCAATTCCCACGAAACGGTCACCCTGAAGTTGTTTCAGGGTCCATGCCGCACTGCCAGCGGGGGATACTGAAACTAGTTCAGCATGGCGGGTGTGAGATCGCGAGGGGTCTCGCGCTTAGGCGGGTCAGACCACCACCGCTCCGTACAGGTCGTGCGCGTCGGCGTCTTCGACCAGCACGGGCACCACGTCACCGGGCGCGAGCGTGGGCGCGACGTCGCGGAGGTAGACGTGGCCGTCGATCTCCGGCGCGTCGGCCTGGCTGCGGCCGGTGGCGCCGATGCTGCCGTCCTCGTCCGGCTCGCCCACCTCGTCGATGATGACGGGCAGCACCCGGCCGACCTTGGCGGCGAGCTTGGCGGCGCTGATGCGAGCGGTGACCTCCATCAGCCGGGCATAGCGCTCCTCTTTGACCGGCTCGGGCACCGGGTCGGGAAGGAGGTTCGCCGCGGCGCCCTCGACCGGTTCGAAGCGGAAGCCGCCGACGCGGTCGAGCTGCGCTTCCTCGAGCCAATCGAGAAGATACTGAAAGTCCGCCTCGGTTTCGCCCGGGAAGCCGACCACGAACGACGATCGGATGGCGATGTCAGGGCAGACCTCACGCCATGCGGCGATGCGTTCGAGCACGCGCGCCTCGTTTGCCGGGCGACGCATCGCGCGCAGCACCGACGAGCTCGCATGCTGGAACGGGATGTCCAGGTACGGCGTGATCAACCCCTCGGCCATCAGCGGGATGACTGCGTCGACATGCGGGTAGGGATAGACATAGTGCAGCCTCACCCACGGCCGCGTGCCGTCGGGGCAGCGCAGCTCGCCCAGCGCGCGGGCGAGGTCGGTCATGTGCGTGCGGACCTCCAGGCCCCGCCAAGTGCGCGGCTCGTGCCGCACATCGACCCCGTAGGCGGAGGTGTCCTGGCTGATGATCAGAAGCTCGCGCGTGCCCGCCGCAACCAGCTTTTCGCATTCGCGCAGCACAGCATCGACCCGCCGGCTGGCGAGGCGGCCGCGGATGTCGGGGATGATGCAGAAGGCGCAGCTGTGATTGCACCCTTCCGCGATTTTCACATAGGCATAATGGCGCGGCGTCAGCTTCATCGTCGCCGCATCGAGATCGCCGCGCGCCTGCGGGATGAGGTCGAGGTAGGGCGACAGCGCGGGCGGGGCGGCTTCATGCACCGCGCCGACCACGCTCTCATACTGCTGGGGGCCGGTGATCGCGAGCACCTGCGGGAAACGGGCGCGGATCACCTCAGCCTCGCGCCCCAGGCAGCCGGTGACGATGACGCGACCATTCTCGGCGATAGCCTCGCCGATCGCTTCGAGACTTTCTTCCTTCGCGCTGTCGAGGAAGCCGCAGGTGTTGACCAGCACCACGTCGGCCCCGGCATAATCGGGCGACATCTGGTAGCCATCGGCGCGCAGACGCGTCAGGATGCGCTCGGAATCGACGAGCGCCTTCGGACAGCCGAGGCTGACCAGGCCGACCTTGGGCGGCGTGGGGAGGGTGATCTGATTCATGGCAGGCGACCGCCTGTAACGCGCTCGCGCCCAAATGTCACATCGTCGCCTTACGCGCCCGGTGTGACGAAAGCCGCTTGCGTCGTGCGGGCGTGTAACTCTATCTCATAGCGTCATGAGCCTGTTGCACCGCACCTTCATCGCACATCCGGAGGCCATCGGCGAAAGCTATGGAGAGCACGCCCGCACCGCGGGCATGTTTGGCGTGAAGATGATCTCCGGCGGCGTGCGCTGCCTCGTTCATGCGGTCGTGCCGGCGCTGTTCGTCGATGCGGCGAGCAAGACGGTCGTCGGTCTGTATGGCTACATGACGCGCCGCGCTGCCGCCCGCGGGCTGCAGGCCGGAGCGAAGGGCGCGGACAGCTTCTCCTGGGTGATCTGAGCGCGCCTGCGCGGCATGGCGCGATCGTCGGCGCGGGTTTTTCTGCGCTAGCGCTGGCGCGACGACTGATCGAAGCCCCGCACGTCCGCGTGACGGTGATCGGACCGGGGCCGGTCGGCGCCGGGCTCGCTTACGGTCGTGCGGAGGCGTGGCACCGGCTCAACGTGCCGCAACCGCGGATGGGCAACGACGCACGCGAGGTTGCCGCGTTCGCCGAGACTGGTGCGCTGCGCACAAGGTCGCCGACAACTTCGCTCCGAGGCCCAACTACGCACGCTACCTGGCGGAGGATTTTTCGGCGCTGGTCGCCCGCAGCGACGGCCGCCTGCGCCACGTCGACGCGCAGGTCGTTGCGGCGAGATATGGTGGCGCGGCGGCGCTGACCTTGGATCGCGGAGCCCCGTTGCATGCCGATGTGGTGGTGGTCGCAACCGGCAACGCGCCGCCGGATACGCCGGCGATTATCGCCGACGCCGCGTTGCCGCTGGAGTCGTACGCGCCCGATCCGTGGGCGCCCGATGCGCTCGACGAGCTTGCGACCGATGCGCCGGTATTGCTGCTCGGCACAGGGCTGACGATGGTCGACCTCGCGCTGTCGCTGGCAACGCGCGGACACCAAGGCGAGGTTAGGGCGCTGTCGCGGCGAGGGTTGCTGCCGCGCGCGCACGCAATCGCGCCCGAGCCGCCGCTCGACCCGCCGTCACCTGCGCCACGTGCCTTGTCGCTGATGCTGCGGGAGACGCGGGCCGCGTCGCGCGCCGCGGACTGGCGCTGTGTGATCGACGCGTGGCGACCGGTCACGCAGACCGCCTGCGAAGAGTCGGACGATGCGACCCGTCGCCGCTTTCTTCGCCACCTGCGCCCATGGTGGGATGTGCACCGTCACCGCCTCGCCCCCGATGTCGCGGCGACGATCGAAGCGCAGATCGCCGACGGCGCGCTGCGCGTGTGGGCGGGCCGCCTGACGGCCGTGAGCCAAAGCGGCGATGGTGTGCGCGTGCGTTGGGCAAGCCGTGGCGGCGGCGAAGGAACTGCGATTGTTGCGCGGATCATCAGTTGCACCGGCGCGGGCAGTGAATTCGGGCGAGGGAATGCGCTGATCGAGCAGCTCGCTGGAGAGGGTGCGATCGTGCCTGACCCGCTCGGACTGGGCATCGCCTGCGATGAACAGAGCCGCGCGTCGACTGCGAAGGCGCAAGCGTGCCGTGGCTCTACTTGATCGGTCCGCCGACGCGCGGGCGCTGGTGGGAGGTGACGGCTGTGCCCGACATCCGCAACGCCGCAGCCACGCTCGCTGCGCAGCTGATGGCTTAGAGCGGTCCCTTGATTGGTAGCACCTCGACCACGCGGTCGCCGGTCTGAAGCATCTGCGCTTCATGTTCCCAGAAGCCGATCATGCGTCCGCTGCGGTAAATGCGCATGCCGCGCCCGCGGCCGGTGAGTTCGTCGATGCTGCGGCCGACTTCCTCCGGGCGCACCTCGCGCTCCACCAGCTGCACATCGCCCGAGATGGAGGCGAGGTCGGCGAGATAGTCGCTGACATGCTCCCCCTGCGCCGATCCGGCCAGCAGCAGTCCGGTGAAGCTCACCGGATTGATCACCGTCGTCGCCCCCGCCTGGCGCGCGAGCAATTCATTGTCCGCCGCGCGCACCACGACGGTGATCGGGACGGTGGGGACAAGGTGCCGCACCGTGAGCACGATGAGAATGCCCGTATCGTCGCGGCCCGCGCTCACCAGTACCGCGCTCGCAGTTTCGATGCGCACGTCGAGCAGGGTTTCGTCGCGCGTCGCATCGCCCTCCAGCGTGACGCAGCCCATGGCCACCGCCTCCTCGAGCCGTTCGGGATCGCGTTCCACCACGACGATGTTGCTCGCTTCGGTGCCACGCGCGATCAGTTCGCGCACCGCTTCGGAGCCGCTGACGCCGAAGCCGAGCACGAGGATATGGCCGGAGAGCGATTTCTGGATGCGCGCCATGCGCCATTTCTCCCAGCTCTTTTTGATGACGAAGGTATAGGCGGTGCCGACAAAGACGAAGATCACCGCCATGCGGATCGGCGTCACGATGACCGCTTCGATCAATCGCGACCGGTCGGATATCGGGGCGATGTCGCCAAATCCCGTGGTCGTGATCGAGATCATCGTGAAATAGACGACGTCGAGGAAGCTCACGACATTGTCGTGATTGTCCTTCAGTCCTTCGCGGTCGGCCCAGTGCACCGCGACGACGATGCCGATCAAAAACAGCACCAGCCCCAGCCGCGCCGCGACATCCGCCCAGACGGGAATGTTCGTCGCGCGTTTGAGCGGACTGAATTTGCGCGGCGGGGTGACGCGGCGCTTCATCGCTCAGCCGGCCTCGCTCATGCGCTGCGTCAGCGCCCCGATCGATGCATCGTGGGTGAGATCGACGCCCAGCGGGGTCACCGCGATGGTTCGCTCGGCGATCGCTTCGAGGTCGGTGTTCTGCCCCGGGGTGTGCTCGATCCCGTGCAGCCCGAACCAGAAATAAGGGTAGCCGCGAGGGTCGGTGCCGCGAACGATCGAGCCGCGGCCATAATCGTGAAAGCCCTGCCGCACGACGCGCACCCCGGTGACCTCGTCCGGTTCGCACGCGGGGAAGTTGATGTTGATGAGCGTGCGTTCGGGAAAAGAATAGTCGAGCAGCGGGCGCAGCACGCGGGCGCCCCACGTGCTGGCGACGGAGAAAGGCACGCGGTCGCCCATTCCCTGCCGCGCGTAAACCTGGCTGAGCGCAATGGAGCGGATGCCCGCGAGCGTGCCTTCGATCGCAGCGGAGACCGTGCCCGAATAGGTGATGTCATCGCCGAGGTTTGCGCCCCGGTTGACGCCCGAGAGGATGAGGTCCGGTCGCTCGCCCATAAGCTCGCCGATGGCCATCATCACCGCATCGGTGGGCGTGCCCGACACCGACCAGCGCCGATCGTTGTGCCGCCGCACGCGCACGGGGCGCGACAAAGTGAGTGAGTGCCCAGCGCCCGACTGCTCCTCCATCGGCGCGCAGACATAGACATCGTCGCTGAGTTGCGCGGCAATCTCTTCCAGCACCTTGAGGCCGGGGGCGTGGATGCCGTCGTCGTTGGTGAGGAGGATGCGCATCGGTTGCTCAGCTCCGTGGCTCGAGGCGCTCGACGCCGCCCATATAGGGGCGCAGCGGCGGCGGGATGGTGACGCTGCCGTCGGCCTGCTGATAATTTTCGAGCACCGCCACCAGCGTGCGTCCGACGGCAAGACCCGAACCATTGAGCGTGTGGACGAACGCGGTGCCCTTCGCGTCCGCCGGGCGGTATCGCGCATCCATCCGGCGCGCCTGAAAATCGCCGACGTTGGAGCAGCTCGAAATCTCGCGATAGGTGCCCTGCCCCGGCAGCCACACCTCCAGGTCGTAGGTCTTGCGCGCGGAAAAGCCCATGTCCCCGGCGCACAGCAGCATACGGCGATAAGGAAGTTCGAGCGATTCAAGCACCGCTTCGGCGGCGCGGGTCATGCGCTCATGCTCGGCATCGCTGTCCTCGGGGGCGACGATGCTGACCAGCTCGACCTTCCAGAACTGATGCTGACGGATGTAGCCGCGCGTATCGCGCCCCGCCGCCCCCGCCTCTGAACGGAAGCACGGCGTGAGCGCGGTCAGCCGCAGCGGCAGTTCGCCCGCCTCGAGAATACGCTCGCGCACCGCGTTGGTGAGGGACATTTCCGCGGTCGAGATCAGCCAGCGGCCGTCAGTCGTTTGGAACAGGTCTTCGCGAAATTTCGGCAGCTGCGCGGTGCCATAGGCAGCGTCGTCGCGGACCAGCAGCGGCGTGGCGCACTCTGTATAACCCGCCTCGCGCACCTGCATGTCGAGCATATATTGCCCCAGCGCGCGTTCGAGGCGGGCGAGGTCGCCCCACAGGAAGGCGAAGCGCGCGCCCGACATTCTAGCCGCGGCCTCGAAATCGAGGCCCAGCGCGGGGGCGAAGTCGGCGTGCTCCTGGGGGGTGAAGTCGAACGCGCCCGGCTTGCCCCACCGTTTCCGCTCGACATTACCGCTCTCGTCCTCACCCTCCGGCACATCGCTCGCCGGGAGGTTGGGGAGCGCGGCGAGGCGGTCATGCAGGTCGCGACCAAGCCGTTCCGCTTCCGCCTCCAGCGCGGGGAGCGTCTGCTTGAGCTCCGCAACTTCGGCCATCAAGGCGCTCGCCTGCGCCTCGTCGCGCGCCGCCTTTGCGGCGCCGATCGCCTTTGACGCGGCATTCCGGCGGGCGAGCAATTCCTGCGCTTGCGTCAGCTTGGCGCGATGCTCCGCGTCGATCGCGACCAGCTCGCTCGCCTGCGCTGGCAAGCCCCGGCGGGCAAGCCCTGCATCGAACGCCGCGGGATCGTCACGAAGGAAGCGGATATCATGCATGGCGCCCGGCTAGGCGGGGGCGCCGCGCAAGACAAGGTGGAACGCCGCGCCTCCCCGCCCTGACACGCCGCGCCCCCCTCCACTCTGAAGTTATCGGACCGCGCTGAGATCCGGCGTCCGTCCCCGCGCCATGACCCACTGCACGCGTTCAAGCACGCGCGCGTCGGTGAGCGGATCGCCATCGACTGCGATCATGTCCCCGGCGTAACCCGGCGCCAGTCGGCCGATCTCCCGCTCCATGCCGAGCGCGCGAGCGGCGGTGGTGGTGGCGCTGACCAGTGCCTCCCGCGGGGTCATGCCGGCATCGACCAGCAGCTGGAACTCCTGTCCATTCTCGCCATGGGGAAATACGCCGGCGTCGGTGCCGAACGCCACCGGCACGCCATTTCGCCGCGCCGCCTGCACATTGCGCCCGAGATGCTCGAGCGTTTCGCGGATCTTCGTTTCGACCGTGGGGGTGTAGATGTTGCGCCCGAGACCGCTTCGCACCTGTGTCAGCGCGCGCAGCGTCGGCACGAGGTAGCCGCCCCGCGTCCGCATCTCCCGCGCGCCCGCATCGTCGAGGAACGTGCCGTGATCGATCGTATCGAACCCGGCCCGCGCCGCCGCCTCGATCCCGCGCGCGCCGTGCGCGTGGCCCATGACGCGAAGGCCGAGACTGTGGGCGGTGGTGACAATGCTCGACAGTTCCTCCGGAGTGAAATGTGCCTCCAGCCCGCGGCCCTGCTGCGACAGGACGCCACCGGTCACGGTGACCTTGATCACGTCCGAACCGGCGCGCGATGCTTCGCGCACGCGGGCGGCGCACTCCTGCGCGCCGGTGCAGGTGAACCCGCTCGACAGCGCATGGATCACGTCTTCGCGAAAGCCGGTGACGTCGCCGTGGCCGCCGATGATCGACAGCGCCGGCCCTGCCGCAATGATGCGTGGGCCGGAGATGACACCGGCGTCTATTCCCCGCCGCAGCACGAACGCGGTCTGACGCGCGGAGCCAGCCTCGCGCACGGTGGTGAAGCCCGCGCGAAGCGTCCGCTGCGCATTGCGGACGCCGAGCACGACCCCCCATTCGTCAGGATCGACCGCCTCGCGCCAGAAATCTCCTGACGGATCGCCGGTCAGATGGACGTGCAGGTCGATGAGGCCAGGCAGGACGGTGCGGCTGCGCTGGTCGACGACCCGGGCCCCGTCGGGCGCAGGTTGGAACCCGTTGGCGATCGACACGATGCGGCCATCGGTGACGGTGATCGTCGACGGCCCCAGCGGTGCGGCGGCGGGATCGGAGATGACTCGCCCCGCGTGGACAATAACCGTCTCCGCCTGTGCAGCGCTGCTCGCGATGAGCGCTGCGACGGCCGCGACACCCGCCTTAGTCCATTGACGCATTGAACCCCTCCCCCTCTCTTTGCGCGCGGAGGTTACGAGGGCTGCGGCAAAAGAAAAGGGGGCGGCACCGATTCGCCCGCCCCCCTTTCGATCTAGCGTTGCCTCACCAGAAGATGCCGTACACGACGTCGACGACGCGCCCGCTGCGCAGGTCGATCAGCAACGCATCGTCCCAGTAACGCACCCAGCGATAGGGGCCGTAGGCTTGTGGCAGTCGATAGGCCCACGGGTCATTGATATAATATCGGCTGCCGAAGAACCCCGATCCCAGCGTCAACCCGATCGAAAGCCGGCGATAGCCGTAACCGGAATAAGGCGCGTAATAACGAGGGAGCCGGTAGAGATTGCTGTACCGCTGACGATAGCCATACCAGTCGTAGCGGCTGTCCCGCCGCCAGTCGCGGCTCCAGCCAGTGCCGTGATTAGAGCCGTAGCGCGGGTCATAACCACCGTAACGCGAGCCGTAGCGCGGGTCGTAGACGGAGCCCTGGGGCGAACCGTAGCGTGGGTCGCGGCGCCAGTTGCTGGTGTCGCGGTCACGGCGGTCATCGCGACGACCTTCAAACCGATCCCACTGACCATTGTTGTTGCGGTCATACTGACCGTTCTGCGGGTCGCGCTGGCGGGCGAGATCGCGGAAGCGGTCGTTCATGAACCCGCCGCCGATCGGAGCGCCATCGTTCGCGCGCGGCTGGCGGTCGTCGCCGCGCCACCCGCCGCGGCGTTGCGCTGCCCAATCCTGCGCCTGCGCGCTTGCGCCGGGGTTCTGCGGCGCACCGCTGTCGCCACGCCAGGTGCCGCCCCGCCAGGACGGACGCTCCCGCTGTGCCTGCGGCGAACGCGGCGCGTTTTCGATCGACGGAACCGGGCCGCGTTCCGGCCGGGTCCATGCGGGAGCGACGCTGGCATCAGGCGCGCGCCGTTCGATCCGTCCTTCGCGCCAATCGCGGGCGCGGTCGCCCCGCCCCGCCCTGGCCTCCGCTCTGTCGCGCGTTTCACCGGTCGACTGTGCCGCAGCTATGGCCGGGGTTAGGGCGCTCGCCGCGGCAAGCGCGGCCAACAGCCATCGAGTCTTCATCATCGCATGTTCCCACACCGTGCGTTGACCGTCCGGTTCGAGTCGGAAAGCTATGCCGCCGCGACTGTCGCGCGACTGAATGAACAGAAGGTCACAGCCGCAGGCCGCACGTCTCCTCGGCGCCGATCATCAGGTTGAGGTTCTGGACGCTGCTGCCCGCTGCACCCTTCCCCAGATTATCGAGACGCGCCACGAGCCGCACGTCGAGCCCGTCGGCGGATGCGAACAGGGCGATGTCGAGACGGTCCGTAGGCGGATCGTCGTCGCGGAGGAGCAATTCGCCCTCGCTCAGCAGCCCGCCGACCCGCACCGTCGCCGCGTCGGCGTAGTGCGCGCACCATGCCGACAGCAGTTCGTCCGGGGGCGCGATCCGCGCGTCGGCGGCGCGCAGCAGCGGCACTTCGACGATCATCCCGCGGTGCGCCGGGATCACCGCCGGGGCAAACAGGGGCGCGCGATGAAGGCCGGCCCGGTCGCGCATTTCCGGCAGATGCTTGTGATCGAGCGTGAACGCATAGCCGCGCCAGGCAATCGTCCGATCGTTCGCATAGCGTTCGACCAGCGCCTTGCCTCCGCCCGAAAATCCGGAGACCGCGTGGCACGAGAGGGCAATGTCCGCAGGCAGGAGGCGCGCGCTGACCAGCGGCGCGACCAGCGACACGAAACCGATGGCGTAGCATCCGGGGTTACTTACCCGCGCCGACGCCGCGATCTCCGCTCGCTGGCCTACGCGAAGCTCCGGAAAGCCATAGGTCCAGGCGGGGTCGACCCGGTGCGCGCTCGACGCGTCGATCAGCCGGACATCGCTCTGCGCGGCGAGATCGGCGGCCTCGCGCGCGGCGGCATCGGGCAGACACAGGATCGCGACGTCCGCGCCCTGCATGGCGTCGGCCCTCGCCGCGGCGTCCTTGCGGCAATCATCGGCGATGGCCACCAGTTCGATGTCGGCGCGGCCGGACAGACGCTCGGCGATGTCGAGTCCGGTCGTCCCCGCCGCACCGTCGATGAAGACCCGCGCGGTCACGAACAGCCGTCGTCGGGCCGTAGCTCGTGGGGCCGAACGTCGGCGCGAGGGACATAGCCTACGCGATGCCGGGCGGCATCGTATCCCCAACAGCATTCCGCGGTGACGTCGAGCACCATCACCACATCGCCCTCCGCCAGCTCCGCCACGACATCGTCCGTGCCCGGGACCGCGCGCAGGCTTGTCGGCCGGGTGACGACGAAGGCCAGCGGCTTGGCATAATGAGGCGCGAAATGATGATGCGCTTCGGCAATGTCGGCGAGGTCGGGCCGGATCGCCTGAACCGTGGGGTCATATTCCCGCGACGGTCCGGTAAGGTGGTAACGCTGACGTTCGGGCGGGGACTCAGCTGGCGCGGGCGACTGCGGGCTCGCCGCCGATGAGCTGATTGAACCGTTCAAGAAAAACTCTCCCCGCCTGCGTCAACTCGACCAGCACATTGCGCCCGTCGTCTCGATCGCGGTGGCGGGTCAGATAGCCGAGCGCGGCCAGCTTGTTCAAGGCGCGGGTTACGACGGGTTTGGACACGCCAAGCCGCTGGGCGAGACCCCGGACGGTGTGCGGGCCAGCGGTCAGGGCGACGCTGAGCATGATGCCAAGCTGGCGGTTCGTGAGATCCGGAAGATCCGATTGGATGATGCGAACCAGCGCACGCATCCACGCCATATTGTTCATCGCCCCGTGGCCTCACCTCTCCCCTCGACGCCGTGGCTGCAAAGCTTGCGGCATCCTGTCCCTGACCAACGTTCCATGACGTCGCGGGTTGCGTCGCGCGTCGGGCTATCGCGAGGGATAACGGTCGCGGAGCATGGCCCAGGCAGCGCGCAGCCCGCCCGCAGCACCGCCCTTCGGCCGCCCCGGCCGATCGTGCGGGTTCCACGCGTAGGTGTCGAGGTGCGCCCAGGCGATCCCCTCCCCCACGAAATGCTGAAGGAACAGCGCAGCGGTCACCGCGCCGGCAAAGGCTCCGGCGGGCGCGTTGGTGAGGTCGGCCACCTGACCTTTCAGCATGTCACGATACCCGTCCCACAGCGGCATGCGCCACAGCGGGTCGTCGTTCGCCTTGCCTCCCGCGAGCAGCGCGTCGGCGAGCGAATCGTCGTTGGCGAACAACGCCGGCAGATCCGGCCCCAACGCCACGCGCGCCGCGCCGGTGAGCGTGGCGAAATCGATCATCAGTTCCGCCCCCGCCTCGCTCGCGCGGTGAAGCGCATCGGCGAGGATCAGGCGACCCTCCGCGTCGGTGTTGTCCACCTCGACCCGGGTGCCTTTGGCGCTGGTCAGTACGTCGCCCGGCCGCATCGCGCCCCCCGCGATGGCATTTTCAGCTACCGGGAGCAGCAGATGCAGCCGCACCGGCAGTCGCGCTACCATCGCCAGCCGAGCGAGCGACAGCGCGTGCGCCGCGCCGCCCATGTCCTTCTTCATCAGCGCCATCGCCGCCGACGGCTTGATATCGAGCCCGCCCGTATCGAACGTGACACCCTTTCCTACCAGCGCGACACGCGGATGGTCCTCGCGGCCCCACATCAGCTCGATGAGCCGCGGCGCTCGCCCGCTCGGAGCCGCCCGCCCGACCGCGGCGATCATCGGCGCCTCCCGCTCCAGCGCCTCTCCGCGCAGGACGGTACAATCGGCGCCATGCTTGGCGGCAAGGTCGCGCGCGATCGCCTCGATCTGCTCGGGGCCGCAATCATTGGCGGGAGTGTCGACGAGATCGCGCACCGCGATCACCGCCGCCGCCTCGCGCACAGTCTCGTCGATGCGGGCAACGTCGGGGGTCACGAGGATGCGCGGCCCGTCGGCTCCGCGATCTTTCGGTTTGCGATAGCGTTCGAAGCGATGCTGCGCCGTCAGCCAGCCGAACATCGCCGGACCGGGCGATGCCCCTTCGGCAAGCCGATAGCGTCCGGGGGGAAGCACGCGCGGCAATTTTGCCATGCACCAGCTCGACAGTTCTCTGGTGTTCGCGACCACCGCGGCGACGCTCCACCCGTCGCCGTTGGTGTCGGGCACGATGGCATGGGCGTAACCCTCCGCCTTGAACTGCTGCGCCTCCACCGTCGCGCGCTGACGCGTCGAAAGCCCGGCACGCCACGCATCGAAACTCTCTTTGTCGACGAGGGTGATCGTGACCGCCGGTTGGCCGCGGTCCGCTTCGAGCATCGGATGGAGATCGGTCATGCCGATGTCGTGTGCGTTCGATGCCCCGCTTGCAAGGCGGGAACCGGACGCCAGCTCCCGCGCTCACCCATGAAGCAGCGTGGAGACGGACATGGCCAAGGACAAGAGCAGCAATACTGACAAGCAGATCAAACGCGCCCAGCCCCGCGGGGGGAAGGTCGGCGAGACGCCCGAAGAAAAGCGCGGGAAAAAGGCCGACGCCCAGAAGCTACGCAGGAAGGGCGGACCGGACGGGTCGAGCACCGGCCCGGAAAGCTCGATGGCGCGGCAGCCGAAATGGGAGCCGCGCTACCCCGGCTCGGGCCGGCTCAAGGACAAGGTGGCGATCGTTACCGGCGGCGACAGCGGCATCGGCCGTGCGGTCGCGGCACTCTACGCCCGCGAAGGCGCCAAGGTCGCGGTCGTCTATCACACGCAGCAGGCCGACGCCGACGAAACCGTGCGCATCGTCGAGGCGGAGGGCAGCGAAGGCGTCGCCATGCAGGCCGATGTCGGCGATGCAAAGGCCTGCGCCAAGCTCGTCAAGGCTGTCGTGAAACGCTGGGGCAGCATCGACGTTCTCGTCAACAACGCGGGCGAGCAGCATCCGGCGGAGGACATTCGCGCGATCACGCAGGAGCAGCTCGAAAGGACATTCCGCACCAACGTCTTCGGCATGTTCTACCTCGTCCAGGCGGCGCTCGAGCACCTCAAGGAGGGTAGCGCGATCGTGAACTGCGGGTCGATCACCAGCTTCCGCGGCTCGGAGAACCTGCTCGATTACAGCGCAACGAAGGGCGCAATTGCAGCCTTCACGCGCTCGCTCGCGGCGAACCTTGCCGAGAAGGGAATTCGCGTGAACGGCGTCGCGCCGGGTCCGATCTGGACCCCGCTCAACCCGATGGGCGGCGCGGATGCGGACAAGGTCGAAAGCTTCGGCGAAGACACGCCGATGAAGCGGCCTGGCGAACCCAATGAGGTCGCGCCCTGCTTCCTGTTCCTCGCCTGCGACGATTCGAGCTACATGAGCGGGCAGATGCTCCATCCCAACGGCGGGACGTCGATCGGCGGCTGAAATACGGCACGCATCTTGCCGCTATGCAAATGACGGCGACGGGTTAGAGCAGCGCGTGACCCCCTCCTGCAAAGGACGATCGATGCGCGCTCCTCTGACCCTCGCCCTCATCTCTCCGCTGGCGCTGCTGGCGGGGTGCGTCGCGACTCAGCCTGCCCGCACCGCCGCGACCACCGCTGACGAAACAGCTGCGACGTCGCCGCATGACCGCCTGTTCGCGCTGTTCTCCGCGAGCGACGAGGCGATGCTTCAGCGCAATCCGATCGCCGGCCTGTATCGCGGTGACGCGCGCTTCGGCTCTTCGCTCGGCGACATGTACAGCGATGCGCACTACGACGCCGAACGCCGCGCCGCGCGCGAGGAGTTGGCGGCGCTGCGCCAAATCAACCGTGCACAGCTCACCGAAACAGACCAGCTCGCCTACGACGTCTTCGCGTATGAGCGCGAGGAAACGCTGCGACAGCTTGAGCCGGAACTGTTTCAGTACAGCGTCGTGCGGCCGATCAATCACTTCTACGGCTTCCAGACGAGCTATCCGATGCTGGCGAGCGGCCGCGGCAGCGCCCCGTTCCGCACCGCGCAGGATTATGCCAACAATCTCTCCCGCCATGCCGAAGTGCCTGCGATCATCGACGCGATTATCGCCCGCATGCGGCAGGGGCTCTCGAGCGGCGTCGTTGAATCGCAGCTGACCGTTCGCAACATGATCAGCCAGCTCGATACGCAGCTTGCGCAGCGGTTGGAGGATTCGCCCTACTGGGGTCCGACCCAAAGCTACCCGGCCGACTTCGCCGCGGCGCAGCGGGTCGACGAATCGGCGAAGCTGCGCGACAGCATCGACCGCAACATCTTCCCGTCGCTACGCAAGCTGCGCACGTTCCTAGCGGACGAATATCTTCCCCACGCCCGCGCGACGGTCGGCCTGTCGACGATGCGCGGCGGCCCGCAGACCTACGCGGAGCGTATCCGGTCATCGACAACACTCGCCATGAGCGCCGACGAGATCCACAACCTCGGCCTCAGCGAAGTGGCGCGGATCCGCGGCGAAATGGACAAGGTCCGGCGGGAGGTCGGTTTCCAGGGCGAACTTCCCGCATTCTTTGAACATCTGCGCACCGCGCCGCAGTTCAAGAAATCGTCGCGTGAAGCGTTGACCCAAGGCTATGTCGACATCGGCCGGCAGGTCGACGCACTGGTGCCGCGCTTCTTCCGACAGGTGCCGCGTTCGGCGCTCGAAATTCGGCCCTATGAGCCGTTCCGCGAACGGTTCGAGGCGGGCGGCAGCTACGACAGTGGCACCCCCGACGGTTCGCGGCCCGGCACTTTCTATTTCAACGCCTACGATCTTCCCAGCCGCACCACGCCGGGGATGACCACGCTTTACCTCCACGAAGGCGCGCCGGGGCATCACTTCCAGATCAGCCTCGCGCAGGAGAATGAGGCGCTGCCGAACTTCATGCGCTTCGGCGGCAACACCGCCTATGTCGAAGGCTGGGCGCTCTACGCTGAGACGCTCGGCTACGAGATGGGGCTGTTCACCGACCCCTATCAGCGCTTTGGCACGCTGTCGGACGAGATGCTGCGCGCGATGCGGCTGGTGGTCGACACCGGCCTCCATGCCAAGGGATGGAGCCGCGAGCAGGCGATCGACTATATGCTCGCCAACAGCGACATGGGTCGCACCGACGCGACCGCCGAAGTCGAACGCTACATCGCCATTCCGGGGCAGGCGCTCGCCTATAAGATCGGCGCGCTGACCATCCAGCGGCTGCGGCGCAAGGCGGAGAGCGAGCTTGGGTCGCGCTTCGACATCCGCGACTTCCACGCGCAGGTGCTCGGCACCGGCGGCCTGCCGCTCCCCGTGCTCGAAGCCAAGATCAACCGCTGGATCGCCCGGGGCGGAGGACAGTAACGCAGGTTACTGGACGATCCGCGAAAGCGGACCGCCCCGGCCGGCCGGGGGGCTGGCGCAGCCGGCCCCTTCGACGTCATGGGCTTCACGCCCATGACGGCCCCGCGCTTCGAACGTCTGGGCGGGGTGCGTTACGCGCTTTGCGGCAACGCCTCGGCGATCAGCTGGCGCGTATTCTCGACGCCATAGAGGGCGATGAAGCTGCCCATGCGCGGGCCTTGTTCGGACCCGAGCAGAGTTTCGTAAAGCGCCCGGAACCAGTCGCGCAGCGTCGCGAAGCCGTGCGCTTCATCCTTGCCCACAGCATAGACCGCGTTCTGCAAAGCTTCCGCATCGGCGCCCCCGCCCAACTCTGCCAGCGCCGCATCGAGCGCGCGTAGCGCCCCAGCCTCCGCCGCCGTGGGCGCGCGCCGATGCAGCGTCGGCGCGATCACGTCGCGGTGATAGGCGATGGCGTTTCCGATCAACGCGTCGAGGCGGACGCTGGGCGCCGCACCTGGCAGGTAACGCGCGAGGTACGCCTTCACCTGCTCGACGCTGGCCCCCGCGCCGAGGACGCCGACGAGGTTCAGCAGCAGCGCGTAGCTGACCGGCAGGCCCTCGCCCGGCACCACGCCGCCATGGACATGGTGTGCCGCATTGCCGAGCCGCTTGTCGGGCGCCTGCTCCGCCCAGTTGCCGCGCAGCGATTCATAATCGTCGACCGCTTTCGGGATGAGGCCGACGTGCAGGCCCTTGGCGGCCTTCGGTTCGCGGTAGAGATAGGCGGCGAGGCTCTCTGGCGGCGCGTAGGACAGCCATTCGTCGATGGTCAGCCCGTTGCCCTTGGACTTCGAAATCTTTTCACCGCGCTCGTCGAGGAACAGCTCGACGATCATGCCCTCCGGCCGCCGTCCTCCGAGGATCTTGGCGATGCGCCCGGCGAGTACGCCGCTGTCGGTGAGGTCCTTGCCATACATCTCGTAATCGACGCCCAATGCCGCCCAGCGCATGCCCCAGTCGGGCTTCCACTGCAGCTTGGCGCGGCCGCCGAGAATCGACTGCTCGATCGTGCTGCCGTCTTCGTCCTGAAAACGCACGGTTCCCGCATCGGCGTCGACCACCTCGACCGGAACCTGAAGCACGCGGCCGGTGGTCGGGGAGATCGGCAACACCGGCGCGTAGGTCGCGGAACGCTCCTCCCGCAGCGTCGGGAGCATCACCGCAAGGATCGCGTCCCACCGGCGCAGCACTTCGCGCAACTGGTCGTCGAACTCGCCGCTCCTGTACGCCTCGCTCGAGCTCTTGAATTCATAATCGAAGCCGAACTGGTCGAGAAACGCGCGCAGACGGGCGTTGTTGTGCGCGGCGAAGCTTTCGTGGGTGCCGAACGGGTCGGGAATCGCGGAGAGGGGTCGACCGAGATGTTGGGCGAGCATGTCGCGCTGCGGCACATTGTCGGGCACCTTGCGCAGCCCGTCCATGTCGTCGCTGAACGAAATCAGCCGCGTCTTCGCCCCTGGAACCAGCGTTTCATAGGCGCGGCGGACCATCGTGGTGCGCAGCACCTCCTGAAAGGTACCGATATGCGGCAGCCCGGACGGTCCGTAGCCGGTTTCGAAAATGACCGGTTCGCCACCCGGTTTGCCGTCGGGATAGCGCTGGATGATCTTGCGCGCCTCCTCGAACGGCCAGGCTTTCGAAACCTTTGCAGCGTCGACATAGGGGGCGGGGTCAAAGGCGGCGCTGACGAGCGGTGCGGACATGGCCGCGCATTGCATCAGGTGAGGCGCCGCGCGCAAGCAGTGAACCTCGACCGCGCTGGGGGGTTAAGCCCATCATGGCGACGCGAATCTACCACAACCCCGGCTGCAGCACGTCACGCAACGTGCTTGGGATCATCCGCGCGACGGATGTCGAACCAGAGGTCATCCTCTATCTTGAGAACCCGCCGAAGCGCGCAGAGCTCGAGGGCTTGCTCGAGGCGATGGACATGGCGCCGCGGGACCTGATGCGGCGGCGGGGTACGCCGCTGGCCGAGTTGGGCTATGACCTCCCTCAGCTGACAGACGATGCGCTCATCCAGGCGATGCTCGACCAGCCCATCCTGATCGAACGGCCGATCGTGGTGACCCCGAAGGGCACCCGCCTGTGTCGGCCGATCGAAAAGGTGCTGGAGATCCTCGATCCGCCGCTACGCGAGCCATATCGCAAGGAAAACGGCGACCTGGTAACGCCGCTGGCCTGAATCAGATGCGATGGACCCAGCCGTGGGGGTCCGGCGCTTCGCCCGACTGGATGTCGGTGAGGGCGCGACGCAGGCGCAGCGTCACCTCGCCGGGTTCGCCGCCACTGACCAAGAACGCCCACCCGTCGCCTGCGATGTGCCCCACGGGAGTCACCACCGCCGCCGTGCCGCAGGCGAAGATTTCGCGGCAATCCCCGCTTTCGAGATCGGCGCGCAGCTGGTCGATGGCATACCGCTCTTCGCGGACGGTAATGCCCTGATCCCGCGCGAGCGTGATTAGACTGTCGCGGGTTATGCCGGGAAGGATCGATCCGTTGAGCGCGGGCGTGACGATGCTCCCGTCCGCCATGACGAAGAACAGGTTCATGCCGCCCAGTTCCTCGATCCAGCGATGCTCCGCCCCGTCGAGGAAGATGACCTGGTCGAACCCTCGCGCGATCGCGTCGCTCTGCGCCCGCAGGCTGGCCGCGTAATTGCCGCCGCATTTGGCGGCACCGGTGCCGCCCGGGCCAGCGCGACTGTCGCGCGACGATACGAGCAGGCGCACCGGCTTCGCCCCCGCCTTGAAATAGGCGCCCGACGCCACCGCGAGCGTGATAAACAGATATTCGTTCGCGGGACGCACGCCCAGGAACACCTCCGATGCGAACATGAACGGGCGCAGGTAGATGCTGCCGCCCTCGCAGGTCGGGAACCAGTCGCGATCGGCATCGACCAGCGCCTCGATCGACCCCAGGAACAGGTCGCGTGGCAGCTCCGGCATGGCCATGCGCTCGGCGGATGCGGCGAAGCGCGCAGCGTTCGCATCGGGGCGGAACAGTGCCATGCTGCCGTCCGCCAGACGGTAGGCCTTGAGCCCCTCGAAAATCTCCTGCGCGTAATGCAGCACGGCCGCGGCGGGATCGAGCGCGATCGGGCCGCGCGCGGTAATCTGCGCGTCATGCCAGCCCCGTTCGCGATTATACCGCACGAGCGCCATGTGATCGGTGAAGACTTTGCCAAACCCCGGATCGGCGATGCGCGCGCCGCGCTCGGCGGCTGCGACGGGCGCGGGATGGGCTACGCGGGCAAACAAGCCAGAGGCATCGGACATGAGCGCGGCGTTAGGTAACGCCCGCGTGGGGGTCAATCAGAGCGATGTGTCAGCCGAGCGCACGGCTCCGGTCGCGCGCTGCACGCAAGGTTTCGGCGATCAGTCGCGACAGTGATGCATCCGCATCCAGCCGATCGAGACCGGCGCGGGTCGACCCTCCGGGGCTGGCGACGCGGTCGGCCAGTTCGGCCGGCGAGACCTGCGAGTCGGCGCCGAGCTGCGCGGCGGCGCCGATCAGCGTTGCCCGTGCCAGCGCCGCCGCCCGGTCCGGCGCGAGGCCGAGATCCGCACCCGCATCCGCCAGCGCATCGACAAAGCGGTAAACGAACGCCGGGCCGCAACCCGCCAACGCCGTCACAGCCTCGAACACCGACTCATCGGTGACCGTTTCGACGTGGCCGAGCGGGGACAGGAGCCGGCTCAGCAGCAACGCTTGCTGGCCGCGGCCATCGCCGAGCCGCGCCACCACCCCCGAGCCGTAGCGGACGGGGAGGTTGGGCATCAGGCGCACGACGGAGCCTTCGGGTAATTCCTGGCGGAGCCGATCAAGCCGGACGCCCGACATGATCGACAGGATCAGGCTGTCCGGCGTCGCGAGGGCGCGAACCGCATCGCGCACCTCGTCCCACAGTTGGGGTTTGGTGCCGATGAGGATCACGTCGGTGCTGCGGCCGTCGAGCAGTTCGGTATGGCCTTGCACCACGCGCACGCCGTCCGCCACCGGAGCGCCGGACGGGCGAACAACCTCGACCCGGTCGGCCGGCATCCCGACCTCGAGCCAGCGCGCGAGCATCGCGCCCGCCATATTGCCGCAGCCGATCGACACCATTCGTCGCGGCCACGCCGCGAGCGCCGCTTCGCTCACGCCTCGCCCCGCGTTTCGATCAGCGCCGCAGCGATCGCCTCGGCCGGCGACTTGCCGCCCCACAGGACGAACTGGAAAACGGGGAAGAAGCGCTCCGCCTCCTCGAGCGCGGCGCCGATCAGCGTGTCCGCCATGTTCGGCGACAGCGTGCCATCCTCGGCAAGCAGCACGGAGTTGCGGTAGACGACGAGATCGCCGTGCGACCAAAGCTCGAAATGACCGAGCCAGAGATGTTCGTTGATGAGCCCCAATGTTTCGGCCAGCGCGCTGCGGCGATCGTCGAGCAGCTTGAGGTCGGGGAACAGCATCAATTGCAGGATGCGATCGACGCCCCGCCCCCATACGGCGCGCAGCTCATATTTGCCCCAGCTTCCCTCGAGCGTGACGACCAACTCGTCGTCCGCCACACGCTCGTAGGGCCAGCCGCTGGCGGCCGAAAGGCTTTCGATCACCTCGATCGGCTCGCCGGGATCATGTTCGGAAAGGTCGGCGTAGGGGTCGTTCATCGCCGCCTATGATAGCCCTCGGCGCACGCCGCGCAAATATGCGCGACGTTCGCCGTCGCAGGTGTCAACTGCCCTCGGGCGCGCGCCCTTCGGCGGACTCGGTCGGGCCCGGTTCCTCGATCACGCTCGCTTCGGTGGAGGTCTGGGGCGGCGTCATCGGGTCGGCGTGCGCCGGACCGGTGGTGGCGCCCGCGCCATCGACCCGGGCGCGCAGCGTCGCCAGCTCCGCTCGCGTCGCGGCCAGCATGTCCTTCACCACCTCGAACTCTTCGCGCCGGACCCAGTCGCCGCCGACGAAGTCCTGCGCACGTTCGCGCGCCACGTCCTGCACTTCGCGCGCCACGCCCGCGAAGGTGCCGGCTGCGCCGTTAAGCACTTTGGAAAGATCGTCGAAAAACCGGTTCTGCGACTGCATCGCGTCAATCTCCTTGGGGGGCGTCAGCGGATATCGGCTTGCGCCGCGGGCGGGACAAGGGTTTCGGCGGCGGGGTTGCGCTGATCGATGGTGAAATTGAGCAGGGCGGCAAAGCTCAGCCACGCAAGGTAGGGCACCATCAGCCATGCCGCCGTCTTGCGAACCCGGCCAAACAACAGCGTCGTCCCCAGCGCAGCGACCCAGATGACGATCAGCAGCCACAGCGCAGCGCTCACCTGTCGCGCGCCGAAGAACAACGGCGACCAGGCGAGGTTGAGGAGATATTGCACGACGAACGCCGCGATGGCGGGGACGCGCCAGCGCGCGCCGCGTGCCGTCACGACCAGCGCCAGCGCGACGGCCATCATCACGTAGAGGATCGGCCAGACCAGACCGAACACCCAGCCGGGCGGCGTGAACCATGGCAGGTCGAGCGCAGCAAACCAGCGATTGCCGTAGCCGCTGTTCGACAGATAGCCCATCAGGCTGCCCAGTCCGACGATCAGCGGCACGAGGACGAGCAGCCAGCGCGCCATCCCCATTCTGATCTGCCCGCGCGTCGCGACTTCATTCATGTCGAAAATCCTCGTTGCGGACGCCGTCTTGCCAAGTCGCCGGCATCCCGTCAGCAAGTTTCTCTCAATGATCAAACGCAAGAGTTGAAAGGATCGAGGATGGCGCGACGTTCGCCGGCGCGAATGATGCTAATGGCGAGCCTCGCCGCGAGCGCGGTTGGAGCAGGGATCCTCGCCCACCGACGCAAACAGGCGCGGCTGACGACGCAGGCTGCGCAGGCCGCCGCACCGACGCCCGCGGGCGCTGAGTGGTGGGAGGCGCCGGACGGCCTGTTCGGCTATCACTGGCTGGCCGACAACCCGCGCGCGACCCTACTGTTGCAGCATGGCTTTGGTGAGCATGCCGGGCGTTACGTCGATCATTTCTCTAGACTGGTGCCCGAACTGAACGCCATCGGCTTCGACGTCTTTGCCTTCGACATGATCGGGCATGGCCGCTCACCCGGCGACCGCGGCGTGACCGACGTGGGGGCGATGGCGCAGGCACAACGCAAGGCGCGCGCCGAGCTCGCGACCCGCGGCCGGCCGCTGTTCCTGTTCGGTCACTCGCTCGGCGGTCTCGTCACCGCGCTATCGGTGGCCCGCGACGCCAGCAACGTTCGAGGCGTGGTGCTGAGTTCGCCCGCCCTGCCCGTCGCCGCGCCGCTTCCTCTGCGGGCTGTGGCAAAGATGCTCGCACGCGTCGCGCCCGGTCTTGGCACCGTATCGCTAGGCGACGCATCGGGCATCTCGCGCATCCCGAGCGCGGTCGAGGCGTACCGGCAGGACCCGCTGGTGTTCCAACGCCGCATCCCGGCCCTGACCGGCGTGAGCGCGCTGATTGCCGCGCAGGAGGTTCGCGATGGCGCGGCGGCGTGGCGCGTGCCCACGCTGATCCTCCACGGCACCGCCGACCGCTACACCGACGCGCGCGAGAGCCAGCACCTGTTCGATCGTCTCCCCGCCGGGGACAAGCACCTCGAACTAGTGAAGGACGCGCGTCACGAACTGCTCAACGACATGCCGCGCAAACGGATTGAGGCGCTCCTGCTCGACTGGCTGCGACAGCGCGCGGGTGGTGCGTCCTAGACTGCGCCGCCCGGCTCAGTTGGGGGTTCGATAGGGAACGAACGACCCCAGCACGCAGCTCCCGCCGCCGATGCCGCTCCCACGGTCGACCAGCCGCAAGATGTCGCCGCGGCATGGCCCGGGCCCGCGCACGTCGGAGACGATGATGTCGTTGTCACGGGCAAGGCCAGGGCAACCCGGGCCCGGCAGTTCGTTCTTGTAAACGAGATTGCGGCCCGCCCGGTACAGCAGGATGTTGTCCGACACGCGAACCAGATCGTTGGCGATCGTCGTGGGGATGCAGCTGACCGGTTCGCCGGCGACCTTACCGCCCAGTTCGCGATCGAGCACCGCCAGCTGCTGCGGCGTCAGCACGTTCTGATCGACGGACCGATCGCCATAGGCGCACCCGCCGAGCACAAGGGCGGCGCCGAGGCCCGCTGTCAGAAATCCCAGCCGTTTCATGTTCTTCGCTCCGCTTGTCCCCGACGCGAACGTGCGCCAACTTCACTGTCGCAGCGATGAACGCTCAAGCGGCGTCTTTTGCTGCTCGTCGCGCGGCAAATTCCGCAACCGTGGCTGCGCGTAGAAAGGGGTTGGTGGCACGCTCCTGCATGAGCGTGGTGGGCACGGTCGGCTCCCCACGCGCGCGAATGCCCTCGATCTCGGCGAGGCGGGCGACGGCCGCCGCATTGCCCGGCTCGACGCCCACCGCAAAGCGGGCGTTCGCGAGGCTATATTCGTGCGCGCAATAGATGGTGGTTGCATCGTCCAGCGTCTCGATCCAGCGCATCGCGGCGAACATCTGGTCCGGGGTTCCTTCGAACAGCCGGCCGCAGCCCATCACGAACAACGTGTCGCCGATGAACAGCTGGCCGCTCGCCGCGAAGTGAAAGGCGATATGACCGAGCGTATGGCCGGGCACGGCCCGCACCGCCGCCCGATGCGCGCCCAAAGGGAGCTCATCGCCGTCGTTCAGCGCCACATCGGTCGTCGGGATGCGCGCGACCTCGGCGGCGGGTGCGCGAACGATCGCACCCGTCGCGGCCTTGATCGCCGCGTTGCCGCCAGTGTGATCGGGGTGCCAATGCGTGTTCCAGATTTCACCGACCCGCCAGCCGCGCGCGTTCGCTGCGGTCAGAACAACATCCGCCTCGGCCGGATCGACAACGACACAGGCGTCGCTTTCCGTATCGTGCAGCAGCCAGATGTAATTGTCGGTCAGCGCCGGAATGCGGAGGACCTCGATCGGCATCACCACGTGCCGCTGTTGGGCATCGAAGCCCAGGGTTCAGCGGGTTCGAGCGCTTCGCCGACTTGCAGCAGCTCGACCGAAATACCGTCCGGGCTTTTGACGAACGCCATCCGGCCGTCGCGCGGAGGGCGGTTGATGGTCACTCCGGCGTCCATAAACCGTTGGCACGCGGCGTAGATGTCGTCGACACGATAGGCGAGATGGCCGAAATTGCGGCCGCCGCTATAGACCTCGCACGGCCCACCTTCCTCCGGCGGCCAGTTGTAGGTGAGCTCGACCTCGGCCACGCCCGCCTGGCCCGGTGCGGCGAGGAAGATGAGCGTGAAGCGACCCGCGGCATTGTCGATCCGCCGCACCTCCTCGAGACCGAGCAGGCGAAAGAAGCCGACACTCGCGTCCGGATCGCAGACGCGGAGCATCGTGTGGAGGTACTGTAGCATGGCTGGCGGGCTCCGCTGCGGGATGGCCGCCGCACCATAGCAGCGCTGCCGGAAGCGCCAAGGTGAGAGCGACTACCGCTGGGGTGGCGCAGCGGACGCGGGCGCCGGCACGCTGGCCGTCGCCGGAACGGCGCGGGTCAGTTCCGCGAGCCGCTGCCGCGCGGTTTCCACCGCCGGGCTCGCACCGCCGATCGACACCGCGCTCTGCCAGCTCGCTCGTGCCGCTGCCGCATCGCCGGCTGCCGCGGCGATGTTGCCAGCCTCCAGCGCGACCGCGGGGTCTTGCGGCGCGAGCCCCGCGGCGGTGCGGATCGAGGCCTGCGCGCCGGTGAGATCTCCGGTTCGCCGGGCGAGCGTCGCGCGCAGCAACCACGCGGTGGCGTCCTGCGGCGCGAGTTCGGTGGCGGTCGTTAGATCGGTGCGCGCGGCGGCGACATCACCCTGCGCCACTGCCGCCCGCGCCCGATCGACGAGCACCTGGCCGCGCGTCACACCCGCGAGCACGCTGCCGGCAAGCGCTGCGTCAAAATGGCCGCGCGCCTCCGCCGCTCGCCCGGCCGCGAGCGCGGCGTTCCCGGCCTGCGCCAGCATCGCGGCAGCGATGTCAGCATTGGCCGCGGCCTGCGCTTCGCGCGCCGCGTCGGCGAAGCTGCGCTCCGCCGCGTCGTGGAGTCCAGCGAGATGCTGCGCGACGCCGAGGCACTGGCGGGCGAGGAACCCGCCACCGCGTCGCAGCCAGTCATTGGCCGCGACCAGCCCCCCGGCCGGGTCCTCCTCTGCAGCGCGTCGGCAGCGGCGCTGCTCGTCCGCGTCCAGCACGCCGAGCGTCCGTGTCGGAGCCGTCGTCGCCGTGGGCGGGGGCAACGCCGGCACGGCTTGAACGGCGATGAGCAGGGCTGCGATCATGACAGGCTCTCGACAGTAGCAATCAGGCGCGCGAGATCGCGCTCGCCCGACAGACGGTGATCGCCGCCCTTGACCACGCTCGTCACAACGTCCGCTGAACGCAGCGCGCTTGCGAGGCGTAACGCAACTTCCAGCGGCACGTCCGGGTCAGCGTCGCCGTGCAACAGTCGGACAGGCGCATCGATCGCGATTTCCCCGTCCAACAGTCGCAACGCCGCCCCGGACCGCCACAGCGCGCGCGTCGTGAGGGTCGGCTCCGGGCCATAGGGATTGGCTTCGCGGAGCTCGCCATCGCGCTCGATCATGGCAACCTGCTCGGCGTCGAAGCCCCAGTCGGTGAAGTCCGGTGCAGCGGCGATGCCGACCAGCCCGACGACGCGGTCCCCCAGCCCCAGCGCTGCGTGCAGCATCAGCCACCCGCCCATCGACGATCCGACGAGGATTACCGGCCCCTCGCCCGCATGAGCTTCCACCACCGCGAGTGCATCGTCGCTCCAGCTCACCAGCGTCTCGTCGGCGAAGGACCCGGCCGATTCGCCGCAGCCGGCATAGTCGAAGCGCACGAACCGTCGCCTGCTCCGCGCCGCCCAGGCCGCCAGCGCCTCCGCCTTCGACCCGGCCATGTCGCTGGCGTAGCCGGGCAGGAAGACAACCGTCGGCCCCTCCCCCTCGGTCACGCGAATGGCGAGTGCTGGGCGGGCGGGGCGCTGCAGGGTGTGGCGAGCTTCGGTCATCGCCCGGCAATAGCGCACGCACGCCGCGATCGCACTTCGGGAGAGGTTGCGGATCAGCCTAATGCAGGACACTGTGGCTCAGACCGAAGGAGAGAGAGACGTTCATGCCCCGCCTTGCCGCTGCCGCCCTCACGCTCATCCTAGCCGCCCCGGCCGTTGCGGGACCGCTGCCCGATGCGCAGGCCAACGCCATCATCGCCAGCATGGCGGCGCGCGATGCGGACATCGACCGCGCGGCGCTGGCGATCTGGGACGCGGCTGAAGTCGGCTTCCAGGAGCGGCGCTCCTCGGCGCTGCTGCAGGAGGAGCTACGCCGCGCGGGCTTCACCGTGGAGGCCGGGGTTGCCGGCATGCCGACCGCGTTCATCGCCCGCTACCGCCGCGGCGCGGGGCCGGTGATCGGCATCATGGCGGAGTTCGACGCGCTGCCCGGGCTGAGCCAGACAGCGGATGCGGCGCAGACCGCACGCGCTGGGAGCGATGCCGGCCATGCCTGCGGCCATAATCTGTTCGGTGCCGCGTCGGTCAACGCGGCGGTCGGCGTCAAACAGTGGATGGATGCCAACAACATCGCCGGTGAAATCCGCGTCTATGGCTCGCCCGCGGAAGAAGGCGGGTCGGGCAAGGTCTTTCTCGTCCGCGGCGGTCACACGCGCGATGTCGACGCGATGCTGCACTGGCACCCCAACAGCGCGACCCATGCGGCGCAGACGACGGCGCTCGCCAACATCTCGGGCAAGTTCCGCTTCACCGGCGTCGCCTCCCACGCCGCAGCTGCGCCGGAGCGCGGTCGCTCTGCGCTCGACGGGGTCGAGGCGATGAACATGATGGTCAATTTGATGCGCGAGCATGTCCCGCCGCAGGCCCGCATCCACTACGTCATCACCGATGGCGGCCGGGCGCCCAACGTTGTGCCGGCGTCGGCCGAGGTCTATTACTACGTCCGCCACCCGGATCAGGCCCAGGTGCGCGCCATTTTCGAGCGGGTGCAGGCGGCGGCCAACGGCGCGGCGACGGGAACGGGCACGCAAGTGCGCTTCGATCAGGTCGGCGGCACCTTCGACCTCCTCCCTAACGACACGCTCGGGCGCGTGATGGATGCGAACCTGCGCCGCGTCGGTGCGCCTCAGTGGGGCGCGGAGGAGCGCGCCTTCATCAGCCGCATCACGCCAACCCTCGGGTCGGCCGCGATCACGCTCCCCGACGGGATCGGCCCCTACAGCGTGGGTGAGCCCGGCACCGGCTCCACCGACGTGGGCGACGTCAGCTACACCACACCCACCGTCGGGCTGGCGGTCGCGACCTGGGCGCCGGGCACCGCCGCGCACAGCTGGCAGGCGGTGGCGGCGAGCGGCAGCCGCATCGGCCTCACCGGCGCGAGGTCTGCGGCACGCACGCTGGCGCTGACCGCGGCGCAGTTGATGACCAGCCCGGACACGCTGGCGGCGGCCAAGGCGGAGCTGGAGCAGCGGCGCGGGCCCAACTTCACCTATCGCTCGCTACTCGGCGACAACCCGCCTCGGCTCGATTATCGCAATCGCGCAGGCAGCTGACCTGCGGTTGACGTTGACGTGAACGTCAACTACCTGCGCGGCATCACCGGCAGGGGCTGGCGCGCCCGCAGTTTTCGCGGCACAGCGCTGTGACCCTTTCCGCCCGAACCATCGTCGGAGTGACCCCATGAAGATCCTCGTGGCCGTCAAGCGCGTGCTCGATTACAACGTGAAACCCAAGGTGAAGTCGGACGGCACCGGCGTCGACCTCGCCAACGTCAAGATGAGCATGAACCCCTTCGACGAAATCGCCGTCGAAGAAGCGGTGCGGCTCAAGGAAAAGGGCGTTGCGACCGAAGTCGTCGTCGCTTCGATCGGTCCGGCCAAGTCGGCGGAGACGCTGCGCACCGCGCTCGCAATGGGCGGCGATCGTGCCATTCACGTCCAGTGCGACACCGAGGTCGAGCCGCTGGCCGTCGCCAAGATCCTCGAAGGGGTCGTTGACGCCGAGCAGCCGGGACTGATCATCCTCGGCAAGCAGGCGATCGACGATGACTCGAACCAGGTCGGTCAAATGCTCGCCGCGCTGCTCGGTCGCCCGCAAGGCACCTTTGCCAATGAAGTCAGCGTGTCGGGCGATCAGGTGACCGTGAAGCGCGAGATCGACGGCGGCCTGCAGACAGTCACGCTGACCATGCCGGCGGTGGTCACCACCGACCTGCGCCTCAACGAGCCGCGCTATCCGTCTCTGCCCAACATCATGAAGGCGAAGGCCAAGCCGATGGAGGCGAAGACGCCGGCGGACTACGGCGTCGACGTGACCCCGCGCCTCAAGACGCTTCGCGTGGACGAACCCCCCGTTCGCCAAGGCGGCGGCAAGGTCGGTTCGGTCGACGAGCTGGTCGCCAAGCTGAAGTCGCTCGGCGTCGCCTGACGCCCCCTCCCCCTTCTCGGACAGGAACACATGACCATGAAGACTCTCGTTTGGGTCGAGCATGAGGGCGGCGCGATCAAGGACGCGACGCTGTCGGCCGTCACCGCCGCTTCGCAGCTCGGTGAAGTCCACCTGCTGGTGGCCGGCCAAGGCGTCGGTGCGGTGGCCGATGCGGCGACGAAAATCGCCGGCGTCGGCAAGGTCCACGTCGCCGACAACGCGGCCTACGCCCACGACCTCGCCGAAAATGTCGCCCCGCTGATTGCCGATCAGATGAGCCACCACGACGCGTTCGTCGCGGCGGCGACGACCACCGGCAAGAATATTGCGCCGCGCGTCGCTGCTCTGCTCGACGTGATGCAGATCTCCGACATCATCACCGTCGAAGGCGAGCGGACGTTCAAGCGGCCGATTTACGCCGGCAACGCCATCGCGACGGTCGAGGCGGGTGATCCCAAGCTCGTGCTCACCGTCCGCACCACCGGCTTCGACAAGGCTTCGCGTGAGGGCGGGAGCGGCACGGTCGAGCAGGTTTCGGGGGCGGGCGATGCAGGGCTGTCGCGCTTCGATGGCGAGGAGCTTGCCAAGTCGGAACGCCCGGAGCTCACCAGCGCGCGCGTCATCGTCTCCGGTGGCCGGGCGCTCACGTCCGGCGACAAGTTCACCGAGCTCATCGTCCCGCTCGCCGACAAGCTGCGCGCCGCCGTCGGCGCCAGTCGCGCTGCGGTCGACGCGGGCTATGTCCCAAACGACTATCAGGTCGGCCAGACCGGCAAGATCGTCGCGCCGGAGGTCTATATCGCAATCGGCATTTCCGGCGCGATCCAGCATCTCGCCGGGATGAAGGACTCCAAGACCATCATCGCCATCAACAAGGATGCCGATGCGCCAATTTTTCAGGTCGCGGACGTCGGCCTGGTCGGCGATCTGTTCACCATCGTTCCGGAGTTGACGTCCAAGCTATAAGGAAAGCGCGGGGGGGGGGCCGGACGGCGCCCCCACCGCGGCCCCGCCGCGTCGTGCGCAGCGTCACTTGCGGTGAAACGACGTGCCGCCCCTCGCGCCTGAGCACCTGCCGATCGCCGATTAATGGCCTTCGCGCAGGAACTGTATCCGCTGGTAGTAGACCGATCGGACGGCCTGCCCCGCAGCGTCACGCGCGGGCCGGAAGCGCGCCCGCTCTCGCATCAGCAGGCACGTCCGGGCTGTGAGAATGGCGTCGGGTGTGGCGCGCGACACGGTGCAGTCCGCAACCCGCCCGTCGGTGCCAACGAGCAGATACGCCGTCATTTGGCCAGGCCGTTCATTGTCTCCAAAGTCGTCCGAGGTTACCCATTCGAGCGGATTTCTGCTTGGCTGCGGTCGCCCAGGCGTCGGCTCACCCGGCGAATAGGTGAGGTGATCCTGCAACCTCGACCCCGTCGCCAACCCGGGGGTTTGCGTAGTCCCCGTCCATGGAGCCTCCGCTCTGGCGAACATGTCTTCGGACATGTTCCAGTGCTGCCGGAGATCGGCCTGACAGTTATTCAGCGCGCGGATCGCCGCACGGAGTTGGGCCTGATTGAAGACCAGGCGCACCGACCCGGCTTCCACGTCCATCGTGATATCCTGGTTCGCGAAAGCCGTATCGGACAGGTACCAGCGCACGAGCCGCCGGGGCGGACCGTCTACGCGCATCGAATATCCGCGGGACGATACGAAGGACGCTCCATCCCCGAACCGCGTGCGAACCGCCACCTCCGTGGTGAGCGGCGCGAGCGGCGCTCCGGCTACGACGGTGTCGATCAGCCCAGGCGCCACACTTCGCGCCAGTCGCAGCGTGATGGGCGCTTCAACGCTGCCAAAGGCTCGCGAAATCGTGCACTGCGTTTCGCCCACGTCGAGCACCCAGCGGCCCGTCGGAACCAGTTGCGCGCCCGGGGCGGACGCAGCCGCCTGTGGTGCCTGGGCAAAGGCGGGCGACGCGGATAGCGAGAGGGCACCCAGCAGTGCAGCAAAGCGAGCAGTCATGCCCTGACGATAGCGTGGGCACTCCACCGCGCAAGCTGCCGGATAAAGGGAACGACGGCGCCTGTGCGCGGTTGAGCGGGCGAAGGAGCTTTCCATGAACGATCCGCGCCCGGGCCTCGCCCATGAAACGACCAACGACGAACAATATGATGAGGACCGCCAGGCGCAGACGGTCGCCGACGAGGCTTTGGCCAATATCGAGGGCGGGGACCCCACGGTCGACAGCGAAAAGGTGTCGGGCGGTTACGACGTCGCTCCAAGCGATGCGCCCGACCTCGTCGATACGATGAACCAGATGGTGAGCTCGGGCCGCATCGATTATGGCGCCTTTCGCGGTGAACCTGCACACGACGACGAGGAAGACGCTTACGGGGAGGCGATCGAGGAGGAGGATGCGGAAGGTCCGCGCCTGACCGACGAGTAAGCGAATGTGGGCGGAGGCGGCCAATTGCCGCCTTCGCATTGACCCGCCGCCCCCCGCTGCTAGTGCCGCGCGACGATGGACGGGGTGCTGACGCAAGAACCGATGGATGAACCGGCGGGGCCCGGCATTGCCGATACGCCGTTCGATGACGCGCTCAGCGACCGCTATCTCGTCTACGCGCTCTCCACGATCACAGCTCGCTCGCTGCCGGACCTGCGCGACGGTCTGAAGCCGGTCCACCGCCGCCTTCTCTGGGCGATGCGCGGGCTGCGGCTCGACCCCGCCACCGGGCACAAGAAATGTGCGCGGATCGTTGGCGAAGTCATCGGTAAATATCACCCGCACGGCGACACCGCCGCCTATGATGCGATGGTCCGGCTCGCGCAGGATTTTGCCCTGCGCTACCCGCTGGTCGACGGACAGGGCAATTTCGGCAACATCGACGGCGATAATGCTGCTGCCTATCGCTACACCGAAGCACGGCTGACCAAGGTCGCGATCGACCTGATGGCCGGGCTCGACGAAGGCACCGTCGATTTTCGCGCGACCTACAACGGCGAAGAGCACGAGCCCGAGGTGATGCCGGGGCTGTTCCCCAACCTCCTCGCCAACGGCGCGAGCGGGATCGCGGTGGGGATGGCGACCAGCATCCCCCCGCACAACGCCGCCGAGCTGATCGACGCGGCGACACTGCTGATCGACCAGCCCGACGCGCCGCTGGAAGCGCTGCTCGAGCATGTGCGCGGCCCCGACCTCCCCACCGGGGGGCAGATTGTCGACAGCCCCGCCGCCATCGCCGCCGCCTATGCCAGCGGGCGCGGATCGTTCCGGGTGCGCGCGCGCTTCACCGACACGCCCGAAAAGGGCGACGGCCCCGGCGCCTGGCAGCTGGTCGTGACGCAAATCCCCTACGGCGTCGCCAAGGGCAAGCTGATCGAACAGATCGCGCAGATCATCGCCGACAAGAAGCTGCCGATTCTCGAGGACGTGCGCGACGAGAGCGCCGAGGACCTGCGCATCGTGTTCGTGCCGCGCAGCCGCACGGTTGATGCCGAGGTGCTGAAGGAGTCGCTCTACCGGCTGACCGACCTCGAAACGCGCCTGCCGCTCAACCTCAACGTGCTCGACGCCAGACGCACCCCGCACGTGATGGGGCTGAAGCAGGTGCTGAGCGAATGGCTCGCCCACCAGTTCGAGGTGCTCGTCCGCCGCACGCGCCATCGCATCGCGCGCATCGACGACCGACTGGAGCTCGTCGGCGGCTATATCATCGCCTACCTCAACCTCGACCGCGTGATCGAGATCATCCGCAACGAGGATGAACCCAAACCGCTGCTGATGGCGGAATTCGAGCTGACCGACCGCCAGGCCGAAGCGATCCTCAACATGCGTCTGCGGTCGTTGCGCAAGCTCGAGGAGATGGCGCTGATCAAGGAGCGCGACGCGCTCATCAAAGAGCGCGGCGACCTAGCGGCGTTGCTCGACAGCCCGGCGCGCCAGCGCACGCGGATGAAACGCGACCTCGCCAAACTGCGCGAGGAATATGGCCCGGAAACGGCGCTCGGCGCGCGCCGCACGATCATCGCCGAAGCCGCGGCGGCGCGCGAGATCCCGTTCGAGGCGATGATCGAACGCGAGCCGATCACCGTGGTCCTGTCGAAACGCGGCTGGGTGCGCGCGATGAAGGGACATGTCGACGCGGCTCGCTCCGCCGACCTCAAATTCAAGGAAGGCGACGCGCTCGCCTTTGCGGCGACCGCGCAGACGACCGATCGCATCCTACTTTTCACCGGGGAGGGGCGTTGCTTCAGTCTGGCGGGCGACAAGCTCCCCGGCGGACGGGGCTTTGGCGAGCCGGTGCGGCTGTTCGCCGACATCGAAGGCGAGGGCGCCATCGTCGCCATGCTCGCCGCGAGCCCGCGCAGCGACACCCGCCTGCTCGTCGCTGCCACCAGCGGCCACGGCTTCATCGTACGCGCCGCCGATTGCATCGCCGAAACCCGCAAGGGCAAGCAGGTCGTGAACCCCCGCGCCGGCGCGCGGCTGAGCGTCGTGCGACCGGTCGCGCCGGGCGACGACGCCGTGGCGGTGGTCGGCGACAACCGCAAACTTTCGGTCTTTGCGCTGGCAGAGCTACCGGAGATGGCGCGCGGTCAAGGCGTCATGCTGCAACGCTATCGTGACGGTGGGCTCGCCGACGCGCGCACGTTGCGGCTCGAAGACGGCCTCTCATGGACGATGGGCGGGGCCGAAGGACGCACCCGCACCGAAGCCGACCTCACGCCCTGGCGCACTGCGCGGGGCGGCGCGGGCCGCATCGCACCGACGGGCTTTCCCCGCGACCATCGCTTCGATTGACCGTGCGCTAACCATCTCGCCGAGGAGGTGATTCACCAGTTTGGCGCAAGACTGCGGCGCGATGGGACTTCCAGGTCAACTCGACCTTCAAAGGTATTTGCGGCGTACCGGCGAGTTGACCGTGCCCGTGCGCCTGCTCCCGGGTGCATGCGCGATCCTCGACCTATCTCTGGCCGATCAGGCGGGCGCGCGCATCGTCGCCGCGAACGACGCCTTCAAAGGGCTGTGCGCAGGCGGCCTCGACGGGCGAACGCACGCCGGCATCGTGCGCGCGGTGATGGACATGCCCCGTCGGCACAGCCCGACGGTCACGCACGAGTTCGTCTGGGAGGAGCCGGGGCCGACCGGGCGCAGTTTCGACGTGTCGCTGCGGACGCTCAACGACGGCCGCGTGCTCCTCGCGCTCAACGATCTCACGCGCCAGCGGCGCAGCGAGGCGGCGCTGCGGCGCGAAGCGCTGAGCGACGACCTCACCGGCCTCCCCAACCGCGCCGCGCTGATCGAGGCGATGGCGGCCCCGCGCGTGGCGGACGGCGGCCATATGCTGCTGCTGGTCGACCTCGCCCGCTTCAGCCGCATCAACGAAAGCCTCGGCCCGCTCGCCGCTGACGAACTGCTGCTGGCGGTGGCCAATCGGTTGCGCCGCGCGCTCCGGCAAAGCGACATTCTCGCGCGCATCGGAGGCAATGAATTTGCCTTGCTGCTGCAAGTGGATGGTGAGGACGCCGCCACGCTTGCCGGCCGCATGCGCGCGCTGTTCGACGATCCGTTCCGCATCGGCGACTTGCGCATCAGCATCGACGCGGCGGTCGGTGGGCTCGCGCGATTGACGCCGCAGGACGGGACCGGACCCGAGGACTGGCTGCGCTTTGCCCAGATCGGGCTGAAGACGACGAAGCAGGCGGGTCTCGCGCCCGCCTTTTACGCGCGTGGCGAGCAGTCGGAGGCGCGCGCGCGGCTCGACTGCGAATCGGCACTGCGCAGCGCACTGGAGCGGCGGGAGATCGTCTGCGCCTATCAGCCGCTGGTCGACCTCCCCTCGCGCCGCATCGTCGGCTTCGAAGCGCTGGCTCGCTGGACGCGCGATGGACGGGCCGTGCCGCCCGGTGAATTCGTCGCGGTGGCGGAGGACTGCGGGCTGATCGTCGAACTGGGCCGGCAGGTGCTGCACGATGTGCTGGCGACGCTCGGTCGCTGGGATGCGGCGGCGGGCGGCCGGGTCGACACGCGCGTTGCCGTCAATGTGTCGCCGCTGCAGCTGTTGCGCGACGACCTGCCGGCGGCGGTCGATGCCGCGGCTGAGGCGACCGGGGTCGCGCCCGACCGGTTGATCGTCGAGATTACCGAAAGCGCGGTGGTGACCGATCCGGACCGCGCGGCGGAGGTGTTTCGAGCGCTCGCGCTGCGCGGCATCGGCGTGGCGATGGACGATTTCGGCACCGGCTATTCCAACATTGCGAGCCTCGCGCGGCTGCCGATCGACACGCTGAAAATCGACCGCAGTCTGATCAGGGATGTCGACACGCGCGACGAAGCGCGGGCGATCGTCCGCACGATCCAGCATCTCGCGTCAGCGCTCAGCATGCGGACCACGGCGGAGGGGATCGAGAGCGAGGGGGTGGCGCGGGAAATCGCGCAACTCGGCTGCAATCAGGGGCAGGGTTATCTGTTCGCGCGCCCGCTGAGCGCGCACGACGCCTACCGCGCCGTCGCCGCCTGACCCAGCGCGGCGTCGACCAGGGCTGCGGTGCCGTCCGACCCGGGAAAACCCTTAGCAATCCACGCCGCTTCGATCTGTTTGAGGAGCCGCGCCACCTCCGGTCCCGCCGGCACCCCGCGCGCGATAAGGTCGCGGCCGCGTAGCGGGAAAAGCGGCGGCTCGAACGCCGCGAGCTCGGCGGCAGCGGTCGCATCACCGCGCAACAGTGCAGCATCGCGCGCGACCCCCGCACCGTTGCGATAGGCCAATTCGCGCCCGCCCATCGCGTCCGACACCGACAGGGTCGCGGCGATGTGCTTGCGCTGCCGGGTCGACAACCGCAGCCGGGCGGCGAGCCCCTCGGCGCGTTCCGCATCGGCCGGCCCTAGCGCGATCAGCCGCCGCAGCGCGTCCGGTTCGACCTGTGCCGCTGCTTCAGCGCGCACCAGCCGCTCGAGCCGGGCGGGGCCATCGGGCATCGCTTCGCCTGCGATTTCCGCAAGAACGCCGAGCCGCGCCATGCGCGCAACCGCAGGAGCGGGGTCGGGCAGCGCGAGCAAACGCAACAGCTCGTCGGCGACGCGTTCGCGCGACAGAGCGCGCAGCGTTCGGGCATGGGCGGCGATGACCGCCTCCGTCGTCGGATCGCCCTCGCCGCCGCCAAAGCGCGCGTCGAAGCGGAACCAGCGCATGATGCGCAAATGGTCCTCCGCGATCCGCGTGGCGGCGTCGCCAATGAAGCGCACCCGCCCCGCGGCGAGGTCGGCGCGGCCACCGACGGGATCGAACAGCTCGCCCGTCACCGGGTCGGCGTACATAGCGTTGATCGTGAAGTCGCGCCGCTGCGCGTCTTCCGCCCAGTCGTCGGCAAAGGCGACCGTCGCGCGGCGCCCGTCAGTGGCGACATCGCGGCGCAACGTCGTCACCTCGAACGGCTTTCCGTCCGCCACAGCCGTGACCGTGCCGTGGGCGATGCCGGTGGGCACCGCCTTCAGCCCCGCCGCCTCCAGCCGGCGCACGACCTCGTCGGGGCGCAGCGGCGTGGCGAGGTCGACGTCGGTGACGGCGATCCCGGCCAGCGTATCGCGCACCGCCCCGCCCACCGCGCGCGGCCGCCCGAACCGCGCATCGGTGAGCGCTTCGAGCGTGCGGTGGAGCGCCGGATCTTCGCGCCACGCGGCGGCGGGCAGACCGGTCACGCGCCGATCACCGCCCGGTTGAGCGCCCCCGGATCGCGGTCGAGGCCGAGCGCGGCGCCGATGTTGCGGATCATACCCGCGGTCGCGCCCCACACGCGCTCCTCCCCCACGGCGATATCGTAATAGTGGCGCTCGCGCCCCTCCCAAATGGCCGAGCGGGCGATCTGATGCGCTGGATCGAACAGGCGGTCGGCGGGCGCTTCAAAGATGTGCGCGACCTCGCTCTCCTGCGGCGCGAGCGGCAGGTCGGCGGCGATCACCGCGATGACCGGCGTGACGTGAAAGCCTGTCCCCGTGCGATAAGGCGCGACGGTGCCGACGACGTGCGTGGCGTCGGGCGACAGCGCCACCTCCTCCCACGCCTCGCGCAACGCAGCGGCAACCGCGTCGGGGTCGGACGGGTCGATGCGCCCGCCGGGAAAGGCGGTCTGCCCGGAGTGCCGCCGCAAGTGAGGCTGGCGCCGCGTCAGCAGCAGATGCGGGCGCGGTCGCTCGACGAAGGCGACCAGTACCGCCGCTGGCGTCAACGACGCGGGCGCCACGCCCGAATCGCCCTCGTGCAGCGGCGCCGTGGAGGAGAGGGCGAGCCGGCGCGACAGCTCCGCAGCAAGCGCACTCACGCCGGATCGCCAACCGCCCAGCGCCGCCCGCCGCTCCACACCATGCCCTCGGCATCGGCGTGAGTCGCAAGGTCGAGGTAGCAGGAGCGCGTCGGTCGGGCTTCGATCGCGCGGTCGAGCGGACCGCGCACATGCAGGTAGGGGAGCCGCCCCGCCGGACCATCGCGCAGAGTCAGCGGATGCGCGTCGTCGACCGCCACCAGTTCGCCCGTGGCGCAGCGAAGCGTCAGCGTGGCGCCCTCACCCGCTCCATCGAAGCGCGCCTCGACCGCGACGAGTGGCGCATCCTCGACCTCGATTGCCATCTTCTCCGCCGGGGTGACGAGCACGTAGGTGCCGTCGGGCTCGCGGCGCAGGACGCGCGCGAACAGCTTGACCAGCGCGGGACGGCGGATCTCGCTACCTTCGTGAAACCAGCGTCCGGCAGCATCGACGCGAATGTCGATCTGCCCGCAATGTTCGGGGTTCCACTGATCGACCGACGCGCCGGGCCGGTTGGCTGCGGCGAGCAGATCGGCGAGCGGGCTCGCGGCGAAGTCGGGCGTGTCGGCGCTCATGCGCTTGGGCTTAGCCGAGCCTGCGCCGTGGCGCGAGGGGGGCGGGATCACCAGCCGCCGACGAGCATCCCGCTGCGCCCGTCAGGCGCGTCGCGCGCCAGCAGTCGTCGGGCCTCGAACGATCCCGGCAGGCGCCAGCCGCGCGTCGCACCGGCGGAGAAGCCGAAGCGCGCATAATATTCGGGATCCCCGACCATCATCAGCGGTGGTGTGTCCGCAGCCTTCGCCGCCGCAATCAGCGCACGCATCAGGGCGGTGCCGAGGCCGCGCCCCTGCATTGCCGGGGCGACCGCCACCGGACCAACCAGCACGAGCGGCGTGACGCTCGCGCCGTCGCCGGCCAAGCGCACGGGCCAGCTTTGCAGGCTGGCGACTAGATCCGCACCGTGCATTGCGGCGAAGGAGAGGTCGGGCAGCCACGCCAGTCCAGCGCGCACGCGATACACCGCGCGCGTCCGCCGATCGACGCCGAACGCCGCATCCAGCAGCGCCTCGACCTCATGCGGCGCGGCGTGTTCCAGGGAAGTGATCTCGACCAGCGCGCACCCCACCGCTAAAGGCGCTCGCGCTTAGGGAGCGCGGGACAGCTTGTCACGCGCGCGGACAGGAAAGAATGCGCCCGCTCGTGACCGATCGCGAAGACCACCTGCTGCTCGAGGTGCGCGACCTCGAGGTCGACGTGCTCACCGGCATTTATTCCGAGGAGACGCACCTTCCCCAACCGCTGCGGATCGACGTAACCGCCGAGCTCGCGGTGGCCGACCATTATGCGCCCACGACGCCGCTGAGCGCGTCCAAGAACTATATGGACCTTCACCACGCGGTGATGACATCGCTGCCGGCGGAGGGGCATTTCACGCTGGTCGAGGCGGTCGCCGACCATATCATCGACACGCTGTTCATGCAGGACGACCGCGTCATGTCGGTGGAGGTCCGGATCGTGAAGCTCGCCATCGCCACCGCGCGCGAGCGCATCGGCATCCGCCTCAAAAGGTACCGCCGGTGAGCAAGCCCCGCCCCGTCGCGCTCGTCACCGGGTCGGTGCAGCGCGTCGGCGCGGCGATTGCCGCAACGCTTGCGCGGGCCGGCTGGACGGTGGCGCTGCACGCGCGGCACCAGCATGATCTGGACCCCGCTCTGGTCGCCGCACTCGCCGACGCGGGCCAGTCGCCACAGCTGTTCCTCGCCGACCTCGCCGAGCCGGATGGGCCGGATCGGCTGTTCGATGCGGTGAGCGAAGGGCTGGGCACGCCCCGCTTGGTCGTCAACAACGCCTCGATATTCGCGGAGGATGAGGTGTCCCGGCTCGAAGCGGAGACGTTGACCCAGACGCTGGCCGTCAACACTATCGCGCCGGTGCTGCTCGCCCGGCGCCTTGCTGGGCGGGGCGGCAGCGCGGTGGTCAACATCCTCGACCAGCGTGTGGCGATGCCGGTGCCCGACCAGATCGGCTACACCATCTCCAAACAGGCGTTGTGGCAGGCGACCCGCACGTTGGCGGTGGCGCTCGCCCCGCATGTGCGGGTGAACGCGGTCGCGCCGGGCGTCACCCTCCCCGCGCATAACTATGAGGAGGGACGCATGGAGCGGCTGGTCGCGCACATGCCGCTCGAGCGCCTCTCGACGCCGCAGGGGATCGCCGACGCTGTCCTGTACCTCGCGCGCGCCGAGGAAGTCAGCGGACAGACGATCTGCGTCGATGGCGGCGCCAACCTGCGCGGCTATCCGCGCGATTTCGCCTACCTCTGACGCGCGGCGCTATTTGATCAGCCCGATCTCCCGCAGCCGCTGCTGCAGATAGTCGTCGGCGAGGATCGGTTCGGGGTAGCGGTTCGGATGTTCGGCATCGATGCAGCCGGGCAACGTCGCGATCGGGAAGTCCGAGCGCAGGTGCAGGAAGAACGGCATCGAGTAGCGGCTGTGGCTGGCGCGTGCGCCGTCCGGGTTGCGCACGCGGTGCGTCGTCGACGGCAGCCGATGGTTGGTCAGCCGCTGCAGCATGTCACCGACGTTGACCGCGAGCGCGCCTTCCGGCGGGCTCACCGGCAGCCAGCTGCCGTCGGGCTCGAGGATTTCGAGCCCCGCCTCCTCCGCGCCGAGCAGCAGGGTGATGAGGTTGATGTCCTCATGCGCCTCCGCGCGGATGCCGACCGCTCCACCCTCGACCGGGGGGTAGTGGAGCAGGCGCAGCACGCTGTTGCCGTCGCGCGTCGGCTCCACGAACCAGTCGGGATCGAGGTCGAGGTAGCGCGCGATCGCCGCCAGCAGGCGCGCGCCGACGCGGTCGAATTCGGCGAACATCGCTTCCAGCGTTTCGCGGAAACCGTTCACCTCGCTTGGCCAGACATTGTTGGGCTGCTGCCCGCTGAGCGGATGGCCGGCGGGCAGGTCTCGGCCGACGTGCCAGAATTCCTTGAGGTCGACGACCTCCGCCCCCTTGGCGATCTCCGTCCCGAACGGGGTGTAGCCCCGCGCGCCGCCGGTGCCCGGGATGTGATATTTGCGCTTGGTCGCGTCATCGAGCGCGAAATAGGCCTTGGTCATCGCCCAGGCGCGATCGACGAGCGCCGGATCGAGCCCGTGATCCTTCACCATCGCAAAGCCATAGGTGGAAAAGCTGCTCCCGAACGCCTGCGCGAAGGTGGCGTCGTCCATCCCGTCGAGCGACAGAACGGGGACGGCGCGCACCGCGTCTGCGCCTTCAACAGAGTTCATCGCGACATCGGTCATGGTCAGGGGTTCCCTGTCGACGCGCCGCGAGGCAAGAGCGGCGCGTGAACGTCACGACCCCTAACGCCCGGTTCGCCCGGCGCAAGCATCGCGCGATGACCGGCCTGGTCGGGCTCGCGCTGGCGCTTAGCGCGTGCAGCGGCGCGCCGGCGACGGAAGCCGAACCTGTGCCTGAGCCGCGGCGCGCAGCGGCTGCGCGCCCGCCCCGCCCCGCCCCGCCGCGGGCGCAGGAACCGGCCAATGTCGTCGCCGCGCTGGCGCTGCCGGAGTTCGCCACGATCAACCGCCTGCTGCGTGACAGCGGCGAGGGCGCGAGCCTTTCTCGCATGGCCCAGGCAACGTTGCTCGCCCCGCGCGATACCGCCTTCGCGCAAATGGACGAAGCGCAACGTCGCGCGCTGGCGGCGGCATCCGGCCCGGCCGCCGCGATCGCGATGCGCCGGCTGTCGTTCGACCGCACCTGGCGCGCCGACGAACTCAAGAGCGCAATCCGCGCCGCCGGGACAATGCCCTTCGTCCTGAGCAACCGGGCGGGCGAGAACGTAACGATCGCCCTCGACGGACCGCTGCTGCGCGTCACCCTCGCGGACGGTTCGACCGCGACGATGGGGGATACGCATATCCAGACGCGCAACGGCGCGACCTACGTCCTCGACCATTGGGTCGGGCCCTTGCCGGGGGTGGCGGCGGCGGCCGGGGCCGCGTCTGCAACCGGCGTTCCAGGCAATATGGGGAGGCAATGACCGTGGCCCACTGGCTCATGAAATCGGAACCCGACGCCTACAGCTGGGACGATCTGGTGCGCGAAGGGCACGGGATGTGGGACGGGGTGCGCAGCCACGCCGCCGCGCGCAACCTGCGCGACATGGCGGTCGGCGACGAAGCCTTTTTCTATCACAGCGTGATCGGCAAGGAGGTCGTCGGCGTGATGCGCATCGTCGAAGCGGCCTTTGCAGACCCGACCGCCGGCGACGGCAGCCCCTGGGTCGCCGTGCGGGTCGAACCCGTGGCGCGGCTGTGTCAGCCGGTCACGCTCGCGACGATCAAGGCCGACCCGGCGATGGCGGATAACAAGCTCGTGCGACAGTCGCGCTTGTCGGTCGTCCCCTTCACCGACGAGGAGTGGGCCCACGTCCTCGCGCTAGGCAAAGGTGTGGCAGTGGCGCGCAAATAGTCCATTTCGGACCGCGCTCCGCGGGAACGCGCGTCAACCCGGTTCAATCTGGCGATATCGTGACCGCTTCCCGCTCTTCCCAACGCGCCGGATCCGGTTAGTCACCGGCTTGGCGCGTGCGTGGACCAAACGTCGCCAAAGGGGACCAATATGCTGCAAGATGGGGCGACGACCGCTGCCAATCCATTTCTGAACCGAGCAGGGGCGCCGTCGGTGCGAAGCGCGTCGCTGACGCTGTGGGCCGACGGCGACGGAACGCTCGTCGCGGACGTCGCTGCGGGGCTTGGCATCGCCTTCAACCAACATCCCGTCGATCAGGCTGCGTATGGGCCGGTCGGCGATGTCGCGTGGCTCGATCTCGATCGCACGTCGCATTCCGATCTGGCGACAGTCGCTGCCCGCCAGCTCGAAGAAGCGCTGCCGTTGTGTGTCAGTTGCCCGATCGAACGTCTCGATGACGTCTATGCCGCGTTCGACGCGTCCGATGACGTGAGCCTGCTCGTCGATCCATCGCCTGTCGAGATCGAGATCGTGCTGGCGGACCGGCTCCGCGTGGCGCGCGGTGTCGTCCATTCGGTCGAAGCGCAGGATCGCGACCGCGAGATCCGCAGCCTGCAGGACGAAGTGCAGCGCATCTCGCGCATGCTCGCCCGGATGAGCATGGACCCCTCGCCCCCTCCCATGCCCGCGCGCAGTGCAGCGCCGCCATCCCCCTTCATCGAGGACTGTCAGGTCGAAAGCCCATCGCGCGCTTACGAGGGACAGGACGAAGCCCACGCTCGCGCCACGGTGACGCCGGGCGATGTCCGGCTGGTGATCCGGCAGCGCCGCATGCGCGATGAACTGTTCGACAGCGCGCTGTTTGCGGACCCCGCGTGGGACATGCTGCTCGACCTCTATGCCGCAAAGCTCGACCGGCTGCGCGTGTCGGTGTCGTCGCTGTGCATTGCCGCCGCCGTCCCTGCCACGACCGCGCTGCGGTGGATCAAGACGCTGACCGATTCCGGGCTGTTCGTGCGGCAAAGCGATCCGCTCGACGGACGACGCATCTATGTTGCGCTGTCCGATGGCGCGACCGACGCGATGCACCGATATTTCGCGCGCCTGCACGACGCGCGCCTGACAATCTGACGCAGGGCTTGCCCGCCCGCGCAGCGCCCGGCAAAGGGGGCGGCGCGGGCGGTTAGCTCAGTTGGTAGAGCATCTCGTTTACACCGAGAGGGTCGGCGGTTCGAGCCCGTCACCGCCCACCAGAATCGCTGAGCAGCTCCCCACACTAATGTTTGTAGGACTGTCCGCCGTCGATCGTTATGACGGCGCCGTTGATGAACCCGCTTTCCCCGGACAGCAGGAACGCAACCAGCGCTGCGACTTCCTCCGGCTTGCCGAAGCGCTTCATTGGGTTGGGTTCGACGAAGTCCTTGCCGACCTCTTCCCAATCGTCGCCACCCATCTGCCGGAGCGATCCTTCGACCATCGGAGTCATGATCGCGCCCGGCGCGATGGCGTTGATCTGAATGCCAAACTGCCCGTATTCGATCGCGCTGTTGCGCGTAAGGCCAACGACGCCGTGCTTGCTCGCGGCGTAGCCTGACTGATTGCCGACCCCGCGGAGTAATCAAACTCGAACAACTCTTTGGGGAAGCCGTAGAAGTCGTGGATTGTCCGAGGCCGGGGCATCGCGGTCACGGCGTGCGCCGAGACCACGAGGATTGCCCGGGGACGGGGGAGCCGTTTCCCGAATGAGCGCCACGAACTGGTGTAGCCGTTCGTCTCCAAACTATTCATCGGGCTCCCATGGCCGATGAACAGCGCGGGCATCCGGGTCATGGGGCTACTCCTTGAATTTTGCAGCGACCGCCGGTCGGCGACTTATCCTGAAGTCCGGGCAATCCATTGGGCGAAGGCTTCGATGAAGCTTTGGAAGAACTTTTCCGTCCCGTCGTTCTTCAGCCGACCGGCTTCGTCGAACAGGTCGAACCCGTTTCCGACATAGGCTTCGGGCTGCTGGAGCACGGGCATGTCGAGGAAGACCAGCGACTGGCGCAGGTGATGGTTGGCGCCGAAACCGCTGATCCCGCCCGGCGATATGGACATCACGGCCGCCGGCTTTTTGGACCAAGCGCTTTGGCCGTAGGGCCGCGAGCCGACGTCGATGGCGTTCTTGAGCGCCGCAGGCACCGAGCGATTGTATTCGGGGGTGACGAACAGGACCGCGTCGGCCGCCGAGAGTTGATCGCGAAACCGGGTCCAGGGCTGCGGGGGGCCCGCCGCCTCCACATCCTCGTCGTACAGCGCCAGGTCGCCGATCTCGAGAAAATCGAACTGCAGATGGTCCGGTGCGAGGCGGATGAGCTCATTCGCCGCTTTACGATTGATCGAGTCCTTGCGCAGGCTGCCGACCACGACAGCTACCTTGAATGATTTCGACATGGTACGGTCCTTTCAAAGAAATGAGTGCATGGGTGTCAGGCAGCATCGACCATGACGATTTCGCTGTCGTCGATGGCAGTCACGGTGAAGCGGTCGAGCCCGGTGATGGCGACGCCGTCGCGGGCCTGGGCCACTTCCTGGTCAATCCGGATCGCGCCGGTTGCCGGGACGAGATAGAGGTGCCGGTCTGGCGAGGTTTCGTACGTGACGCTTTCGCCGGAACGTAGGGTCGCGCCTAGGACACGGGCGTGGGCGCGGATCGGCAGAGCGTCGGTGTCTTCGGGAAATCCCGAAGCGAGCGTCACGAAGCGGCCCGCCCGCTCGTCCTTCGGAAACGGTCGAGCGCCCCATCCCGGAGCGACGCCGCGTTCGTCAGGGATGATCCAGATCTGGAACAGGCGAGTGGTGCTGTCTTCCAGGTTGAACTCGGAATGGGTCACGCCCGTCCCGGCCGACATCACCTGGACGTCGCCGGCCTCGGTGCGCCCTTCATTGCCCATGCTGTCGCGATGCGTAATCGCGCCTTCGCGAACATAGGTGATGATCTCCATGTCGCTGTGCGGGTGAGCGGGAAAGCCCGACTTGGCCGCAATGGCATCGTCGTTCCAGACGCGCAGACTGCCCCAATTGGTGCGCGCAGGATCGTGATAGCCGGCGAACGAGAAATGATGGCGGGCGTCGAGCCAGCCGTGATTGGCGGCGCCGAGCGTCTCGAATTTCCTCACCTCGATCATAGCAACCTCACAGAGTTCAATGTCTCGAACTCCAATATGGCGATTGCGCGTGGCCGGAAAACTCGGATAAAGTCGACGCTGTTGTTCGATGGAATTGAATAGTGGATATTGGTCAACCGACGCTCGACCAGTTGCGTATATTCCTGGCCGTGCACGACGAGGGCAGCTTCAATGCAGCGGCTCGCAAGCTCGGCCGGGCAGTGTCGGTTATCAGCTATGGTATCGCCGCTCTGGAAACGCAGTTGGACGTTGTCCTGTTCGATCGGCAGGGTTCGCGGCGGCCGCACTTAACGCCTTCCGGCCGTTCGCTGCTGGCCGGGGCACGGGCAGTCGTAAATGAGGCCGAAAGCCTGATTGCACGGGCGCGGAGCATCCATGCCGGGATCGAAACAGAGGTATCGATCGCGCTTGATGTGATGGTACCGCTCAAACCTGTCTCCGCCATCCTCCACGAATTTCAGCAACTCTTTCCTCTGACCGACCTGCATCTTCACGTTGAGGCTCTGGGCGCCGTTGCCGCCCATGTTATCGAACGAAGTGCCGACCTTGCCATTGCCGGCCCGGTGATCCTCGATCGTCCAGACCTCGAACGCAGGGAGATCGGTCGGATCGAACTCGTTCCGGTCGCATCGCCCAATCACCCGCTGGCGAAAGCGACGGTCATCCCGTCCGGCCAGGCGCACAATTATCTGCAACTGGTGCTGACCGATCGCTCCTCCTTCACCGAGGGTCAGGAATTCTCTGTCCTCAGCCCGCGCACATGGCGGCTCGCCGACCTGGCGGCCAAGCGACAGTTGCTCATCGGTGGGAGCGGATGGGGAAACATGCCGCGGCACTTGATCGAAGACGATCTGGCCAGCGGCCGATTGAAGATCCTCAACCTGTCCGAAGGGTCGAGCGTCGATTACCGATTGCACGCTCTCTGGCGAAAAGCGCACCTCCCCGGCCCGGCCACCTCGTGGCTCTTGGACGCGTTCGAAAACGCACTGGGGCGGCCGGATTGAAACTCTGGCTGGCCTGGTCCGGCGCGGCCGTCGCAAGCCTGATCGCGGTCGTGGTGGTCGTTCGTTTGCTGAACCCTCTCCCATCGCTCGCGGGGCGTGAGGCGACCTTTGCCGTTTCGGCAGACCAGGACGGCATCTTGGGGAGGGCGATCAAGCAAAGCATCGCCGAGCACCCAGATCAGTCCGGATTGCGGCTCCTGGCGGACGGAAGGGAAGCCTTTGCCACGCGCATGCTGCTCGCCCGCACCGCGGAGCGGAGCATCGATGCGCAATATTATATCTGGCACGACGATCTGACCGGCGGGCTGCTGTTCGACGAATTGCTGAAAGCCGCGGAGCGCGGGGTACGCGTGCGTTTGCTGCTAGACGACAACAACACGGCCGGGCTCGATCCGCTGCTGGCGAGGCTGAACGCGCATCCGAATATCGAGCTGCGTCTGTTCAATCCGTTTACCGTGCGGTCGCCGCGCCTGCTTGGCTGGGTGGCCGACTTCGGTCGCCTCAACCGGCGCATGCACAACAAATCCTTCACGGTCGACAATCATGTCACGGTGATCGGTGGCCGGAACATCGGGGACGAATATTTCGGGGCTGGCGGGGGAGCGTTGTTCGTCGATCTCGACACGCTGGCTGTCGGCCCGGTGGTGCAGGCAACGTCACGTGATTTCGATGCCTATTGGAACAGCGCCTCCTCCTACCCGGCCGAGCGGATCCTCGCTGCGGACGCCGTGCGAACACCGCTCAGACGGGCGGACCGAACCACGCCGGTCGCGCAGGCCTATCTGGAGGCGTTGCGTGAGACCGGCCTTGTAGATCAGCTTTCGAGCGGGAGGATGCCTTTGACATGGGCGCCCGTCACGCTGGTCAGCGACGACCCCAGCAAGGCGCTCGGCCGCGCCCAACGCAGCGACCTGCTCATCACGCAGCTCGAGCAAATACTTGGGGTCACTCGTGAGCGACTAGGGCTCGTATCCGGCTATTTCGTACCAACCGAGCCGTTGATTGAACGGCTTGCCACGGTGACCGGCCGAGGCGCAGCGGTGCAAGTCGTCACCAATGCCTATGAGTCCACGGACGTGCCGGTCGTCCATTCCGGCTATGCCGGCGACCGGACGGCACTACTTCGCGCTGGGGTTCGGCTTTGGGAACTCAAGAGGGAGGCTGGCGGCGTCGCGGCGAAGCGCGGCTGGCGCTCGGGCGGAAGCGGGAGTGGGTCCGACAGCAGCGGGGCAGGTTCCACGAGCGGCGTGCCGCAAGGAGGCGGCCAGGCGCTTCACGCCAAGACCTTCACCGTCGACGGGCGGCGTTTGTTCGTCGGGTCATTTAATCTGGACCCCCGCTCCGCCCAGCTGAACACCGAATTGGGCTTTGTTATCGACAGTCCCGAACTGACTGGTTTCGTCGAACAGCGCCTCCGCGCCGCCCTGCCGGGCGCGGCCTACCAGGTTCGCCTCGACGACACTGGCGAGCTCGAGTGGGTAGAACGGCGTGGTGACCGCACGGTCGTGCATAGAACCGAGCCGGGCACAACCGTCTGGAGCCGGCTGCTGGTCTCGACCCTGTCCCGGCTGCCGGTCGAGTGGTTGCTGTAGAATCGCCCAGGGGCACCCGTTGCTTTGTCTTCGCTTTGTGTTCGAGGTTTAGGAAGACGGGCAGGCCAAGAACCGAAACGGGGAACTTCGGCGCTAGTGACAGAAATCGCTTGTCATAGCGCGTCGTTCCAAACCTGATCATTCCTTCGTCGGCTCCCTGTCGGCCCGGGCCGCAGCCTCTGCAGGTGCGGCGGGTGGCGGCGCTTCGACCCAGCGGGGGCGGGTCGGCGATGCGCCGGCGCGGGTTACCACCCTCGCCCCGGCCGCCGCGAGCGCCTCGGCGCGCGGGCCCGGGCCGATTTCGAGGGCCGCGCCGGTTCGCTGGCTCGCCCACGCCGCCAAAGCCACCGCCTCTGCATGGCCGTCGGCATTGGCAGCGGGGATCGACTCCAGCTCCAGCCTCGGCGGCGTGAGGCGGACGTCCCAGCCCGTGCCCGCCTGCGCAGCCGCGCGCCGCTCAAGTTCGCGGTAAAAGGAGAGGTCGGCGCCCGCTACCGGAGCAGCCTGTGCGATGGCTCGCTGCGCCGAGCTGTCGACGAGCACCTCGTCCGGGGTCACCCCGGCGACTGCCGCGAGCGCAACGCGCACACCATCAGCCTTGAGGCTGCGCGCGGCCGCGCCATCGCTTTTGGCGAGCGCCGTCTCGACCTGCTCCAGCGCTGCGGCACTGGCGACCCGCAGCTGGGTGAGATCGACCATCACCTCCCGCCCCCACTCACGCTCGAGCTCCGCCTTCACGACGTCCGGGTCGACCCGCTCCGCCTGCGCGGTCAGCACGGTTGCGCGAACCGCGGCCGCATCGCCATCGCGCGAGACGGCGAGGTCGGAGACGCGCGTGCGTGGGCCAAACGCCGCCTTGATCGCGCGATCGGCCTGCGCCTGCGCGCGCTCGGTCCAGGCGATGCGCGACAGACCGAGCGCGAGGGGCGTCGCGAGCACGGCGAAGGTGGCGAGGATGCCAATCCCCTGCCAGCGCGCCGAAGGCGTATCGCTGCTGCGAAATCCGTAGATACGCGCAACGATCGTCGTGACGAGCGAGATGGCGACAAAGTTCGTCGCGAACAGCAGCGCCGCTCCGCCCGCCACGGACCAGCGCTGCGTTGCAAGGCCAAAGCCCACGACGGCCAGCGGCGGCATCAGCGCGGTGGCGATCGCGACGCCGATCATCCGCCCCTGCTGCCCTTTGACCACCGCATAGGCGCCCGCGACGCCGCCGAGCAGAGCGATGACAAGATCGAGCAACGTCGGCTGGGTGCGGGCGGCGATTTCGCTTGTCACGCCGTCGAGGGGCGAGGCCCAGCCGATCAGCGCGGTAACGGCGATCGATAGGGCAACGCCGATCAGCAAAGTGGAGCCGGCTCGGCGAATGAAGCGCGTGTCGCCGACACAGATGCCGAATCCCAGACCCATGATGGGGTCCATCAACGGGGCAATGAGCATGGCACCGATCACCACCGCCACGCTGTTCTGGATCAGGCCGAGCACGGCGATCCCCGCCGCGGCCACGGTCATCAGGACGAAGCGGCCGGTCAGGCGACTGTCGCTCGCGACCTTGGCGAGGACGTCGCTGCGGTCGAGCTGACGCTGCGAGCGGTCCCACCGCCGACGGAAGAACCACCACCAGCGGTTGAGCGTGCCGGCGCTCTCCTGAGCCTCGCTACTCAAGGTGCAGTCGAGCCGCTCGATTCGGCGGGTACCGTTCTCAACGGCGCCGATGTCCGGTCTGGCATGTTAAAGTAGATCGCGAGGACAAGGGCCGCCGCGAGCCCGCCGAACAGAAGGATCCCGTTCCAGCCACGCATCGCCTGCCGCGGCGGACGCGTCGTGTCGTAAGGGACCGGGTCGCGCATGCGACCGACCGCGCTGCGCTCGCGCCCATCCAGGTCGATCCGCAGCGTCGCGCGGTCGTCGCCGAGCTCCGCCAGCTCGACGGTGACCGGCTGCCCGCGATCGAGCCGGCGCCGCACCAGTTCGCGATGCGCGTCGAGCGCGCCGAGATCGACGTTGCGCGCGCTGAGAACGCGCACCGCATGCGGGTCGTCGGCCTGCTTGTCCGAAACGAAGCTCACCGCTTCACCGACTGCCCCCTTCGCGAGCTCCGACCGCGCCGCGGCGTCGAGCGCGAGATCGGCGTAGATGAGCGTGTCCGCGCCCGGCGAGGCGCCCTGTTCGTCACCGACCCCGTTGTCCATTGCTCTCCCCCCCGTCGCCTGCTTACGCCGCGAGTTTGCGAAGCACGTAGTGCAGGATGCCGCCGTGGCGGAAATATTCGAGCTCGTTCTCGGTATCGATGCGGCACAGCGCCGGGAAGCTGAAGCTCGTGCCGTCGGCGCGCGTCACTTCAACCTCAACCCGCTGGCGCGGCTTCAGATCGGCGACGCCGCGGATGGTGAAGCTGTCGTCGCCGGTGAGGCCGAGCGTCTGCCGCGTCGCGCCGTCGACGAACTGCAGCGGCAACACGCCCATGCCGACGAGGTTCGAACGATGGATGCGTTCGAAGCTTTCGACGATCACCGCCTTGACGCCGAGCAGCCGCGTGCCCTTCGCCGCCCAATCGCGCGAGGAGCCGGTGCCATATTCCTTGCCCGCCACGACCACGAGCGGCGTGCCGTCGTCGCGATGCTTCATCGCCGCATCGTAGATCGGCATGACTTCGCTGCCGTAGCGGCTCATGCCTCCTTCGACGCCAGGCACCATCTCGTTCCGTATGCGGATGTTGGCGAACGTGCCGCGCATCATCACCTCATGATGCCCGCGGCGCGCGCCGTAGCTGTTAAAGTCCGCGCGCGCGACCTGATGCTCGGTCAGCCACTGGCCCGCCGGGCTGTCGAGCTTGATCGAGCCCGCCGGCGAAATGTGGTCGGTGGTGATGCTGTCGCCCAGGATGGCGAGCGGCTTGGCGCCGATGATGTCGCTCACCGCTTCGGGGGTCATCGTCATGCCCTCGAAATAGGGCGGATTGGCGATGTAGGTCGAGCCCGCCCGCCAGCTATAGGTGTCGGACCCCTCGACCTCGATCGCGCGCCAATGTTCGTCACCCTGATAGACGTTGGCGTAGCGGGCTTGGAACATGCCGCGGTCGATCGCCGCGGTCATCGTGTCGTGGACCTCCTGGTTGGTAGGCCAGATGTCGCGGAGGTACACGGGCTGCCCGTCGCTGCCGATGCCGATTGGCGTCGCGACCATGTCGGTCACTACCGTGCCCTTGAGCGCATAAGCGACCACCAACGGCGGCGAGGCGAGGAAGTTCGCGCGCACGTCAGGGCTGACGCGCCCTTCGAAATTGCGGTTCCCCGACAGCACCGACGCGGCGACGAGGTTGTTTTCGTTGATCGCTTTGCTGATCGGCTCGGCGAGCGGACCGGAATTGCCGATGCAGGTGGTGCAGCCATAGCCGACGAGGTCGAAGCCGATCGCATCGAGGTGCGGCTGCAGCCCAGCCTTGACGAGATAGTCGGTGACGACCTGCGACCCCGGCGCGAGGCTCGTCTTGACCCACGGCTTGGGCTTCAGGCCGCGTTCGTTGGCCTTCTTTGCCACTAGCCCCGCGGCGACCATCACGCCCGGGTTGGAGGTGTTGGTGCAGCTGGTGATCGCCGCGATGACGACGTCTCCATCGCCCACGTCATGATCGGTGCCCGTGACGGCGACGCGGTTGCTGCGGTCGCGCTGGTAGGTCGCGTGGAGGTCGTTGCAGAAGGTCTCGTCCACCTCGGTCAGGGCAACCTTGTCCTGCGGGCGCTTCGGCCCGGCGAGGCTCGGCACCACCGTCCCCATGTCCAGCTCGAGCGTGTCGGTGAAGACCGGGTCTTCCATGTCGGCGTGGCGCCACAGTCCCTGCGCCTTGGCATAGGCTTCGACAAGCGCGATCTGCTGCTCTTCGCGGCCGGTCAGGCGGAGATAGTCGATGGTCTTGTCGTCGATGCCGAAGAAGCCGCAGGTCGCGCCATATTCGGGCGCCATATTGGCCAGCGTTGCGCGGTCGCTGAGCGTCAGCGCGTCGAGACCCGGGCCGTAATATTCGACGAAGCGCCCGACGACGCCCTTGGCGCGCAGCATCTGCGTGACGGTCAGCACGAGGTCGGTCGCGGTCACGCCTTCCTTTAATGCGCCGGTCAGCTTGAAGCCGACCACTTCGGGAATGAGCATGCTCACCGGCTGGCCGAGCATCGCCGCCTCCGCCTCGATCCCGCCGACGCCCCAGCCGAGCACGCCGAGGCCGTTGACCATCGTCGTGTGGCTGTCGGTGCCGACGCAGGTGTCGGGGTAGGCAAGCGTGCGGCCGCTCTCGTCCTCATGCGTCCACACCGACTGCGCGATATGTTCGAGGTTAACCTGGTGGCAGATGCCCGTCCCCGGCGGCACCGCGTTGAACTTGTCGAGGCTTTTCGAACCCCATTTGAGGAAGTCGTAGCGTTCGAGATTGCGCTGATACTCGATCTCGACGTTGCGCTCGAACGCTTTGGGGTGGCCGAACTCGTCGACCATCACGCTGTGGTCGATGACGAGGTGCACGGGGACGAGCGGGTTGATTTTCGACGTATCGCCGCCGAGCCGCGCAATCGCGTCGCGCATCGCGGCTAGGTCGACGACGCATGGCACGCCGGTGAAATCCTGGAGCAGCACGCGCGCCGGGCGATACTGGATCTCCTGGCCGGTGACGGGATCGTCCGCCCAGTTCATCAGCGCCGAAATATGATCGGTCGAAACGGTGAACCCGTCGTCCTCGAAGCGCAGCAGGTTTTCGAGCAGCACCTTCAGCGAAAAAGGCAGCCGCGCCGGGTCGCCGCCCAGCGCGCTCGCTGCCTTGTCGATGCTGTAATAATCGTAGGTGCGGCCGCCCACCTCGAGCGTCGATCGCGCGCCGAGCTTGTCCTGCGGGGTGGCGGTCATGGGCGTATCCTCTTCGCTCGAATGGGGGAGATGCCTCCGGCCCTAATCCAACATGGCGAAGAGGAAAAGGCGGGGTGGCACCCCGCCCGCCGTTGGATCAGCCGACGGACTGCGTCCCGCCGGCAAAGATCAGGAACATGGCGATCGCCGCCAGCACGATCGAAATGCCGAGCACCCAACGCATTACGCCGAGCTTGCGACCGCCGCTCGCTTCGGTCGTGGTGACCCGTACTTCATCCCCGCGCTGTTCCATTTATCGTCTCCCTTGGTGCCCCAACGCCCCTCGCGCGGCACAGGTGCACAGCGCGCAGGCTCCGCCCCGGTTCCGCCAGCGATCAGCCGCATTTGACAACGCGTTCGAAGGCCCTACTCCGGTCGACGGGCCACGCGGTCCCAACGCCGCGCGGGCTCTCTGCAAGGAGAGTCGTACATGACTGACGTTCCCCCCAAGCCCGACGTGCGTCCTGCGCGGCCGTGGTTCTCCTCCGGTCCCTGCGCCAAACCGCCGGGCTGGACCCCCGAAAAGCTCGCCACCCAGTCGCTCGGCCGCTCGCATCGCAGCGCGATCGGGAAGGAGCGGCTCGGCTATTGCATCGACCTGATGCGCGAGCTGCTGCGGCTGCCGCCCACGCACCGCATCGGCATCGTCCCCGGCAGCGACACCGGCGCGTTCGAAACGGCGATGTGGACCATGCTTGGCGCGCGCCCCGTCACCGCGCTCGCGTGGGAAAGCTTCGGCGAGGGCTGGGTGACCGACGCGGTCAAGCAGCTGAAACTCGACCCCACCGTCATCCGTGCTGATTATGGCGATCTGCCGGACCTCAGCGCAGTCGACTGGTCGAACGATGTGCTGTTTACTTGGAACGGCACAACCTCCGGCGTGCGCGTGCCGGATGGCGACTGGATCGCCAACGACCGCGAGGGGCTGTCCTTCGCGGACGCCACCAGCGCGGCGTTCGCCTATGACCTCCCGTGGGACAAGATCGACGTCGCCACTTTTAGCTGGCAAAAGGTGCTCGGCGGCGAAGGCGCGCACGGGGTGCTCATCCTTGGCCCGCGCGCGATCGAACGGCTGGAGAGCTACGTCCCCGCCTGGCCGCTGCCCAAGGTCTTTCGTTTGATGGCGAAGGGCGCGCTCAACGAGGGCGTGTTCAAGGGCGACACGATCAACACCCCGTCGATGCTGGCGGTGGAGGACGCGATCTTCGCTCTCGAATGGGCGCGGGGGCTGGGCGGGCTCGACGCACTGATCGCGCGCAGTGAGGACAATGCCGAGGCGCTGGATGCGCTGGTACGCGAACGAGACTGGCTTGGCCACCTTGCACGCGACCCGGCGTCGCGGTCGACTACCAGCGTCTGCCTGACGGTCGAGGGCGCGGACGCGGGCACGATCAAACGCCTCGCCGCACTGCTCGAGGAGGAGGGCGTGGCCTACGACATCGCCGGCTACCGCGATGCGCCGCCGGGCCTTCGCATCTGGTGCGGCGCGACGGTCGACGCCGCCGACATTAGCGCATTGGGGCCGTGGCTCGACTGGGCGTGGAGCCAGGTGCGCTGACCAAAAAGCCCCCTCCCCCCGGGAGAGGGTTGGGTGAGGGCCTCTCACCAACCTCGACAACAACGGGCCGGACGGAGCGGCAAGGACCCTCGACCCGGCCCCCTCCCCTCAAGGGAGACGGAGTAAGAAAATGACTCAACCGCGCGTCCTCATCAGCGACAAGATGGACCCCCGAGCCGCCGCGATCTTTCGCGAGCGGGGCGTCGCCGTCGATGAAAAACCCGGCCTGTCCAAGGACGAGCTGGCAGCGATCATCGGCGATTACGACGGCCTCGCCATCCGCAGCGCGACCAAGGTGACCGCCGACCTCCTCGCCCACGCCGACCGGCTGAAGGTCGTCGGGCGCGCCGGCATCGGCGTCGATAATGTCGATATCCCCGCCGCGTCGGCGAAGGGAGTGGTGGTGATGAACACCCCATTCGGTAACTCCATCACCACCGCCGAGCACGCCATCGCCATGATGTTCGCGCTCGCCCGTGAGGTGCCGGAGGCCGACGCGTCGACCAAGGCGGGCAAGTGGGAGAAAAACCGCTTCATGGGCGTGGAGCTCAGCGCCAAGACGCTGGGGCTGATCGGCGCGGGCAACATCGGCGGGATCGTCGCCGACCGCGCGCAGGGCCTCAAGATGAAGGTCATCGCCTACGACCCCTTCCTCTCCCCCGACCGCGCGGTGGAGCTGGGGATCGAGAAGGTGGAGCTGGACGCGCTGCTGGCGCGGGCGGACATCATCTCGCTGCACACCCCGCTCACTGACCAGACCCGCGGCATCCTCTCTCGCGAGGCGCTGGCGAAAATGAAACGTGGGGTGCGTATCGTCAACTGCGCGCGCGGCGGGCTGATCGACGAAGCCGCACTCGCGGAGGCGCTGCATTCGGGCCACGTCGCGGGCGCGGCGCTGGACGTGTTCGAGAGCGAGCCCCCCGCCCCCGACAACCCGCTCTTCAGCGCCCCCAACTTCATCTGCACGCCGCACCTCGGCGCGTCGACCGACGAAGCGCAGGTCAATGTCGCCATCCAGGTGGCGGAGCAGATCAGCGACTATCTGCTCAACGGCGGCATCACCAACGCGCTCAACGTCCCCAGCCTCAGCGCGGAAGAGGCGCCAAAGCTGAAGCCGTACATGGCGCTGGCGGAAAAGCTGGGGCGACTGGTCGGCCAGCTCGAGGGCGAAGGCGTCACCGCGGTGTCGGTCGAGACCGAAGGCGCCGCGGCCGCGCTCAACCAGAAGCCGATCGTCGCGGGCGTGCTCGCGGGGCTGATGGGGGTGTGGTCGGCGAGCGTGAACATGGTTAACGCGCCGCACCTTGCGCGCGAACATGGCATCGACCTCAAGGAGGTGCGCCACGATCGCGAGGGCGATTATGCGACGCTGCTGCGCGTTGGATCGGCGGGCGCGGGCGGCGAACGGTCGGTCGCGGGGACGGTGTTCGGCAAAGATACCCCGCGCCTCGTTGAGCTGCGCGGGATCAAGATCGAAGCCGAGCTGGCAGACGAAATGCTGTTCGTCGTCAACGACGACGCACCCGGCTTCATCGGCCGCATCGGCACCGCGTTGGGCGAAGCGGGCGTCAACATCGGCACCTTCCACCTCGGCCGGCGCGAGGCTGGGGGCGAAGCGGTGTTGCTGCTGTCGATCGACCAGCATGTGCCCGAGAGCGTCCTCGCGGCGATCCGCGGGCTGGAGGGCGTGCGGCGCGTCGCGGCGCTGCGCTTCTAGGGCGGCAGCGGTCCTCCCCCGTCCCGGGGAGGACCGCGCCGACATTGACCTCGCGCCTCCCCCGCGCCAAGGCTCGGCGTCGCATGGACTGCGCGCCCCACCCCGACCATTTCCGCCGTCGCGGCATTCTGTTTGTGGTGTCGTCGCCGTCGGGGGCGGGAAAATCGACGATTTCCAGGAAGCTCCTCGCTGGCGACGCGCAATTGACCATGTCGGTGAGCGCCACCACGCGCCCGCCGCGGCCCGGCGAGCAGGACGGCGTCGACTATCATTTCGTCGACCTCGCGCGATTCAAAGACATGGTCGGCGACGGCGAGTTCCTCGAATGGGCGCACGTCTTCGATCACCGCTACGGCACCCCGCGCGCGCCGGTTGAGGCCGCGCTCAGGACCGGGCGCGACGTGCTGTTCGACATCGACTGGCAGGGCGCGCAGCAGCTCTACCAGCAGGCGGGCGGCGACGTCGTGCGGGTGTTCATCTTTCCGCCGTCGATGGCCGAGCTGGACCGTCGCCTGCGCGGGCGGGGCACCGATGCGGAGGAAGTCATCGCCCGCCGCATGGGCCGCGCCGCGGCCGAGGTGTCGCACTGGGACGGCTATGACTATGTGCTGGTCAACGACGATGTCGAACGTTGCTACGCCGACGTCGCGGCGATCCTCGCCGCCGAGCGGCTCAAGCGCAGCCGCCAGCAGGGGCTGATCGGCTTCGTCAGGAAGCTTCTCACCGAGGGCGAGCCCAGCTGAGCGGCGTCGCCTGACGCGCGAGATATTTACGATCGGGGGCGGAGGCCGTCACGGGAGCAAATCCCGTGACGTCGACGGGGCAGGGTTTGCCCTGCCCCTCGGCCGGCCTGCGGCGTCCTGCCGTTGGCAGGAGCGCGACGGAGCGTTCGCTACGTCGCTCGCCTTGGCTCAGGCGTCCTTGCCGCCGGGGGTGTGGATGCCCGGGAGTGGCGGGACGGGCTGCGGGGGAACGTCGGCGTCGTCCTCCGGCACGTCGACAATGCCCTGCCCGACATGGCTGCGGTTGCGGCTGTAGATGAAGTACACCACCAGCCCGATCGCCGCCCAGATCGCGAACAACACCTTGCTCTTCTGATCGAGGCTCCAGAACAGGTAAGCGCAACCCGCAATCGACAGCGGCGCGACCAGCCCGACCAACGGCGTGCGGAACGGGCGCCGACGGTTCGGGTCGGTGCGGCGCAGCATCAGCACCGCGATCGACACCGCCGCGAAGGCAAACAGCGTCCCCGAGTTCGAGATGTTGGCAAGCTGGCCGACCGGGAAGAACCCGGCGAACAGCGCCACCGCGATGCCGGTAATGACCGTGATGAAGTGCGGCGTGCCATACTTCGGGTGGATCCGGCTGAACGCGGCGGGGAGGAGGCCGTCGCGGCTCATCGTGAAGAAGATGCGCGTCTGGCCGAACATCATCATCAGCACCACCGACGGCAGCGCGAGGATCGCGGCGAGGCCGACGAGATTGCCGATCTGCGGCCAGCCGATTTCACGTAGCGTCCACGCCAGCGCTTCCTTCGAGCAGACCACCGCCTGATCGCCCATCGCGCGACAGGCTTCGGCGAGCTCGCGGCTGCCGGGTTCGAGCGCGTGGCCGTTGGCGACCCCGACCGGCTGCGCGCCGACGGTACCGATCACGCCGGCGGCGACGAGCAGGTAGAAGATGGTGCAGATGGCGAGGCTGCCGATCAGGCCGATCGGCATGTTACGCTGCGGGTTCTTGGTTTCTTCGGCGGCGGTCGAGACCGCATCGAAGCCCACATAAGCAAAGAAAATCGATGCTGCTGCGGCGCTGATGCCGCCGATGCCAAGCGGGCTGAACGGCTCGAAATTCTCCATGTTCATGACCGGAACGGCGAGCACGATGAATGCGGTCAGCGCGAGAATCTTCACGCCGACCAGAATGGCGTTGATGGTTGCTGATTCCTTGGTCCCGCGGATCAGCAGCAGGGTGACGAGCAGCGCGATGGCCATCGCGGGCAGGTTAATGCCGCCGCCGTCGAACGGCCCCAGCGTCAGCGCATCGGATATGTCGGTGCCCAGCAAATGTTCGAGATAGCCGATCATGTAGCCCGACCAGCCGACGCTGACCGCGCCCGCCGCGACCGCATATTCGAGGATCAGCGCCCAGCCGACCATCCACGCGATCAGCTCTCCCATCACCGCATAGCTGTAGGTGTAGGCGGAGCCCGAAACCGGCACCATCGACGCCATTTCAGCGTAGCACAGCGCCGCCACCGCGCAGACGACACCGGCGATGATGAAGCTGATCATCATGCCCGGGCCTGCCTTTTGCGCGGCTTCGGCGGTGAGCACGAAAATACCGGTGCCGATCACCGCGCCGATGCCGAGCATCGTCAGCTGGAACGCGCCCAGCGAGCGATTGAGCGACTTCTTCTCAGCGGTCGCCAGGATCGCGTCGAGCGGCTTGATCCGATCGAAAATCATTACTGTCTCCCCCGGCGCGCTTCAGCCAACAGCCAGACTGTGCGCGCCCGTCACTTTGGCGGGCGACCCTAATCAGAAGTTCGCGCGACGCAATCGCCTTTTCGCGCTTTTCAGTGTCAGCGAGCGAACGCCTTCAACCGCGCCCGCGGTAGGGGGCGACCCCCTGGTTGGGCACCCACAGCCCTTCGGGAGGCGCGCCCGACTGCCAGAACACATCGATCGGAATGCCGCCGCGCGGATACCAGTAGCCGCCGATGCGCAGCCAACGCGGCTGCATCTCATCAAACAGCCGCCGCCCGATCCCCACGGTACACGCTTCGTGAAAGGCGCAATGGTTGCGGAAACTGGTCAGGAACAGCTTCAGCGACTTGGACTCCACGATGGTTGTCGCGGGCGCGTAATCGATCACCAGGTGCGCGAAGTCGGGCTGGCCGGTGACCGGACAGAGCGAGGTGAATTCCGGCGCGACAAAGCGGACGCAATAAAGATCGTCGGCCCGCGGGTTCGGCACGTAATCGAGTTGCGCCTCTTCCGGAGAAACCGGCGCGGCGACCTGCTGGCCGAGAAAGCGCGGCGCCGGGGTGGCGGTGGGGGCGGCAGGCGGATCGGGCGGCATGGCGCCCGGAAACTGCGCCGGGTGCGGTGGGAGGGGGTTGACCATGACGGCGCTTTAAGCGCACGCGCATCGCCTGTCACCGCACCGTGCCGGGCGGCGCGCGACGATGGGCGAGACCGGCAGGCTTTCGTATCGCTCCATCCCGCCCGTTCGACCGATGGTCCCGGCCGCTTTGAGGTATCCATCGCGATCGTGCGCCTTGTTTTGCCCTTGACCGCTCTCACCCTGCCGTTCCTGATCGTCGGCATCGGCACGGCGCAAGCCCAGCAGGTGCAGGGGCCGCCCGATGGCGCGATCGCGCCGCCGCCCGCCAATCCGACCCCGGCGCCGGCACCGATCATTCTCCCGGCCCAGCGCCCGACGCCGCCCGCCACGCCAGCGCCCCCTCCCGTCGCTGCTCGGCCTGACCTGACGCCGGAGGCGGTGCCGACCACCAGATTATCGCGACCACGCGCCGCGCCGCCGGCCAACACCGCGCAAGATCGCTCGCGCGCTGCTCCCATCGAGCGAACGCCTGCCCCGGCCCAGCTGCAGCCGCAGCCGCAGAGCGCCGCGCCGGGCGCAGAGCAGCCATCCGCCCCGGTCCCGTCGCTCCCCGCCGCGGCGGTGCCGGAAGCACCATCCGCACCCGCGGCCACCACCGACCTCGCCTCGCCTTCGGACGACGGTGGCGGTTTTTCGCCCTGGTGGCTTGCCTTGCTGGCGCTGCCGGTCGCAGGGGTCGTTGTCGCGCGTCGGCGGAGGCGCCAACCGGACGCGGAGCCGGCGTCACCTCCGGCGCTCGAAGCGAATGTACCTCCCTCGCCGATCGCCGTCGCGCCGGCTCCCGCGCCGGCCGTCGAGCCAAGGCGTGCCGACCCCGGTCACGTCACCACGCGCCTGACGCCGCGCCAGCCCGTCCCGGCGAGCGCGCCGACTTCGGCCGCAAGCGTTGGCTCACCCCGCCGCGCGGACCTGCGGATTCGCTTTCAGCCGATCGACGCACAATCAACGCTGATGAACCTGCGCGCGCGCTATATGATTGAGATTGCGAACGACGGCGCAGTCGCAGCGGAGGGCGTGCGCGTCCGCATCGGCCTGTTCGCCGGCAGCGGTTCGCATCCCCAAGGAATCGCCGGCTGGTTCGCACAGGATGACGGGGCGGCGCATCATCGCATCGATCGGATCGGGGCCGGAGGCGTGCAGCGGATCGAAGGCGAACTCGCCGCGCCGCTCGATGCGCTGAAACCCGTTACGCTTGAAGGGCGACTGGTCGCCATTCCGCTGGTCGGCGTCGACGTCCGCTACGGCCACGGCCCCGACGCCGCGCCGCTCGACGGGCAGGTCGGCCGCGCCTTTGTGATCGGGCGTGAGGCGGGCGGCAGCGCGGGCACCGGCAAGCTCGCTCCGTTCCGTCTCGACCAGGGTCCGCAGCGCTACGACGCGGTGGCACAGCGCGATCTCGGCATCGGACGCGTGGCGTGATGGCCTGCGCGTGCGGCGTGGCGTTTCTTGCCAAGGTCCCGTGCGCGCCATAGGACAAACGCGTCTTTCATTGATCGAGGTTGGCCCATGGAATCGCTCGTCTCCACCGAATGGCTTGCCAAGGAACTGGGCGCCAGCGACCTCCGCGTGGTCGATGCGACGCGCTTCATGGGTGACGGCGATCGCGACGCGCGCGCAGAGTATGAGGCGGGGCACATCCCCGGCGCGGTGTTTATGGACCTCGGCGAACTCACCGATGGCACGAGCGACATTCCGAACATGGCACCCAAGGCGGAGAAGTTCGCCAGCCGGATGCAAAGCCTCGGCCTTGGCGATGGCAGCCGCATCGTGCTGTACGACGACAGCCCGCTCAACAGCGCGGCGCGCGCCTGGTGGCTGCTCAAACTGTTCGGCGCGCATTCGGTGGCGATCCTCGACGGCGGTCTCGCCAAATGGCGCGCCGAAGGGCGGCCGCTGGAGAGCGGTAACCAGCAGCTTCGCCATCGGCATTTCACCGCCTGGCATGACGCGGGTGCGGTGCGGACCAAGGATCAGGTCGCGGACCTCGTGAAGGGCGGTCGTGACGACGCGCAGATCGTTGACGCACGGCCCGCGAAGCGCTTTACCGGCGAGGAGAGCGATCCCCGCCCGGGCATCGCCCCCGGCCACATTCCCGGCTCGCGCAGCCTCCCCCACGCGCAGCTGTTCAATGCGGACGGCACGTGGAAGCAAGGGGAAGCGCTGCGCGCCGCCTTCGCCGACGCCGACGTCGACCCCGTGCGCCCGATCGTCGCGACCTGTGGCAGCGGCATGACCGCGAGCGTGGTGGCATTCGGCGCCCACCTCCTCGGCAACGAAAACGTCTCGGTGTACGACGGGAGCTGGGCCGAATGGGGTATGGACCCCGCCACGCCGAAGGCGACCGGCCCCGCCGCCTGACCGTGGCCGACGATCGCGCGGGCGAAGGGCTCGCGACCCGGCTCGCCAACGCAGGGCGCCGCAACGAATGGACGCATGACGAGCGCATTGGCGGCGGCATCGTCAATCCGCCAGTCTGGCGCGCGTCGACCATCCTCTATGACAATGTTGCAGCGTTACGTGACCGCGGCCGCGATACCCATGACAAGCTTTATTACGGCCGTCGCGGCACGCCGACCGTGTGGGCGTTGTGCGATGCGCTGACAGAGCTCGAGCCCGGCGCCGCAGGGACGCTGCTGTTCCCGAGCGGGGTTGCCGCGATCGCGACCGCGCTGATTGCGATGACCAAGCCGGGCGATGACATCCTCGTGGTCGATTCCGCCTACGAACCGACGCGGGCCATCTGTGATGGCCTGCTGAAACGGGGCGGCGTCGCCACGCGCTACTACGACCCTGCGGTGGGCAGCGATATTGCCGCGCTGATTCAGGCGAATACCGCGCTGATCGTGGTGGAGAGCCCGGGCAGCCTGACGTTCGAGGTGCAGGACGTGCCCGCCATCGTCGCCGCGGCAAGGGCGGCGGGCGTAGCGACGATGATCGACAACACCTGGGCGTCGCCGCTCGGCTTTCGAGCAATCGAGCATGGCGTGGACATCGCGATGCTCAGCCTCACCAAATATGTCGGCGGTCATTCGGATGCGTTGATGGGATCGCTGACGGTCACGCCCGATCTCTGGCCGCGCGTGCGCGAGGTCGCGTACGAACTCGGTCAATCGGTCAGCGCCGACGACTGCGCGCTGATGCTCCGCGGGCTGCGTACGCTCGACGTCCGGCTCGCCCGCCATGCCGCAAGCAGCCTCGCCGTCGCCGAGTGGCTGCGGGCCCACCCGGCGGTCGCCACGGTGCTCCACCCCGCCCTCCCCGGCGCGCCTGGCCATGACCTCTACCGGCGCGACTTTCTTCGCTCTGCGGGGCTGTTCGCCTTTGCGCTTGCCGACACCAGTCCTGCACAGCGCGACGCGGTCGTCGATGCGCTGGAGCGTTTCGGCATCGGCTTCAGCTGGGGCGGGTATGAAAGCCTCGCCATCCCGGCCGATCCCCGGCGGACGGTGTGTCGCTGGACCGGCGGCCCCCTCATCCGTCTCTCGATCGGACTGGAGGATCCCGCCGACCTCATCGCCGACCTCGACCAGGCGCTCGCGACGCTGCGCTAGGCGGATCGGCAGCCCCGACAGGCCGGGTCCTTCGGAAGGACCATCGTCCTCCAATGGGGCTCGAGACCATCGATGATGTGGAGTTTCCCCTCCGCGCTCTCACCGAAGCCGGTGATGTGGCGGACCGCCTCGAGCGCGCCGAACGCCGCGACCATCGCGACCATCGCCCCCAGCACGCCCTGGTCGGCGCAGGTGTCGCAGTCGTCGCTGTCGTGGGCATCGCCGACGAAACAGCGATAGCAGGGTCGGTCGGGCAGCCAGCCGGTGAAGGTGCCGACCTGTCCCTGGAAGCGCGCGACCGCGGCGCTCACCAGCGAAATATGCGCAGCAGTCGCGGCATCGCTCACCGCGAGCCGGGTGGCGAAATTGTCGCTGCCGTCGATAACGAGGTCGATGCCATCGAGCAGCGCGGGCAGAGTTGCGGTTTCGGCCCGCCGCTCCACCGCTTCGATCGCGACGAGCGGATTGATCGCCGACAGGCGCTCCGCTGCGACCGTCACCTTGGCGCGCCCCACGTCGGCGGAGGTGAAGAGCGGTTGGCGGTGAAGGTTGCTTACGTCCACGACATCCGGATCGACGACGCGCAACAGCCCCACCCCGGCGCCGACCAGCGCAGGCAGCGCGGTCGAGCCGATTCCGCCCGCCCCGATCGCGAGCACTCGCGCCGATCGCAGACGCTCCTGCCCGCGCGCACCGATGTCGGGCAGGATGATCTGGCGCGCGTAGCGGTCGAGTTCGTCGTCGCTGAGGATGGCTCTGTGCTCTGCTCGGTCAGCGGCCGGTCGAGCCGAACCCGCCGCTGCCGCGTGCGGTCGCGTCGAGCTGCGTGACCTCCAGCACCCGCGCTTGCGGCGCGGGGGCGAGCACGAGCTGCGCGATCCGCTCGCCGCGCTTCACCTCGAAATGCTCGTCGCCGAGGTTGGCGAGGATCACCTTGACCTCGCCGCGATAATCGCTGTCGATCGTGCCGGGAGTATTGAGGCAGGTGATGCCATATTTGAGCGCCAGGCCGGAGCGCGGACGGACCTGCACCTCCCACCCGCGTGGCACCGCCAGCGCGAGGCCCGTCGCGACCGCGGCGCGCGCCCCGGGCCGCAGCGTCAGCGATTCCGCCGCGACCACGTCGAGCCCCGCGGCGCCATCGGTCGCGTAAGCGGGCAGCGGCAGCCCTCCCCCATTGGGTAGGCGCATGATCGGAAGGTCCGGAGCAACGACGTCAGTCGCGGGCAACATGTCCAAGGGCATCGGCGATCCTGTCGATCAGGCGGCGGGCGACCTCCTCCTTCGGCAGCCGGTCCCAGCTGTCAACGCCATCCTTGGTGACGAGGTGGACGCGGTTGCGCTCGCCCCCCATCGGGTCGGCGAGGATGTCGTTGGCGACGATCCAGTCACACCCCTTGCGCGCGAGTTTCGCCTGCGCGTGTGTGAGCACATCGTCGGTTTCCGCGGCAAAGCCGACGACCAAGGTCGGGCGCAGCGGCGAGTCCGCCAAGCCCGCAAGGATGTCCGGGTTCTCCGCAAGCGCGATCGGCGCGGGCGCGATGCCATTCTTTTTCAGCTTGGAAGCGGAGGCGTTCGCCGGGCGCCAGTCGGCGACGGCGGCCACCATCACCGCGGCATCGGCGGGGAGCGCGCGGTTGACCGCGGCCGCCATCTGCGCCGCGGTCTCGACATCGATACGATCGACCCCGGCGGGGGTCGGGAGGCCGACGGGTCCCGCGACCAGCGTCACCCTGGCTCCCGCTCGCGCCGCGGCTTCGGCAATGGCAAAACCCTGCTTCCCGCTCGATCGGTTGGCGAGATAGCGGACCGGGTCGATCGGTTCCTGCGTCGGTCCGGCGGTGACGAGCAGGTGCCGGCCGGCCAAGCGCGCGGAGACGCCTTCCGACCCACGCAGCGGCGCGCCCTTTTCCAGCACGGCGTCCAGATCCGTCAGGATGCGCTCGATCTCCGGCAGTCGTCCGGGGCCATATTCGCCGCAGGCCATCGCGCCGACATCGGGCTCCATAACGGCGACGCCGTCGGCGCGCAGCGTCGCCACGTTGCGCAGCGTGGCCGGGTGTTGCCACATGCGCACGTTCATCGCGGGCGCCACCAGTACCGGCGCGTCGGTTGCGAGCAGCAACGTCGTGGCGAGATCGTCGGCGATGCCGGCGGCCATCTTCGCCATCAGATCGGCGGTTGCCGGGCAGACGAGGATCGCATCGGCGCTGCGTGACAGCTCGATATGCCCCATCTCGACCTCGTCCTTGAGGTCGAACAGGTCGATATAGACGCGGCTCCCCGCGAGCGCGCCGAGCGTCAGCGCTGTTACGAACTGCGCCCCGCCCCGGGTCAGCACCGGCGTCACCGTGTCGCCCCGCTTGCGCAGCGCACGCACGAGTTCGGCGCTCTTGTAAGCGGCAATCCCCCCGCCGACGATCAGCAACACGCGCGCCATCACACCCCCGTCAACAGCATGTCGAACGCCGCCATGATGCGATCATGCTCATGTTCGAGCGAGCCAATGACTTCCCCAAGTACCCGAACATTGACGTTCGCTGCTAAATGTGTGGCCAGGTAAAGGCGTTCGCCGCCGAAATCGAAGATCGGTTGGAAGCGCTCCATGCGGGGCGCGCTGTCATCGGGCAGCAACGGTGCAACGAAGCGCGTGTGCAGGTGCGAGAGCACATCTGCCTGACAGTCCAGCAGCAACACATCGCCGCCTTTCTCCCGTCTCACGTCGTGCCGGGCCAACTAAAACATCCGGTACTTGGCCAGGGGCAGGCCATTTTGGTCAACCCAACGGTTCGTTGCCTCGATGGCTTCCCGATTCTCCTCAAGCCATTTCGCTTCGCGTGCGCGGCGCACCTCGGCCTCCAGCGCCTGGGAGCAGACGCGCGAGATGTTGACACCATGTTCGCGCGCTGCGTCGACCAGCGCCGGGTCTAGCGACACGTTGGTCGGACGCTTGCGGATCGGAGCGTTCATGGTCGGGTCTCCTGGAATGCGCATCGATCATGCCCATCGCACCGCCGAATGCCAAGCGGAACCTCCCCCGTCGCCCGTTGCCGCGGCACAGATCAAATGGAGTAAAGCTGATGGAAGATGCGCGGCTCTGGTCGACCGAGGAAAGCCTGTGGAAGGGAGGCCGCGACGTCTATGAAAAGCTCGTGAGCAAGGACTGCCTGATGGTCGTCCCGGCCGAACCCTATGTGGTGTCCGGCGAACAGGCGATCGATGCCGTCAGCAACACGCCGCGCTGGGAGGACGTGCGCTTCTCCGACCAGCGCATCGCGCGCCCCGAATATGGCATGATCGTCTGCGCCTATCATGTCGAAGCAACTCGCGGCGACGAGCAATGTGCCTGCTATGCGACGAGCACCTATCAGCGCTGCGGCGATCATGACTGGCAGGTCGTGCAGCACCAGCAGACCGTGCCGCTGAAAAGCTAAGCTAGGTCAGCAGCGCCACCGCTGCCGCGCCGACACCCGCACCGAGCGCCGCTACCGCCAGCCACCGCCACCACGCGACGCCAGCCTCCCGCCGCTCCCACATCAGTGGCACGTCGGGAAGCGGCGGTGGCGGGGGGGCGCCGCCGGCGGGGGGGTAGGCATCCTCGAGCCGGCGGAGGAGGCCGGGGATGCGATTGATCGTCTCAAGGTCAGTGCGGATACGATCGGCGAGCCGCGCCTCCGGCCCCAGCTCACCGCGCATCCATTCGCGCACAAACGGGCCGGCGGTCTCCCACATGTTGATGGTGGGGTCGAGGCTGGTGGCGACGCCCTCGATCATCACCATCGTTTTCTGGAGGAGCAGCAGATGGGGCTGCGTCTCCATGTCGAAATCGCGGGTGATGGCGAACAGGCCGTCGAGCATCATGCCGACCGACAGCTCGCTCACCGGTTTGCCGCGCATCGGTTCGCCCACGGCGCGCAACGCGGTCGCGAATTCCTCCACATTGTGGTGTGCAGGGACATATTGCGCTTCGAAGTGGATCTCGGCGACGCGGCGGTAATTGCCGGTGATCAATCCGAACAGGATTTCCGCGAGCCACTGCCGCGCCTGATGGTTGATCCGGCCCATGATGCCGAAATCGATGGCGACGATGGTGCCATCATGCGCGACGAGCAGGTTGCCCTGGTGCATGTCCGCGTGGAAGAACCCCTCCGCGATCGCCTGGCGCAGAAACGCATTGACCAGTCGCCGCGCGAGCAGCGGCAGGTCGTGGCCGGCGGCGCGCAGCGCGTCCACATCGGAGATCTTGATGCCGTCGATCCATTCGATCGTCAGCACACTGCCCGTCGTGCGGTCCCAGTCGACCGCGGGCACACGATAGCCTTCGGTCGCGACGGCCGCTTCGGACAGCTCGGATGCCGACGCAGCCTCCCGGCGCAGGTCGAGCTCGCGCAGTGTCCAGCGTTTGAAATTGGCGATGACCAGCCGCGGACGCAGCCGCCTGGCCTCGCCTCCCATCGCCTCGAGATGCGCGGCCGCCCATTCATAGGTGTCGATGTCGCGCGCGAACTTCTCTTTGACGCCGGGGCGCAGCACCTTCACCGCCACCTCACGGCCGTCGGTGGTGGTGGCACGATACACCTGCGCGACGGAGGCCGACCCCACCGGATTGGGGTCGAACGCGGAATAGAGCGCCTCGAGCGGTCGCCCGAGCGCGAATTCGATATGCGGGCGCACCTCGTCGAAGGGCACCGGCGGCAGACTGTCCTGCAACGAAACGAGGTTGCGCGCGCCCGCCTCGCCGATCACGTCGGGGCGCGTGGCGAGCGTTTGCCCGAGTTTGATCGCCGCCGGACCGATGGCGCGAAAGGCCGCGGCATAATCGGGCTCGCGCGGCTGGATGGTGCCGAAGCGGGCGATCCGCGTAAGCCTCCGCACCGGCGCGGGCGTCGTCGGCGACGCTTCGATCCCGCGCAGCGCACCATGGCGGGCGAGCACCCGGCCCCAGCGCAGCAGGCGCGCAATATGCGTGGCGGGGCGGGTCATGCCCGCACGTCTCCGCTGCGCATCAGTCGAGCGTCCAGCCGGAATGGATCGCCACCAGCCCGCCGAGGATCGGAGTCACGCGGGTGCGGACGAAACCGGCTTCCTCGATCATCGCGCGGAACGCCTCCATCGTCGGGAAGCGTTCGATCGATTCGACCAGATACTGGTAACTATCGCGATCCTGCGCGATCGCTTCGCCGATGCGCGGCACGATGTTGCGCGCATAGACGTCGTAGCTCTCCTTGAACCCCGGCCATTCGCTGGTCGAAAATTCGAGGCAGAAGAACCGCCCGCCCGGCTTCAGCACGCGCCGGGCCTCCGCCAGCGCGCGGTCGATGTGCGTCACATTCCGTATACCGAAGGCGATGGTGTAGGCGTCGAAATGATCGGTCGCGAACGGCAGCTCCTCGGCATTGGCCTCCTGCCAGACGAGGCCGGAGATGCCGCGCTTGCCCGCGCGCTCCATGCCCACGGCGAGCATGTCGGGGTTGATGTCGCTGACGGTCACGTCCGCGCCGCGCGCCGCCATGCGAAAGGCGATGTCGCCCGTCCCGCCCGCGACATCGAGGATGCGTTCGCCCGGACGCGGATTGACCTGCGCGACGAAGCGGTCCTTCCACAGCCGATGCATGCCGCCCGACATGGCATCGTTCATGATGTCGTAGCGCCGCGCGACGCGGGAAAAGACCCCCCCGACGCGCCGCGTCTTTTCCTCGGGCGCCACCTGTTCGTGACCGAACGATACCGTTTCTGACATAGAAAGCCCGATAGACACGGAAGCGTGACGGGTCGAGCGCGATATTGGCTCGCGCCGCCATCCTGCTAGGGCGGCGGCGTGCCCGAACTGCCCGAAGTCGAAACCACCGTCCGGGGCCTGCGCCCGCTGCTGGAGGGTCAGCGCATCGCCGCGGTGGAGGTGCGGCGCGCAGACCTGCGGCGAAGTTTTCCCGACGGTCTCGCGCAGCGGCTGACGGGAGCGACCATCACGACCATCAGCCGCCGCGCGAAATATGGGATCATCGCCACCGACCGCGACGCGACCCTGATCTTTCACCTCGGCATGTCGGGACGGTGGCGGACCGGGATCGCCGACGATGCGCCGCTCGACAAACATGACCATCTGGTGCTGACCATGGACAGTGGCGCCCGGGTGGCGCTCAACGATCCGCGTCGCTTTGGCTCGGTCGATCTGGTCGAGGGCGAAAATGAGGCGGCGTTCACGCCATTCGCCGCGCTCGGGCCGGAACCGCTGTCGGACGCGTTCCACGGCGCCTATCTTCATCAAGCGCTGCGCGGCCGCGTCGCCGCCATCAAGCTGCTGCTGCTCGACCAGCGCATCGTCGCGGGACTCGGCAATATCTACGTCTGCGAAGCGCTGCACCTCGCGCATATCTCGCCGAAGCGTGCGGGCGGGCGCATATCGCGTGCGCGGCTCGACGACTTGGCGAGTGCGATCAAAGCGGTGCTCGTCCGAGCGATCGAGGTCGGCGGGTCGACCATCCGCGATTATCGTCAGCCTGACGGGGAGCTTGGCTATTTCGCGCATGAATGGCGGGTCTATGGCCGCGAGGGGCAGGCATGCCCGACCTGCGCTGCGCCGGTTGCCCGCTTCGTTCAGGGAGGGCGGTCGACCTTCTGGTGCGCCCGATGCCAGCGCTAGGCTTTGCCGCGGCTTTTCATTGACCTCTGGCGGGTCGGCCGCTAAGGGCGCGGCTTCGCGAGCGCAGGGCGTGTCCACTTTGTCGTGGCCCGTCGGGCCCGCGCCCGCCCAGTTCATACCGTCTTCTTGAGGATTCGATGGCCAATACGCCCCAGGCGCGCAAGCGCATCCGTCGCAACGAGCGCCGCACCATTGTCAACAAAACGCGCGTGTCGCGCATCCGCACGATGGTGAAGAAGGTCGAATCGGCACTCGCCGCCGGCGATCGGGAGGCAGCGACGACTGCGCTGGCGCAGATGCAGCCGGAAATGGCGCGCGGCGTCGCCAAGGGCGTCATTCACAAGAACACGGCCGCGCGGAAGTTCTCGCGTCTGACCAAGGCGGTCGGCTCGCTCGCCTGATCGACCACGCAGGGGCCGACCCTGCGACAATCCGAATCGCCTCGAAAGAGGCTCTGCCGCCGGCCACCCCACAGGTGCGCCGGCGGTTCGCTTTTTGGTCCCTCCCCTGCTCTCGTGGAACATTCGTTCGGGTCGGTCGGCCACCATCCGGCACGGTCGGGAGTCACGCGATTCGAGCGCTCCCCGGATCGTTAGGGTTTGTGAAAACTGATCAACATCAGCACGTTGTGACACTTCAGCAGCAACCCGGCGCGAATCCGCGTCAACGACTTTATTTCAGATTTTTTACGCTCGGCACGCTTGCTCGACTCTGAAATCCCTTCCTACAAACCCCCTGCACCGACCCCGCGCCGACCGCGCCAGGGACGTGCCACGAACAATAGGGCGACCATCGACCGAGGCCGACACGGTTGGCCTGGGCGGGTCGGGTTGTGACCAAAATCCGTCGGAGGGGGCGGATGCGGTCGCGGTGGGAGGACGTCGGGAGACTATGAGTGAAGACCTGCTCTCGACAGGGATGACGGCTTTGGTGGCGCCCGAAGCCGGCCCCGCAGCGGCCTTGTCCGCGCAGTGGCAGGGGGTCGCCGCCGGGCTGCGCCGTGACCTTGGCGCGCGCACCTTCGATCACTGGCTCAAACATGTGAAGTTAGGCGCGCTTGACGACACCGGCACGCTGGAACTCACAGCCCCGTCGGCATTCACCGGGCAGCAGATCGAAGCGCGTTTCCTCGACCGCCTGCTGCTCGCATGGCGCCAGCAGCGCAGCGATATCCTGGCGATCAAGGTTTCGGTCGCGGCGCGAGACGGTGCGACGAGCATCGCGATTCGCGGCGACGCGCCGACGCCGCCCCGCGCGCCCGCGCCGCAGGTCGACCCGCGTCTCAGCTTCGCGCGCTTCGTTACCGGACGCAGCAACATTCTCGCTGCCAATGCGGCGCGGCGCATGGCAGCACCGGAGCGTCCGGCGTTCGCGCCGCTCTACCTCCGCGGCGACACCGGTCAGGGCAAGACGCACCTCCTCCACGCCATCGCTGCCGCCACGATCGAGCGTGACGCGGATGCGCGCGTGACGATGCTGTCCGCCGAGAAGTTCATGATCGGGTTCGTCGCCGCCATGCGCGCTGGCGACACGCTCGATTTCAAGGCGCGGCTGCGCGCTACCGACCTGCTGCTGATCGACGATCTGCAGTTCGTCATCGGCAAGACCTCGACTCAGGCCGAGCTTCTCCACACCATCGACGAGGTGACTGCGGGCGGCGGGCGTCTAGTGTTCGCCGCCGACCGCGCGCCGCATCTGCTCGATGGCGTCGATCCCCGGCTGGCCTCGCGGCTGGGCGGCGGGCTTGTCGCCGATATCGACGCGCCCGACGAGCTGCTGCGTCACGCGATCCTTGCCGCCATGAATGCCGAGCGAGGCGCCAATGTTGGCGAGGACGTGCTCGCGTGGATCGCCGCCACCTTCCCGCGCAACGTCCGCGAACTCGAAGGCGCGCTCAACAAGCTGATCGCCTATGCGACGCTGACGGGCGAAGCGGTGACGCTCGATTTCGCGCGCACCCGGCTCGAAGATCAGGCGCGCCATGCCGCACGACGCATCACCATCGAAGAGATTCAGAAGGCGGTCTGCGCCCACTATCGCCTCGACAAGGCGGAGATGGCCTCGCAGCGGCGCACCCGCGCCATCGCCCGGCCGCGGCAGGTCGCGATGTATCTCGCCAAGGAGCTGACCCCTCGCAGCTTTCCCGAGATCGGCCGGCGCTTCGGCGGGCGCGACCATTCGACTGTCATCCATGCCATCCGCACGATCGAAACGCTGCGCGCCGGCGATGCCGACCTCGACGCCGACATCCGCCGCATCCGCGCCGGGCTGGTCAGCTAATCCGCAAAAGAAAGGGTCGCGGCAGCTTTCGCCACCGCGCCCCTTGATAGCAAAACGGTCGGAGACTTAGCGCCGGGCGACCGGATCCGGCGCCACGGTGATGCGAACCCGCTCGCCGGTGTTGCCCGGGAAGCCGGTGAACATCGCCTGCACCAGGTTCGGCACCAGCCGCGTCAGGTCGTTCGTCCGCGACACCGCTTCCGCCGAACCTTCGAACAGTCGCTCGCCGCCAGGGCTCTCGATCGCCATGTCGAGGCCGCTGGTGTAGACGGTGTAGCTGCGCACCCGCCCATAGTCGCCAAACATCGGGCCATAGAGGAACGGATCATAGAAGCCGCGGACGTAGCGGTAGCCGTAGGGCGTGCGCACGATGTAGGGACGGCTGTAATAGCTGTTGTAGCCCCAGCCCGGACCCCAGAAGGGGTCCGACCAACCGGCGTCGCTCACCACACGCTCGCGGCCCTGGTCGACGCCATAGGCGATCTTCACCACCATGTCAGGGTTCGCCCCCGGCGCGATCACGCGGTAGCCCTGCCGCTCCATCGCCTGCGCGACGAGGCCGGCGTAGCTCTGGAACTCGAGGCTGTTGGCCATCGCGTTGTCGCGCGGAACAACCGTAAAAGTCTGGCCCTGCGGCACGGGCATGCGCGAGAAACGCGACACATCGGCATTGAAGCCAGGCGTCGCGCAGGCAGTCAGCGTTCCGAGCGCGAGTGCGCCGGCGACGATTTGGACGGTCCGACCCGCCGTCTTGATACGGGTAACGATCGACATCACACTCAACCCCTCGATGCGCGCAGAACCCCGCCCGCTGCGCAATCACGGTCCACGCACCAACGCGCGACTTGCACAAAACGTGCCCTATGCGCGGTGAACCGTTGTTGAATGTCCGAACGCGTGCCGGAACCTAGCTTGCGCCAAATAGCCCCAGCGCCGCCTGCGCCGCGGCCAGCGTCGGTTTTGCAACCTCGCGAGCGCGCTCCGACCCCGCCGCGAGATGCGCGTCAATTGCAGCAGCGTCATCCCGCAACGCGACGTAGCGGTCGCGAATCGGACCGATTACGCTGACAGCGACATCGGCGAGCGCCGGCTTGAACGCGCCGAACCCCTGCCCCGCAAAGCGCGCGCACACCGCGTCCGCGCTCTCCCCCGCCAGCGCGGCGTAGATACCGACCAGGTTGCGCGCCTCGGACCGCTCGGCGAGCCCGGCCGCCTCACCGGGCAGCGGCTCGGCGTCGGTGCGCGCCTTGCGGAATTTCTGCGCGATCGCATCGTCGCTGTCGGACAGGTTGATGCGGCTCATGTCGGACGGATCGGACTTCGACATTTTGGCGCTGCCGTCGCGCAGGCTCATGACCCGAGCGGCGGTCGGGGGGATCATCGGTTCGGGCAGGACGAACGTCTCCGTGCCGCTGTCGAGGTTGAACTTGGTGGCGATATCGCGCGCGAGCTCGAGATGCTGCTTCTGGTCCTCGCCCACCGGAACGTGGGTGGCGCGGTAGAGGAGCACATCGGCCGCCTGCAGCACCGGATAGGCGTAGAGGCCGATCGAGGCGCCTTCGCGGTCCTTGCCTGACTTTTCCTTGAACTGCGTCATGCGGTTGAGCCAGCCGATACGAGCGGTGCACATCAGCAGCCATTGCAGCTCGCTATGTTCGGGGACGCGCGTCTGGTTGAACAGGATCGAGCGCGCGGGGTCGATCCCGCTCGCGATCAGCGCCGCCGCCATGTCGCGCACGCCCTCCCGCAACGCGGCGGGGTCCATCCGCACAGTGATCGCGTGGAGGTCGGCTAGGAAGAACAGGCACTCCCCCGGATGCGCATCCTGCATCGCCACCCAGTTGCGGATCGCGCCCAGATAATTGCCGAGATGGAGCTGTCCGGTGGGCTGGATGCCCGAAACGATGCGCATGGTCATTCCTGTGGTGGCGGGGCGGGCGTGGCGGGCGCGCGGCGGCGACGGATCGCCTTGATCTCGTCGACGCGCACCGCGCCGAACGCCAGCGCCGCCAGGGCATAGATGGCAACGCCCGACCCGACCAGGGCGCCGAGCGCCAGCCCGCGCTCGACCAGCCGCCCGCCGAGCCACGGGTCGAAGCGGTCGCCGATCGCCCAGAGAAGGACGCCCATCGCCAGCGCGGCGAGGACGAGGCGCGGCAGGCGGCGCTTGAGGCTCGCATCCATCGCGAAATGCCCGCGCCGCGCGAGGCCGCGGTAGAGGAGGCTGAGGTTAAGCACGCTCGCGAGGGCCGTCGCCAGCGGCGGGCCGAGCACGCCGATGGTCGGGATGAGCGCGAGGTTGGCGCCGATGTTGAGCAGCACCGACCAGCTCGCGAACTTGACCGGTGTCGCGGTATCGTGCCGCGCATAATAGCCCGGCGTGAACAGCTTCACGAGGATGTAGGCGGGGAGCCCGACCGAAAACGCGGCGAGCACCATCGCCGCGCTTTGCGTGTCGGCGGCCGTAAACTCGCCATGCTGGAACAGCCCGCGCACGATCTGCTGTGGGATGGTGAGGAAAGCGACCGTCGCCGGCAGCGTCAGCAGCAGCGCGAGCTCGACCCCGCGGTTCTGCGTCTCCATCGCCCCCGTTTCGTCGCCATTCGCAAGCAGGCGCGACAGCGTCGGCAGCAGGATCGTGCCCAGCGCGATGCCGATCAGCCCCAGCGGCAGCTGGTTCAGCCGGTCGGCGTAGTAAATGTAGCTGATCGACCCTTGCGCCAGCAACGCTCCGGCGAGCGCGGTGGAGATGAGCAGGTTGATCTGATTGATCCCCGCCCCCGCGGCGACGGGCAGGATCTTGCGCAGGAGCTCGCGCATCTCGCCGTCGAACACCGGCCGTTGCAGCTTGAGCGACGCGCGCGCCCGGCGTGTCGCCCAGATCATGAACAACAGTTGCAGCGCGCCGCCCGCGGTGACCGACAGCGCCTGCACCGTTGCCGTCTCGTAGGGCGTGTCGCCCCTGAACAGCACCAGCCCCGCGATCATCGCCACGTTGAGCAGCACCGGTGCCGCTGCGTTGGCCCAGAACCGGTCGAGCGAATTGAGGATGCCGCCGAGCAGCGACACCAGGCTGATCATCAGCAGATAGGGGATGGTGACCCGCGAGAGCATCACCGCGTAGGCGAACTGCTCTTGCGTCGGGTCGTTGAAACCGCCCGACAGCGCGTAGGTGAGGGGCCAGGCCGCAACCATCATGGCTGCGGTCATCGCCACCAGCACTGGCAGCAGCACGCTAAGCGCGCGGCTCGCAAAGTCCACCCCGGCGGCGAGTCCCCCGCCCTCCGCCACCTTGCGATTGAACTGCGGGACGAAGGCCGCCGCAAACGCGCCCTCCGCGAACAGCGCGCGGAACATGTTGGGAAGGCGAAAGGCGACGAGGAAGGCGTCGGAGGCGAACCCCGCGCCGACGTAACTCGCCTGCAGCGAATCGCGCACCAACGCCAGCACGCGGCTGACCAGCGTCAGCCCGCCGACCGAACCCAGTTTGCGGATGAGCGACATGGGCTCGCGCGCTCAGGCGGGCGAAGCGGCGCTGGGCGCGCCGCCGCCCTGTCGATCAGGCGTTGCCGAAGGTCTGCGTGTCGACGAAATCGCCGCCGCCGCCGTTGCCATTGTCGCCGCCCTGGTCCCCTGCCTGCGCCGCCATCTGCTGCTGTTGCGCGAGGTAGAGACCGTGAAAGTCGATCGGGTCCAGCAGCAGCGGCGCGAAACCGCCATCGCGCACGGCGTCGGCGACGAGGCGGCGGGCGAACGGAAACAGGATGCGCGGCGCTTCGGCGAGCATGAATGCCTGAATCTGGTCGGCCGGCACGTTGCGCACCCCGAACAGCCCGGCGTAGCTGAGATCGATGACGAAGCTCGGACCTTCGGTATGCTGGGCGCTGATGTCGATCTTGATGACCGATTCATGCACGCCGTCAGCCACTGCATTGGCGCTGATGCCGAACTGCACATCGATGTTCGGCTGGCTGGTCCACTGATAGACCTGCGGCGCGCTCGGGTTCTCGAACGAGAGGTCCTTCACATATTGCGAGATCAGACCGATCGCCGGACCATCGTCGAGGCCGTTGGGCTGGCCGCCGTTCTGCGAGGGGAGGTCGGCGGCGGTGTCTTCAGCCATGATCAAGCGTCCGTTATGAAGCGTGGGCGGCGCGTGGAGGCCGCGCCGGAATTCGCGCGCGCCGTAGCAGCGGAGACGTGGGCCTGCAAATGCCCGCCGGGGTCGCCGAGGTCAGAACGCCCCTCTCGCACGCTCGCATTTGAATCACGCCCGCACATCGCCTACATCCTGAATCCGCCGGTGCGCGTCTGGAGCGTGGCGAGCGAGCGCATGAGGGTTTCATGACCACGACCATCATCATTCTGGCCATGATCGCGGCGTTCCTCGGCATGCGTTTGTGGGCGGTGCTCGGCAAACATGGTCAGGATAGCGATACGCCGCTGCTCCCGCGGCGGGATGAGGCGCCTCGCACTGCGCCGGCCGCCGCATTGCGGGCAGGCACCGCCGATCATGGCAAGCAGACCGCGCCGGCCGCACCACTCCCGACCGTCTATGAGCCGCAGGCGGAACTTGGCATTCGCGCGCTGTTGCAGGCCGAACGCGGCTTCGACGTAGGGCGTTTCGTCCACGGCGCGCGCGAGGCTTACAAGCTCATTCTCGCGGCATTCTGGCGCGGCGATCGCGATGCGCTCCAAGCGCTGACGACGCCCGAAAGCTACGCAGCGTTTGACGCCGCGATCTCGGCACGAGAGGCGCGCGGCGAGACGCTCGAGAACCGCGTCGTCTATATCGAAAAGGCGGTGATCGTGGACGCGTCGGTGGATCGGGGACTGGCTCGGCTGGTGGTGCATTTTGTTGCCGACATCGCCGCAGTGACGCGCGACGCCGAAGGCAAGGTTATCGCCGGCTCGCTCACCGACGCCGTGGTCACCGAAGACGTATGGAGCTTCGTGCGGCGCGTGGGCGACTCAAGTCCCGACTGGCGACTCGACGAAACCGACGCGGGCTGACCGCGGTGCGCGGTGACGCGGGCGTGCGATGGCGGGCGTTGGTCGTGACGGCGGTAATGCTCGCGCTGTCGAGTTGCATTTCGCCCCGCACACCGCCGCCTCAGACAGGTGTCGCTGCGACACCGGCGCCGACAACGTCCACGGCACCTCCCCCGGCCTCCGCCTCCGCCGCCGGGGTAGCGCGGGCGCCGCTGCCATCGCTCGACAATGCGGATGCTGCCCTTTCAAGCTTTCGCGCGAGCTGCCCTGCGCTCTTGCGCCGCGCCGATGCGAGTGGGCTGACCCAGCGCGAGGATTGGGCGCCGGTCTGCGCGGCGGCGACGATCGCAGCCGACGCCCGCGCCTTCTTCGCCGATCATTTCGCCGCGGTGCGCGTCGGTGACGGGCGCGCTTTCTTCACCGGTTATTTTGAGCCGGAAATCCGCGCATCACGCAGCCGCGCGCCCGGTTACGACACCCCGATCTACCGCGTGCCCACGGACCTGATCGAGGTCGATCTGGGCGCATTCAACAGCCAGTTGGCGGGCCGGCGCGTGCGCGGGCGGGTCGATGGTAAGCGACTCGTCCCCTATCACGACCGCGCGGCGATCGACGCTGGCGCGCTCGCGGGCCGAGGCCTGGAGCTGGCCTGGGCGGCCGACCCGATCGAGCTGTTCTTTCTCCAGGTGCAGGGCTCGGGCCGCCTCCGCCTGCCCGACGGGCAGGTCATGCGCATCGGCTATGCCGGGCAGAACGGCCGCGACTATGTCGCCATCGGCCGGGTGTTGCGCGAGGCGGGGACGCTGCAGCCGGGGCAGGCGACGATGCAGGGGATCGTCGCTTATCTGAGCGCGCAGCCCGATCGCGGGCGCAGCATCATGCAGCGCAACCCGAGCTATGTCTTCTTCCGCGAACTGGAGGGCGAAGGCGCGATCGGTGCGCTCGGCGTCCCCGTGCGCGCCCGGGCCAGCGTCGCCGCCGACCCCGCCTTCGTGCCGTTGGGCGCGCCCGTGTGGCTGCGCGCCGAGCCAGGCGCCACCGCATCGGTCGAAGGACTGTGGATCGCGCAGGACACCGGCGGCGCCATCCGCGGCGCCAACCGCTTCGACACCTTCTGGGGCGCGGGCGCGGAAGCCGCGCGTATCGCCGGCGGCATGTCCGCGCGCGGCGATGCTCTGATGCTGCTGCCCAAGGTGAGCGTCGCCCGCCTCACCGCGCCCGACTGAGCCGATGGCGCGCTCGCGTGACGAAGCGGGCGAGCGGCTGTGGCGCCGCGTCGTTGCTGACGTGAAGCCGCTGGCTATTACTGGCCCCCGCGACGCGCCGGCCCCACCCCCGCCCCCTGCCCCTCCCTCGCCGCCGCCCAAACGCGTCCGTGGGCGCGTGCCGCCCCCGCCGCTGCCGCCCCCGGCGCGCGCGCTCCCTCCGACTCGCGGCATCGACGCCGCGCCCGACGGCCATTGGGAGCGGCGCTTTCGCGGCGGGCGAGTCGAGGTCGAACGCACGCTCGACCTCCATGGACAAACGCTGGCGGGCGCCCACGCGCACCTTCACCGCGCGATCGAGCGGGCGATCGGCGACGGCGTGCGCGTGCTGCTGGTGATCGCGGGCAAGCGTCGCAGCCCCGACGAAGCGCCGCGCGGCGCCATCCGACGAGAGCTCGAGGCTTGGCTCGCGCACGGGCCCTTCGGCGACCGCGTGCTGTCGGTCCGCCCCGCGCACCCGCGCCACGGCGGCCCCGGCGCGGTCTATGTGCTGCTGCGCGGCCCCTCGGCAAAGCGTTCGATCAGCCGGCGATAGATCGCCACCAGCGCGTGCAGATCGTCGAGTGCGATCGCCTCGTCGCGCTTGTGCATCGTCGCGTTCGGCGGCCCGAAATCGCAAATCGGCGCGAGCGTGTGGAGAAAGCGCGAATCCGACGTGCCGCCGCTGGTCGAACGTTCGGGCTCGAGCCCGGTCACGTCGCGGATTGCGGCGGCAACCATGTCCACGAACGGGCCGGGGCGCGATTGGAAGGCTTCGCCGGAGACCTTGGCCTCCACCGTGGCTCGCGGGTCGTGGCGATGGACGATCGCGGCGATGCGTGCCCCCAGTTCCTCGCCGCGGTGCAGATCGTTGAACCGGATCGACAACCGTGCGCGCGCCTCTGCCGGGATGACGTTGGCGGCCGGATTGCCGACGTCGATGGTCGTGACCTCGATATTCGAAGGCTGGAATGCCGCCGTTCCTTCATCCAGCACCAGCGCGTCGATCTCCGCCAGCATCGCGACGAGCCGCGGGATCGGGTTGTCGGCCTTGTGCGGATAGGCGACGTGCCCCTCCTGCCCCGGCACGGTGATCCAGATGTTGACCGACCCGCGCCGCCCGAGCTTAAGCGTATCGCCCAGCCGCGCGACACTGGTCGGCTCGCCAGTGAGGATCGCGTCGGGCGCTATGCCGAGCGCATCCATGTGCCGCATCAGCGCGCGCGTGCCGTGGACCGCGGGTCCCTCCTCGTCGCCGGTGATGATTAGCGTCAGCGTCAACGCCTCCACCGGCACCGCCGCTGCCGCGGCGACGAAGGCGGCGACCGAACCCTTCATGTCGCTCGCCCCGCGACCGTAGAGGATGCCGTTCGCGATGCGCGGTTCGAACGCGCTGCCGGTCCACCCCTCCCCCGCAGGCACCACGTCGAGGTGCCCGGCATAGGCAAGGTGCGCCGCCCCTCCAGCCCGCGTCGCGAGCATATTCTCGACCGGGCCATCGGGCGCATAGCCATCGACGAAGCGATGCACCGCAAAGCCGAGTGGGATCAGCGCGCCTTCGAGCACGTTGAACACCTCGCCCCGCGCGGGCGTGACCGACGGCGCGGCAATCAGCGCCTGCGTCAGCGCCACGACATCGAGCGGGGAGGTGCTGGCCATGCGGCGGCGATAGCGGCCGGGAGCTGCGGAGAAAAGGCGGCGCGGTTGGCTATGGGACGCTCCGCCCCCGTTGCTCACAAGCCCCCTGTCGTCATGCGGAACGTGTTTCAGCATCCACGGCGGAGCCTCGCCGCGTGGACCCTGAAACAAGCTAATGTGACGAGGGGGGCCTACGCCAGCGCAGCGTCGATGTCGGCGGCGCTGTGGCGTTCGCGCAAGGTGCGCCCGCCCTCGGTGCGATTGACGATCCGGCCGCGTTTCACCGCCGCGCGCTGCGCGATCTGGTCGGTCCAGCGAATGACGTGGGGATATTCCTCGACCGAAAGGAAGCGGCCGGCGTTGTAAACCTTGCCCTTCACCAGCGCGCCGTACCACGGCCAGATCGCCACATCGGCGATGCTGTAGTCCGCGCCCGCGACATATTCATTCGCCGCGAGCTGGCCGTCGAGTACCGACAGCTGCCGCTTCACCTCCAGCGCGAAGCGGTCGATCGGATAGCGCAGCTTTTCGTTGGCGTAGGCGTAGAAATGCCCGAACCCGCCGCCGAGAATCGGCGCCGCGCCCTGCAGCCAGAACAACCACGACAGCACCTCGGCACGGGCGGCGCCGCTGGCCGGCAGGAAGGCGCCGAACTTCTCGGCGAGGTGGAGCAGGATTGCGCCCGATTCGAACACCCGCACCGGCTCGGCGCCGGAGCGGTCGACCAGCGCCGGGATCTTGCTGTTCGGATTGACCCCGACAAAGCCGCTGGAAAACTGGTCGAGCGCCATGATGTCGATCAGCCAGGCGTCGTACTCGGCGCCGGCGTGTCCCGCGGCGAGCAGCTCCTCGAGCAGGATCGTGACCTTTTGCCCGTTGGGCGTGCCAAGCGAATAGAGCTGGAACGGATGCTCGCCGACCGGCAGCACCGCCTCGTGCCGCGCACCCGCGGTCGGGCGGTTGATTGCTGCGAACTTGTTCGTCTCGGCGGGCTCCCAGGTCCAGACTTCGGGCGGGGTGTAACTGTCGGTCATGCGCTCTCCCATGCACCCCCAACCCCCGTCACCCTGAACTTGTTTCAGGGTCCATGCGGCAAAGGGCAGCGCACGGATGCTGAAACAAGTTCAGCATGACGATGGGTCGGCAAACCCTCACTCCCCTCTCGGCTGCAGCGCGGGTGCCGCCCTCGCCGCATCCTCCAGCCGCGTGCCCGGTGCCGCGGCGCTGGGGGTGACGCGCTCCCCGGCCATGATCGCCCGCGCCCGCGCAATGGCCAGCCGCACGCGGGGATAAGTGCCGCAACGGCAAAGGTTGGGGAGCGCGGCAATCTCCGCCTCGCTCGGGTCGGGGTTGCGCCGCAGCAGCGCCGCGATGGCCATGATGAAGCCGGGATCGCAGAAGCCGCACTGCGTCACCTGCTCCGCCTCCCAAGCGAGCTGCACCGGGTGACTGCGGTCGGGGGAGAGGCCCTCGATCGTCGTGACCCCCGCGCCCTCGCACGCGCCCAATGTCACCTGACAGCTCATCACCGCCTGCCCGTCGATATCGACGGTGCACGCGCCGCAGTCGCCGGTGCCGCAGGCGTATTTGGTGCCGGTGAGGTTCGCCGCCTCGCGAATCGCGAAGACCAGCGGCGTCGCCGGATCGAGCCGGATGTCGACCGCGCGCCCGTTGAGCGTCAGCGCGGTCATGCGTTGGCGGGGGTCACCCCGCGCTGCGCCATGCCGATCGCCTCGTCGAACTGCGCGACCGTCTCGGGCGAAGGCGGCGGGGTCATGCGGCTGACCAGCCAGATGGCGATGGATGCGGCGATGAAGCCGGGCACGATCTCGTACATCGTGTCGGAAAGGCCTGCGGCCATCCAACCGACCACGACCAGCGTGCCGACCACCATCCCGGCGAGCGCCCCTGCGCGCGTCGTCCGCCGCCACCACAGCGCAGCGATGATGACGGGGCCGAACGCCGCACCGAACCCGGCCCACGCGTTGGAAACGAGCCCGAGGATCGATCGCTCCGGATCGAGCGCGAGCCAGCCCGCCACCGCGCTTACCAGCACTACCGCCACCCGGCCGAGCAGCACCACTTCGCGCTCGCTCGCAGTCGGTTTGACGATGCCGCGATAGACGTCCTCGGCGATCGAGCTGGCCGTCACCAGCAGCTGCGAGCTGATCGTTGACATGATCGCCGCGAGGATCGCGGCGAGCAGGAAGCCGGTCACCAGCGGGTGAAACAGCACGCGCGAGAACATGATGAACACGGTTTCGGGGTCCGCCGGCGCCGGGTTGCCGCGCGCCGCCCACGCAGCGCCGATCAGCCCGGTGAGCACCGCGCCCGCGAGGCTCACCGCCATCCAGCCGATGTTGATGCGCCGTGCGGTGGGCAGGTCGGCGACGCGGCGGATGGCCATGAAGCGCACGATGATGTGCGGCTGCCCGAAATAGCCCAACCCCCACGCCGCCGCGCTGATGACGCCGAGCACCCCGCCAGTGCCGATCAGCGCGGTCAGCGCGCCGGGCAGCAGGCCCTGCCCATCCTCCGCCTGACGCAGCGCCGGGCCGAGCTCGCCCCAGCCGCCGACCGTTCCGATGGCGACCAGCGGCACCAGCACCAGCCCGACGAACATGATCGTGCCCTGCACGAAATCGGTTAGGCTGACCGCAAGGAAGCCGCCGAACAGGACATAGAGGATGACCACCCCGGTCGCGAGTGCGACGCCCGAGAGGTAATCAAGCCCCAGCGCCGCCACGCCGAACTTGCCCGCAGCGACCATGCCCGCCGAACAGTAGAGCGCGAAAAACAGGATGATCACCCCCGCGCTCACCAGCCGCAGCAGGTGCCCTGGATCGCCGAAGCGTGCGGCGAGAAAGTCGGGGATGGTGATCGCATCGCCCGCGAGCTCGGTATAGGTGCGCAGCCGTGCGGCGACGACGCGATAATTCGCCCAAGCGCCGATGGTGAGGCCGATGCCGATCCACGCCGCGCTGATCCCGCCCAGATAGACCGCCCCCGGCAGCCCCATCATCAGCCAGCCCGACATGTCCGACGCCCCCGCCGAAAGCGCGGTCACCGCCGGACCAAGGTCGCGCCCGCCAAGCAGGTACCCTTCGGCATCGGCGTTCGCCTTTCGCCAGGCATAAAAGCCGAGCGCCAGCATCATCACGAAATAGGCGCCCAGCGACACCCACGCCAGCGGCTGCATCGCCATGTCGTCCCCCCCCCCCCCGCGTGGGCAGCTCCCCTGCGAGGCGCCCTTGGCCCTCCGGCTAGGCCGGAGCGCTACGTGAGGCAAGCGCCGTTGCCCTCACCCTCGCGCGCTCCGCGCGGGGCCCTCCCTCTCCCCGTGGGAGAGGGAAGGAGGCGCAAAGCGCCGGGAGGTTTGAGGGCCTGGGTGGCGCAACGCCCTCGCCGTGCGTGCGTTGGTCCACCGACTGGAACCACACGAGGAGCGCGACGGCATGACCACCGACATCAAGCAGGACTTCTGGAAAGCGCTTGCCGACAGCCCCTATGTCATGGTCGCTCGGACCGATGCGCATGAGCACGCGATCCCGATGAACGCCCAGCTCGACAAGGATGCCGAGGGCGCGTTTTGGTTTTTCACGACCAAGGACAACCGGCTTGCCCCCGGTGGCATGGCGATGTCGCAGTTCGTGTCGAAGGGTCACGAGATGTTCGCCTGCATCCACGGCACGCTGACCGCTGAGACCGACCGCGCGGTGCTGGACAAGCTGTGGAACAACAGCGTCGAGACCTGGTACGAAGGCGGCAAGGACGACCCCAACCTCCTCCTCCTGCGCTACGACCTCGACGATGCCGAAATCTGGACCGCCGACATGGGCGCCAAGGGCTATTTCAAGATGCTGACCGGCATCACCATGAAGCGCGGCGAAGCCGGCGACCACGTTCAGGTCGACCTAAGTAACGGGTAATAGCTCGGGAGCTTCAGCCCGCCCCACCCGTAACACCCCCCATCGTCGGCCCGGACTTGATCCGGGCCTGAGCTTTCTTCTGCGGACCGCGCTGTAGAAGCCCAGCCCCGGATCAATTCCGGCGCGACGCTAATGTAAAGGGGTGGCGGCCAACACCTCCGCCACCCACACCGGGACGAGATCCGTTGCCGGGCCGTGGCGCGCCTCGTCGAACCAGTGCGTGCCTTCGCTCGGCTCGAGGTTGAGTTCAAGCGTCGCCGCCCCTGCCGCCCTTGCCCAGCGGACGAAGCCCGCAGCGGGATAGACTGCCCCCGACGTCCCGATCGAGACGAACCGGTCGCAGCTGGCGATGGCGCGTTCGATGCGCGGCATGTCGTAGGGCATTTCGCCGAACCAGACGACGTCGGGACGCAGCGCTGCTTCGCCGCACTCCGGGCAAGGCGGGCGATCGATCAACGGCGCGCGCCACTCCGGCCGCGCGTTGCAGGCGGTGCACCAGGCGGTGAGGTGCTGGCCATGCATGTGGATCAGCCGCCGAGCGCCGGCGCGTTCGTGCAGGTCGTCGACATTCTGCGTGACGATCAGCAACTCGCCCGGCCACTCGGCGTCGAGCCGCGCCAGCGCCTCATGCGCCGCGTTGGGCTGCGCGCGCTGGATGTTCTCGCGTCGCATATCGTAAAAGCGCAGGACGAGATCGGGGTCGCGCGCAAAGGCTTCGGGGGTCGCGACATCCTCGACGCGATGCCGCTCCCACAGCCCGCCGGCCGAACGGAACGTGTCGATCCCGCTTTCGGCGCTGACCCCCGCGCCGGTCAGGATGACGATGCTTGGGTGGCGCGTCGGCATCGGGTCAGAGCTTGCGCGTGCGCTCGTCCTCGATGAACGCCGCGTCGAGGTCGAGCCCACGCAGGCCGCCCGCCGCCGTGTGGCTCGGCGCATGCGGGGGCTCTTCGTCGGGGTCGGTCGGGACCTCGAGCATGCCTTCCCATTTGGTGATGACGCTGGTCGCGACCGCGTTGCCGACCACGTTGGTCGCGGTGCGCCCCATGTCGAGGAACTGGTCGATCGCAAAGATCAGCGCGATTCCCTCCACCGGCAACCCGAACATGCCGAGCGTCGCGGTGATGACGACAAGGCTCGCGCGCGGCACCGCGGCGATCCCCTTCGAGCTCACCATCAGCGTCAGCAGGATCAGGATCTGCGTGCCGATGCTGAGGTCGATGCCATAGGCCTGCGCGATGAACAGCGTCGCGAAGCTCATGTACATCATCGAACCGTCGAGGTTGAAGCTGTACCCCAGCGGCAGCATGAAGCCCGAGATGCGCCGCGGCACGCCGAAACGGTCGAGTTGCTCAAACAGCTTGGGCAGCGCCGCTTCGCTGCTGGCGGTCGAGAACGCGATCAGCAGCGGCTCGCGAATGTAGCGGATCAGCGTGAAGATGCGCTGGCGCAGGAAGATGAAGCCCATCCCCAGCAGCAGCACCCACAGGATGACGAGCGACAGGTAGAATTCGAGCAGCAGCTCAAGGTAGGTGCCGAGGATGCCGAGCCCGTTGCGCGCCACCACCGCAGCAAGTGCCCCGAACACCGCGAACGGCGCAAAGCGCATCACATAAGCGGTGATCTGCAGCATCAGTTCGGCGAGCGCATCCGCCCCGCGCACCAGCGGCGCGCCCTTTTCCCCGATCGCCGACAGCGCGACGCCCGCGAACAGAGCGAAGACGAGGATCTGGAGGATGTTGTTGGTGGCCAGCGCCTCGAACGCGTTCTTGGGGAAGACGGAGAGGATGAAGCTCCAGAAATCGGACTGGTGCGCGACCTCTCCCACACTCGCCGCTTGCGGGCCGATATTGATTGCCGCGCCGACGCCGGGCTGGAACAGGTTGACCATCAGGAGGCCGAGCCCGATCGAAATGAAGCTCGCGGTGATGAACCAGGCGATGGCGCGAAAGCCGATGCGCCCGAGCGCGGTGCTGTCGCCCATGTGCGCGATGCCGACGACGATGGTCGACAGGATCAGCGGCGCGACCAGCAGCTTGATGAGATTGAGGAAAATGTCGCTGAGGAGCTTGAAGCTCTTGGTCCAGTAATCGAACCCTGGCGTGCCCGCAGGCACGAACTGATTGACTGCGAAACCGACCACGACGCCGAGGATCATCCCGATCAGGATGTAGAGCGTCAGTTTCCGGTCCATGTGTCACTCCCCCCGCGCCGGCCTGTCGCCGTGCGTCGCGCTGGCGCCTTGTTCCAGAACCGCCGCGACGGAGCAAGCGCGATGCTCCGCCGTTGCAAGCCGGCGGGCGAGAGGTGACAAGCGATTCCACCGTTCAACGCGCGCTTGCAGCGACAGTGCGCCTACACTCCCCCCTTCAGCGGAGACGATCATGCCCATCGACGCCACGCAGAGTTATGACCCCGACAACATCTTTGCCAAGATCCTGCGGGGAGAGATCCCTTGCCGCGAAGTCTATCGCGACGATCATGCGCTCGCCTTTGAGGACATCAACCCGGTCGCGCCCCATCACGTGCTCGTCATCCCAACCGGCGCCTACGTCAGCTGGGACGATTTCGCCGCGCGCGCGAGCGAGGCGGAAATCGCCGGGTTCGTTCGTGCGGTCGGACGCGTCGCGCGCGAGGCGGGGCTGGTCGAACCCGGCTATCGCCTGCTCGCGAACGTCGGCGGGCATGGCGGGCAGGAAGTGCCGCACCTCCATGTCCATATCCTCGCCGGCAAGCCACTGGGGCCGATGCTTGCGCGGTGATTTCGTCGCAACGGGGCTTCCCCGGAGCAGTTGTTGACCTTAATGTCAGTAGCAATGGCCGACGAACTCCCCTCGCCGCTTTCGAGCGCGCGCGACCATGCGCATCCGATCCGCGTCGGCGCCGACGCGATCGATTTCATGGGGCACGTCAACAACGCCCATTATTTGAGCTGGGTGCAGGAGGCGGTGCTCGAACATTGGCGGCGGATCGCGCCGCCCGTGGACGTTGCCCGCCACCTGTGGGTCGCGCTGAAGCACGAGATCACCTACCGCCGCCCCGCCTTTCTCGACGACGAGGTGATCGCGACGGTGGTGCTCGACCGCATCGAAGGCGCGCGCGCCTTTTACGACACGGTCATCCGCCGCGGCGAAACGGTGCTGGCCGAAGTGCGCTCGAGCTGGTGCTGCATTTCCGCCGACACGCTGCGTCCGGTGCGAATCGCGCAGGACATCGCCGCGCGCGTTCTGACGCCCGCATCCGACCGGAACAACGCCTGACGGACCGGGGAAGGAAGGGGCGGTTCATCGCCGCCCCTTCCCCGCCGGATCAGAAGTCGATGCGCGCCTGAATGGTGTAGCTGCGGCCGCGCGGGTCGGCGACGCGCGGCTCCCAGCTCGACCCCGCGCCGGTGTTGCTGTCGTAGGTGATAGCGAAGGGCGGGTCGGTGTCGAACAGATTGCGGATGCCAAAGGTCAGCTGCAGCCGATCCTCCACGCGCACGCCCACCGAGAAATTGTAGATGACGTAATCGTCGACGCGCTCGTTGAAGTCGGGCCGGGTGACCGATCCGTTGGCGATGCCGGGCAGCGCCTGGTTGGTGTAACCCGAACGGAAGATCTGCGAGAGCGAGAGGCTGACCGTGTCGTTGGACCAGTTGACCCACGCATTATGCTTCCAGCGCAGGCCGAGGTCGCCGGCGAAGGTGAACAGGCCGATCAGGCTCGGCCCGAACTCGGAATTGGCGGTCAGCCGCTCCCGCTTCTTGAGGAGGTAGCTCCCGTCGAGGCCAAGCCCGATCCGGCCATTGCCGAGCTCGAACCCACCGCGCGCGGCAATCTCCAGCCCCTGCGTCCGCCGGCCGCCGGCGTTGAGCCAGGTGCGATCGAGCGCGGTGACCACCCCACTCGCATCGCGCACGAAGCGGTCGGGGAACAGGTTCGCATTGTCGACCAGCTGCCGTTCGGTAAGGATGGTGATGGCGTCGTCAACGTTGATCATCCACCAGTCGACCGACAGGCTCCAGCCCGCAGCGGGTTCGAACACGACGCCCGCGCTGGCCTGCTCTGCCGTTTCCGGCCGTAGATCGAGCGTGCCGCCGGTGAGCACATTGGGCTGAATGATGGCGCAGGCAGGATTGGCTGCATTCGGGATTCCGCCCGGACAGTTCAGCGGATCGGCCAGGTCACGGCCCGCATACGGGCTTTCGGTGATGCCGTTGAAAACTTGGTTGAAGGTCGGCGCGCGGAAACTGGTATTGTAGCTGCCGCGGAACATCAGTTCCGGGATCGGCCGCCAGCGCGCGGTAACCTTGGGGTTCGTCGTCGTGCCGAAGCCCGTGTAATCGTCGATGCGTCCCGCCAGCGTCAGTTCGAGCGTGTCGGTGATCGGGAACAGCACTTCGGCATAGGCGGCGAGGATGTTGCGGCTCTTCGGCGTCAGCGCGTTCACATTGTCGAACGCGGCGAGGAAGATCACCGGAGCGGTGAGAGCGCCCGCCGGGCTGCCGTTGAATTCATAGGTCTCGCGCCGATAGTCGACCCCGAACGCCGCGCGCACGGCGCCGCCCCAGATATCGAACAGGCTGCCCGACACGCTCGCGTCATATTGCTGCGTCTGGTAGCGGCCGCCGTAAAGCGTCGTGCCCGCAGCAGAGATCGCTGCGAGGCCGGCGAGCGCCGCCGGACTCTGCTCCAGGCTGAACGGGTTGATAAGGCCCGAATTGAGCAGCCCGACGAGCCCGGGAGAGGTCGCCCCCGGCGCGATCGGTGCTGCGGGATCGGGCGCGCCGTTGGCGAGCGTGCCGCGGAAGAAATAGCCCGAGCCGAGCAGCGAACTCGTCTCCGACTGCGCGTAGCTCGCGCCGATGCGATAGTCCCAGCCCGACCACAGTTCGCCGTCGACCCCGCCGGCGACGCGGAACGTCTCGCTGCTCGTCGTATATTCGCGCGGGCCGCAGGCGACGCAGCGCCAGCGATAGCCGATGGGTCGGCCATAGTTTGCGGCGACCGCCGGGAAGGTGCGGACGATCGCGTTATAGACCGCATCATAGGTGGGCGCAGTCAGCGCATTGCGCGGGTAGGCGACGGGCAGGTTGGTCGTGTTGCCGCTGATCTGCGCGTTGGAGAAACGCTTGGCGCTGATCGCGTCCGACCCCGTCACCTCGACATAGGCCTGATGCCCGTCGGCGATGCGGAGCGTCCCGCGCGCATAGTAGGTCAGCGTTTCGATCGGCTGCTGGATCACCGCCGCACGGCCCGTGTCCCACGCGCAGGCATAGGCGGCGCTGGGGTTCGCCCACAGCGCCTCGTCATAGGGCATGCCCCCGTCCATGCTCTCGCAGCCCGCGCCGCCCGGCAAGTCGAGGATGTTGATCCCGCCATTGGCAAGCGTGGTCGTGCCCGGAATGAACAGATTGCTGAGCCGGTTGGCCGCGGTCGTTCCGCCGAGCAGCGTCCCTTGTGCGAAATAAAGCGCGTTGGGGCTCAGCGGGAACGCGGTGGCGATCGGCGTGCCGCGCGTGTCGATCGACAGCCCGCGGTTGGGCTGGTTGCCGTTGACGAAGTCGCGCTGATCGCCGCGCAGCGCCTCGTTCCAGCGGTAGGCAATGGCGCCCATCACGTTCCAGCCCTGACGGTCGAGATCGCCGAAGCCGCCGATGGTCGAAATGCGATAGATGTTGCCGCCGCCTTGTTCGGTCACGTCGGCAAAGGCTTCGACCCCGATCCCCTGATAGTCGGTGCGGGTGATGTAGTTGATCACCCCGCCCACGGCGTCGGTGCCATAGATCGCCGAAGCGCCGTCCTTCAGCACTTCGATCCGCTCGATCGCGGCGAAGGGAATCTGGTTGACGTCGACCGCGCTGCCGGTGAGCCCGTGCGCCGCGACGCGCCGCCCATTAAGCAGGATCAGCGTCGCCCCCGGCCCCTGCCCGCGCAGGTTTGCAGCGGAGAGGCCGTTGGTGCCGCGCTGCGCCCCGCTCGTCACGTCGGCGTTGGAGGCGAGATTGTCCGCACCCGAACCGTTGGTCGAGAGGTACTGGACGAACTGTTCAGGGCTCGAAATCCCCTCGCGGACGAGATCGGCCTGCGTCACCACCTGCAGCGGCACCGCGATGTCGTTGGGATCGCGCCGGATGCGCGAGCCGGTCACCAGGATGTCGCCCGACTCCACCGCCGGCTGGTCCGTGCGGACACCTGACTGGACGGTCGGGTCGCCTTGCGGGGCGCTGGCCGGATCGGCTTCACCCTGAACATTGCCGGCCTGTGCATAGGCCGGAGCGGCCGCCAGTGCCGCAAGCGCCGCGCCTCCGAAAAGCGCTGCGCGGATCGTCGCCCGTGCCATCATGATGTGATCCTCCCCCGAGGGCGACGCATTTTCGCGCGCCGTCATGGAGATGACATAAACACCCCGGGCGTTTTCGCGAAAGAGCTTTGTTGCCGGTCCCCGCAACGGCAGCCACGAACGCTTGAGCTTGGCCCCGCGACGGCGCAAAAGCGGGAACCATGACCGTCATGACTTTCGCCGACCCGCACCCCGCCCATCACGCCGCAACGGCCACCGCCGACGTCATCATCTCCGGGGGCGGGCTGATCGGGCAGACGCTCGCGCTGGCGCTGGCGGCGCATGAGCTGTCCAGCATCGTCATCGACCCCGCCCCGCCTGCATTGCAGCAGGGCATCGGCTTCGACGGTCGCGCCTCCGCCATCGCTTCGGCCAGCTGGCGGATGCTGAAGGCGATCGGGCTCGCCGACGACCTCCGCCCAAACGCCTGCGCGATCGACCGCATCTGGGTCAGCGATCAGCTCGAGCCCGGCGAACTGAGCTTCGAACCGAAGAGCGACGACGGCGCCCTTGGCTATATGCTCGAGAATTTTCGACTGCGTGCAAAGCTTGCGGAGGCCGTCGCCGCCGAACCGCGCATCGACCTGCGCGCGCCCAACCGCCGCACCGCGATGGAGCGCGACGCGCACGGCGTGACGCTGACGCTGAGCGACGGCGCCCGCGTGCGCGCGCCGCTGCTGATCGTGGCGGAGGGGCGCCGCTCCCCCACGCGCGAAGAGCTGGGCATCGGCGCTGCGCGCTGGGGCTATCATCACGAAGCGATCGTCGGCGCCATCGCGCACGAACTGCCGCACGAGGGCACCGCCTACGAAATCTTCTACCCCGCGGGTCCATTCGCTTTGCTGCCCCTCAACGATCTCGCCGAGGGCGAGGCTCCTTATCGCCATCGCTGCGCGTTCGTTTGGTCGATGCGCGAGGGGGACGCCGCCGCATACCTCAAGCTCGGCAAGCGCGGTTTCGCTCACGAGCTGCAGCAGCGCATGGGCGGGATCTTCGGCGACATTGCGGAGATCGCGCCACGGTCGATGTATCCGCTGTCGTTCCACCATGCCGGGCGAATGATCGACGACCGAGTCGTGCTGGTCGGCGACGCCGCGCACGGCATCCACCCCATCGCCGGGCAGGGCTTCAACCTCGGCCTGCGCGACGTCGCGACGCTGGTGGAGGTGCTGGTCGAGGGCGACCGGCTGGGACTCGACCTCGGCGACGCGCAGCTTTTGAAGCGCTACGACCGCTGGCGCGGGATCGACGCGCTGTCGGTGTCGGCGGCGACCGATACGCTGACGCGGCTGTTCGGCGTCCCGGGCCGCGCCGCCAGCGCCGTGCGACGTTTCGGCCTCGGCCTCGTCCAGCGCAGCGACATGGCGCGCCGCTTCTTCATGCAGGAAGCGCGCGGCGAGTTGGGTGACCTCCCCAAACTACTGCAAGGCCTGCGCGTCTGACGCGCTTCATTGCAGCGGGGTCTCGTCCTCGCCGGGGCGCGGCCGGCTGACGGCGAAGCGCATCAGCTGCATGATCAGGTCGGCGCGCGACTGGAGGTCGGGTGCTTCGAGCAGCGCCTGTTTCGCGGCCGGGTCGAACGGCGCGATCTGCGCCATCGCGTTGACCAGCGTCGCGTCGTCGAGTTCCTCCACCCCGCCCCAATCGACGGTATAGCCGAGCCAGCGCGCAAACTCCTTGGCCTCGTCGAGCAGCGCCACGCGCAGGATCGACGGGATCGCCTCGATCTCCGGCACCGCCATGAGCCGCACTTCCGCCTGACGAAACGCGGTCGCGGTATCCAGCTCGCGCACCAGCCGGAACAGACCGATGCCTTCGACGATCAGGTTGAAGCGCCCGTCCTCCAGCGCCTGCACCTCGACGATCCGCCCCAGCCCGCCGACCCCGTAGAGCGCGGGTGGCGGCGCGCCCTTCACCTCCGGCTCGCGCGGCTGGATCAGCGCGATGCGCCGGTCGCGCGCGAGCGCGTCGCTGACGAGCGCGCGATAGCGCGGCTCGAAGATATGCAGCGGCAGCTGCAGCCCCGGAAACAGCAGCGCCCCCGGCAACGGAAACAGCGACACGCGCGTCTTGGCGGGGGGCGGATCGCCCGCCATCAGCCGAACAGGATGTCCGACAAGCGCCGCCGCGTCGTGCGCGCCCACGGATCCTCGAGCCCGACCGCTTCGATCAGCTCGAGCAGTTTCGCGCGCGCGGCGCCGTCGTTCCAGTCACGGTCGGCAGCGACAATGTGCAGCAGCGCATCCGCCGCGCCGTCGCGATTCCCGCTCGCCGCCATCGCGGCGGCGAGATCGTAGCGCGCCTGATAATCGTTTGCGTCCGCAACGACGCGCGCCTCGAGCTCCGCCAGCGCGCCTGGCGGCGGGGCGTTGCGGGCGAGCGCGAGCGCCGAGCGCACCTGCGCCACCGCGGGGTCCTTCGCGCCCTCCTCGTCCAGCCCGGCGATCGCCGCCTCCGCCGCGTCGAGCTCACCGAGCGCCACCCGCGCCCGCGCGAGGCCGGCAAAGGCGGCGGCGCTGTGCGGTGCGATCTCGGTGATTTGGGCGAAGATGCTCGCCGCGCGCTCGGCATCGCCCGACCTCAGCACCTCCTCGCCCATCGCCAGCAGCGGCTCGACCTCATGCTCGGCGCGCGCGTCATCGCCCTCGATCGGCAGCTGGCGCAGGATCTGGTCGAGCATCGATTTGAGCGCACTTTCAGTACGTGCGGGGGTCAGGTCGGCGACCGGCTGGCCCTGGAACATGGCATAGACGGTGGGGATCGACTGCACGCGGAACTGCGAGGCGATGAAGCCTTCCTCGTCGACGTTCACCTTGACCAGCTTGACGCCCTTGCCCGTATAATCGGCGGCGACCTTTTCGAGGATCGGCGTCAGCTGTTTGCAGGGGCCGCACCATTCGGCCCAGAAATCGAGGATGACGAGGCTGGTCATCGACGGTTCGACCACCGCCTCGCGGAATTTCTGCACCGCCGCCTGTTCGTCCGCGCTCAAGCCGAGAGTCGCCACCGATTTCGTCCCCTGTCGCTATGTTCGTGTCGCTGATGTCGTGCGCGCCATATGGGGCAGCGGCGGCGCGCTTCCAACCCGCCACCACACCCCGATGCCGCAGCAGGCGCCAGAGACAAACAAACCCCTTGCCCCCCGCCCCGCACCCGGTTAGAGGCGCGCCCTGCCCCGGACGGCCGCGCCAAGCGCACCGTCCCCAGGTCGCCAGAGCGGGCGTAGCTCAGGGGTAGAGCACAACCTTGCCAAGGTTGGGGTCGAGGGTTCGAATCCCTTCGCCCGCTCCAGACGTTCAAGTCACTACAGACTAAGTGGACATGGCATCAACTGCGCGGTGTTGGCGGTGCAGCATGTATGCGTGCGTGCCCAAGAACGCGGCCGCGCACAGCAAGGTCGCTGGAACCTGCCACGCCTCCTGGCCCGGACGCGGAGACATTGCCGCAACGATGGGCATGACGATTGCTCCGAGCGTCGGCATCAGTGCCAGCCCAAGTCGGCGCGGGGCGGTCCAGGTCGGTTGGCCGTGGAGGCCCCACTGCATCGGCAGGCGTTCGAGCGCGCTGAGACGGGGCGCGGCTCGCCACGACATTACGATCAGCGCGGCGACGGTCACTGTGGCGATGGTGAGCGCGATGCTGGTCTGTGTCATGAGCGCATGACATCGCATCGTCATCCCACGCGCAAGCGAAATCGCGCCGCGCTGTTTCCCTTACGTTCCGATCGCGATAACGCGGGTTGGTGAGCCCCGCCCAGCCACTCCCCTACCCTGCGCTGCATGCTTCGCACGCCGGCGTCTGGTTTGCCTCGCCGGATGGGGACACACGCGCCCTTTCGCGGTCGGAGGCGGTGCGGGTGGTGGGGGAGACGCCGGTGATTCTGCTGGCGGCGCCGCTGGTGGGGCAGCGGTTGGGGTATGCGGATATTTCGGGGCTCGACCTCCTCGAGCTGTTCGCTTTCGTCCATCCGGCGGAGTTTGCGGTGCCGACGCCGGCGGGGCTGGCGCGCGCGCTCGGCGTGCATGTTGACGAGGCGGCGGGGGATGGGGGCGTGCCGCGGCTGCTGCTCGCCTGCGCAGCGCGGCTGCTGGCGACGCTCGACGATCCGGATTGGCCCAAGCGCCGCGGCGCCTTCGATGCGGCGAGCGCGCTCGCGCGCATGCGCTGGCCGTGGGCGGCGGCGGTGGGCGCGCGGCTGACCCCGCCGACCAAGCATGAGCGCAGCGTCTTCCTCGCGCTCCCCGAATGGGAGGAGGCGCCACCGCGCCCGCAGCCGCGCCCCGTGCAGGTGCGTGGCGAGAGCGCGGTCGCCCACCTCGCTACGCTGACCGGCGAAGGCGCCGAACCGCGCGAGGGACAGCGCGCGATGGCGGCGGCGGTGGCGGCGACCTACGCCCCACGCCGCACGAAAGGCGCGCCCAACCTGCTGCTCGCCGAAGCGGGGACGGGCATCGGCAAGACGCTCGCCTACCTCGCCCCCGCCGACCTGTGGAGCCGCGCGTCGGGGGGGACGGTGCACATCTCCACCTACACCAAGGCGCTGCAGCGACAGCTCGCGCGCGAGACGCGGCGGCTCTACCCCGGCGAAGGCGAGCATCGCCAGGCGGTCGCGGTGCGCAAGGGGCGCGAAAATTACCTTTGCCTGCTCAACCTGGAGGACGCCGTGCAGGGCGCGTTTCAGGGGCGCGCGGCGGTGCTGGCGCGGCTGGTGGCGCGCTGGGCGATGTACAGCCGCGACGGCGACATGGTCGGCGGCGACCTGCCGGGCTGGCTGCCGACGCTGTTCCGGCGCGCGGGCGCGACCGCGCTCACCGACCGGCGCGGCGAGTGCATCTACGCCGCCTGCCCGCACTGGAAGCGCTGCTTCATCGAACGCTCGGCCCGCTCGGCGGAGCAGGCGAGCATCGTCGTCGCCAACCATGCTCTGACGATGATCAACGCCGCGCGCGGGCGCACCGGCGACCACCCGCCGACGCGGCTGGTGTTCGATGAAGGGCACCACCTGTTCGATGCCGCCGACAGCGTGTTCGCCGTGGCGCTGTCGGGGCAGGAGGGGATCGAGCTTCGCCGCTGGATCGTCGGGCCGGAGGGGCGCAGCCGCGGGCGGCGGCGTGGCCTTTCCGCGCGACTCGCCGACGTCGTGGCGGAGGATGAGGCGGGTGCGGCGGCGATCGACGCGGCGCAGCTGGCGGCGATGGCGCTGCCCGGCGATGGCTGGCTGGCGCGGCTGGTGGAGGGGACGCCTGCAGGGCCGATCGAGGCACTGCTCGCCGCGGTGCGCGCGCAGGTGTTTGTGCGCGATGCGTCGAGCGACCGCCCCGATGGTGATGCAGGCTACGGCTTGGAAGCCGAGCTCGCCGATCCCGACCCGGCGCTGGTCGAGGCGGCGGCGGAGGCGGCGGTGGCGATCGAGGCGCTGATCCGCCCGCTCGACGTGCTGGCCCGGCGACTGGAGGCGCTGGTCGAGGAGGCGCCCGACTGGCTCGATGGCGCGACGCGCGCGCGCATCGACGGGGCGCTGTCGAGCCTTTCCTGGCGGCGCGAAACGCTCTCCGCCTGGCTCGGGCTGGTGGCGCGCGTGGGCGGTCCGGCGGACGAACGCTTCATCGACTGGCTGAGCGTCGACCGCATCGACGGGCGCGAGATCGACGTCGGGCTGCACCGCCGCTGGCTCGACCCGACGCTGCCGCTGGCGGAGACGGTGCTCAGCCCCGCGCATGGCGTGACGGTGGCGTCGGCGACGCTCGCTCTCGGCGACTGGGACCGCGCGGACCGGCGGACGGGGGCGCTCCACCTCCCCGCCCCGCCGCAGCATTTCGCGGCGGAGAGTCCGTTTGACTATGCCAGCCGCGCGGAGGTGCTGATCATCACCGACATCCGCCGTGGCGACCTCGCGGGGCTGGCGCAGGCCTATGCGCGGCTGATCGTCGCCAACGACGGTGGCACGCTCGGGCTTTTTACCGCCATCCGCCGCTTGCGCAGCGTGCATGCGCGGATCGCCGATCATCTCGCGCGGGCGGGGCTGGCACTCTACGCGCAACATGTCGATCCGATCGACGTCGGCACGCTGGTCGACGTATTCCGCGACGACCCGCGCGCGACCCTGCTCGGCACCGATGCGCTGCGCGACGGCGTCGACGTGCCCGGCGATTCGCTGCGGCAGGTGATCATGGAGGGGGTGCCGTGGGTGAAGCCGAGCGTCGTCCACGCCGCACGTCGGCTCGCCAACGGTGGCTCGGCCTATGACGATGAATTGATCCGCACGCGCCTCGCGCAGGCGTTCGGGCGGCTGATCCGCCGCGCCGACGATGCGGGGCGCTTCATCCTGCTGTCGAGCGCGGTTCCGTCGCGGCTGCTCAATGCCTTTCCGCCGGGCACGCCGATCATCCGCTGCACGCTCGACACGGCGATCGCGCGGGTCGAGGCGCGGCCGGTGCGCGGCGGCACCGATACGCCTGACCCCTTCACGGCGCCGGTGCGATCGGGCACAGCCGGCGCATGAAACGCCTCACGCTGCTGCGCCACGCCAAGTCCGACTGGGACGACCCCGTCGCGCGCGATTTCGACCGCCCGCTGAACGGGCGCGGACAGCGCGCGGCGGTGACGGTGGGCAAGCACGCGGCGACGATCGGTCTCGGCATCGACTACATCATCGCCTCCCCCGCGGTGCGGGTGGTGGAGACGCTGGATGCGTTCCTGCCCGCCGCAGGGCTCGACGAAATCGAGCCGCATTGGGACCGGCGCATCTACCTCGCCAGCGGCGCGACGCTGATCGACGTGGCGAGCGAGTTGCCCGACAGCGCCGACCATGCGCTCATGAGCGGGCATAACCCGGGGTTGGAGGACCTGATCCTCGACCTCACGCAGGCCGGCGACCCGCACCGCGCGACGGTCGAGGACAAATATCCGACCGCCGCGTTGGCAACGCTCGTGTTCGCGATCGATCGCTGGTCGGACATGCCAACCACGAAAGCGACAATCGAACGGCTGATCCTCCCACGCGAGCTTGACCCCGCGCTCGGCCCCGACGCGCGCTAGGTCGAGTTGGCTTCGACCAGCTCGTAGATCGCATTGCTGGCATCCTCGACCGCGTCCACCGCCACGTCGCGCGGCGCCAGGATGCGGTCGTTGCTGACGCGGGCGTTGTCGGCGGGCTTGAGTTTGGCACCCGGACGCGCGGTCAGCGCAATCGCTGCCGGGCCCGACCTGGATGCGCAGGCTTTTCTCGCCAAACAGCTGCCCGAGTTCGAGGTGCTGACGGTGCACGGCAAGATGGTCAGTGCCGAAGCAGACGAGGCGCTCATCCGCTTCGCCCGGGGCGAGGGGCAGGTGCTGCTGGCGACGAGCATTATCGAAACGGGGCTCGACGTGCCGCGCGCCAACACGATGATCATCGCCGGCTGCGATCGCTTTGGCGTCGGTCAGCTGCATCAGCTGCGCGGCCGCGTCGGTCGTTCGTCGCGGCGTGGCCATGTGCTGATCCTGAGCGCGCCGGGTGCCACGCTTAACGACAAGACGCGCGCACGGCTCAACCAGCTGGTGGCGCAGTCGGCGCTGGGGGCGGGCTTCGCGGTCGCAGCCAACGACCTCGACATGCGCGGTGCGGGCGATCTCACCAGCGACGATCAGTCGGGGCACCTCAAGCTGATCGGGCTCGAGCTCTACCAGCATTTGCTCACCGAAACGCTGCGGCACCTCAACGGGGAGGCGGAGCGCCCGCCGCTGCCGCGCATCGACTGCGGCGGCGATGCGCTGTTTCCGGCGGACTGGATCGTGGACGGCGAAGCGCGCATTGCCGCCTACGTCCGGCTGGCGCGGATCGCCGAGCCGGGCGATCTCGACGAGTTCGCCGATGAACTGGAGGACCGCTACGGCGTGCTGCCGCCGGACTGGCCCCGGCGAGCGTGTTCGCGCAGCGGCGCAGCGCGCACCGCCTCTTCGTCCCAATCGCCGAGCGCGGTCTGGATGGGGACGCGGCGCGCAGGCGGGGTGATGAGCAAGGACAGGCTGTTGAGGCCGACCAGCGCGGACTGCAACGTGCGCGGGATCGGCGTCGCGCTGAGGCGCAGGACGTGACCCTCGCTCAACCCCTCGAGCTTGGCCTTCTGCGCCGCGCCAAAGCGCTGCTCCTCGTCGATAATGACGACCGCGAGATCCTGAAACACGGTCGATTTGGCGGCGATGGCGCTGGTGCCGACAACGATCCTGGCGCTGCCATCGGCGAGCGCGGCGCGGGCGGCCTTTTGCTCGGCAGCGCTGCTGGCGCGCGACAGCGACACGACCTTGATCCCGACGCGCTTGAAGCGGCGGGTGAACTCCTCGAAATGCTGGCGCGCGAGCAGCGTGGTCGGCGCGACCAGCGCCACCTGCCGTCCCGCCAGCGCGGCAATCGCCGCCGCGCGCTGCGCAACCTCGGTCTTGCCGAAGCCGACGTCGCCGATGACCAATCGGTCCATCAGCTTCCCCGCGGCGAGATCCGCGCGCACCGCCTCGAACGCGCGGCGCTGATCGGCGATCTCCGAATAGGGAAAGCCGTCGACGAACCGCTCATAAGCGGCGGCGTCGGCGACCAACTCGGGCGCAGTCGCTTCGCCCGCTCCTTGGCAAGCTTGCGCAGGTGCCGCGCCGTTTCGACGATCGACGCGTCGATCTCGGCGCGGCGCTTTTCCCAGCTCTTGCCGTCGAGCGTGTCGCGTTTGACCGCCTCGCCCTCGCCCCGTACCGCCACAGCTTGCCCGCTTCGATGACCGGCACCTGCCGCATCGCGCCCTTGGCATATTCGACGGTGATCGTTTCGCTCGCCCCGCCATCGGGCGCGTCGAAGGGCGCGAGGCCGCGCAGAACGCCGACGCCGTAGCGGCCGTGCACCACCGCGTCGCCCAGCCGCAGCGTGACCGCGAGCGGGTCGGTCCCGGCGACGCTCGCCAGCACATGCTCCCCCTCCGCGCGCGAGCCCAGCAGATCGGCTGCGGCAAGCAGGGTCACGTCGTCGCCCACCGCGCCGCCGTCGAGCGGCAGGGTGGTGAGCGCAAGCGGCGCGTCCGCCTGCATCGCTTCGTCGAGCGCGTCGAACCGTGGCGGCTCCGGCGTCTTTAGCGCTTTCGCAGACGGCGAGCGAAGAAGCGGGTGTCGCGCTCCGACCCTGCGACAATCACGCGCCGCCCCGCGTCGGCCTCGGCGCACAGGAAGTCGCGGAACAGCGCGGTCGCGCGGCGCTTTACGGCAAAGGTCGGGGTGGCTGCACGCTCGGCGATGGTGTCGTTCGCGACCGCGCAACCTTCCTCGGCAGACCAGTCGTCGGCGTCAACCACCGGCATGCGGTCGCTGCCGCCAAGCTCGTCCTGAAGCACCAGCTGGCGCGCGCGCTTTCGCAAACGCCGGGTCGACCAGCCACAGCGCTCCCGGAATGTGCTGCGGCAGCGGAACCGCGTCCGCGCCAAGCGGCGGTTCAGCGGCGATACCGAACGCCGCGCGCTCAACCTCCTCGCTGCTCGCTTGGGTCAGCGCGTCATAGTGGCGGATTGAGCGCACCGCGCCAAATTCGACCTCAACTCGCACCGGTACCGCACTGTCGACCGGGAAAATGTCGAGGACGACCCCCGCTTCCCCGACCTCCCCCGGCTCGTCGATCCGTTCATCAGCGCGGTAGCCGAGCGTAATCAACTGCTCGCGAAATGCCGCGAGGTCGACGTCCTGCCCGCGCCGGAGCACGGGCGGTTCGGATTTGAATGCGCTGGGCGCGGGGTAAAGCGGAACCGTTGCCTCCGCTCCGACGATGAGCAGCGGCGCCTCTCCGCGCGAGAGGGATGCACCGACCCCATGCAGCGCGGCGGCGCGTTGCCCCATGTTGGCGGCAGACGCGGAGATCGCATCACCGGGCAGCGCGTCGGTCGCCGGGCAACACCGGCGTGTTGGGAAAGGCCTGTCCCGCCAGCAGTGCCAGCCGCTCCGCACCGTGGTCGGACCCAAGCAGAACGAGGATAGGCCGCGACCCGACATGCGACGCGAGCGAAAGCAGGGCATCGGCCATGCGGATCATGGGCAATATCTGTCCTGGAAAGGAAGCGCCGAGCAGAGCGCTCGGGTGAGGCCGATAAGCCGTGACGACGCGATGCGGTTCCGCGTTCTAAGTCATCAACCCGACAAGAAAATTCTTTACGGCCTCCGAGCGCGAGTCGCGGTCAGACGTCCGCCTCACTCGCGACGAGCGCCGCGGCGAGCCGATCGCGGAGGTGCGCGATCGCCGCGCGGTCGATGGAGGGTGGCGTTCCATCTGTTTCGATCGTCGCCGCGACCATGTCCGCCGTCGGCGGCGTGGGCTCGCCCCGCCCGGCCGTGCGGGAACCGACGGCGCGCGCCGCCCCGTCGAGCGTGTAGCGCTCCTCCCGCACCAGCCGCTGCAATCGTTCGATCAGAGCGACGTCTTCGGGCCGATAGTAGCGCCGTGCACCAGCACGCCGCAGCGGCCGAAGCGCGGGCACATGCCGTTCCCAATAGCGGAGGATATGGGGCGCGACGCCGGTGCGCCGGGTTACCTCGCCGATGCTCAGCAGCGCGCCGTCCGCCTTGGCGCGCGGCGCCGTGGGACGCACTGGCCCGCCGTCGACGCCGGGCATAGGCAGTTCGGGCGGCTCCATCAGCCCGTGCGGCGACGCGGCGCTTGTGCGATACGGTCGCGGACCATCTGGCTGGCGCGGAATCCGACCACCCGCCGCGGGGTGACGGGAACGGCCACGCCGGTCTTGGGATTGCGACCCATCCGTTCGCGCTTGTCGCGCAGGGTGAAGGTGCCGAAACCGGTGAGCTTCACCTCTTCGCCAGCGACCAGCGCATCGGCGATGGTGCGCAGCACTTCGTCCACCAGTCTGGCGCTCTCCGCTTGGGGGAGTCCGACACGATCATGCACCGCGCGCGCCAGACCGGCGCGCGTCATCGATCCCGTTTCGCTCACTCACATCCCTTATCGTCCTGCGCCGCGTACACCGTCAGCGCTTGGCACCCATCCCGCGCGCAAAGCTATGGGCGCGCCCCGGCAAAGGCAAGCCGTTCAATAGCGGAGCAGACTCGCGCCCCAGGTGAATCCGCCGCCCATCGCCTCGAGCATGACGAGGTCGCCGCGCGCGATCCGCCCGTCCCGCACCGCCGCGTCGAGCGCAAGCGGCACCGACGCCGCGGAGGTATTGGCGTGACGGTCGACGGTCACCACCACCTGCTCCGGCCGCAGCCCCAGTTTCTTGGCGGTCGCATCGATGATGCGGGCATTGGCCTGGTGCGGGACAACCCAGTCGATCGCCGCAGGCTGGACACCGGCGACCGTGCACACCTCGCCGACGATCGCGTGGAGATTGGTCACCGCATGCCGAAACACCTCGCGCCCGGACATGCGCACATGCCCGACCGTGCCGGTGCTGGAGGGGCCGCCGTCAACATAAAGGAGATCGCCGTGGCGGCCGTCGGCATGCATGCGGGTGGCGAGGATGTCGGATTTCGCGCGCTCCGCCTCAGCTCCCGTTTCATCCTCTTCGACCGTCAACAGCACCGCGCCCGCGCCGTCGCCGAACAGCACGCAGGTGGTCCGATCCTCCCAGTCGAGGATGCGGCTGAAGGTCTCCGCACCGATCACCAGCGCGTTGCGGAACGGGCCGCAGCGCAGCATCGGTTCGGCGACCCCGATCGCGTAGATGAAGCCCGAACAGACGGCGGCGACGTCGAACGCTACCGCATCGCCGACGTTGAGCGCCGCCTGCACCCGTGTCGCGCTGGCGGGAAAGGTCTGGTCCGGAGTCGCCGTCGCCAGGATCAGCAGGTCGACGTCCGCCGCCGCCACGCCCGCCGCGTCGAGCGCAGCGCGCGCCGCTTGCGTGGCGAGCGTGACCGTCGTCTCCCCCTCACCCGCGATATAGCGCTGGCGGATCCCGGTGCGCTCAACGATCCATTCGTCGCTGCTGTCGACCTTCGCCGCGAGTTCGGCATTCGACACGCAGCGCGCCGGAAGCGCGCTGCCGGTGCCCGCGATGCGGATGCGCCGGCGCTGCCCGCGGTCGATCCCGGCCGGGTTCACGCAGCGCTTGGCGCGGTTTCGCGCAGCCGTTCGAGGTCCTGCTGGACGAGCGCGACGATGTCCTGTTCGATCAGGTTGGCGCAGACATGCACCGCGTTGGCGACGCCCTTGTCATTGGCGCTGCCATGGCTTTTCAGCACCACGCCGTTGAGGCCAAGGAAGACCGCCCCGTTGTGATTGTTGGGATCGAGGTGGTAGCGCAGCAGTTCGGTCGCCGGGCGCGAAATCAGAAAGCCGATCTTCGACCGCACCGAACTGGTAAAGGCGCGCTTTAAAAGGTCGGTGACGAAACGCGCGGTGCCCTCCAGCGTCTTCAATGCGATGTTGCCGGAAAAGCCGTCGTGCACGATCACGTCGACCTCCCCGCGCGACAATTTATCGCCTTCGATGAAGCCGGTGAATTCGAACGGCAAGGCGGTGGCGGCGCGCAGCACTTCGGCGGCTTCGCGCACGCTGTCGATGCCCTTCTGCTCTTCGGTGCCGATATTTAGCAGCGCGACGCGCGGGCGTGCCACGCCCAGCGCGGTGCGGGCATAGGCGGCGCCCATCAGCGCGAATTGTTCGAGGTTGGTGGCATCGCACTCCGCATTCGCGCCGAGGTCGAGCATCACCACATCATTGTCGCCAAGCGTCGGGATCAGCGCCGCCAGCGCCGGTCGGTCGATCCCCGGCATCGTCCGCAGCGCGAGCTTGGCCATCGCCATCAGCGCGCCGGTGTTGCCGGCGGAGAGCGCCGCACCGGCATCGCCCCGCTTCACCGCGTCGATCGCGAGCGCCATCGACGAGCCGCGCCCCTTGCGCAAGGCCTGGCTCGGTTTGTCGTCGCCCGACACGACGAGGTCGGTGTGCGCGATGTCGGACGCCGAACGCAGCGCGGGATGCGCGGCGAGCGCCGCGCCGATCGCCGACTCGTCACCAGCAAACAGGAAACGCAGCGACGGGTGACGCTCATGCGCCAGCGCCGCGCCGGCGATCATCACCGGCGCGCCGACGTCGCCGCCCATGGCGTCGATCGCAATGCGCTGCTTCATGCCTGCACGCCTTCGATCATGGCGCGCAGCCCGGCGAGATCAGGCTCGCTCCGCCAAAACCTCACGGCCGTTGTAGTGGCCGCAGTGGTTGCAGAGGTGGTGCGGACGCTTGAGATCGCCGCAGTTCGGGCATTCCTGATGCGCTTCGACCTGCAGCGCATCGTGGCTGCGGCGCATGCCACGACGGGACGGAGTGGTCTTTCGCTTGGGGACGGCCATCGTATCACCTGATCTTCTTGTGTCGGAGGGTCGAACCCCGTCAAGGCTCCCCCGACCCACATGCCACAACGGACAAGCGGCGTCCGCCCAGCATGGGCAGCCGCTTCACCGGGGCATATCCGGACAAGAGAGACGGGCCGACGGTCGACCGATCGCCGCAGCCCATAGCGATTTTGACGATTCGATCAAGTCGCCGCCGCCTCGCTGTCGCCCCCTTCCCCGCCGCACCGGACCCGGGCAAGGTGACGCCCACGAACAACACCGGGGGGACCACGCCGATGACACCGCTGATACCGACCATAGCCCTGACGCTTGCCGCGGCCTGCGTGCTGGTCAATCTCTGGCTGGCGATGCGCATCGGGCGGCTGCGCATGACGAACCGCGTCAGCCATGGCGATGGCGGCCATCCGCTGCTGGCGAGACGCATGCGTGCGCAGCTCAACTTTGCCGAGAACGTCCCTCTGCTGGTCGTGCTGGTGGCGTTGCTCGAGGTCAGCGGCGTGAACCGCAGCTGGCTGGCGGCGCTCGCCGCGACGCTCGTGCTGGCGCGCATCGCCCACGGTTTCGGCATGGATGCCGACACGGGCAGCAAAGCGCGAATGCTGGGCGTGGTCGCCACGATGCTCGTCGCGCTGGCGCTGGTGGTGCTGGGGGTGCTTGCCGCCTACGGTGTCATCCCGCTCGGCAGCGCACGCGGCTAGGCGAACAGCGCGTCCGCCACGAACGGATTGGAGCGCCGCTCGCGTCCGAAATCGGACATCGGCCCATGCCCCGGAACGAACCGCGTCGCATCGCCCAGCGGCCACAGCTTGGTGCGGATGGCGGCAATCAGCGCGTCGTGATCGCCCAGCGGAAAGTCGGTCCGCCCGATCGATCCCTGAAACAGGACATCGCCGACCAGCGCCAGTTGCGACGGCGGGTGGTGAAATACGACGTGGCCGGGCGTGTGCCCCGGACAGTGCCACACATCGAGTACCAGATCGCCGACAGTCACCGGGTCGCCCTCGACCAACCAGCGATCGGGCTCGAACCCCGTCGCGGCGATGCCGTAGCTGCGTCCATCCTCCTCCAGCCGCGCGATCCAGAAACGGTCCGCCTCGTGCGGCCCTTCGATCGGCACCCCGAGTTCCTTCGCCAGCGTGCCCGCCTCTCCGCAATGATCGATATGGCCGTGAGTGAGCAGGATCTTCTCGATCGAGACACCGGTCCTGGTGATGGCGTCGCGCAGCCGCGGGAGATCACCGCCAGGGTCCACCAACGCACCGCGCATGGTCCAAGTGCACCAGATCAGCGAGCAGTTCTGCTGCAGCGGCGTGACCGGGATGACCGCGACCCGCATCGGCGGCTGTGCGGCAGGCGGCGCGGGCTGGGAAGGCTGGGTCATGGTCATGCTGTGCCGCGCCCGGCGCCCTCGGACAAGTCAGCGCAGGATCATCTCGTCGCCGCGGATCGTGACTTCGTTGAGCCTGCGCAGGAAACTCTGCCCCAGCAGCGGGATCGGCAGACTATCGCCCTCGACCACCGCTGCGCTCACGCGCTGCAGCCGCACGCTGCCGATCGCCACGCTGTCGAGCGTCACCGGCGCCACGCGCACCGTCCCCGACACGGTCTGCGCGAGGCCGGTGAACGCGCGCGGCAACGGCGTGATGCCGAGCTTCCGCGCGGTTGCGATGTCGATCACAACGACGCTCGCACCCGTGTCGACCAGCATCGGCATGGCCTGGCCGTTGACCTGAACCTGCGTGCGGAAGTGGCCGGAACGATCCCGGCGCAAGCGGGCACCGTCGCCGGTCGCGGTCGCCATCGGCTCGCTCGCGGCCGGTTGCGGCAGGCGAAGCGCTATGCCGCCGTCGGCGCGCACGGTTTCCACCGCCTTGCTTGGCCCGCCCTCCAGCACATGGGGCGCGAACATCGCCAGGAAGGCGACAACGCCGAATAGCAGGATGGCGAGACGGACCATCAGGCGTATGTAGCGAACGCACGTGCGACGACAACGCGACCAGGCACTTTTCAAACGAAACCAAATCGCCTACCCGCCCGCCGCGTCTGCTGGGGCGTAGCCAAGCGGTAAGGCACCGGTTTTTGGTACCGGCATGCGCAGGTTCGAATCCTGCCGCCCCAGCCAAGCCCCAGACGAACCTCGGCAAAACAATGGCTTACGTGTTACGCGGCCTTGTTCCTGCCCCAGATGTCCCCAGTAACTGTCCCTAGCAACTGTCCCCACGGCGGGTGGAGACGGGCGCCAAATGGACCTTGCCGGATGGCCACGAGCACGATCGCAAACACCCGACGCCGGGGCTCCGTCTACTGGTGGAGGCGCGTGGTCACGGTACCGGGTTTGGCGCCGTCGAAGCTTCATCCCATAACACTCGAACTGAGCCTCCGAACGAAGGAGGCGCGCTGTGCACGCGAACGGGCCTCGGCCCTCACCGCGTATAGTGAGAGAGTGAGAATGAGTTTCCGATCCCGGGTTTTGACGGAAGGGCTGGAACAGCAAGCCGTCGCGAAGCTGCTTGCCGAGGAGATGCGCGCATATCACACGCTTCTCATTCATCTCGAAGCCGCTTGGGCGACCACGCCCGAATGGGGCGCCGTCAATGACCGCGACCGCGATTTGTTGGCGTACCACAAGATATGGTCCGGCGTTGCGGAGCACGGGTTTGCCGGCGTCAGCCCGCAACAATTCGTCGAGCGGCACTGCGCGGAATTCGACGAGGAGACACGCGCCGGCATCAAAGGCCTTTTGCGTCGCGGCGACGCACTTGCGACCGGGCTCGAAGCGGATGCTATTCAGTGTCTCCAGCGGATGGGAGAGCGAGAGACACCGCTCCGTTTGGCCGTCGTACAGCGCACCATCGCGCGAGCGCGCGCAGAGGCGGCGAAACAGTTACAAGCTGACGGGGATGCTCCGGACCTTCTTAGGAGCCGTTTCCCACTCAACGAAAGCCATGCCGTGGACCGGTGGGCGACCGTTGACCCCTTTGCGAGTGCAAGCGCAACGATGGCGAATGTGTTGCCGCAGGCTGGCCCCCTTACGCGATCAAAGCTCACGCCCGATCAACAGGAATTTGCCAAAATGTCGCCGACTGCCGTGGCAGAGCGATACCTAGCGACGGCGTACGGGCATCTTGATCACCGGTCGGGCAGCAAACGTCCGGCTAGGACCGTCGGCGACTCGACGTATCGCGATTTCAAGTGGGCGGCGCTGCTCCTTCAGAAATCCCTCGACCAGCCGAAGCCGTTCGCCGAAGTCTCCTTGAATGATCTCGTCAACTTAGATCGTCTGTTCGACACAATCCCGATTTCATTCGGCAAATCGGTGAGAGATCGCCGTGCCAGCCTCACCCTAGAACAGGTCAAAAAGGAGGCGGAGGAAAGCGTCGCAGCAGGGTCGCTAGATTCCGAAAAAGTCGGCCTCAGCGTCGCGACCACGAACAAGCATTGGCACAGTCTCGCGCGACTGCACGACTACCTCCGTCAGAACGTGCCCACCGTCTCCGAGTTAGACTTCGCGAGGTTCATCACCCCTGACGACAAGTCGGCACGCGAGGCTCGAGATCCCCTGACGGTTGACCAGGGCATCGCGCTCTTCAGCCTCCCTCCTTGGACGGGATGCGCAGGCGAAGCGGCGCCTCGAACCAGGACCCCATATAATTCATGACGGTCTCTACTGGGTCCCTCTGCTTGTCTGGTACACCGGCGCAAGGCGCGAAGAAGTCTGCAAGTTGATGTTGAGCGACATTAAAATAAACGGTGGTACGGCATGCATTATGTTCCGGAACACCGAACAGGTCGCGTCAAGTCATCAAATTCTCGGCGCACTGTCCCACTCCACGCAGAAATTTTGCGTCTTGGTTTCAGTCGCTTCGTTGAGAAGATGAGTTCGCAAGGAGAAACTTTGCTGTTCCCCGAGTTGTATCCTGCACCGGGCACAAAGCGCACCATTGGTGACGTTTTCTTTCGTATGTGGTGGTCCGAACTCAAAAAGCACATTCCGGACTTAAAGCCGGGTCAAGGCCTCCACGCGGTCCGCCACACGGTCGCGGGTGCTCTAAGAAACAATGGCATTGCACTCGAGGATCGGAACGACATCCTTGGGCATAGTCAGAAGGGGCTTGGGGAGGGCGCCGAACGATATCCGGGAGCCCTTAACGTGGAAATCATGCGATCGCATTTGGACCTGGTGCCCGTCATCACCGATCATCTGCCGACTTGCACGGAGTCCATTCTTTTGCCGAAAGAGTATCGTAAGCCCCGCCCCTCGCGTCAAAGGGGCGTCCACGATAGCGAGAAATGAACTACCGCTTATTGGCGGGAACTTTCACCATGGTCGTGTCGCACAGTCTATGGTGCCGGCGTGAACGGGCTTGGCCCGTTGGAGTCGTTGGTCGATGATTTTGCCGCTGAGCCAGAGCGCTTGATAGACCTAGCGGTACGTTCTCACAGCAGGCGAAAACAATTATTCGGTCAGGTAGTTGACGGCCTCGCCAACGGAAGCTTTGCGCCCAAGTGCGACATTCGGTCGCTAAATCGCGCGGTTCAGAAGCAGCCGACAACGAAAGCTGTGAGTGTCTGCTGTGGGTAAGTGGTCGTCCCGTTGAGGCAGGTCTGCACCCAGTCGCAGCAGAACGATCATACTCGCCCGTTCTCCTGAACCCGCGGCGAGCTCAAGAGACGCCACCATCAGCGATCCCATCGATAACACGGCAATCGGCCATTCGGCCCCCCTCGCAGGTGGTCGCGACTTGCTGCAGCTCCTCCCGCAGTCGGAGGAGCCTTGCAATCCGCGCGTCGACGTCGGCGAGGTGGTTTCGAGCGATCGCAGCAGCGGCGCCGCAGTCCCTCTCCGGTTGCTCGGATAGTGAGATCAGGGACCGCAGCTCGTCGGTCGAGAAGCCGAGCTCCCGCCCATTGCGAATGAAGCCGAGCCGCCGGACATCGTCTTCATCATAGGTGCGGCGGCCAGAATCGGTCCGGGTTGCCCGAGGCATCAGCGCAATCTCTTCGTAGAAACGGATCGTGTTGATCTTGGTCCCCGTCCGCCGTGCCAGGTCCCCAATCATCAGCCTCGCCATCGCCTCGCCCTTGATCCTCCAGTGACTGGAGGTTCTATAGGCTCCCGCATGAGTGATTCGAACCAGGAATCCGGCTGCGGCTGTCATGGCGACACGCAGAAAGCAGCGAGAGATCCGGCCTATCGCCGGGCGCTATGGATCGTCGTCATCCTCAATGTGGGCTTCGGCCTGATCGAGCTGGTCGGCGGCTTCCTCGCCGACAGTCAGGCGCTGAAGGCAGATTCCCTCGACTTCCTCGGCGACGGCTCGATCACCTTCGTCGGTCTGCTCGCGCTCTCGTGGGCTGAAAGGACCCGGGCCAAGGTCGCGCTCACCCAGGGCATCTTCCTGGCGCTACTCGGCGTGTGGGTGCTTGGCATGGCCGTGTGGCGGGCGATGAACGCGGTGCCGCCGGAAGCCGAACTGATGGGGGGCATCGGCATCGCGGCTCTGGCCGTGAACGTCACAGCGGCGCTGGTCCTCGCGAAGTTCCGTGAAGGCGGCGACGCACAGGCGCGGGCGATCTGGCTGTTCTCGCGCAATGACGCGATCAACAACGTGGCCGTGATCATCGCGGCCGGGCTGGTGTTCTGGCTCGAAAGCGCCTGGCCGGACCTCCTCGTTGCGGCCGCGATCGCGGTCGTGTTCCTCCATTCGGCCTGGGAGATCATCGGCGATGCTCGCAAGGAGCTGAGCGAGCCGCGATGAAGCCGGCGAGCTTCCTGCGCCAGGCGTTCCTGATGGTTCTGCTTGCGTTTGCCGCAGTCTCGCCGGCCCATGCACAGACCGCCCCTGCGCAAACCATCTGGCGGCTGCTCGACTACATCGCGGTCGATTACTCCGGAGCCGTTGCGCAGGGCCGTGTCATCAACGAGGCCGAGTATGTCGAGATGGTCGAGTTCTCGGCCAGTGTGCGGCAGCGGCTGGCGCAACTCCCGCCCACGACAGCACGTGCGTCGCTCGTCAGCGAGGCCGAGACACTACAGGACATCATCGCCGCCAAAGCGCCTCCACTTCAGGTGGCCATCTCGGCACGCGCGCTCGGGCGCGATCTCCTCGCAGCTTATCCGGTGCCCCTTGCCCCTCCCGGGGCGCCAGATCTCGCCCGGGGCGCGGCCCTTTATGCGGAGCACTGCTCGAGTTGCCATGGTGCAAGCGGGAACGGCCGCGGGCTGGAGTCGGCAGGCATGGACCCGCCGCCGATCGACTTTACAGATCGGGCGCGGGCGCGAGAGCGGAGCGTGTTCGCGCTCTACCAGGTGATCGAACAGGGGCTTGAGGGCACCGCCATGGAGTCCTTTGCCCATCTTCCGGTGGAGGACCGCTGGGCTTTGGCCTTCCACGTGGGGCGGTATGCCTACCCCGAGCAACTCGCCGCCCGTGGCCAGCAGGTCTGGGCCAACCCTCGGGCGCAAGCGGCCGTGCCTGACATGCGAGCGCTCGTCAGCCTCACAACAGCGCAACTCGAGCAAAGCCTCGGTTCGGCTGAGGGCACTGCCCTCACGGCATTCCTTCGCGGAAAGCCGCAAGTCCTTGGCAGCGGCGCGGAACGCTCACTCGGTATTGCGCGGGACCGGCTGCAAGAGGCCTTGGCTGCATACGAAGTGGGTCATTTCTCCAGCGCCGAGGATCTCGCCCTCGCCGCGTATCTCGACGGCTTCGAGCCGGTGGAGCCGATCCTGACCGCGCGCAACGGGGCACTGATGCGCTCGATCGAAGCCGCAATGGCCGAGCTGCGCTCGAGGATCGACGATCAGCAGCCGGTGAGCAATGTGCGTCAGCAGGTGGACGAAGTCCTGCGGCTGCTAGACGACGCCGAGACGGAAATGGCGCCGGAAAACGCCAGTTCAGCGTCGTCCTTCATCGGGGCCTTCACGGTTTTGCTTCGCGAAGGTCTCGAGGCCTTGCTCATCGTCATCGCCATGGTGGCCTTCCTCAGGAAGGCCGAGCGGCAGGACGCCATGCGCTACGTTCATGGCGGGTGGATCGCTGCTCTCTTGGCGGGCGCCGCCACCTGGCTCGCAGCGACCTACCTGATCAGCATCAGCGGGGCGAGCCGGGAGCTCACGGAAGGGTTCGGCTCCCTGTTCGCGGCCATTGTCCTCCTCTCGGTGGGCATCTGGATGCACGGCAAGGCACAGGCGGGTGCATGGCAGCGCTACATTGCCGAACGCATGAGCGCCGCCCTATCCCAGCGGTCATTGTGGTTCCTGTTCGGCCTGACGTTCGTCGTGGTCTATCGCGAGGTGTTTGAGACCATCCTCTTCTACACCGCGCTCTGGACAGACGGAAACGGCGGCGCCGTTGCCGGCGGCGCGGTGGCGGCGACCGTTCTTCTGGCCATCATTGCGGTCGCCATGCTGCGCTACAGCCGGCAGCTGCCGATCTCGACGTTCTTCACCTACAGCTCGATCCTCATTGCGATCCTCGCCGTGGTGCTCGCCGGGAAGGGCATCGGGGGACTGCAGGAAGGCGGGATCATCGATGTCACCCCGTTCCTCGCCGTTCCACACGTCGACATGCTTGGCCTGATCCCGACGAGGGAAACGGTGATTGCGCAAATACTCACGGCCGCCGCCCTTACAGCCGGGTTCTGGCTGAATTGGCGGGCAGCGCAGACAGCGAGGGCAGCCTAGCATGTGCCGCTTGAGGTAGAGGAGGCAAAACGCGGGCTGGAATGCCGGAAACTGACAACGTCCTCGCTAATGATGAGGCGAGCGCGATGTTAGCGGGACGCGAAGCGGACCGTCGGCTATCGCCTGGAGTCGCTCCATTTCAGACTGGCAGCTAACGGCCCAGTCTTTGCCTCAGCGCTCCAGCCGGGCGCGTACCGCGCCAAAACGCCCAGCGAACAAGGCGATATCCCGGTTGGGTCCAATTGCGACATCGACATTGCCGAGGAATATGCGCTGCAACGGACGCGCCTCCGGATCGCCCTCGCAGGCCTCGGCCGGCCTCTCCGGAGCGAAGCGAACAGCACCGTCCAGCTCACGGGGAGCTGCCCGCCAGCGCCCTTCGGTGACGCCGCACGGCTGGGTCAGCCGGAAGCGACTCCCCGGCAGGATGGCTAGCGTGCCGCCGCCCTCGCCGAGCAGGGTGAAGCGCATGCCTGGCACCAAGCTGGTGGTGACGCCGCCCGTACCCGGCGGTGCAACGCCGGCGCGGCGCAGACGGATCGCACCTGACTGGGATGACAGGATAAGACCACCGGGGATGCGGCCGATCCGCGGCTCGGCAAGGACGATGTTCTTGAAGCGGGCATCCTCGCTGCCCGCCGTGCAATTGGCGAGCGTGGTGACCCCGCTACCGTGCAGGAACAACTGCCGCTCGAATGGAATGGCGAGCCCCTCGGTGTGGTTGCAACCGTCCCACAGATAATAAGCATTGCGCGTGAGGATGAGCTCGGCAGGCTTGGCACCGTTACGCTGGGCGGCAGTACGACCGCCCTCGACCGCGTAGCGCCCCGCGATCGCTCCGCCCTCACTGCTACCCCGGCGCACGAGATCGCCGACCATCCAGTGGCCGCCGCCGGCGAGCAGGATCTCGCCGTTCGGACCATTGCTGTAGCGCAAGGCCCCGCGCATCGCCTGCGCCCACGCCTCGCTCTGCCCGCGAGACGCGGGGTTGCAAGTGCGCGCGGTCCGGCTGCCGGGGCTCAGGGTGACCGCCCCCGTCCCAGCCTGAGTCCAACTGCCTTCCAAGGTGAGGCAAGGCGTCTCCAAGGTGAAGCGGTCGCCTTCTACCGTCAAGGTCGGCCCGGAGCGTGCGCCCGGCATCTCGATTGCCTTGCCGTCGAGCGCGCCGAAGCTCCACGCGGTGCCGATGAATGGAGTGGGCGCGACAACGAGCCGGTCGGCCGGCAGCGCCCCGGTGCGTTCAAGCTCCAGGCGCTGACCAGGCGCGGCAAGAGCGATCCGGTCGGCCCCAAGCCATTCAATCCGCGGGGCGCTGGCCAGCAGGCGCTGAACGCCCGTCTCCTGCCCGTCGAACGGCGCGCCGCAGGCCATGGCCGTGGACATTGCGAAGCCGCCGTAGAAGCGGCCCTCGTGCGCGAGCCCCTGCCCGCCGAACCCGTTACAGCCGGCATAGCCGCCATAGCCATGCTCATCGAAGGTCAGGACAGGCGGTCGGCCATCGCGTCCCACGATCGGCGGGCGCCCGTCCAGCGCGACAATCCGCCACTGGCCCAGCATGCTGGTCGGCGCCGGCTCTGGCTCCGCTGGTGGTGACGAGGCGGACGAGCAGCGGCAGCGAGCAGCAGAGGGGCAATCCTATACATGAGCGCATATCGCCCGAGCCCGCCCGAACGGCACCTTAACGGCCGCGACCGGCGTGCACCGCAACCCGGTCCTTCCACACGGGGTCCTTAGGCCGAATGGCAGAGCATCTCGTTTACACCGAGAGGGTCGGCCGTTGGGTGTCTGCTTCGCGGTCGTCGACGTCTTAAAGCCGCCAGACCGCTTCCGGTATCCAGCGGCCATGCCCTCGTTGTAGAAGCGGGCGAGGGCCGCGCTGTGCCGTGGCCACAACATTCCCGGTACATTCTCCATAAGGAATGCGCGCGGCGCGAAGGCCCTGACGAAGTCAAAATAGGTGTGGATCAGATCGTTGCGCTGATCGCTTACGCCAGCACCGTTCGCGCGATGGCTCGAGAAGCCCTGGTAAGGCGGACCGCCCAGCATCACATGGACAGGACCACGCCTCTTCAGGGTCTGCCGGGCGAGGAGGCCGGGGTCGAGAGTACGGATATCAGCCTCGATCAGCCGCGTCGGGCGCTGGCCACTCACCAAGTTTAGGCGATAGGTAGCGGCAGCATGGCATCATGTTCGATCGCGAGCGACACCTCGAAACCTGCTTGCCGGGCAGCCAGTGAGAAACCACCGGCACCGGCAAACAGATCGACGCACCTCAGTGCAGGATGCCCCCGCTTTCCAATCGTACTACCCCCCCGTCAGACACTACGCGGCCCGGATCAGAATCATGGCAATAGGTGGGCATTGACGCTTTTGTCGACTGTTATGAGGGACTGGCCGAGTTTGGGCGACGTTCCACTGTGTAATAACGGGTGGCACCAACGCCCCTTGTGAAACGCGGCTGGTCGAAAGCCTCGGGCTTCACGTACCACACTTGGCTGACGGGCAACGCTCCTCCCTTGGTTCGTCAAACGCGCGGGTGGTGGTCAGGCGTTCGCTGCACCTGAGCCAGGATTGACAGAGCTGCTCTCGTTGATCCCGGCGATGACGGCGGAGGAGATTCTGCAGTCACCTGGATCCGCCATCATGCTCGTCCTCGATGCGATCGAGGAGCACTCGGCCCACTTCCGCGGGCTATGGTCGCGCTGATCGGACCCGCGGCGTCAGTGCGCGTGCTGCTGGTGCACGACCGCGTGCCCCTGCCCCTGGCGATCAGCCAGCGGTTCACCGGAAAGGCGAATGCGCCGGCGATCAGCAGCGCGACGGCCAGGCTGCCCCAGAACAGCAGGCTTCCGAGCCCGGCGTCCATGGCGCCGGGAATGGCGAGCATGATCGCGTTGTCGACCACCTCCATGATGAGGATGGAGATGGTGTCCGCGGCAAGCGCGAGCTTCAGCACCGCGCCGAAGGCGAGCCCCGCGCGCAGCAGCGGGAACATCGTGAACGCGTAGCCGAAGAGGAAGGCCAGGCCGACGGCGAGGGCGATCGTGGGCACGGTGGCCCAGCCGAGTGCCGTGCCGATGGCAAGGCCGAGGACCTCGCCGACCGCACAGCTGGAGGCGAGGTCGACCTGGACGATGGCGGATTCGTCGACTGTCTTGACCGCGTTCGTGACGGCGCGGGCGCATCCGCCGCAGGTCATGCCGTTCACCTGATAAGCCAGCATCTTGTCCTCGGTTTCACTTCGATGTGGAGGCAAGGTGGAGTTTGACGCCGTGTCAGGGTCAAGGACCTGGCATGGAATTTTTCCGTGCTTGACCCTGCCATTGTGTCAAGGACCATATCCATCGTCGACTCGGCATGAGAGGAGACGGAAAATGGATGCGGCAGTCGCCGTTCGGGAGCGGACGGAAGAGCAGGGCGAGACCATCGCCATACCCGTGGAGGGGATGACCTGCGCCTCCTGCGTCGGGCGCGTCGAGCGCGCCATCCGGCAGGTGCCCGGCGTCGCCGACGTGTCGGTCAACCTAGCCGCGGAGCGGGCGGAGGTCTCGTTCGAGAACGGCCGGGGCGACGCATCCGCCGTCGCGGACGCGATCTTCAAGGCGGGCTACATGCCCGCAAAACGCACGGTCGAGCTGAACGTCACCGGCATGACCTGCGCCTCCTGCGTCGGCCGCGTCGAGAAGGCGCTGCTGAAGGTGCCGGGCGTCGTGAAGGCGAGCGTCAACCTCGCCACCGAGACCGCCAGCGTCGAGACGGTCTCCACCTCGCCCGAGGCGCTAGTGAAGGCCGCGGAGAAGGCGGGCTATTCTGCCTCGTTGCGGGAGGCCTCGTCCGCCACGACCGCCGCGGACGAGGAGGAAGCCAGGCGTTCCGCCGTCGCCGCACGCGAGCTTCGGCACGTGATCATCGCGGCGCTGCTGTCGCTCCCCCTCGTCCTGCCCATGCTGCTGGCGCCGCTCGGAGTCGACTTCGTCGTGCCCGGCTGGGTCCAGCTCCTGCTGGCCACGCCCGTCCAGTTCTGGCTCGGCGCCCGCTTCTACCGCGCCGGCTGGAAGGCCGCCCGTGCAGGCACCGGCAACATGGACCTGCTGGTCGCGCTCGGCACGTCCGCCGCCTACGGCCTCAGCCTGTATCAGCTGGTCGTCCCGGGGATGGACCACGGCATGGCCGGCCACTTCTACTTCGAGGCCTCGGCGGTGGTGATCACGCTGATCCTGCTCGGGAAGTGGCTGGAGGGGCGCGCGAAGCGGCAGACCGGCGCGGCCATTCGCGCGCTCATGGCGCTGCGTCCTGACCGCGCCCGAGTCATCGATGCCAACGGCTCCGAACGCGAGGTCGCCCTGGATCAGGTCCGGGTGGGCGATCTCGTGCGGGTGCGGCCCGGCGAGCGCATTCCGGTCGATGGTCTGCTGCGCGAAGGCGCGAGCAGCGTGGACGAGTCCATGCTCACTGGCGAGAGCATGCCGGTGGCGAAAGCGCTCGGTGACAAGGTGACCGGCGGTTCGATCAACGGTGAGGGCTTGATCCTCATCGAGACGAGCGCGGTTGGCGCGGAGACCACACTCGCCCGCATCGTGCGTCTGGTGGAGAGCGCCCAGGGCGCCAAGGCCTCCATCCAGCGGCTCGTCGACAGGGTGAGCGCCGTCTTCGTGCCCGTCGTGCTCGCGATCGCCCTGCTCACCTTCGTGGGCTGGCTGGCCGTGGGTGGCAGTTTCGAGGTCGCCGTGCTGAACGCGGTCGCGGTCATGGTGATCGCCTGCCCCTGCGCCCTCGGCCTGGCGACGCCGACCGCCATCATGGCCGGCACGGGCGTGGCCGCCCGCGCCGGGGTCCTGATCAAGGACGCCGAGGCACTCGAGACCGCTCACCGGATCGACACAGTGGCGTTCGACAAGACTGGGACCCTAACGGAGGGCAAGCCGAGGCTGGTTGCCTCCGTGCCGGCCGAGGGTGTCGGGGATGATGAACTGCTCGCGCTGGCGGCGGCCCTGCAGAGCGGAAGCGAGCATCCGCTGGCCCGCGCCGTTGTCACGGCGGCCGAGGAGCAGTCGGTCCGCGCCCGTCCCGCCGCCGACCTTCGCGCCCTGCCAGGCCGCGGCATCGCCGCAACGGTCGAGGGCCGCAGCCTCATCCTCGGCAGCACGCGGCTGATGGAGGAGAACGGTATTGGGCTGACGGCGCTTCATCGCCGAGCTCGCGAACTGGAGCATGATGGCCGGTCCGTGTCATGGATTGCGCAGACTGGCGACGACAAGCGCCTGCTCGGGCTGATGGGCTTTGGCGACGAGCCCAAGCCGGCCGCCGAGGCCGCCGTTAAGGCTCTACACGCCCGTGGCATTCGCACGGTCATGCTGACCGGCGACAATGAAGGGAGCGCAAACGCCGTCGCTCGCCGCCTCGGCATCGACGAGGCGATCGCCAACATTCTGCCAGAGGACAAGGCTCAGGCGGTGTCCCGCCTTAGGCACGAGGGCGGCACGGTCGCGATGGTCGGCGATGGGGTGAACGACGCGCCAGCTCTCGCGGCGGCCGATGTCGGCATCGCCATGTCGACCGGCACCGACGTCGCGATGCACACGGCGGGCGTCACGCTGATGCGGGGTGACCCCCGTCTCGTCGCAGATGCCGTGGAGATCTCCAGGCGGACCTATTCCAAGATCCGCCAGGGGCTGTTCTGGGCGTTCATCTACAACGTGATCGGCATCCCGCTGGCCGCGCTCGGCTACCTCAGCCCCGTGATAGCGGGCGCCGCCATGGCGCTCTCCAGCGTCAGTGTGGTTGGCAACGCTCTTACCTTGCGCCGCTGGCGCCCCGCTGCGAGTGTGAGCCTGGAGCCATGAACATCGGCCAAGCCTCCAAGCGCAGCGGCGTCAGCCAGCGAATGATCCGCCACTATGAGGGCATAGGGCTAATCCCGAAGGCGGCGCGGCGCGACTCCGGCTACCGCGATTACGACGACCGCGACGTCCACACGCTGCGCTTCATCCGCCGCGCGCGCGACCTCGGCTTTCCGATCGAGGAGATCGGCCGGCTGCTGGCGCTGTGGCAGGACCGGAGCCGCGCCAGCGCCGACGTCAAGGCCCTTGCCACCGCACGCGCCGAAGAGCTGAAGCGCAAGGAGGACGAGATCCGCGCGATGCGCAGGACGCTCGAGGACCTTGCCCGCCATTGTCACGGCGACGACCGTCCCGATTGCCCGATCTTGGCCGATCTCGCGGCGGAGGACGCAAGCCATGCGTGACAGGGCACCGTTCATTGCCGGTCGATCCGGCTCGCACTATGTCTGGCGGCGCATGCCCCGGCTTCTGTCCTCCCTGCTTCTGGCGTTTGCCCTGCTGCTTTCGCCGCTGGCCATGATCGGCGGCGTCGGTCCGGCGCATGCCGCGACCCCGCAGGCGGCGCCGGCGGCTGGCCATTGCACCGAGAAGGCTCCGGCGACCGAGCACGAGAAAAGCGCGCCCGGAATGGAGGCGGGCTGCGCCGTCGCCTGCGCCGCCGTTCCCGCGACGGAGCCGTTCAGTGCGGAACGGCTGCCGCACGATGTCCTGCCGCCGGCCTTGCTCGGCGATCAGCTCCTTTCCGGCATTCACCCTGAGGGAGAGACGCCCCCGCCGCGTATTCGTCCAGAGATCTGACGCGAACTCGAGATTTCTGGAGATCAATGATGAAGCTGTTTCTCATTGCGGTCGCGATGGCGACCGCTGCTCCCGCGGTCGCGCAGACCGCGGCCCCCGCCAATACCCACACGAGCCATGCCGGGCACTCGGCCCAGCAGGCCCAGGGCCAGCACGCCGGGCACGGCGCTCCGACGGCCCAGTCCGGCCAGGCCGATCCGCACGCCGGTCACGCCATGGCGGACTGCTGCCGTCGTGACGCCAACGGGCGAATGGCCTGTTGCGAGGGCATGGCGAGCGGCAACGGCCGCGGCTGCTGTGCCGGGCAGCGTCAGCAAGGCCAGGCGGCCGACCCGCATGCCGGCCACGACATGAGCGGTGGCGCTCATGCGGGGCACGGACCTAACCAGAACTGAGCTCAGGAGGGAGGCGACGCCCAGCGCCGTCTCCCGACCTGTCGAGACGATGGCGGTGGCGCATGCCCCGCCCGAAGGAATTCTCAATGAACCAGATTATCGGCCGGCGTTCCCTGCTCAAGGCCGGCGCACTCGGCGCCGCGGGCGTGGGACTGTCGGGCTTGTTCCCGGCGTGGGCCCAGAATGGCAGCCACGGCCTCGCCAGCAAGGCCGGCGCCACCCTCACGGGCGAGGAAATCCGGCTGCGCGTGGCGAACACCATGTTCGACATCGACGGTCGTAACGGCCACGCGCTGGCCATCAACGGGACCATCCCCGCGCCGCTGATCCGTTTGCGCGAAGGTCAGAACGTGCGCCTCATTGTTGAGAACACGCTCGACGAGGACACGTCCATCCACTGGCATGGCCTGATCGTGCCCTTTCAGATGGACGGCGTGCCGGGTATCAGTTTTCCCGGCATCCGCGCGCGTTCGACCTTCACCTACGAGTTCCCGCTCAGGCAGTCGGGCACCTATTGGTATCACAGCCACTCGGGGCTGCAGGAGCAGCTCGGCCATTATGGGCCGATGATCATCGACCCGGCCGGTGCCGATCCCGTCGCCTACGACCGCGAGCATGTGATCGTGCTTTCCGACTGGAGCTTCCTCCACCCGCATCAGATCTTCATGCGGATGAAACAGGAGGGCGGCTTCTTCAATCGGCAGAAAGAGACCTTGTTCGGCCAGCGCAGCGAGGAGCTGAGCCAGGAAGACCGGCAGATGTTCGCCCGGATGCGGATGGACCCCACCGACATCTCGGACGTGACCGAGGCGGCCTACACGCTGCTGATCAACGGCCATAGTCCCCGGGAGAACTGGACTGGCCTGTTCCGACCCGGCGAGCGGGTGCGCCTTCGAATCATCAACGCGGCCGCGCAGACGACCTTCAACTTCCGCATTCCTGGCCTACCGATGACGTTCGTCGCCACCGATGGGATCAACATGCGGCCAGTGGAGGTGGACGAGTTCCAGATTGGAAACGCCGAGACCTACGACTTCATCGTCCAGCCGGCCGACCAGGCTTACACGATCGTTGCCGAGAGCATCGACCGTTCGGCCATGGCGCGCGCGACGCTGGCGCCGCGCATGGGCATGGTCTCGGCCGTTCCGCCTCTCCGCGAGCGCCCCACTCTCAACATGGTCGACATGGGCATGGGCGGCATGGATCACGGCGCAATGGGTCATGGAGCCGGCGCCGGAACGGCGGCGGGAGCCGCCTCGGGCGGCATGGCTGGCATGGACCACAGTGCAATGGGGCACGGGCCGTCGACGCCGTCGGGGGCTCCGGCCGGCGGCATGGCGGGCATGGACCACTCCAACATGGACATGCGCGACGAGTCCAAGGTGAATTTCCCGGTCGGCGTGGGCGTCGACATGATCGCGCCCAACCCGATCGACCGCACCGGGCACCCGGGCATCGGCCTCGAGAACGTGGGGCACCGCGTGCTCACCTATAGGGACATGATCCAGCTGACCCCCAACCGCGACACGCGCACGCCGACGCGGCGGATCGACATCCACCTGACCGGCAACATGGAGCGGTTCATGTGGTCGATGGACGGCGAACAGCTGAGCGAAAACCCGGAGCCCTATCGCTTCGCGCGCAACGAGCGGGTTCGGCTCAGGCTGATCAACGACACGATGATGACCCACCCGATGCACCTGCACGGCCACTTCTTCGAGATCGTCAATGGCCATGGCGCCAGTCAGCCGATGAAGCATACGGTGAAGGTGATGCCCGGCGGCTTCGTTGATCTCGACCTGACCGCCGACGCGCCCGGCGACTGGGCGTTCCACTGCCACCTTCTCTACCACATGCATGCGGGGATGATGCGCGTCGTCACGGTCCGTCCGCTTGATGGAGACGCAGCATGAACCGGATGATCCTCGCCTTGTTGGCGACGACCGCCGCTACCCCCGCGCTCGCGCAGCATAGCGGCCATGGCCAACCAGCCGCGGCGCCGACGGCGACGGCGCCCGCTGCGCCCGCGGCGACCTGCACGCCCGAGCACGCGGCAATGGGGCACTGCACGATGCCGGCTCGACCCGCAGCTCCCGCACCTGCGCCCGCGCCCGCGGCGACCTGCACGCCGGAACACGCTGCCATGGGTCACTGCACGATACCGGCTCAAGGTCCGGCGCCCGCACCTGCACCCGCGACGACGTGCACCCCCGAGCACGCAGTCTTGGGCCACTGCACCATGCCCGCAGCTACCGCGACGCCAACGCCGTCGCCCGGTCCGGCTCCAGCGCAGACCTGCACCCCCGAACACGCCGCGATGGGCCATTGCCAAATGCCGGCTGCGCGCCCCGCCCCGCCGGTCGCGCCTTCGCCGACCCGGGCGGCGACATGCACGCCGGAGCATGCCGCTATGGGCCACTGCACCTTGCCCGCACAGTCGACGTCTCCGCCGTTCGGAGCCGACCCTCATGCGGGTCACGCGACGTCGGCTCAACACGCTGCACCCCAGAGTGCGGCCGCCTGCGCGCCGGAGCACGCAGCGATGGGTCACTGCACGCCGTCCACGGCGGTCGAGGTGCCGGTCGGACCGCCCCCGCTCGAGGCGCTGAGCGGCCCGGCCCATGCCCAGGACCTGTTCTTCAATCCCGCCGAGGCGGCACGATCGCGCGCCGAACTTGCGGAAGAGCATGGGGGAATGGAGGCCTACAAGTTCCTCGTCGATCAGCTCGAGGTAACGGTCGGCGAGGGCCCGGAGGCTTACGCCTGGGATGCCCAATTCTGGTATGGCGGCGACATCGACAAGTTGTGGGTGAAGACCGAAGGGGAAGGTGAGTTCGGGGAGGAGCTCGAGGGCGCTGAGGTCCAGGCGCTGTGGAGCCACGCGATCGACCCTTGGTTCGACCTGCAGGCGGGCGTCCGCCAGGACCTGAACGCCGGACCGGACCGCACGCACCTCGTCCTCGGCGTGCAGGGGCTCGCTCCCTACTGGTTCGAGGTGGACGGCGCGGTCTTCCTTTCCACCGAGGGCGAGGTCACTGCGCGTTTCGAGGCGGAATACGATCTTCGGCTGACGCAGCAGCTGATCCTGCAGCCGCTGGTGGAGGTGAACTTCTCGCTGCAGGACGTGCCGGAGCTCGGCCTCGGGTCGGGCCTCACCACGACGGAGCTCGGTGCGCGCCTTCGCTACGAGTTCTTCCCCGACGGCGGCCCGGCCGTCATCGCCCCCTATGTTGGGGTTGAGTATGAGCAGGCTTGGGGCGGAACCCGGGGCTACAGGGTGGCAGCGGGCGAGGACGCCGGCGGCGTGCGCTTCCTGGCAGGTATCAGGCTGTGGTTCTGATCCGGTCCGTCCTCATCCTCCTCGGCGCGCTGGCGACGCTTGCCATCCTCTCGCCGGCAGCGGCGCACAAGGACCACGAGAAGACGAAGGCCGCGGCCGCCCAAGTCCAGGCCCATTCCCCGGGCCGAGCCTTGCCGCCCTCCGAGATGCAGCAGCAGATGGAGGCGCACATGGAGGAGATGGCGGCTCAGGAGCCCAAGAGCTTCCCCGAGCGGCTGTTCGACTGGTTCGGCCGGATGCATCCGTTCGCCGTCCACTTCCCGATCGCGCTGTTCCCGGTTGCCCTCGTCGCCCTCGTCCTCGCGCGCCGACGGGGAGAGACGGTGGAGCTGATCCGATCCCTGATCGTGGTGGCGGGGATCGGCTCGGTGATCGCCGCCGCGCTGGGGTGGCTCAACGGCGGACTGACCATCCAGGACGCAGACCAGGTGCTGATGCTGCACCGATGGCTCGGCACCGCTCTCGGGGTGATCGGCGGCATCCTCGCGACGTGGGCGTGGCGGCGGCGGGCTTCGGTGCACGGCCGGGGAATGGTCGTCGCCCTGGGCGCCGTGGTCGCGCTGCTTCTCGTCCAGGGCTTCCTCGGCGCGTCGGTGACGCACGGCATAGAGCACATGATGTTCTGAAATCCATCTCCGGGGGACGAGCGGGGCGGCTGAAGCGAAGGAAAATGGAATGACTCGAAGACTGAAGCACACGTTGCTGGGCACGTCGCTCCTGGCACTTCTCGCCGCCTGCGGCGGCGGAGGCGGCGACAACAACCAGACGGCTCAGGCGAACAACCAGCAGCCGGCGGTGAACGGGAGCGCCCACAGCATGCCCTCCAGCCCCTTCTCACAGGCCGAGATGCAGATGAACGAGCGGATGATGGCCGCCACGGGAGCCAACGCGTCCGAGACCTGGACCAGGAAGATGATCGAGCATCACCGCGGCGCCGTGGCGATGTCGCAGATCCTGATCGAGCAGGGCGGCGAGCCGCGTTACGTCGAGATGGCGCGGATGGGAGCAGAGAAGCAGCAGCGCGAGATCGGCGAACTCGAGCGGATGCTCGCGGGCGGCATTAGCGGCGGATCGGGCGAGGCGAACCCGTTCGGACCGGTCGAGCAGGGCATGCATCAGCGGATGACGGCGGCGAGCGGCGCCAACATCTCCGAGACCTGGGCGCGGAAGATGATCGCCCACCACCAGGGCGCCATCGACATGTCGGAGACGCTGATCCGACAGGGCGGCGATCCCGAGGTGCTGGCCATGGCTCGGAAGACCGCTGAGGATCAGCGCCGCGAGATCGCCCACCTCGAGGCCATGCTGCGCGGCGAGGCGATGCCCACGGCTGGTGCAGCGCCTTCCGCCCCCGCCGGGGCGCCGAAGGAGGCGTCCCGCAACAGCTCGGCGCCGGCGGCCCGCGAGGCGGATGCCGCTCCCAAGACGAGAGCGCCGGAGCGCCCGGCGCAGCGGCCCGCGCAGCGCGAGCAGGCTCCCTCCGGGTCGGCGCCGAAGCAGTCGCCGCCGCCCACGCCGACGTGCGCGCCCGAGCATCGGGCCCTGGGTCACTGCTGAGGCGGCGTCTGGTGGTCCGGGTGGCCGGTGGCGTGGAGCCGTCGGACGGCCGGACCCGTCCGGCCCGCGCTGGCTGGGCCGTGGCGCCGTCAGCCCCTCTTCGCGCCGCGCCACCGGAAGATGGCGTAAAATTGCCTCCTGGTGCGGAAGGTCCCGCTTTCGACATGCTCCCACCCGGCGCGCGAGCGGATCATCTGCTCGTGGTTGGAGTGAAGATAGAGTAGCACGAGGTCAGCGGTCGCCTCCCGGTGGCTGCGCTCCGCGTTGTCGAGCACCTTGCCCAGGAGCGGCTCGTCGAATGGGTTGTTGAGGAATAGGACCGTCGGAGCGGACGGGAACTGGAACTGCGTCGCATCGCCGTTCACCTGCGTGAACTCCACGTCCGGATGGCGGCGGCCGAACACGTCGATGTTGCGACGGGCCGTGGCGTCGAGGAGAGGGTCCAGTTCGACGCCGACCACCTTCCTGAAGCCCGCCCTCGCCGCCAGGAGGAGGCCGCGGCCCTTTCCCGACCCAAGATCTATGAAGAGCGTCTTCGAACGATCGGCGATGGACGCGCGCTCGACCACGTGGTCGAAGAAGTCGGGCTCGACCGGCTCATACCGCACGGCGCCCCTCTTCAGCCCATCCGGGACGTCGAACTCCTCCGGCGGAACCGTTCCGGACGTGTCGACGCCGTGCTCCCGGTCGAATGAGCGGTCATAGGCATAGCGGTGCTCCCCGTAGCGGCCGGACACGAGGAGCCGGAGGTTGGCGACCAGGAGCGCCACGAAGCCGCCTGGACCGAGGCGTCGCAGCGCGCGCAGGGCACGTGACATGATGGAGCCCGGAGGAGCGGAACGCCTCCTGCTCATTCGCCATCCAGGATCTGGCGGGTCGTGCGGCGTGTCGCCGCGCTGACCAGCCGTGCCCGGGTCCGGAGCCGGCCGCAGTGACGCTCGTGCAGGATCATCCGTGCCCCCTTCGCCCATGATACGCAGCGGGCGGCGGCGCCCCTCGCGACGGCCGAAGCGCTGCCGAGGATGAGCTGCGGACCTAACCCGGGCGACGCGCCGGGCTCGCGCCGGTTCTCCGTCTATTGCCTGGCCAGGGTCAGCGTGGTCAGGTCGAGGGTGAACCGCCCGCCATCCGCCGGCGGCGTCATCACCGCCGCGAACAGCATGGTGGGACCTCGCGCGTCGGCCGGCACGTGAACGACGCCGGCGCGGTCCGTGGCCATGTGGCGCCTTTGTCCGTCCGAGGTAACGACGTCGACGGGATAGTCCGGCAGCGGACGCCCCATGCCGAGGAGCCGGTAGCGGTCGGGTCCACTCCCGGTCGCCACGAACTCCAGCGCCACTCCGACAGGTTGCGCCGCCTCCGAGCTCCTCTTGCAGGTGCGCACGCACATGATCGTCTTGGCGAACCGGCGGGACAGGACGCGCAGCGTCCTCGGGCGCGACAGCGCCTCGACCGCGGCCTGCGCGTCGCGGCTGACGCGATACTCCTCGAGGATCAGCGGGATGCGGTCCTCGCCATATTCGACCTCGCGGTCGCGCACCTTGACCGCGGCGACGACGGTGCCTGGCCTAGCCCCCGTCAACGTCAGGTTGAGCGCGTTCGCGCCCACGGCCCCCGCCTGCAGGCGCGGTGCGCCCGGGCCGCGCGCGTAGAGCCGCTCGATGCGGTCGACAGTCAGGGCTGTCTCTCCCGCCGCAGAGGAGGAGCCGACCGTCGCCTGGATCGTCGGAACGCGCGTTCCGGTCGTCACGAAGCTGCCGGGAAGGAGGAAAAAGTCGTGTGCATCGACGGCCGGTGCCCACGAGACCACTCCCGCCAGCAGGGCGAGGCGGACTCGCCTGCCAGGAAACCTCCAGCTCGAAGTCCGCACCCGTCCTGCAACAGCCATCTTCCATCCTCCATGTCAGTCCAGGCGAGCCAAGATGCCCTTCATCTGCTCGATCTCGGTGCGCTGCGCCTCGACGATCTCGCCGCACAATTGGCGAAGCTCGGCGTCTTCCAGCCGTGCCTCCTGACACATCAGGATGGCGCCGGAATGGTGGGGGATCATGGATCGCACGAACTGGACGTCGCCGACTGCGGCCTGCGTCCGGATCGCCATGAACGCGGCGACGAACAGGACGGCGAAGCCGGCGTGCAGGACGAGGTTCAGCCGCTTGTTGCCATACATGCTACCCATCATCAGCAGCATGAGGATCGCCATCGGCGCGACCATCGTCAGCGCCATGTAGAACATGTTGATGTTGTGGAAGAAGCTCCCCGTCCCGTCGATCATGCTGAACATCACAAAATACATGATGATCGTGCTGATCGTGAGGTTGATGCCGAGCATCACGTAGTGCCTGCCCATGGCCTTGTGGCCGCCGTGGCGGTGCGGCGTCGGCGTATCGGTCATCTGGTGATCTCCTCTTGGTCGCGGAGGCAAGTCGCCTTTAACACCGTGTCAGGGTCAAGCGGGTCCGCCACTCGGCGGCGAAGATGCGTAGACGGCCGTCCGGCCGTCAGCGAAGAAGGCCATGACCTGGAACGGATCGCGCCGGCCGTCAGAGGTCTCCATGCCGGGCGAGCCGGCCGGCATGCCGGGAACGGCGATCCCGCGCAGACCCTGTGGACGCTCGCGAAGCATCCGCTCGACGGCCTCAATGGGGACGTGCCCCTCGACGGTCAGCCCGGCCACCTCCGTCGTGTGGCATGAACCGAGCTCCTCCGGGACGCCGAGCCGCGCCTTCACGGCCGCCATGTCCACCTCGTTCACGACCTCAACCGGATAGCCGGCGCGCCGGGCGATGTCCGCCCAGCTCTGGCAGCATCCGCAGTTCGGGTCCTTGTGCACGACCATCGCCGGACGCGCGGCGGCGGTCGCCCGTTCCGGAGCAGCAGGCTGTTCGCTCTCGCCCGGCGCGTCGCGGGAGCACCCGGCGACGAGCAGGCCGGCGAAGGCGCAGCCGCCCGCGAGCACGCTCCGACGGCTCAGGCTTCCGACGTGGACGTTGCGCATGGATCGGACGTCCTCCTCCCCTGCCGATACGCAGGCGACCGCGCCTCCCCTCAGCATCGGGGCGATTCACCCGAAATGGCCGGAGCATCGTGAAGGGAAAGGTGGTCCGCGTGCGTAGAGATCCAGGAGCGGGGGCATCACGACACCGACCACGGAGACCCGATATGCACCACTTGCGAGACATGATCGCCGCACATCCCGACGTCCGCGGCAACACCAACGATTCGCTCATCCGCTGCATCGAGGAGTGCTTCAGCTGCGCCCAAAGCTGCACGTCCTGCGCCGACGCATGCCTCGCGGAGGAGATGGTCGCCGACCTGCGTCAGTGCATCCGGCTGAACCTCGACTGCGCCGACATCTGCCTGGCCTCGGGCACCATCGGCACCCGCAGGACCGGCAGCAACGAGCAGGTGATCCTCGCCACCCTGGAGGCGTGCGCGCAGGCCTGCGCGCTCTGCGCCGAGGAGTGCGAGCACCATGCGAGCATGCACGAGCACTGCCGCATCTGCGCCGAATCCTGCCGCCGCTGCGAGCAGGCCTGCCGCGAGGCGATCCAGTCGATCGGCACCGGAGCCCGCTCGGGAACCAGAGCCTGATCCAGCCAGCGTGAACCGGAGCGCGTGGCGGGAGCCGTCAGGACCCGCCACGCGGCTTCTCCCCGCCGGCTTGCGGGCGAGTGGCTTCCGCGCTCATCATGAGGGCTGGCCGCACCTGCCGCGTATATCGGCACGCGGGGAGGAGAGGGAATTGCCTGATCTCGATCATCTGTTGCGGCGCCTCGGCGAGGAGCAAGCGCCGGACCGGCTCTCAACCTTGGAGGACAAGGTCCTCGACAGGGTCCGTGGCCACAGCTTCGAGCAGGAGCCGCTCCGCTACCGTGCCGGCGCGATAGCGTTGGCGCTCCTGATGGGCCTCGCCGGCGGGATGCTGCCGCAGGGGGGCGATCGCGGAAGTGCCCGCGTCGCTCCCTTCGGCGAGCCCGCGGACCTTGCGCCGTCGACGCTGCTGGTCGGCCGCCCGTGAGGCCGGCACTCCGCCGTCTCCTCGTCCTCGCCGCGGTCGCCTTCCTCGCAGCGCTGGCGGGGGTGCTCATCGGGCGCGGAATATCGGAACGGGCGCCGGAGCAGTCGAGCGCGCTGCATGAGCTCCTGCACGAAGAGCTCGGGCTCGACGAGCGGCAGCTCGCGCAGATCGAGGAGCTGGAGGCGACCTTCGCGGCCAGACGCCGAGCGCTCGAAGCCGAAATCCGCGCCGAGAACGCCCGCCTCGCCGCCGCCATCCAGGCGGAGCGCGGCTACGGCCCGCGCGTCACCGCCGAGATCGAGCGGTCCCACCAGATCATGGGCGAGCTCCAGAAGGCGACGCTGGAGCACATCTTCGCCATGCGGACGGTGCTGCGGCCGGATCAGGCCGAGAGGTTCGACCAGGCGGTGGTGAGGACCCTGACCGCTGAGGCGGAATGAGGTGCGTTCCGGCGGAATGCAGCGACGGCGAGCTGGCCGCCCTCACCATCGCGGGGAAGCAGGAGGCGTTCACCGAGATCATGAGACGCCACCAGGCGCCGCTCTACCGGATGATCAGGGGCCATGTCGGGAACCCGGAGGACGCGCTCGACCTCGTCCAGGAGAGCTTCGTGTCCGCCTACAGGCGGCTCGACAGCTACGACCAGTCGCGGCCGCTGCGCGCCTGGCTGGCCCGCATCGCGATCAACAAGTGCCGAGACTGGGCGCGTCGGCGCGCCGTCCGCCGCTACCTGTTCTCCTCGGATCCGATGCCGGATCAGGACGGGGTTCCCGACCTGGCGCCCCTCCTCGACAAGGCCGCGGCCGACAAGCAGGATCTGGAGCGGCTGTGGCAGGCCATCGCGGCGCTGCCGCGCAGCCTCAAGGAGCCGCTGATCCTCAGGACGATCGACGGACTGTCGCAGGCCGAGGTCGCGTCGGTCCTCCGGATCAGCGAGAAGGCGGTGGAGACGAGAGTCTATCGGGCGCGCAGGCAGCTGGCGGGTTCGCGCGAACCGGATGTGGACTAACGGGCGAGCAAAGGGCCCACGACGCCGTTGCTCGGGCGCAGGAGCCGGGTCCAGGAGCGAACATGCGATCGGGCTGCGCGCGGAAGGGGGACGCGAGTTGAAGACCAGGTTGCCGCTTCTCGCGCGGCGTCTGCACAAGTGGCTCGCCCTCGTGGTGGGCGTTCAGGCGATGGTCTGGACGCTGTCAGGCTTCTACATGGTCGCCATCGACCTGGACTTCATCCACGGCGACCATCTCGTCCGCGAGGAGCCGCCTCGGTCGCTGGACGCGGCCGCGCTGGGCGACCCGCTGCTGGCGGCGCGCGCCGTGCCGGGCACGACCGGCGTGCGGATGCAGCACGTGCTTGGGCGCGACGTCTACATCGCAGCCGGTGCGCAGGGGGAGGTGGCGCTGGACGCCCGCAGCCTCGAGCGCCTCCCGAGGCCGACCGAAGCGGACATCCGCCGCATCGCGCAGGAGCGGTTCAACGGTCCCCGGCCGATCGTCACCGTCGAGCTGCTCGACGAGGTTCCCTTCGAGATCAGGGGGCGACCTCAATGTCGCGCCACCCAGTTGTCATTTCGACTGGCAAATGCCCTTGACGAGACCAACCGTGAGCTTGCCGGTCTGCTTCGCGGACAAGCAACGGAAATCGGACGCGCCGAACGCGGCACGGCGTCGCGCGAGGGCGGCGCGACCCCGGTCATGGCCCTGCTGCAGCAGGCATGGGGCGAGCTCGACACGGGTGTGAGGCAGGAAATCCGTGACGAGGGCAAAACCTCGGGCGATATCTCGCATCTGCTCGAAAAGCGGATTCTCGTCGTTACTGCGAATCCGGAGCGGGACTCTAGACCGGCCCTCAAGATTGACCGCGAGATTCGGGCCATCCGCGAGGCGTTCAAACAGTCTCCCGGAAGCGTTCATGTCGAACCGCTGATGGCGGCGACCATCGACGACTTCCGCAGAGCGTTGTCCGGCCAGCGTTTCGATATCGTCCACTTTGCCGGCCATGCTGACCTGGAGGGAATTTCCCTGCTGGACGAAATCGGGAACGAGGTCGTGATGACCTACGACCCCCTCGCCGAACTTATCAGGCGGCAGAAGACCGTCCAGTGCGTCCTGCTGAACGCGTGTCATACAATGGAAGGCATCACGGAGCCGTTCGCAGCGGTCATTGTCGGCATGATGGACGAGATCGATGACGAGGAGGCAATTGCCTTTGCCACTGGCTTTTACGACGCGGTGGCGGCAGGCAGGTCGGTTGATGAAGCTTATGATGAAAGGATACTTAGTGTTCAGACGAAGGGTCTGAATCCCCATCAAATTTCCCGCCTGCGCCGGGATTAGCAGGACGCCTTGGGCCGCGGGCCACACGACGGGCCGCTCATGATCTTTCACCGCGCACCCGGCCAGAAGGCCCCGGCTATCGCTCGTCACGACATGTACAGCAGACCCGGAAAGAATGGCTGGCCGCAATCGGCATCGCCTTCTGCTGGGCGAAGTCGAAACCGTCCGGGCATCGCAATCCGGTCATGTCAACTTCGACCAACCTAGACTCTGCAAGCCGCCATTCCGCAATCGGCTCATAAGCACCCGCCGCGGCCACCATTAGCCGATCACCGATGCCAGTGCTGAAAATCACAAAGGTACTCGGACTCGGGTGACACCCCTGTCAAAACAAGATGCTCACGGGCGCGGGTGGCGGCAACATAGAGCAGGCGGCGCTCGGTTTCGTAGATTTCGTCCAGCTCAGCTTCGTCGGCCGCGTCAGCGATGCGGACGTCTAGCGGAAGGATGCCTTGGTCGCAGGCCATCACCACCACTCCACGGAACTCCAGACCCTTGGCTAGGTGCATCGGCGCGGTGGTGATCATGTCGGCGTCTCCGATACCCGCAAGCGCCGCGCGGGCGCGGGCGACCAGGTCCGGTGTGCGGACGAAGATGCCGATCTCGGCGGGCGCGATCCCTTCGGCCAGCCAGCTGGCAACAGTGGTGGCCACTGTCTTCGCCTCTTCCTCCACCGTGCCGGCGGTCGTCACGGTGGGCGCGGGGCCGTCGAACACCGACACAATACCGCGCCGCTCGTCCTCGACGCCGTCGACGTCGCGAAGAACCGGCGGCAGCAGGTGGTCGGCGGCGCGCCGGATCTGCTGCGACGTGCGGTAACAAACCTTCAGGGTGTGCGAGCGGCCGCGCACGTCGACGCCGAGCTGCGCCCAGGAGAAGGGGTGCTGGAAGATGCGCTGACCCATGTCGCCGGCCAGGAAAAGCGCATCGGCGCCAGCGGGCGACAGCGCTGCGAAGAAGCGCAGCTCGGCCGGCGCGAGGTCCTGCGCTTCGTCCAGGATGACGTGGTCGAACGGCTTGCGCGTCTTGCCGGCAAGCCGGTCGGCCAGTTCGTTGAAGACCTGCGCCCAGGTCGTGAATCGCTCGGCCGCCAGCGCCGCGCGAACGCTGGCGAACACCGGCCAAAGCCGCTCACGCTGGTTTGGACCCAGCCTGCTCTTGCGACCCATCCGCTGAACGGTCGCATAGGCTTCAGCCGAGGTCATGCCCCAGGCGTCGATGACGTTGATCCACTCGGACAGCAGGAACCGGTCGGAGAAGCCCTTCAGCAGCGCCGACTTGGCCGATGCGGCAAGCCGATCGCGCAAGATTGTATTTGTCGCGATGCGGGGGCGAACACCGTGCTCCAGCTGGTACAGCTGCTCGGCGACGCCCTGGAATGAGGCGGTCGTGATGCGCGGGACCACGCCTCCTGTCTCGGGCGCCAGCACCAGCAGCTTCTTGGCCATCGCGTCCGCCAACGGCTGCGAGAAGCTGGCGAGCAGGATGCGCGCGTCCGGGTTCGCGCGCGCGAGCCGAACCGCTCGGTGGATCGCCACGATCGTCTTGCCCGTGCCGGCGGAACCCGCGACCCGCGCCGGCCCGGCGAATGTGCGGTCGGTCAGGTCGCGCTGTGAGGGGTGGAGGAACACCCCCCAGCGTTCCCAAGGGAAGGCCAGCGCCTGCTCCAGCTCTTCCTGATCGGCTATCGGTCGAATACGACGCAGCGCGTCGGGGTGGGTGAAAGGGTCGGCGCCGGACGTCGCAGCAGGCGCGGACAGCCGGCCGGTCGCGGCGTACTCCAGCAGCGCCTCGCTAGCCTCGGCCGGCAGATGCTCGGCGAGGACGAAGAACCCCTCCTCGGTTGCCGCACGCACGTCGGCGAGCCAGTCCGTCGGCACGCCGATAGACAGCAGGGCCTCGTCATCTAGTGTTGCGAAGAGCTGCGGCGGCGTCGTGGCCGGCGCGCTGGCGGCGGGCATGACGAAGTCGAACCGCTCGGGAGGGGCGACGTTCTCGACCCGCTCACGCACCTCGACGATCTGGACGGCACCGGTGCGGGGGTGAGCCTCGATCCTGCGGCGCTCCGCCCAGGCGTAGGCATCGTCGTGGTGATCGACATAGGCAACCAGCGTTGACTGTCCGGTTTTGTGGACGATCAGCCGCACATCGCGATTGACCCGCGCGGACCAGAAGTTCGGGTCCTTGCTGTTGTCGATCCGGTGCAGCTGAAGCCCATTGCCGGTCGGGTCCATCTGCAGGTCGAACACGCTGGCCTTCACCGCCTTCTGGTCCTGCCCGGACAGGCGATTGAAGGCAGCCGTGAATGTATCGGCGATCAGGAAGTTCATTGGGGTCGCGGCGGTATCGGGAGGAAACGGAAATCTTTCGTCAGTGAACCTTCAAATACCCATCCGTCGGGTGTCACGAGCTGCTTCAACGAGCTGCCCTCAAGCTGGCACCCGGCCACCCTCTTCGTGGTGGCCCCTTGCCAGCTTATGTGACCGAATGACGCCCAGCGGGTGGGAACCATCATGCCCTTCTGCTGATCGCACACCGTGAAGTCCTTTGCCTGCCCGTCTCCCTCCCTGAGGAATAGTCCACTGTGCTCCAAGGTGTTGCAGAAGCGCTCCGTTTCAGAAGGTGACAGAAAGCCGACGCGAACCAGTTCGCCATCCGTGCAGAGTGTGTTGTTTGGAACAAGACTCTTGAACCGGTCCAAATCGCCGGCAAACGTCTCGAGGAGGCGGTCGGCGCGGATGATGACGGAGATGCCTTCGACCAAGACCGCCACAGCCTAAACCCCAAACACCTTCATCACCTCGTCGCCGAAGTGGTTGATGACTTTCACCGCGATCTTCCCGCCTGCCGGCCGCTCGAACGGGCGGGAGATGTCCGAATAGAGTGTCGCCCACGCATCCTCGTCGATCTCGGCGCGGAGTGCGGTCTTGAGGCTTTTGTAGGGGTCGTTCGCGCCGAGGAAATAAGCGTGGCGGACGAAGAAGCTTTCTTCGTTGTAATCGGTGTCGATGAACCAGGCGGCGATGCCTTTGGTGTCGCTGGAGCGAATGTCGCCGGTGTTGGGATCGAACACGTCGACGCCGTTCACCTTCACGCGGATGCAGGGCCCGCCGTCGTCCAGCACCTCGACGTCGGGCTCGCCAAAGACGACGAACATGTTGCCGCGGCCGGTGTTCTTCAGCTCGTCCGACATATGCATGTCGGGGTTGATGCGCGCCTTCAGGATGGTGAGGCTGCCGAGCCTGTCGAGCTCGGACGAATGCGCGTCGAAGTTGAAGGCGCAGGCGATCAGCACGTCAAAGCGGTTGTCCACCGCCTCGCGTGCGGCGGCGACCAGGTCCTGCCGGCCGACGGTGCCGTATTCGGGGCCAATCAGAATCGCGGCGCGGCGCTCGGGACCATTCTCCCCTTCGATGAAGGTCGCGGCGGCGCCGACGAAATTGCCGGGCCAGGGCGCAATGCTCTCGAAAGTGATGCGATCGCCCTTGGCCTGCTGCCTGACGCCTTCCGCCTTCAGATAATCGATGACGATCGCGGCGAAGTCCTGTCCGGCGAGGTCGGCGTCGGCGGGCGAGCGCGCGCCGTCGGCGGCGTCGAGCGTCTCGATCAGCTCGTCGTCGCTGGCGGGGAGGACGCGGTGCGGCGACAGGCTCTCGACCGTGAACGGCCCGGCGACGCGGACGCGCGCGGGATCGGTGTAGGGCTTGTCGTAGAGATACTCGACGTCGGCGCGCGCGGCGATGCTGGCGTCGATCTCGCGCTGCCGGGCGATACGCGCTTCCCACCATTTGGCGTGCGGCTCGGCGGCGGTGGACTGCGCGGAGGCGGGCAGCTCGCGCGGGATTTGCCATTCCTCCCACGCCTCTCCGGTCGCGGCGTTGAGGTCGGCGCGCAGCGGTTCGAGCACCGCCTGCCACTTCTCCCAGATTTCGTCGATCAGCGGATTGCGAGCAATGTCACCGAGGGTCACACGCGCTTCACGTTCGTAGACAAAACCTTGACGGATATCTTGATTGACAGGTGTCGCCGGAGGTGGCGCCTGGGTCAGTGCTGCTTCCTTGGCTCGACCCTCCTTGCTGTCTGCGAGGATATACCAAGGATAGCGTGCGGCGGCGAGGCGAGTTCGAGCCAGAGTGAGCGCTACACGGCTTGTGTCGATCGTGATCCAGCGGCGACCCCATTGCTCTGCCACAAAAGCCGTCGTTCCAGAGCCGCAGGTCGGGTCCAGCACGAGATCACCTGGATCGGTGGCCATCAGGAGACAGCGTTCAACGGTCTTTGTGCCAGACTGGACAATATAAATCTTACTTTCCGTGAAGTTGCCAGTGCCGGTGTCGGTCCAGATATTCGAATACGGTTGCACAGCAAAATCGTTGTGAAAACGCCTGTAGCGGAAGCTATTCGTAGCCACGTGCACGCGTTCGCTTTTAACCAGCCTGTTCACACCAACAGGATAATTGGCCTTCCAGTGTGAATTCTTAAGCCAAGGATCACTATGAACACCACGCAAAGATAGGGGCTGGCGTTCGGACGCGCGCCCCTGAGATATCATATTGTCAGGGTTGTATGGCTTGGCGCCTTCGGGGAGCGTCTGCGCTACTTTTTCGCTCGAGGAAACACCACGATATGTGAAATCCGGTAACATAAGCCACGTGGCATTGCCTTCTCCAAGCGTGTAAGGCTTGGGTTGATAGAGAGAGCGCCATTTTAGGCTTGGCCTATGCTTTGCATACCATAGGATAAAGTCAGAAACGTTGGAGATTGCGTCAGCAGAAAAACCATATGTCTTCTGCACGACTATCTCGCTCACGCAATTTCCTGCTCCGAAAACCTCGTCCATCACCGCACGAACCCGGTGAACGTTTTCATCGCCAATTTGCACAAATACCGACCCGCTCTCAGTCAACAGGTCTCGCATCGCCGTAAGGCGGTCACGCAAATACGTTAGATAGCTGTGAATATTGTCCTTCCAGGTGTCGCGAAACGCCTTAACCTGTTCGGGCTCGCGACTGATATCTGTTTGCTTTCCGTCCTTAACCTCAAGGTTCTGAGTCGAGACCTGCCAGTTCGAGTTGAACTTGATGCCGTAGGGCGGGTCGAAATAGATGCACTGCACCTTGCCCTTCAGGCTCTCGCGCTCGGACAGGCTGGCCATCACCTGCAGGCTGTCGCCCAGGATCATCCGGTTCGACCAATGCTGGTCGTGCTGGTAGAATTCGGCGCGCTGATCAGGCTCGATGCCGTTGAAGTCGGCGAACAGGTCCGGCGCGTCGGTGGTCGCCTCGCGCGACTGCGCTGTCCGGCGCTTCAGGTCGTCGATGATCGCTTTGGGGTGGATCTTCTCCTGGATGTAGAGGGGCGGCACGTTGACGACGAGATCGGACCAGTCCTGCCGATCCTTGCCGCGCCAGACGAGCTGCGCGTCGGACAGCGTCAGCGTGCCGGTCTCGGCCAGCTCGGCCTGCTGCGCCTCGGTGATCGTGATCCGCGCCCCGTTCCAGATGATCTCGGGCACGCTGACTTCCTCTTCGGTTCGTGTCTCGCCCTCGGCCAGCGGCCGGGCGCGGGGATAGTGTTTGGGCGGCAGCGGGTGCGTGTCCTCCTCGCGCAGGAAGAAGGACTGCAATTCCGCCGTCGGGATGTTCCGCCGCGACGCATCACCGTGGCGCAGCGCGTCGACCTGCTTGGGGGTGCCGGGCTTGCGCGCCATCAGGCGGTCTCCGCCACTGCACACAAGGTCGGATAGCGGTCGCGTAGCCAGCGGTACGATTCAGCCTCTGGCCAGTCGGCCAAGGGCGCGAACGCGTCCTCGATCGACATCGACCGAAAGTCGGCTGGGTCGGTCAGCAGGCTGCGAAACACTGCGAAAGCGTCGTCACCGAACCGCCGCAGCGCCGGCGAGGTCACTGTGTGCAAGGGAGTGTTGCCGGCAGGCGAGAGGTGCAGGACACGCGCGCGGTCGACCGCAGAGTCGGCTCGCTCGGTGTGCCAGGCGAGCATCTGTTGTCGCAGCATCTGGTAAAAGGGCTCCCAGAAGAAATCGTCGAGCGTGACGTCCGCATCCGCGCGGATCGGCCCGTTCGGGGCGCGCCAGATCGCGTCATAGCGGGCCCGGCGCGTGTCGTTTCCCTTAGGGTCGAGCGGCTGGCCGTAGCGCTCGGTATACTTCCACTCGATCAGCAGCAGATTCGTGACGCCCGCGACTGTGCGATAGAGGATGGCCGCGTCGGCCGCCGTGGCGTTCGCTCCGCGCTTGCGAAGCGTGCCCACCTTGGCTTCGTTGAGGTGGTCTACCTCACCGATCCACTCGAAGGTGACGAACCAGTCCTGGCCGGCGCGTCCACGCTCTACGGGCAGCACCTCGGCGACGTCATCACCGGTGACGTGCGCGATCCACCGGGAAAGCAACGCCGGCTTGTCGGCGAAAGGCAGCAGGAAGTTGACACAGCAGACCTGCGAGGAGAGCCCGTGGTTCGCGTGCTGGTGCCATTGGATGGACGGGTCGGCGTCGAACAGACGCTCGGCCGTGTCGCGAATAGCCGGGGCCAGGTTGGCGGCGCGGTGCTCGGGCGCGACGCGGTAGGCCGCGCCGCGATAGCCATGGTGCGGGGCGAGGTTCGCCTCGAACCAGGCACCCTGTTCTGTGCGCTGCCGTGTGTCGAAGGTGCCGGGCATCACGTCTGGCTCCCGCCAAGTCGGGCGAACGCCGCCTGATATACGGTGGTGCGCTCATCCAGCCAGTCGGCCAACCGATCCCATTGTGCGGGATCGTGCGGGTCCGCCTTCAGCGATTGCGAGAGAAAACTGCTGTCCCCACCGGCCGGTGCGCCAAGTTCATCCGCAAGTTGCTGGAGGCTTGGCTGGAGCTCGCCGGCCAGCTCGTCCATGGAGCGGCCCCGTCGCGGTCGCACGAAGACGCCCACACCGTTCTTGGACAGGTATTGCACCACCACCGCGTCCGTCCCCGGCAGATCGGCCCAATGCGAGCTCGCCGCGTCCGGCTTCCCAAATCGGGGATGACGGCCACAGACGTGCGTCCAGAACGCGAGCCGGTGCTGTCCCAACTCGGTCAGGTCGCCCTCGACCGCCCGCTTCCTCTCGGAAACTTGGCGATCCCAGTTGTTGGGCCGCTCCACCACCTCGAATAGGGGCGCATAGGGCGATTCGGCGATACGGACGACACGCAGTCGCACAGCGAAGAAGGCGAAGGGATCAACCGTGTGCTCGTTCAGCCAGCGGATCGCCGACAGGTGCTCGTCTCGGAAAAAGGGTGCGACCCAGACCATCGTCTGCGCCTCCAGCCCCGCCAGATAGGTCATGATCTGACCCAGGTGGGTGTGGTCCGAGCCCTCCAGCTGGTTCTCGACCAGCACGACGCTGTCGTCCGCGGCGTTGCGCGCGAGGATGTCGGCGCTGAAGGTGCCGACCCGGATCTCCGTCCCGGCCAGTTCCAGCGGTATGCCGATCACTTCGGACAGCCGGTCTAGGTTGGCCGCAAGCCAAGGCGTGAAGCGGTGCGCCTCATGAGCCCAGGCGTCGCGCAGCGGCACGTCGGCGAGCGCGGCGAAGACCGGCTCCGTCATGCCGTCGCCCCGTCGATCAGCTTCGTCACCAGCCCGGCGAGCTCATCCTCCGTGGTGTAGGGGTCGGTGAACTCGGCGAACGCCCATTGCCCGTAGCCGCCGAGCGCGTTGACGCCCGGCACCCACATGTCGCTCGCGGTCTGCGCCTTGGCCTTGTCGCTCTCGTCGCGCTGACCCTTCATCTCCAGCACGAGGTGGAGCGGGTTGGCGTCGTCGCCGCTGTCTAGGCGGACCAGGAAGTCGGGCAGGTAGCGCCGCATGGCACCGCCATCGAGATAGGGGATCTCGAAGCCGAGCGCCTGGTTCTTGGCATAGGCGAGCACACGCGGGTGACCCTCCAGTGCCTGCGCCAGCGCGACCTCCCAGCTCGAGTCCTTCACCACGTGGCTGATCTGCGACCGGGGCGGCTGCGCGCCCGTCTTCCAGCATTCCTTCGAGGTGATGAAGTTGACGTGCCGGGTCGAGCCGCTCGGATTGTAGGGGTCGAGGACGGCCACGACGTGCCCGCCGCCACCGCGTGTGCAGGCGATGTCGATCTTCTCGGCCGCGCGAGCCAGCTGCTCCTGATACAGGATTGCACCGATCGGCACGCCCTTGGTGACAAGGTGGCCCTCATCGATCCACCGCCGGGCGAGCCGCTGGATCTGCGGGAACAGGTGCTGCTTGGGGAAGCCGTCCTGGTCGCGGAAGTGTGTGTAGAGCAGGTGCTTGGCGAGGTTAAAGCTGATCTCGGACGGACGCAGGGCGGCCAGCACCTCGGGCGTGATGGTGACGCCGGCACCGACGATGCCCTCCATCGTCACCGACGTCGGGCCGATGTCCTCGGGCGTGATGACCAGGCGGCTGTCCTCGCCGAACTCGGCGTTCAGCCGCTCCGACGGCAGCTCGCGGCGGTAACCGCTGACCCGCGGGAAGCGGATTTCCAGATCGGCGCGTTCGGCGATGGCGTGGACGCGGGTGACCGGCTTTGGCGGCTTAGGATCGACCTTCTGCGGCGAACGCGCGAAGTCGAACGGGATGCCCATGATGTCGGCGTACTCGACGTCGAACAGGCCATCCTTGTTGAGCTCGTATGACTGGCGGCGCAGCCCGCGGCCGACGACCTGCTCGCACAGCAGCTGGGTGCCGAAGGCGCGGACGCCCAGGATGTGCGTGACCGTGTTGGTATCCCAACCCTCCGTCAGCATGGATACAGACACCACACAGCGGATCTGCTCGCCGAGCCGGCCGGGGCGGCCGACCGTGTTCATCACCTCGCGCAGCAGGTCACCTTCGCCAACGTCACCCTTGAGCGCGCCGGCGCCTTCACGGGCGGCGAGCTCGCGCTTGAACTGCTCGATCTCGGCGAAAGCAGCCTCCTTGAACCCCTTGTCGAGCGCCTCGCCCGCTTCGAGCTGACGGGAATCGATTAGCAAGGTACGCGGTTTGGGCAGGCGGCCGCCATGCTCGTCGTAATTGCGAAACAGCTCGAGATGGCCGGCGTGGAAGGCGGCGCGCTCGCCCGCCTCGGCGTCGCCGCGCTCGAAGCCGGCGATCCATTCGAATACCAGCTTGGAGATGGCGGTGTTTTGGCACACGACGATGAATACCGGCGGCACGCCAATGCCGACCTTCTGCCAACGGTCAAACTCGCTGGCATAGTGGCTGTAGAGCGAGTTGAGGGCCGTCAGCAGGAGCGGGTTGAGGTCGAACGGGCTGAGCTTGTTCGCGCTCGCGGTCGACTTCGGCATCGACTTGCCGATGTGTTTCCACAGGTCACGGTAGACGACCGTGTCGGTCTGGACGAGGTTGTCGGTGACCGGCACCCGCGGCAGCTTGACGATGCCGCTCTCGATCGCGTCCATCAGGCTGAAGTCGGACACGACCCAGGGGAACAGCGTCCCCTCCTGATAGCCTGAGCCGCGCAAGAAGAAGGGGGTGGCGGAGAGATCATAGACCGCGCGCACGCCGCCGGTGCGCTTGCCCTTTCTCAGCTGGCGGTCGAGCGCCTCGATGCCGTTGATCCACAGCCGGGCCGCCTCCTCGTTCGCTTCCGCTTCCTTCTTCTCGTCGCCGGTCAGCGCGCCCTCGGCATCACCACCCACCTTGTGGCGGTAGCAATGGTGCGCCTCGTCGTTGATCACGTTGACGCGCTCGAACCGCAGCAGCTTGCCGCACGCCCGGTCCAGCATCTGTGCGTCGGTCTCGATCGTCCGGACCGGCTCGGGATCGTTGCCCTGGAGGAAGCTGCGGGCCGCCTTCGGCATCGCCAGCGTCTCGCGGTGCTGGAAGCTGTGATAGTTGGTGATGACGATCTCGGCCCGGCGGATCTCGGGCAGCATCTCGGGCGGCACGATCTCGCGGGTGTCGTAGTAGTTGCCCGGTTCGCTCGGCTGAAGCACCCGCAACCGGTCCTTGATCGTGATGCCGGGCGCGACGATCAGGAACGCGCGTGAGAAGTCCTTGGTCTCCTTGCGGCCTGCGTTGATCGCCTGCCAGGCGATCAGCATCGCCATCACGGTCGTCTTGCCGCTGCCCGTCGCCATCTTCATGGCAAGGCGGAACAGCGCCGGATTTGCCTCCTCGTTGTCCCTGGCGATCTGATCGAGCAGTCCCCGCGTCGCCGCCCTGCGGGGCGCGACCTCGGTCAGCCAGATCATCGTCTCGACCGCCTCGATCTGGCAGAAGAAGGGGCGGGGCCCGGCCCATTGCTCCTTCGGCCGTCGCCAGTGTTCCAGCAGCCGCTGCGTTGCCGGAGTCACGCCCCAGTCGGTCGGATTAGGCACACCACGCCACGCATCCACGTAGCCGCGGATTTCGTTGATCTTCGCATTCTCGGTGTAGGTCTCGAGATCGAGAGACGCCTGTGTGGCGGCGGCCTTCTTCCGCGACGCTGGCACCGGCACGATGAACTTGGACGGGCGCCGTCCCCTGATCGGCTCTCCTTCGATCGGCTGCCCTGTGTCGTCGAGCCGATGATACAAAGACGGCGGCGCGTAGGGCGAGTTCAGAATCGGCCGTCCGTAAAAGCTCGTACTCAAGCGCCCCATCTCCCCTGAACGTCTTCATGTTCGACGCGCTGCCGCTTTGTCAAAGGGTGGCAGGTTTGAAGATTAGTTCGGCTGTGGTGTCGCGCGGTGCCCCCAGCCCCAGCCGGCCCGTAAGCCAGCATCACGCCACCCGGTCTGGCACTCCAAGCCTTACATCGGACATCCAGAGGCGGTACGATAATATTTGCGAGCGGTCAGGCCGCGTTGCCGCCGCCTTTGAGCGTGCCAGTGAGATGCAGGTCGAGATCGATCCTCACCGCGGCCGCTCGGCGCTTGAGCTTCCTGCGAAGCGACGCCAGCTTCAGTTCGCTCACCCCCAACTCGCAGCGAAGGGCCGACCCGCACAGCCCCTTGCCGATACCATCGACCAGCGCTGTCATGAGGGGATCACCGCCCGCGAGTTCCTCCAGGGCTTCTGCGGCGGCAGCGCGCCGCGCCTCGTGCTCGAGCTCCTGCTCTGCGTTTCGGGAGACCGGCGCCCAGCGATCTAGGACAGTTTCATCGTTCGCGGGAACGATGATGATGCCAGCGGCGCGACGCCGCGCGCGTGCGCGGTTGATGCCGGAAGCGGCGCTGGAGAGGACACCCTCAAGCCGGCTGTCGACGCCATGCGACCAGTTGGGCAAACGCAGCGCGCGTACCATCGCGTCGCTCAACAGGTCATCGGCGTCGGCACCGCAACGGCGTGCGTGATGGTTCGCCATCGCTCGCAAGCCCGTCGGATCGCGAAAGCGCTGTTCGAGCACAGCCAGCGTTGCTTGATCGTTTCGTGCGGCAGCATCGGCTTCATTAGCACAATGCGCCGTGGCGCTCATATTCGGACACGATGTCCGAATTTTCTTGCTGTGGCGCATTGGTGGATTGGTACGATCGGACATGTCAGCCGCCCTTGCGTTGTGATCGCCCGCTGTCCGTTGGACTTCGCGTTCGGTCGTCAGATTGTTGTTGGGGGGCCGAATCCGTGGCTCGTCCACTCTCGGCAGGAACGCCCGTAGACCGGGGCCGCAGACGCTGGATCGAGGATCCACGCTTTGTACGCTCGCCACGTGCACTCGCAGGCAGCGATGGATAAAGCGTTGAGAGATACGGTGTGTTGTCGGTTAAACGTCTCTAGGGTTACCGTCCGCTGATCGCACACACTCCCTTACGCCCGCACGCTCGGAACGGTGTTACTACTCCCGCGCCTTCGCGCCCTTTCGGGTCAGAAATTCCGGCCCCCGCACGGTCATCCGCGCGGCGTTGTAGGGTCGCTGGAGCGCGATGACGTCGTCTAAGCCACCGGTCATCCAGCGTTCGTGATCGGCGCGCTCGAGCACGGTGATCATCGCCTTGGGGTGGATCGGAGCGACGAGCTCGTTGGGGTCGCAGGTGACCATGGCGAAGCCGCGTTTGCCGTCGGCGAGCGGCTGATCAGCTTTGAGCGCGGTCGTGACTTCATCACGCCGCCTTCCGCTGCAAGTCGTGCTTGGCCTTGAAAAGGTTCGTCGCCCACGGATGGAACGTCTGCGCGACGAACCTGCTGTGCGGCATCGCTGCAGCTGCGACGTCGGCGACCTCAGCGGTCGAAGCAGTCGGTTGCCACGAGACCTCGCCCGTCATGGACAGGGTTTCGAGCGCGACGACGGTGGTGGTGAGAATATCCGCCAACACCTGCTCGCGCACACGGCCCCACTCGCCGTTCTCGACCAGGCGGCCGATGCTGGTCGAGGGGCTGGGCTTGCACGGGATCGACAGTGCCGCCGCAAGCTCGGGCAGATGCACCGTTCCGGCCTTCACTGAAAGCGCGTGGCACAGGTCGAGCTTGCGGGGAGCGAAGGGCACCAGGTTCCGCAGCTGCGGCGGCAGCAGCAGGCCGTGACGCATCGCTGCCCGCCGCAGCACGGCACGGTCGCGCGCTTCACCGCCCCAGGTGGTGGCGATGGAGCGGTGTTCGACAAGCGCATCGAACAGCGCCGAAACCATGGCGCGTTCGTCGTGCTGCTCCGCGGTCATGACCACCGGCGGCGTGACGATCGGCAGCGCCCTTCCCGGTTGCTCGGTCAGGGTGAGCCAGGCGACCGCGGCAACCCGGTCGAACGGCCAGCGCGGATGGCCCGGTTGAGCCGAGGCGCCCTCGGCGACCGTGTAGGCCTCGTGCGCCGATCGATCCCAAGCGAACTCGAGATCGAAGATGGTCCACGAGCGCAGCCCATCGCTTGGCGCACGGCCCGGCTCGCGAAAGAACTCGGCGGCGTCTCGCTCGAGCTGCTGGTAGACGTCGTCGAAGAGGTTGTTGTCGTTCATTCTACTGCTCCTGAAACGAAGCAGCCCGCCGATGAGGGCGGGCCGCTTCGAGGTTGGTTGTGTTGCTGTGGTCGGGTTCGATCAGTCGAACCGGGGTGCGGGGACGCGCAGGCTGTCGAACTCGTGCTCGCGCAGCTCGCGGTAACGGTGGCAGGCGGTGAGCTCGAACACCGCCGGGTCGCGCGAGCCGGCGTTGATCGCGCGGGCCACGAAGGGTTCGAGCCCATGCTCCTCGCACAGCGCGAACCATACGCGGCGATGCGCGTCCCAGCGGAAGCCGCCGAGGCGCAGCGCGTCCTTCTTCGCGTAGGGCGCCCCGGTTGCCTCAACCCGGTAGCTCGGCTGCTCGGCTCGGGCGAGGAGCTCGGGCCAGGCCTGGGCGTCCCAGATCAGGTGCATCAGCGCCCAGACGTCGTCACCGGCGCGGTGGGTGTTGGTGAAGTATCCAACCTGGGCGAGGAGGTCGCCGAGCCGTCGACCTTCTAGCCCTCGCCGCGACCAGTCGATCGAGGTCATCGAGCAGGCCCACGCCCGCCCGAACAGCGAGGGGAAGCGCCGCTCGAAGATCGGGCGATCGTACGCGGCATTGTGCACCACGATCAGATCGACGTCGGCGAGCACCGCGGCGACCTCATCATCGTCGATCTTCTGCCCCGCC